>NZ_JABTEL010000001.1 GCF_013285155.1 Winogradskyella undariae | reverse complement strand
GTCTTGGTGTGCCGTTACCACACCAACTAACTAATAGAACGCATACTCATCTTTTACCGCCGAAACTTTAAAGTTATTATCATGCAACAATAACTTACTATGGGATATTAATCTTCATTTCTAAAGGCTATCCCCCTGTAAAAGGTAGATTGTATACGCGTTACTCACCCGTGCGCCACTCGTCATCTTCTAGCAAGCTAGAAATGTTACCGTTCGACTTGCATGTGTTAGGCCTGCCGCTAGCGTTCATCCTGAGCCAGGATCAAACTCTTCATCGTTAAATTTTAAGTCTTACGACTATGTCTTCAACCACTAATAGGAATTATTCTAGTACTCTAAATGATTTATTCTCTTGTTTTAAATCAACCGTTTCCAGTTGATTCTTACGCTGTCAATTCAATATGTTAATGAACTTATTTCTTTACTTTTGCTTAACGTTGTTTTGTTAAGCGGGTGCAAATATAAAACCCTTTTTTCATTCCCACAACTTTAATTTGAAAAAGATTTTAATCGCTTTTTCTAAATAAAATTATCTGACAATGAACGGGTTGAAACCAAACTTATCGTTTTTGTTTCGGGGTGCAAATATAGATCCCTTTTTTAAACTGACAAGGCTTTTTTAGGCTTTATTTCTGATAAACTTTTAACCCGCTTGTTGTCTGCTATTTAACTTCTGAAGATTTATTGATTTTGTAGTTTTTATCTGCTATATCCCCTACTCTAGCTTGATTTTATAATGTACTTGTCTTATTATTCTATACATATCCCCGCATTAGCGGTAGGAGCGGCATCCTTTTTTTATCCTAAAACTTTATAAAAGGTAATGTTACTATATATAGGTGAGATCTTATTATATGATCAACGCATATTCTAAAAAAAGATATAGCGGATGACGCGGCGATTTTGCTTCCTTAAAAGCAAAAGCGAAATGCCAGAAAATGATTAAAGAAAGAAATCCCAAACCAGGCCAAACCTGATTGCAAAATCTCTATATGGATTATTAGGTGCAGAAAAGTAATCGTAACCCGTCATAGATGAATTGAAATGTTCTATTTTAAAAAATATCCTAGTTTGCCTCACCTTAGCATTAACAAAGAAATCTAACATAGGGAATCCACCAAGCTCGGTATCGTTTTGTGTGTAAAACTCAGCTAGCAATGGATCGTATCCATTCATATTATATTTAGAAAAATAATTAAGTGTTACACCTGTTTGTAACAACATCGATTTTTTAAATATATCATTAGAATAATACAATGTGTTTCTAGTAATAAATGAGGGTACATTAAGTACATTATCGTCACTAACTACATTTTGAAACATTAAGGTATTATCTAATGCAAAATTCCCAACTTTGAATTCTTTCTGTAATTTGAGTCTAAAATATTGGAGTGGCTTGGTATACTGCTCCGGTTTTATAACGTTAACACCATCGGAAGTGGTTTCGTCTAAATTAAAATAGGTGTAATTATCTATATTAGATAAATCTAAAGAAGCGTTGAACCATTTTTTTGAGTTAAGATTGAATTTGATTTGCTGCGTATTTACATTATTAAAGTTTTCTAAATTATACCAGTTATAGTTGATATAATCACTTTGATATAATAGATAATTATAATTTGCAAGCCTAGAATTAATTGAAATACCACCAGAGAAGGCTATGTCTTCATTTAATTTTAAACTGATAACTCCATCTAGATAACTACCTACAAAAGTATCTGACAGATTTAGTCCTCCTTTTGCTACAAGATCGAATCCTTTATAACTTTTAGAATACGCTCCTTCTACACCAAAGTAATTAGATTGTATTCTATTTGTAATTGTTTCGTCTGATAATATAACAAGACTATCATACCCGTAATTGATATCAGTGTAATTTAGTGCGAATTCTACATTACCTAATAAATTGTTAGAATATTGAAAACCTATGGCTGTTTTAAAATCTTCTAACTTTACTTTGTCATTTACACTTGTTGTAAATGCATTACCGAAAAAAGTTGTTGCGGCTGTTGTTTGAGAATATTGGTAATATTTGTCTTCAAATGAAATTTTATTAAAGAAGGCTAATTTATTATTTGACAATGAATCTTTCTTTTTAATGATATCATAGGATTGTTCTAAATAAAAACGTTTCCCTTCTAGAGTGTTTTCTGCATCCTCAAATTGTGGATCGAATACAGAACGATCTAAAAACTCAGCATTACCAGATGTGAAGTTAATAATATCATCTGACTGCAATCCTCCGTTTTCATTATTAAGTAAATCTTGTGCTACAAAATATCCTTTTGCATGATATTTTTGATTTTTAGAGTTGTAATTTGAAATGAAACGAAAATTACCTGTACTTGTTAGTACGTTCTGATAATTCCCTAAAGACCTTAACCCTTTATAAGCAATAGCAAAATTGAATTGCCTGGATAAATTTACCGTAAAGAAAGCATCTAACATTTGTCCTTGCTCAAAAGCTGTTTTATAAGTTAACCTTGTCCAAGGTGTTGGTACTTCATAATAATAAATATCATCATGTTCTAAATAATTAAAGTGACGTGCTCTTGCCCCAAATGAAGGAGCTGTACTGGTATCCCAAGAATTAAAAGTAAGAGAATTATAGGTTTGACCAATATTGGCAAACGGCATTAAACCAAATTTATCTTTTTGAAGGTAGTTAAATTTATATGCCTTTTTAATGCTTAAGGTTGTATCTACTTGTACTGAGTCTGATAAATTATTATACTGCAGATACATATCAATTGTTGCTATTTCTTTTTCTCCTTTAGATTTTTTTAATGAAGAAACGTCTTGTTTGGCAGACGTATTATCTTTAGTCAGTTTATTTTGAGCTGTAAGACCAAGAGTAAACAAACAATATATAAGTAAGTATTTTATTTTGATGCGCATTTAAAACAATCTAATTTTAAAACAAAGTAAACTATAAAATATTGTAAAAGAACAAAAAATTACAAATTACTTAACATAAAAGCGACCAACAATAATTATTGTTGGTCGCTTTTTATATTATTTAGAGAATGAATACTATTCTATAATAATTTTTTTAGTTGTTTTAGTATTTCCTTGAGAAATATTAGCTAAATAAACACCAGATGCAACATCTGTTAAATTTATAGTTTCATTGAATTGAGATGAATTATTAGTATAGGTATTTTTATAAACTAGACGTCCGCTAATATCATAAACATCAATCTTAACATTCTCACTGCTATTATTGTTATTAAATCTAATATTGAACTCACCTTTACTAGGGTTAGGCCATATAGAAAACTCATCATATTCAAAATCTGAATTACTTAAAACTAAATCAGAACCTGTTAATATTAATGAGAAAGGCTGAGTTCCTCCTGTTAAAAATGGATTTTTATGAGTTACTGTTAAAGTATAAGTTGCAACTTCTCCACTATTAATATTGATTCTCTCAACATTATCAACAATATTATCTCCTTTTGTAGCAGATTGTGTAACATTAGCACTATTTAATTTCCAAGGCATATATGTCGTATCTCCCTGAGTAATTCTTAAATCTAAATCATTAACTAAAACTGGATCTGTATCATTTAATATACCTGATCTATCAGTACCTGCTGGATCTGTCCAACAAATTGTAGCTATTATAGGGCTTGAACCTGTAGATGTAAATGTATAAGTAAAAGTTTGACTACTATTTAAAGTTTCTTCAGAAAGAACAGCAGTACCTTCAACCGCATCTGCAATTGTTTCTGCCATAGCTTTAATATTTATTAATCCCCATCCAAATATAGGATCTGGACCAATAGAATAAACATCGTCATCTGCGGTATGACAAGCTAATCCTTTTAGAGTAGCTGATCTCATAAAATTAGAATGCAATTGATTATAATACTCTTGCATTAATAATAAACTACCAGCAATTGTAGGTGAAGCCATAGAAGTACCTGAAAGCCTACCATAAGCACTATCATCTGTACTGTAAGTAGAAAAGACATTATTTCCATCTGCTGAAATATCTGGCTTAACACGACCATCATCAGAAGGCCCTTGACTACTACTTGAACTAATATTTAAAGATAATAATGTTCCATTACCATCTGTACTAATAACAGGGTCATCAGCATTAGCCACAATTAAATTATTCTTACTATTTTTTTCACCAACTAACTTATCATATCCTGATGCATTACCACCAGTATATGTATTTGAACCATCATTTCCGGCAGAAACTACTTGTAAGTAATAAGGAGCACTATATGCTATCTGATCCCAAGATCTAGCTTCTGAATTGTAGGTACCAATATTTGCTGCTGTTGCATTTTCAATTGGAATTCCATATGAATGATTAGATAATAACAAACCATTATTAGTTATTTCATTAATAACCTCACCACTATCACCATTCCAATCATAAGAAATCATATCTGTAGCAGTTGCCATACCTTTAGCACTACTATTAACTCCACTAGCTCCAATAGTACCAGTAACATGTGTTCCATGATTACTTATTCCTAAACTTGAGGCTGCATCTGGTGTTTCAACTCTAGACCCTCCCCCAAACACTCTAAATTCATTGTGTGTCGCTAATACTGATCCACCATCCCATATACCAATATACATAGAATTACCAGTTAAATTTAAACCTAAATCTCCTCCGGCTTGTACAAAATTAGTTCTACTCGTTCTGGCACCACCAAGGTTATCTGTAGATATATAAACTGGCTTATTATTTACAATTTTTCTTATTTCCATGACCTTATCACCATCTTTGATAATTCTAGGTACATTATTAGCAATAACATAGGCATTAATTATGTCATCATTAACTTTTTGTTGTTTTAAAAAATCAGCTTTAAGACTTTCCAAACTGGCAACATCTGTATTTCTTAAAATCTCTTTAACTTCTGATTCATTCTGTGAATAAATATTAAAAGAGATTACACATACAATAACAAAACAAATTTTCTTCATAATATAAATTTTCTTCATAACAAAAAAACGATAATAAATTAATCGTTATTTCTTTTTTTTAGTAAATATAGGATATTCATTTTTAATAGGCATAATTATAAGAATGACTTTTTTCTCAAAAAAAAATCATAAAAAAAAACCCTCATTAAAAAATGAGGGTTTTTTAATAATATTTAAAATATTATTTATTGTAATACAACTGTTACACTTTCTCCTAAAAGAGTTTCGTCTAATAAATCGAAAGTAATAATGTCGTTACAAATATCATATGATCCAGAACCTGAAATCACATAAGGAATATCAATACCATAACCTTGGCCAGCATCTTCACCACCCGATACAACAGTTACATCATAAGTAACTGGATCGATAGAGAATCTTAACACACCAGGGAAATCACCTTGATTAACTTGTCCACCTGTAAGAGTGAAAAAGAAATCTGGCCCCCATATTGTATCAACATCATAAGTGTAATCCATACCATCTACAGGTGTTACAGTAACCTCATAACCATCTTCTCCTGTTCCACTAGGAATATATGTAGAAGTCCCTGTATAGGTAGGAGAAACATTGATAGCAAATTCTGGTGTAGAATAGGTAAATGAGCTCACTTCTTCTGATCTTAGACCATCATTATTTAAAGTAATGAAATAAGCGATATAATCTGTAGAAGGATTTAAATTCCCAGAAGTAAAAACAGCAGATCCATTTGTAGGAACTATAGTACTACCCGTCTCAAATATAGTTGATGAATCAGGAGCTTCAGAACCAACAGTAGTAAACAAATAGTATATAGTATTTGTAAATTCTGATGATGTTATAGTTATATCTGTTTTACAAGCAGATTCAGCAGATACAGCAAAAGTAGCATCACTAATTAAAGCTGTAGGTTCTTGAGTTGGTAAATCAAAAGAAAAAGAATCATCACTATTACAAGATGTAGTAAGTACTAAAAGCAATACAGCAAATATGCTTAAAGAACTTTTAGCTAATTTTATATAGTTTTTCATAATTTATATTAAAATTTAGTTAATGTCAATTCATAATCTCCATAAGTCCCAAGAGTACCTGTACTAGCAAGTGTTTTAGAACTATCACTATAAGCAGTAGTAGTATAATCGAAGTCAGCAAACAGAGCTAAATTAGGTGAAGTACTACCGTCATCAAAGATAAATTCTTTAGTACATGTTATAAAAGTTACAGTTGTACCATTAGTTAAGTAAGTATCAAATCCTATTGAATTATTAAATACAATGGTAGTAGCACTATCTGTAGATAAAGTTGCATCTAATTGATAAGACTCACCAAAAGCATCAGCTAAAGTAAGACCTTCATTAGTTCCTCCTGCAGAAAAGACTTCAGTAACTGAGTAAGTACCTACAAATTCTTCAATTTCAATAGGACAATCATCTTCAATAATTCTAAGATCAGAAGTTACATTGTAAACACCTTGACCAGCAATCCCTAAAGAATAATCAGTATTACCTTCAATAGAAAAAGTAATAACAATATCATCAGTTGGAGTAACATCATCATCAGCTGTAACAGTTATGTATGCCTCAAACTCACCAGCAGGGATATTTACAATACCATTAGCTGGTTCTACAGTAAAACCATCAGGTACTGTAGATGTGTAAGTAAAACTTACATCTATACCGTCAGGATTAGTAGTAGAAGCATATAAAACAGGTACTAATTGAGGTCCATCGCCTTCAGTCATGGTATCTGAACCATTTTCAAACTGTAACCAATCGCTGTTTAATCCAAGATCTGGAGTTTCAACATCTTCACAAGATGATAATAAAACAGTGATAAATAATAAAAATAAATATTTCGTTTTCATAATAATAGTTTTAGTATCCGTCATTCTGAATCATATTTGAATTTGCAAATATTTCATCTTGAGGGATAGGAAGTGTGAATAAATAATTACTATTTAGCATGCTACAAGCATCAGCAGCTAAGATTGAACAATCTGAATTGTCTCTTACTAAATCAGTACCAGTTCTTTTTAAATCTAAAAATCTGTGTCCTTCAAAAGCTAATTCTCTAAAACGCTCATCTAATATCTTAGACATTGCATCAGTAACATTGGTAAAACTCTCATCAGTATAACTAGAAATTCTAGTTGTTCTAAGTGCATTATAATCAGCTGCAGCAAGTCCTAACTGAGTTGATTGTGCATAAGCTTCAGCTCTAATTAAATATTGTTCAGCAACACGAAACTCTTTAAGATCATTTAAACCTGTTTGAGCAGCAACACCTGGATATTTATTAATAGATCTATTAGTTGCACCAATTAGACCTAATCTAATATCGTTAGCATCATAAGAATTATATAATTTATCTGAAGAGATCCAATCAAGAGATCCAGAAACAGTAGTATAAAACTGACCTATAGCAGATCCTCCTACTTCTCTAGCTAACTTGAAAATTATCTCAGAATCTTCATTATCATTCCACATGTTAGTGTAATTAGAATCATCTGTTAAAGTATAACTATCAATCAGTAATGTTGATTTAGCAATTGCAGTTGGATAATCTTGACGGTATAAAGCCATTCTAGCCTCAAGTGCTGTAACAGCATCTAAAGTAAAGAAAATGTTTTCTGTAAACGTCGTTGGAATTAAATCCTTTGCTAAAGTAAGGTCTGCTTCGATACCTGCAAATACTTCACCTACTGTATTTCTAGCTGGTTGCTCTAAAACAACAGAATAATCTAGATAAGGAACAGCTAAAGCTGACTCATCAGTATAAGAACTACTAAAATATACCATTTGTTTAAAATGAGCCCAAGCTCTAATCGCATATAACTCACCTCTTAATTTATCAAACTCAGCTTGCTCATCCGTAGATATTGCAATACTATTACCAGCTTCTAAAATACGGTTAGCTCTGTTTATAACAGTAGCATACCCACTATATATACCCGCTGAAGTATCTTCTGAAGTATTAATAGACCAAGTATGTACTTGTACACCAGAACCATTATTAGATTCAGGTAATTGCACTTCATCTGCAAACCAAGAGTTCCAAGTGATAGCAGAATTACCAGGTATAACAGCATAAACACCTATAACACCATCTGTAAACTCAGTTAAATTAGTAATTGCATTACTTTCTGTTATTTCATCATCCGGTCCTATTTCGTAAGCATCTTCACAACTTGTAAAAAATGCTAAAGTCAATAGAAGTAAAGCTAAACCTAGTTGTTTACTAGAATTTAGTATATTATTTTTTATTTTCATTATCAATTTATTTTAAAAGTTTAAATCTACACCAAACGTAATTGTTCTAGGTGTTGGATACTCATATCCTGCAATATTATTATCATCTTCAGGATCGAAACCTGAGAAGTTAGTCCATGTATAAAGGTTTTGACCTTGAACATAGAATCTCATACCAGAAAATAAATTAGTATCACCTAACTGTTCAGAGGTAAATGTATACCCAATTGTTACGTTAGTTAATCTCACATAAGAAGCATCTTCAATATCTTTAGAACTGAATTCTCTATTATAAGCAAAACCTTGAGTATCTGTAACCTGACCTGGAGTTCTCCAAATATCTAACATTGATGTCGCTAGGTTATATTGTGAAAAGTTTGCATTTTCTTGAAAGAAAGATTGGTTATTAAATCTATAATAATCCTCTACCCAAGTAAATTGTGCTGATGCACTAAATCCTTTATAATTAATTTGAGAACCAAAACCACCAGTCCAAGTAGGCTCATAACTTCCCCATTGTGCTAAACTATTGTCTTCACTATAAGTATCTGTAACATTACCATCAGCATCTAAATATAAAGGCTGACCGTTTGCTGGGTTAACCCCTGCCCATCCTACAGCATAATGAGATCCAAAAGCTAAACCTTCTCTAACAATTGAAGTTCCAAGCTGGTATTCATCAACTTGACCTAAATCTGTAATTTCATTTTTGTTATAGTTAAAATTAAAGTTTAAGCTCCAAGAAAAATCTTTGGTTTGTAAAACAGTACCATCAATTTGTCCATCAAAACCTTTATTTTGCATTTTACCTGCATTGGCATCAATAGAAGCAAACCCTGAAGAATAAGATAATGATTGATCAATAAATAAATCTGAAATACTTTCGATATAATAATCAATACTACCTCTTAATCTATTATTGAAAAAACCGTAATCTACACCTACGTTAAATTTCTCAGACTCTTCCCATTTTAATTGGTTGTTACCAATTGAAGCTACAGATAAACCTGAAAGCCCTGCATAAGAAGCTGTACCATAAGTACCTTCATCTTGAAAATCAGCAATACCTGCTTGATTACCTGTTGTACCTATACTTGCTCTTAATTTTAAGTTATTAATCCAACTAGCTGTTAAGAAATCTTCATTATGAATAGCCCAACCTGCTGCTACAGCGTAAAATGTACCCCATTTATTAGCATCAGAGAATCTAGAAGAAGCATCTTTACGTAAAGTAAATTCTGCAAAATACTTGCTATCATAATCATATTTGATATTTGTAAACGCACCAAATAAACCTCTTTGAGTTACACTACCTCCAACATCAGGTATAAACCCATTAGTATCAGTACCAGCTGTAATACCTGTAGCATAACCAAGACGCTTAGCATCAATACCATAACCTGCAAAATTAGCATTAAAAGCATGATATTTGTAATACTCTACAAATGCAGACACATTTAAATTATGAACATCATTAAAAGTATTATTATAGCTTAAACTAGAAAGCGCGTTAATGTTAGCAATAAATGTATTACTAAATTCATAAGTACCTTCATCACCTATAAAACCAGCATTAGCACCAAAAAAAGTATCTGGTGATACACCACGCTCAAATTTTCTATCAATATAATCTACACCAATATTAACTCTCGCTGTAACATTTTTCATAAACTCTAAACTAGCATTACCACTAATATTAATTTTTAAGTCATTTTGTACACTACTATTAACATTAAGATTTTCTAAAGCATTACCACCTAATAAAGGAGTACCTTGATCAGAAATACCTGTATTATAAGAACCATCAGGATTGTAAGGTGTCTCATAAGGCTGAGCTAAATACACAACAGCAAAAGGGTTATTTGTATTAATAGAAGCTTCAGAACTTATATAATTAGATTTAGAATACCCAATAGATGTCTTAACACCAATTTTAAATTTATCAGAAACTTTATGATCTACATTTAACCTTGCAGTAAATCTCTGTAAGCTAGAACGAAGCGCAATACCTTCTTGATCATACATACCTACAGATGTAAAAAACTGAGTTTTTTCATTACCACCAGACACAGAAAAATCATGTGTTTGTGTAATACCTGTTCTAAAGAAATAATCACTCCAATCTGTTGTTTCTGCATTTGCAATATCTGCATCAGACCATGTCCCTGGTGTTTTCCAGTTTTCAAAAGTCATTTTCTCTTGAGCATTCATCATTTCAAAACGCAAGTCTCCAATTTCAGAAATACCGTATTGAGTAGAATATTTAACTTTAGACACTCCAGCAACACCTCTCTTAGTAGTAATTAATATAACACCACTACTACCTCTAGATCCATAAATAGAAGTTGAAGCCGCATCTTTTAAAACCGTAATATTTTCAAAATCATTTGCATTTAATGTTGCAAAATCACTAGAAGTAATTGGAACTCCATCCATAATATATAAAGGATCAGAACCACCATTAATAGAGTGAGTACCTCTAATTCTTACTTTAGCACTAGAACCAGGCTGACCTGAACCAGATGCAATATGTAAACCAGGAGATTTTCCTTTAAGAATTTGATCAAAAGACCCGATTGGAACTTGCTCGATATCTTTAGCTCCAACAGTAGAAACAGCACCAAGTACAGATTCTTTCTTCTGCTCTCCATAAGCAACAATTACTACTTCTTCAAGAGTACTTCCATCTTTCAATGCAACATTGTAAGAATTAGAAGACCCAACTTTAATTTCTGCAGGCAACATACCTACATAGGAAACGACTAATATATCACCTTGATTAACCTTGATAGTAAATTTACCATCAAAATCAGTCTGTTGACCATTAGAAGTACCTTTTACAATTACACTTGCACCCGGAAGAGGAAAATCATCCGAAGCAGTAGTAACCGTACCTGTGACAGTTTTCTCTTGTGCAAAAGAAAACTGCATCACGAACGCCATAAAAAGCGTTAATAACCATGTTAATTTTAATTTCATAAAACAATTATTTGAGTTAGTCTAATTGCAAACATCTTAATTAAATATTAAATAAGCAAGGCTTTTTGCTAAAAAAATGTTAACAACATTACGATAATAATAACAATTCAAGAAAGTAGTTTCTTTATTGTTTATCCCGTACACTCTCTAGTTAGATGGCAAAAGTGTAAAAAGGTTGCGTTAAAATTTTAACTTTGTAAAAAAAAACTTCTTTTGACACTAAAATCTCAATATTCATCATATATTTTAGAATGTGGTACCGACGAAGCTGGTCGTGGTTGTTTGGCAGGCCCGGTTACTGCAGCAGCCGTTATTTTACCTACTTCATTTAAGAACAATGTTTTAAATGACTCGAAACAACTTTCAGAAAAAAAGCGGTCTGATCTAAAACCAATCATAGAACAACAAAGTATTTCTTTTGCTATACAACACATATTTGAAGCCAAAATTGACGAAATTAACATTTTAAACGCCTCTATTTTGGCCATGCACGGTTCTATTTCTAAATTAAAAATAGTACCTGAATTTATCATCGTAGATGGTAATAAATTTAAACCTTATAAAAAGATTCCTTTTGAAACTATTATAAAAGGTGATGGCAAATATTTAAGTATTGCAGCTGCTTCTGTGTTAGCAAAAACTTACAGAGATGCATATATGGAAAAAATTCATGAAGAATTTCCAATGTATAATTGGAAACAGAACAAAGGTTACCCTACCAAAGAACACAGAGCAGCAATAAAAGAATATGGTATTACCAAGTATCACAGAAAAACATTTCGATTACTCCCTGTGCAATACAATTTAGACATCTAACATAAATTTAAATTCTTTTACGCTAGCATTAATGTCTAGTTTTAAAATTATAGTGGTTATAACTTTTTATATTTGTAATCTAAAATTTTAGATTTAATGAAGCGACTTGGTTTTTTATTGATTTTATTCTTATTTGTTTTGTCATGTCAAAAAGACTACAACAAAACCAAGCAAGCGCATCAATTTATACCCAATAAAACAGATGTAATTATTCAAGTTAATGAGCTTAACGATTTTATTAATAGTATTGAAAATAATGATATTCTTTCTACTATATATAATGAGCAGTTAAAAAACATTATCCCTATCCTAAACAACTTAAACACAACAAATCAAGTTTATATTTCTTTTACAGATTCCATCAATACAAATCCTGATTATTTAGTGCTAACAAAACACGATAGTACATTATTTGTAATCGATTCTATACCTAATCTTATTTCTGAAACTTTAGCCGATTCAAAAATTGAAAAGACTCAAATAAACGACAATACTATCTATCATAAAATTATTGGAAACACTTTTGCTGGCTCTAATAATTTAGAACTTATAAAAACATTAAATTCCGAAAATGAAAATACAGAAATCAGTAAACTCATTGAAACTGCTGATAAAAAATCTGTTGCTTCTATAATCTTTAAACCTACAGTAAAAAATTATTCAAAATTATTATTCTCAGATTTCATAAATAAAGGTAAAACCAACTTTACCGTTCTAGATCTTAAATATAATGACACAGGTCTAAGTTACAATGGAATATTAACCTCTAAAGATTCTAGTTATAATTACATTGATAGCTTTAAAAATACTATCCCACAAAAAACGAATAGTCCTGCAGTAGTTCCACGAAATACAGAATCATTATTAAGTATTGCTTACGATGATTTCTCAGTATTCTTCAAAAATAATACAAAACTAAAAGGTGAAGATGCTGATAACTCTAACACTTTTTTAAATTTCACAAACGAAATTGCGTTAATCGATAATGCTCTTATACTTCATTCTTTAGACCCTAACTTTCTAGTAGAATCTATTGAAAACAAATCTTACACAGAATCATTTAGAGATTTTGACATTTTTGAATTTGAAGATCACGATTATTTCAAAACCATTTTAAAACCTTTTATCAGTTTTGAAAACGCACAGTACTTTTCTGTTTTTGAAAATTTTATTATTTTTTCTGAAACCACAGACCATCTAAAAGAAATACTTACAGACGCTTTAAATAACAACACCCTTGTAAATTCTGATGCTTTTATTAATATCAATGATAATTTAAGTGACGAAGCATCCCTATTTATATACAAAGATTCTAAAGAATTATCATCTATAATGGGAGAAAACCTTGACGGTTATAATGCTAATGCTGTACAATTTATACAGGAAGATAATTACACTCACATTAATGGTATTATTCAGAAATTTAAAAAACGAGCAGCTACAAATTCTGTAAACGAAGCCTTTACAACAAAACTTGAAGCACCATTAATAAAAGCTCCACAAACGGTTAAGAACCATATTACTAAAGCCAATGATATTGTTGCTCAAGACACAAACAATACACTTTATCTTATATCAAGCTCTGGAAATATTCTTTGGAAGAAAAAACTTCAAAATAAAATTTTAGGCAAAATTGAGCAAATTGACATGTATAAAAATGGTCGATTACAATTAGCTTTCGCCACCTCTAATCGTATATATGTTTTAGACAGAAATGGTAACGATGTATCACCATTCCCTTTAAAATTTAATGATGCTATTACACAACCCCTTTCTGTATTTGATTATGATAAAAAGAAGAATTATAGATTACTTGTAACCCAAGGCAAAAATCTTTTAATGTATAATGCAAAAGGACAAGCTGTTAATGGTTTTAAGTATAAAAATAATAACTCCAATATAATATCTCAACCCAAACATTACAGAATAGGAACAAAAGATTATATTGTTTTTGGAGCTGGAGAAAATTTAAAAATATTAAACAGACAAGGTAGCGCAAGAGCAAACGCAAAAGACAAAATTCGCTTTTCGGATAACGAAGTGTATTTATATCAAAACAAGTTTACAACAACAAATACACTTGGAGAATTAATTCAGGTTGACACTAGAGGAAAACAAACGTCCGAAAACCTTAATCTCACTGATAAGCATAAAATAAGCACAACCAGTAAAACGCTTGTTTCATTAAGAGAAAATAGGCTTACAATAAAATCTAGAAAAATAGATTTAGATTATGGTGATTACTCAGAACCAAGAATTTTCTATTTGAATGATAAAATTTATGTCACTACAACAGATAAACAATCTAAAAAAGTCTATCTTTTTGACAGTCAAGTAAAGTCTATTCCTAATTTTCCTGTTTTCGGTATTGGAGCTGCAACATTAGAAAAATTAGATAATGACAACGGTTTAGAACTGATTACCCAAAGTGATGACCAAACTATTGTAGTATATAAATTGAACTAAATCCTAGTATTATTTCTGTAAGTAGTTAAAACATTTAAACGTTAACATTACAGTATTACCTATTTATTTTAAAGATGATTTAACCCCATGATAAAAAGACAAAAAGCTTCTATAAAAAGCTGTATTATTCATAAAGTTGGTAACAAATTTAATGGCACAAAAAATGCTTTTTCAGATGCTAGTGTAGATTTTGATGAAGCTACTTACCATTTAATGCTACCTTATCTTTTAAAACCATTTGTTAGTGTTGCAGAAAGTTATCGTTTTCATCACCATAGCGATGTTGCCCTTAATGAAATTAACACTTATAGCGAGCAATTATTTAAAGACGATGCTGATTTTGTAGACATATCTAAGCACATTGTCACCCATTTATTTGAACAAAGTAATTCTGCTCAAATCAAAACAGGAGATGTTCTTATTTGTCATTTTGAAAACATTCAATACGAAGATTATTTTACAGATGCCATTGGTATTTTTAAAATAGAAAATAAAACTGAGTTTTTTCAAACGTATTTAGAAGACGGTAATAATTACGATATTTTAGTTCAGAAAGGTATTCAGGCAAAAAAAGTAGATAAAGGCTGTCTAATTTTGAATACATCCGATATGGAAGGTAAAATTGTGCTTAGTGTAGACAACAATTCTTATGATACACAATACTGGATTAAAAGCTTCTTAAACATTAAGTACCCAGACGATAGTAACCAACACACTAAAAACTGTATTGAGCTTTGTAGAGAGTTTTCTAAAGAAGTTTTGCAACCAAATTTCGGAGGTCAAGAGCAAAGTAATTTCTTAGCTAAAACCGTTGATTTTTTCAAGGAAAATGAAATTGTAAATATCGACACATTTAAAGAAGAAGTATTTGCAGAAGAAGATAAAATACAGTTGTTTGAAGACTATAAAAAAACATACGAAACAGACAATAAAGTATTAATTAGAAATCAATTTGACGTTTCTGAAGTCGCTTTAAAAAAGCAAAAACAAAAAATTAAAACAGAAATAAAACTCGATACAAACATTCAAATAAAACTTGATGTTGATGCACCAGATGCTTCTGCAGAATATTTAGAACGTGGTTACGATGAAGAAAAGAAAATGCATTACTACAAAGTGTTTTTTAATGACGAGGCTTAATTTTAATTAGCAATTTAAATAAAATGTTTAGACATCAAGGCACAAGCAGAACTATAAAACATAATCTGCGAATTGCTACTATTTTATCCTTTGTCGCTGGTATTGTGAATGTCTCTGGATTTTTAGCTTTTGGAGAATTAACAACCAATGTAACAGGTCATTTTGCACTTTTTATAAGTGATGTTGCTAATTTTGAATTTTGGAAAGGAACCATCTATTTTCTTTATTTTTTCTCTTTCCTGTTTGGTTCTTTTTCGTCTAGCTTTCTTATTGAAAAATATAGAGGAAACAAGAGGTTGAATGTCTTTGTACTTCCTACATTGCTAGAGTGCTTAATTCTAATATCAATTGCACTTATTAGTGATACTGGAGCAATAAAATACTCAGACCTTATTGTTTGTGCACTTCTGTTTGCTATGGGACTTCAAAACTCTTTTGTCACTAAAATTTCTAATGCAGTTGTAAGAACAACACACCTTACGGGATTATTTACAGACTTAGGTATTGAACTTTCTCAGTTATTATTCCCTATTTATCACCCCAATAGAGATACAATTAAATCAACCATCAAACTTCGAATTTTTATTATCTATTTCTTCTTTTCTGGTGGACTAATGGGAGGTTTTCTTTATACAAGACTAAACTTTAAATTAAACACACTAATTGTCGGCGCAATAATCTTATTGGTCAGTCTGTTTTTTGATGATTTTAGATATCGATTAATAAAAACTAAAAGAAAGTACAAACAAAGAAGAAAAGCTGTAAATAAAAATCTATTTAAATCTGTAATCTAGTCTATAAAAGAAGCCTCAAAAAGTGTACTAAAATTCTTTAATATTTTAGCTTTAACTTCAGCTTCATTAACTAGATCAACCCCTAATTCATTATTTAAAGTTGTTACTGCTTTTCCTTTTATTCCACATGGAATAATGTTATCAAAGTATCCTAAATCAGCGTTTACATTAAGTGCAAATCCGTGCATTGTAACCCAACGACTAGCTCTAACTCCCATAGCACAAATTTTACGTGCAAACGGCGTACCTACACCTAACCACACACCTGTTTCTCCGGGACTGCGTTCGGTTTTTAAACCATATTCACCCAAAGTAAGAATGATTACTTCTTCTAGAAAACGTAAATATTTATGAATATCTGTAAAGAAATTATCTAAATCTAAAATAGGATATCCTACTATTTGTCCTGGACCGTGATATGTAATATCACCTCCCCTATTAATTTTATAGAATGTTGCACCTTTTTTGGCAAGTTGGTCTTCTGAGAGTAATAAATTAGATAAGTGACCACTTTTACCTAAAGTATAAACGTGTGGGTGCTCTACAAAGATAAAATGATTTTCTGTAACCAAATTAGCATCCTCTCGTCTATTCTTTATCTTGGTATCTAAAATAGATTTAAAGATCTCTTCTTGATAATCCCAAGTTTCCTTAAAATCTTTGGTTCCTAAATCTTGTAGTTTTATAACTTTATTCAAAACAATTAATTTTTAATCTTCTAAAACAACTTCGATATTCAATATTTCTGGATCCTTAAGCATATCTATAAACCCTACTTCATAAGTAACAGTTTTCCTATCCTCACTGTACATAGCTCCTTCTTTTGAAAAGGACTTTACAGCTTTAGGAAAATGGTAATTAATTATATACTTCGAAGATCCCAACATCAAAGCCGATTTATCTATACTATCTAAAGATTGTTGGTGCTTTTCCATATCAATAATTGCCACATTTCTTTTAAAAACAGTACCATTATACGAGTAACTCACCAAAGTAGAGCCTTCATTTCCCATACTAGAAAATGGACTTAGAGGCAAATTATCACTAGCAGTTTCACCTCCTTTCAAATTGTTAAAGTTATTCATTGCTTTATACATATCACGCAACTCGTTGGCATTGTCAAAATCTGTTTCTATATCAAAAAACATCTTTCTTTTATCAGGATCCATAACCATGTGAAGTTTATAATCCTCCATAGCTTTAATCTTTTCCTGTTCTTCTAAAGACAAATTAGAAATACTATCTTTATATTCTACCAAAAAGTCCTTAAAAACGATTGTAGAATCTACAGCTTTACTCATTTCATCTGAAGCATTTTCACCCATTTGTCCTAAAACATCCATCATTTCTGAGGCATCCATTGAGAACTTTACTGTACCACTACCATCTTCATTGACATAAATATTTTCAGAAAACTGACAACTTGTAAGCATCATTAATGCTAAACAACTAAGTAATGTAAAAAACTTTTTCATTATAATATTTTAAGTATTTAAGACGACAAAGGTAAGACTTTTATCGCTCAGGATTATTAAGAATAATCAATGCTGCAATAACACCAGGAACCCAGCCACAGAGCGTCAACAGAAAAGTAATTAATATAGAACCACATCCTTTATCAAGGACAGCTAAAGGTGGACAAATGATAGCTAATATAACACGCCAGAAACCCATAATATTGTTTAATGATTTAATGTCTTTATAAGACGTGTGCTTTATTGAATTGTTACACTTTTTCTGAATTTGTTAGATTTAAAACAAGGTTTCCATAAAATCTAACTAAAAGGTGCTCATTAATTTTTCTAAAAAGTGTAATTTTGCATTCGCTTATCAAAAAAGTAGATAAGCCTTTAAAATCAATAAGAATGCAACTTTCAGAACAAGAATTGGTAAGACGCCAAAAGTTAGAAAAGCTAAGAGCTTTAGGGATCAACCCTTATCCAGCGGATTTATTTCCGATTAATCATACTTCCAAACAGATAAAATCTGATTTCGAAGAAGGTAAACAGGTTATAGTAGCAGGCCGTCTAATGGCAATTAACATTCAAGGAAAAGCTTCTTTTGCGCAATTGCAAGATAGCGAAGGTCGTATTCAAGTTTATTTTAATAGAGACGAAATCTGCGAAGGAGAAGACAAAACATTATATAATGATGTCTTTAAAAAACTACTAGATTTAGGTGATTTTGTAGGTATAGAAGGAACACTTTTTACAACTCAAGTTGGAGAAAAGACTGTAATGGTTAAAGATTTTAAATTATTGAGTAAGTCTTTAAAACCATTACCAATACCTAAACAAAAAGACGGAAAAACATATGATGCTTTTACAGATCCAGAAATGCGTTACAGACAACGTTATGCAGATTTAGTAGTAAACCCACATGTTAAAGAAGTATTTATAAAGCGTACAAAATTGTTTAATGCAATGCGTTCGTTCTTTAATGAATCTGGTTATTTTGAAGTAGAGACCCCTGTTTTACAACCTATTCCTGGAGGTGCTGCGGCACGTCCGTTTATGACACACCATAACAGTTTAGACATTCCATTATACATGAGAATTGCTAACGAATTATACCTAAAACGTTTAATTGTTGGTGGTTTTGATGGTGTTTATGAGTTTTCTAAAAACTTTAGAAACGAAGGAATGGACAGAACTCACAACCCTGAGTTTACAGCCATGGAAATCTATGTCTCTTATAAAGATTACAATTGGATGATGGACTTCTGTGAAAAACTTTTAGAACATTGTGCAACAGCCGTAAATGGAACTTCTGAAGCTACTTTTGGAGAACACAAAATTAACTTTAAAGCACCTTATAAGCGTATTACAATGCGCGATTCTATTTTAGAATTTACAGGTTTTGATATTTATAACAAGTCTGAAGACGAAATAAGAGCAGCTGCAAAAGGCATGCATATTGAAGTTGATGAGACCATGGGTAAAGGAAAATTAATTGATGAAATTTTTGGTGAAAAATGTGAAGGAAACTACATTCAACCAACATTCATCACAGATTACCCAAAAGAAATGAGCCCTTTATGTAAAGAGCACAGAGATAACCCAGAATTAACTGAACGCTTTGAGCTAATGGTTTGTGGTAAAGAAGTTGCTAACGCTTATTCTGAGCTTAATGACCCAATAGACCAACGCGAACGTTTTGAGCATCAATTAAAATTAGCTCAAAAAGGAGATGATGAAGCCACTGAATTTATAGATCACGATTTTTTACGTGCACTAGAATACGGTATGCCCCCTACTTCTGGAATGGGAATTGGTATGGACCGTTTAATTATGTTCTTAACCAATAATCAAAGTATACAAGAAGTATTATTCTTCCCTCAAATGAGACCTGAGAAGAAAAAAGTAGACCTAAGTGATAATGAAAAAGCGATTTTAGAAGTATTAAAATCCGAAAAGCGAATGGACTTAAATGTACTTAAATCACAATCGGGATTAAGTAACAAAGGTTGGGATAAAGGATTAAAAGGATTAGCTAAGCATGGTTTAACTAAAGTTGAAAAGACTGAAGATGGTTTGTTTGTAGAGCTAGTTTAAAAAGACAATAACATATATTAAAAAAAGGAATTATCGAAAGGTAGTTCCTTTTTTGTTTTAGTAATACAAACTAAAGCAATGACTAGCGTAATCATTACATTTAATATCACACTTTAGTTTAAAATATTTTTTCGAAAATACTAAAAAAACAAAAATTCCCTGAAATATTTTAAAGACTTCAATTAAATTAAGAATAAAGAAACACAAGAAGTATTACTCGTTAAAAAAATACTAAATTCTATTCTAATATTAACAAAAGCTTAATAGAATATGTATTTTCATCAAAATTTAATAAAAACTGACTATCTTGAAACACTTAACACTCAAACTACTCTTAGTAGTTTCTGCTTTTTTGGCATTCTCATGTTCCACAGCTAAAAAAGCTGGTAAATCTAAGAAAGATGCCGCTACAACAGCACAATCTTCAGGAAAAAAACCTGGAAAAAACGATCCAAAACCTTATAGTAAAGTCATTACAAAAGACGCTAAAACTGACAAAGGTTTATTTACAGTTCACACCGTAGATGATAAATTCTTTTACGAAATACCAGATTCTCTTTTTAACAGAGAAATGCTAATGGTTACACGTATCGCTAAAACAGCTTCTGGACTTGGTTTTGGTGGCGGAAAATTAAGCGAACAAGTATTACGATGGGAAAAGAAAGACAAAAAAGTATTGCTACGCATGGTTTCTTACCAAGTCGTTGCTGCAGATTCTTTACCTGTACATGAAGCGGTTGAAAATTCTAATTTCGAACCTGTAATTGCTACTTTTCCTATTAAAGCATTCAGTAAAGACTCATTAAGTACCGTAATTGATGTTACTGATTTATTTGAAAAAGATGTAAAACCTTTAGGATATCCACAACGTGCAAGACAACAATATAAAATATCGCGCTTAGATGGACAACTTTCATATATTGAATCTATAAAATCTTATCCTACAAATATTGAATCTCGTACGGTAAAAACATATGCAGCAGGAGCACCTCCTTCAAATTCTAACACAGGTGCTATTTCTTTAGAAATCAATAATTCTATGATTTTGTTACCAACAGTACCAATGAAACGTCGTTATTTTGATGAACGTGTAGGTTGGTTTACTAGTAGCCAAACAGATTATGGTTTAAAAGATCAAAAAAGTAAATCTTTAGAATTCTTAGATCGTTGGAGATTAGAAGTTAAAGATGAAGATATTGAAAAGTTTAAAAGAGGAGAATTAGTAGTTCCTAAAAAACAAATCGTTTATTACATTGACAGAGCAACTCCTGAACAATGGAAAAAATATATCAAACAAGGAATTGAAGATTGGCAAGTTGCTTTTGAAGCTGCAGGATTTAAAGAAGCTATTATAGCAAAAGACCCACCATCTGTAGAAGAAGATCCAGAATGGAGCCCTGAAGATGCACGTTACTCTGTAGTACGTTATTTAGCTTCACCAATACCAAATGCAAACGGACCTCACGTTAGTGATCCAAGAACAGGAGAGATTTTAGAAAGTGATATTAACTGGTACCACAATGTAATGTCTTTATTACGTGGTTGGTTCTTTGTACAAACTGCAGCAATAAATCCAGAAGCACAAAGCCCACAATTTAAAGATGAAGTTATGGGACGTTTAATTCGTTTTGTATCTTCTCACGAAGTTGGTCACACTTTAGGATTACCACATAACATGGGGTCTAGTGTAGCTTACCCTGTTGAAAAATTACGTGATCCAGAATTCACTAAAGTATACGGAACTGCACCATCTATTATGGATTATGCACGTTTCAACTATATCGCTCAACCAGGTGATGAAGGTGTTGCTTTAATGCCAGACATCGGAACTTACGATAAATACGCAATCTCTTGGGGTTACAGACCTATCTTAGACAAAACAGCAGAAGAAGAAAAAACTATTCTTAACGGATGGATTATGGAGCATGCTGGAGATCCAATGTATCGTTTTGGACACCAACAAGCTGGTGATGTTGTAGATCCTAGTTCTCAAACTGAAGACTTAGGTGATGATGCCATGTTAGCAAGTGAATATGGTATTAAAAACTTAAAGCGTATTGTACCAAACTTAATTGAATGGACTACAGAAGCTGGTGAAGGTTATGATGATCTAGAAGAAATGTATGGACATGTAATTTCTCAGTTTAATCGTTACATGGGACATGTTTCTAATAACATCGGTGGAGTTTATGAATATTATAAAGCAGCAGACCAAGAAGGAGCTGTTTACACTGCTGTACCAAAAGATCATCAGAAAAAAGCAATGGCTTTTATTCAAGAGAACTTATTTGAAACTCCTGAATGGTTAATTGATAAAAATATTTTTGATCGTATTGAATTTACAGGTTCTGTTGAACGTGTTAGAGGTTTACAAGCAAGAACACTTGATAATATCTTAAGTTTAGGTAAAATGCAACGTCTTATTGAAGCAAACACTTTTGATAGTAATGCTTATGCTTTAACAGATATGATGAGCGATTTACGCAAAGGTGTATGGAGCGAATTAAGTACAGGAAAACAAATCGATACTTATAGACGTAATTTACAACGTGCATATATCGATAGATTAGCTTATTTAATGACTGCAGAAAACCAAAGATCAGGAAGAAGATCTAGTGCTTACGTTAAAGTAACACCTGTTAACACTAGCCAATCTGATATCAGAGCCGTTGTGAGAGCAGAATTAACTTCTTTACGTAGTCAATTACGTTCTACACGTGGTAGAGATTCTATCAGTAGAATACATATTGCAGATGCAATAGAACGTATTAATCTTATTTTAGATCCAAAATAATCTACTTTTAATTCATTAAAAAAGGCTTCAAGTTAAACTTGAAGCCTTTTTTTATTGCCTAATTTTTATCAGCATAATAAAAGCAAATAAACATCTAAACCTTCGCTATTTTATTTTTTACAAATGTTAAAAAAGGTGTTAAATCCTATTTTAGAATTAAACTTTTTTAGAATTCTTACATCTAAACTAGTATAACATAAAAACTAAAGAACATGAAAAAATTAGCAATCATTGCCTTAGTATTAGTAACCTTAACCGGGTATGCACAAAAAAAGGATCGTAAAAACATGGATAAGGAAAACCGCTCTGAATTAAGAGAAGACATATCTCCTAAAGACATGGCAGAATTAAAAGCGAAAAGATTAACTTTAAAATTAGATTTAACAGATGCTCAACAAGCAAAAGTTCAAAAAGTCATTTTAAAACAAGCAGAAGAAAATCAAAAATTAAGAGAGGAAAAGAAAGCTGACAAAAGTGAAGAAAAGCAGAAACCAACTAAAGAAGAAATGGTTGAAAGACAAAATCACAGATTAGATCAAATGATTGAAATGAAACGTGAAATGAAGACGATCTTAACAGCTGAACAATATGCTGAATTTGAGAAAATGAAACCAGAACAAAAAAGAAAAAAAGGTCAACAAAAAGGAAAATACAGCAGAAAATAAGATTAAAAAATAATTATTTTTAAAAGAAAAAGTATCGCATAGTCGATACTTTTTCTTTTTATTGAATAAAATTGTTACTTTAGTCTTCTAATCATAAATAATTAATCCATAATGAAAAAGATAATTACCCTTTGCTTATTTGTATTTGCTCTATTTTTAGGAACTCAATCTGCCGTAGCGCAAAACAGTAATCTAGAAGTAAAGAAAAAAACAAATACTATTGTAAATGCCAAAGCAGCAAAAGAAACTAAAGCTTTAAGAAAGATTGTTGGATTTGAAAAAGTTCAAATGGATGATGTTTATGAAGTGATAAGAGAATACACTTATCACACTTACTTAATTGAAAATCCAGATTTAACTCAAGGAAAAGAGCCTAAAAAAATGGCAACGGTAAACGAAGAATTGGATAATAATATGAAAAGTGTTTTAACCGAAGAACAATTTAAACGTTTTAAGAATTATCATAATAACTAATTAAACTAGTTTTATATCATAAAAAAAGTCTCGCCATTGGCGAGACTTTTTTTATGATATAACTTTTACTAATTTAAAGATACTTTGCAATTTCTTCTACTGCTTCAATAGTCTCATTTAAATCTTCATAACTTAAAGCATCTGTTATAAACCAAGTTTCAAATGCACTTGGAGCAATATAAATACCTTTATTTAGCATACCATGAAAAAACTTTTTAAAAGTTTCATTATTTCCTTTAGCAGCCGAATCAAAATCAACAACAGGTTCTTCTGAAAAATGAACAGATATCATTGAGCCAATTCTATTAATCGTATGAATTACGTTATTCTTATTAAGCGCATCAGCAATACCTTCATGCAAATATTTTGTCTTCTCCCCTAACCTAGTCATTAAATCTGCATCCTCTTCAATTGCTTTAAGCATCGCTAAACCTGCAGCCATAGCTAAAGGATTACCACTTAAAGTTCCTGCTTGATAAACAGGTCCTAGAGGTGCTAGATGATTCATAATTTCATTCCTAGCAGCAAAAGCACCTACAGGCAATCCACCTCCAACAACTTTACCGAAACAAACTATATCAGCATCAACATTTTTTAATTCTTGTACACCACCTTTTGCAAGTCTAAATCCTGTCATCACCTCATCAAATATCAATAAGATATTATTAGCATCACAAACAGCTCTTAAGCCTTCTAAAAAACCATCAACCGGAGGAATACATCCCATATTACCAGCAACAGGCTCTACTATAATTGAAGCAATTTCACCTTTATTAGCTTCTACTAATGACTTAACATTTTCAATATCATTATATTTGGCTAAAAGCGTATCCTTTGCTGTTCCTTCCGTAACACCAGGACTATTAGGAGTTCCAAATGTAACTGCACCACTTCCTGCTGCAATTAGAAATGAATCGCTATGTCCATGATAGCAACCTGAAAATTTTATAATTTTATCCTTTTTAGTAAATCCACGTGCTAGTCTAATAGCACTCATACAAGCTTCTGTACCTGAATTCACAAAACGAATTTTATCGATATTTGGAACCATTGACACTGCTAATTCGGCAATCTCAGTTTCAATAGCTGTAGGCATTCCAAAAGAAGTTCCTTGCTTAGTTTTTTCTATAACAGCATCTACCACTGGTGGAAATGCATGACCAAGTAACATTGGACCCCAAGAGTTAATATAATCAATAAAACGATTTCCATCTTCATCATAAACGTAAGCTCCTTTTGCAGATTTCGCAAAAATAGGAGTACCACCAACAGCACTAAATGCTCTTACTGGAGAATTTACACCTCCAGGAATAACTTCTTGGGCAGCTTTAAATAAAACACTACTTCTTTGATATAACATAAATTAATTGGGAATAATAAGTTTTTGACCAATTGTAAGGTCATTTGATTTTAAATTGTTCTCAGCTTTTATAGCTTCAACAGATGTTTTATATAATCGAGAAAGAGAATACAATGTATCTCCTTTTGATACCACATGATTTTTAGTGTTATTTTTCTTTACACCTTCAATAATCGTAGTAGATTTCCTTTTAGAGGTCTTAACAGAAGGCTTAAGCACTTCTTCGTCATACTCATATAACTTATAACGCTCAATAAGACTAATCAATTTTTCAGGATATTTTCTGTCGGTTGCATAACCTGCTGCTCTTAATCCTTTAGCCCAACCTTTATAGTCATCTTCATCTAATTTAAATAAATCAGCATAACGACTTCTTCCTGTTAAAAATTCTGAATGATCTTCATAAGACATTTCTGCTTTTGGATATTTTCTAAAACATTCTTGAGAGCGATCATCGTCGTGATAAATTTTATCACCTGTCCATCCATGGCATTTAATTCCAAAGTGATTGTTTGCCTTTACAGCCAAACGTCCACTACCCGATCCTGATTCTAAAATCCCTTGTGCAAGTGTTATACTTGCTGGTATTTTATGCGTACGCATTTTAGATTTAGCAATCTCAGCATATAAATCAATATAAACTTCAACACTGCTTGGCGCTTTAGTTTCTTTTACAACCGTTGGCTTTTCAACAGTTTTTCTACTTTCTTCTTTTTCCTTTACAACGACAGTTTTATTCGTTCTGCTTTCTTTCCTCTTTGTTACAATACCTTTTTTAGGTCCACAACACATTGCCAATACAGCAATTAACACTATTAAATATCTCAACTTCATATTTTATTCTACAATTAAAGGACGTTTTTTACGCTTCAACATTTCATTTACACCTGCAATTCCTTGTAAACCTCCGGTATGAATGGCTAATATATTAGAACCCTCTGGAAAAAATCCCTTCTCAATTAAATCAAATATTCCATAGAGCATTTTACCAGTGTAAATAGGATCTAATGGAATGTTATAATCGGTCTTAAATCTATTGATAAACGAAATCAATTCGGGCTTTATTTTACCATAACCACCAAAGTGATAATCAGTTATCAGTTTCCAATTTTCTTGATTTGCAAATTTACGAATATCTTCTTGTAAAAAATCACCTTTTAACGCCGGAAAACCCAATACTTCCTGATCCTTTTGAGAAGCATTAATTAAACCTGAAATTGTACCTCCTGTTCCAACAGCGCTACAGATATAATTAAAATGAGAATCTTCGGGCACTAAAATTTCTTCACATCCTTTTACTGCTAGATCATTTGTACCGCCTTCAGGTAATATATAACAAGCTTTAAACTCTTCTTTTAATTCATCTAAAAAAGTTTCATTCATCTTTTCTCTATAAGCTTCCCTAGTCACAAACTTTAATTGCATACCACAGGATTTAGCGAATTGTAAAGTGGAATTTAATTCACTTTTATAAGCTAATTCTTCACCTCGAATAATACCTATCGTTGGAATTCCATATTCTTTTCCGGCATAAGCAACCGCTGCAATATGATTTGAAAAAGCACCACCAAAAGTTAACATTGATTTTGCACCAATAACTTTAGCTTGTTTTAAATTATACTTTAGTTTACGAAACTTATTTCCTGAAATAAAAGGATGAATTAAATCTTCGCGTTTAATTGTAAGCTCAATCGAAGAATTCTTTAAGCTTATTTTCTGATTTTGAATAGGATCGTGAAACAAATTATTTATATTTTTAAGATAAACAAGCGCTTATTTAGCAAGACTTACCTAAAGATTAAAACTAAAATTATTCTGCCTTAAAAGTAAGATTTAAATTTCAAAAAAGACCTAGATTTCAAATAGTCCAAATCTTTTTCATTAGCATAGGCTTCACGCTCAAATGAAATATTTCTATATGCTAAATTCCATTTTCTATATTGAATCAATCGTATTAAAAATTCAAATACATAAATAATAAAAAACGGAAGGATTAGTAACTCTATTTGCTGTCGTAAATGTATTTTTTCATGATTTATAATCACCAAATCTTGTTTTAAATTTTTTGTTTTTAAAATTACAAAAGGAAATATGGTAATACCTATATAACCTCTTGGCACTATATATTTTAAAATCAAGATCACAATTTATTCACCTCAAAAATTAAACCATTCTCATTAATTAAAGAGAATAATATCGTATTAAAAAACCTCCCTAGAGTATCAAATTTATTTTCTCGAAATTAAGTTATCTTTGTTTAAATATGAAGAAATACGTTCCGATTGAAGAAGGAGACTACTATCTTACACCAGAAGGCTACCGTTGTTTTACTGAACAATACCATTTAAAACGTGGTTATTGCTGTGAAAGTGGTTGTAGACATTGCCCTTATGGCTTCAATAAAAATACATTAAAAAAGAAGTAATGCAAAGCAGAAAATTATCTTTTAAAGACCAAATATTAGAAGGCATTCCAAATATATTACCAGAGCCAAAACCTTATGATGCCTCTATAAATCATGCACCAAAACGTAAAGCTATTCTGTCGGCTGAAGAAGAAAAATTAGCACTAAGAAATGCCTTACGCTACTTTGATGAAAAGGATCATAAAACGTTATTACCTGAGTTTAAAAACGAATTAAATACGTATGGAAGAATCTATATGTATCGTTTAAGACCAGATTATAAAATCTATGCTAGGCCAATTTCTGAATACCCATCAAATTCAACACAAGCAGCAGCTATTATGCTTATGATTCAGAATAATTTAGACCATGCTGTAGCGCAACATCCTCACGAATTAATTACGTATGGTGGCAACGGTGGTGTATTTTCTAATTGGGCGCAATACAGATTAACAATGGCTTATTTAGCCGAAATGAATGACGAACAAACTTTAGTAATGTACTCTGGCCATCCTATGGGATTGTTCCCTTCACATAAAGAAGCTCCAAGAGTTGTTGTAACTAATGGGATGATGATTCCTAATTATTCAAAACCTGATGATTGGGAAAAATTCAACGCTTTAGGAGTCACACAATATGGACAAATGACAGCAGGAAGTTATATGTACATAGGCCCACAAGGTATTGTACATGGAACAACAATTACGGTATTAAATGCTTT
The DNA here is from genome assembly GCF_013285155.1 of Winogradskyella undariae. Lineage (GTDB taxonomy): Bacteria > Bacteroidota > Bacteroidia > Flavobacteriales > Flavobacteriaceae > Winogradskyella > Winogradskyella undariae. The sequence continues at coordinate 538,600 of NZ_JABTEL010000001.1, read as the reverse complement.
TAGAAAAATAAAAAAAGAACCAAAAGGAAATCTCTTTGTCACTTCTGGTTTAGGTGGTATGTCTGGTGCGCAACCAAAAGCTGGGAACATAGCAGGTTGTATTACGGTTTGTGCCGAAGTGAATCCGAAAATTACACAAGTTAGACTTGATCAAGGTTGGATTGACGAAAAAATAACAGATTTAGATCAGCTCGTTAGTCGTGTAGAAAAAGCCAAAGCAGAAAAAGAAACCATATCTATTGCCTATTTAGGAAATATAGTAGACGTTTGGGAAAAGTTTGATGACGCTAATATTCATATCAACATAGGAAGTGATCAAACTTCGCTTCATAATCCATGGGCTGGAGGCTATTACCCTGTAGATATTTCTTTTGAAGATGCTAATGAAATGATGGCAAATAAGCCAGAACTCTTCAAAGAAAAAGTTCAAGAAACATTACGTCGCCACACAAATGCTATAAACAAGCACACCGCAAAAGGCACTTATTTCTTTGATTACGGAAATGCCTTTTTATTAGAAGCTTCTCGTGCTGGTGCAGATATTATGGCTAGCAATGGTATTGATTTTAAATACTCAAGTTATGTACAAGACATAATGGGCCCCATGTGTTTTGATTATGGGTTTGGCCCTTTTAGATGGGTTTGTGCTTCTGGAAAACCTGAAGACTTAGCTAAAACAGATGCTATTGCATGTGCTGTTTTAGAAGATATTAAAAAGAATTCACCTATTGAAATTCAGCAACAAATGGCTGATAATATTCAATGGATTAAAGGCGCACAAGAAAACAAACTTGTTGTGGGCTCGCAAGCCAGAATTTTATATGCAGATGCAGAAGGTCGAATGAAAATAGCCGAAGCATTTAACCAAGCTATTAAAAATGGTGATATTGAAACTGTTATTTTAGGACGAGATCATCATGATGTTTCAGGGACCGACTCCCCATATAGAGAAACCAGTAATATTTATGATGGTTCTCGGTTTACAGCAGACATGGCCATACAAAATGTAATTGGAGATAGCTTTAGAGGAGCAACCTGGGTTAGTATTCACAATGGCGGTGGAGTTGGCTGGGGAGAGGTTGTTAACGGAGGCTTCGGCATGGTTCTTGATGGCAGTATAGAAGCATCAAAACGATTAAAACAAATGTTATTTTGGGATGTTAATAACGGGATTTCAAGACGAAGTTGGGCTAGAAACGAAGGTGCTGTTTTTGCTATAAAACGTGCAATGGAAGTAGAACCCAACTTAAAAGTGACTTTACCCAATTTCGTGAATGATGATTTATTAAATGAAGTATAATTAAAAACAAAATGTTATGAAAAAATTACTCAAACTCACACCAATGTTTCTTTTACTCGTAGCGTTATCCTCTTGTAGTTCTGTACAAGTTGCTGCAGATTACGACAGAGAAGCTAATTTTGACAATTACAAAACTTTTGCATTTTTTAAACCCGGAATTGATAAAGCTGAAATCAATGATATTGATAAGCGTAGAATTTTAAGAGCTATTGAAGCCGAATTGATGGCTAAGGGTTATACAAAATCTGAAAACCCTGATATGCTTGTTAGCATCTTTACAAAATCGAATCAACGTGTAGACATTTACAATAACGCCTGGGGAAATGGCGCTTGGGGATGGGGCGGTTACGGCGGCTGGGGTTGGAGATCTGGTTGGAATAACAACCAAGTATCTACAACAACAGAAGGTGTATTATTTATAGACCTTATTGATACCAATAAAAAAGAATTAATCTGGCAGGGTTCTGGAACAGGAAATCTAGAAACAAGAAATATGGAAAAGAAAGAAGAGCGCATTAAAGAATTTGTAGCAGAAATGCTGATGCTATTTCCACCAGAAGAAAAATAAAAAACACTTATATTATATACAAAAGCATTGGTCCTCACCAATGCTTTTTTTGTTTGGGCAGTTTACGATTTATAGATTAAATTCAAAAAGTCTACCTTTGCCGCCTTTTAATAATAAGAAATATTATGTTCGGTCAAAACACTATTAAAAACTTCACGCAAAACCCTAAGAATGATATTCTTGCAGGTATCACCGTTTCTTTAGCCATGATCCCTGAGGTTGTTGCCTTTGCCTTTGTTGCTCAAATTAGTCCAATAGTTGCACTTTTTGGTGCCTTTATAATAGGTATCATTTCTGCACTTTTTGGCGGAAGACCTGGTTTAATATCTGGTGCTGCAGGAGCCGTGGCGGTCATTTTTGTTCACATGATTCAAGAAGGGCATGCAAAAGGACTTTTATTCGATTCACCTGTAGAAAACATGGGCTATTTTTATTTATTAGCTGCAGTTGTTTTAATGGGAATTATACAAGTATTAGCAGGTGTTTTTAAGCTTGGAAAATTTGTACGCCTCATTCCACATCCCGTAATGTTAGGGTTTGTAAATGGTTTAGCCATTGTTATTTTTATGGCACAATTAGGAATGTTTAAGGAAAACACAAAAGATGTTTTTGGACAAAACATGCGTAAAACAGAATCTAAAGAACTGATTTATAATGTAAGTGATAATTCTGTGAAAGATTTAATTTCTGACACTAAATTATTTTCGATAAAAGGAGAATCAATAACCAATATTAATACGGGTGAAGAAGTTTTTATTATGTCTAACAATCAAGTTTTCGATGTAAAAACGAAAAAGGTTGTTTTTAATGTTCAGGATAACGGTTTCTACTCTGTTAAAGATAGCGGTGTTGTGAAATCAATTATGGAAGGCAAAAAACTTTACATAATGATAGGTTTGGTCTTATTAACGATGCTTATTATTTGGGGCTTACCTAAATTAACTAAAAAAATGCCAGCAGCATTAACAGCTATTTTAATCGTGACATTGATTTCTATCTTTGGTGGTTTACAATCTATTAATGTAGGAGATTTTATTAGAGATGGTGGTGGCGCTGGACTAAATGGATTTGACGAACTCTCTAGCAAACTAAATCTTGGTGAACTTTGGAGTCATTTGCCATTTAACTTAGACACTTTAAAATTCATTGCACCTTATGCTTTTTTAGCGGCGTCTGTAGGATTAATTGAAACCTTAATGACAATGAATCTTGTAGACGAACTAACAGACACTAGAGGTGACGGAAACAGAGAATGTGTTGCTCAAGGAGCAGGAAACATGGTCAGCGGTATCTTTGGAGGAACTGGTGGTTGTGGAATGATTGGACAAACCGTTATTAACGTTAATGCCGGTGGTAGAGGTCGTTTATCTGGTGTTATGATGGCTATTACGCTTCTAACTTTTATCTTATTTGCAGATAAATATATTGAACAAGTACCAATCGCTGCTCTAGTTGGTGTAATGTTTATGATGGTTATTGAAACTTTTGCTTGGTCTAGTTTAAGAATCATGAAAAAAATACCAATGTCTGACGCTGTCGTTCTTGTCATTGTATCTGTAGTTACGGTTATTTTCGATTTAGCTATAGCTGTATTTGTTGGTGTAATTATTTCAGCCTTATCTTTTGCTTGGGAAAACGCTAAGAAAATTAGAGCCCGTAAGCGTATTCAAGCTGATGGGACAAAAACCTATGAAATTTGGGGTCCTTTATTCTTTGGAAGTATTACTGCTTTTAATGAAAAATTTGATATTAAAAATGACCCTGACCATGTAGAAATCGATTTTGTTGAAGCACGAGTTTCTGATCATTCAGCGATTGAAGCTATTTTTATTATTGTCGAAAAATATCAAGCGGAAGGAAAAACTATCAAATTAAAACATTTAAGTGAAGATTGTAAAATATTACTTTACAAAGCGAACCCTAAATTTAAAGATGTTATTGTTGAAGCCATTAACGACCCTAGATATCATTTAGCTGCTGATCCTGAAAAATTTACAAGACCATTGTCTGAATATAATGTTTAAATTTAATTGGCTATAAACAGAGATTAAAGCGCTTATTACAATAATTAAAAATAACTAGATTAAATTAATTGAATTTCAATTAATTACCTTATATTTGCACCTTAATTTAATATATTTTAATATGAGTACTGGTACAGTAAAATTTTTTAATGACTCTAAAGGTTTTGGATTCATAACAGAAGAAGGAAACAATAAAGAGCATTTTGTACATATTTCTGGTTTAGTCGATGAGATTAGAGAAGGTGATAATGTAGAATTCGATTTAGCAGAAGGAAAAAAAGGATTAAACGCAGTTAATGTAAAAGTTATATAATTATATATCTTACAATCTTTTTAAGAATAGAAGCCTATCTTTTAGATAGGCTTTTTTATGCTTAATAATTTAAGGTTTTATATTAAAAAGAATCGGCAGCCTTAATTTAACAACCAATTATCATCTTTTCTTTTTATAAGACTAGAAAGTGTTTGTTTTAGAGCTAATGTTATTGAAAACTACACTTTAAATACGCCACTATAATCCTTCTTTTAAATTATAAAAAACGGACTTTTCTAATCGTTTTTTTAAATAAGTAATAGCGCTATTACTTCTTTTTCCAGATTTGCAATAAACAACGACAGGTAATGTAATATCTATTTCTTTAAATCGTTTTGATAACTGTCCTAGAGGAATATGTTGTCCACCAATATGATACGCTTCTCTTTCTGATGCTTCTCTAACATCTAACAAATTATAACGTCCTTTGTTTCTATTCAATTCATCTAATGTGATCTCTTTAGTTGAAACAATGCCGCAGAAAAAATTATAATCTTTTTCTAAAGCATTAATTGTTGACGTTTCATCTTTTTCAAAACCCAATATCTGTTGATTCAAACTTAAAGCATCAAATAATAATAGCTTATTCGTCAACAGTTCTCCAACACCACAAATAAGCTTAATGGCTTCATTTGCCTGTAAACTCCCAATAATGCCAGGCAAAACACCCAGGACACCTATTTCTGAACAACTAGGAGACGCTTCAGGTTTTGGAGGTGTTGGATACAAACATCTATAAGTTGCACTTCCTAAATAATTAAAGACACTAACTTGACCTTCGAATTTAAAAATAGCGCCGTAAACTAAAGGTTTGTTCGTAATTACTGCTGCATCGTTTGTTAAATATCGCGTTGAAAAATTATCACTTCCGTCTATTATTATATCATAATTAGAGAATAACCCCATTGCATTTTCACGAGTTAGTTTTTCGTTATAAGTATTAAAAAGCACAAACGGATTCAATTGAGATAACCGCTTAGCAGCTGTTTCTGCTTTAGAAAAACCAACATCATTAATAGTATATAAAATCTGACGTTGTAAATTACTTTGATCGACTATGTCATGGTCTATTATACCAATAGTTCCAATACCTGCCGCTGTTAAATATTGTAAAACAGGACAACCTAAACCACCAGCACCAATGACTAAAACCTTTGCTTGCTTCAGTTTTAATTGTCCTGCTTCCCCTATTTCATCTAAAATAAGATGACGACTGTATTGCTTTCGTTCTTCTGCGGTAAGACTCATTACTTTTGTATTTCTTCAAAATGTTCCCAATCTTTCCAAACCACTTCTAATCCTTGACCTTTTAACATTTTTACGATTTCTTCTGTACTCCTTTCATCAGAAATTTCAAACTGCTCTAATGATTGTGGCTCTACAGTATAACCACCCGGATTTGTTTTAGATTCTGCACTAATTGAAGTAGCACCTAATTGAACAATATTATTTCTAAATATTTCATTTTCCCTTGTAGACATAGACAATTCTATATCTTCATCTAACAAACGAAAAGCACAAATTAATTGCACCAGATCACTATCGGTCATTTCTACTTTTGGCTCTAAACCTCCAGAATGCGGCCTTAATCTTGGAAATGAAATAGAGTACTTTGTTTTCCAATATGTTTTCTGTAAGAATTTTAAATGTAACGCTGTAAAAAAACTATCGGCACGCCAATCTTCTAAACCAAATAAAGCACCTAAACCTATTTTATGAATTCCTGCTTTTCCTAATCGGTCTGGCGTATCTAAACGGTAATTAAAATTAGATTTCTTTCCTTTTGGATGGTGTTTCTTATACTCTTCTCTATGATACGTTTCTTGATATACCAATACAGCGTATAATCCGTTTTCAATTAATAACTCATACTCTTCTTGATTTAAAGGCTGTACTTCTATAGTGATATTAGAAAATTGAGAGCGGATTAACTTAATAGCATTTTTGATATAATTTACACCTACCATTTTATTAGCTTCACCTGTCACTAACAAAATATGGTCGTAACCTTTTGCTTTTAAAAAAGCCACTTCTTTTAAAATTTCAGCATCGGTTAATGTGCGTCTTGGTATTTTGTTAGTCATGCTAAAACCGCAATACGTACAGATGTTCTGGCACTCGTTACTTAAGTACATTGGCGCATACATTTGTATGGTATTGCCAAAACGTTTTTTAGTGAGCATGCTACTTTTCTGTGCCATTCGTTCTAAAAATGGTTTTGCAGCAGGAGAAATTAAGGCTTTAAAATCTTCTAAATCTAGCTTTTCTTTTGCTAAGGCATTTTCTACCTCAACGGTCGTTTTACTAAAGATACTCTCTAGTGTATTATCCCAATTATAAGTATCGAAAAGTTCTATGAAATTTGCCATACTTTAGTTTAAAAAACTTGTTAACGGACTACTAGCTTCCGCTTTATTTTTAATAGGAGCTAGTTTGGCTTCAAACGCCATTCTACCAGCTTCCACTGCCATTTTAAATGCTTTTGCCATCGCTACCGGATTTTTAGATACTGCAATTGCTGTATTTATTAACACAGCATCGGCACCTAATTCCATTGCATAAGCCGCATGCGATGGCGCGCCAATACCTGCGTCTACAATGACAGGTACATTAGATTGCTCAATAATAATCTCTAAAAAATCTTGCGTTTTTAATCCTTTGTTACTTCCTATCGGTGCTCCCAATGGCATAACACATTGTGTTCCTACATCTTCTAATCGCTTACACAATACAGGATCCGCATGAATGTAAGGCATCACTACAAATCCCAATTTTACTAATGCTTCAGCCGCTTTTAAAGTTTCTATAGGATCTGGTAATAAATACCTAGGATCTGGATGAATTTCTAATTTAATCCAGTTAGTCCCTAAAGCCTCTCTTGATAATTCTGCTGCGAAAATGGCTTCTTTAGCGGTTCTAACCCCAGATGTGTTTGGTAATAAATTAATATGAGCATGTTGTAAATGCGTTAAAATATCATCTTCATTATTTTGAACATCTACTCTTTTTAAAGCAACCGTTATGAGTTCACTTTTGGAAGCCAATAAAGCATCTTTCATTACTTCTGAAGAGCTAAACTTTCCTGTTCCGGTGAATAATCTAGAGGTAAATTCTTTATCTGCTATTTTTAATATTTTATTCATTTCTTTGTCTTTTTGAATTCGTATACTATTTGAATTCGTGTCAGGTTGAGCGCAGTCGAAACCTAATTAAACTTTATTTACAAGTTAATCTCTTGACTGCGCTCGAGGAGACATGCTTATTTTTTAGTATAAAATCTCTTTAAATTTTGAAATACTTGTAAAATCTTTAGTTATTGTCCCTGAGACCGCTATGCCATAAACACCTGTTGCTATAATTGCCGGAACGTCTTCCATACCAATACCACCAATAGCAATTATAGGCTTGGCTTCTTTTAATTTATCTATTAACTGCTTATAGCCTTCGATACCTAAAATTGGACTTAAATTCTTTTTAGTTTCTGTAAACTGAAAAGGTCCTAAACCAATATAATCCACTTGCTTTTCTATTAAACCTTTGCAATCTTCTAAAGTGTTTGCAGTACCACCAATTACAAATTGTTTTCCCAAATAAACTCTAGCTATTAATGGACATGTATCTGTTTTTCCTAAATGAACACCGTCTGCTTTTACGGCTTTAGCTATTTTATAATGATCATTTATTATGAGCTTTACTTTAAATTGAGTGGTGATTTTTCTAGCTTTTTTTGCAGTTTCTAAAATGATATCTAGTGCCATTTCTTTTAAACGCAACTGTACTAATTCTGCTCCATTTTCACATGCTTTTTGTATGTTTTCTAAATGATCTTGCGATGTTTTACCTTGAGAGATATAATGTAGTTTACTTAGCATTTTCTGTATATTTATGTGTTCCTAGCAAGGTGTTGTTTGAATTTAAAAACTGTTCGGTATACCTTTTTACATTTTTACAAGCATCTTCTATGCTCATTCCTTTTTCTAAATTAGAAGCTAATGCTGACGATAAAACACAACCACTTCCATGCTTTTGAAAAACGGTTTCTGCAATTGGCGGAATGTTTAGCTTTACTATTTTACTGTAGTAAACTTCGTCCCATCCTTTTTTATCGGTTCTATGACCTCCTTTTAAGTAGATATTTGTTCTTTCTGATATAAAATCGATGGTGTCTTCTATAGATTTCTCTGGAAATAAGGCTTCAATCTCTTCGTAATTTGGTGTAATAAAATCACAACTTCTCAAGACTTCTTCTAAAATTTTTAAATCTTGTTTATTATGAAAACTAAAACCTGCACTTGCTTTTAAAACAGGGTCTAGTACTATTTTTATAGTTGGATTTAGCTTTTTTAATGTTTGAATAACCTCTAATAAAACGTCCCAAGATTGGATGATTCCTATTTTCACTACAGCAATTGAAAAGCGTTGAAACAACACTGAAATTTGATTTAAAATGATTTCCTTTTCAATCCAAATACAATCTTTAAAATCTATATCGTTTTGGATAGTAACTGCTGTGCACACGGATAAACCATACAAACCATGAGCTTCAAATGTTTTAATATCTGACGTAATTCCGGCGCCACTTGATGGATCTAAACCCGCTATTGTTAATATGTAGTTTTTTTGATTCAAATTTTTAATTTATTTAGTTCTCGACTGCGCTCGAACTGACAATCGGATATTATTATTGTGTTGTAAAAGCTTGATAAGAACGTTTTATACTTTTAAAGCTCTCAACAGGATTTTCTGTATTCCAAACACCACCTAAAACACCAATTCCTTTAAACCCCAATTTTATGGTTTCTTCTATCGTTTCTTCACTAATACCACCCATACCAATGATTGTTTTATCTATATGGTTAACCTCAAAACCTTTTCCCTGATAACCTTTTTTAGATATTGAAGAAAAAACAGGACTTAATAAATGATAATCGAACTCAAAATAACACGTTTTTAACACGTCTGGATCATGAAAAGAAGAGCTTATTGTTTTACCAAACATATCTAGATTTTTAAAATATTGACCAGGATTATCTATATGGTCAATTCTTTTTTGTTCTTGAAAATGAATACCTTTTAAATTGAAATCGTTTATCAACTCATGGAAATAATGCACTACAATTCTGTTGTGATATTCTTTATCAATTTTATTTAAATACGCAACGTGTTCTTCGTAGTTTTTCTCTGGTTTTCTCAAATGATACACCAATAAACCTTCTCTAAATAATTGGTTTAGTATTTCTATTTCGTTTGGAATATCGTTTTCTGGTGCGATAAGAACTATCATAGGTTTTTAGTTTTTAATATTAAAAGATAAGATTACTTCGTCGTACCTCCTCGTAATGACGGTTACTTGGATTTTGAGTTAGGGATTACTCAGTTATTCTATTTTATTAAATAGGAACTCGTGAGTGTTATACAATTATAATGGCATTCTTTTGCTGTCAGTTCGAGTAAATTTATGCTGTGCCTTAATAAATTTGTATCGAGAACCAGCAAAAAATATAACGGAAAGCCCGACCACGCTTTTTTTTCAAAGCGTGGAAACTTCCTTATAATTTTACAGATAGACTTCGGATCCTTTTTCTTTAAACTCTTTAGATTTCTCTTCCATTCCTTTTGCAATAACCTCGTTATCCACGATATCGTTAACAGCAGCAAAATCACGTACTTCTTGAGAAATTTTCATGGAGCAGAATTTTGGTCCGCACATAGAGCAAAAATGAGCAATTTTAGCACCTGCCGCAGGTAAAGTTTCATCATGATATTCACGAGCTCGCTCTGGGTCTAATCCTAAATTAAATTGATCTTCCCAACGGAACTCAAAACGCGCCATACTCAACGCATTGTCTCTGTGTTGCGAGCCTGGGTGACCTTTGGCCAAATCTGCAGCATGCGCAGCCAATTTATAAGTTACCACACCAACACGCACATCTTCTTTATTGGGTAAACCCAAGTGCTCTTTTGGCGTTACGTAGCACAACATGGCACAACCGTACCAACCTATCATTGCGGCTCCAATACCTGAAGTAATATGATCGTAACCTGGTGCAATATCTGTAGTTAAAGGGCCTAAAGTGTAAAAAGGAGCTGCGTCGCAAAGTTCTATTTGCTTCTCCATATTTTCTTTAATCATGTGCATTGGCACGTGTCCTGGTCCTTCTATAAAACACTGTACTTCGTGTTTACGTGCAATTTGCGTTAGCTCTCCTAGCGTTTCTAATTCTGCAAATTGTGCTTCGTCATTAGCATCTGCAACAGAACCTGGACGCAGACCATCTCCTAAAGAAAAGGCTACATCGTACTGTTTTAAGATTTCGCAAATATCTTCGAAATGCGTATATAAAAAACTTTCTTTATGATGTGCTAAACACCACTTTGCCATAATAGATCCGCCACGAGATACAATACCAGTAACACGTTTTGCCGTCATTGGCACGTAACGTAATAACACACCTGCGTGAATGGTAAAATAATCGACTCCTTGTTCGGCTTGCTCAATTAAGGTGTCGCGAAAAATTTCCCATGTTAAGTCTTCGGCAACACCATTTACTTTTTCTAATGCTTGGTAAATGGGCACGGTACCCACTGGTACTGGTGAGTTACGTATAATCCACTCGCGCGTTTCATGAATATTTTCTCCGGTAGATAAATCCATAATATTATCTGCTCCCCAACGGCAAGCCCACACTGCTTTTTCTACTTCTTCTTCTATGGATGAGGTAACGGCAGAATTTCCAATATTTGCATTTATTTTTACTAAGAAGTTTCGACCTAAAATCATAGGTTCTGCTTCTGGGTGATTAATATTTGACGGAATAATTGCGCGACCTCTTGCGACTTCCGACCTTACAAATTCTGGTGTAATTTTATCTGGAATAGAAGCACCAAAGTGTTCACCTTTATGTTGCTTTCTAATCTCTGTCATTTCATCTATTCGTTGATTTTCGCGAATAGCGATATACTCCATTTCTGGTGTAATTAGTCCTTTTTTAGCATAATGTAATTGGGTTACGTTTTGACCTTTTTTAGCTCTTAGCGGATTCTTTAATAACTTAAAACGCATGTGATCTAAACTAGCATCGTTTAAACGCTCGTTACAATATTCTGAAGAGAATGATTCTAATTCCTCTACATCACCACGTTCTTTAATCCAAGGTTCTCGAATTCTTTCGATACCACTATGTACATCTATTGCTTTCTCTGGATCTGTGTAAGGCCCAGAAGTATCATAAATAGTTACGGGCTCGTTGGGTGTTTTCTTTTTTGTCATTGAGTCTATCGTATCACTCAATGTAATTTCACGCATAGCAACTTTAATTTGCGGGTGAATTTTTCCGTTGACGTAGATTTTCTTAGAATTCGGAAACGGATGTCTTGTAATACCGTTTTGCTTTGGAGCTGTGTCTTTGTTCTTCATTTGATAATTGGTTTCCTTTTAAAATAAAAATCATCCTCCTTGAGTAGATTTTATAATTAAAATATCATCATTATTGTGAAGTAATCTTGAAGACCAATCTGTTTTTTTAACCACAGTATTATTTATAGCAATAGCAATGCCGTTTGTTTGAATTTTTAAATTTTCAACAAACTCTTGTAGTGTTATGTTTTCTAAAATGTAGTGATCTTCTTGGTTTACTTTTATAGTAATCATATTTATAAAATATTACTGTAAACCAAAATGGTAGTATTTCGATGTTTTATCGAACATAACTTTTTCCTACGTTGGTATTAACCAAATCAGGTTCTAAGGATGTTTCTCAAACTAATTTAATAGCTACTCCTAAAGTTTACACCTCAAATATAAAAGATTATTTACGACTTCCATACGCTTTCCAATTTATTTTTGAAATCTCTTTTTTTGAAAAAACATATTTTAACTAAAATCTATTTCTATAAAAATGAAGCAAATTGAAGTCATAAAAAAAAGGGATTCATAATTGTTTTCCAATTACGAATCCCTTTTATTACACACATAACTATGTATCTAATACTGTTATAAATTTAATAGTTTAGTAGCTTTTCTATCTTAGCTTTCACTTTTTCTATTGAAGGAATCATGGTTTGCTCTAAAGTTGAATTTAATGGTATTGCTGGCATATTTTCACTACCAATAGTCATTACTGGTGCATCTAAATATTTGAAACATTCTTCTTGAATTTTTCCAGATAATGCTCTGGCAAAACTATTATTTGAAGGCTCTTCTGTTACAACAAGACATTTTCCAGTTTTCTTAACCGATTTCATAATGGTGTCTTCGTCTAAAGGATATAAAGTACGTAAATCAATTACTTCTATCTGATCTTGCATTCCTAATGCTTCCGATGCATTCATTGCCCAATGTACTCCCATTCCGTAAGTCACAATAGTTAATGTTTCTAAATTTTCTTGTTTCCAAATTTCTTGTAAAACCCATGCTTTACCTAAAGGCAATACATAATCTTCACTTGGCTCCACAGACGTTGCACCTTGCGTTCCTGGCACTTTAGACCAATACAACCCTTTGTGTTCTAAAATTACAACTGGATTAGGATCGTAATAAGCCGCTTTCATCAATCCTTTTAAATCTGCTCCATTACTTGGATACGCTATTTTAATACCACGAATATTTGTAATTACAGATTCAACTGAAGATGAATGATAAGGTCCTCCACTTCCATAAGCACCAATGGGCACTCTAAGAATCATAGAAACCGGCCATTTTCCGTTAGATAAATAACAACTTCTACTAACTTCTGTAAATAACTGATTTAAGCCAGGCCAAATATAATCGGCAAACTGAACCTCAACAATTGGTTTTAATCCAACTGCACTCATTCCAACGGTTGAACCAACAATAAAAGCTTCTTGAATTGGTGTATTAAACACTCTATCGTCTCCAAATTTTTGCGCTAATGTTGCTGCTTCTCTAAAAACACCACCAAGTCTTCCACCAACATCTTGACCGTAAAGCAAACATTCTTTATGCTTTTTCATTAATTCTTCTACAGCGAAAAGTGCACAATCTACCATCACTACTTTTTCGGCACCTTCCGGTGAACGTGTTCCTTTTTCTTCCGTAATTGGTGTAGGTACAAAGTCGTTTGTAAATAAATCTTCAGGTTTTGGGTCTTCAGCTTTCAAGGCTTTTTCAAAATCGGATTGTACATCTGCATAGGCAGAAGCTTCAATTTGCTTCACTTCCTCTACTGAAAATCCTGCATCTAATAATTGTTGTTTTATTACTGGATATGGATCACGAGAACGTGCCTCTTCCAAATCATCACGATACCATTCCATTCGTACACCAGAAGTATGATGATTTAATAATGGCACTTTTGCGTGTACTAAAAATGGTCTGCGTTCTGTACGGATAGTTTCTATAACTTTTTCTAAGGCTTCGTAGCTTTCTGTAAAGTTGGCGCCATCTATTGATATCGCGTCTAAACCTTTAAATCCTGCTGCATATTCAAAAGCATTTTGCGCTCTCGTTTCTGCTGCATTGGCACTAATATCCCAACCGTTATCTTGAACTAAATATAAGATTGGCATTTGCTTTAAAGCTGCCATTTGAAACGCTTCTGCTATTTCTCCTTCGGTTACAGAGGCGTCTCCTAAAGAACAAACTGTTATTGGTTTTAGAGCGTTCTCGACTGCGCTCGAACTGACAGGATCTGATTCCAAACTATAATCATCTAAACCTTGTAATTCTTTATACTGCATGCCCATGGCGACTCCCGTAGCTGGAATGGTTTGCATTCCGGTTGCGGAAGATTGATGTGGAATTTTAGGCTTATCGTCATCCTTTAAACTAGGATGTGAATAATAGGTTCTTCCTCCAGAAAATGGATCGTCTTTTTTAGCTAACAATTGCAACATTAAATCGTAAGGTTCTAAACCAAAAGATAGTAACATGGCATCGTCTCTGTAATATGGAAATGCATAATCTTGAGGTAATAATTGTAGTCCTAAAGCGATTTGAATGGCTTCATGTCCACGAGATGTTGCATGTACGTATTTTGAAACTTGTTTAAAATTAGCTTCGTATAATTCTGCCATTGCTTTTGCTGTGCAGAGTTTTGAAAATCCTTTTTCTAGTGTTTCTTTTTTCATCTTGAATCGTTCTGTCATTGTGAGGACGAAGGACGTGGTAATCTCTTGTTGAGATGTTTCTCTTTCGCTTTGAATGACATTAATTTATGTTTAATTATTACTCAGAGTTTCATTGAGTTTTCGCAGAGATTCTATGAGATTCCTCGCTTTCGCTCTGAATGATATTATATTTATACTACCTACTTCGAAATGGATTCCTGCCTTCGCAGGAATGACAAAACGTTAGGTCAGTTCGAGTGAAATTGCTTTTTCTGCAATTTTGTATCGAGAACTTTTATTGCTTCTCGATACAACTTGCTAATGCTTCACAAATCACTCGAAGTGACACTATTGCTTATTGCACGGTAATTTCTGCGTTAGCGATTGAACGGTCTGTTTGAGCTCCTTTTTGTTTTTCTCAAAAAGAGCGAGTAGTGAAAGCGCGACCCTTGTGGTAACGCCCAAATGACTCTAAGCCTTAATCATCCATCCAAATTTATCTTCAACCTTTCCTGTTTTTATAGCGTTTAAGGTGTTATTTACTTCTAAACCAACCGGACTTTCGTCGGAAACATGAATAACATCATCACCAACCCCAATGTCTTGAATGTAAGCAATACCAACGGCTGTACCAGTTCCGAATGCTTCTTCTAAGGTTTTATTTTTTGAAGCCTCTTGCACCTCATCAATTGTGATGGCACGCTCTATAACGTCGTAACCTTTATCTTTTAAAATAGCGATAACACTCATTCTAGTAATACCATCTAAAATAGAACCATCGCGTTTTGGCGTGATGAATTTACCTTCGATTTTAAAGAAAATATTCATGGTTCCTACTTCCTGAATATATTTATGTTCTACTGCGTCTAGCCACAATACTTGATCGTAACCTTTAGCTTTTGCTAACTCTGTTGGACGAATAGCTGCCGCGTAATTACCTGCTGCTTTTGCCTCTCCTGTTCCTCCTGCTGCTGCACGTATGTACTGTTTTTCGGCCCACAATTTAATACGGTTACTAAAAAATGGTCCTGCTGGAGATGCCATGATTATAAACTTATAATGATTTGCTGCCCGCATACCAATAAATGGCTCGTCGGCATACATGAATGGCCTTAAGTATAGTGCGCTTCCGTCTGCTGGTGGAATCCAACTGCGTTCGATATCTACTAATTGTTTTAAACCTTCTACGAATAAATCTTCTGGAAAATTAGGCATTCCCATTCGGTCTGCACTTGTATTTAATCGTGCTGCATTTTTATCTACTCTAAACAACATTGGGTTTCCATTTGCATCTACAGTTGCTTTCATGCCTTCGAAAATGGCTTGTCCGTAATGTAAAGCCATTGCTGCTGGATGTGTAGGAATCATTCCCATTGGGATTATTCTTGGGTTTACCCATGTGCCATTGTTATAATCACAAATAAACATGTGATCTGTGAATGTTGTGCCTAATGGTATGTTATTGAAGTCTAAAGCATCTACTTTAGATTTTTCTACTTTTGTTATTGAAATGTTAGGTTTCATAATTTTATTTTTTTTCGTCAGTTCGAGTCAAATTGCTTTTTTGCAATTTTGTATCGAGAACCTCTGAAAGCTTCTCGATACGATTCCGATAAAAAAATCAGAATCATTCGAAGTGACGTACGTTTTTTATATTTCTCTATTGATATCGAATTGTTCGAAATAATCTGCTACTCTTTTTACAAAACTTCCGCCTAAAAAGCCATCAACTACTCTGTGGTCAAAAGACAGTGATAAATACATCATGCTTCTAATTGCAATTTCATCACCTTTTTCGGTAGTAATAACTTCTGGTCTTTTTTTGATGATTCCTAAAGCTAAAATGGCAACTTCGGGTTGATTGATAATTGGTGTTCCCATGACACTTCCAAAAGTTCCTACGTTAGAAATTGTGAAGGTGCTGCCTTTTATATCGTCTACTGCTAGTTTGTTTTCTCTAGCTTTTCCTGCTAATTCGTTTACGTTACTAGCAATCTCTTTTAAATTTTTAGTATCTGCATTTTTTACTACAGGTACTATTAAGTTTCCACTTGGTAATGCTGTTGCCATACCAATATTAATATCTTCTTTTACAATAATGTTATTACCATCGACAGAAGCATTAATATTCGGAAAATCTTTTACTGCTTTCGCTACCGCTTCTACAAATAATGGCGTGAAGGTTAAACGTTCTCCGTGCTTTTGTTGAAAAGCTACTTTTTTTGCATTTCTCCAGTTCACCATGTTTGTCATGTCTGCTTCTACATAAGCAGTAACATGTGGTGATGTGTGTTTTGAGTATACCATATGATCGGCAATCATCTGACGCATACGGTCCATTTCGATGACTTTTCCTTTGCCTTTATCGAAATTTAATTGTGGAATTCTATATGCTGTTGGATCTTTCTCTGCAGCTGGTTGTGCGAACTTAAATGGTCTACCATCTTCTATATATTGAAACACATCGCTTTTACGAAGCCTCCCTTCGTGACCTGTTGCAGGAATTCGTGCTAATTCTTCAAAACTGATGTGATGTTCTTTTGCTATTGAAATGATTAATGGCGAAAAGAATGTGTTTGAATTTGATGTTGAAAATGAAGTTGAAGCTTGTTGAACTTGTTTTGGTCTTTTTGGTACTTTTTCCTTCTTTTGAGACGTCTCGACTGCGCTCGACGAGACATTACCTTGCTTTAAAGGTTGTACGTCTTCTGAAACTTCAAGAATTGCCATAACTTCTCCAACAGGAACTACATCTTTAGCTTGAAACATCGTTTTTACTAAAGTTCCTGAAGCTGGTGCAGGCACTTCATTATCGACTTTATCTGTTGCTACCTCAAGAATAATATCTCCTTCTTCAAATGTATCTCCTTCAGCAACTAACCAGTTGATTATAGTTCCTTCAGTAATACTTTCGCCCATTTTAGGCATTTTTAATTCAAAAGTCATCAAGCTGTTATAGTTTAGGATTATAAGAATTAAAGATAATGTATATCGCATTACACAATTGTTAAAATCTTTTAATTTACCATTAAAAAGGATATTATTCTTAAAATAAACACCATTACAGATTATTAGACTTTTAATCATTAAATTTACCGCTTTAAAGCAACTAATTTTCTCATGCCACATACACTCGATAAAATAGACACACAACTGTTAGCTATACTACAAAAGAATAGCAATCGAACAACAAAAAGTATAGCAGAAGAACTAGGTATGAGCACTTCACCAATATTTGAACGTATAAAAAAATTGGAAAAGGAAGGGTATATTGAAAAATATGTCGCTGTTTTAAACAATAAGAAAATAGGTTTAAAGCTGACTGTTTTTATAGGAATCACTTTGCAAGGTCATACGCGAAGTTATTTAGAAAAGTTTGTAAAGGAAATCAACAACTTTCCGGAAGTTGTAGAATGCCATCGCGTCAGTGGAAATTTTGACTATTTATTAAAACTAGTTGTAGAGGATATTGAAGCTTATGAAACGTTTATCATTTCAAAATTAACGCTTCTTCCATATTTAGGGAATGTACAAAGTTTGATTGCTTTGTCTACGAGTAAAGAAACTAATGAAATTGATTTGAGTCGGATTTTGTAAGTAACAAATAGATTAAAAACTTCTCGATACAATTCCGATAAAAAATCGGAATCACTCGAAGAGACGTCATTTTATTTTTTGAACGTTTCCCGAAGTGTTTTATAAACATCATCTTGAACTTTCATGTTTTCTGGCACTTCTCTTAATGGTTCAACTTCTCGTAAACTCTCGTGACAATCTGCTGGTAATTGTTGGTACAACTGTGTGCCTTTTGTTTTCCACGCAATCATTTCATCTGTAATTCCTCTAATTACTTTTGCAGGATTCCCAACTACTAAACTTCTATATGGAATTTTGGTTTCGGCTTTTACAAACGACATGGCTCCAATAATACATTCGTCACCAATTTCGGCATCATCCATGATGACAGTGTTCATTCCAATGAGGCAATTTTCACCCAAATTAGCGCCATGAATAATAGCACCATGACCAACATGTGCACTTTCTTTTAATGTGATGGACTTGCCAGGAAACATATGCACTGTACAATTCTCTTGCACGTTAACACCATCTTCTAAAATAATTTGTCCCCAATCTCCACGAATCGCTGCTCCTGGACCAATATAACAGTTTTTGCCAATGATGACGTTTCCTGTTACTGCTGCTAATGGATGTACGAAACTTGATTTATGTACTACTGGTGTGTAACCTTTGAATGAATAAATTGCCATCTTTTTTGTCGAGTTTATCATTCAGAGCGAAGCGAAGAATCACATCAAGAGATTACCACGTTTTTCGTCCTCGCAATGAAATTTTTATTTAAATCCTTTTAATTTTTCTTTAGTGAACTCACTCAAAACTAGTTTTCCACTTGTTGCTGCACGTTCTGCAAGAAGCACATCCCAATCATTAGTTCCTAGCCAGAATACTTTTTTCATTTCTAACATGGCTTCTGTATTGTAAGTACATAAATGTTCTGCTGTTGTTTTCACGGCTTCGTCTAATGCTTCTGTCGTGTCGAAAACATGGGTATATAATCCTTTCTGTTTTGCGAATTCTGGTGTGTAAAATGTGTTGGCATCTATTGCAATTTGCGACATGGCGCTTAAGCCCATTTTACGCTCTATTGCTGGTCCGACTACAAAAGGTCCGATTCCTATATTTAACTCACTTAGTTTAATGGAAGCGAACTTTGTTGCCATACAATAATCGGTTGCTGCTGCTAAACCAACTCCTCCACCAACAGTTTTCCCTTGAATACGACCAATAATAAATTTAGGACATTTACGCATCGCATTAATTACATTTGCGAAACCTGAAAAGAATACTTTTCCTGTAGCAGCGTCATTGATGTTTATTAATTCTTCGAAGCTTGCTCCTGCACAAAAGGTTCTTTCTCCTCCACTTTTAAGAACTACAACTTTAATAGCCTCATTAGTTCCAGCATCTGTTATGGTTTGCGCTAGTTTTGTTAAAATATTTCCTGGCAATGAATTATGTGCAGGATGGAAAAACTCGATGTATCCTACTTCGTTTTTAATTTCTAGTTTTACGTATGGTTCTGTCATCACGATAGTGTTCCCGTGAAAACGGGAATCTTATTATTTTAGTTCTACTTAGTTTTATTATACAAATCCAACCAATCTGAATTTTGTTCTTCTATCAATTCTATTTTCCAAGCTCTATTCCATTTCTTCATTTGCTTTTCTCTTAATTTAGCTTCTTCTTTTGTTTCAAACTCTTCTGAGTAAACAAGTTTATCTAAATTATACCTTGCAGAAAATGTAGTTGGATGGACTTTATTTTTATGCTGATAAATTCTTTTCTTTAAATTTTTTGTCTCTCCAATATACAAAACACCATCCTTGTTATTTGTTATTATGTAGATGTAGTGTTTCATAGTTATTTGCTTTGAAAACTGGAATATTTCAACTTATTGCCTTTATTTACAAGACACCCGATTTCTCGGGTGCTTCGAGCAATTCAATTTGCTACAACAAATTGAATTGCTCGAAATGATGATTTAAATGTTTTCTTTCTAACAAATACGATTCGTATTTATTCAATTCTCCGAATACTAAATTCTTTAGTTTAGCTTCAGGATTTTCTTTAAAATACTCTAAATATTTTTCGCGTTGTGCTTTAAACTTATCTATAGCTGTAGCTAAATCGGAATGCTTTAATGTATCTAAAGTGTCTTTTTCTAACTGAGGAAATTGAGAGTTCTTTGGGAATTTATCAAAGTTCCATAAACTATTATGGACTTTATCTAAAATCTTTTCTGGTGTTGCTATTTCAAAATCTTGAATTTCACCTGAAGCGATTTTATAGGTATATTCTAAATGCTCGATCATGTGCTGTGGCGTCATAATTCCCCATTCTGGTTTCATATCTTCTTTTAATGCAGAAAGACATGCATTGATTTTATCTTCCGTCATTTCGGTTAAAACTTCTTGCTTTTTCTGAACCATAGTTAAAACTGTTGCGAATGCTACTTTCTCATCGGTATTAGCATCGAAAATTTCTGCATACCATTTTACAATTCCGCTTGGATGCTCTGCAGAAGCCACATCTCTATCTACTTTTTGTTTACACGTTAGGCGTACGTAAATGGTATCGTTGTGATATAATGGACGTAAGAATCTGCATTCTTCTAATCCGTAATTTGCTGAAACTGGTCCTTTATTTGGGTAGACGAATAATCCTGCCGCAGCTGAAATAATAAAATAACCATGCGCTGTTCTTTGTTCGAAAATACTTCCGTCTAAAGATGTAATATCTGTATGTGCATAGAAATGATCCCAAGTAACATTTGCAAAATTAATAATGTCTGTATCTGTAAATGTACGTCTGTGGGTTTTCATTGACATTCCTGGTTGAATATCTTCCCAATGGTATTTAAATGGATGTTGTGGAGCTTCCTTATATTTTGCGTTTTGCTGGTAAATACCAGTGATTTCTGTAATTGTTGTTGGTGAACCTTGAATTGCTGTACGCTGTAAGTAATGTTTAATACCTCGCATTCCTCCCATTTCTTCTCCTCCTCCAGCACGACCTGGACCTCCATGCACTAAGTATGGTAATGGTGAACCATGACCTGTACTTTCTTTAGCCATATCACGATTAACTACCATAATACGACCGTGATGAGATGCAGCATTAATTACATACTCTTTAGCAATCTTGTCATCATTAGTTGCAATTGAAGACACTAATGAACCTTTACCCATTTGTGCTAAAGTAATTGCTTCGTCTAGGTTTTTATATGGCATAATGGTACTTACTGGACCAAATGCTTCACGTTCGTGAATGATTGTATTTTCAAAAGGGTGATCAGAACGTAATAAAATAGGACTAATAAAAGCACCTTTTTTAGCATCTGCTCCAATGGTATTTATTTCATCTAAACTTCCATAAACAATTTGTGCTTCTTTAGATAAATCATTTACTGAATCTCTAACTGCTTGCACTTGTTGATGGCTTACCAAAGATCCCATTCTCACTTCTTTTAGCCTTGGATCTCCAATAGTGACTTTATCTAATTGTTTAGATAATGCAGTTTGCACATCTTCCACTAAATTTTGCGGAACAATAATTCTACGTATTGCAGTACATTTTTGTCCTGCTTTAACTGTCATTTCTTTTCTAACCTCTTTAATAAATAAGTCGAATTCTTGTGTTCCCGGAACTGCGTCTTCTCCTAAAATCGAAGCGTTTAAAGAATCGGCTTCCATCGTAAATGGCACAGATTCTTGAATTAATTGCGGATGCGCTTTTAATAAGCGTCCTACTTTTGCTGAACCTGTAAATGTCACGACATCCTGAGACTCTACAGTATCTAGAATTGTTTTTACGGTTCCGTTTATAATTTGTAATGCGCCTTCGGGTAAAATACCTGAAGCTATTATTTCTTTTGCTACAGCTTCGGCTAAATAAGAAGTTGAAGGTGCTGGTAAAACCACAGCAGGAACTCCTGCCATCCAGTTTACGGCACATTTCTCTAACATTCCCCAAACTGGGAAGTTGAATGCATTAATATGGACTGCAACTCCTTTTTTAGGTACCATAATATGATGCGCCATAAAACGTCCGCCACGAGATAAATCAATAGCATCCCCTTCTACGTGATATGGTTGGTTTGGAAACAGTTTTCTAAGGGAAGCATTAGCGAATAAGTTTCCGAAACCTCCTTCGATGTCAATCCAACTATCTACTTTAGTTGCTCCTGTTCTGTAACTTAAATCGTAAAACGAATTTTTTCTTTTAGTAAGGTATAATGCTAATTTTTTAAGCATGTTTCCACGTTCTTGGAAAGTCATTTTACGAAGAACTTCTCCTCCTTTGGTTCTTCCGTAGTTAAGAATTTCTGGAATGTCTAATCCTTCTATAGCAATGCTTGTAAAAGCTTCTCCTGTTACTGCATCTAGAATTGGTGTTCCTTCTTCTTTACCTGTTGTCCATTGACCTTGAACGTAGTGTTGAATTTTATTCATATCAAATGCCTGCGCAGGCAGGTATCTTATTAATTATTACTTTTTTTCTGGCGTTACCTACAAGTCAGGCTTTCCGTTATATCTTTTTTACTTGTTCTCGATACAAAATTGCAAAAAAGCAATTTCACTCGAACTGACGTAAAAAAGGATGCCACTTCAATTGTGAAACACTCACGAATTCCTATTTAATAAAATAGAATAAATGAGTAATCCTTAACGCACTTACTTGCTATGCTTTTTTCTTAACCAAAGTATATTTCCTTTTTGTTAAGAGATTCCTGCTTTCGCAGAAATGACAAATCTTTAATTAACCAATAACCTTAGTTGGTATGCGCGTTAGCGATTGAGGCATTTGTTGAAGCTCTTTTTTGTTCTTCTCAAAAAAAGCGACTGCCGAAAGCGCGACCCTTGTGGTAACGCCCAAATTATTTTACAAATTCACATTTTCGATAATTGCAGCATACCCTTGTCCGACGCCAATACACATGGTAATTAACGCATATTTTTTGTTCTGTTCCTGCAACTCTAAAGCTGCTGAATACGCAACTCTCGCGCCTGTTACACCAAGCGGATGACCAATGGCAATAGCACCACCATTTGGATTTATTCTTGGGTCGTTATCTGCCAATCCCCAAGCACGAATACAAGCCAAAGCCTGTGCAGCAAAGGCTTCGTTAAGCTCGATAATATCCATATCGTCCATGGTCAATCCTGCTTTTGCTAAGGCTTTATTGGAAGCTTGCACAGGACCAATGCCCATAATTCTAGGTTCGACACCAACCACTGCAGAACTCACGATTCTTGCTAATGGTTTTAAATTGTATTTTTTTACTGCGTCTTCTGATGCAATAATGGTTGCCGCTGCTCCGTCGTTTAATCCTGAAGAGTTTCCTGCGGTTACGCTTCCGCCTTCTTTTTTAAAGGCTGCTCTTAGTTTTCCTAAAACTTCTAAAGATGATGTTGGTTTTATGAACTCATCTTTTGAAAATTGTATAGGATCTTTTTTACGTTGTGGAATTTCTACAGTAACTATTTCTTTTGCTAGTCGACCATTTTCTTGTGCTTTGGTTGCTTTTTGCTGGCTCCAAAGCGCGAATTTATCTTGGTCTTCGCGAGAGATATTATATTTCTCGACTAGGTTTTCGGCAGTCATTCCCATGCCATCTGTACCGTATAATTTTTGCATTTTAGGGTTGATAAAACGCCATCCGAAAGTGGAATCGTACATTTTAGAATCACCTCCAAATGCGGTTGATGGTTTTGCCATTACGTATGGTCCTCGCGTCATGTTCTCGACGCCTCCTGAAATAAAAACGTCTCCATCTCCTGCTTTTATAGCTCTGTTTGCGTGAATGATTGCGGATAATCCTGAGCTACATAAACGGTTTACGGTTTCACCAGGAACTGTGAATGGTAATCCTGCTAAAAGTGATGACATACGCGCTACATTACGATTGTCTTCTCCTGCTTGATTGGCGCATCCCATGATAACATCGTCGTAAGCTTCCTTAGGAATGTTTGGATTACGTTTTACGATTTCTGAAATTACAATTGCTCCTAAATCGTCTGTTCTCACAGCAGATAATGTGCCTTTGTAATTTCCTATTGGTGTTCTGATTCCGTCTATTATGTATGCTTCCATGTTTGAAATTGAAATTGAAATTGAAGTCGAAAATAGAAGCTTCTATTTCAAATTAATATTATTTTTTTGGCGTTCCCTAAAGGTCGGGCTTTCCGTTATATCTTTTTTTCTTGTTCTCGATACAAAATTGCAGAAAAAGCAATTTCACTCGAACTGACGTAAAAAAGGATGCCACTTCAATTGTGAAACACTCACGAATTCCTATTTAATAAAATAGAATAAATGAGTAATCCCTAACGCACTTACTTGTTACTTTTATTACTAATCAAATTTTATTTTTTATTTGCTAAGAAATTCGCTTCGGTAGACCTAAAGGTTTGTGCTATTCATGTATTTAATTTATAAGTGCAGCAAACGTATCTCCGTTTCTAATATCGCCTGTATTATAACCTTTCATAAACCACTCCATACGCTGTTCTGATGTCCCATGAGTGAAACTATCTGTGTTTACACTTCCTGTACTTCTTTTTTGTATAGCATCGTCTCCTACAGCATTGGCAGCACTCATCGCTTCCTCAATGTCTCCCGCTTGTAAATATTGTTTATTATGATGCGTCCAAACCCCTGCATAAAAATCGGCTTGCAACTCTTGTGCTACAGATAATTTATTAGCTCCGGTTTGATTGGTTTGACTTTGCAGTTGTCTTACTTTGTTAGAAGTTCCTAATAAAGTCTGAATGTGATGTCCTACTTCATGTGCTGTTACATAAGCAATTGCAAAATCACCTCCTTTAGCTCCGAAACGTGTTTTTAGTTCATCGAAGAAAGCTAAATCCATATATAATTTTTGATCTCCAGGACAATAAAACGGACCAGAAGCAGAAGTTGCACTTCCACATGCAGTATTAACAGCATCTGTGAATAATACCATTTTTGGCTCTTTATAATTACCGAGATTGTATTCTGAAAAAATTTGATTCCAAACATCTTCCGTATCTGCTAAAACGGTAGCCATAAAATTACCCATTTCAACTTCTTGACTCGTTAGATCTCTTTGTTCCACTTGCTGTGTTGAGGTTTGACTATTTGCTACCTGCTCTATAATTGGCGCTAATTGTTGCCCTGTTTCACCTCCAAAAAGTTGCAATAAAATTACAACTACGGCAATAACTCCACCACCAGCTGCTACTTTACCTTTAGTTCCCATGCCGCGTTTGTCTTCAAGATTCCCGCTTTGTCGTCTACCTTTCCATTTCATAATTTTATATTTTTACTATTTTACTCCCAATCTTTTTGTGTTCTGTAAGCAACACCTTTAAAAAGTGCTACTAACTCATTTCCTCTTTTGACTTCGATAATATTAAAACCTAATCTATTTTTCACATTTTCAATAACAGATTCTGCGGTAATATAATCGCCTTCTTCTAATGCTTCAATATGATTAATACTGGTTTCTATAGAAACTGCATATTTACCATGTGTGTTTGCTGCAAATCCGAAAGCTGTATCTGCTAAAGAATAACTAATTCCTCCATGCGCTTTACCCATACTGTTTAGCATTTCTTTTCTAATAGTCATTGCTACTTTGCAACGTCCTAGTTCACTTTCAAGGATTTCTATTCCTAGCCACGTGCTGTAGGCATCTTGTGATAGCATTTTATGTGGAATTTGTTCTGGTTTCATATTTATTATTTCGTCACTTCGAATGATTCCGATTTTTCATCGGAATTGTATCGAGAAGCCTCACTTGTTCTCGATATAAAATTGCAGAAAAAGCAATTTCACTCGAACTGACGTTATATTAAAAAAACGTTTTATTTTCTTTATTCATGTTACGTAATAATGGACTACAACGGTATCTATCTTCGTGATATTCGTTATATAATTCGTCCATTTTTTGCACACACCAATCGATTCCTTTTTCGTCTGCCCAGGCTAATAATCCTTTTGGATAATTAACTCCTTTTGTCATGGCAATATCTATATCTTCTGCCGATGCGATGTTTAAAAATAAGGCATCTGCGGCTTCGTTGATTAGCATAACTAAAACACGATTAAAAATTTGATTTTTCAAAGACTCTTCGTCTTCATAAGTTTCAAAAGTCTTTGTGTTTGCGTGATTTGCCTCAATTATTTTGCCGCTTTTATCATAATCATAAAAACCTTTTCCAGATTTACGTCCTAAGTAACCTGCTTCAGCAAAACGTTTTTGAGTAAATGAAGGCTTATATCTTGGGTCGAAATAGAAGGCGGTAAATACGGTTTCGGTTACGGTGTAATTGACATCGTTTCCTATGAAATCCATTAATTCAAATGGTCCCATTCTGAAATCACCTAAAGATTTTAGACTATGATCAATGGTTGCAAAGTCTGCTAACCCTTCTTCGTATATTCTTAAGGCTTCACCATAAAATGGTCTTGCGACTCTGTTGACTATAAACCCTGGCGTGTCTTTGGCAACTGCTACTATTTTTTTCCAATCGGAAATTGTTTGAATCGCTTTTTCAAGTACTGCTTTAGATGTTTGAATGGCTGGAATGACCTCAACCAACTTCATTAAAGGTGCTGGATTGAAAAAGTGAATACCTACACAACGCTCTGGTTTATTAAGTGATGCTGCAATTGATGCTATTGATAAACTTGACGTATTTGATGCAATAATACAATCGTCAGACACATAAGTTTCTAATTCTGAAAATACTTTTTTCTTAATATCTAGGTTTTCAATAATCGCTTCGATAGTTAGATTAGAATCTGCTAAATCTATTAATGTATCTACATAAGAAATATTAGATTCTATTCTCTTTTTTTCAGCAGTATCTATTCTTCCTTTTTCAATTAAACGATTCAATATTTTTTCTAATGAAGCTTTTGCTTTATCTAAAGCTCCTTGATTGGTGTCGTACAATTTTACTTGACAACCAGAAGTTGCTGCTACTTGTGCGATGCCGCTTCCCATGGTTCCTGAACCTATAATTCCTATGTTCATGTTTTTACTTTTATTGTGGATTCCTGCCTACGCAGGAATGACAAATTATTTTTTTTATTGATACCCTTCGACTGCGCTCAGGGTGACAGTTATCTAAAATGGCAGATTTTTCACATCTACATTACCACCAGAAATAATAATTCCGATGTTTTTAGTTGCAAATTCTTCTTTGTTATTTAATACAGCTGCAAAAGCTACTGCACTTGATGGTTCTACAATAATCTTCATACGTTCCCAAATCAACTGCATGGCATTGATAATTTCCTCTTCCTCTACACATATTATTTTCTCTACATGTTTTTGAATAATTGGAAAATTACGATCGCCTAAATTTGTTCGAAGTCCATCTGCAATGGTATTAAAACTTAGATTCGTTTCTATTTGACCCGAAATTAATGATCGATATGCATCATCAACAGCTTTAGGCTCGGCACCAATTACATTACATTTTTCAGAGAAATAATGTGTTGCCAAAGCAGTTCCTGCAATAAGACCTCCTCCACCAACAGGTGCTAGGATAATATCTAAATCTGGTTGCTCTTCTAATAATTCAATTGCTGCTGTACTATTACCATAAATAACCTCATCTTGATTAGATGGGTGTAAAAATGATGTTCCCTTTTCCTCTTTAACTTTATTAGCTGTTGCTTCTCTTGCTTGAGGTGTCGATTCACATTCTATGATTTCACCCTCATAAGTTTTAACTGCATCTTTTTTGACTTGTGGTGCATTTTCTGGCATTACAATGTATGCCTTCACATGTAACTTTTGAGCTGCTAATGAAACTGCTTGGGCAAAATTACCTGAGGAATGTGTTACCACACCACGTTCTCTTTCCGCATCAGAAAGTGAAAGAATTGCATTTGCTGCTCCTCGCATTTTAAAGGCTCCCATTTTTTGAAAGTTCTCACATTTGAAAAATAGATTACAGCCTGCCTCTTTATTTAGCAATTCTGAGGTTAGCACTGGTGTTTGGTGAATAAAAGGTTTTATTCGGTTGTGCGCTTCTATGAGTGTTTGTTTGTTCATATTGTTCTCGATACAAAATTGCAAAAAAAGCAATTTCACTCGAACTGACGTTAATTAATTTCCTTTAAAATTTGGTTTTCTCTTTTCAATAAATGCTGCGACTCCTTCTTTATAATCTTCACTTTGTGCGGCTTCAATTTGTAACTTAGACTCCAACGCTAATTGAGATTCTAAATCATTGGTCATCGATTTATTGAATAATTCTTTAATCATACCCAATGCTTTTGTAGGCATGTTTGCCAGTTTCAAAGCTAACTTATTGACATCTTCTTCAAAACTTTCTAATGGAATCATTTTATAAATCATTCCCATTTTCTCTGCTTCTTCTGCTGAAATTTTATCGCCTAACATGGCTAATGCTAATGCTTTTTGAAATCCGATTAATCTTGGTAAAAAGAATGTTCCGGCACTATCTGGAACCAGACCTATTAAACTAAACGCTTGAATGAAACTTACTTTTTCATGTGCAACAACAATATCACAAGCTAAAGCAATATTTGCTCCTGCTCCTGCTGCAACTCCGTTTACAGCTGCAATTACTGGTTTTTTAATATTTCTAATTCTAGTAATTATTGGATTATAATGCTCTTCTAATATTTTTTTGAATCCAGGATTTAAATCTGGATCCGTAACTTCTTTTAAATCTTGTCCTGCACAAAATGCTTTTCCATTTCCAGTAAGAACAATTGCTCTAACCTCATCATTTGTTTCACAAGCATCTAAAGTATCGTGAAGCAAAAATGCCATTTCACGGTTAAAACTGTTGAACACTTCTGGTCTGTTTAGCGTGATGTACGCTATTTTATTTTCTATTTTTAAAAGAATGCTTTTATTCATATGTTTTTCTTTTATTGTGGATTCCTGCCTTCGCAGGAATGACAAAACTTTTATATATTCTCAATACAAAATTGCTAAAAAACAATTTTACTCGAATTGAAGTTCCTTTACTTTAGACATTTAAAATAATCAAATGGTTCTTGGCAATCGTCACATTGAAACTGTGCTTTACATGCTGTGGAACCAAACTGACTTACTAATCTTGTGTTTTGTGAACCACAATTGGTGCACTTCACTATCCTTTTATCATTAAGCAATACATCTTTATCTGCTTCTGCGTTTAAAGGTGCTGCTATGCCATAATCTTCTAATGCTTTTCTTCCTCTTGGTGTAATCCAATCGGTGGTCCAAGCTGGTGCAAGAATTAATTCTATCTCAGAGTGGTATCCTGCCACTTTTAATGCGGCTTTAATATCGTCTCCAATAACATCCATCGCTGGACAACCACTATACGTTGGTGTAATTTCTACTTTTACAATATTATTTTCTATGACTGCAGTACGTACCACTCCCATATCCATGATAGATAATACTGGGATTTCAGGATCTGAAACCTGTTCCAGAATTGGAATTAAGATTTGGTCTATGTTTTGTTCTGTTGTCATATTCATTTCCCGTGAAAACGGGAATTTTGCTTTATTACTTCTCGATACCATTCCGATAAAAAAATCGGAATCACTCGAAGTGACGTCATGTTTAACCGACTAACTTTTACTTTTTCGATTATGAGATTAGCTTTGCTGAACCTAAAGGTTTATCTGCCTTCTGAGGAATTTGTGTTACCATTCCATATTAGGATACGCACGTTGCATATATTGAAGCTCTGCTAATAAATACCCTAAATGTTCGGTGTGAACGCCTTCTTTTCCACCTTTTTGAAACCATTTTGATTCCGGGATTTCGAGTGTTGCTTCTTCTAAAATTTCATTTACCTTTTTATAATAGGTCTCTTTAAGTTTTGTTACATCAACACCAATTCCTTCTGCAACCATTGCTTTATCTGCTTCGGTTTGATGAAATAACTCATCAGTATAGGTCCACAAACCATCAATAGCATCTTGCATTTTTGTTTTACTTTCCTCTGTACCATCTCCTAAACGTTTTATCCAGTCTCCTGAAAAACGTTCATGATAACTCACTTCTTTAATTGATTTTGTTGCAATAGCAGATAAAGTTAAATCTTTACTTTTTTCTAATTTCTGTAAAAATAATAAATGATATATATCGAATAAGAACTGACGTGCCATGGTATATGCAAAATCTCTATTGGGTTGTTCTACCAACAATACATTTACATATTCTCGTTCTTTACGAAGCATTGCTATATCATCTTCAGTTCTGTTATCTCCTGCAATTTTTGCTGCGTATTGAAAATAGCTTCGTACTTGTCCGAATAAATCTAATGAGATATTGGTGCAAGCGATATCTGTTTCTAGGCTTGGTCCATGTCCTGTGAGCTCTCCTAGTCTTTGTCCTAGGATTAGACTGTTGTCTGCGATTCCTAATATATAGTTGTATAGGTTTTGTTTCATTTTAAGTGCCCATAAAAATGGGTATCTATTTAATTACTTCTCGATACGATTTGCTCGTTCCTCACAAATCACTCGAAGTGACGTTCTTATTAATAATGAGATTCTTCACTTTGCTCTGAATGAGATTTAGATTCAATTGATCAGTTTCCCACTTTCGTGGGAATTGTAATTCGAGCTTTGCTCCAATTACATATGTTTTACTTCGTCCGGTAAATCATAAAATGTTGGGTGACGATAGACTTTATCTTGAGCAGGCTCAAACATTTCACCATTGTGTTCTGGATTTGATGCTGTGATATTTTTAGATTCTACGACCCAAATACTCACTCCTTCATTTCGTCTTGTGTACACATCTCTTGCATTTTCTAATGCCATTTCTGCATCTGCTGCATGAAGACTTCCAAAATGACGATGTTCTAATCCATTTTTACTTCTTACAAAGATTTCCCAAAGTGGCCAGTTTTTTTTATCAGACATAATTATATGTTTTGTTTCATCTTATTCTCGATATAATTTTCTTTGATTTCGACTGCGCATAAACTGACAGAAAATCTCTCGAATTGACGATAAAATTTAAATTGCTTGTTTTTGTTTTCTTGCTTGCTTCTTTTCGGCATGTGCCATAGCCGCATCTCTAACCCATTCTCCTTCTTCCCATGCACCAACTCTAGCTTTCATGCGTTCTTTATT
The DNA here is from genome assembly GCF_013285155.1 of Winogradskyella undariae. Lineage (GTDB taxonomy): Bacteria > Bacteroidota > Bacteroidia > Flavobacteriales > Flavobacteriaceae > Winogradskyella > Winogradskyella undariae. The sequence goes on along the minus strand of NZ_JABTEL010000001.1, from coordinate 507,638 downwards.
CATTGGTCCATGGCCTTTTACGACTTGCCAGAACTCGTCCCAATTAATTTCACCGAAATCATAGCTTTGGCGTTCCTCGTTCCATTTTAAATCTGGATCAGGAATTGTAAGTCCGATTAATTCGGCTTGAGGAACCGTTTGATCTATAAATTGCTGACGTAAATCGTCATTAGATTTTCGTTTTAACTTCCATTTCATGGATTGTTCCGTGTGAATAGATTCTGCATCTGTAGGACCTAACATCATTAAACTTGGCCACCACCAACGATTTAAAGCATCTTGTGCTAATTCTTTTTGCTCAGGTGCTCCGTTTGCCAACTTCATCATGATTTCGTAACCTTGACGTTGGTGAAAACTTTCCTCCTTACATACACGAACCATTGCTCTTGCGTATGGTCCATAAGAAGTGTTACATAATGGCACTTGATTGATAATTGCAGCGCCATCGACTAACCAACCTACAGCTCCCATATCTGCCCAAGTTACTGTTGGGTAATTAAAGATGGAAGAGTATTTTGCTTTACCTGAATGCAATTGATCGTATAACTCATCGCGAGAAATCCCTAAGGTTTCACATGCCGAATAGAGATATAAACCGTGACCAGCTTCGTCTTGAACTTTTGCTAAAAGTGCTACTTTACGTCGCAAAGAAGGTGCTCTTGTAATCCAATTTCCTTCGGGAAGCATCCCTACAATTTCGGAATGTGCGTGTTGCGACATTTGCCTAATATGCGTTTTACGGTATTTTTCTGGCATCCAATCTTTTGGTTCGATTTTCTCGTCTCTTGCGATACGTGCTTCGAATTGTACTTCTAGATTTTTTATTTGTTCTTCACTCATCTTGTTTGTTGTTAGTGAATTGTTATTAGTTTATAGTGGATTCCTATTTACACAGGAATGACAAATTATAGAGATATTTTTCTACAAAAGGATTTATTATACATCAAAATCTACAATTACCTTTTCTGTTGTTGGTACTGCTTGGCAACTTAAGACTAGGTTTTGTGAGACTTCTTTATCGCTTAATGCGTAATTTATTTTCATTTCGACTGCGCCTTCTTTCACTTCGCATTTGCAGGTGCTACAAACACCACCTTTGCAGGCGAATGGCAAATCTGCTCCTGCGCCTAAGGCTGCGTCGAGGATATTATCGTATTCTTTAGTCATGGTGAAGGTGAATTCTTTTCCCCCATCGACGATAACCACTTCGGTTCCTTCTACATTTTGTTTTGCTAGACGTTCTGCTCGCTTAATGTCTTCATCTGAAAGTCCGGTTACAAACAACTCAGAATGTATCAGTTCTTTTGGTAATCCTTTATTTATTAAATACGCGCTTACGTAGTTTACCATTTTTTCTGGACCACATAAAAATACTTCACTTGTATCTGGAATATCGATAAACGTATTGGTAAGAATCTTCATCTTTTCATCATCGAATCTTCCGTTTAATAATTCAATATCTCTACGTTCTTTGGTTAAGAAATAATAAATTTCAAATCTTCCGAAATAAGTGTTTCTTAATTGTTCTAGTTCTTCTTTAAAGATAATGGATTTTGCGGTTTTATTAACGTAAAATAATTTACATGTAGAATTTGGTTCTGCTTGCAAATGTGCTTTAACCATAGACAAAACTGGTGTAATGCCACTTCCTGCTGCGAAAAACAAGTAGTTTTTGGGATTTGATGCGTTGACTTCTACACCAAATGTACCGCTTGGTGCCATCACTTCTAATTGGTCACCCGTTTTTAGCGTTTCGTTTATATAAGTTGAGAATTTCCCACCAGGAATGAGCTTTACAGCAACTTTCCATTGACTATCTAATGGACTTGAACAAAGTGAATACGAACGACGCACATCTTCTCCGTTAATGTCTGCTTTTAGAGTTAAATGCTGACCTTGACGAAATTTGAATGTATTTTGTAATTCTATAGGAACATAAAAGGTTATAACAGAAGTATCTTCGTTTTCCTTGTATATATCTTGAATTTTAAGCTTATAAAACTGTGCCATATGTATTTTTAAAAACACTTAACTAACACTTGTTAGTTTGTTTGACAAAGTTAGTAAATAAATTTAAATCTATTTTATGACTCCTTTTATAAGAATTTCATTGAGGTTACTAGATAGTTCTTGAAGATTTACATCTTCCTTTTTCGGTATCCATAAATAAAGCGAACGTAAGGTTGTTAAGATTGAAAACATCATTACATCTGGTTTTATGTCTGAAATTTCACCAGCTTTTATACCTTCAATAAGAATATTTCTGAAATCATTTTCGTAATCGCTACGCAACTTTTTGTAGTAATTTAATCGAGCTTCTAAATGCATCCAATCGTGATTTAAAGCAGCCATACCATAAATATTGGTACTAGATACTTCTACATGCAACGCTATAATTTCTTTTAACTTTTCGATGCAAGTAGCATTGCTTTCTCTTACAGAAGACATGCCTTCTGTAAACTGTTCTGCAATAGAAATGATAATACTTTCTAATATATCTTGTTTAGAATTGATGTGATTGTAAAGACTTGCTGCTTTTATATTCATAGCCGTTGCCAAATCTCGCATGGTGACCGCACTGTAACCTTTTTCTTTGAAGAGTTTAGCAGCTACTCTAATAATTTCTTGTTGACGTGTCTCTGGTTTCATAGTGAGGTAAAATACTAAATTTACAAGATTTTTAAGTAGAACGCAATTATAATGTAACTTTGGTTACGAATGGTTTTCTAAACTTTTCGGAAATTTGTTCAAAAATAAATACAATGGGAATATTTAATGCTTTATTTGGAAAATCGACTAACAACGTTGCAGAATACTTAGAAAAAGGAGCTGTTATTTTAGATGTTAGAACACCTAGTGAATACCAAGGCGGACATATCAAAAATGCGATTCACATTCCAGTTCAAGAACTAGGAAACAGAATTAACGAGATTAAAAGACTAAACAAACCTGTAATTGCCCATTGTGCTAGTGGCATGCGCTCTGCAAATGCTGCAAGTATTTTAAAATCTAATGGAATTGATGCCATAAATGGTGGCGGAATGGCAAGCTTACAACGAAAATTGGCTTAAATTTTAATCTAATATATTTTTAAGGTTATTAAGCTCTCTTAATTCTAAAATTGGACTTTGGTTGTATTCTAAAGTCCAACCAAGAGAATTAGTTAACATAAAGAATTTAGACAATTCGCTAATCAATCGGTTTTGCGCATTAGATTTTAGCTCTGATGCTTCAACTTTTTTCATTAGCGACTTTTTTACGGTCGTTTTTATACTATTGTAATCTTTGGCTTCAAATGGATTGAGGTAATCTGCTTGCATATCGTAATATTCAAAATCTGGACTGATTTTAATCTCTTCTTTCGGAATGCTTAAGATTTTAAGTGTTTTTGTTTCTTCATCTATTTGATATTCAATTTTACTTAAATCGTACCCTATAGTTACATCTGCATTGACAATAACTATGGCTTTTTTTTCAGCAGAAATTAAATCTCCAAAAACATCTTTAGAATTTTTATAAGTGAACACTTCACTAAAATGCCCTTCGGTAACAACGAGTTTACCAACGTTTTTAATTTGTTCTTGAATTAAAGCTGTACTCTCTTTAAGTACAATTTTATCTTCTTGTTTATCACTACAATATTTAAAGGTGAATAGTACAACTAATGTAATTATGACACCAAATAAGATTTTTCGCATAAGCTAATTTAAAAAATTAGAAGCTAAAACAACTTTAATCTTCAATATTTAAATCTTCTTTATTTGCTATACATCGTATCTTAGAGTAAATCAGCTAGAAAAAGGGTTACTTATCCTAAAAACAAGGAAATTAATTATCAATTTCATAAATTATACTATAAACTAATAAACAATAATGTTTTAAAACAACATTCTCTAAGAAATCTCTAATCTTAAAAGTGAATATTATGACTAAAAACATAAGCACACTACTCGTCCTACTTCTTACTTTATTTAGCCACAGTCAGAATACAATTTTAATTCAAAACAAAAATCCAAAAGCTAAAGAACTAAAACACCGTTTAAATTCTACAAAAGATAGTTTATTACTTTATTCTGAATCCAAAATCTTACAAATTGAAATATTTAACGAAGATTTTGAAAAAAAAGTTAATATTGAAGCTTTTGAAACTCTAATTTCATTAGAAGATGTTCCTATTGGTAACTTTGTTGTTGAAGTAAAACTAACCGATAAAATTATACTTATAGATTTAATAAAGAACAATAAATTTAATTATAATATTTCATCAGACATAAAAGAGACCTTAGGAGGAAAAGGTATGATGCTAGACGAAAACTTGAATATCGTTAATAGCGTTCCAAACGAAAGTATAGAATTCATACTAACTAGAGTAAACACTAAAAAACAACTTTCTAATAATCAAAAATATTTTTGGACAGAAAGTAAAATTATTAATAAAAGTGGATCTTGTAAAACTATGCGATTAGCGAATAAAGAGATCGTAGATAAAATGATTTTAAAACATCAGTTAGAAATAGAAAGCAATGCTGGAAAATCTAATAAACTGACTATTTGGGAAGTTTACAACACTAAAAAATTCATGGAAAATCAGCTCGCAAACCCAGATTTTGTCTATTCAATATCAGCCGAAATATTTAATAGTAACCCATATTATTCAACTCAAGTTAACACTCAAAATTTACAATAAAATTAATAGTATATAATCACTTGTATGTTCAAAAAAATAGCTCGTCACACGATATAACAGACATTTAAGACACATCAACAAAAAAATACGCTATACACCTATAATATAACAGCTTAGTATGTAAAAAGAGTAACTTTGAAGCAAATAACAATCACATCACTCAAAATGAAGCGATTGATGTTAAAAATTGTTTCCCAAAGACAAGAAACCTACTTATGAGACCACTATACATCATCGTATTCATGCTCTTGACCTCATTAGTTTATGGTCAAAAATCTGTACTACTTAAAAACAGAAATTTAAGAGCAAAAGAACTTAAGCATTATTTAAATGAATCTCAAGATAGTATCATTTTTAAAGGTGAACGTACTATTTATGAAATCATGATTTACAATAGTGATTTTGAACGTGTAGTAAAAGTTAAAACACCTGAGGCTAAAATTATAATTTCAGATATCCCAATTGGGAGATATGCTGTTGAAGCTGTATTAAGAGATAAGTTAATTATTGTTACTTTATTAAGAACAGAAAATTTCAATTTAATACAATCATCATATATTGTAGATAATGATAGGCCAGAAAGAAAATCGCTAGAAGATCTAAATATACCCCTTGTAAGTAAAGCTAAAACAATAGAGACTCCTAATGAAGAACTTATCAATACTTTAGTAACTCAAAAAAGTGAGTCATTAAATTCTGAAAACACATTGTATCAAACAAATTTAGGACTATCTGGAAAAAGGGTTTCACCTGCTAAAAAAGAAGTCAAAGTAAAAAGCATAACAAAAAAAGCAAGTACTACATCCAAGACTACAACATCTAAATATTGGGTATCTTACAAAATAAATAGTGGTACAAGTTCTGAAAAGACATTAAAAATGGCTGATCAAGCAACTGTAGATCGTATAATTCGAAAAATAAAAATTGATATGCGCACTACAACAGGTCGGTTAAATGAGCTTACTGTATGGGAAGTCTTTAACCCTAGTGATTTTGCAAAGCATAAAAGAAAACATAAAAAAAACTATATGAATATAGATTCAAATAGTTTTAATAAAGTTCCCTATTTTAAAGTAGACCATGAATAAACGCTAATAAAGTGCTTATTTTTTTAGCTCTAATTTTTCTGCAAAATAATCACAAAAATCTTTCATAGTATCTGTCATTTTTTGATCTTGAGTTGCTCTAAAAAATGAATCACTCATAGTTACCAAGGTTTGATGAAAAAAGAGTTTCATTTCATCTACAGGCATATCTTTAGTCCACAAGTCTATTTTTAAAGTTTCTTGTTCCTTACTGTCCCAAACAGATAACAATACAGCTTTAGCTTCTTTATTATCAATACCACCATCTTGAGCTGACCAATTTAATTTTTCTGGCACTCTATTCTCATCAAGTTCTACGTTTAGTACTATTTTAGATTTTATAACTTTAGACATTATTTTTTTGGTTTAAATTTAGATTTATTAAATATTTCTTCAGGCTCTAATTGCATAATTTTCAAAACATCATCACCTGTTGTACCTGCGTAAGCTTTTACAATTTGCCATCCTAGGTATTGACCTAAACGCCCTGGAGATTGATTGTCTAATTCTAGATAAAATTTAGAAAACGGAGCTTCTGCAATAAAGCGACCTGGTAATTTAGAATCCGTACTGTATAATAATTCTTTTTCAATAAAGTAACTCCAAATCTGACTTTCATTAGCTTCAGCCCACTTTATCTGCGCTTCAGTATAACCAATCTTCTCGGCATCTGTTTTAAACGGAATCATAACATCTTTAAAGTATAACAACTTTCCGTAGTATATCATTTCATCTAGCAACCTTTTTCTACTTGTCTGAAATAAGTATTTTGTTGCATAACCGTTTGCTACATCAGGAACAATTTGGTTTTCTTGCATGTTAGCAGCAATATACATGGGTATATTTTGATAAAATCTATGATCTTCACCTAAATAATTATCTAATGCAATAAGTACAAGAGAATCATTTACAAACGTTTTATCTCTGTATGCCACATCATTAGTTAGTGTAATTACTCTCGGTACAGAAAAAGATTTATCATAATATTTTAAGTGTTGAAATAAGCTTTTTAAATCTTTTTTTGAAGTATCGAAATCAGGGTATTTATCTTGTACATCATTTAATAATTCAGACTGCAAGGTATCTCCCATTTTTTCAATCCAAAAAGCATCTGGATCACTAGAAAAGAAAAACGGGTAGTCTTTTTTTAACCTTGGTAAATCTTCTGGTTTTGATTCAAAAAAGGCTTTATCAAAACGCTCAACGTTAAAATTCACCTCTATTTTTGCGATTTCTTGCTCTACTTTAGATTCTTCATCACAAGACATAAAAGTAAAGCTGATACATAAAATAATGAAAATTCTTATTTTCATTTGGTAAAACATTTTTAAACTTAACACGTTTCTGCTATTTTTGTTACGCAAAGGTACACTTCTTTGTTTTAAAAATTAAAAAATTATGAATACAGAAAAGGTTGTAGAACATATAGTAGGTTGGCTAAAAGAATATGCAAATAAAGCCAATATGAATGGATTTGTAATTGGTGTCTCTGGAGGTATAGACTCTGCCGTAACATCAACTTTATGTGCTATGACAGGACTAGATTTACTTTGTCTAGAAATGCCTATTCACCAAGCACCTAACCAGGTAAGCAGAGCTCTTAACCACATTAATTGGTTAAAAGGCAATTACGAAAAAGTAAGTACAAAACAAGTTAATCTTACAACTGTATTTGATCAATTAATAGCTGAATTACCTGCTGTAGATGATGAAGAAAGTCGTTTTATGGCTTTAGCAAATACAAGAGCGAGATTAAGAATGACTTCTTTATATTATTTTGCTGCTTTAGAAAAATACCTGGTTGCAGGCACAGGAAATAAAGTTGAAGATTTTGGCGTTGGCTTCTATACTAAATATGGTGATGGCGGGGTAGATCTTAGCCCTATTGCAGACTTACTAAAAAGTGAAGTTTACGAAATAGCCAAATATTTAGGGGTTAATGAAGAAATAATAGCAGCAGCACCAACAGATGGTTTATGGGGAGACGACAGAACTGATGAAGATCAAATTGGAGCTTCATACCCAGAATTAGAATGGGCAATGCAAATGAAGGAAGAAGGAAAAAATGAAACGGACTTTGAAGGAAGACAACGTACTGTTTTTGAGATTTTCAAAAACTATAATACAGCAAATAAACATAAAATGGTTGCTATACCCGTTTGCGAAATCCCTAATAATTTGAAATAAATTTTTAAATTACATAAATAAAAGGTTAATTTTATTCGATTTTTTCACTATTTTTATACTTATCCCCTAGGTTGTATTTAGTTTACAAACTCTAAGCATTAAAAATAAAATACAATTACCATGATAAACATTTTGATCGTTGATAGCCACCCCATTGTCAGAACAGGATTAGAGCTTTTTTTAAACAATAAACCCGACTTAAAAGTTATCGGCAGTTTAACTAGTGGAATTGAAATATTTGAATTTGTACGCCGTAATAATGTCGATATTATAATATCTGAAATCGATTTACCAGAGCTTAATGGGATTACAGCACTTAGAGCTATTAAAAAAGAAAACAAAGCTGTAAAAGTTTTAATGTTTAGTCATCAACCCGAAGAAATATATGCCATAAGCACTATAAAAGCAGGCGCTTCGGGTTACTTAAACAAAGGTGTAGATATCGAGGAGATAGAAACTGCTATTAGAAAAATTAATACTGGTGAAATTTCACTTAGCGAAAAAATGGATAAACATTTTCGTTATGAAGATACTAGAAAAAGCAGAAGCCGTATGTTTAAAAAACTTTCTACTAGAGAAGTCGAAGTTTTAAAACTACTTTCTATTGGTCGTAAAAATAAAGAAATAGCTGAAGAATTAGATATTAATGAAAAAACAGTCAGCACGTACAAATCTAGATTGTTTAAGAAATTAAATGTAACAAATATTGTAGATTTAATTCACCAAGCTAAGCACCACAACCTTACATAACTCACTAACTCACAACCTTACCTAGTTTTCTAGATAATAACATTTTAAGACCAACATAATCTTTTACATCCTCTATTATAGAACGTGTATCTGCATTTTCTTTTAAGGTTTCATTTTTATATTCAATAACCTTTTTGTCAATTAAATGACATCTTAAACTTAATATGGTCTGACTCACTAATAGAGCAACAGAGTCTTTTTTCTCTTTTGGGATAATTAAATTCCGCTCCCAATCATGAAGATTATAACGTTCATCTTCCATTAAAATACTTGTAACGGTACCTGCCGTTTCTTGATCTAATTGATTGATGAAATTCTTTGTAGAAAAATTTTCATCTTGATTTAATTTATCAATAAGAGAATAATAAAGTGTTTTAAACTGTGGATTAGAAAAATGCATTTCGTCTTCTTGTAAGTCTAAATATATTTTTTCGAACACGCGAGTTTCTTGCTTCATGGGTTTAGAAACTAAATCTCCTGTAGCTTCATCAACTTCTAAAACAACATCTTCAAACTCTTCAGTTTTATCACCATAAAGCATTAATATTTCAATAATCTTTCGTTCTAATTCATATTGAACATCGATTTTTGGCTTACTACTAGGAGGCTCTTCATTTCTATAAACTTCAAATGGTGGTTCATTTGGATCAGAAGAAGTAGGTGGCGCATAAGACTTGGGTTTACTATTACTCTGAGCTCCTTTATTATTAATTTGTGCTAAAGTTGTAAAAAGAACATTCTCGCTGATATCCATAATACGCGCACATTCTTGAATATAAATTTCGCGTTTTATCTGATCTGGAATTTTAGCTATACTATTTACAATCTCTCGGATTGTTTCTGCTTTTTTAATTGGATCATTATTTGCTTCTTTTACTAATAATGAAGCTTTAAACTGAATAAAATCTTTAGCATTATCATTAAGATATTCCTTTAGTTCTTCTAGAGTATTAGATTTTGAAAAACTATCTGGATCTTCACCATCAGGAAATGTACAAATCTTAACATTAACACCTTGTTCTAGAATTAAATCGATACCACGAATAGATGCTCTTATACCAGCTGCATCACCATCAAAAAGAACCGTAATATTATTTGTTAATCGGTTAATTAAGCGTATTTGATCTGGTGATAAAGCCGTACCAGAAGAAGACACAACATTTGTAATACCTGTTTGACATAACTGAATAACATCTGTATAACCTTCAACTAGGTAGCAATTATCTTCTTTTGCAATACTTTGCTTAGCATGATACAAACCATACAAAATTTTACTCTTGTGATAGATTTCGCTTTCAGGTGAATTTAAATATTTAGCCGCTTTCTTATCGTTAGTTAAAATACGTCCACCAAAACCAAGAACACGCCCACTCATACTATGAATAGGAAACATAACACGGCCTTTAAAACGATCAAAACGCTTTTCGCCTTTTACAATTGTTAAACCTGTTTGTTCTAAAAAATTAATTTTATAACCTTTACCTAAAGCATCGTCTGTAAAACCTTGCCATTCATCTAAAGAATACCCAAGATCAAATTTCTTAATGGTTTCTTCTGTAAATCCACGCTCTTTAAAATAACTTAAACCAATGGCTTTACCTGGATTTGTTTTATGCAGTACATTTTGAAAATAGCTACTCGCATATTCACTCACTAAATATAAACTTTCTCTATTGTCTGCCTGTGCTTTTTCTTCGTCTGTACGTTCTGTTTCTTCTATTTCAATATTATACTTTTTAGCTAAATACTTTATCGCTTCGGGATAAGTAAAATGCTCATGCTCCATTAAAAATGTTACAGCATTCCCTCCTTTTCCACTTGAAAAATCTTTCCAAATCTGCTTAACAGGAGACACTACAAAACTCGGTGAACGCTCTTCACTAAAAGGGCTTAAACCTTTGTAATTAGTACCCGCTTTTTTAAGCTGTACAAAATCGCCAATAACCTCTTCTACTCGAGCGGTTTCAAAAACTTTTGCAATGGAATTTTGTGAGATCATGCTTTAGATTATTCTTGTAAAAACAGAAATATTTTATATTAAAGATTATAGAGTTTCGAAGATTCTTGATGAAATAAGAATAACAAGTTGACAAATTTAAGACAAAGTAAGTATATTAAAAATTATAGTTTGATTAAACTTAAGTTTCTGATTTAAAAGAATGAATTTGGATAAATTACACCTTAACTTGATACCTTATAAATTTTAGTATTACATGAATTGGATTTTATTAATTATTGCTGGATTATTTGAAGTTGCTTTCGCGGCTTGCCTTGGAAAGGCTAAAGAAACCACAGGAATAGAAACAACCTATTGGTATATTGGTTTCCTTGCCTGCTTAACCATGAGCATGCTATTACTTATCAAAGCTACAGAGGAATTACCCATTGGCACTGCTTATGCTGTTTGGACAGGGATTGGTGCTGTAGGAACGGTACTTGTTGGTGTTTTTGTATTTAAAGAACCCGCTACATTTTGGCGCTTGTTTTTTATTTCAACATTAATCATCTCAATAGTAGGCTTAAAAGTGGTCTCTCATTAATACAAAATAAAAAACCTTAATCTAAAATAGACTAAGGCTTTTTAACACTCAAAAATTGATTGATTGATTGATTGATTGATTGATTGATTGATTGATTGATTGATGAATTAATCCATATCGAAACGTAATCCTACAGAAATATTGTTTTGATCTACAAGTTGATCTTTAAACAATGGATTAAGATCGTACTTAACATATAACGCAACATCTCCTAAAGAAACATAGCCACTTAGACCGTAAACAAACTCACTTACTTCAAACTCATCTCTTTGCTTGTCTTTCTCTCTATCTCCATCCAGTTTATACTTTATTTTTTGCATGTTACCTAAGTTAACACCTGCATATCCACCTAATCCTATTTTAAATTTCTTGTGAGTAGAATATCTAAAATAGTCCTCTTTTTCTATCTTTTTAGAAGGACCAAATTCTAGGTGCATAGGAAATACTAAATTAGTAGTTCTAAATTTCACTTTATTAACATCTGAAGGAAATTCTTGTAACGAAATAGCTCCATCAGTGTTTACTAAATATTGATTATTTTTAATATTTAATTTATTCCATTGAAAAGAGAAACCGTATTTTAGTCTCCAAAAATTAGTATTATCGAAGATTCTTGTTTTCCAAGCATACCCTAATTCTATAAAACCAGAACCTCCTATTTTATAAGGTGAATCGTCTATCTGTTCTCCTTCAATTAAAGCGTTATTAAACCCAAAAGCAAAAACGATATCTGTAGATGTACGTCTGTCGTATTTTCTTTTTTTATCACCAGATGATTTTCCTAAATAAATAAAACTATCACTAATCTCTTCATTCCCTCCAATACTTAATGTAAATCCCACTTCTGTATCACCTATTGACGTATCTGAACTGTAACCATTACGTTTTAATAATGCTATTTTTTTATCTAAGATATCTTTACGGTTTTCAATATTTAATACCGCTACTTTAGCTGCTTCTTTTTTTAATTCTTCTGCTTCTTCTGCTGTAATCTCTTTATTGTCTAATTGAGAATTTATTTTTGAGATTTTTGATTTTAAAAGACCTCTTTCTTCACTTTCAATTTCTGTCTTGCTCTTTTCTAAAAGGATAATTTTAGAATCTACCTCAACCTTTCTAATAGAATCTGATGCTTTTGTTTGTGCCTGTAAACTCGAAAAAATCGCAGTTAATACCAAGCAGACTACTAATCTTGTAATTGTGTTCATAATTGTTCGTTTTTTGATTGATGATTATTGATGATTTATTTTTGATTTGACATCCTTTTTTTCAAAGGAGTTTTTTAATTATTGCGATCTACAACAGCTGTTTTCACAGTATCATAACTATCCTTTAAAGCTTCAAAAACCTTAGTTCTAAAGGATTGTCCCATTTCGTCTTCTACACTTTCTAACAACTTTGTTGCATCTACAGTTTGAAATGTATCGTTTTCTAAATTTTCTTTAAAAATTTCTTTACTGGCAATATTTAATAAAGAATCTATTTCGTTATCTGCAACTGTTGTATTCTCTATTTTTAGAGTTTTCATAGCATCTGCAACTGCCAATTTTAATTGTGCTCCTCTTAAAAGTTCTTCTGCTTCATTATAAGCTAGCTCATCTTGAGTTAGAGAATCGTTATTTACAGTTGCTAATTCTGTTTTAGCTCCTTTTTTATAATCAATAATTTGAGAGTCCTTTGTTGTTGATAAAGACTTATTTTCTTCCTCTTCTTCATTTTCTTTTTCAACAAACTGAATAGTTTCTTTAGGTTTAGAATCTGATTTTTGATTCTCAATAGTCTCTTTAATTAAACCTTCTTCAACCACAATAGGTGAAACTTGATTTGAATCTTCTTGACTAAAAAACTGTACAGAAACGGCAACCATAACAAGTAAACCTGCAGCTATACTTAACCACCAAAACACTGATTTTTTAGACTTATTTTCTTCTGCATCTAAACGATCAGATAATTTAGACCAAGCTTCAGTTGAAGGACTCAATGTGCGTTCTTCGAGCTTATTTTTTATGTTTTCTTCAAACTTAATTGGTGCCATAACTACTGTTATTTAATTCTTTTAACTTTTTTTGAAGCATTTGTCTTGCTTTAAATAATTGCGATTTAGAAGTTCCTTCAGAAATCTTTAAAAGCTCTGCAATTTCTTGATGTTTATAGCCTTCTATCGCATACATTACAAAAACCATTCGGTAACCTTCTGGCAAACTATCTATGAGTTGTTGTATTTCTGCAACTTCAATATTTGTATTAATGTTATTAGATGAATCTCTATCTAAATATTCGTCTTCAACAGAAAACTCAATCTTCTTCTGTTGTCTTAAATATGAAATAGATTCTCTAACCATTATACGTCTTACCCAACCTTCAAAACTTCCTTCACTTTTAAATGATTTTAAGTTTTTAAAAACTTTAAAAAAGCCATTCAGCATCACTTCTTCTGCCTGATGTACATCTTTAATATAATAACGACAAACACTTAACATTTTTGGCGCATGCAATTCATACAACACATGCTGTGCTTCGCGATTATTCTTCGCTGCTCTTTGTATAAGTTTCGTTTCGTTTTTATGAAGTTGAATAACTTTCATTATAATCTTTACGGTTACGCTTCTATTTATAAAGACGCAATTATAGAAGTAATGGTTGCTTGATAAGTGCAAAAAAAATAAAATAAACAATAAAACACTGATTATCAGATGTAAATATTATTTTTTATTTTCCCAATCACCTGTCCATTTCCCAGGACTAACTTGTTTCATTTTAGGTTCTCCTTTTAAAAACATCATTTTAAGATAACCAAATGTTGCCAGTGTAAGCATAAACACAAAGAAGATTAACAACAGGGTTACCCAAAACGGAACTGTGTTACCAAAGAAGATTCCATAAATCAGTAATAGATTAAAACCAATCATTAAAAATGGAACAAAAAAATAAAAACCTATTTTAGAAACTAAGGCTGTATAAGCTTTCATATCTCTATTAAATGCATACATAATGATCCCTACAAATAGGAATGAAAAAATAAAACAGAAGATAAATGCTCCTACTAATTTTATTGCTAAAGTAAAGCCAAGAACTATTACCTTATCTGTTTCTGCATTATAATTAACCTTATAACTATCACCTACATCCATACTAGAAGTAGAAAAATCTAACTCTCGCACAATAATTCTATTATCCTTAGTTATAAACCTAACTGTTGGCGTGTACATTATATATGAACTACCATCATCTGAATCGTGGTGTACTTCTGAAGTAAAACTTATTACAGTTGAAGTATAATTTTCGCCAGAAGTTATTACCGAGTATATATCATGACTGGCGCTATACATAAAAAACATTGAACCTATAGCCATACTATTAATACAGACTATCAATAGAGCTACATAACCATACGTCATGCAACCGCTTTTCCCCATTCTTTTTATAATAAAATATGTGAGTACTAAGGATACCGCAAGACCAAATAATAAATAAATAGAATTAGCATTCATGCAGTTCATTTTTTTAACAGCCCTAACTCTAAGTACAAGTTTGAGCTATGTAGGTTATTTAAAGACTTAGGAACAAAGAATTATTTTTTTCTATCAATCACATAATCTACCATAAGATTAAGTGACGCTTTATATTCTGATTCTGGGTAAGGCTCTAAAATGGCTAATGCTTCTTCTTGAAAAGCTTTCATTTTAGAAACCGCATATTCTAATCCTCCTTTAGACTTTACGAAAGTAATGACCTCTTTTACGCGTTTCTTATCCATGTTATGGTTTTTAACAGAATTAATTAACCAAGACTTTTCTTTTTTTGAACAGTTATTAAGGACATAAATAAGTGGCAAGGTCATTTTTTGTTCTTTAATATCTATCCCTGTCGGTTTTCCGATAGCGTCATCTCCATAGTCAAACAAGTCATCCTTAATTTGAAATGCCATACCAATCAATTCGCCAAACTTTCTCATGGTTTCAACCTCGGGTGAGTTTGGTTTTACAGAAGCAGCACCCAAACTACAGCATGCAGCAATTAAAGTGGCTGTTTTTTGGCGAATAATTTCGTAATAAATAGCTTCTGTAATATCTAATTGCCTTGCTTTTTCAATTTGAAGTAATTCGCCTTCACTCATTTCGCGCACGGCAACAGAGATAATTTTTAATAAATCGAAATCATTATTATCTATAGAAAGCAATAAACCTTTTGATAATAAAAAATCACCGATAAGAACCGCAATTTTATTTTTCCAA
Source organism: Winogradskyella undariae (assembly GCF_013285155.1). Lineage (GTDB taxonomy): Bacteria > Bacteroidota > Bacteroidia > Flavobacteriales > Flavobacteriaceae > Winogradskyella > Winogradskyella undariae. The sequence goes on along the minus strand of NZ_JABTEL010000001.1, from coordinate 492,154 downwards.
AGTGCATTAATTGAAAAGAAACCACGTCTTCGGTTACTGTCATCAACCACATCATCATGAACCAAAGTTGCTGTATGAATAAGTTCAATAACCGAAGCTCCTCTATAAGTACGCTCGCACACTTCACCATTATTCATCATTTTAGCTACTAAAAACACAAACATTGGTCGCATTTGCTTTCCTTTTCGGTTTACGATATAATGTGTAATACGATTTAGTAACGCCACTTTACTAGCCATAGAAAGTTGAAACTTTTGTTCAAAAAGATCCATCTCGTAGGCTATGGGTTGTTTTATTTGTTCGGTTATTTTCATCTATGACTATATACACTCTTCATTTGCAATATTACAAATAATCATTTTTGTTTATTACTAATAAAAAAAATAATACAATTATAGTCTTAAATTCAAAAAAAATGTAACAAGCAAGAATTAAAACAAAAAAATCTAAATCTGCGAAACCTTTTAATTCAGAAATTATATTGATTTTATATCAGTAGAAGTTCAGCTACAAAAAACTCAGCTTTCCTATAAGTTGAAAATACGCTTACAAACACAACAAATCTTTATAAGATAGTTGTTCTTATTGTTAAAAAACGAATAATTTAATTTTAACATTTTTCTTCAAACTAATATTTGTAGCTTTATGGCTAACTAATTTAAAAATCAAAACACATGAAAAAAATTACTTTATTGGTATTAGCTTTAATAGCTTTTCAATTTAATTATGCTCAAGATACTTGTGAAACAGCTGTAGCTGTGAGCGCAGGTACGACAACTGTAGGAACTTTAAACGGGACTACCCCTGACGGTTCTTGTTTTACAGGTCTAGCAACTGTTGGTGAATGGTACAGCTATACACCCACTGCTAATTATGCAGTAACAATATCTTCAAATTTAACTGTAAATGACGGTGTTACGAATAGTGATGATACTAGACTTAGTATTTTTACAGGTAGCTGTGCAGCATTAACATGTTATGCAAGTGCAGATGATGTAGATAGTACAAACTATCTTTCTGAAGTATCATTTTTCGCTGAAAGCGGTCAAACTTACTATATCTTATGGGATGACTTTTGGAGTGCTCAAGGCTTTGATTTTGAATTAACAGAAACTGCATGTACAGCTACAGCTGCTCCAAATGCCGTAACATCTCCTACTCCTGCAGATACTGCAACGGATGTTGCTATTGAACTTGGTGATGGTGTTGCTTTTTCTTGGATAGAAGACACTACCGGAGATGCAGCCGATAGCTTTACTATAAGTATTGGTTTAACAGCTACTGGTGACGACATAGGGTCTTTAGCAGATGTTACTAACGGTGGTATTATTACTTTTGGTGCTACCAGTAATACAACCTATTATTGGAAAATTGATGCCGTAAACTGTTTTGGATCTACATCTAGTGCTGTTTGGAGTTTTACCACGGCAGAATGTTTAGAAACAACAGTACCAACTTCAACTGCAACCTCACCAATACCTGCTGATGGAGCTACAGCTGTTGCAGTACAATCACCTGATGGTGGTTTAGCTTTTGCCTGGACAGCACCAGACTTAGATGGTGAATCTTATAATTTAAATATAGGAACAGCGAATCCTCCGACACAAACACTAGAAGGTGTTGAGAGCAATGGAATAATTACTGGTTTAGCTGCAAGCACTACCTACTATTGGAGTATTGATGTTGTTAACTGTTTTGGAGCAACAACAACTACAACAGTATGGAGTTTTACTACTGATTCAACATTAGGTATAGAAGATAATTCTTTTACTGCTTTTAGTGTTTACCCTAACCCAACTAGTGATATCTTAAACATTAAATCAGCTCAAGATGTTGATAGTGTTACAGTATATAACTTGTTAGGTCAAAATGTAGCTAGTTTCACTAAAAATGAAATTACAAATTCTTCTATTAACTTATCTGAGTTATCTGAAGGTCTTTATTTAGTAAGAATTACTTCTGGTGATAAAACAGAAACTCTTAGAGTTACAAAAAAATAATATTCATTAAATATTATATACAAGAAAAGCGGCAATTGCCGCTTTTTTTTATGTCTTAAAACTTAAATACATTTTCTAAATACCTAACTTTTATTAGCCAACTGTCCACAAGCCGCATCAATATCTTTACCTCTACTGCGTCTAACAGTAACCGTAATATTATTAGCTTCTAAAATACTAACATACATATCTATTGCTTGAGATTGCGCTTGCTGAAATTCGCCATCATCAATAGGGTTGTATTCTATAATATTTACTTTACTGGGTGCAAATTTGCAGAACTCAACTAAAGCTTCTGCGTCTTTACGCTTATCATTAATACCATCCCATACCACATATTCGTAAGTAATTCTGTTACTAGTCGCTGCATACCAATATTGTAAAGCTTCTCTTAAATCACTTAAAGGAAATGTAGCATTAAAAGGCATAATAGACGTACGAATCTCATCTATAGCAGAATGTAATGAAACCGCTAATTTAAATTTTACGTTATCATCTGCCATCTTCTTAATCATTTTTGGCACTCCAGAGGTTGATACCACAATACGTTTTGGTGACATTCCTAAACCTTCTGGTGATGTAATTTTATCGATAGCTTTGAGTACATTGTTATAGTTCATTAAAGGCTCTCCCATACCCATAAACACAATATTACTTAAAGGTCTATTATGGTATAATCTACTTTCATTATCTATAGCAACAACTTGATCGTATATTTCATCTGGATTTAGATTTCGCATACGTTTTAATCGCGATGTGGCACAAAAACGACAATCTAAACTACAACCGACTTGAGACGACACGCAAGCCGTGGTTCTTGTATTCGTTGGAATAAGAACAGACTCTACAATTAAATCATCATGAAGCCTTACAGCGTTCTTTATAGTACCATCAGAGCTACGTTGCATCTGATCTACTTTAATATGATTAATTACAAAGTTAGCCTCTAACATTTGTCTTGTTTCTAGAGATACGTTTGTCATATCCTCAAAACTATAGGCCGCCTTTTGCCACAACCATTCGTAAACCTGATTTCCTCTAAAGGCTTTATCTCCTTGTTTTACAAAGAATTCTCTCAGCTGTTCTTTAGTTAAGGCTCGTATGTCTTTCTTTTTTGCTTCCATCTTTTGCAAAAGTAGTGAATTGTATTGTGATACTTAAATTGAAAATTATTTTACACACGAATTGAAGTAATCCTCACTCATATAGCTGTTCAAAATTTTAAATTATGCAATTATGCAAAGATACGCTGAGTTTACGCAGAAGATTCACAGAGAAAAAGCAAATATAGATTTTACTAATACAATCTATTCAAATTGGTCGTTAAGAGTTAGATTAACATTCTCGTCATTAATATAACTTAAAAATCGCGTTAAGGATGGCAGTGGAAAGCCCACAGTAATTTTGATTTTTTATCAAAATTGCGAGGACTTGTAACGGACAGCCTGACCCTAACTTTTTTTGTTAGGGTAACGCCCAAAAAGTCATAAAAAAAGCCTCAATGAAGAGGCTTTAAATTATATGTTGAAATCTTAATTAGATGATTAACATCGCATCACCATAAGAATAGAATTTATATTTTTCTTTAACTGCTTCTTCGTAAGCTTTCTTCATAAAATCATGACCTGCAAATGCTGATGTCATCATTAATAAAGTAGATTTTGGTGTATGAAAATTTGTAATCATACAATTTGCAATACTAAAATCGTAAGGAGGGAAAATAAATTTATTTGTCCAACCTTCAAATTCATTTAATCTACCATTAGAAGACACAGAACTTTCAATTGTACGCATAGATGTTGTACCTACAGCACACACACGCTTTTTCTTATTAATGGCATCATTAACAATATCTGCAGATTCTTTTTTAATGTTAATTTCTTCACTATCCATTTTGTGCTTAGATAAATCTTCAACCTCAACAGGGTTAAATGTACCTAAACCAACATGTAAAGTTACGGGAGCTGTTTTTACTCCTTTAATTTCTAAACGCTTTAATAAATGCTTAGAGAAGTGCATTCCTGCAGTTGGTGCGGCTACAGCTCCTTCGTTTTTAGCATATATAGTTTGGTAACGCTCTTCATCTTCTGGCTCAACCTCTCTATTAATGTATTTAGGTAAAGGTGTTTCACCTAATTCTGTTAATTTTGTTCTGAAATCGGTGTAAGAACCATCATACAAGAAACGTAAAGTTCTACCCCTAGAGGTTGTGTTATCAATAACCTCAGCAACTAATGTTTCGTCATCACCAAAATATAATTTATTTCCGATTCTTATTTTACGAGCCGGATCTACTAAAACATCCCAAAGGCGTTGTTCTTGATTTAATTCACGTAATAAAAATACTTCAATACGTGCTCCTGTTTTTTCTTTGTTACCAAATAAGCGTGCAGGAAACACTTTTGTATCGTTCATGATCATCACATCACCTTCATCAAAATAATCGATAATATCTTTAAATTGCTTATGCTCAATAGTCTGCTCAGCTCTATTTAATACCATCAATCTTGCTTCATCTCTATGTTCTGCAGGATGTTCTGCTAATAATTCGTCTGGAAGTTCAAAATTAAAATGTGATAATTTCATGTATGAGTTTTAGTTAATTATGTGAATAATGTGAAACTATTTTGTAGCCGCTTACTTAAAGTTAGTTTGCATGCTCTAAATGTCTCAGTCCTTTATTTTTATTCGAATTGCAAATATACAATCTCAACATAGGCCTTGTCAAGTAAATGAAGGTTTATTTTACTACAATCGTCTATAATACTATACATTTAGATGAATAATGCAAACTTAAAATGATAAAATATAATTCTATTCTATTTTGAAATATTAAAACCTATAGATTTAAAATCTTCCCAAAATTGAGGATAAGATTTACTTACTACATCTGCATCTTCAATAGTAATAGGTACTTTTAAGCCTAAAGGCGCAAAAGCCATTGCCATTCTGTGATCGTTGTACGTTGGTATTTTAATATGACTATTTATAGAATTTGAAGCTTTTAAATGTAAAGATTTATCAGTTATTATAACTTCAGTTCCTAACTTTTCTAATTCAGTTTTAAGAGCAACTAAACGATCAGTTTCTTTAATTTTAAGGGTATGTAACCCTATCATATTACATTCTAGACCTAAACCAAAGGCAGAAACAGCTATGGTTTGCGCTATATCTGGCGCATTTTTTAAATCGAGATCAATTATAGTTGTCGAATTGACTTTATCTGTTTTTTGAAGTGTTATTGCTTCGTCTTTAAATAATGTTGAAACACCAAAGCTTTTATAAATCTCCGCTAAAACAGAATCTCCTTGTAAGCTTTTTTGCTTATAAGATGCAATAGTAATCTCTGTACCAACTTCACTTAATGCAATAACGCTATAGAAATAAGAAGCAGAAGACCAATCAGACTCAACAGTTAAAATTTGTGGTATTAATACTGAAACACTTGGCTTAACGGTAATGGTTTGATCTATAAAACTCGTTTCTATCCCAATACTATTTAAAAGACTTAAAGTCATATTAATATAGGGAACTGATGTTATTTTACCTTCTAATGTTAATTCTAAACCATTTTCTAATTTTGAAGCAATTAGCATTAATGCAGAAATATACTGACTACTTACGTTAGCTTCTAAAGTCACTTTATTTTTAGTAAGCTCTTTGCCTTTAATTTTTAAAGGAGGAACACCTTCATTTTCTAAATATGTGATATCAGCACCTAAAGCAATTAAAGCATCAACCAATATTTTAATTGGTCGCTCTTTCATTCTTTGAGAACCGGTAATAATTGTTTCTCTCCCTTTTTGAATTGAAAAATAGGCTGTTAAAAAACGCATTGCCGTACCCGCATGATGGATATCAATTAACTCGTCTTCTGACCTCAAAGCTTTTTGCATAACTTCTGAATCATCTGAGTTAGATAAATTATCGATACTAATTTGAGGATACAACGCCTGTATTAATAACAAGCGGTTAGACTCGCTTTTAGATCCTGTAATTTGAACGGTTTGATGATTCTTAAGCTTTGATTTTTGGATATTGATCTCCATATAGAATTTATAAAATAAAATGAAGTTACAAAACTACTTTAATTTCTCATTATTATGATGTCTATTATGATCACGTTTGGTTTTTAAATCTAATTTTTTATCAAAAGCATCTTGTAAATCAATACCTGTTTGATTTGCTAAACAAATCACCACAAATAAAACATCAGATAATTCTTCACCCAAATCCTTATTTTTATCACTTTCTTTTTCGCTTTGCTCACCGTAACGCCTCGCTATAATTCTGGCAACTTCACCAACCTCTTCTGTTAATTGAGCCATATTGGTGAGTTCATTAAAGTATCTTACTCCATGTTCTTTAATCCAATTATCTACTTCTTTTTGTGCGTTTTTAATATCCATTTTAAGTCCTAGTTAATACAATTTGTTCTGTTTGCTTCTCTACTATTTTACTATAAAAAGCTTTAAATTCTTTATAGTCTGTCGGTAAAATTAAAGGATTCAAAATATCTAACTTCGCTTTTAACTGTAGATATTTTCCACCTCCTCTAATAATGTAAGAAAATGATACATTTTCATCTTTAAAATTTAAAATCTCTGATGCTGGTAAAGACTCTGCTTTATAACCTTCTGGCAACATAATATTAACTATATATTCATCAGAATAAGGAATTACAAAATCTATAGGATAATCTCTCTCTTCTAACTTAAATGGATTTTCTTTAGTCGCTAAAAACAATAGTGGTGAAAAATAAAGTTTATCTCCAACCTCATCAACTCCATCAGACAACTCATATTCGTAATTTAAATCAACAGGCAGAAAAGCATTCTTTATATTTTCTATACTAAGAGAGCTTATCTCTATATCTCCTTTATCTTTTTCAAGCGATTTAATATGATCTTCTGTTGTTACGCCAGCGTATTTATTTCTATAAAAATAAGCCGTATAATCTGTAAAATGTTTGGTTACTTTTCCAGACAATGAAAAATCATCATTGATAGTAACACTTAGTATTGAAGACTCTAATGATTTTTTATTTGGCTGAATAGAAATCCATCGTGATACTTTATTATCTATAATCAATCTCCCTTTCCAATTTAATACACGTTGCGGTAAAACATTATTAGTACTGTATTGTTCCGTTGCATCTATTAATAAATACATATCATCTTTTTCAACACTACAAATCACATAATTAAATCCTTCTCGTGTCGGAAAAAGAGGAATTCCATTATCCCTTGTACTCACTAAAACAGGATTTGCATTAACACCCTGAGAACGCAACATAGAAATTAGCATCAAATTAATATCAGCATCATTACCTTTACCCTCTTTATATGCCGATCTAATTCCGTTTTCGGCATATTTACCATATCTACCGTTCCACTTTACTTTAGATTTTACTAATCCTTCTACTACAAATGCTTTTTCAAAATCATCAGTAATACCATCTAATGCTGATTCTAGATCGTCTTTATAAATACTAAATGCTCTTAATTGCCCACCAAAATCTTCACTTTCATAGATTGTTTTTGAAACAACTTCCCAATTTGTAGAATAGGTCTTATCAACAAGTTTCATACTATTTAAAGTGGCAGTGAGCTCCATAGCCATTTTACTGATGTAATTGTTTATACTACCAGAATATGCTTCAGCCCGTATGGCTGGAATATTTTCTTCATTAACGCTAATTACATTAATTTTATAATTAAATGGAGTTGTAGTATTCTTAATTGTTTCGGTTATATTGGGTGAAAATTTCGCTTTAAAATTAGACTGCTTATTATAAACATAATACTCAGGGGTCTCAATACTAACATCTAGTTTGTTTACAGGAATACTGAATTGAAAAATAATGTCATCTATACTAACTCTAGCAGATGTAATTGTATATTGATATTCTATTACTGTTCCTTCTTTAACGCTTGGTAAGGTGAATGAATGGATTCTTGTGTACTCACTATAATCCTCATCAAATTTACCATCACTTTTTAGTTTATCCTTTTCTATTTTACCATCAACAAGATTGTATGAAAACCCCTTTAGACCACTAATTCTTTCTGCATACTTATTAAGTCCTTGATATAGGTAGATTTTTTTCGTTGCCCAATCAAAACCATCTTTATTATATATTTTTATGCGCTCATGTATTTTACGTCTTTGTACAAATCCTTTCTCAGAAGAATAAAAGAAACTTATATCCTCGTTACGATATAATATAGCTGCAGAAGTTGCAGAATCTTTTGGATGGTATTTTTCTTGAAGCTCTTCCTTTGATATTTTTCCGAACTTATAATTCTGACTACTTGAAAAACTAAAGCTTAAAATAAAAATGATGCTAAGTAATAATTGTTTCATTAAGTGATTGATTGATTGATTGATTGATTGATTAGATTCTTAATTTTCTGTTGATATTAATAATTACAAAGCTGTCGTTAAAACAATCTTGCTTTTATCGTGTTTTACAATTTGTTTTCTAAAATCTCTAAAGGCCTTATAGTCTTCTTTTTGATAATTACCCTTAAGCAATACGTAAGTCCTGGTATATTTAAGTTTATTATCTTCTAACTTTTCTAACTTAAAACTATAGGTTCCGAATTTTGTTTCTATTTTTTTAGATTCCGTCATAGCTTCAACCTTTAAGTCATTGGGAATTTGAATAATAAATTCATCAATATCTTTAAAAGAACGATCTATTTCAAATTCTAAATTTCGCTCTGAATATCTTGAAGGGATAGAAGTCACTTTGTTAAAAAAATTGGGCTGAAAAATAAGACGCTTTCCACTTCTTGAAGCATAATTTGCAGCGGATATTTTTATATTTTCATGATAAATAACATTTTCCTTATCATTTGTAATACTAATATTATCTATAGAAATATTATTAATATTATCCCAATATTCTTTATAGTAACTATTTTGGTCTCGGGTAGATTTCCCTCCAACACTTTCATGAAGACCATACTGATAACCTCTAGTTTCAATATTTACACTTGCGGTAAAACCACCATTAGGATCTAGACTAATATTAGCACTCGTTTTTTGAATACTTTCATCTGCGCTATAAATCTTAGTATGTACTATTTCACCCCCTTCAGGCTTTACTAGCAATACATCTCTATCATCTGTAAAACCGGCTGTAAATCCAAATGGATTAGTTTGATTTGTACATTCTAAAAATATATTATTGTCACCATCGGGAACGCAAAGAATAGCATGATTACCTTGTGCTGAAGAAAATTCACTATCTATATTTAAAATATTACGACCACCGAATACTAGAGTATAATAAGCCGGAACATCAACAGCTTCTAATAAAGCTTTAGTATAGTTTGTTAGTCCTTTACAATCCCCATACCCTAGCTCATTTACATCAGTTGCTATCATGGGTTTCCACCCCCCTATTCCAATTTGCACACTAATATATCGAGTTCGATCTTGCATGTATTTGTAAACTAATTTAGCACGCTCAATTTTATCTTCTACACCATTAGTTAAAGCTTTTACATCATTGATTGTTTCTTGTGGTAATTCTGCTGTACCAGTTAACAACTCTGCATAAACCCACTTCCCAAAATCTTTCCAATTATTATTTACACCTTCTACACCATTCATATTAAACTTAGTTAATGCTGGTTTTAAACCAGGAGTAAATGTGAACAAAGAAGGACTGTAAGCTTCGTAATCTATACCGGGTAAGTTTTCGATTTTAAAATGAAAATCAGAGATCTCGACTACTTTATTATTTTCTATATTATCTTTTTTTAATCTCAGTGGAATCCCTGAGTTATTCTCAATTTTATATTCGGCATATTCAATCCCTAAATAATAACCATTAACTGGTCTCCATTGCGGAATAAAAGCAGTAGAGTTATACTTAACTTCAGAAACATACTCAATAGTATAAGGATAATTCATTGGTGTATAATCATAATATTTAACGCGGCTATCTGAGTATAACGTCCCTCCACTTACAGCACTGTTATCTGTAAAATCTTTCTTTTTAATCTTTTTTATTTCCTCACCAAAACCATCATAAATTCTAGCTTCTATTGTTTTAATTGAAGAGTTATCGCTGTAGAATTCTACTGTATTTGCATGTTTGTCCCCATACTTATTAAAAACTGTAATAATACGCTTAGTGTGTACCACCATATCATTAATAGCATTAATTTCTATCCTTTGATTATCATACCTAACGATAGCGTTAACGTTAGATTGCAATTCTATTGGAGCAAGTATTGCATTATAGACATCTGAGGATTGTGAAAAGCTAAAAAAAGAAATAAAAAAAAGGAGTGTTGAAATTTGATTTTTATTAATGAAAAGTATTGACATTGAGTGATTTTGATTGATTTGGCACTAAATATAATAAGGAAAATATAAGTATCAAATAAATCTAAAAGTAATTTATAAAAACGCCACTTATCTAAAGAGAATCCAAATTATATCAATAGATGAGATAGAAACCTAATCGTTCGTTTTTTTTCTTATACCCTTTTTATTCAAAAAAATATAAGTATTAAAAACACCTATAACCCTTGAAATGATTACACACTATTTTTAAAATCTATAATTATGTTTACTGTCATTATTAACCAAATACACTTTCATATCTGTACCAAATTCTCTAGTTTAAAGTGTTTTTATAAAAGCTTCATATAAAGGGAATAGCAACACATGGTTTTACTCCTTTAATGCAACTTGTTAGATTCCCTTTTTTAATGTTAGCATTGGCTTGTTTAAGTTTTAAATATATAAAAACTGCAATTCTAGAATTAATTAGAAACCTGCTAATTTATTAAGAGCATTTTATGACTTGCTAATTTGGGTTAATTAATTGTAGAGCATGTGTTATAAAAAAAAGACCAGAAAAGTTTATTTCCTGGTCTTTTTATAAATCTTATTGAGATTTTTTAATCTAAAATAGATAAAGCATCAAGAATTTCTTGTGTTGATTTTAATTCAAAGTTTAGAGTTAACTCTTCTTCGTCCGAAATAATAACCTCTTCCATAGCTAAGTATTGTTGGTTGTTTTCTACTGTAATTGCAACATATGTTACGGTTAAACCCTCTGGAAGCATATCTATATAACTCTGTATCCCATTAGCATAAGGTGTTGTAAATTTTACAACAGCTGGTAAATTATTTTCTTCAAAGATTAAAAATATTGCTGTTTCAGCGGCATTAGGACTATTTATTAAATTAATATAGTTGGTTGTTTGTACTCCAGGATAATTGTAAAATTTATCGCAATTAGACCATCCAGTATTAAAAACATCGTAGATATAAGATGCGGGAGCGGTTACGTATTCCATTCCACTACCACCTACACCGACATCACCATTAGGAGTCCATACAATACCTTCTTCATCAGAAGTTGTTCCGCTAAAAGGAAGCATTTCATAGTCTAAACCACCAGCAGATGGCACAGAAACTTGGTAATTAATACCATTTGCGAGGTGTAAACTATTTCCGTTTTGAGAAATCCTCACCTCTGTTTCTCCTTCAGATAAAAGAAAAGTATTTTCATTCGAAAAACTTAAAGCGTTTGTTGGTTTGTTAGACAAAATCATTTCACTAGGTGTAAATATTTCTTTTAAAGCTACATCTACTATTCCGGTTATAGGATTGTCATTTTCGTCTACAAAAGCATTAGCAGGAAAAGTAACAATAGTGCCATTTTCACCAATTACACTTCCACCTGTAACAGCATTTAACGTATAATCTTGGTCTTGTATGCCATTAACCTCATAAAAACCCTGAATACTATTGTATTCTAAAACCTCTAAAATATCAATTGATTCACCGTCATCATCAGGATCACAACTTGTGAATAAGGTTAACGATGCGATAAATAAACTTGCAAATACTGTTTTTAAATTTCTCATAATTTCTGATGCTTTAATTGTTTATACATCTTTATATAAACCGACTCACAATTTTGTTACCTAGTATTTAAATATTTTATAAGACAAGTATTGGGCTAAACACATCTTTGGATTGTGAAAAGCTATAAAAAGAAAGAGTGCTAATATTTAATATTGATTAGTAAGAAGTATTGATATTAATTGATTTTGATTGACTTACCACCTAATACAAAAGAAAAATATAAGTATTCAACACCTATAACCCTAGAAACAATTACACTCTATTTTTAGAATCTATAATTATAGTTACAGGCCCGTCATTAACCAAATGCACTTTCATATCTGCACCAAACTCTCCTGTTTGAATCGGTTTTTCTAAGTTAATTTGAAGTGTTTCAATAAAAGCTTCATATAAAGGAATAGCAACATCGGGTTTTGCTGCTTTAATGTAGCTTGGTCGGTTCCCTTTTTTAGTACTAGCGTGAAGTGTGAACTGACTTACCAAAATCACCTCACCATTTGCGTCTTTTAAAGACGTGTTCATAACATCTTCCTGATCAGGAAAAATGCGAAGATTTGTTATTTTATTACACAACCAATTAATATCATCTTGGGTATCTTCATATTCAATACCTAATAAAATTAATAATCCTTTTTGTATGGCTGCTACTTCAGAACCTTCAATAACTACTGATGCTTCTAAAACTCTTTGTATAACTATTTTCATAAATGAAAAAACTTATTTAAATATTCAACCTACTTAAAGGTTAATTACTGAACCTCATCCCAATTATCTGTTCTGTAATGTTCATCTTCACCTTCTAAAATTTGAAGATAACTACGATATCTAGAATAAGAAACATCATCCGCTTCTAAGGCATCTTTTACAGCACATTTAGGTTCGTTAAGATGAATACAGTTGTTAAACTTACAGTCTTGTTTCAATGCAAAAAACTCAGGAAAATAATCACCGACTTCTTCTTTTTCCATATCTACAACTCCAAAACCTTTAATACCTGGTGTATCTATAATTTTAGCATCAAAACCTAAATCAAACATTTCTGCAAATGTTGTGGTGTGTTGCCCTTGCTTGTGTTGCTCTGAAATCGCTTTTGTTTTTAAATCTAAAGTAGGTTCTATAGCATTAACTAAAGTAGATTTACCAACACCAGAATGTCCCGCAAACATACTAACCTTACCTTCCATTAAGGTTTTTACTTTATCAATATTTACACCTGTTGCGGCAGAAATCTCAATACACTCATAGCCTATAGCACGATAAATACTTTCTAAATATTTCACGTCGAATATAGTCTCTTCAGAATAGGTATCTATTTTATTAAAAAGTAATACCGTTTTAATAGAATATGCTTCTGCGGTTACAAGAAAACGATCTATAAAACTCGTTGATGTCGGCGGACTATCTATTGTGATTAATAAAAATACTTGATCAATATTTGAAGCAATAATATGAGTTTGTTTAGAAAGATTAACCGATTTACGCACAATATAATTCTTACGTTCTTCTATACGGTTTATGACTCCTGTCTCAGTATTATTTTTTGCTTCTAACTCAAATTCTACTTTATCGCCAACAGCGATAGGGTTGGTACTTTTAATACCTGCCAATCTAAAACGGCCTTTAATTCTACATTCATAGAATTTACCATTTAGTGTTTTTACAGTGTACCAACTACCTGTAGATTTATATACTGTTCCTGTCATTAATACAAAGATGAATAATATTGCGTTAATATCGTAAAAAAAAGGTTCGCAAAATTCACGAACCTTTTTTTAATAATTTAACTTCTATCTATTTATTAACGATTTTCTCTTGATGATTAATCGATTCTTGATGAATAGCTTTAAACATACGTAAAACAAATTCTTCACTCAACCCTCTTGTTTCTCCTTCTAAAACCATATTCCCTAAGATTTCGTTCCATCGTCTGTTTTGTAAAACAGCAACATTCTTTTCCTTTTTAAGTTTGCCAATACCATCAGCAGCTTTCATACGTTTTCCTAATAAATCAATAATCTGATTATCTACAATATCGATGTTAGCTCTTAAGTTATTTAACTCTGAATTGTATTCTGCTTCCGGATCTGACTCTTTTCTAATTTTTAAGTCATTCATAATCTGCACTAATCGATCTGGAGTAACTTGTTGAGCGGCATCACTCCAAGCATTATCTGGATCGAAATGCGTTTCAATCATAAAACCGTCAAAATTAAGATCTAAAGCTGTTTGCGATACATCAAAAATCATATCTCTTTTTCCAGTAATATGTGATGGATCATTAATTAAAGGTAAATCTGGAAATTTATTCTGAAATTCAATAGCCAACTGCCATTCTGGAATATTTCTATATTTTGATTTTTCGTAAGTTGAAAAACCTCTATGGATTGCTCCTAAATTTTTAATACCAGCTGTATGTAATCTTTCAATACCGCCTAACCATAAGGCTAAATCTGGGTTTACTGGATTTTTAACCAATACAATTTTATCTGTTCCTTTTAAAGCATCAGCAATTTCTTGCATAATAAAAGGACTTACTGTAGAACGTGCACCAATCCATAATAAATCTACATCGTGTTCTAAAGCTAATTCTACATGGTTTCTATTCGCTACTTCCGTTGCTGTTTTTAAACCTGTTTCTGCCTTTACTTTTTGTAACCATTTTAAACCTAATGCACCAACACCTTCAAAGTTTCCTGGACGCGTTCTTGGCTTCCAAATACCTGCTCTATAGTAATTAACATCTGTATCTTTTAGCTGGTGTGCTATTTTTAATACTTGCTCTTCTGTTTCGGCACTGCATGGTCCTGCAATAACTAATGGATGGTCTAGTTTCATATCATCCAACCATGTTCTCATTTCTTTCGTGTTTTCCATTTTTGCTTTTTTTAATCTTAATTACTATTGAATTCCTTTTAATATCTCTTTTATATAATTTGTTTGCTCCATTTCATTGAAAACGGCATTAAAATCTTCGTCTTTCATAAGCTGTTTAAAATGCTTTAGATTTTCTATATATTCATCTAAAGCTTCTATGACATTTGCTTTATTGTGATTAAATATTGGCGTCCACATTGCTGGTGAACTTTTTGCTAAACGCACAGTACTTGCAAATCCACTGCCTGCCATATCAAAAATATCGCGCTCGTTACGCTCTTTATCTATTACTGTTTTACCTAACATAAATGCACTAATATGTGATAAATGTGATACGTAAGCAATATGTTTATCATGTGCTTTAGGATTCATATAACGAATACGCATCCCTAAATCGGCAAACAACTTTAACGCTTTTTCTTGAAGTTTGAAGGCTGTTTCTTCAACTTCACAAATAATATTAGTCTTGTTTTTATACAAACCTCTAATTGCAGCTTTAGGTCCTGAATGCTCTGTACCGGCAATAGGGTGTACAGCTAAATAATTACGACGTTTGGTATGGTTTTTTACAACCTCACAAATATTTTCTTTAGTTGACCCAGCATCAAACACAATAGCATCATCAGATATATAATCTAACACCTGTGGCAAAACTTTTAGAGTTGCATCTACAGGGATTGCTATAATAACCACATCTGCTTTACTTAAATCTTCTAAATTGGCTTTTTCATCAATGACTCCTAATTCTAAAGCTTCATCAAGATGTGCTTCAGTTGTATCAATACCAAAAACCTTACAGTCTGGATGTAATGCTTTTATATCTAAAGCAAAACTACCGCCTATTAATCCTGTTCCTATGATAAAAATATTATTCACTTTACTTTTTTTCTCTTTTAACAATCATTGCAAAATGCAAATAAGTATTCTTATACTCTTGCAATTGCTTCTTCTATAATTCCTTCTTCCGCACATAACGAAAATCTAACATAACCTTCTCCATTACTACCAAAAACAGTTCCTGGTGTTATAAAGATGGAATGTTCTTTTAATACTAAATCTGTAAATTCTTCAGATTTTATATGTGGTGGCAATTTTGCCCAAATAAACAATCCTGTGGCATCTTCATCGTAGGTACAATTAAGGGCTTCAGCTAATTTCCACACTAACGCTCTTCGTCTTTGATAAACACTATTTAAGCTTTTAAACCACATATCAGAACATTTTAAAGCTTCAATGGCTCCTTTTTGTATGCCATAAAACATACCCGAATCCATATTACTTTTCACACGTAAAACGGCCGAAACAAAATCGTAATTACCGACTAACATACCAACACGCCAGCCTGCCATATTAAAAGTTTTACTTAATGAATTTAACTCTAAACAGACATCTTTAGCATCCTTATATCTTAAAATACTATTAGGTTTATCGTTTAAAATGAAACTGTATGGATTATCATTTACAATTAATATATCGTGACGTTTACCAAAGGCAATCACATCATCATAAAACTTATTTGTTGCGTTAGCTCCCGTTGGCATGTGCGGATAATTGATCCACATAATTTTTACACGACTTAAATCTAAACGCTCTAAGGCACTAAAGTCTGGCTCCCAATTTGTATCCGCTTTTAAATCATAAAAAACAGGTTTAGCTTCTAAAAGTTTAGTTACAGCAGCATACGTAGGGTAACCTGGATTTGGTATTAAAACTTTATCACCTTTATTTAAAAAAGCCATAGAGATATGCATAATCCCCTCTTTGCTTCCCATTAATGGCAACACTTCTGTCTGCGAACTTAAATTAACTTGAAAGTGCGTTTTATAAAAATCAGCAATCCCTTCTCTTAACTCTGGCAAGCCTTGATAACTTTGATATTTATGTGCTTCTGGCTCTACTAAACAATCTTGAAGAGACATAGAAGCCTTAAAAGGCGGTTCTAAATCTGGACTCCCTATTCCTAAATTAATAATAGGTTTCCCCTGCGATTTTAAAAAAGCAACTTCTCTTAGTTTTTTTGAAAAATAATATTCTTCAACTTTTTGCAAACGTTTTGCAACCTCTATCATAATCTTGCATTTTTATATTCTCCTAATACTTTAAAATTCTCAGCCATAATAGCCATTATGGACTTCGCTTTTTTGTAATTCTCATACTTATCAAAAGTAACATCAACAAAAAACGCATATTTCCATGGGGTCTCTATTTTAGGTAAAGATTGAATCTTAGTTAAATTCAATTTACAATCACTCAACACATTTAAAATAGTCGCTAAACTTCCTCGTTTATGATCTAATTCGAACTTTAAAGAAGCTTTATTAATTTCATTTTCATCTGCATGATCCATTTCTCGCTTCACAAAAACAAAACGTGTTTCATTTTCTTTTATCGTTTGGATGCTTTCTGCTAAAATATTTAGACCGTATAATTGTGCAGCAGATTTACTAGCAATCGCTGCTATTCCTTTAATCTTTTGTTCTGAAATTTGCTTTGCAACATCTGCAGTATCTTTAGCTTCTACCAATTTTATATGCGGAAAATCTCTAAAAAACACTTTACACTGTAATAATGCCATAGGATGTGAATGCACCTCATTTATATCTGCTATAGACTGATTTTCTAAGGCCATTAATTGATGTTGTATATCTAAATAATACTCTCCAACAATGCTTAATTGATTATTATCTATCAGTGCATAATTTGGTATAATAGAACCTGCAATAGAATTTTCTAGCGCCATTACAATTTCATCTGTCTGCTCCTCTAATAAAGTATTTACTTCACTATCAAAAGTCATACACTCTACCACATCTATCTGATTATCAAAATAATTCAGAACAACTTCATGATGAAATGATCCTTTAATTCCTTGTATTGCAATTGGTTTTTTCACAATTTATTTTTCTAGTTGTAAATCCTTTAAACAAAAAAAAGTCTCGATTACATCGAGACTTTAAATACTATATTTTAAATAAAACATACTCAGTCTCGTTCCTTTAGCTAAAAAAGAAATAAAACCAGTTATAATATGCTCTAGATATGTTCATACTTGTTTTCCACATATGTGGATCATTTTAATATATAGCTAATGTAATTATTATTTTTACAAATCAAAATTGTTACATAGTTTTTTTTCATAAAAATTGAAAAAACTTAAAGAATTAACAATAAATGCAATACAATATTCGGAAATAACTATTTTTGAATAAATTCTACAAGTATGTCTATTGAAGTTAAAAACATCACTAAATTATATAAGGATCAAAAGGCACTTAACAACGTCTCTTTTAAGGTAAAAGATGCTGAAATTGTTGGATTCCTAGGCCCAAACGGTGCAGGAAAATCGACGATGATGAAAATCTTAACCACTTATATAAAAGCTGATGAAGGTTCTGCTAGTGTAAATAATTTTGATGTAGACACAGAAAAAAAAGGAGTTCAAACTAGTGTTGGGTATTTACCAGAACACAATCCACTATACACAGATTTATACGTAAAGGAATATTTAAACTTTAATGCGAACGTATATGGAACTCCTAAATCTCGTATAGAAGAAGTTATTGAGCTTACAGGTTTAAAACCTGAAGCTCATAAAAAAATAAGTCAACTTTCTAAAGGTTACAGACAACGTGTTGGTTTAGCCAATGCATTATTACACAACCCTGAAGTTTTAATTTTAGATGAACCTACAACCGGCTTAGACCCTAATCAGCTTATTGATATTAGAAATTTAATTAAGTCTATTGGTAAAGAAAAAACGGTTTTTCTTTCAACACATATTATGCAAGAAGTTGAAGCGATGTGCGACCGTGTTATTATTATTAATAAAGGAGAAGTTGTAGCCGATAAATATTTAAAAGATTTACGCGACGGACAAGAACAAATTGTTATTGTTGAGTTTGACTATAGAATTGAAAATGCCTTTTTATCAAAATTACCCAAAGTAAAATCTGTAAAAAACACTTATGGATTTGTTTACGAAATTACCTTTTCTACAAAAGAAGATATGCGCTCTCACGTGTTTGACTTCGCACACGATAATGAGTTAAAAATTCTACAATTAAATCAGAAAAACGCGAGTTTAGAAAGTTTATTTCAAGAATTAACAAAATAATTGACAATTATCATAATACCTTAAAATTGGTCAACCAATTTTACCATTTCTTTTAAACCATGATAAAAATCATCTTTAAAAGCGCATACCCATGTTAAATTTGTAAAAAAATTTAACTTAAAATTGAAGAACACATCCTATTTATAAATCCATAAATAAGTGTTTTTCAATACAAAAAAGGTATAAATGAGCAAAGGTATTTATGTAGCAACGATTGAGGCTAATAGTGGTAAGTCTATCGTTGTTTTGGGTTTAATGAGAATGCTATTAGGTAAGACTGCAAAAGTAGGATACTTTAGACCCATTATAGAAGACACTAAAAATGGTGAGCCAGATAACCACATCAACACTGTTTTATCACATTTTGAATTAGATATAAATTACAAAAATACATTTGCTTTTACCAGAAGTGAAATACTTGATTTATACAACAAAGGCAAATCTGGAAAAGTAATTGATGAGATTATAAAAAAGTATAAATATCTAGAAGAACGTTTTGATTTTATACTTGTTGAAGGGACCGATTTCTCTAACGAAAATACTAATTTAGAGTTAGATATTAATAT
Source organism: Winogradskyella undariae (assembly GCF_013285155.1). Taxonomy (GTDB): domain Bacteria; phylum Bacteroidota; class Bacteroidia; order Flavobacteriales; family Flavobacteriaceae; genus Winogradskyella; species Winogradskyella undariae. Next base: position 472,700 of record NZ_JABTEL010000001.1, on the reverse strand, counting down.
TCTTATTTCTAAAAACCTTGGACTTCCTGTAATTATAGTAGCTAATGGCTATAAGAAGACACTTGAAAATATAGCAGAAAACATTCAATATGCTTACAACACTTTTAAAGAAGAAGTTGAAGTTCTTTCTATTATAACAAATAGAATTGACACAAAAGAAGTTGAAATATTAAAACCACTTCTAGAAGAGCGTATTAAAAGAGAAACCAATGTATCTGTTATACCTAATGTAAAAAGTTTATCGTCTCCAACAATTAAAGAAATTACAAAAGCTTTAAAAGGAAATATTCTTTTTGGAGAAGACATGATTAATAATCAAACGGATCACTTTGGGGTTGGTGCTATGCAATTAGCAAACTACTTAACCCATTTAAAGGAAAACACTTTAGTAATAACACCAGGAGATAGAGCAGATATTATTTTAGGTGCGCTACAAGCTAACATTTCAAAAAATTACCCTAAAATATCTGGTATAATTCTTACAGGTGGTTTAGTCCCAGAAGAACCAATATTAAAACTTATAGAAGGGCTATCGAGTATTACACCAATAGTTAGCGTAAAAGAAGGAACTTTTAGTGTTACAAATGCTATAGGTAAAATTAAATCTAAAATTTACGCTGAAAACATTGAGAAAATAGAAACCTCAATAGCGACTTTTGAAAAACATGTAGATACAGATAAACTTGCTGATGATTTAATTACGTTTAAATCTGATGGGTTTACACCAAGAATGTTTCAGTATAATTTATTACAAAAAGCATTAAAAGATAAAAAACACATTGTACTTCCTGAAGGTTCCGACGAGCGTGTATTAAGAGCAGCCGCTAGGTTAATTGATGCCCAAGTTGTTAATCTAACCTTAATTGGAGATGAAGACAAAATATTAGAACGTATTAAAACATTAGATATCCCTTTAGATACTAAACAACTTAATATCGTTTCACCTCAAAAATCTGAACATTTTGACGACTATGTAAACACTTTCTACGAATTACGTAAACATAAAAACATCAATTTAGACATGGCAAAAGACGCTATGTCTGATGTCTCTTACTTTGCTACAATGATGATCTACAAAGGTCATGCCGATGGTATGGTTTCAGGAGCTGCGCATACAACAGCACACACATTACGCCCTGCTTTACAATTTATAAAAACAAAACCAGGAGTAAATATTGTATCCTCTGTCTTTTTTATGTGCTTAGAAGATCGAATTTCCATATTTGGTGATTGTGCCATAAATCCTAATCCTAATGCAGAACAACTAGCAGAAATAGCAATATCCTCAGCAAAAACAGCTCAAGATTTTGGAATAACACCAAAAGTCGCTATGCTTTCTTATTCGTCTGGAGCTTCTGGAAAAGGAGAAGATGTAGATAAAGTTAGAAAGGCTACACAAATTGCAAAAGAAAAAGATCCTTCTATAAAAATTGAAGGTCCTATACAATACGATGCTGCTGTAGACATGCGTATTGGAAAAAGTAAATTACCTGATTCTGAAGTTGCAGGACAAGCAAGCGTTTTAATATTCCCTGATCTAAACACAGGAAACAACACTTACAAAGCAGTACAAAGAGAAACAGGCGCATTAGCCATTGGCCCAATGTTACAAGGGTTAAACAAACCAGTAAATGATTTAAGTAGAGGCTGTACAACAGATGACATTTATAGTACAGTAATTATAACCGCTATCCAAGCTCAAGAATTTTAGACTATGCAACAAATATTAGTATTAAACTCAGGAAGTTCTTCTTTAAAATTTCAATTATTCACTATGCCAGAGGAAACCGTTTTATGTTCTGGTTTAATTGAACGTATAGGCTCTGAAGATGCCAAATTTAAATATAAAACAAACAGAGAAAAAATTAGAGTTGTCACTCCTATTCCTAATCATAAAGTAGCATTAGAAATATTAGCTAAGCAATTATTAGATCCAGAAACAGGAAGTATAAAATCTCCAGAAGATATTGATGTCGTTGCACACAGAGTTGTACATGGTGGAAAAGAATTTAGTGAAACAATTGAAATCACTAAAAACGTTAAAGATAAAATTAAAGCTTTATCTCCTTTAGCACCATTACATAACCCAGCAAATTTAGAAGGGATTAATATTGCAGAAACTATTTTCAAAAAAGCAAAACAAGTTGCCGTTTTTGATACTGCTTTTCATCAAACAATACCAGAGCATGTTTATAAGTATGCCTTACCAAATAAATTTTCAGACAAAATAAGACTTTACGGATTTCATGGTACAAGTCATAAATATGTAAGTGAAAAAGCGATTGGTTTATTAGGTGAAAAAGAATCTAAAATAATTACCATTCACTTAGGAAATGGATGTAGTATGTCTGCAATAAAAAATGGAGTATGTATTGACCACTCATTAGGTTTTTCTCCAAATGCAGGATTAATTATGGGAACGCGTTCTGGTGATTTAGATCCGACAATAATTTTTTACTTAGCTGAAAAATTTAACTTAAACTTGAAAGAATTAAACACGCTGCTTCAAAAAGAAAGTGGTATGCTAGGATTAACTGGCCATGGAGATTTAAGAGAAATTGAAGAATTAGCTAAGGAAGGTGATAAAGCTTGCCAATTAGCAATTAAAATGAACACCTATCGTATAAAAAAATATATAGGAAGTTATACTGCTGCTTTAAACGGCTTAGATGCCATTGTATTTACTGCTGGTATTGGAGAAAACTCCACTATAATGAGAGAGTTAATTTGTGAAGATTTAGACTTTTTAGGAATTAAATTAGACATTGTTAAAAATAATGAAAGACTAAAAACCATTAGAACAATTAGCACCCCAGATTCTAAAATAAAAGTATTTGTAATACCAACTAATGAAGAATTAGAAATTGCAAAAGAGACTTATGATTTATTAGTTAAAGAATAATTGACCTGTATATAAACGTTCAATATCAACATCTGGTGGCTCATTAACTGAAAATAAATTCCCAGTACTTTTGAGCTCACCAGATAATGATTGTTGCGGATTTACAATCATATCATTACTACTTCGGTGAAAAACATTAACATTCTCTGCTATTAAGTTTTCACCTTCAAAACGGCCTGCTCCTGCATAAAAGCCAACAAACAAATCCTCTACATTACCATCTATATAAAAGAACGATAAGTTATTGGATGTTATATTTAATCTTTCTGAATTAATAGTAAGCCTAAAATCACCAATGGTAAAGTCATTATCCGTATTAAAACTCTCAGAATACAATGTTAAATTATCATAGTTTAAAACTCCATCTGATGAAATATCATATTGAGTAGATGTACTTATCTCTGTAAGATTTGGTGTTTCAACAAAAACTTTAGTAATGCCATAATCTCTAACAAAGTTGCAAGAATTATTATCTATAAGTATCAACTGATTACCTACAACCTCAACTATAACATCATTAATTAAGTTTTCACCAGACTCAACTACGACCTTATATTCTGCTGCTTCTTTTATTATTAATTCTACATCTCTGTTAACTAAAATACGTTCAAAACTAGATACTATAACTTCTTGTTGAATTAAATCTCCTGATGTTTGAAAACAATCATTTGCATCTTCACTATTACAAGAAAGAAACAATAAAACAAATAAGTACGTTAGTTTTTTCATAATCTTACTCCTATTCCTAATTCTACAGCTTCAGCTTTAGCTCCATGAGATTTTAAGGTTAATGCTCCAAAAAAGTTATCTCCAAAATAACGTTTTAAACCTATCCTTAAATAGGTTCGACCTTCAAAATCATAAGGATAATACACATAATAACCTACTTGAGTTTCTACAGATAGTTTATTAACAAACAATTCATGCCCTACAAAAAGTCCTACTCGTTTGTAATCTTCGTCTCCACTTATATTTTCTTCAGGAAATGAAACGGACTTGTAATAAATCAATTCTTTTAAAAATTTTGAAAAGAATACATCAGCTCCAAATTGAATTGCACTAACATGACTTAAGCGTTTATCTGCATAAGCTGATATAACATAAAATGGAAATTGACCACTACCAATAATGTCACTTTGATTAATACCTGATCTAAAGACTAGGTTGTATTTTATTTTTTCTGTGAATTTTTCATCACTTAAATTACTGATAAACTCAGAATCTTCTGTATCTAAATCATAGGTTAAACCTACATTAAGCGCAATTGTATTTACACTTGTATTTGGTGCTTTTACATTTGCATTTGAATAATGAATTAAAGACAACCCCGCCTGAAGACCAAAACGATTAAATAAGCGATCCTTCTTGTAATTAATCATCAGATAAGTAGAACTCAATATCTCAGAACCAAAAGCTATATTCTTAGGATTATCAATTTTATCATAAGGATTAGTATTGTATGCTAAACCTTGTGCAATACGCAACATAATATTACGCTTAAAGAAATAAAAATTATAGTGCGCATACAACCCGTAGCTATCACCTAATTTGCTATTCTTAAAATCTTGATACATGAAAGACGCCCCATAATCTGGATAATTATAGCGTTGTTGCCATGCTTTATCTCCAAAAGTTTTTTTGTTCCAACTGAAAAAAAAACCTTCAGGGTGACCTGTAATTAAATGTAGTATATCATTGTTGTGAAGTGCTATGTTTCCTCCAAAATAATTGAGGTCAACATAGGTATTATGTGCTTTATCTTGCCCATAAATAGTTATAGACATTATTACTAAAATTGTACATAATAGATTTCGCATTGGTAATTATTAAGCCGTAAAAATAGTCAATAATTACAATTTGCCTCTACCTAACGTACAAGAATGCTATATAAATAATGTAGCAATTAAAGATACTGCTGTTAACAACAATAGTTGTAATGCAAATCTAAAATCTGATTTATACTTATTTATTAATTTCATGATTTAAGGCTTTAACCAAATTGAACATTTACACTCAATATTGGTATTAATAAAGCGCAAATATCTGATTAAAAAAATATTCTTTTGTTAATTTAATTCTAATAAATAGTTATCTAATTAAATTTAAGTCGAAATCTTAAGTTTAATTCAATTTCGACTTAAATTTAAGCCTCATAAATAGACATGTGATAATATTATTAAATTACACTATTGCCTTTACTACTGCTTTTGGTGATTCTTTTCTTGTACCATCAAAGCCATTAATACCACTTACAGTTGTGTATTTTAAAACAAACTTTTTACCTGGATTTAATAGTTTATAAGCCGATTGACACATTAGTGTAGCTTCATGAAAACCACATAAAATTAATTTCAGTTTACCTTCGTATGTATTCACATCTCCAATAGCATAAATACCAGGGATATTGGTTTGGTAATCTAAAGTATCTACTTTTATAGCATTCTTTTCGATCTCTAATCCCCAATCTCCTATCGGTCCTAGTTTTGGAGATAACCCGAAAAGCGGAATAAAAGCATCTGCTTCTAAAATTTCAGTTTCACCATCTTTAGTCACAGATACACCTTCAATTTTAGTTTCGCCATGTAACGCTGTAATTTCAGCAGGTGTAATAATATTAATTTTGTTTAGAGATTTTAATTCTTGCGCTCGTTCTACAGAATCTAATGCCCCTCTAAATTCATTTCGTCTGTGAACAAGCGTTACCTCTGAAGCTACATCTGCTAAGAAAATACTCCAATCTAAAGCAGAATCTCCACCACCTGCAATCACCACTTTTTTATCGCGATACACTTCTGGATCTTTAATAAAGTAAGCTAAACCGTTATCTTCATATTTATCAATACCATCTAACGGTGGTTTTCTAGGTTCAAAACTTCCTAAACCTCCTGCAATCGCAATTATAGGTGCATGGTGTTGTGTGCCTTTATTTGTAGTTACAATAAAACTCCCGTCTTCTAATTTCTCAATGGTTTCTGCTCGTTCTCCTAAGGTAAAACCAGGCTGAAATTGCTTGCCTTGTTCTAATAGATTAGATGTTAAATCGTCTGCTAATATTTCGGGGAACCCTGGAATATCGTAAATCGGTTTTTTGGGATATAATTCTGAGCATTGCCCACCAGCTTGAGGTAAAGCATCTATTAAATGACATTTCATTTTTAACAATCCTGCTTCAAATACTGTAAATAATCCTGTTGGCCCTGCGCCTATGATAAGTATATCTGTTTTAATCATAATCTATAATTTCTCTACTAAACCTTTAGTAAATTCATTTAACTTTTCGACTTTCTGTTCAAAGTCACCTTTTATTGTTTTTCTGTAAACATTGAGATTCTTCACTAAATCATCAATATTTTCAGGGATAACGTCTTCAAAAAACTGACGTAATCGCTTTGCTGTAGTTGGCGATTTTCCATTGGTAGAAATCGCAACTTTCACATTACCTTTAGTAACAATCCCTCCCATATAAAAATCGCAATATGGTGGATTATCAGCCACGTTGACTAATTTATCTTGTGCTCGGCAATCTCTATATATTTCGACATTAATTTCAGGAAGATCCGTTGTTGCAATAACAATGTGATGTCCTTTTAAGTAATCTATATTATAATTATCGGTAATTCTATTAACGTTACCTGTATCTGCTATTGCAATGGTTCCTTCTCTAAACATTGGCGAAACCATAGTGACATTTGCATCTGGACTCGACTTTAATAAAAAGGTCAATTTTTCTTCTGCAACGTAACCACCACCAACGATTAAGACTTTAAGATTATTCGTTTTTAGAAAAATGGGATATAAATTATTTCTTTCCATTATTACGCGGTTTTTTTATGCGCCAAATCAGCTTCAACATACATATCTGAAAGATCTACACGCTGATTTACAACTTCGCCTATAATGATAATTGCAGGATTAGACAATTGCTTTTCTTCTACAATAGCTTCGATAGTAGACATTTTACCAATCCCTACTTTTTCATTTACTCGTGTACCATTTTGAATTATTGCAATCGCTGTTTCCGATTTTCCTTCTTTTGAAAAAATCTGAACAATTTCTGAAAGTTTACTCATCCCCATTAAAATCACAACTGTTGCCGTAGACTTTGCAGCTAAAGCAATATCACCTGAGATTTGATGCGATTTTGTGGTTCCTGTAATGACCCAAAAGCTTTCAGATGCATTTCGTTTTGTTAACGGAATACCTTGGTAAGCTGGTACTGCAGCAGATGAAGAAATACCGGGAACAACAGCGACTTCAATAGCATATGCTTTAGCATACTCTAATTCTTCTGCGCCACGACCAAATATAAATGGATCTCCACCTTTAAGACGCACTACATGCCCGCATCTCAAAGCACGTTCTATGATTAACTCATTAATTTGACTCTGTTGATATGCATAGCAACCTTTGCGTTTACCAACAAAAATTAATTCTGCATTTGGCGAAGCATACTCTAACAACTCGTTATTAACAAGCGCATCATACAAAATAACATCTGCAGATTTAATGGCTTTTATGGCCTTAACAGTAATTAAATCTACGTCTCCAGGTCCTGCGCCTACTATGGTTAATTTAGGTGTCATAATCTTATTTTTTTTCAGCAACCTGATTGTCTCTAAAAGCTCTTACACTTTTTAAAAATTGCTGTGCTGTATTTATATAATTACTTGCAAAATCTTCCGTTGGTGGAACCGTTTTTATTTGATAGATTATATCTGAAAAAGAAGCTCCTAATTCAATTTTATTTGTGTCTACAAAAAGTTCATCGAACTGTTTAATAATTCCGGCTTGCGTATTTGTGGTTATATTTTCTGAAAGTAAAATGGCTTTTGCCGAATTTACCATAGAACGATACGCTTCGTATATAGCACCAGAATACACTTTGTTTTTATAAGCTACTTGTGCTTCTTCAATCTTTTCATCACTTTCTAAAAACAATGTGGCAATTAAATCGATAACCACACCTGCACACTCACCAATTCCGATGGCTTTTACATATTCTTCTTCTGTTCCCCAATCAATAAAATCTTGTTGAGTAAGATTATCTACACTAGACAAATCTGTTAATAGTTGATAAAAATACTTTTCACCTTGTTCTTTATAGTAATCTACAAATAGTTTCCCTGCTGCATTTTCTTCAAAATCATTTAGAATTCTACGCAACGCTTCAGGTCCTCTTCGGCTTGGGATTTTAACGACTTTATCAGCAAAATAAGCCTTACCATTTCCTAAATTTCCACCACCCAAAAGCACTTGTAATGCGGGTGCCACTAATTTATCTTTGGTTCTGATAGACATCCCTTGAAAACCTATATTTGCCATATTGTGTTGCCCACAAGCATTCATACAACCACTAATTTTAATGACTAAATCATTGTTTTCTAAATACTGTGGATATTCTGCTTTAATAACACGTTCTAATTCTTCCGCAATTCCTGTACTACTTGCAATACCTAGGTTACAAGTATCTGTACCAGGACACGCTGTAATATCTACGGCTTTGTTATAGCCCGCTTCTACAAAACCAAGCTTCTCTAATTCGGTATAGAAAAAAGAAAGAGCTTCTTCTTTTACAAAAGGAATTAAAATATTCTGGCGTAAGCTTAATCTAATTTCACCTGCCGCATATTGTTCTACCAAATCAGCTAACAACCTTGCTTTATCGGTATAAAAATCACCTAAAAGTACTTTAATACCAATCGCCACATAGCCGTCTTGTTTTTGAGGAATTACATTCGTAGACTTCCATAGTTTGTAGGCTTCTTCATTTTTAATCGTAACTTTTGGAAAATTGACTTCAACTGGTTTTGAAGCCGTATAATTAGATTCATCAATTGTTACCGTTTTAAACTCTATAGCCGTTTTTTCTTCTTCAACTAGTACTTTAAAAGCCTCTACTCCAATATCTTTCAACAAGAATTTCATTCGGGCTTTGGCTCTACTTTTTCGTTCGCCATAGCGGTCAAAAACCCTAAGTACACCTTCCATTAAAGGAATAATTTTATCTGCGGGTAAAAATTCATAAAATAAATCGGCATGTCTTGGTTGTGATCCTAAACCACCAGCTAACATGACTTTAAAACCTTTAACACCGTTTTCAATTTTAGCAATAAAACCTAAATCGTGCATGTAAGACAAACCTGTATCTTCATCTGAAGCTGAAAATGACACCTTAAATTTTCGACCCATTTCTTGACAAATAGGGTTTCTTAAAAAGAATTTAAATAAAGCATCTGCATAAGGAGAAACATCAAATGGTTCATTGATATCGATGCCAGCAGTTTCACTAGCGGTAACGTTTCTTACGGTATTTCCACAAGCTTCTCTAAGCGTAACATTATCACGTTCTAATTCCGCCCAAAGTTCTGGTGTTCTGTTTAAATCTACATAGTGAATTTGAATATCTTGACGTGTAGTTATGTGCAATCGACTTCTAGAATATTCATCTGAAACCTCAGCAATACGACGCAACTGATGACTTAGAACTTTACCGTAAGGTAATTTAATTCTAATCATCTGCACACCCTCTTGGCGTTGCCCATAAACGCCTCTGGCTAAACGTAGACTACGGAATTTTTCTTCATCAATCTTACCCTTATAAAAAAGCTCAATCTTATTAGCTAACTCAAGGATATCCTTCTGTACAACAGGATTTTCTAATTCGGTTCTAAAACTTTGCATAATTTAAACTATATTATTCCTATAGATTTGATAGGATAATGAAACGTATTTTTTAAGCTACTGATAGCCTTTATTTTAAAATTGTATTACTGAAAATGTATGCCACATTCTCTATTGAGAAGTGCCTTAATAGGATCGAAATAATCAGCATTTTTAGCTAATTCATTATCCTGTATATATTGATCTAAATCTTTATCACTCCAATAATAAAAAGGACTCACCTTAAGTATTCCTTCTTTACTGTAGCTTAAAATATCTTTCTTATCTCTAAATTCTGTTTGTCTAATTCTAATATTTGTAAACCAGATATCAGGATTTTCTTCTTTTAACGCACGTCTAAAAGGTTCTAATTTTACGACTTCTGAAAATTCATCATGATTATCATCCTCTAAATTAGGAAGCCCAATAGTAGAATCAATTTCTGCTTTAGTCTGTAAACTTTTATATTTTCGAATATTAAGATCATACTCATCAATTAAATTTGCTGCATGCTCGTAAGTTGAAGGCTGATTATATAAAGTATCACACCACACAACTCTAATATCATTATCTAATTGAGACATTGTGCTTAGTAAAACTGAAGAATAGATACCAAAACTAGTGGTTACAATTCTATTTTCAGATAGCTCTAAAGCCCATTCTGCTATTTCAATAGGTGATTTATCTTTTAACTTTTTATTCCAAACATCAATATCTATATCTATCATTTTCCCCATTTTATATTGTTCCAAGTGCGCTCATGAAAAAAATAAAGCACCATTTTGGTTATTAATTCTACACCTCCAATAGCAGCTGCTAATGCCAATGTTCCTGTAATTAAGTACGAAATAATTACAGTATCTATAGTACCAACAATTCTCCAACTGATAGTCTTTGCTATACTTCTCTTAATATTTTCTTGAGTTGAATGCAATTCTAATTTCTCTTTTTCTAAACTAGAATCAGCTTGTAATACACGATTCATAATATGTTTTTAATTTACAATCTTTTACCCTATCGACTTACTAGAGTATGCAAACATAAATATTATTTTTGAAACTAAAAGTTAAATCTTTCGAAAAAAGAACAAACAGAACTTATAGCACACTAATTAACAGCATCATATAAAAACAATATTGAGCATTATTTATAAAGTTACATGAGTATCGGATAGATCTGCTAAAGTTGTATTGCGGAATATTTCAAGAGTATTATCGCGAACTTTAAGCATTATTTTGTTAACCGCACAAGTTGCTTCATCAGGACAATCAGCACATTTTTCATAAAAATTTAAACTTACACAAGGCACCATAGCAATAGGACCTTCAAGTAAGCGCATCACTGTAGTCATAGGAATTTCTTTTGGATCTCTTAAAAGATAATAGCCACCGCCTTTACCCTTTTTAGATCCTAACATTCCATTTTTTCGTAAGGTTAATAAGATACTTTCAAGAAATTTTTGAGAGATATTTTCAGTTTTAGAAATTGTAGAAATCTGCACGGGCTTACGATCTTCTTGTCTAGCCAAATGCACTAACGCCTTAATTCCGTATTTTGTTTTCTTTGAAAGCATAGTGTAAATCTAAGGATTTTTTAATCATCAAAAAAAACTAAAGAACTCACAATTAATAATTTTAAGATTTTCTTTAGACTATAAGATTTTTTGTGTTGATATTAATACGTACTTTTGCCGAGAATTATAAGAGGAAAAATTTGTCTGATTGCAACCTCTAGTGCTGAAACCATTTCAGTACCTGTTCATTAAGAACAGATTCTGAATTAAATTCAGAATAAAAAATGCTAAAGCAGTAAGTTTTCTACTTCTCTAGCGACCTTGTAATCGAAAAGTTTTTCTATAACTGAATTATTATTCTAAATAATAGAATTTATGCCATATTTATTTACTTCTGAAAGTGTTTCGGAAGGACACCCAGACAAAGTAGCGGACCAAATAAGCGATGCTCTAATAGACAATTTTTTAGCCTTTGATAAGGAAGCTAAAGTAGCATGTGAAACTTTAGTCACGACAGGTCAGGTTGTACTTGCGGGTGAAGTAAAGTCTAATACATATCTTGATGTACAAAAAATAGCAAGAGACACTATAAACAAAATAGGCTATACAAAAAGTGCTTATATGTTTGATGGAAATTCTTGTGGTGTTTTATCTGCAATCCACGAACAATCTGAAGAAATTAGCCAAGGTGTTGTTAGAGCATCAAAAGAAGAGCAAGGTGCAGGTGACCAAGGAATGATGTTTGGTTATGCAACTAATGAAACCGAAAATTTTATGCCTTTAGCATTGGATTTATCGCACCGAATTTTAAAAGAATTAGCTGAATTACGTCGTGAAAATAAAGATATCACGTACTTAAGACCAGATTCTAAAAGTCAGGTTACTATTGAGTATAGTGATGATAATGTACCACAACGTGTAGATGCTATTGTTGTTTCTACACAACATGATGATTTTGATGCTGATGAAGCTATGTTAGCTAAAATTAGAAAAGATATCATTGAGATATTAATCCCTAGAGTCATTGCTAAATTACCAGAACATATTCAAGAATTGTTTAATGATGATATTACTTATCACATTAATCCAACAGGTAAATTTGTAATTGGAGGACCTCATGGTGATACAGGATTAACAGGTCGTAAGATTATTGTTGATACTTACGGAGGAAAAGGTGCACATGGTGGTGGTGCTTTCTCTGGTAAAGATCCAAGTAAAGTAGATAGAAGTGCTGCATATGCAACAAGACATATTGCTAAAAATTTAGTTGCTGCTGGTTTGTGTGATCAAATTTTAGTACAAGTATCTTATGCAATTGGGGTTGCTGAACCAATGGGTATATTTATTGATACTTATGGAACTTGTCATTTTAATTTAACAGATGGTGAGATTGCTAAAACAGTTCAAACACTTTTTGACATGAAACCAGCTGCTATAGAAGCACGTTTAAAACTACGTCAGCCAATGTATAGTGAAACTGCTGCATACGGTCATATGGGAAGAAAAAACGAAACCGTGAGTAAAACTTTTTACTTACCGAATGCTGATTCTAAAACTTTAGAAGTAGAGTTATTTACTTGGGAAAAATTAGATTATGTTGATAAAGTAAAAGAAGCTTTCAATATTTAATAAAACTTAAATATTACAAATAATAAAAACACCCTAACTTTTTTAGTTAGGGTGTTTTTAGTTTTAATTAATATCGAATAGATTTCTAAGTCATTTTTAAATATGTAATAAATGAAAAAGAATACTTATGCTTATCATCTGCTTCATGAGTTGTTCTACTTACTTCCCTCCATCTAGTTTCGTCTATTTTAGGGAAAAATGTATCTGCATTTTCAAAAGTTGCATGTACTCTAGTAATTTCTAATTTATCTACAAAAGGTAAAGCTTGCTTATAAATTTCACCGCCACCAATTACAAAAGGTTGTTTATCAAATCTAGCAGCATCAATAGCATCATTTAATGAATTTACAACTATAACACCTGCAGGTACTTTATAATCTTTCTGTCTTGTTATTACAACATGCGTTCTATTAGGCAAAGGTTTAGGAAAGCTCTCAAAAGTCTTACGCCCCATAATAATATAATGACCATTAGTAATCGATTTAAAATGTTTTAAATCATCGCTTAAATGCCAAATTAAATCATTGTCTTTCCCTATTGCATTGTCTTCACCTTCTGCTACAATTATGGTTAACTCAGATGTTCTTTTTTTTTTTATAACTTGAGGTGTTTCTTTTGTTTCATTAGATACCTCAGGAATTACCTTCTTAGTATCTTCTTTAATAAGATTCTGCTTTAATTTATCAATACGCACTTCTTGCAGGTTTACTAATTTTTCTAGCTGATGCTTCTCCCAATCTTTACCCATAAATTTATGAGTAATAAATACACTTACAAAGTGATAGATAAATAAGAATAACCAAGCTAATATGGCATAAACAAACCAATCAATGCCAGCGATAGTAAAATCTTTTTTAATCCCTAAAACTGTATTAGCTATAATTAAAAAAACTGCACCTATTAAAAAAATAACAAAATGAATATAAAGACGTTTCTTTTGCTTGATACGCTTCTGAGCGTTTTCAATCAACTCTAATTGATCTTTATCTATTGTAGAAACTTGTTTTTTACTGCCAAACATAATTGTGATTTAATAAGATAAAGATACTTTTTTTTTGATAATATGTTTATATGATTTATATCCTTTTGATTTTATTTAGAAATCTATAATACAATAATGAAAATCAAAATAATAAGACAAATGATTATTACTAAGATTCTAAAATACACAACTAAATTTTACATAGTTAAAGATAAAATGGTTACAAAATTAATAAATCAATAAATGATTGTTTTTTAGACAATTAAATGTATTTCTATAATACAATCTTTCATCTTTTTGTTTTATATTTAATTGTTCAAACTTATTATTATGGCAATCAAAAAACAATTTTTAAAAACTAAGCCTGTTTGTAAAGTAACCTTTACGATTACTGCAAAAGAAGCTGAAAATGTAGCTGTAGTAGGAAACTTTAACGAGTGGAATACCGAAGCAAATCAATTAAAGAAATTAAAAAATGGCTCTTTTAAAGGGACTGTAGATCTGGCAAGTGATAATTCTTATGAATTTAGGTATCTTGTAGATGGAGAATCTTACATTAATGATGAGGAAGCTGATGAGTTTGCTTGGAATGAGTTTGCTGGTGCTGAAAATGGCATTATTAAATTATAAGACCTTTATCATAAAACAAAAAAGCATCTCTATAATTTAGAGATGCTTTTTTTTGTTTACTCAGTTACGCTAAAAACAATAGGCAAAGAGTAAGGAACTTTTACTGGTTTCTTTTTAAAATAACCTGGTCTCTTTAACTTAGGTATTTTGTTTATTACACGAATAGCTTCTGCTTCTAAATCGGGGTGTGGTCCTCTTGCTCTTATATCTGAAACCTTTCCTTTTTTATTGACATTAAATGTTACGTAAATACGTTTTAGCCCTTCAGAAAGACCTAATTTACTTGCTAGATTTATATTAAAATTATTTGAAATTAATTTATAGATCTCACTATTCATACATTTTAAAAGATCTTTATTATTTAATTTTCTATCACATCCTTTATAAACTGGTGCTTTTTCTATTATTGAAAATGGAATTATCTTTGGTTCATAGCCTACTAAAGGCATAATTGAATCTTTAGTTCTATCTAGAAAATAACCAAATATGCTACTTATATTTATTGCTACACCTTTATTATAGGTATCCAAAACGGGTTTCACCCTAGGAATTGAATCCAATAAGCCTTCATAACTCTGTTTAGATTCCGTGTTAGGATTTGTTACTAAGGAGTAATCTTTTACTATAACTCCAAATTCATCATAAAGAATATTTATAGGTACTGCAATTGTATCTCTTTTAGCTAAATAAAAAATAGAATCTTTAAAAAATTTATGATTCAATTGTTTTCCTATAAGTTCCTGAAGATTTATCTCATAGCATTTTTCTTTGTCTTCAGCTGTATCGCAACCATCAAAAATAACATAAGGTCTATTATAAACATTTTTAATAGGATCTGTTTGTGCCCAACTAAACTGCATTAATATTAAAAATATAATCGTAAATAATTCTGATAACTTCATAAATCAAATTTAAACAGCCACTTTACCCTTAATATGTGGATGAGGACTATAACCTTCAAGCGTAAAATCTTCAAATTTAAAATCGAAAATATTTTTTACCTCTGGATTTAAAATCATTTTTGGTAAAGGTCTAAGCTCTCTAGAGAGTTGTAATTCTAACTGCTCTTTGTGATTATTATAAATATGAGCATCTCCAAATGTATGAATAAAGTCTCCTGCTTCATAACCACAAACCTGTGCCATCATCATAGTGAACAATGCATAAGACGCAATATTAAACGGCACACCTAAAAATGTATCAGCACTACGCTGATAGAGTTGACAAGATAATTTACCATCAGCAACATAAAATTGAAAAAACGCATGACACGGCGGTAATGCTGCTTTTCCGTTAGCTACATTCTCTGAAAATGATTTTGAAGTATCTGGTAATACTGAAGGATTCCATGCTGAAACCAACATTCTTCTACTATTAGGATTATTCTTTAGAGTTTGAATAACTTCTTTAATCTGGTCAATATCTTCACTTGCCCAATTACGCCATTGATGACCATAAACAGGTCCCAAATCACCATTTTCATCAGCCCAATCGTTCCATATTTTTACTCCGTTCTCAGTAAGGTAATCAATATTAGTATCGCCTTTTAAGAACCAAAGTAATTCATAAATAATAGACTTTAAATGCAATTTCTTGGTTGTAACCATTGGAAAACCTTCACTTAAATCGAAGCGCATTTGATAACCAAATACACTTTTTGTACCTGTACCTGTACGATCTCCTTTTTCGTTTCCTTCAGCTAAAATATGTTTTACTAAGTCGTGATATTGTTTCATAAAATTTCCTGCAAAAACAGGAATCTCTTTTAATTAAACTTAAATTTAGGAATATATGCTGATTAATTTATCAGCAAGACTTGAAGCGAAAATAAAGAAAAAAAGCATCAAATGTAATATCTGATGCTTTAAGTATTTTTATAATCTAAAATTTATTCTTGTTGAATTACCCAATAATCATACCTGCAATAGTCGCAGAAATTAAAGAAGCAATAGTTCCTCCTATTAAAGCTTTCATTCCAAATTTAGATAACTGTGTACGTTGCCCTGGTGCTAAAGAACCAATTCCACCTATTTGAATTCCTATTGAAGCAAAATTAGCAAAACCACAAAGCATATAAGTTGCCATAATAATTGACTTCTCATATGTAAGATGTGTCGCATTCGCCACATTCTTTAAATCCGCTAATTGTATATAGCCTATAAATTCACTTGCAGCTAATTTTATTCCTAATAACTGTCCCATTAACGCCATATCTTCAGAAGCCACACCAATTAACCACATTAAAGGTGCAAATAAATAACCCAATATAAACTCTAAGGATAAACTTTCGTAAGGTGTGTTTGTTGCAATAATTTCATTAAGCGATGTAAAACTCCAATCAATATTTAAAGCAGCAATCTTAAAACCATCAAATCCAGCTACCCCCCCTAAAATTCCATTTATCATAGCAATAAAAGCTACAAAAACTAAGAGCATTGCTCCTACATTAACAGCTAATTTTAATCCCTCTGTAGTTCCGTTAGCTATAGCTTCTAAAATATTAGAACCAATTTTTTCTTGAGAAACTTCAACTTCAGTATTAATATCTTCGGTTTGAGGAAATAATATTTTTGAAATTACAATCGCTCCTGGTGCTGCCATAACTGAAGCGGCCAACAAATGTTTTGCATAAAACAACTGTAAAGCTTCATCTTCTCCTCCTAAAAATCCAATGTAAGCGGCTAAAACAGCACCTGCAACAGTTGCCATACCTCCTATCATTACGAGAAGAATCTCTGACTTATTCATTTTTTCTAAATACGCCTTAATAAGTAATGGCGCTTCGGTTTGACCTAAGAAGATATTACCAGCCACACTTAAACTTTCTGCACCAGAAATGCCTAAAAACTTAGAGAGTAACCACCCCATACCTTTTACAACTTTCTGAATCAATCCTAAATAGAATAAAACAGAGGTCAAGGCAGAAAAGAATATAATTGTTGGTAATACTTGGAAAGCGAAAATGAATCCGAAAGACTTAATATCTAGCATCCCTCCAAATAAAAACTCACTTCCTGCTTGTGTAAATCCTAGAATTGCAATAAATCCTTGTCCCACAACCTCGAAAGCGGTTTTAATAAAGTCTATTTTTAAAACACCAATGGCGATAACAAGTTGAAAAAGTAAGCCTATTCCAACCGTTTTCCAATTAATTGCTTTACGGTTGCTACTGAATAGAAAAGCGATAAAGATTAAAGAAACCATACCTAAAAGACCTCTCCATAAGCTTGTAAATGAAAATCCTTGATTTGGTATAATTTCTGTAAAAGTACCTTCTTGCTCTACAGTAATTTCTTCTGGTTTTGAAACCAAGTTGAAACTCATCTTCCTCCCTTTTAAAACCAAGGTAGAATCTGTTAGTTCTGTAATTTTATATCTTTTAATTGAATTAAGAGAATCATTATGATACAGTACCAATAAATCATTTTGAAACATGTAATTTCCATCAAGCGAATTATCGGTATCAGAAGAAAAATTGAATTCACCGTTTTGAAAATCTAAAGTATTGTAAATACTTTCAGAAGCATTTAGCTCCCATGTTTTTTCAAGTTCTTGTGCTGTTATTGATGAAAATCCAAGAAATATAGCAAAAATTGCCTTGAAAAAATAATTCATAAATAATAAGTATTTAGTTAGCGTTTAGAAATTTCATCTCTAATTTTGGCAGCCATTTCGTAATCCTCATTATTTACGGCTTCTTCTAAGAGAGTATTAAGATCTGAAAGAGATTTATTTTGATAACCACCTTGCTCTTCTGAAGAAGATTCAATTTCTTCAATAATAAGCTCATCCATTAGAATACTGTCTTGATCTTCTTCATCTTCCTTTTTAGGGTTGACTTTAAGATAGATACCTGCTTTATCTAAAATATTTTTGTAAGTAAAAATTGGAGATTGAAAACGTAAAGCCAAAGCGATAGCATCGCTAGTTCTGGCATCGATAATTTCTTCGATCTTATCGCGTTCGCAAATTAGGCTAGAGTAGAAAACGCCATCAACCAACTTATGGATAATGACTTGTTTAACCGTAATATCGAATCTGTCTGCAAAGTTTTTAAATAAATCGTGAGTAAGGGGACGCGGAGGTCGGATTTCCTTTTCTAAAGCAATAGCAATAGATTGCGCTTCAAAAGCACCTATAACTATTGGCAATTTTCGGTCACCATCTACCTCATTAAGTATTAAAGCGTAGGCACCATTTTGGGTTTGACTATACGATATGCCTTTGATATTTAAACGAACTAAACTCATAATTTATAAAACACAAAGAACTGTTTAAATTTGGACTTTACCAACTGCTTTAAGCAGATTTGATGAATTTCCCTGTTACTTCTGATAAAAAACGGATACAAAAGTAAGGTCTAAATTTAAACAGTCCTTATTAATATCTTTTAATTCTCACACATAAAATGCTGAATATTAAAAGGTCATAAAATTATGCATTTGCAGCTTTAAAAACTTTTAATTTTTCAATTAATTTAGGAACAACCTCAAATGCATCTCCAACAATTCCGTAATCAGCTGCCTTAAAGAAAGGTGCTTCTGGATCTGTATTAATTACCACTTTTACTTTTGAAGAGTTAATACCTGCTAAATGTTGAATTGCACCAGAAATCCCAATAGCAATATATAAGTTTGAAGCTACAGGTTTTCCTGTTTGCCCAACGTGTTCACTATGTGGTCTCCATCCTAAATCTGAAACCGGTTTAGAACATGCCGTTGCAGCTCCTAAAACCTCAGCTAATTCTTCAATCATTCCCCAGTTTTCTGGACCTTTAAGTCCTCTTCCTCCCGAAACAACAATTTCTGCATCAGCAATACTCACTTTATCTGTCGCTTTGTCTACCGACTCAACTGTAATCCCAGAATCTGGTATTGCAGGAGAAAAATCTTCAACAGATGCACTTCCTCCAGTTTCAACTAACCCGAATGAATTATTAGATAAACCAACAATTTTCACATCAGTATTGATTTCTGTGTTAGCAAATGCTTTATTTGTAAAAGCTGAACGCTTAACTGTAAAAGGAGAAACGCCAGAAGGAGCTTCTATAACATTAGAAACATAACCGGCTTCTAAAGCGACTGCTAACATAGGTGCTAGATATTTGCTATCAGCACTAGAGCTTAAAACAACAACTTTAGCATCTTCATTTTTAGCAGCACTCTCAACAATTGCTGTATATTTTTTAACATTAAAAGCTTTTAACGATTCATCTTTAATTAAAAGAACTTTAGAGGCTCCGTAATTACCTAATGCTTCTGTATTATCTGCATTTACAGCTATAGCAGTAACCGATGTTCCCATTTGGTCTGCAATAGCTTTTGCATATGAAACGACTTCTAAAGCCGCTTTTTTAAATTTTCCGTTTTCGGACTCTGTATATACTAGAATTGACATAAAATTTGATTTTTGTCATTCTTGCCAAAGCAAGAATCTATTTTGTTATTATTAATTTTTAAAATAGCATTCGTTAAATACTTAACCAATGCTGGTAGTGCAACTATAGATTAAATTACTTTAGCTTCGTTATGAAGTAAGTTTACCAACTCATCTATATTATCTGCATCTACTAATATCACTTCACTTTTAGCTATAGGCTTAATAAAACTTACAGCTTTAGTTTCTGCACTAACATCAATTGGTTCTACAACCGTTAATGGTTTTTTACGCGCCATCATAATCCCTCTCATATTAGGAATACGAAGATCACTTTCTTCAACCAAACCTTTTTGACCTCCTATAACTAAAGGTAACATTGTACTTACTGTTTCTTTTCCGCCATCAATTTCTCTAACCGCTTTTGCATTAGTTCCGTCAATTTCTAAACTGATACAATTACTCACAAAATTTGCATCGATTATTGCTGCTAACATTCCAGGAACCATAGCTCCGTTATAATCAATAGATTCTCTACCTGCTATAACTAAATCATAACCTCCGTCTTGAGCTACTTTTGCTAATTGTTTCGCTACAGCAAAACCATCAGTAGCTTCTGTATTAACTCTAATTGCAGAATCTGCTCCAATAGCTAAAGCTTTTCTTAATGTAGGTTCCGTTTCTGGACCACCAACATTAACAACATCTACACTTGCTCCTTGTTTTTCTTTAAACCACATAGCACGTGTTAAACCAAACTCATCATTAGGGTTAATTACAAATTGAACCCCTGTAGTATCAAATCTACTATCTCCTTCTGTGAAATTAATCTTTGATGTTGTATCAGGTACATGACTAATACATACTAATATCTTCATATAAAATAATTTTATTTTAAACGTCTTTTTCTCGATTACGAATATAAAAATAATAATTCGGATTTTTACTATGCGCGCATAATAAAATTTTCATAAAATCATTTTCAACTCAATAAAATGTTAAATTAATAAAAATTTAAGATTTTATTGTTAATTACATAGACTAAGATCCTAATAAAAGAATTTCAGTGTATAATCCCCTAGCATTTTAAGAACAAAAAAAATCATTCTCAAAATCTAGAATACCTTCAAAATCTAATAAGTTAAGATAAACAATAGTTATATTAAAGACTAGTACATTAATAATAATGTTTCAACCAAAGTTTATAAAAAGAAATAATATGATCAATAACCCTCAAAAAAAAATAAAAATATTGATCTGAAAGGTCCAAAATATTCACATATCAGGATTTTTGAGTCAATGTAAAAATATTTTTCAATATATAATTAGCAATTTGGCCACTTTACCCCAAAATAAACTTTGCTTAACAATAAAAAAACAAGACTATAAACATCTAATATGCAAACCATTACACTTTTAACACTCTCTTTATTATACAGCTATAAAACAATCACAATTCTAAAATGAAAATAAATTCATTTTTCACTCTACTTTTAATGGTATTTTATATCCATAATTATTATTTTTGCTAGACGTTTAAAAATAGAAAAATGAAGACAATTCAATTTAGAGAAGCAATTTGTGAAGCCATGAGCGAAGAAATGCGCAGAGATGAGAGTGTTTATCTTATGGGCGAAGAAGTAGCAGAATATAATGGTGCTTATAAAGCATCAAAAGGAATGTTAGACGAGTTTGGTGCAAAACGTGTAATTGATACACCAATTGCAGAGCTTGGTTTTGCAGGTATAGCAATCGGATCTACAATGACAGGTAATCGTCCTATTGTAGAATACATGACGTTTAACTTCTCTCTAGTTGGTATTGACCAAATTATAAATAATGCAGCAAAAATCAGACAAATGTCTGGTGGACAATTTAACTGTCCTATCGTATTTAGAGGCCCAACAGCTTCTGCTGGTCAATTAGGAGCAACACACTCACAAGCTTTAGAAAATTGGTTCGCAAACACACCAGGTTTAAAAGTAATAGTACCTTCTAATCCTTATGACGCAAAAGGTTTATTAAAATCTGCTATTAGAGATAATGATCCTGTTATCTTTATGGAAAGTGAACAAATGTATGGTGATAAAGGAGAAGTACCAGAAGGAGAATACACTTTACCTATTGGTGTTGCTGAAATTAAACGTGAAGGTACTGATGTAACTATCGTATCTTTTGGTAAAATTATCAAAGAAGCTTATAAAGCTGCAGATGAATTAGCTAAAGAAGGAATTTCTTGCGAGATCATAGATTTACGTACAGTACGTCCATTAGATAAAGAAGCTGTTTTAAAGTCTGTTAAGAAAACAAATCGTCTTGTTATTTTAGAAGAAGCTTGGCCTTTTGGAAATGTTTCGACAGAAATTACATATATTGTGCAATCTGAAGCTTTTGATTACTTAGATGCTCCAATTGTAAAAATAAATACAGCAGATACACCTGCGCCTTATTCACCTGTATTATTAGCAGAATGGTTACCTAACAGTGACAGTGTTGTTAAAGCAGTAAAAAAGGTTATGTACAAATAAATTGCAGTTTTCTGCGTTTAATAAACTTCATTGGCGACCCTCAAGCTTAGTTTAGCATGGTTGTTGATGAAGTTTATTTTTTTTTAATATGAAATTAAAACTATTTATATCTTTTTTCGTTTTTGGATTTTTATCTGCATTGGCACAGACCAAAGTAAGCGGTCACGTCTACGATGAAAACAACTCACCTATTCCTTTTGCTAATGTTTTATTTTCTGGCTCAACGGAAGGTACAATTACAAATGAAGATGGTAAATTCTATTTAGAATCTGAAGATAACTGGAATACTTTAACCGTTTCATTCGTTGGCTTTGAAGTCTTAGAAATTCCATTAACCAAACGTGTTAATTACGACTTAAATTTTATACTTAAAGAAGAAACATCTACACTAGACGAAGTACTTATTGTTACCGGAAAACAATCTAAAAAAGCTTCCGAAAATCCTGCCATTAGAATTCTAAAAAAGATTTGGGAACGTAAAAGAAAAAATGGGTTAAACCAATTTAATCAATATGAATACGACCAATACGAAAAAGTAGAATTTGACCTAAACACAATTGACAGCGCTCTGATAAAAAGTAAACTTTTTAAAGGAATGGAATTTGTATTTGAAGAAGTTGATACTTCTAATGTTACAGGAAAAACCTATTTACCTATATTTCTAAATGAATCTGTAAAGAAAATATCAGGAGATAATAATCTTAATAAAAATCACGAAGAATTAATTGGTAATAAAAACTCTGGTTTTAGTAACAATCAAATGATTATTGATTTTATAGACGATTTATACTCAGAATACAACGTTTATGATAATTACCTAAAGTTCTTCGACAAAAGTTTTGTTAGCCCTTTGAGTAGAACAGGCATTCAAACTTACAACTACGTTTTATCTGATAGCGCGTACATAGGAGATAAATGGTGTTATAATATTATTTATTACCCAAGACGAAAAAATGAATTAACCTTTAAAGGTGATTTTTGGGTTAACGACTCTACTTATGCTATAAAAGAAATTAATCTTCAAGCTTCAAAAAGCGCAAATATAAACTGGGTTAAAGAAATTTATATTGAACAAGAATTTGAAGTTTTAAACGATTCTGTATTTCTAATTAAACGCGACTATTTTCTTTCAGACTTCTCTGTGAATAAAAAAGAAGAATCTAGAGGTCTATATGGAAAACGAACCACCATTTATGATAATTATAAGTTTAACCAACCCAAAGACCCAAAGTCTTATGACAAGGTTGTATATAATTATGATGAAGACGTATACAACAGAGAAGATAATTTTTGGCAAACCAATAGACTTGAAGCTTTAAGCAAAGACGAAAAAGGTATTTATAAGATGTTGGACACCCTAAAAACGGTTAAGAAATTTAAACGTTTATACAACCTTGGTAGCATCCTTGCTTCAGGTTATGTTGAGTTTACTAGTGCGAACTTAGACTATGGTCCTATTTTTTCAACATTTGGTTATAATGAAGTTGAAGGCGTTAGATTAAGAGGAGGAGGAAGAACTTATTTTGGACCAAACGATTTATGGAGAATCGAAGGCTTTTTAGCATACGGTTTTAAAGATGATAAGTTTAAATATGGTGTTTCTGGTAAATGGTTATTAGATAAACGCAGTAGACTTACCGTATTTGGAGGTAACAGGAGAGATGTAGAGCAGATAGGAGCTAGCTTAACAAGCTCTTCAGATGTTTTAGGTCGTAGTTTAGCTTCTTCTGCTGTTATTGGCACCGGGACTAATGACAAGCTTTCAAATATTACTCTTACAAATTTTGGCGCCTCAATAGAACCTCTACGTAATTTTGAAGTCCGTGTAGATGGTAGCTTTAGAACTTTAAGTTCTGCCTCACAAACATTTAGTTTAGATTACAACGACCCTGAATCTTCTACTGGAATAGCTACCGAAGTTAATCAATTTGAAACCCGATTTTCTTTAGGTTATTTCCCTAAACGTCAAATGACTGGTTTTGGTGTAGAACGTCAAAATAAAAATGATGATTTTGCAAGACTATTTACTCAAGTGAGCTATGGTAATCAAGATTGGTTTAATAGTGATTTTGATTATACTAAATTACAGTTTTCTTATATACAGCCTTGGCAAGTAGGTGGATTTGGAAGATTAGTAACCTCTGTAGAATTGGGTAAAACTTTTGGAGAAGTACCTCTTGGATTGCTAAGTATTGTTCCTGGTAACCAATCGTATTTTTCAATATACAATACGTTTACACAATTAGATTATTACGAATTTGTTACCGATACTTATAGTTCGGTACATTTAGAGCACAATTTTAACGGACGTATTTTCTCTCGTATTCCGTTCTTAAAGAAATATAACTTAAGAGCTATTTTAGGCTTAAGAGGAGTTTGGGGAGAGCTTTCTGATGAAAACATTGCTTTAAACAGCACAGGTAATCCAATGGAAATTCCATTAGTTTCACCAAATACACGTATGTATTACGAATATAGCTTTGGTGTTGCTAATATTTTTAAAATATTAAGATTAGACTTCAACTTTAAAGGTAACTATTTAGACCGACCAGACGCAAGAGCTTTTGGTGTTACTGGTAGTTTTGGCTTTTATTTTTAACAAAAAAACGATTTACAATTAAGTAAATCGTTTTTTTTGCATAATACTTTTAATGGCTTATTCAAATAAGTCTGAAGACAAATAGCGATCTCCACGGTCGCAAATAATACAAACTACAATTCCGCTTTCTAATTCATTAACCAATTTTAAAGCTGCAGCTGTAGCTCCTCCACTACTCATCCCTGCTAATATACCTTCTTCTTTAGCTAATCTTCTAGTCATTTGCATAGCTTCATCTTTACTGACTTCTATGGTTTGATCTACTTTTGAGGCATCAAATATTTTAGGCAAATATTCTAAAGGCCATTTTCTAATACCTGGTATTTTTGAACCTTCTGTTGGTTGCACTCCTACTATTTTTATTTCTGAATTTTGTTCTTTCAAATAAGTTGAAGTCCCCATTATGGTTCCTGTTGTACCCATAGAAGATACAAAATGAGTTATAGTTCCTTCAGTATCTCTCCATATTTCAGGACCTGTTGTTTTATAATGCGCTTTCCAATTGTCATCATTAGCAAACTGATTAAATGAAAAATAACCTTCCTTTTCAACTTTATTAGCCGCATAATCTCTAGCACCTTCAATTCCATTGGGATCTAAAGTAACAGTAGCTCCATAAGCACGCATCGTTTGCACACGCTCTTTTGTTGCTGTTTCAGGCATAACAAGTTCTATATTCAACTTAAAAAGACTAGCAATCATCGCTAGAGCAATCCCTGTATTACCACTTGTAGCTTCAATTAATTTTGAAGATCTATCAATTTTATTTGAATCAAGAGCACTTTTAATCATATTGTAAGCTGCTCTATCTTTAACACTACCTCCAGGGTTATTTCCTTCAAGTTTAAAATACAAACTAACATTAGGATTCGTATTTAAAGCTATTGACTTAACAATCGGTGTATTTCCTATTTGATCTATTAAGGTCTTATTCATGTTATTTCTTTGTTTTTGAAAAAATTTCAACCTGATGATTATGTGTTACAATAGAATTCTCAGGAACAGATTCTGTTAACCAAGTATTACCACCAATCACACTATTTTCACCAATAACGGTATCACCACCTAAAATGGTTGCATTAGCATAGATAGTAACATTTTGTTTAATTGTGGGATGACGTTTTGTGTCTTGATATTCTTTTTTCACCGTTAAAGCTCCCAAAGTAACCCCTTGGTATACCTTAACATTATTATAAATTTCTGTTGTTTCACCAATAACCACTCCCGTACCGTGATCTATAAAAAATGAAGCACCTATGTCGGCTCCTGGATGTATGTCTATACCCGTAATTGAATGTGCATATTCTGTCATTAACCTAGGGATTAAGGGTAAATTCAGTTTATAAAACACTCTCGCCATTCTATAAATTGAAATTGCAAAAAAGCCTGGATAAGCAAGGTATATTTCTTCAATTGATTGTGATGCCGGATCATTATTAAATATAGCTTCTGCATCCTTCTTTAAACTAGAATATAAATCAGGAATTTTGTCTTTAAAATCACCCCAAAGTTTACAAGGCAAATCTTTAATTTCAGGACATGCATTATTTCTAATTGTAATAAACAAAGATTCTAATTCTATTAATGCTTCTTCGGCATTAGTATCACAATCATAAAAGGCCTTAAAAAGTAGTTTTGTAAAGCGTTGTGAGTCCTCTTTTAAAGTCATAGAAACTTTAATTGTTTCTTTATGCTGATTGATGACTTTTATTAAATCCGAATTCATACTTAAATAGCTATTTTTAGTTAAATACAATTTGAATCATCATATTGTACACCATAGGTAAAACGAAATTAGTGAAACTATTTCAACAAGAAAAGCACACTATAGTTAATTAGGATATTAACATAATGAGCAATTAAATTAGTTTCAACTTAACGTTATTTATTTCTTAAGTCGACATTTTTATACAAACCTAAATCATAAAAGAAAAAAACATTAAATTTTCACTTAAGTAAACTCAAATAAATTAATTGTCTAACTCGTACAATATATTATCTTTGTTATACTTTTGTTTAATTAAGAATATAATAAGAGTTCTATGCATAATAGAATTCTAAATCCAATATAAAACATGTCAGAATTAGAAGAAGATTTAACTTTCGATGTATTAATTGAAATACCTAAAGGAAGCCGTAATAAATATGAATACGATTTTACTTTACACAAAATTAGGTTTGACCGTATGCTTTTTTCATCTATGATGTATCCTGGTGATTATGGTTTTATACCTGAAACATTAGCCTTAGATAGTGACCCTTTAGATGTCTTGGTTTTAGGTCACCAACCAACATACCCAATGGTTGTTATGGAAGTTAGACCTATTGGTGTTTTCCATATGACTGATGAAAAAGGCCCAGATGAAAAAATTATTTGTGTACCAGTTTCAGATCCAATTTGGAGCAATAACAGGGACATTAGTGATTTAAACCCACATAGATTAAAAGAAATTGAACACTTTTTCCGTGTATACAAAGACTTAGAAAAAAAGAAAGTTGATGTAGGTGGTTGGGGAGATGCTGTAGAAGCTGTTAAAATTTATCATGAATGTATAGAACGTTATGATGAAAGCGAACATAAAAAGAAACGCACTTTCACAATTTAATCTAAGATCCTAAATTTAGGAATTCAGATTATATCATTATTTAAATATTAAAAAAGCAATATTAAGCAATTGATATTGCTTTTTTCGTAAAAAATATTTTCATTTTCATTATATTTACTATGCTAAAAATTAATTAATACTAAATAATTTAACATGGGATCAATGATGATTTATATGCCAATTACTTTGGCTATTATAGGTTTAATTTACATGCTTGTAAAAAAAACCTGGGTAATGAAACAAGACGCAGGAGATGGTAAAATGAAAGAAATTTCAGATCACATCTACGAAGGTGCATTAGCGTTCTTAAATGCTGAGTACAAATTACTCGCTGTATTTGTTTTAATAGTCTCTATACTATTAGCAATCGTTTCTTTTATAGTACCAACAACACATTGGTTAATTATAGTTGCTTTTATTTTCGGTGCTGTATTCTCTGCTTTCGCCGGAAACATAGGAATGAAGATTGCCACAAAAACAAATGTAAGAACAACACAAGCTGCACGTACAAGCTTACCAAATGCGCTTAAAATCTCTTTTGGAGGAGGAACTGTTATGGGACTTGGTGTTGCAGGTTTAGCCGTACTTGGTTTAACTGCTTTCTTTATTTTCTTCTTCTGGTTTTTTATGGGAAGTGAATGGACAAACACTATGGACATGACTATTGTGTTAGAAACCTTAGCTGGATTCTCTTTAGGAGCTGAATCCATTGCTTTATTTGCAAGAGTTGGTGGTGGAATTTATACTAAAGCAGCCGATGTAGGAGCCGATTTAGTTGGTAAAGTTGAAGCAGGAATCCCTGAAGATGATCCTCGTAATCCTGCAACTATAGCAGATAATGTGGGTGACAATGTGGGAGATGTCGCTGGTATGGGTGCTGATTTATTTGGCTCTTACGTTGCAACGGTTTTAGCTGCAATGGTTCTTGGTAATTACATTATTAAAGATATGGGAGGATCAATTTCTGATGCTTTTGGAGGTATTGGACCAATTCTATTACCAATGTCTATTGCAGGTGTCGGAATCATTATTTCTATCATTGGAACTATGCTAGTGAAAATAAAAAATAATGATGCTAAAGAAGACCAAGTTATGGGTGCTTTAAATATTGGTAACTGGACCTCAATAGTTTTAGTTGCAATTTCTAGTTTTGTCTTAGTAAATTGGATGTTACCAGAAACAATGCAAATGCATTTCTTTGGTGAAGGCTTAGTTGAAATATCTGCAATGCGTGTGTTCTATGCTACACTAGTTGGTTTAGTTGTAGGTGCCGTTATTTCTTCAGTTACTGAATATTATACAGGATTAGGGAAAAATCCAATTTTAAAAATAGTACATCAATCATCTACTGGAGCAGGGACAAATATTATAGCAGGTTTGGCAACTGGTATGATTTCTACATTTCCTTCTGTATTATTATTTGCTGCTGCCATTTGGGCATCATATGAGTTTGCTGGTTTTTATGGAGTAGCATTAGCTGCTTCTGCAATGATGGCAACAACCGCTATGCAATTAGCCATTGATGCTTTTGGACCAATATCTGATAATGCAGGTGGTATTGCAGAAATGAGTGAACAAGAACCTATTGTAAGAGAACGAACTGATATTTTAGACACAGTTGGTAATACAACAGCAGCAACAGGAAAAGGTTTTGCTATCGCTTCTGCTGCACTAACATCATTAGCTTTATTTGCGGCTTATGTAACGTTTACAGGTATCGATGGAATTAACATCTTTAAAGCACCTGTACTATCCATGTTATTTGTTGGAGGAATGGTGCCGGTAGTATTCTCTGCCCTAGCAATGAACGCTGTTGGTAAAGCTGCAATGGAAATGGTACATGAAGTCCGTCGTCAGTTTAGAGACATTCCAGGAATTATGGAAGGAACAGGAAAACCTGAATATGATAAATGTGTTGCTATCTCAACAAAAGCATCTTT
This sequence comes from Winogradskyella undariae, assembly GCF_013285155.1. Lineage (GTDB taxonomy): Bacteria > Bacteroidota > Bacteroidia > Flavobacteriales > Flavobacteriaceae > Winogradskyella > Winogradskyella undariae. The sequence continues at coordinate 443,335 of NZ_JABTEL010000001.1, read as the reverse complement.
AAAAGAAATGATGTTACCTGGATTATTAACTATTGGATTCCCTTTAGTCATTGCTTTTGTTCCTATGCTTTTTGGTATGAATACATTATTAATAGCAGAAATGTTAGGAGGTTATATGGCAGGTGTTACAGTATCTGGTGTGCTTTGGGCTATTTTCCAAAACAATGCTGGTGGAGCTTGGGATAATGCTAAAAAATCTTTTGAAGCAGGTGTAGAAATTAATGGAGAAATGACTTTTAAAGGTTCTGAAGCACATAAAGCGGCAGTAACAGGAGATACGGTTGGAGATCCTTTTAAAGACACTTCTGGTCCGTCAATGAATATTTTAATTAAGCTAACTTGTTTAATTGGTTTAGTAATTGCTCCTATACTAGGTGGTCATAGCGAAGAAAGTGCTTTAGGTCTAACAAGTAATGAAGTTGAAGTTATGAGATCTATAACTGTAGAAACAAATGATGATGGCACAATAAATGAAAATGCTTCTGCAAAAGTAACAACGACTTACAAGGAAAATGGGCAAACCGTTATTCTTGAAAAATCTTTTGAAGGCACTTTAGAAAAAGTAACAAAAGACGCTAGTGCCTATGCTAAAGCACAAAAGAAAAACAAAAAATAATAATTTTATTTCTTGTTATAAAACCTTAAAAGCAATATCAATTATTTGATATTGCTTTTTTATGATTTAGATTTCATTCAGAACTAGAATAAAGCACTAAAAAAAGCTTCAAATTCTTATTGTAGAAGATGAAGCTTTTTTATTTTATAATGTATTTATATATTATCGCTTTAAAGAAAAATGAGCTTTAAATATTCTGATTTTTTGATTTTCCACAAACTCTACTTTAAACCAATAATCCGAAGTTGGTAATGCTTTTGAATTATAAGTCCCATCCCATCCTACTTCTGTTGGAGTCAGGAATTTTATAAATTTACCGTATCTATTATAAATATAAATTTTAGCATTGGGTTGATCTCTTAACGAATAAATATTCCAAAAATCATTATCGCCATCCATATTGGGGGTAAAAAACACAGGGTAATCTATGACCAATACTTCTTTCATTAAATAAGTACAGCCCTCTTCATCGATCACTGTTACATCATGGAAACCTGGACTTACATTTGTAAACGTATTGGATGATTGATAATCTAAATCATCTAATTGATATAAAAAGGTACCGTCTCCGTCAACAACAGTAACAACTATTGTAGGGTTATCAGAAAAGGCATTAGACACTGTATATGTAAAATCTGTTGCTTCATCGATTTCGTCAACACTTACCGTATTAGAAGTTTTATCGCAATTTACTACCGTATTAAAAACAGAAACATAATAATCTCCTATCTCATCAGCATTATATGTACTACTTGTAGCTCCTGGAATTAAACTATTATTAAAATACCAGCTAAAATCATAATTTGATAAGTCTCCCTGCATACCAGAATCTAATAAAACACTTTGGGTTAATAACCCTGTATCTGGGTCTGCACAATTAGAACCACCTTCTATTACAATTTCTGGAATAGAGATAACTGTCACTGTTTGTATTTCACTAAGTGATGTTATACAGTCAAAGGTTGAAGATGCTGAAATATCGATAAGTTCAATAACCTGATCTTCAAAAACACCTGTTAATATTACTGTACCATTTCCTGTAGCATCTAATAATGCTGTTTGAACAGCTCCTCCATTAATAGTATAAGTAACTGTAGAATTTGGTGTTCCATTTAAAGTAAAAATAGCATCTTCATTTTCACATATTGCACCACTATTAGTTAAACTGGTTAGTGTAGGTATTGGTCTGACGCTGATTGTTTGAGTTTCGGTAAGCACAACAAAACATCCTGATGATGTAATTTCTATTTGCGATACTTCTATTGTTTGATCAAAAGTTACAGCATCTAGATTAATAATAGCATTACCCGAACTATCTAAAAGAATAGTTTCATTAGCTCCTGAATTTATACTATAAGTAACTAAAGCATCTGGAGTCCCTTCTAAATTAAAAATTGCATCTTCATTTTCGCATATTGAAACCTCACTCGTAATCGCTGTTAACTCAGGCACGTCATTTATTACAATTGTTTCAACTTCATTAAGTTCAGTAGCACATATTGATGATGAAAGTGCAATTTCAGATAATGTTATGACTTGCTCTGTAGCTGCAGCTCCTAAGTTAATAGTTGCATTTCCTGTAGCATCTAAATTAACGGTTTCAACAGCACCATTATTTATACTGTAGCTAACAATCCCTTCTGGAGTTCCTTCTAGAGTAAAAATAGCATCTACACCAAAACATATTGGACCATTACCTTCTACACTAGTTAGTATAGGAACAGAAAGAGGATCTACATGAACAAAAATTACAGTATCACCACAACTTTGAGAAAAAGTATACGTATAGACACCTGTAGCATCTAAACTGGCATCGAAAACATCTGTTCCACTAGCTAAAACAGGACTCCAAGTCCCTCCTGCAAGAACATCATCTCCTATAATAGCATTAAATAGATTAACGGTATCTTCAGGACAAACCTCTACTGGGTTTACAATCGGTTGATCTTTAAAACCAGAATAATGACCTGCATATCCTATTGTTCCCGTAGACCCAAATACACCTATAGACATTGGACCTGTTGCTTCTGCTTTAACATCTCCAGTGTATCCTGTAATTCTGTAGGTCACCCAATTAGGATTTCCTAAAACAGGCTCTGGGAGAGCTGTTGTAAGCCCTCCATTTATATAGATATAAGAATCAACTGTAGTTAGCACAAATAAATCAGTTGGATAAGTCGCACTTGAAGTCGGATTGAGTTTATTTACGCTCGGTATTAAATCTACCACTGATGGAAAAGAGCAACTTATAGGTGGTATAAAATTAAGCCCTGTACTTCTATCTGCTGTCACTCCTGCTAAAATCTGATAGGCATAAACTGGCTTATCTGTTAAAACACGCATATTTTCATTCTCTGTTCCTTGATAAAAGGTAGGAGGAATGGTTACATAATCACCCGCATTTGCTAAAGTAGTATATGGTGTTGTAGACTCATTTATATAAACCTCTGTATTATCTTGTGTTGCTATAATTAAAGGTAATTCTGAATTCCCTGAACCATTACCTTTTATAAAAATATATTCATTTCCAATTTGTTCTACAGATACAATTTGATCTAAATTTATATCGCTAAAAGCATCTGAAACACCCCCTAAAATATTACCAGTATTAACTGCAATAGGTTTATTAGATAATAAGCGTGCTCCTATAAATCCGGTTAAATTTTCAGGGACATCAGAATAACCAGATAACACAACAGATTCACCCGCATCTAAACTAAAGGTTTGTGAAGAAACATCAGTAGTCCCTGTAGCTGTAGTAAAAGTAACCCCTGTGTCATAGTCTGAAACAGTTACCGTAGTGCCATTTTCTGTTGCCATAAAACTAGAAACAAAATTTCTACGAGCAAAAGTATCATCTGCCGTTTGCGGCACACTTCCCAATCTAAAATCGGTTCCGATACCTCCCCTCCCCTTTGAAACTATAATTTCACCATGGTTAGCATTAACAATTTTGAATGTAACGTAAAACTCATTTGGCCCTTCAAAAATAAGCCCACTATCTCCTGAAGGAGCATTTAAATCAACTCTCTCAACTAACATGAGCGATGGTTGAGCATTTCCTACTAAAAAATAAACAGGATTATTTTGAGATATTGTAAATGGTGAACCTGGCACTGCCACACCATTTCCGTTAGTAACAACAACCTGAAAAGGTACTGGTTCTGGAGTAGAAAGATAAACATAATGATCTAAAGATGTCGTTATTCCTCTTGAGTGCAGAGGAGGAAACCAATGTTTATTACTAAGTTGTCCATAGGTTAATGTTGAGAACAGGGTAAAAACTACTAACAAATAACGCATTAAATATAATTTAAAAGATTTAGTCTTTTACAAAAAATAATATCAAGAAACCAACAAAATCTCATGTATTATTTAATTTTTTAACTTTTTTAACATAAAATTTCGATAAATATATCAAAATTTAAGCTCTTTATATAAATTTTTAAAGCTAAAAAAAATAAAAAAACCCACAAAAAACCTAAACAACTCAATAATAACAATCTATAATAAAAACATAGGGGTAATGTTTTTTTTCAATCGTATGTTAATTATATAATTAACAAGTTATTATTTAAAATACATCAACTAATTTTTAAAGTGAGAGCATTAAAGTCTAAATCATACTAATATGCAACTGTTGGCCATTTTACCTTTATCCGTTTGACTCTACCATTCATCTTCTTAATTTAACTTAATACAAACTCAACTCTATAACGGCTAAAAACATTGACTTTCTTCACATTAAATAATAATGAAACCATCTAAATCATCATACTAACTATCATTTTCAGTCTGTTCACTTATTTATATTTAATAAAACACTACATTTTTTCTTGTTTAGACATGACTAAAAAAAAAGCTTCAAATTCTAATTATAGAAGATGACGCTTTTTTATCTTATAACGTATTTACATATTATCGCTTTAAGGTAAAATGAGTTACAAATATTCAGCTTTTTTGATTTTCCATGAACTCTACTTTAAACTAATAATTTAAAGCTGATAATCATAAGCCTATATGGAGGATTACATAAAAATCATTAATAAATAATGCTTTGATCTATTTTTATTTCCTTGTTATAAAAAAATTTAGGCTAACAAACAAAAGATATAGTTTGTTAGCCTAAACAGTAAAGCCTTTTATCGATATAAATTATCATCTATTTACATACACCCAACCAATTTTAGAATCAATATTATCATTAAAATCTATAATATAATAGTATGTTCCTGTAGGTAATTTATCACCTTTATTAGACTGACCATGCCATTCATCCTCATAACCTAATTTTGTATAAACCTCAACTCCATAGCGATTAAAAATCTTTATTTTCTTCACATTAAATGATGACAAATCTAAATTATCATTTATATCGTCATTATTAGGTGATATCCCTTCTGGAATAAAACAAGTTGATACATTTATTTCAAAACTGGTTGTAATTGCACAGAATTCAGAATCTGGTGTAAACGTATATGTATAAATCCCTAGAGTACTTGTATCAACAGTTGACGGATACCATGTTCCTGTATACCCCTCTAAAGAGCTACTTGGCAATTCTATATCTGAAGCGTTTAAACAAAAATCTTGAATATTAAATGAAACTGTATTACTTGCTTCAATAACGACATCAAATTCATCAAACCCATCATTTATACAATCAGTTTCATCTGCTACATAAGTATATGTTACGGTATGATTCCCCAGGTCACTACTTAAAATATCAATTTCACCAGTTGAAGAATCAATTACCAACCCTGCTGTAGATGAATAAGTTCCTCCTGAATTAAATTCTGAAGATACCGTAGGCAATGCATAATCTTCATTTGGACAGATTGGAGTTGCATAAGAAAATGACAAATTAGGATCTAATAAACCATCTATAACTATTGTTTCAGACACAGTTACAGTAGTAATATTGCTACAAAAAGCATCACTAATACCAGTAACAGACACCGTTAAATCACCAGCTTCAAGATCTGAAATAGTAATTATCCCTGTACCCGTGGCGTCAATATCCAAAATCATTACAGCACCTCCATTAACTGTATATTCTACACTACTATTAGGAGAGGCTGTTACGTTAAAAATTGCTTCTTCATTTTCGCATACAGAACCATTACCTGTTATACTTGTAAATACGGGTATAGGTAGTGGACTTACAGTTATATCTAAAACAAGATCTCCACATGTTTGAGAAACTGTATATGTATAAACACCTGTAGAATCTAGCGTTGCATCAAAAATATCTGTTCCACTCGCTAAAGCAGGACTCCAAGTTCCTCCTTCAGGAATATCTCCACTCACAATAGCATCAAATAAGCTAACAGTTTCTTCTGGACAAACCTCTACAAGTTCTACTTCAGGATCCACACCAAAACCAGAATAATAACCAGCATACCCTACCGTTCCACTAGATCCAAACACTCCAACTGACATTGGTCCCGTAGACTCTACTTTTACATTATCTGTATACCCTGTAACTCTATAAGTTACCCAATTAGAATTCCCTATGACAGTTGCAGGCAAAGCTGTAGTAAGTGTACCATTTACAGAAACTTCAGCATCTACTGTCGTTAATACAAATAAATCTGTAGGATATGTTTTATTTGATGTTGGGTCAAGCATATTAAGACTAGGTATTAAATCTACAGACCGAGGAAAAGAACAACTTAAAGGCGGTATAAAATTAAGACCTGTATTTCTATCTGCTACATTGCTTACAATATTCCCTGCTAAAATCTGGTAAGCATAAACAGGTTTATCTGTTAAAACACGCATATTTTGATTAGAAACTCCTGAGTAATAAGATGTTGGAATCAACACATAATCACCCGCATTTGCTAAAGTGATATACGGTGAAGGTATACCTCCTACAAAAACCTGAGTATTATCTTCTGTTGCAATAATTAAAGGTCGTTCCGAATTATCAGAACCATTACCCTTAATAAAAACATATTCTGTTCCAACTTCTTCCACAGGTACAATTTGATCTAAATTTATATCATTAAAACCATCAATAACACCACCTATAATATTACCTGTATTAACCGCAATAGGTTTATTAGACTCTAATCTCGCACCTATAAACCCAGTAAGATTTGCAGAAGTATCGGTATAACCAGATAACACAACAGATTCACCGGCTTCTAAATTAAAAGTCTGTAAAGCATCACTAATTGTCCCTGTAGCTGTTGTAAAAGTAACTCCTGCGTCATAATCTGAAACAGTGACTGTTGTTCCATCTTCTGTTGCCATAAAACTCGAAACAAAATTCCTGTTCCCGTTATTATCATCTGAAATTTGCGGCAAGCCTCCCAATCTAAAATCTGTTCCTATACCTGCCTTTCCTTTCGATACTATAATCTCACCGTGATTAGCATTAACAATTTTAAATGTAACATAAAACTCACTTGAACCTTCAAAAACAAGCCCATTATCTCCTGAGGACATATTTAACCCACTTTGCTCAACTAGCATAAGTGATGGTTGCTCATCTCCTACATAAAAAGAAACAGGGTTATTTTGAGATATCGTAAATGGAGAACCTGCAATAGGAACACCATTACCATTTGTAACAACCACTCCAAAAGGAATAGGTTCTGGAGTAGAAAGATAAACATAATGATCTAAAGAACTCGTTATACCTCTTGAGTGTAAAGGAGGAAGCCAGTGTTTGTCACTAAGTTGCCCATAGGCAAATGTTGAGAATAAGGTAAAAACTAATAACAAAGAACGCATTGAATATATTTTAAAAGATTAAGATTTACACAGCAAAAAATTAAGAAAAACAACTGAATTAACATGATACACACAATTTTTTAACTTATTTTTAGATTAAATTTTTGTTAAATATATTAAAGCTGAAGCTCATTTCCCTATTTTTTTAGATAAAAATAAACACAAAACTCACACAAAAAACATAATCAACTAATCAGCAACTATATAACGCAAAAAACACTATGATTTCCAAAAACTCTCAATGTACCTAAAAAAACCACCAAAGCCACTAAAACAAAGACTATTAAGTGAAATAAACTATTTAAATCACCTTCTTTTATTAAAGAATTAACGCGCTAATTCTAATACTATATTCACAATAAAACTAAAGTCAATATTATTGTAAATGCAATAGATTCCATATAGAAATAAAAAGATAAAGCCTTATATTCATAATTTGAACATAAGGCTTTGTCTAAAAAACAATTAAAGCTTAAAATAATTAATTATCAAAATTATATTTAAGCTTCTTTTTTTACAGTGTATAAGTCAACCTAAAAGTAATAAACCTAGGCAAAATAAACGTCTCTGAACTGTATACAGAAATATTACTCGAACCATTACTAACTTCAGAATCTATATTTAATAAGTTGGTTGCTTTAAGTTCATACTCCCATTTTGCGTCTTGATCCTTTCTATATGCTAAACTAGCATTCCATGTTTGATAAGACTGAGTATCACTTACATTACTACTTTGGCTTGTGTATGAATAATCTGTTCTTAACGTTAAAGACTTCCATATATAAGCATCAAAATCTATAGATGGAGCACTTGTGATAAATTGCGTATCATTATCAGCACCCTGCTTTGTATCTGACACACTGTATCTATAGCTTAAACTTACATTTGGTGCTTCTCTAAAATTAGTACTTAATCCCGGTGTATAAGTTTGAGAAAACGTTTCATTTATAGATCTTACATCTTGTATAAATTGATTACTCTTACTATAATTATAACCTACACGCATGCTTGCTTTAAACTTACCATAGGTACGCTGTATACGACCACTAGCTGTTACACTTTCATCTGCAAAATTAGAATTGAAATATGTATTGGTTCTAATAACATTATCAAAATTAGTATATGATCTTATTTGATCAATATTTTTATTATAATTAAGAAAGGCAAATACATTGGTGTAATTAAATAAATTAAAGCTAAAATAACGTAGGTTTAAGTTATGTGATAAAGAGTTTTGCAATTGCGACTCACCATACTGCAGACTATTATAATTATTTAAAACTAAACCTTCTGCTAAACTTGTTACATCTGTAAAAGAGTTTTGCATATTATAACGGAACGTTAAACTTTCACTCTTTTTAAATTGAATTTGAGTTTCAAAATCTGGCAACACTCTAAAGAAATTATCTTTATATGTTTCTCCAAATTGCGTGTTTTTATTTCCATAAGCATGAACAGTAAAACCTGGAGTAATTGTAAATTTTCCTGTTTTTAATCTGTAATGAAAACCTAAATAAACATCACTAAAATTATATTCTACGTCATTTTCGTTTCGTAATAATTCACCATCAGCATTTACCAAACTTGAAGTTGGATCAAAATATGAACCATCATCTAAAAATTGAAAGATATTAGAATTGAATTTCTGATGACTTAAAATAGTACCTAAAGTTAAGTTGATATTACTTTTTGAATTTAAAATATTATAATAATCTAATTTAGCATCTAGCTGATTAGATTTAATACGTCTTTCTTGGTTAATATCGTAAGTGGATTGAAGCCTGTTTAAACCTAAAGAATCTGCTGTTACCTCGAAAGCATCTTCATCTTTTAAACCTGTTACATTATAAAAAGGATCTTCATCTTTTAGTAAATGTTGTGCTTCAAAAGCAAAAATATTATTCTCGTTTAACGTATAGTAATAATTTACATTTTGATTGATACTAAAAGGTTTTGCTTCATCTATTTGATTTGTATTTCCTACGACTGAAGAAAATTCGTTTTGAATTTCAGAATCATCAGAAATTCTACCTAAAACATCATAATTTAACTGATGATTAGCATTTGGCTTATAGCTTGCACTTAATTTAGCTAAACCTTGATTCGTTGCTTCTCTACCTGTTTGTACAGTTTCTTCATCTGGAATTCCCAATTCAGGATTTGTATAACGCACAAAACTTTCTTCTCTAGTTTTTAAACGATTTGCATTATAAATTAAAAAACCACTTAAGTCTAATGCTTTATTTGGTGCATAACTAAAATTAACTGCGGCCAATTTAGATTCTACAGATTGAGAATCATCTACATTAGTTAAACCACTCAATCCATTATCTCCAAGATCAATACTTGTTCCACTACCAGAGCTTGGGCTTCTAAACCCACCTCCAAAGTTTCTAATATCTCGACCTGTTAATGCCACTTCACCTGTATTATTTAAATCTCCAATAACATTGATACTATACTTTGGACTGTAATAAAATAATTTTGGCTGAACTAAATACAAATTATCATTTGGTGATGGAGCAACACCTCCACCTGCTGTAATATTTCCAAACCAAAAGTTTTCTTTACCTTCTTTTAGCTTAATGTTTATAGCTACGTTATCTTGATTATTTTGAACACCACTTAACTGACCTACTTCTGCATAATTACGTAAAACTTGAATTTTATCTACGGCATTTGAAGGTATATTTTGAGTTGCTAATTTAGAATCCCCATCAAAGAAATCTTTACCATTAACCATAAGTTTGGTCACTTCTTTTCCTTCAACTTCTATCTTTCCATCTGCTGTTATCTCAACTCCTGGTAATTTTTTAAGTACATCTTCTAGCTTTCGTTCTGTACCACTCTTAAAAGAATCTGCATTATATATTATAGTATCACCTTTAACAGTTACAGGCATTTCATACGTTAACTCAACAGCATCAAGCATATTGTCTGATCGCAAATCAAAATTCTTTATTATATCTACCTCTTTAGATTCTACAATAGCATCAACAGATTTTAAACCTATATAACTTACTTGAATATTATAATTTCCGTTTTTCCCTAATGAAATAACGTATTTTCCATTAGCATCAGTAATAGCATAAGATTCTAATGCATTAGACTCTTTATTAATCGCAATAATATTGGCCAATTCTAAAGGCTCACCAATACTATCTCTTACAACTCCTTGCATTTTAATTTGAGCATAAGAACTCATAACTACTAAAGTAAATAGTAGCGTTAAAATATTTTTCATATAAACAATTTCTTTGGTTGGTAATTTAGAGTGGGGTTAAATTTCACTCTTCACTAGTGTATGTATTCTATTTTTAATTTCTACCGCGTCCACCTCCACGGCCACCACGTCCTCCGAAATTTTCCCGCATCTCTTCCAACTTCTTAGTCGTAATTTCAGTGTATTCCGTCTGTGTTACCTCTTCACCTTTTTTAGGCTTTTCTATAGTTTCCTTTTCAGTAGGATTTAAAACAATTTTAGTACAAAGAATTGTTGTACGATCTGCATTAACTTCTAAAATTAAGCCTGGTAAACCCCAATAATCATCTGGACCTTGGTTAACAGGAATTTGTGGCGTGTACCAAGCAACTACCTCTATTGTTTTAGGTTCAACTGGCTCTTTAGAATTTGTAGAATCTTTTGATTTATCATCATTTCTTCCTCTTGGACCTCTAAAACTACTAATATCTAATCCACTAGGAACTACAGTCGCAGTAGCTTTAAAACAGGTATATTGACCAATTTGTTTTGTTTCCGTACCCATTGTCCACTTTAAATCCTTCAACTCGTCTTTAATTAAAAACTGTTTTCCAAAAAACTCTTGATCTTGAATAACTTCTTTAGTCTGAACATTTTTATACTTAGGACCTCCTGATAAACTAGCACCAAAACCTCTTCTTCCACCTCCAGAACCAGGAGCTTCTAATTTTTCTTCTTCTTTATAAATAGATTCTGATTTAGAAAAAATTAAAGTATATTCTTTTTCTAAAAAGCTTTTCATTCGTTCTTGAAGTTGCTTTTTTCGTTCTGGAGTCATGTCTTGTCCTCCAAATTGGTCCATATCCATAGTCGTTTTAGATATGTAATATGCTTTTCCTTGAAAATCTTGTGCAAATAAATTAGAACTTGCAAAAAGTACAGTTAGCAACAATGCTATTTTTAGCGGTAATTTCTTCATTTTTAGTATTCTAGTTAAATTCAATAACGAATTAAGTTAATCTTACCTCCATAAGACTCCCTAAATGAAGAAAAGTAAAGCCTCAACTTGTTAAACTTGTGTTAAGAAAATTAACCACCTATTGATATATGAATTGCTCCATCTTTCGATCCTCTGCTTGGTGCATACCGCTCCATCATTTCTTTAGTTTTCTTCTCCATAATATCATTGTACTCTTTTTGATTAACTTCTTTACCTTTCGTTGGTTCTTCAATCTCTACTTTTTCTTTTGGATTGATAACAATTTGACTACAGATAATAGTTAATTTTCCATCATGTACTTCTAAAATTAATCCTGGCAATCCTTGGTATTTTGCTGGACCATTACTCACTGGAATTTGAGGGGTGTACCAAGCTGTAATAGTACGATCTTCCATTTCAGGTTTCTTTTCTTCATCATCTTCATTATCTATTGTTGAATTACTATTAAAGTTTAAATTTACTTTAGGAACTTGTTTTGTAAAGGTGGCTTTAAAACACATGTACTCACCAATATGTTTAGTATCGGATTCTAATTGCCATTCAATTGGAGATATAGAATCTTTGATTAAGAAATTTTTCCCCATAGTTTCTTTTTGATCAACATAAGTTTTATTCTTGACGTTTTTATAAAACACATCAGACCCACTACTACCAAAAGACATCTGAAAACCGCCTCCTACTTGTGGTTTATCTAACTCCGCTTCTTGCTGGTATAAAGATGAAGATTTATCAAAAGTTAATGTATAGGTTTTTTGGAATTGCTTCTTCATCATTTCCATCATTTGCTTCTGCATAGCATCATTCATTTTGGTGCTATCCATCTTAATATCAATTTTTCGTTGGGTTTTGTATGTCGCTACACCTTGAAAATCTTGAGCGTTAACAGATGAAACGACTCCTATTAATATAAAAATTAGAATTCTAGTAATTGTTGTCATTATTTTCTGTTTTTTAAATTATAAAATTTCAATACTGTAGCTTTCATTTTTTCAATATTCTTTAGAAATTTTGATTTTTCATTTGTACTTCCTACAACAGTATAAGTCATGCTACCTTTTAAATTATCCTTATCCTCTGAAAAGCTACAGTTTAAAGTAAAACTTAATTCTTCATTTCCATCCATCATTTTAAATAACCCATCTAAATCTTCCGCTTTAAAAGTAGATTCTAATTCTTCAAAGGAATCAATTGTAACCTCAATACTAATCGCATCAATTTTTACTGATTTGTCTTCAACTTTAGACTGACTATATCCAACAATAGAAATTAATAATACGAAACAAGTGAATACTTTTTTTAGACTAAAACAGTCACGAATCTTTGATTTCATTTTTTATGGTTTTATAATTAATACCCTACAAATATCTCAACACCAATTCTATTTTTAGGTTAACTAGTGTTAACGTGTGTTAACCAATAACTTTTACTAAATAATAACTTTATACATTTGAAATATGAATAATAAAAGATACAGGTGGATTTTATATACCATTATTGTCGTAATTGCTGCCACGATTAGCATACAAGTCTATTGGAACTACAAAAATTACCAAACCAATAAACAGCAATTAATAAACGATGTACAAGTCAGCTTAGATAAAGCGGTAGATGATTATTACGCAGCTTTAGCAGAGCGCACCACTTTTGGTTTTATTCTTGAAGGCGACCAACAAAAAAATGCTTTCGAAGAAGGTAGTGAGCTGGAAAAATTTTTTAAAACCATTGATGAATCTAAAAATGAGTTTACAAACCTTGATTCTTTAGATAAAAATACTATTGAAGGAATAACTGTGTTTAGAGGATTCAAGGCAGATTCCATGTCAGAAGCACATAATAAAAAACATAATCCCTTATCAGCAGAGCAATTTAAATTAAAAATAGATAGTCTAAAAAACAACAATAAAGATGTCAATTTAAAAAATGCCGAATTTCTCACCTCTAAAGTGATGATTTCGATAAAAAATGACACACTCGATGTTAAGGCTGTTGAAGAATTAATAGCTAAAGAATTAGAACGAAAAAGCATTAATGTCGACTTTTATTTAGATTATAAAGACATTGAACGTGACGTTAACTATTTTAAGGTAAACGGATCCTTACCAGAATTGGACCCTAACCATATGTCTGATGATTATTTGCAAACAGACACAAAATCTAGATTCCTTCCAAAAGGTACTTTTTTAACCATTCTATTTACTAACACCACTAAAACTATTTTATATCGCATTCTTGGAGGCATCCTAATTTCAACGTTATTAGTTTTGGCCGTAATTAGCAGTTTATTCTACCTCCTAAAAATCATAAAACATCAGAAGCAACTCGCCGAAGTAAAAAATGACCTTATCAGTAATATTACACATGAGTTTAAAACGCCAATTGCTACGATTAGTGCAGCTATTGAAAGCATTAGTAACTTTAACGGCATTGATGATAAAGAAAAAACCAAAAAGTATCTCAATATGTCTTCCACTCAATTAGGAAAGTTAAATGTTATGGTCGAAAAACTACTTGAAACTGCAACACTAGACAGCAACAATTTAGACTTGAATAAAGAAAATTTTGATATCACTAGTTTACTTGATGCTTTGGTTAGTAAGTATAAGATTCAATTTCCTAAAAAGACATTTAACAGTAATATTCAACTTAAAAGTTTAATTGTAAATGCAGATATCTTTCATGTTGAAAATGCCTTAAATAACATTTTAGATAATGCCGTAAAATATGGAGGTGCAATAATAACCACAGAATTAAAGACGAAGAAAAACAGCTTCGATATTTTAATTTCAGATAACGGAAATAGCCTGAACAACGAAAATAAAAATCAAATATTTGATAAATTCTACCGTGTACCAAAAGGAAACACGCATGATGTAAAAGGTTTTGGTATTGGCTTATATTACACCAAAACTATTATTGAAAAACACAACGGTTCTATCGCACTCGATTTAAATAAAAATTTAACCACATTTAAAATCACACTCCCTAATGACTAATAAAATTAAATTATTATTAGCGGAAGATGAAGCCGCTTTAGGACAAATTATAAAAGAGAGTCTTGAAACCCGTGATTTTGAAGTTATACTCTGCGAAAATGGAGAAATAGCTTATAATAAATATCTATCGGATGTACCAGAAATTCTGGTTTTAGATATTATGATGCCTAAGAAAGATGGCTTTACTTTAGCTAAAGAAATTAGAACTATAGATGATACTATTCCTATTATATTTTTAACTGCAAAATCGCAAACAGCAGATGTGGTTGAAGGATTTTCTATCGGTGCTAATGATTACCTTAAAAAACCATTTAGCATGGAAGAGCTTATTGTAAGAGTTCGTAATTTGGTAGGCAGAACAAAAGTTCAGAAAACTTCAGAAATTACAACACTTGGTGCATTTACGTTTGATTTCCCTAAGCAGCAATTAAAATTTAAAAGCGAAGCACCTGTTCAACTCACACATAGAGAAGCTCATTTATTGTTTCATTTAGTAAAAAATAAAAATCAAGTTTTAGACCGTTCACTTATTCTAAATAAACTTTGGGGAACAGATGATTTTTTCTCTGCAAGAAGTATGGATGTCTTTATTAGTAAACTCCGTAAGAAACTGAGTAAGGATGAAAGTATTCAGATTATAAATGTACGTGGATTTGGATATAAGTTAACGGATTAGGATTTAACACATCTAAAATGCTACAATTTTCGTATTTTTCATAACTTATTGCACCAAGAACTATGAACAAGCTATTTTATGTATGCGTTTTATTTAGCTTTTTCAGCTTCTCTCAGCAGAAATCTAAAAAACAGATTACTGCTATCTTAAAAGATTCTATAAAAATTGAAGCTAAATCTATTTTTGGAGTCGATAATTTTGGAACACTTTATTATACTAGCAAAAACAATTCATTTCATAAAAAAACTAAGGATACAATAATTACCTATGCTAATTTTCAGCTAGGTGAAATAACCTCTGCAAATACCTTTAATCCACTAAAAATAAATCTATTTTATGAAGATTTTAATACCGTTGTCGTTTTAGATAATCGTTTGGCTGAAATTGCAAAAATTGACTTTAATACAACACAACCTTATAAAAACATCTCTTTTGTTTCTTCTGCTTACAACAATTCATTTTGGATTTTTAATGAAGATTATAAATATTTAGAATTATATGATTTTCAAAACAAAAAAATCAAATTAAAAACAATGCCTATTCAGTCTAGAGTTCTAGACCTAAAAAGTGACTATAACTATTGTTATTTATTGACCGAAAATTTTCTTTACGTTTATAACTACTTCGGCAGCTTGATACAAAAAATAAAAAACGAGAATTACGAGAGTTTAGCTTTTAGTGAGGCACATTTATTTTTAAAGTCTAACAACAAGTTATATTTCTTAGAAAAAAATGAATCTACAATTCAACCGATAAAGCATTCCTTTTTTTTAATAAAACAGTTTTTGGTAACGAATGAAAGCTTGTATCTTTACCACAAAAATTCACTACGTCATTACCAATTAAAAATAGAATAGATTATGCATGTTGCTATTGCTGGAAATATAGGAGCCGGAAAAACAACGCTCACAAAGTTACTCGCCAAACACTTTAAATGGGAAGCGCAGTTGGAAGACGTGGTTGACAACCCTTATTTAGATGATTTTTACAATCAGATGGAACGTTGGAGTTTTAACTTACAGGTGTATTTCTTAAATAGTAGATTTCGCCAAGTCAACCAAATTCACGATAGCGGGAAAGAAATCATTCAAGATAGAACTATCTATGAAGATGCACATATTTTCGCACCCAACTTACATGCTATGGGATTGATGACAAATCGTGATTTTGAGAATTACTCATCTCTTTTTCAATTGATGGAATCTTACGTAAAAGGGCCCGATTTACTTATTTATTTACGCAGTTCTATCCCTAACTTAGTGAAACAGATTCACAAACGTGGTCGTGATTACGAAAACACAATTAGTATCGATTATTTAAGCCGATTAAATGAACGTTATGAGGCTTGGATTTCTAAATATGATAAAGGAAATTTACTGATTATCGATGTAGATAATCTTGATTTTGTTGATAATCCCGAAGATTTAGGAGATATTATCAATAGAATTGATGCTGAAATTAATGGTTTATTTTAAGTAGCTGATTAAATATAAATTATAGTCTTGCATTAGAATATTACAAGTTAATACCATAACTATAAAAAAGGGTTAGACTCACATCTAACCCTTTTTTATATTAAAACCTAATTTAGTCTTTTATAGAACTTATTACATTTCCTTTTTCATCAAAAACAACCTTTAATTCTTCTTCCCAACCTTTATCTAACTCAACCTCATACCTTTTATTTTTATTTAGTTCAGTCACCTTAGCTTCATCAACTTTATATCCTGAATATTTACTTTTAATTACAGATAAAATTGCTGACGGTAAATCTCTCTCTGTAATTTCCTTTTTAGATTTTACAACTTCACTAGACTTAGTGTACCAAATTTCATAATCCAGCTTTCCTTCATCAAATTCCACTTTATAATTATCACCTTCCATTTCCCACTCTACATCCAAAGCTGTTTTGTGATTTTTCTGAAAATCAGTTATTAAATTTGCTGGAACTTCATCCATTCTTAAATCTTGTGCACTAACTGTTAGCGTAACTAAAGTTGCAAAAACAATCATTCTTAAATTTTTCATTATATCTTTTTAAGTTAAATTATTCAACAAAATAAAGTAACAAATCTGCAATCAATTAGGAATACAATGCCCTTAATAGGTTTATTAAAAAAGATCAATTCATATTTTAAAATACAAGATCAATCATTGTTAATACAATGATTGAGTTTGTGCTTTATTTTCTATTATTCCTAATTGTTTTTAGATTTGGGTTATATTGTTGTTGAAAGCCATTTATAATGAAAATTTTAATCATAGAAGACGAACCCGAAATGCTAGAAAATATGCGTTTAACATTAGAACGCGAGCATTACCAAATAGAAACAGCTACAGATTATAAAACAGCCAGCTCTAAGCTTAACGTATATGATTATAGCTGTATTTTATTAGATATCAATCTACCAGATGGTAATGGACTAAATTTGTTAGAACAAATAAAGGCACAAAGCAAACCACATGGTGTTATTATTGTTTCTGCAAAAAACTCTCTGGACGACCGTTTAAAAGGACTTAATTTGGGCGCTGATGATTACTTACCTAAACCATTTCATAATGCAGAATTAAACGCTCGTGTAAAAGCTATTTTAAGACGCTTAAATTTTGATGGACAAAAGCTAATAAACATAGGAAATGTAAGTATCTCACCAGAAAATCGTGAAGTAAAAATTAAAGATCAGGTTATTGATCTAAACAGAAAAGAGTACGACATTTTAATGTATTTAATAACGAACAAAAACAGACTTGTTACAAAATCTGCTTTAGCAGAACACGTTTGGGGAGACCACATAGACCAATCGGATAGTTTTGATTTTATCTACTCACAGATTAAAAACCTTAGAAAAAAAATAGAACAAGCAACAATCAACGTAGAAGCTGTTTATGGCGTAGGTTATAAATTGAACATTAACTAATGAAACTACTTAACCATACAACTAAATATTTATCACTCCTACTTCTTCCTCTAATTACAATTTGGGCCATTGCGTTTTATTATGCCATGTTAGAAGAAATTTATGACAGTTTAGATGATGGACTAGAAAATCATAAAATATTACTCACAAAACGCGCTAATGAAGATCCTTCAATACTAAATAATACAGACTTAAATAAACACGTCTACACCTTTAAACCCATTTCAGAAAACCAATATAGAGCATTTAAAGATAGTTATAGAGATACATTAATGTATATGTATAACGAAAATGATTTTGAACCTGTACGTATTTTTGAAAGTAAATTAAAACACGATCATGGATTTTATAAAGTAAAAATCATAACCTCTATGATTGAAGAAGACGACCTGATCTCTGATATGTTTACGTATCTTATTTCTTTATACTTTATACTACTTATCAGTATCCTTTTATTAAACAATATTCTCTTAAAAAAAATATGGAAACCTTTCTATTATTCTATTTCTCAATTAAAAAATTTCAAGATTGAGAAAGAAAATAAAATCATTACAAAACCTAGTTCTATAGATGAGTTTCAATTATTAAATGACACCATTACAAAACTGATAAAAAAATCTAGCGATAGCTACATTGAACAAAAGCACTTTATTGAAAATGCCTCTCATGAGCTGCAAACCCCTTTAGCTATTAGCATCAATAAACTGGAGTTATTTTTAGAAAAACATCGTTTAGATGAAGACCAAACGAAATCATTAGCTTCTGTTTTAGATAATTTAAATCGATTAACACGCCTCAATAAATCTTTACTTCTATTATCTAAAATTGAAAATAAAGAATTTTTAGATGAAGAAAACATTGATTTCTTAAACTTAACAAAAAAAATAACTGAAGATTTTGAAGACTTACTTAACCATAGAAATATGTCTATTATTATAGATCATAAATCTACTCCAAGTATTAAAATGAATAAAGATCTAGCGACAATACTACTGACCAATTTTATGAAAAACGCCATTATTCATGGTAATACAAATCAGCAAATCAACATTAAGCTTAATCATAATACTTGGTCTATTTCTAATACCGGTATTACTGAAGCACTAAGAAAAGAAGATTTATTTACTAGATTTAAAAAAGTTAGTTATAGTGAAAAATCATCAGGATTAGGGCTGGCCATCAATATAGCTATTGCTTCTAAATACGATTTAGAAGTTTCTTACAACTTTAAAAACACACATGTTTTTTATATTCATTTCTAAAAAACGTTAATTTAATTATAAATACGACTCTATTAATCCCTATTACCAATTGTTTTCAGTTTTCAGTATCATATTTGGGTCATTAATAACTTAAAAAAAATATAATAATGAAAAGATTCCCTTTAATTGTAATGATAGCAGTAACTTTAGGTTTTACATCATGTAGTGATGACGATGATGATTTAAGTATTTCTCAAGTTCCAAGTGAAATCAATGTTGCATTTGATGCAGAATTTCCAAATGCAACGGATGTAGAATACGAAACCTATGGCGACCAATATATTGTTGAATTTGAAATTGGAAATGTAGATTACGAAGCTCTTTATAATAACGATGGTAGCTTAGTAAAATACAAGTACGACATCCTTATATCTGAAGTTCCCGAATCTATAACAACAACAATTGCTACAGATTACAATAACAGAACTATTGATGATGCTGAAATACTAGTTATCGACGATGTTAACTACTATTTAATTGAGCTAAACAACACTCCAACTGATGATCACATTGTATTTAATGAAGATGGTACGGTAAATACAACAGTATTATTTTGGGATTAATTAAATTTACCCAATATTAATATAGAATTTAGGTAAATAATAAGGCTTTTATGAATTTTTTAAAATCTCACATAACCATTTTTATCACTATCCTTTTTGGCATTATATTACTAGCATTACAAAAACCCATAACGGACTCTCTAGTAAATAAAAGCAATAAAACTGATTTGATATTTTCTAAAATTTACGAGATAAAAAACACTTATTATTTACCTGAAATTTTAAATGAAATTAGCGGTATTGTTTGGATCAGCGAGAATGTTTTTGCTGGTATACAAGATGAAGACGGCTATATTTATATTTATGATATTGAACAAAAAGCGTTACTAGAAAAAATAAAATTCGCTAATTCTGGTGATTACGAAGGCTTAGCTATTAATAACGACAACGCTTATGTAATGCGAAGTGATGGAGTGATCTATGAAGTGAAAAATTACAGATCTACAAACAGAGAAGTTTCAAAATTCAAAACTCTTTTCACAGAGCATAATAATATTGAAAGTCTAACTTTTGATAAAGACCACAACCAATTACTCTTAATCCCAAAAGATGAAGGTCTTATTGCTAAAGACTTAAAATGCATCTATAAAATCCCGATAAACACCAAACAAATGGACAGTTTACCTTTGTTTAAAATTGACTTAAAAGCTGACGTATTTAAACTTTATCGCGGTAAAAAAATCCACAAAACACTTAATCCATCCGACATTGCTATTCACCCTAAAACTAAAGATATTTATGTTTTAGAAGGTAAAAAGCCAAAACTCGTAATTCTCAATAGCAAAGGAGAAATATTAAAAGTTCTCCCATTAGATGAGCGTAAATTCACCCAAGCAGAAGGTATTACCTTTAGTGAAGATGGACGCCTATTTATTTCTAATGAATTTAAAAAGAAGAGCAGAAGCGCTAATATTTTAGAGGTTGAGCTGAAGTAATCAATCCAAAAAAATTACTCAAGAAAAACGAAGCTTTACAAGATTGCTACGCATCCCTTAAAGCTCCGCTTTGAAAATAGTTTCAACGAAAAAACGCTCAAGCGAGCTTAGCGTTTTTTCGTTGAAACTATTTATTAGTGACCGCGAAGGGATTCGAACCCCCAACCCTCAGAGCCGAAATCTGATATTCTATCCAGTTGAACTACGCAGCCATAAACACCTGTAAAAACAGGTGCATTATTTATATTTATACCTAAGACAATTTAGCCTTAACAATATTAGAAATGGTTTTTCCATCAGCTTTACCAGCTAATTCTTTACTTACCATTCCCATAACTTTACCCATATCTTTCATACCTTCTGCTCCAGTTGTAGCAATAGTTTTTATTACTACTACAGTAATTTCCTCTTCAGATAGTTGTGCTGGTAAAAATTTACTAATAATTTCTGCTTGTGCTAATTCTGGCTCAGCTAAATCGTTACGATCTTGTTCTAAAAATATAGCGGCGCTATCTTTACGCTGCTTAACCATTTTAGATAATATTTTTATTTCCTCTTCTGCAGAAATTTCTTCTTTAGATCCAGTAGCTGTTTGTGCTAATAATATTTCTGATTTTACAGCTCTTAAAGCAGCTAAAGCTGTTTGATCTTTTCCTTTCATCGCTGCCTTCATTGCAGTCATAATATCAACTTGTAAACTCATAATTTTGTTCTTTATTTAAGAAGCCCAAAGATACTAAAAGTTTCCATGAGGACACATAAGATAAGTTCTAATAAACACCTATTATAAACAAAAAATCCAAAAAGAGAATATCTCTTTTTGGATTTAATTATGTTATAGATTAGAGTCTATTATTAATCTACATTATCATGTAAAAATGAATTATTACTTCTTAATTGAATATCATCATTTTCATCTGTACCAACAGACATTCTAGAGGCTTTAGTTTGAGAAGAATGCTGAGCATCTTCTAAATTAACACCTTGTCTCTTGTAAGCAGGTACTTTTTCTATTTCATTAATCTTAGCAGTATTAAACTTATAGTTGAAATCTTTCATCTTTCTTCTACGTTCATCTGCACGAGAAATCAACAAATCAGAAATAGGACTGTTCATCGGATCAATCTCTTCATCAGCTACGACTTTAGATTCCTCTGTAGTAATTGTTTTCTGTACAAAAACAACTTCTTCTTTAACTTCTACTTTTTCTTTCTTTGTATTTACAGAAGAAGGAGTTGTTTCAAAATCACCTAACTGATAACGCTTTTCACCTTCTTCATTAATTTTCGCTACTGATTTCACCTCTACAGGTTCATTAACTTTTATCTCGTTAATATCTTCATCAAGGCTAAAAAACATTTTCTCTTCTTTCTTCTCCTCTTCTACTTCCTTTGGAATATTGTTAGATATTGGTAAATCGAAAGTTAAAGTTATTTGTTCTTCTGGCTCAGGCTCAATCGTCTCCGCTTTATTTACAATTGGAGTTGTAATTATAAAATCTTCTGGCTCAGTTATAGCTTGTGGTTTAGAATCTAAAACCTCATCATAAACAACATTCATATTCTTTAAAAAGTCTGTTGTCTTAATTAAATTTGTTTCGTGAGTTGTTTCTACTTTAGATTGGATTTTCACCTCTTCTACTTCTTCTTCAACTAATAACGTATGACGAACAACAGGATCTGGTTTTTTTTCTTCTAAAACAATATCTGGAGTGATAATAGCAGGTGTTTTTTCTTGAGTACTTACATCGGCTTCAGAAGCTTCCTCTAAAGCATGAACTACTTTTTTTGTTTCAGTATTAGAAATTTCATTCTGTTGATCAAGATCAAAACCTGTTGCGATAATCGTTACAGAAATTGATTCTTGTAGTTCTTCATCATCACCAACACCCATAATAATATTGGCACCATATCCTGCTTCTGATTGAATATGATCGTTAATTTCACCGATTTCATCAATAGTAATTTCTTGTGAACCAGAAACGATTAGCAACAATACGTTTTTGGCACCAGTAATTTTATTATCGTTAAGTAAAGGTGAATCTAAAGCATTCATAATAGCTTCTTGTGCTCTAGTTTGACCTGAAGCAGTAGCCGATCCCATAATCGCTGTTCCACTATTACTTAATACTGTTTTAGCATCACGTAAATCAATATTCTGAGTATAGTGATGTGTAATTACTTCTGCAATACCACGTGAAGCGGTAGCTAATACTTCATCTGCTTTTGAAAAACCAGCTTTAAAACCAAGATTTCCATAAACCTCACGAAGTTTATTATTATTAATAACAACCAATGAATCTACTTGCTGACGTAATTTTTCAATACCACGCTGTGCTTGTTCATTTCGCATTTTACCTTCAAATCCAAAAGGCATGGTAACAATACCAACCGTTAAGATCTCTAGTTCTCTTGCCATTTTCGCAATAACAGGAGCTGCACCAGTACCAGTACCACCACCCATTCCGGCTGTGATAAATACCATTTTAGTATTGGTATCTAACATTCTACGAATGTCTTCTGAACTTTCTATTGCTGCTTGTTCTCCTACATCTGGATTTGCACCTGCTCCTAGACCTTCGGTTAAATTGACACCTAATTGTATTTTATTAGGCACACCGCTATTGTGTAGGGCTTGAGAATCTGTATTACAGATTACAAAATCTACACCTTTTATGCCTTGTTGAAACATGTGGTTTATAGCGTTACTACCACCACCACCTACACCGACAACCTTAATCACATTTGATTTGTGCTTAGGTAAATCGAATGAGATATTTCCAAATTCGTTGCTATTACTCATAATTATTATGGGTTTACTATTTATTCTATTCTTTTTCAATACAGACAATTTTTAAGTTGTCCTACTCTTTAATATAATTACTTAGATAACTTAACAGTCATCACTACGTATTATTCTGTTTTATCTAAAAAATCTTTTATGCCTTCAGTTAATTTATCTAAAAACGAACGGCGCTCTTTTATTGGCTTTGGCTCAACTACTACTTCCTCTTCTTCATCTACAACGTCATCTTCAATTATAGGTTCTTCAATAACCTGCTCTTGTTCTTCAATAGCTTCAGCTTTTTTTCGTTCTTGACGTTTTAAACCATCCATCACTAAACCTACTGCGGTAGCAAATAATGGACTAGCAATATCTTCATCACTTTCACCTGCTAAATGCTCATTTGGATATCCAATTCTGGTATCCATACCGGTGATATATTCAACTAATTGCTTTAAATGCTTTAATTGTGCTCCACCACCTGTTAATACAATTCCGCCGATTAGTTTTTTCTTCTGCTCGTCGTGACCGTAATTTTTTATTTCAACATAAACTTGTTCTATAATTTCCACAACTCTAGCGTGAATAATTTTAGACAAATTCTTTAATGTTATTTCTTTTGGCTCTCTTCCCCTTAATCCAGGAATAGATACAATTTCATTATCTTTATTTTCACCTGGCCATGCCGATCCAAACCTTACTTTTAAAAGCTCTGCTTGTTTTTCTATAATTGAGCAACCTTCTTTTATATCTTCAGTAATTACATTACCACCGAAAGGGATTACAGCTGTATGACGAATTATACCATCTTTAAAAATAGCTAAATCTGTTGTTCCTCCTCCTATATCAATTAGCGCAATTCCTGCTTCTTTTTCTTCTCTGCTTAAAACTGCATTTGCAGATGCTAATGGCTCTAATGTAATACCATCTAAAGTTAGACCTGCACTTTTAATACAACGTCCAACATTTCTAATAGAAGAGACCTGACCAACGACTACATGAAAATTAGCTTCTAAACGTCCTCCATACATACCGATAGGCTCTGTAATTTCAGCCTGACCATCAATCTTATATTCTTGAGGTAAAACATGAATAATCTCTTCACCAGGAAGCATAACCAATTTATGTACTTGGTTAATTAAACGATCTATATCTTCTTCATCAATAACATCATCAGAGTTTGGCCTTGTGATATAATCACTATGTTGCAAACTTCGAATATGTTGACCTGCAATACCTACAGTTACATCTACAATTTTTTCGTTTGCAGCAGCCTCAGCTTCTTGCACAGCTTGTTGTATAGATTGGATCGTTTGCATTATATTATTAACAACACCACGATGCACCCCCATACTTTTAGCCCTACCTAAACCTAAAATCTCAACTTTATCGTACTCGTTTTTGCGACCAATCATGGCCACAATCTTTGTGGTTCCTATATCTAGACCTACTGAAATATGATGTTTGTCCATAGCTTACTTTTTGGTGCAAATAACTTGTTTATCAAACTTTAAATTCACTACAGCATAGTGGTCTAAAATTTGGTCTTTAAATGCTTTTTGGTAAAAAGCCTTAAAATTGTTTATCTTTTTTTTGAGATTTTTTAAAGTTCCTATATGAACCGTAAAATCACTTTTTCGAATTTTGAAATCGATGGTGTCATCATTATTCTGACGAATCTCAATGACATGTTTTTTTAAGAAATCATCTCCGTCTGCAAATTTCGCAAATTGATAGACAGTATCAAGCTTATTTTTCTTAATATTTCCAGTGACGAGTGGAACTCTTGCAGCATAATTATAAGACAAAGGCATAAAACCACCTTCTTCATCTATATAATATGATGCATTTGTGTTAACTCTTGCTATAGGTTTTTTTTGTTTAATTTCGGCTGAAAGCCCACCGTTTACTGACATAAACACTTCGGCTTGCCTGATCATAGGATTATAATTTAGGGCCAATTCTAATTGGTCCAAATCTATAATATCTTTAGATAGCTCTGATACAGGTTCTTGATTTTGTATTAACAATTTACTAACATTAGCTTCTGTAATAAACATTGTATTTTCACCCAAAAACGTAATGCTTGGCTTACCGACTTTTCTTACCTTATTTCTTTGATTAGAAAATGCAAACAAAAAGCCAACTACAATAATTAACCCAATGACTTTTATATAATTAAAATTAATTTTCGACATAGAACGCTTCTTTTATAAGTTTCACTTCCTGCCCTATATCTCCTGCCCCAATAGTTAATACCACTTGAGCATTTGATGCCTTAATTTCATCTATTATATTTGCTTTCTCAACTAATTTTTTATTCGTGTTTTTAATCTTATCTAAAAGCCATTTAGAGGTTACACCTTCAATTGGTAATTCTCTTGCAGGATAGATATCTAAAAGTAATAATTCGTCGAATTTTGAAAGGCTCTCAGCAAATTCATCTATAAAATCTTTTGTTCTACTAAATAAATGAGGCTGAAAAACAGCTAACACTTTCTTTCCTGGATACATCTCTCTAACGGCGTGATGCACTGCTTTTATCTCTTCAGGATGATGTGCATAATCATCTATAAACACAAAATCTTCAGTCTTTATCTGATAAGTAAATCTACGCTTCACACCTTTATACGATTCTAAAGCAACTTTAAGATCCTCATAAGAACAACCGTATTCTGCAGCCATAGCCAATGCAATTGTTGCATTAGATAAATTATGTCTCCCTGGTAAATTAAACTTAAAACCTTTATGTAAACCTTTAGGCGTTTTTAAATCGAAAATATAGCTTCCGTTTTCTATAGAGATATTTTGAGCACAGTAATCTGCATCATCCTCTATACCGTAAGTAATTCCGCTTAAAGGCAAACCTTTTTTTACAAATAGTTTTCCACCTGGCTTTATACATTCTGAAAAATCCTTAAAACTCTTTACTAACTCTTCAGCACTTCCATAAATATCCAAATGATCAGCATCCATAGATGTAATACAGGCTAGGTCTGGCGATAAAGTTAGAAACGAACGATCAAACTCATCTGCTTCAACCACCGTAACTTCGGTTCCGTTTAAGATTAAGTTTGAATTGTAATTCTCACTTATTCCACCTAAAAAAGCAGTTACAGGACTATTACAAGCATTAAGCAAATGCCCCAAAATACTTGTTGTTGTGGTTTTACCATGGGTTCCAGCTACAGCTAAACAAAAAGTTTGTCTTGTAATCTCTCCTAAAATCGCTGAGCGTTTTAAAATATTAAAATTATTAGCTTTAAAATATTCAAATTCCGAATGGCCTTTTGGAATTGCCGGTGTATAAATCACTAAAGTAGATTCTGCATTTAAAAATGGAGTATCAATTTCCGAAACATCATCATTAAAATGAATGGCAACACCCAAATCCTGAAGCGCATTTGTAATGTCCGTAGGTGTTTTATCATAACCACCTACTTGTTTGCCATTAGCTACAAAATAGCGCGCAATTGCACTCATTCCGATTCCTCCGACACCAATAAAATAGACGTTATTTATATTTTCGAAATTCATTACTTACTTAACATTTTCTCAACTTCATCAACAATATCCTTTGTTGCATTTACCAATGATAAAGCTTCAATATTTTTACTTAATTCTTTTGTTTTATTTTCGTTTGAGATCAATTCTGAAAATTCATTTTGAAAATCAGTATCTAAATCTTTTTCCCTTATTAAAATCGCTGCATTTTTATCTGCAACCGATTTTGCATTTTTAGTTTGATGATCTTCTGACACATTTGGTGACGGAATAAAAACAACAGGCTTTCCTACAATACACAATTCTGAAACTGAAATCGCTCCTGCTCTAGAGATAATAATATCTGAAGCCGCATAAGCCAAATCCATTTGATTTAAAAAAGCATGAACCTGAATATTTTTATGATCATCATATTTTTTATACTGATCATAATACAGTTTTCCGCATTGCCAAATCACTTGAATATTTTGAGTTTCAAAAAAATCGATATTTGCCTCGATAAGTTGGTTAATTCGTCTTGCTCCTAAACTTCCCCCTAACACTAAAAGGGTTTGTTTTCCTTCTTCTAATTTAAAAGCGACTTTACCTTCAGCAGTCTTATTTTTGACTTGCAATAAATCTTTTCGGATTGGGTTTCCTGTTAATTTAATTTTCTCTTTTGGAAAAAATCGCTCCAATCCATCATAAGCCACACAGATTGTATTTACTTTTTTTGCTAACAACTTATTGGTAATTCCTGGAAACGAATTTTGTTCTTGAATTAAACTCGGTATTCCTTTTGACGCTGCCACTTGTAACAATGGACCACTTGCAAAACCACCTGTACCAACAACGGCATCAGGCTTAAATGATTTTATAATCTTACGAGAATTCCACAAACTACTGATCAGTTTAAAAGGAAATGCTAAGTTTTTCAACGTTAACTTTCGTTGAATTCCAGAAATCCATAACCCTTCAATCTTATATCCCGCTTGCGGTACTTTTTCCATTTCCATACGATCGGAAGCTCCTACAAAAAGGAATTCGGCATCAGGATAGCGTGACTTTAATTCATCTGCAATCGCAATTGCAGGATAAATATGTCCTCCTGTACCTCCTCCTGAAAGGATAAATCGATATGTTTTATTATTTTTCAATCTGTATTATAATTTCTTTTTATTCTCTTTATTAAATCGCTTCACTTAAAATAGATAAAGGATTATCTTCAGCATCCTCTTGTTCCTTTAACTCTTCGCGCTTAGCACTAACACTTAATATAATTCCGATGGATAAACACGTCATCCAAATCGATGTTCCTCCACTACTTATTAAAGGTAATGTTTGACCCGTAACAGGAAATAACTCTACAGCAACCCCCATATTTAACAAGGCCTGAAACACAATAGGCAAACCAACTGCCAAAACTAATAATCGACCAAAAATGGTATCTGATTTATGACTGACAACAATGATTCTTAATAACAACCACAAGTATAAACCCAATAGAAAAACACCTCCAAATAAGCCATATTCTTCAATAATAATTGCAAAAATAAAATCGGAAGAAGATTGTGGTAAAAAGTTCTTTTGAATACTTTTCCCTGGACCTAATGGTGTAATCCCCGTTGCAATCGCAATTTTAGCTTTCTCTATTTGATAATCTGCTTCTGTATCTTCTCCATTTGAAAAATTCTCAATTCTACTTATCCAAGTATCAACACGGTTGGGCATAACACCAGGAAATGCTTTTGCTACTAATATAAATATGGTTAAAGCCACAACACCGGTCAAAACCATTAACAGCAAATATTTAATTGGATACCCACCCACAAACGACAACATCATAATCATAGTAAACACGATTGCTGTTGTAGAAAAGTTAGCAGGGAGAATGAGTATTAAAATTAAAAATATAGGTGCCCATAAAGGCAAAATAGATTCTGTAAACTTAACTTCCCTATCTTTTATTTTTGACAGATATCTTGCCACATAAACCATTAAAACTACGGCTGCCAAAGTCGATGTTTGAAAAGACATACCAACAATAGGAATCTGTATCCAACGACTCGCATTTGCACCATCAATAGTGGTTCCTTGCAACATGGTAATTAACAATAACACAAATACAATAGGAATCATTACAATTGATAACCCACGGAAGTATTTATAAGGTACTTTGTGTACACCAAACATGATAACAAAGCCCAAAAACAAATGCATAAAATGCTTTATGAAGAACGAAAATGTACTCGTATTCCCTCCATGATAAGCCAAATTACTAGCCGCACTATAAACAGGTAAAAAAGAAAATATAGCCAACAATGTGACTATAGCCCAAATGGCTCTATCTCCTTTTATTTGTTTAATTAAGTTTTGCATTTACTTTTTTGTTATTCCTGTAAAACAGAAATCTAATTACTCATATCCTTTTTAAATTCCCGTTTCCACAGGAATGACAATCTATTATAAATTTCTTACTGCATTTTTAAATTGACGTCCTCTATCTTCGTAATTCTCAAATAAATCGAAACTAGCACAAGCAGGTGACAACAATACATTATCTCCAGCATCAGCTAATTTGTACGCCATCTTCACAGCCTCAGTCATAGATTGTGTTTCTACAATCACATCAACCATTTTACCGAAAGAATCCATAAGCTTAGCGTTATCAACACCTAAGCAGATGATTGCTTTTACTTTTTCGTTAATGAATTGAAATAGCTCTCTATACTCATTTCCTTTATCAACACCTCCAACGATCCAAACTGTAGGTGCAGACATACTTTCTAAAGCAAAGTACGTTGCGTTTACATTTGTAGCCTTCGAGTCATTTATATATTGAACCTTATTAATCTTTAATACGCTTTCTAAACGGTGCTCTACACCTTGAAAGTTCTCTAAACTCTCACGGATAGTTTGTTTTCTTATTTTAAGTAAATACGCAACAGTAGAAGCTGCCATTGCATTCTTTACATTGTGTTTTCCTTCTAATGCTAAATTATTTGTTGGCATAATGATTTTATTATTATCTATTGTTATTATTATCTTGTTGTTTTCTAAATACGCGCCTTGCTCAATAACTTTTGTTAATGAAAAAGGCAGTTTTTTTGATTGAATTTGATGCGTTTTCATATACTCTAAAATGACATCATCATCTGAATCGTATATAAAATAATCATCTTCTGTTTGATTCTCTACAACTCTAAATTTTGAAGCGATATAGTTTTCAAACTTATAATCGTAACGATCTAAATGATCTGGCGAAATATTAGTTATAACTGCAATTTTAGGTTTGAAATCTTTAATATCATCCAATTGAAAACTGCTGATTTCTAAAACATAGTTATCATAGTTTTTTTCTAAAATTTGCTTCGCGAAACTATCACCAATATTTCCAGCTAACCCAACATCTAATTCTTGTTTTAGAATATAATCTGTAAGTGTTGCTGTTGTTGTTTTACCATTACTACCAGTAATAGCAACTAAAGTCGCCTCAGTAAATTTTGATGCGAATTCAATTTCTGAAACTATAGTAACTCCTGCTTCACGAATTTGTTTCACCAAAGCCACTTTATCTGGAATACCAGGACTTTTCATGATGATGTCTGCATTCAAAATTTTTGATTCCGTATGCTTTTCATCTTCAAATTCAATCTCATTATTTAAAAGAACGTTTTTATATTTTTCTTTAATCTCTCCTTTGTCTGATACAAATACATCGTATCCTTTTGCTTTTCCTAAAAGCGCTGTACCTACACCACTTTCTCCTCCACCAAGAATGACTAACCTTTTCATTATCTAATTTTCAAGGTTACCATTGTTATAATAGCAAGTAAAATTCCAACAATCCAAAAGCGAGTTACAATCTTACTTTCGTGATAACCCGATTTCTGATAGTGATGATGCAATGGCGACATTTTAAAAATACGCCTACCGACACCAAACTTTTTTCTTGTATACTTAAAATAACTCACTTGCAAAACAACTGACAGATTCTCTGCTAAGAAAATTCCGCATAACACAGGAATCAACCATTCTTTACGAATTGCAATTGCGATAACTGCGATAATCCCACCAATTGTTAAACTTCCTGTATCTCCCATAAAAACCTGAGCAGGAAACGTATTATACCACAAGAAACCGATTAACGCTCCCACAAAGGCAGCGATGTAAATTGTTATTTCTTCCGCCCTTGGGATATACATGATATCTAAGTAATCTGAAAAAACGATATTACTAGAAACCCACGCAAAAATCCCTAATGTCAATACAATAATGGCTGACGTTCCTGCGGCGAGTCCATCGATTCCATCCGTAAGATTAGCACCATTAGATACAGCCGTGATAATAAAAATGGTAACTAGAATAAAAACTACCCAAGCATATTTTTCTAAACCTGGATGAATCCAAGTAATCAAATCTGAATAATCAAATTCATTATCCTTTAAAAATGGAATTGTTGTTTTGGTTGATTTCTCTTCCGGCTTAAATAACTTAGCTCCTTGCACTCCTGGGTTCGCTATTCTTAATTCATTTTGCTGTTGAATTGGCAACTTCTCCTTAATAGTAACATCATTATTAAAAAATAATGTTGCACCCACTATAATCCCTAGTCCAACTTGCCCAAGCACTTTAAACTTTCCTTTTAAACCTTCCTTATCGTTTTTGAATTTCTTGATATAATCATCTAAAAACCCAATAGCACCCATCCATAATGTCGTTACAATTAAAAGGATGATATAAATATTTTCTAGCTTAGCTAATAACAAAACAGGAATAAGCGTTGCCAGTATAATGATGATTCCCCCCATTGTTGGAGTCCCAGCTTTTTCTACTTGACCTTTTAAACCTAAATCCCTAATCGTTTCTCCAACTTGTTGCTTTTGCAAAAATCGAATAATGCGTTTACCATAAATCGTAGAAATTAACAACGATAATATCATAGCCACAGCAGCCCTAAAGGTTATAAACCCAAAAAGTGATGCTCCCGGTAATTGGAACTGTTTTTCTAGATATTCAAATAAGTAATACAACATTCTTTGTTATTGTTTTTCGTTTTATTTCTGCAATTGTTTTAAATAATCTTGAACAATTTTATAATCATCAAAATCAAAACGTTCACCTTTAATTTCTTGATAACTCTCATGCCCTTTTCCTGCAATAAGAATAATATCTTTTTCTCCTGCCATTTGGCAAGCCGCTTTTATAGCTTGCTTTCTATCTGTAATTGATAACGTCTTTTTAAAATTCTGTGGCTCAACACCCGCTTCCATTTCTTCTATTATAGTTTCAGGAACCTCATTTCTTGGATTATCGCTTGTTAATATCACTTTAGTACTTAAAGCAGAAGCGATATGCGCCATTTCTGGTCGTTTTGTTTTATCACGATTACCACCACAACCAACAACCGTAATTAGCTCTTCGTTTTTAGTTCTAATATTATTGATTGTTTCTAATACATTTTTTAACGCATCTGGCGTATGTGCATAATCAACAATCGCTGTAATTTTTCCTTCTGAAATGAAATACTGAAAACGTCCTGAGACATTTTCAAGCTCACTTATCAATCTTAATATTTCGTCTCTATCTAATCCTAATAATTCAGCTGTTCCATAAATAGCTAGAATATTATAAGCATTAAAACTTCCTATTAATCGCGTCCATAATTCACTATCATTTACTTTTAACAGTAAACCACTAAATTCATTTTCTAATATCTGCGCTCTATAATCTGCATAACTCTTTAAAGCGTAAGTATGTTTTTTCGCTTTTGTGTTCTGCAACATAACAAGGCCATTTTTATCATCGCTATTCGTTAAAGCAAATGCTTCTTTTGGCAACTGATCGAAAAATGCTTTTTTAACATCTCTATACTCAGCAAACGTTGCGTGATAATCTAAATGATCGTGAGAAAGATTCGTAAAAATTCCACCTTCAAACTTTAAACCTTCAGTTCGTTTTTGATGAATACCATGAGAACTCACTTCCATAAAGCAAAACTCTACACCTTCATCATTCATTAACTGTAAATATTTATTAATAGTCAATGAATCTGGTGTTGTATGTGTTGCTTTATATTCGTTATCACCAACCATAATTTTCACGGTAGATAGCAACCCAACTTTATAACCTGCTTTTTTAAACAACTGATATAATAAACTAGAAACTGTTGTTTTACCATTAGTACCAGTTACACCAACCAATTTTAGATTCTCAGAAGGATGTTCATAAAAATTAGCAGCCATATAAGCCAAAGCTTGATGAGAATTCTCAACTTTAATATATGTGATTCCCTTTTCTAAATTCTCAGGAAGTATTTCGCATACAATAGCTACCGCACCATCTTTAATCGCTTTTTCAATATAATTATGACCATCAGTTATAGACCCCGAAATTGCTACAAAAACATCACTAACCTCAACTAAACGTGAATCGAATTCTATTTTACCCACAGCTGCGCTTGTATCACCAATAACAGTATCTATAGTAACTTTATATAATATGTCCTTTAACACCATCATGACGCTTCTAAAACAATAGTTTGATTCGTTTGTAATTTTTCATGCTTTTTCACAGATTGCTTTTTCACAACTCCACTTCCTGTTAATCTCACTCTCACATCAATATGTAAATTCTCTAATAATGCAATTGCATCCATCGCAGGCATACCCACAACACTTGGCATTAATTCTTTATACTTTCGTGCGTTTTCGTAATAGCTTTCATAATCTTTATTCACCAAATCATCTTTAAAATCTAGCATTTTAACCTCATCTATAATTGGCGTGTCTGTATATATTTTCTGAGCAATTCTTTTAAATACTGGACCCGAAACATCTGCACCATAAAACCCTACTTTTGTACTTGGCTGATGAATAACCACGATACATGAATACTTAGGATTGTCTGCCGGAAAATAACCCGCAAAAGACGACACATATTTTCTGTCTTTTCTCCACTTTTCATAATCAGCATAATCCGTTCTTGCCGTACCTGTCTTACCAGCCATAGAAAATGTTTCTGAATACATACGTCTTCCTGTACCACGGATAACAACATTCTTCAGCATATCTTGAACTTCAGCTAAGGTTTCATCTGAACATATTTCCTCTACTATCACTTCTTTTTTAAAGACTTCGATATCCTTATCAAAAGATTTTACCGATTTTAAAAATCGAGGTTTTATTAATTCACCACCATTAGCAATAGCATTATAAAATGCCAAAGTTTGAAGCGGCGTCATTCTAAGATTATAACCATAAGCCATAGAAGGCAATGCATTTCTACTCCAGTTTGAAGCTCCAGGTTTTGGAATATCTGGTTTTCCTTCTCCAATGATAGCAACACCTAAAGGCTGATCTAATTTCCAAGAACTTAACCGATCTAAAAACTTCTCTGGCTGTTTTGCATAATTTTCATCAATAATCGTTGCTAAACCAATATTAGAAGACACCTCTAAAGCTCTTGCAGCAGAAATTTTACCAAAACCTTTACCCGAATCCGTAATTACACGCCCATGAAAAGATTTCCTTCCTTTTTTAGTATCTATAACCGTAGATGTATCAATAACCTTATCTTCTAAAGCTGCCATCATAGCCATTACTTTAAAAGTAGATCCAGGCTCATGACTCTCTCCTACAGCATAATTTAAGCGCTCATAATAACCACCTTTTTTATTTCTCCCAAGGTTTGAAATCGCCTTTATTTCACCTGTTTTCACATCCATTACAACTACACAACCGTGGTCAGCTTTGTAATACTCTAATTGTTTTAACAAAGAATGATGTGCTATATCTTGAATATTAACATCTATCGTTGTATAAACATCATAACCATCTTGAGGTTCTACTTGATCAAAATCAGCAATAGGTTTCCATTGTCCGTTACCTATTTTCTGCTTTAAACGCTTTCCGTTTGTACCTTGTAAATATTTAACACCAAAAGCACCATCGATTCCTGGTCTCGTAAAATTCCCATTTTCATCCTCTCTTTCGTAACCAATTGTACGCTCCGCTATTCCACCCATCGGATGTTCACGTTTTGTAGTTTGCTCTACAATTAAACCTCCCTTAATAGCACCAAGACTCAATAAAGGAAAATTGCGCATTCTTATATAATCTGAATAACTCAAATTTCGAGCTAATAAGAAATATCTATTTTTATTTTTTCGAGCTTTACGAATTATATTTTTATAATATGATACTGGCTTTTGCTTTTTTCTAAATAGATAAAGTGAATCTGCCAAAGCACCAATATATTTCTCGAACGTTGCATCTTTAGCCTGAACAGCATCAATTCTAATATCATATTTAGGAATAGAAGTCGCTAGCAAACTACCGTCTGCAGAATACACATTACCACGGTTTGCAGGAATATCAAAATTCTCTAACGTACGCTTATCAGCGAGTGCCCTATATTTATCACCTTGAACAAACTGAATAGTCACTAATTTAAACACCACAGCCATAGCGAATACAAACATGCAGCCTGTAACGAAATATAATCTGTGTAATATGTTTTTCTCAGTTATTGCCAAAACTTACTCTTCTTGTGATTTTACTATGATTTTTGTTGGTGGGTTTAAGGAAATCCCAATTCCTTTTTTTACGACTACCGCTTCTACAAACGATTCTTTTTTAAGCTGCATTAACTTCCCTCTTTTATCAACAAAAGCTGAACGCAATTCTTTTACTTCATTTGTTAACTTAGCTATTTGATAAACTTTTTGATCCGCACTATGCGAACTTGCTATCATAACAATTGCCAGAATAGAAATAAAAATGATGATACGCCAATTTTTAAACGAATCATCACTGACTAGAAACTTCCCTTTTAATATGCTGTATATGCCTTTTCTCATATTTTTTTAGCAATCCTAAGTTTCGCGCTCCTGGCCCTATTATTTATTTTTATTTCTTCTTTTGAAGGAACAATCAATCCACCTACTTTTTTTAAGGGAACTTCAAAATTCCCAAAAACATCTCGCTCCGGTTCTCCTTCAAACAATCCATTCCTTATAAATCGTTTTACCAATCGATCCTCTAAAGAGTGATAAGAGATAAAACTCAACCTTCCTTCTTTTTTTAAGACTTCTGGCATCTGAAGTAATAATTCTTTTAAAACTTCAATTTCTTGATTTACCTCAATTCTAATCGCCTGATAAATCTGAGCCAAAACTTTATTCTCCTTTTGATGATTTAAAAAAGGTTTTAAAACCGCCTTTAATTGCTCACTTGTTTTAATCTCTGCATTTTTCCTTTCCTCAACAATCACTTTAGCCATTGCAGGTGCATTTCGTAATTCACCATATTGAAACAAGACCGCCCTTATATCTTCTTCTTCATAATTATTAATAACCTCAAAAGCAGATAACTTACTCCCCTGATTCATTCGCATATCTAAATCCGCTTCAAATCGAGTTGAAAAACCACGTTCTGCAACATCAAATTGATGAGAAGAAACTCCGAAATCAGCCAAAACACCATCAACCTCTTTCACGCCATAAAACCTTAAAAATCTTTTTACAAATCTGAAGTTCTCATTAATAAGCACAAACCTTTCGTCATCGATAGCATTTTCTAAAGCATCTTTATCCTGATCAAAAGCATATAATTTTCCGTTAGGACCTAATCTAGATAAGATTTCACGACTATGACCACCACCTCCAAAAGTGACATCTACATAAACACCATCTGGCTTAATAGCTAAACCATCTACTGTTTCTTTTAGTAATACTGCATTATGATAATCCATTATCGTCTTCATCTTGTCCCATGACATCCTCGGCCAAATCTGCAAAATCTGAAGCCGCATCATCAATAGCTTGTTCGTATTTATTTTTATCCCAAATCTCAAGAATATTAACCGCAGACGCCAAAACCACTTCTTTAGAAATCCCAGAAAAACTAATTAAGTCTTTCGGAATCAATAAACGGCCAGCACTATCTACCTCTACAATTTTAACACCCGCTGTAAAACGTCTTATAAAATCATTATTCTTTTTCTTAAAGCGATTAAGTTTATTTAATTTTTCCATCATTTTATTCCACTCAGACATCGGATACAATTCTAAACAAGGCTGAAAAACAGCTCGCTTTAAAACAAATCCATCTTGCAAAGCTGATGAAAGCTGTTTTTTAAGCACAGCAGGTATCATTAGCCTTCCTTTAGCATCCGCTTTACATTCGTATGTCCCTATAAATGAATTCAAAAGATTTCTTTTACCACTTTAACGATTCAAATTCAAAGATATTGAAAAAAACACCACTTTTTACCACTTACTACCACATTTGTTGATAAGTTTTATATCAAATCCCATGAGATATTACTCAATGTCAATAAATTCGTCTTGTGAGCACAGTTTCTTTTGGTGGGAATTATTAACACCATCAATATCTTGTATCATTAGATAAAAAACATTGATATTTCCCACATATTATTTATATTCTGATGGAAATAGTTATATTTGTTACTAACACATAAGTACGTATTTGCAAATGGCACACCTTTTAAAAAAAGAAAAGGAATTTAGATATATTGAAGTAGGCGAAGGCAAACCAATTATTGTGTTGCATGGCTTAATGGGAGGCCTCAGTAATTTTGACGGAGTAACTAAATTCTTTAGCTCAAAAGGCTATAAAGTCATTATACCAGAGCTACCGATCTACAGCATGACACTTTTAAAAACTAACGTAAAAAGCTTTGCTAATTACCTTAGAGACTTTATTGAATTTAAAGGTCTTGAAGATGTTATCTTATTAGGAAATTCTCTTGGTGGACACATTGGTCTATACCACACAAAATTATACCCAGAAAAAATAAAAGCACTTATTATTACTGGAAGTTCTGGACTTTATGAAAGCGCCATGGGAGGCGGTTACACAAAGCGAAGTGATTACGAAGTTATGAAAAAGAAAGCTCAGGAAGTTTTTTACGATCCTGCTGTAGCAACTAAAGAAATTGTAGATGAAGTTTACGAAACCGTAAACGACAGAAACAAACTAATTAAAACTTTAGCTATTGCCAAAAGTGCTATTAGACATAATATGGCTAAGGATTTACCTAACATGGATATTCCAATCTGTATTATTTGGGGTAAAAATGATCACGTAACACCACCTGAAGTCGCTGAAGAGTTTCATGAATTATTACCAGACTCAGAATTATATTGGATTGATAAATGTGGACATGCTGCAATGATGGAGCATCCAGATGAGTTTAATAAAATTTTGTTTAGCTGGCTTGAAAAACGTGGATTCTAAAATCCCATCATAATCCTTCCTCAAAAGAAGGATATATTGTTAAGATAAAAAATTAAAAATATTCTTATCTAATATCTTCATCTTCGAAAAACATCGAAATGAATAGATAAGATTTAAAAAATTTCTGTTTTCGCAGGAAGTACCATGAAAATAAAATCAGCTGAATTTATAGTTAGTAATTCTGAAGTCTCAAAATGTCCTAAAAATAATATGCCAGAATATGCATTTATAGGACGAAGTAATGTTGGAAAATCATCATTAATCAATATGATTACTGATCGTAAAAGTCTAGCAAAAACTTCTGGACGACCAGGAAAAACACAATTAATCAATCATTTTGCTATAAATGACAGTTGGTATTTAGTTGATTTACCAGGATATGGATATGCTCGTGTTTCAAAATCTTCAAAGCAAAAATTTCAAAAATTTATTACAGATTATTTTGAGAAACGTACACAATTAGTTTCTGCTTTTGTTTTAGTAGATATTAGACATAAGCCACAACCTATAGATTTAGAGTTTATGCAATATTTAGGTGAAAGCGAAATCCCGTTTGGAATTATATTCACTAAAGCTGACAAACTGAAACCTATGGCTATTGAACGCCATGTTGAAGACTATTGTAAAGAGCTTTTAAATTTCTGGGAAGAATTACCTCAATATTTCGTAACATCTTCATCTAAAAGCATAGGAAAAGATAGCGTATTAGATTTTATAGAAGCTACTAATGAAGAAATTGAACAGCTACGTGCTAATCAATAATTCTAAGACTTTACATCTAAAGCATCACGCAAAGCATTACCCACTAACATAAAAGCCATTACCAGCAACATAATACACAATCCTGGTATTAAGGCTAAATAGGGTTTACCTAAAATAATATAGTTGTAATGATCTTTTATCATAGCTCCCCAACTTGCCATTGGTGGCTGAGCTCCAATACCTAAAAAACTCAATCCACTCTCTATTAAAATAGCTGCTGCAAAATTAGCCGCAGAAATAACAATTAAAGGCCCAAAAATATTGGGCAATATGTGTTTAGTGATTATTCTATAATCATTATAACCTAGAGCTCTTGCTGCAGTTACGTACTGCATTTCTTTAGCACTGATAATTTGCCCTCTTACAACTCTTGCCACTTCTACCCACATCGTTAAACCAACAGCAATAAAAACTTGCCAAAATCCCTTTCCTAAAGCTAAGGTTATTGCTATCACTAATAATAAGGTAGGAATAGACCACGTAATATTAATAATCCACATTATAAAAGCATCAATTTTACCTCCATAGTAACCCGCTAAGCTCCCCATTAAAAGACCTACAATTAGTGAAATAAAAACAGCTACAAAACCGATAAAGAATGAAATACGCGAGCCTATTAAAATTCTACTTAAATAATCTCTACCATATTTATCTGTACCAAAAATAAAACTTCGCGTATCTATATAATCTTTATAGTTTGAGTTAGAAAAACGTGATAGCTCAAGTTGCTTTTCTTGCCCTTGCAATCCATCTGAAGCATACTCTATATAATGCAATACATCACCTTTTACTTTATATGATGAAATTGGAATTTCGGTATCCGTATTATTTTCTCCAAAAGATAGTTTTGAAAAAATATTTTGTCCCGACTCAATACCAGAAGGAATCGTTAGCATTTCAACTTTAAAACCAGGAGATTTAGAATGAATGGACAAATGCATCTGATTCGCATTTATTGAAGCATCTGGCGCAAAAACATAAGCAAACACAGAAAGCAAGCCAATACAGGCAATTATACTCAAACTAAAAACGCCCCAAAAGTTTTTTTTAAACTTTTGAAGCGCCAGTTTTGATAATGAATTATTTTTATTAGACATCCATCTCTTAATTAGAAATCTCTAAATAAAACGTTTAAAACACGTTTCATTATATAAAATTTCTTTTAATTAAATAGTATTAGTTCTTTACTGAATTAGCTACACCACCTTTAATGGTATAAGACATTTTCATGTCGTTAAGCACATTAATAGCTTCTTCAACATATACATCTTTAGATAAACTTTTATGCCATCTATCTCGTTTCTCCATCAATATAGAATCAGCATCCATTAACTTCACCTCATATGGTAGAGACGTAAATGTTAAGTTTGTTTCATACTCTGAAAGTTTAGAAAAACGCTTAGCCTCTTCTTCATTAACTTCCATTTCCTTTTTATAGGTCTCATAGTTTAATGAATAAGATTCGCGATCTCTAATTTTCTTTACCCATTGCGCGTTAGCATCAATAAGTTTTAATTGTTGATTATCTGCCATACGAGCTTTACTTTTATTTACAGTATTATCGTAATCAAAGTAATTAGTCCAAACATCATAATCAGCAGCATCAATTTTATCCCATGGTAAAGGATTTTCTTGATCTTTTTCTCCTATATCAATATAACTGTAACGGTCCGGAACAACAACATCACTCTTTACACCTTCTAATTGTGTTGACCCTCCATTAATTCTATAAAATTTCTGTGTCGTAAATTTTAAAGCTCCAAGATCTCCATTGGTATTATTTTTCACCATACCATTTAAATCCATAACTGATTGCACAGTACCTTTTCCGTAAGTTTGTTTACTTCCTATA
Source organism: Winogradskyella undariae (assembly GCF_013285155.1). Classification (GTDB taxonomy): domain Bacteria; phylum Bacteroidota; class Bacteroidia; order Flavobacteriales; family Flavobacteriaceae; genus Winogradskyella; species Winogradskyella undariae. The sequence continues at coordinate 402,284 of NZ_JABTEL010000001.1, read as the reverse complement.
ACAATACCTCTTTTATAATCTTGCATAGCAGCTGCTAGAATCTCTGACGCAGATGCCGAAAGTTCATTAACTAATATAACCAAAGGACCATCCCAAACAATAGCTTTATCTCTATCTTTTAGAACCTCTTTTGCTTCTCCAGTAGTTTTCACTTGCACCACAGGACCTTCTTCTATAAATAAACCTGCAATATCTACTACGGTCTGTAGAGATCCACCTCCATTATTTCTTAAATCCATTACTAAACCTTCAACACCTTCTTTTTTTAATCTGATGATTTCTTGTTTAATATCTGAAGCAGCATTTCGTTCGTTATAATCTTCAAAACTGATATAAAATTTAGGTAAATTAATAACCCCGAAAGTTTTACCATCTTTTTTTACTATTGAAGATTTAGCATAAGTTTCTTCTAACTCAACGATATCTCTTTTAATAGAAATATCTTGAATAGTACCATCTACTTTTTTTAAGGTTAAGATTACAACAGTTCCTTTAGGTCCTTTTATAAATTTAATAGCATCATCTAAACGCATACCAACAATATTAACCGCTTCTTTTTCATCTCCTTGTCTCACCTTAAGAATTTGATCACCAACTTCTAATTCATCTGCTCTCCAAGCTGGACCACCACTAATAATTTCGTTAACAACAATTCCGTCTACTTTTTTCTGTAAACGTGCACCAATGCCTTCAAATTTACCAGAGATATCTGTATCAAAACGCTCTTTGTCTTCTGGTGCAAAATAAAAAGTATGTGGATCAAATTCCTCTACAATAGCGTTGATATAAACAGCAAACCAATCGTTACGTACTCTATCATCAATATAATCATAAAGTTCATCAAGCGATTTTTTAGTTGATAATCTTGCTTCAGACTCTAGTTCCTTTTCAGATTTCTTAGACTCAACTTTCTTTGGTTTTGTTTCTTCATTAGATTCAGAATCGTTATCTACATCTTTACTAGAAATAACCTCGTCATAATTTGCAATGGTAGAAAACTTTAATTGTTTTCTCCAACGCTCTTTCATTTCACGTTTGCTAGAAACATAAGTAAGGCTTTTATAATCTGAATTATATGATTCTTCTTTAGAAAAATCAAAAGGCTTATCTAAAAGTGATTTATAAATCTCCTTAGATTCAGCAATACGCTTTAATAATCTTTCGTGTGTTAGATTAAAGAAAGATACATCGTAAGCTCTAATTTGATCATCGATTTTCTCTTTGTAAGCTTCAAATTCTTTGATATCAGATTCATAAAAATAACGTTTAAACGGATCTAAATTATTCAAATAATTTTCAAAAACATGTGCTGAAAAATCATCATTAATATCTTTTGGTTCAAAATGACCTTGATCTAGAAGATAAGTAATAAGTTGAATTAACAATTTATCTTTATCTGGATCTTCAAATTTCTTAGTTGTAAAACTGCAAGAGGCAAATGCTATTAACAGTGCCAATAATAAAAATTTATATTTCCCTTTCATTCTCTTTTTTTTGTTTTTACAAAAAAAGTCTTCATCAGCATTTAAGTCTTTTTTTCTAAAAACTTAAAATATGATTGTACTTATTTTTCTTTTTTAATTAAAGTAGGCTCTCAATTTTTCACTAAAATAGATGAAAAAACCATGCCATAAAAAATAGATACCCTATTTTTTTGTTAAAGCCAATATTACACCATTTCTAATTCAACATTAATAATTATAATTCTCACTACAGTTAAGCTAAAACAACACGTATCAATTACTATTAAACCGAAGCCTTTTTTATTACTTTTACAATTCATTAAATTTTAATACAAAATGTCTACACGTCCTTTAATTTTAGTCACAAATGATGATGGTATAACTGCTCCAGGAATAAGAACTTTGATTTCTGTAATGAATCAAATTGGAGATGTCGTAGTCGTAGCACCAGACAGTCCGCAAAGTGCCACAGGACATTCCATCACAATCAATTCTACCTTACACATAGAAAAAGTTAATATCGATGGAAAACAACCTGAATATAGTTGTTCTGGAACACCTGTAGATTGTGTAAAACTTGCGGTTAACGAAATATTAGAAAGACGACCAGATATTTGTGTTTCTGGAATAAACCACGGCTCAAACTCTTCTATAAATGTTATTTATTCAGGAACAATGAGTGCTGCTGTTGAAGCTGGTATTGAAGGAATCCCTGCCATAGGATTTTCACTTTTAGATTATAATTGGAGTGCTAATTTTGAACACTGTAAAACCTTTGTAGAAACTATTACAAGACAAGTTTTAGAACATGGTTTACCTGAAGGTGTTGTATTAAATGTGAATTTACCAAATCTAAAAAAAGAAGAAATAAAAGGCATCAAAATTTGCAGACAGGCAAAAGCTAACTGGAAAGAAGAATTTGATAAACGTACCAACCCAATGGGTCGCGATTATTATTGGTTAACTGGTAAATTTGTAAATATGGATGAAGGTGAAGATACTGATGAATGGGCTTTAGAAAACGGATATGTATCTGTTGTACCAGTTCATTTTGACTTAACTGCACACCATGCGATACAAAGTTTGAATACTTGGGAATTATAATCAACTTTTGAATAAAAAATTAAAATGAAATACTACATCATTTCTGGAGAAGCTTCAGGCGATTTGCATGGTTCTAACCTAATGAAAGCATTGTTTAAACAAGACAAAGAAGCTAACATAAGATTTTGGGGAGGAGACCTTATGCAAAATGTTGGCGGAGAATTGGTGATGCATTATAAGGAACGCCAATTTATGGGGTTTGCTGAAGTGATTTTTAATCTTAGAAAAATTTTAGGCCTTATTAAATTTTGTAAATCTGATATTGAAAAATTTCAACCTGATGTCATTATTTTTATTGATAATTCTGGGTTTAACCTAAGAATTGCAAAGTGGGCAAAAGAGCTTAATTACAAAACTCATTATTATATCTCTCCACAAGTTTGGGCCTCTAGAGCAAGCCGAGTAGAAAAGATAAAACAGAATGTAGATGCCATGTACTGCATACTACCTTTTGAAAAAGCATTCTACAAAAAGTATGATTATGATGTGAATTTTGTTGGTCACCCACTCATTGATGCCATAGCAGATAGACCTCAAGTTAATGATAGTGTTTTTAGAAAAGAAAACAATTTAAGCGATCTTCCTATTATTGCTTTATTGCCAGGAAGTAGAAAACAAGAAATCACTAAAATGCTTAGCGTAATGTTAAGCTTGGTTGATGATTTTAAAGACTATCAGTTTGTTATTGCAGGAGCACCTAGCCAAGATTATGAATTTTATAAACCTTTTATAAAACATGATAACATCAATTTTATTTCGAATAAAACTTATGATTTGCTAAGTATTTCTACAGCTGCATTAGTTACATCTGGTACAGCAACATTAGAAACGGCTTTATTTAAAGTTCCGCAAGTCGTTTGCTACAAGGCAAATGCTATTTCTTATCAAATTGCAAAACGCATTATTACTTTAAAATACATTTCTCTTGTTAATCTTATTATGGATCGCGAAGTGGTTACAGAATTAATTCAAGGTGATTTAAATAAAAAGCGACTTAAAAAAGAATTAATTGCTATTTTAGATTCTAAAAAACGAGAACAACTCTTTTTAGATTATTATGAATTAGAAAAAATATTAGGAGGAACAGGAGCTAGTGAGAATACTGCTAAATTGATTGTTTCACAAATTCAGAATCACGATAACTAAATTTCTAATCACGAAAAAGAAATTCCCAAAAACTACATATGAAAAAATTATTCCCAATCCTTTTCCTACTCATATTTGCAAGTAGCTGTAAGTCTAAAAAAACAGCTTCGAGCTCATCAAGACAAAGTCATACGATTGATGTAAACACAAACTCAAAAGCGACTTCTGAGGCAAAAACCATTGTAAAATATGCACAAACTTTTGATGGTACACGTTATAAATATGGTGGTACAACAAAAAAAGGAATGGATTGCTCTGGTTTAATTTATACAAGCTTTAAAAAATATGATGTTAGTTTACCAAGAAGTACTTCTGGACTTAAAAGTACCGGAGATTGGGTAGATGTAAAAGAAGTTAATGTTGGTGATTTATTATTCTTTGCTACGAGTAAGAATAGCAGAAAAGTAAACCATGTTGGTATAGTTACTAATGTTAGAACTGGAAATGTTGAATTTATTCACGCATCAACAAGTAGAGGTGTAATGACCTCTTCTCTAGCAGAAAAATATTGGTATTTTGCTTTTGTGCAGGCTAGACGTGTTCTTTAAATTTCAAATCTTTTATTACTAGATAATAGTATTGAAAACACCCTATGATTTCAGTATTAACTCATCTAAAGCTCTAGTTATCTTCACACTACAAACCACAACAAATAACATAAGTTGAAGATTTTTAGTAACTTACATTAATGAAGTTACTGAATTTCACTATAATACAATTAACTATTTGTCTAGTTGCAGGAATTCTTGCAGCACATTATTTTGTGCTAAATTTCTATGTTTTCTTATATCTTTCTATTGGATTAACTGTATGTATTGGCTTTTATGCTTTTCTAATAAGACATAAAATTAATCACTCTGCGCTTTTTACTATTCTCACTTATCTATGTATAATTTGTATCGGAATCACTACCTATAACTTACAAAATGATAAGCTAAGACCAAGACATTATACACATCACAATTTTAACAATAGTGTATCTAATATTACCTTTCAAATTAAAGAGCGTTTAAAACCGGACCTTTATAACGACAAGTATATTGTATCAATAAAAACAGTTAATGACAAGAAAACCATAGGTCTTTTACTGATAAATATAAAACGAGACAGTATTATAAAACCATATAATGTTGATGATCTTTTCTATACTTCAACAACATTAAAGACTATTCAGAAACCTTTAAATCCATATCAATTTGATTACAACAAATATTTAGAATTTCAACAAGTATATCATCAACTCTATCTAAATTCAACTAATATTTTACAACTTTCAAATTCTAAACATACTATTTATGGATATGCAGATTTATTACGAACTAAAATAAACTCGAAACTCATAGAGGCTGGTTTTAAAGATGATGCATTAAGTATTATGAATGCTCTTTTACTCGGGCAGCGGCAAACAATTGACAAAACGATTTACAGCAATTATGTTAACTCTGGTACAGTTCATATTTTAGCTGTTTCTGGATTGCATATTGGGATTATCTTAATAATCCTTAATTACTTATTTAAACCTTTGCTCTACCTTAAATATGGTTATTATATAAGACCTTTTATCTTGATTATCATTATGTGTAGTTTTGCTATCATAGCTGGATTAAAACCTTCTGTAACACGAGCCGTATTAATGTTTAGTATTATCACTATTGCAAGACACTTCGAACGTGGCACAAACATTTATAATACTTTAGTAATTTCTGCTTTTCTAATCCTTTTATTTAAACCTAATTTTTTGTTTTCAGTTGGTTTTCAAATGAGTTATTTGGCCGTTTTAGGTATTGTTAGCATTCAACCAAAAATCTACAACTTATGGAGACCCAAATATAAATTAACAAATAAAATATGGCAGATTTTCACTGTAACATTAGCTGCCCAAGCTGGAGTTGTGCCCATAAGCTTATTTTACTTTCACCAATTCCCTGGTTTATTTTTTATTTCGAATTTGGTCGTTATTCCATTTTTAGGCTTTATTCTAGGCTTAGGCATGATAATTATCGCCTTAGCCTTACTAAATATTACACATCATTATATTGTTGTTATTTATAGCTTTATAATAGATTGCTTAAATAACTTTATTGCTTGGGTGGCTCAGTTTGAAAGCTTTCTTTTAAGAGACATCTCTTTTACTATATCTCAAGTTATTGTAAGTTATCTGATCATTACAGCTTTAGTACAAGTATATAAATATCGAAATTTTAAATGGACAACAATTAGTCTTATTCTAATCATTGGGCTTCAAAGTATTTGTTTCTTCAACCATTATAAAACTCAAAATAATGCATTCATAATTTTTAATAAAAGCAGATACACAATTCTAGGCCAAAAACAGAATAGAACATTAAATATAAATCATAATTTAGATTCAATTCAGTACAATAATAATCAAGCTATAACCTACTATAAGGTTGGCGAATCTATAACTATTATTAACAATGATAGCTTACAAAACCTTTATCAATATAATAAGAAAACTATATTGGTGATAGATAGTCTCGCCGTGTATAAAGGCATTACATTTCAACCTGATTATATATTATTACGAAATTCTCCAAGGCTAAATTTGAACCGTGCATCAGACAGTTTAAAGCCAAAATACATCATTGCTGACGCTAGTAATTATAAATCGTATGTAAAACGATGGAAAGAAACATGTAGGCATAAAAAAATCCCTTTCCATCAAACAAATGAAAAGGGAGCTTTTATATTAAAATAATTATTTATTACTCTTTAAAAGTTGGAGTAAAAGCACTAGCATACTCATTAAACTGTTCTTGAGAAGTCATATCCTTATATTTATCACTTTCAAAAAGTTTTAAATACAACTCTAACTGTTGCGGTTTTAAGTATCCTGTAATTGGAGAAATAACACCACCTTCTTCATCAAAAAACATCATTGTTGGGTAGGCTCTAACTCGTAAAAAACTAGCAAACTCATGAGCACTATTACGTCTATTCGCTTTTGAAGGATCGTAATTAGGATTACTAAAAGTTTCGCCTTTATAAGTTACATCCTCATTTCCTTCTCCATTAAATTTAACAGCATAATAATGTTCATTAATATAAGCAGCCACATCCTCAGTTTGAAATGTATTTTTATCTAACATTTTACAAGGACCACACCAACTGGTATAAACGTCCATGAATATTTTTTTAGGTGCTTTCTCCTGAAGCTCTAACGCCTCATCCATTGTTACCCAATTAATCTCTTGGGCTATTGCTGAAAATGAAAAAGCAAAAACAGCAATCAGTCCTATAGTTATCTTTTTTATCATATTATCTTTTGTTGCAAACATTAAGCCGAACTTACAAAAAATGCTCCTAAACAGGAGCATTTTAGATATTTTTAACGGTTTTACTTATCGTACACCATGCATTAATTTCTTTAACACAGGATTTAAAAAGAAAATTAATAATCCTGCAAGAACTGGTACAATAGTAAATATTAAGAAGAATGTTGACAAGCTATATTCTTTCGTAATATTTTCAATTTGCCCTCCTAATACCGCTGCTAATTTATTACCTATAGCAATGGCCAAATACCACATACCAAACATTAGTGCAATCATTCGTCCTGGTACTAATTTACTAACATAAGATAAACCAACAGGAGATAAACAAAGTTCACCAAGTGTATGGAATAAGTAAGCTAATATCAACCAAATCATACTCACTTTTACGCCATCGACTATTCCTGCTGCACCAAAAGCAAGTAAACCGAATCCTAGTCCCATAATACTTAAACCAAGCGCATATTTAGTAGCTGCACTAGGGTTATATTTACTTTCCCACCATTTAGAGAAGAAAGATGCAAATACTATAATAAAGAATGAATTTAGAATACTAAACCATGATACTGTAATTTCAACTTCGTTTTCTCTTACTTTAGTAACCGTTGCTGCTACAATACCATTATCCCTACTTAATTCGTCTGCTTTTTTCTTGGTAGCCTCTAAACGCTCTCCATCTAAGAAACCAAACTCAGTAGCTTCATTATTTTTAGGTGCAATATTTAATTTGTCACCTACATTAAATGTTAGTGGTTCTGCTATAGAAGTAGTACGTTTTACAACTTTATGGGTAGCATCTGACTTTGTGTTTTCTGATACTGGAACATATAAAAATTGCATTTTACCATCCTTATCTACTTTTTGTATTCCATTATCATCTAAGTCTGGTTTTTCTAGAGCAGAATAAGTAACATCATAAGCAATAGTATTGTAATCTCTATTTAACATCCAACCTACAATCCCCCACATGAATAAGAAACAAATCACTAATACAATATTAGAACCTGGTATCTTACTGAATGTTTTCTTCCATAAAATGAAAAGTACATATGAAATTATAATTAATGGGATAACAGTAAGTAATGTGTTAATGACATTAAACATTGTTGCCGCTCCACCACTTAACATTCTATCTACGTTATCTCTTGCAAAAATCACTAAAGAAGATGCACCTTGCTCAAAAGACATCCAGAAGAATACCGTAAAGAATGCAAAAATGATAAATGCAATCATTCTATCTCTAACCACAGAAGTATAACGTAAAATACGTCCGATAACTAAAATTAAAAATAGCGCTAATGCAAAAAGAACTGCTGTATATTGACCTTCAAAATCTCCTATCTGTAAGAAAGAAAACATATCTACACCCGCAATTTTAGACATTGGATCATTAATAGCATAAGCAAGACCAATAATAGAAGATATTACAATTAATGCTTTATCTAAAGTTGTAAAAGGATTTGGACGTTCTTCAACTTCCGTATCATCTTCACCAACTTCTACACTTTCTTCATTTATATTCTGAGGTAATTCTACTTCATGCTCTTTAGATGGCTTAGCTCCTATTTTCCCAAATAAAGGACCAGATAACCAAAATTGAATTGTTCCAAGAAGCATAAAGACACCAGCTAATCCAAAACCATAAGACCAACCTACTTTCTCAGCTAAATACCCACAAAGCATCATTCCGAAAAAAGCTCCTGCATTTACACCCATATAATATATAGTGTATGCACCATCTTTTTTCTCCGGGTTTTTCTTGTACATATCCGAAATAATAGACGTCATAGTTGGTTTAAAGAAACCTGTACCAACTACTAATAAAAATAACCCAAAGTATAAAGAAAACTCTGTTTCTATAGCCATCGAAGCATGACCCGCTGTCATAATTAATGAACCAATAATAACAGCTGTACGATAACCTGTGTATTTATCCGCAAGCCAACCACCAATAATTGGTGTGATATAAAGTAACATAGCATAAGTACCAAAAAGTGCACCTGCATTTTCTACTGTCCATTCCCAACCTGGATTATAACCAATGGCTGCCATGGTAAGAAAATTAACCAGCAATACACGCATTCCGTAGAACGAAAAACGCTCCCACATTTCAGTAAAAAATAATACAAAAAGCCCAGCAGGATGCCCAAGGACTTTGTCTTTAAACAGATTCTCTATATCAGTATTCATAAAATAATTAATTTAGTTAGGTAAACCAAAACCCTTATGTTAGAAAAGTTACATAAGGGCAGTAGTATTTAGTCGTTTAGTTCCGGGTTAGCAAGTTCATATTGCTCTTGCTCTAAGATTTCGTGTTCATTATCTTCAGCTCCATGAGTTAATTTTTTCAATTTCTTCAAGAATAAAAGTAATAATAAACCAAATGCAACAGTAAATATTGTTAACCACATAAAGGTTGCATATTCTTGTTCACTTTGCTCTTCTTCTAAAACAAAAGAAACACCGTAATCTTTACCATCTCCTTTGTTTTCAATAATCTGAGCTTTATCCTTATCTTTTTCAAACACTATTCTTGCATGATATGGATTAGATTCTGAAACGTTATTTTCTTTTAGTGCTTCTAAAAGTTGATGTGTATTTGAATCTTCACCTTTAGATAATTCAAATAAACTATTTAAGTTCTTACCTGTTTCAAAATCCTTAAATACAACCTGACCATTTTCTGGATATACAGTAGATTTTATAATGAAATTTTTATCCTCATTAATTGGATAATCATTTGTATCTACAACCTTATTATTATCATCCTTAATTTTAAATGTTTCTTTTGAAATAAACGGTAAAACGCCCTGTTTACTCACGACCATTGTTCCACTAAACGATTCTAATTGAGAAGACTCTCCAATAGTACCAGCTAATTTGTTTCCAAAACCAGTAGCTGCAAAATAAACTCCCATCATTATAGAAGCATATTTTAAAGGTGCTAATTTTGTAATGAAAGATAAAGAAACTGGTGATGTACATAACTCACCAATAGTATGAAATAAATACGCTAAGAAAATCCACATCATAGCTGCTTTACCAAAAGTTTCAGAACTTGCTTCTTGAGAAGCAAACATCATAAATACATATCCTAGACCCATAATAATGGTACCGATTGCCATTTTAAATAATGAAGAAGATTCTCTTCCACTTTTCTTCCACCAAATCCAGAATCCACCAATAATAGTTCCGAAGATTATAATGTAACCTGCATTTAAAGATTGAAATACTGCTGCAGGAATTTCTTGCAACCAGCTTAATCCTATATTTCTATCTACTTTAGCATCTGTATAAAGATTCATTAATCCTCCAGCTTGCTCAAAAGCTCCCCAAAACACTACTACGATTAAGAAAGAGATCAATAAGACAATAACTCTATCTTTTTCAATTTTACTTAAAGGACGTTTTGAAGCTAAACGTTCTGCTTCTGTAGCTTCACTTCCACCTGTAAATTCACCAACTCCTTTTAAGAATTTTTGACCCCAAATAAATACAACTTGACCAAATAACATTCCGATACCAGCTAAACCAAACCCATAATGCCACCCGTAATAATAAGCAACTAAACCAACTGTAATACTCGCTAAAAAGGCACCTACATTAATACCGATATAAAAAATAGTAAACCCACTATCTCGTCTAATATCTCCTTCTTTATATAGACCACCAACCATTGTAGAAATATTTGGCTTAAGTCCACCAACTCCTAAAATAATTAATGCTAAACCTGTAAAAAAGGCCCAACTTTGGGGAATTGCCAAAACACCATGACCAACACAAAGTAGTAAACCACCAAACATTACGGTTTTCTTTTGTCCTAGAAATTTATCTGCAATCCATCCTCCTGGAATTGAAGCTACATATACTAACATCGTATACCAACCGTATAACCAAATAGCATCTTTATTAGACCACCCTAAACCTGGATCTATTGCTGTTGCTGAAGTTGCCATGTACAACACTAAAATTCCACGCATTCCGTAGTAAGAAAAGCGCTCCCACATTTCTGTAAAAAACAGGATAAATAAACCTATTGGGTGCCCTAATAATTCATTGTGATGCACTTCTTTAGTTGCTCTTGACATAATATTAATCTTAGTTAGTTATTTTGTTTAGTTACAAAAAGTGGTTTCTATTTTTTTGACACTTCAAGTTTATCACCTAAAGTCTCATGAATAAAGTTAGTCATCTTTTTGTATAAATGTAATCTTGTATTTCCTCCGTAAATGCCGTGATTTTTATCAGGGTAGATCATCCATTCAAACTGTTTGTCTGCCTGAACTAAAGCTTCTACCATACGCATGGTGTTTTGCACATGCACATTATCATCGCCAGAACCATGAATTAATAGAAAATCACCTTTTAATTTATCGACGTGATTAATTGGTGAATTCTCATCATAACCACTTGGGTTTTCTTGAGGCGTAGTCATATAACGCTCTGTATAAATAGTATCATAAAATCTCCAACTAGTAACAGGTGCTACAGCAATTGCCATTTTAAAAACATCATTACCTTTAAAAAGTGCGTTACTACTCATAAAACCACCGTAACTCCAACCCCATATTCCTATCCTAGAAGCATCAATATAATCTAATTGCCCTAATTGTTTAGCTGCTGCTATTTGGTCTTCAACTTCGTATTTACCTAATTCGTTTTGCGTCACCTTTTTAAAATCTGCGCCTTTAAACCCCGTTCCTCTACCATCAATACAAACCACAATGTAACCTTCTTGCGCTAGCATTTGGTACCAATAATCATTAGAACCATTCCAATGGTTAGCCACTTGCTGAGAACCTGGACCAGAATATTGATACATAAATAATGGATATTCTTTATTAGCATCAAAATCCTTTGGTTTTATAGTCCACATATTTAAATCGTTCCCATTGATAGAAATAGTACTAAATTCTTTTTCAGACATTACATAACCCTCTAATTGTTCTGTAAGATTCTTATTATCCTTAATATTCTTAATTAGCTTACCCGATTTAGATTGGTGTAAAGTGTACTCATAAGGTGTTGTTGCACTTGAAAACGTATTGATAAAATAAGTGAAATCCGCACTAAAAGACGCACTATTTGTTCCTGTTTTCTCAGTAAGACGCTTTTTACTTTTACCATTTAATTTTATAGAATACACATCTCTATTTATAGAACCGTTCTCCGTAGATTGGAAATAGATTGTATTTTCCTTCTCATTAAAACCATAATAATCGGTGACTTCCCAATCGCCTTTAGTAACTTGATTGATTAACTTTCCGTCTTTAGCATAATGATAAATATGATTAAAACCATCTAATTCGCTTGTCCAGATAAAACTATTATCCTTTAGGAATGTTAAGTTGAAAGTCACATCAATATAAGCCTTGTCTTTTTCTGCTAATACATTATTTGAAGACATTGTATTAGTATCAATCATCCAAAGGTCTAATTCATTTTGATGACGATTCATAAATTGAACGCTTAAAACATTAGCTTCATTGGTCCATTCTAATCTTGGGATATAAAAATCCTTATAAACCTTATCTACTTTAAGTTCTTTTACATTTTTAGAGTTTAAATCATATAAATGTAAAGACACTTTAGAATTCGCTTCACCTGCTTTTGGATATTTAAAAACATGTTGTGTTTGGTATAAATCAGAACCATAAAAATCCATTGAAAACTCAGGCACATCAGACTCATCAAAACGGATAAATGCAATTTGATTACTATCTGCGTTCCAATCAAAAGCTCTTACAAAAGCAAATTCTTCTTCGTAAACCCAATCCGTAATACCATTTATAATTTTATTCTTTTCTCCATCGGTAGTAATCACTTCAATCGCACCTGACTTTAAATCTTTCACGAATAAATCATTATTAAATCCATAAGCTACTTTATTACCATCGGGAGATAATGTTGGCTCTTGCACTAAGTTATCAGAAACTTTAGTTACTTTTTTTGAAGCGATATCATAAATATAATACTCACCTAAAGTCGAATGTCTAAAAACAGGCTCTGATTTTGTGGTCAGAATTATTTTAGATTCATCCGCATTAAATTTATAATCAAAAAAACCTTGAATCTCGGCTATATCAGTAGAAGAGATTAAGGTTTTAACTTTTTTTAAAGTAACGTAATCGTAAATATCTATAGTAGACGTTCGGCTTTGTCTATCAAAATTCAAAACAGAATATTGATTTCCATTCGACATTGAATGCAAAGCTTGCATCCCTTCTGTTCTAAATTCACCTGTCCAAATATCTTGAAGTGTAATTTGTTTTTCTTGAGCAAAAACTAGAGAAGTTATTAAAAGGGCAAAAATAGCAGGAAGGTGTTTCAATCTCATGTGTTAATCGTTATTATTATCCAAAGATCACACGCTTTTTACTATTAACAAACCTCATATTTAAAAGGATTTTTAGCATGCTCTTTTTCTAAAATTTAAATTTTAATAAAGCAATGCCAAGTTTACTAAAAATTATGGAAAAAACCACTATTATTAACAGTAAATCGGCTTTTGTAATTGATTATTAAAGCATTTTACACCAATCCTAGTATCTTTGTTTTTTTTAAACACAAAACCAATATGCACAACATCATTTCAGGCTTTTCAAAGCTTTCTAAATCCGAAAAAATCGATTGGCTTTTAGACACCTATTTCACAGATCAAGATAGCGCTAAGACACTTGTGCAACAGTATTGGAATTCAGACGATAAATTACAAAAGTTACACGATGAGTTTATAGAAAATACCATTACCAACTATTATTTACCATTAGGTGTTGCGCCCAACTTTCTAATAAATGATACGCTTTATGCTATTCCTATGGCAATTGAAGAAAGTTCTGTGGTAGCTGCTGCTAGTAAAGCTGCTAAATTTTGGTTAGAACGCGGTGGTTTTAAAGCTGAAGTCATTTCGACTGAAAAAATTGGTCAAGTTCATTTTATATACGAAGGTGATACCGCTAAACTTGAAGCATTTTTTAAAGCCGTTAAACCTAAATTAATTGAAGATACTGCTTCCATCACAAAAAATATGGAACGTAGAGGTGGTGGAATTTTAGATATTGAATTACGTAATAAAACTAAAGATTTGCCCAACTATTATCAACTTCATGCTACGTTTGAAACCTTAGATGCGATGGGGGCAAATTTCATCAACTCATGTTTAGAGCAATTTGCTACAAGTTTTAAAACAGAAGCGTTACAATTTAAAGATTTTACAGAAGACGAAAAGGATATTACTATTGTAATGAGTATTCTTTCTAATTACGTACCAGAATGTTTAGTGCGTGCAGAAGTCTCTTGTAATATTGAAGATTTAAAAAGTAAAGACATTCCGAATCCGCAACAATTTGCTCAAAAATTTAAACAAGCGGTTAGCATAGCAGAAATAGAACCTTACCGAGCTGTTACGCATAATAAAGGAATAATGAATGGGATTGATGCCGTTGTTTTAGCAACAGGTAATGATTTTAGAGCCGTTGAAGCAGGTGTGCATGCCTATGCTGCAAAAGACGGTAAATATTCAAGTTTAACACATTGCTCTATCGATAATGGTGTCTTTAAATTCTGGATTGAAATTCCATTAGCTTTAGGAACCGTTGGTGGTTTAACAAGTTTACATCCTTTAGTGAAATTTGCAATGGAAATGCTTCAAAAACCCAATGCGAAAGATTTAATGCAGATTGTTGCTATTGCAGGATTAGCTCAGAATTTTGGTGCTGTAAAATCATTGACAACCACAGGAATTCAAGAAGGGCATATGAAAATGCATTTAATGAATATTCTAAATCAGTTTGAAGCTACTGAAGTAGAAAAAGTAAAATTAGTGGAGCATTTTAAAACACATACAGTAACGCATAGTGCCGTTGTAGATGCTATTGAAGCTTTGCGGAAATAGTTTTTTAAAGTAACAAAGGCTAGAAGCTACATAGTTTCATAGTAAAATAAAATCATATATCTCATTCATTTTGAACTCTCACTCTCACACCTACCGAAGTAACGGAAAATTACTACTCACAGCAGAATATGCTGTTTTAGATGGCGCTAAAGCTTTAGCAATACCTACAAAATACGGTCAGAGTTTAACGGTTGAAAACAACACTACAAACATCATCTATTGGAAAAGTTATAATGAGCTTAATGAGGTTTGGTTTGAAGATGAGTTTTTAATCGAAAATGATTCAGACATACTTTGCATAATAGCTAAAGTTAATAACGATGTAAGTGAGCGTTTAATTCAAATACTGAAAGCTATCAGAGATATGAATCCTGATTTTTTAGCTTCAGGAGAAGGTTATAATATTACAACACATCAAGATTTTAACAGGGCTTGGGGTTTAGGTACTTCCTCAACCTTAATTAATAATATGGCAGATTGGGCCAATGTAAATGCTTACCAATTATTACAAAAAACATTTGGCGGGAGTGGTTATGATATTGCCTGTGCACAAAACGATACACCTATAACTTTTAAATTAAAATCTAAAACAAACCCGGTAGTTGATGTTGTGAAATTTCAACCGAAATTTATAGATCAACTCTATTTTGTATACCTCAATCAAAAGCAAAATAGTAGAGATGGTATTTCGACCTATAAGAAACTTGGAAAAGTTAATACTGATATCATAAATGATATTAACGCTATAACCGAAACAATGATTTCTTGTACTTCCCTTACAGAATTTGAAAGCTTAATTGAAAATCATGAAACTATAATTTCAAAATTAATTCAACACGAATCTATTAAATCACGCTTGTTTTCTGACTTTAAAGGCGCCGTAAAGAGTTTAGGGGCTTGGGGTGGAGATTTTGTTATGGTAACATCAGAAGAAAACCCTACATCGTACTTTAATGATCGTGGTTATGATACTGTAATTTCATACAAAGAGATGGTATTATAAAGCGTTTTAGCTCTTAATAGAAGTAATTCAACACACACACTTTAGACAAAACTATTGACATAAAAAAAAGGCTTTACAGAAATGTAAAGCCTTTTTTAATACTATTAATTCTATACGGTTAGTATACCGTTTTTGCTCTATTATCTTCAATTTCAGCAGCATTTTCTAAAGCTTTAAATACTTCAGTCTGTACTGTATTTCTACGTTCAGAGTTTAATCTGTTCATAATAGCAGTATAGTTTTCTAATTTTGTTGCTTCAGTAACTTTAGTAACTTCAATTACATAAACACCTTTTTCACCATCAATAGGTTTAGAAGTAGCACCTTGAGCTAAACCAAATGCAGCTCCAATAACTTTAGGCTCAACACCTGCTCCTGATAAAGTTGTATTATTAATAGTAAGCGCAGCAGCTGTTCTTGGACTCTGTCCTTGATTTTTTGCTATATCAACAACAGTAGTTGCACTTAATTTTTCACGAATTAACTTCGCTTTCTTTTCTTTTCTAATTTCAGGTAAAGCAGTTATAGAAGCATCTTCTGTACTCATTAAACCAGCCTCTCTTTTTTCTACTACTTTAGCTACAATAAATCCAAAGTTAGAGATTGGGAAATTTTTATAATCACCAGCTTCTGTATCATCTTCAAAAGACCAACGTACCACTTCTCTTTGACTTCCTAATCCAGGAATATTTTCATCCAATGCATTAAAAGTAATAGGCTTCACAGTTAAGTTACCTTCTTTAGCAAGAGCATTAAAATCACCATCTTTTATAGCTATTTCAAATTTAGACATTGTATTAAACACATTTTGTAGTGTTTCATCTGAAGGCTCAATCTTACTAGCTATAGTTGCTACTTTAATCGCTTTATTAAAACTTTTTTGTTCTAATATCTCTATAATATGGTATCCAAAAGATGTTTGAACAACAGCTATATCTCCTTCTTTATTATCAAAAGCATAAGCTTTAAATTCTGGTGCCATTCCTGCTAAATAATCAAACTCAATTTCACCATCTTGCTCATTACTTACTTTATCAGAAGATAGATCTAATAAATCCATAAATTTAGTTCCTCCTTTAATTGCAGCATAAATACTATCTGCTGTAGCTTTAGCTTGCTCTGGAGTCTTAGTAACAGAAGCATCTGCTCTTTGTCCTCCAACATGTGGAATTAAAATATGACGAACATTAACTGAATCTGGTAATTGTTTAACATCAACAATTTTAGATAATTTATAGAATTCACCGTCTTTATAAGGTCCGTAATATTGACCAATAGCTAAATTCATTAAAGTATCTTTAGCTACGGTTGGTAATTGTGCTGCTCTTAAAAAGGCATCATTATATTTTACTTCAGAATAAGAATTTACAAATTCTTCAATATCTGTAGCTGAATCAAAACCAGGAATAGTTTCACTATTCTTACTATTCTCATTATATTCTGTTCTATCAGATTTTAAAGCTAACAAATCAGCTTTTATTTTATCTTCATCAGCTTTAGAAGCTTCTTCTTTAAACTCTACATAAACAACTTCAGTAGTTGCATCAGTTTTGTAAGTTGCTTCATGATTTTTCATGTAAGCAGTAATATCGCTTTTAGAAACTTCAACCGTACTATCATCTATAGTAGTGTAAGGTATTTGTACATATTTAATATCTACAGTTTTTGCATCTCCAAAATATTCTTCTTCAGCTTCAGAGATCGTAGCACTAAGACCTGCTTTCACTAAATTATAATATGTTTGTTGTTTAGCACTAACTGCAATAGTTTGCTCATTATTTGTCCAACTATCATAGTTTACTAAAAAGTTACCTAAAGGAGCAGTTTCTCCATTTAAATCTTTCAAGTTTGCAATAAATGCATTTAAACGATTAACATCAAAGTTACCGTTTGCATCTTGAAATTCTGGATATGAAGAAAAACTAAGCTTCAACAAATCTCTCATTTCGTCTTTTTCAACAGACAATCCTAATTCTTCAAACTCAGACTCTAGAACAATTCTACGAAGTTCTTGACTGTAAATAGCATTCATAGACTGTGTAGAAGTTTGTCTTCCTCCAGATCTATCTTGATAGTTTTTTACTTTTTGTTGAAATTCTACTCTATTGATGTCTGTTCCATTAATTGTAGCAACAACATCTTGCGAACCACCTGTTAAGGCATCAGAATTCTTGAATAAATCTCCAATTACGAATGAAAATAACGCTAATGCGATTACTAATATTAATATCAGTGAGCGCTGTCTAATTTTATTTAAAACTGCCATAGTCTTTTTGTATCCTCTTTAATTTGGTATAAATAAGTGTGCGAAAATAACATATTCTAGCAAATAATAAAAGGAGAAGTTTAGTTTTTATAGACCTTTAAAAAATTACTGAAATAGATTGAAATTTCTAGCGGTTATAGAGCGCTAATAATTTAAAAAATAATGACATAATCACTAATCGACATCGAAGACTTTTAAGATGACTTCGTCAATTTTCGTAGAGGAAACTTCAGTTACTGTAAACTTAAAATTTTCTATTTGTACATCATCATTTTCTTCCGGAATGCCTTCGGTCTCATGTACAATTAATCCTCCTAAAGTTTCATAATTTTCATTTTTGGGAAGATTCAACTTATAGGTTTCATTAACGTAGTCAACTTCTAATCTCGCAGAAAACTTATACGTATTTTCACTTAATTGCTCTTCTACCATTTCTACAGTATCATGCTCATCTTCAATCTCACCAACTAACTCTTCAATAATATCTTCAACAGTCATTATTCCAGAAGTCCCACCATACTCATCAATAACTACGGCCATACTACGACGTTTCTTAATTAAAATGCTCAAGACATCTTTAACAAGAATTGTTTCTGGTACAAAACCGACAGGCATAATTACAGAACTGATTGTTTTAGGTTTTTTAAACAATTCAAATGAATGTACATAACCTAATATATCATCTATATTATCTTTATAAATAATAACTTTAGTCCGACCTGTTTCAATAAAAAGTCGTCTTAGATTCTCTATACTATCTGAAACATCTACACATGTAATTTCGGTACGAGGCACCATCACCTCTCTTGCTTTTACACCTGAAAATTCTAATGCATTCTGAAATATTTGAATTTCACTATCTACATCATCACCATCATCAACAGATTCCATTTGCTCTGTAATATAATTACCAAGTTCTACTTTGGTCATTGCAAGTACAACATCTTCACCTTCTGCTCTAAATATGTATTTTAAAACAGCTTCTGAAATCCAAATTATAAAATCTGAAATCCATGAAAATATAACATAAAAAATATAGGTAGGAAAAGCTAAAACCTTTAATAAGGTGTTGGCATAAATCTGAAAAAATACTTTTGGTAAGAATTCTGCTGTAACTAAAATAACTAATGTAGAAATTACGGTTTGAGATAGCAACTGAAGATCTACAAACAAATAACTTAAAATAGGACTGTCTGAAGGCAGCATGGAATTAAACCAATTTACCAAGACTTCACCCATTTTAAGACCATAAATAACCAATGCTATATTATTACCAATAAGCATGGTTGCAATATATTTGGAAGGTTTAGCCGTAAGTTTATCTAATATTTTCCCTAAGAAATCACCTTGTTTTTTCTCTAACTCGATATGAATTTTATTGGAAGAAACATATGCAATTTCCATCCCTGAGAAAAAAGCAGATAATATGAGTGTAGTTATAATAATGACTAAGTCAGCAGTCATAAATTATTTATTGTTATTGTCTTCCATCTTTTTACTAAAACGCTTCCTAAAGAAAAACATAAAGGTTGCTAAGGCTGCAAAAAGTAATAACATGTAAGCTTTGTTTCTATCGTCTGACCATTTTGTAATGGCATCGTAAACAAATAGTGCTGCAAAAATAATATAAGCGTAATGAAAAATCTTTTGTATTTTCATGTGTTAATTAAAATAATTATTGAACAAAGATAGTTATTTCTTAACTTGAAAATCACCACCAGGTTCTACCACTTGTTTTTCTTTTAAGTTTTTATCAGAATCAAATCCAATACCATATAGATTACCCGATAAACTCTTAAGTAAAAAGGACTCATTAGTAAAAGCCCATTCTAACTTTTGGTTATAATATAATTGCTCTGTAAACAAAGTATCTTTTTGGTATGTTGCAATTTTAACATTGCCACGTAAATCTATCATATCCGTTTCAGAATAAACAATAGCATAATCAGAAGTAATAGTTGTCTTATTACCTTGTTCATCAAAAATATTAAGCTCTACACCTTCTGGAAATTCGTTAAAAGCAAAACTTCGATTAGAATAATCCAACATTTTAGGACTCCGCAAATTAGACAGTAATCTTACCGTATCTTCTTTAAACTCTGTGTAATCGAGATCTAAATCTACGGCTTCACCAATAGGTTGATTTTGCAATAACCCGACCTTTTGAACTTCATTAAAGTCGTTCTCACAAGAAAAAAACAAAGTCACAACGATTGCTGTGACTAAGTTTTTGATGATATGTAATTTATTTTTTTTCAATTAATTACTTGGTACAGTTACTGAACGTCCTATCCAACATCCGATACTAATAGTTTCACCTGCACAAGTACAGTTAAAAATCTCTGTTTTAGATGGCGCACTACCTCTGTAACTTGCTGCTGTTTTAGCTGCGTGAGATTTTAATCTTCCATCTACTCTACCTGCTTTTTCTGCTTCTAATGCAGCTAACCAAAATACAGCTCTTTTGTTAAAGTTAGTATCTCCACAGCTATTTGCACTGCTAGCATACATTGCTGCAATTGACAAATGAGGTGAACCATCAGAAGGATTAAGTTTTAAAACTTCCATATAGTATTGTCTTGCTTTAGAGTAACTTCCTTTATTTTTAAACTCTTGGGCTAATTTTTTATAAAGCTTAGCTTTCTTTAATGGATCTGTTTCTAATTTTATAGTTTGATCGAAATATTTTTGTTCGTCAGTTAATAAGTATAAGTAGAATGATGTATCTGCACTAGGCTCAATAGCATTCTTTTGTTGCACTAATTTTAAGAACAATGGATCAGACTTACACTCTTTTGCATACATTCTGTTCATAGCACGTTGCAACCACTCACCATTATTTTTGTTAGCTTCAAAATCTTTTTCATATAAAGGAACTAATACTTCACAGTTGGCTCTCTGACCAAGTTTTGTATCCATACTTCCTAATATCTTTGTTTCAAAAACTTCGATATTAGATTCGTAACTCCCTTTACGGCTTAACTCTGTTTTAGTTAAAGTACCTCCAGCTTCTTCTTTTTCTGCATACTTATTTAAGTTTATAGTATAACCATCAATTAAACCTTCAATTATTTCACTAACATCATCATACTTATCAAATAAATATTGTGCATCTTCTTGAGTTTTAGCACCTGCATCATATAAATCTACAGCAAGAGAGAAATAAGTATAAAGACCTATTGCACTATCAAAGTTATCAACATCCTTAGTATAAGCTTCATCGAACATATCATAAACTTCTTGATCTGTCTTATTTAAAACTTTTCTATACTTATATGTTAAATTAGCTTTGTCTTCTAAAATTTCACCAAGTGAATATCTAGATTCGAAATTTTCTCTACCTTGATCATATAACAAAATTAAATCATTAATAAATGCTATCTGCTCATCTCCTGTAGAATTCTCTATTTTATGCTTTAGTATTTTTTCACCATGCACATAAATAGCTCTATTGAACTTAGGACACTTTTCTCTTACAATTTGCCAAGGGCCATAAGCGTCATCATATTTTTTACTCTTCACATAACTATCAAAAATTGATAGATTATTCATACACTCTTCATCTTGCTGAGCAAATCCAAGGTTAACACTCATAAAAAGCGAAAGAAACAGTATGGTAAATTTAGTCTTCATCTGTAATTAATTTTTTTTTAATTATATTTTTTTTGTTCAAACCATCTAGAGTTCAAATATAAACTTAGATTAAAGTTTACAAAGTTCTCTTGTATTAAGTTTTCGTTAGTTGTTCCTCTTTAGCCAAATTCTAAACCTAAATTAGCATAAGAAAATAAATTTCGATTCCCAACTGGTAAACCTACTCCAAAAGATATGCCAAACTCTTTTATTGATTCGTCTTTTATTACTAAACCAGCATTGGCAAAGTTAAAACCTGCTCTATAAACAACACGTTTTAAGTATCCTGAAAATGCATTATAATCTGGTATATAAAAACCACCAACTGCAATTTTAGATGCATTTTCGAAAGTCGAAACATCATTTGAAAAAACAGGGTTAGAAAAATCACTTGTACTTTGATAAGTATACTCAGCACCTTTAGACATAAGGCTTCCAATACCGTAAAAAGAATATGGAGAACCTGTACCTTGTTGTGCAAAGGCTGTAGAACTTATAATTGTAATACAAATTACAATGAATCGTTTTATCATTATTTTGAATTATATTCTAGAATGTAATTCAAACCCTCTAAAAGAAAATTTGAATTCGCAAAGATGGTATTTTTTAATTGGTTTGACAAAAATCTGGTATCTCCTCCTGTTAAAATAACTGTTAAATCTGGGTATTGGTCGATATAATCTCCTATTACGCCATCAATTTCCTTGATTGTACCATAAACAACCCCAGAGTGAATTGATGATTCCGTTGTATCTCCAATTATCTTATTAGGCAACTTAAGCTCTAATAACGGAAGATTTGCTGTTAAATTATTCAAAGCTTTATAACGCAATCTTAATCCAGGTGAAATTGCGCCACCAAGATAGTGATTATCTTTTGTAATAAAGTCATAAGTAATACAAGTTCCTGCATCAATTATTAAAATATTTTTATTTGGAAATTGATTTACAGAAGCACAAACTAGAGCCACACGATCAACACCTAATGTTTTTGGGGTTTGATAATCATTTTTAAAAGGAAAACTTAAATCCGAAGATAATTCTATCGCATTTAAATCTTTTGCAATAAGCGCTACTTGGTCTTTTGACAAATGCCCAACAGAAGAAATAATAGCTTTTTCTAATTTTGGGTACTTTTTTTTGAGTAATACGTATTGTTTTTCAAACGCATTTAGCTCAAAAGACGTTTTATATATTAAATCTGCAAAATTAAATACCGCAAACTTTACATACGTATTCCCCACATCTACAACAAGATTCATACTGAAATTATATTTTTACAAAAATATAAAATCAAATTTTATTAAAAACTGTTTGGAGATATAAAATAAGTTCTTATATTTGCACCCGCTTAACAAAGCAATTGGTGCCTTAGCTCAGTTGGTAGAGCAAAGGACTGAAAATCCTTGTGTCCCTGGTTCGATTCCTGGAGGCACCACCACCAAAACCCGATTCATCTGAATCGGGTTTTTTGGTTTTATAAAGTATCTATAAAAGTAATTTAGATTTAAAACTCAGTAATATTCTTTTTTAGTCATTCTAATACTTCGTATTTCCCAAAGTATATTAAACCATCACAACAAAATAACCTTAGCTGTTTTTAATTCTTAATACTTGCTTTAAAAAGCATAGCCTCATAATTCATTTCGTTTATAAACAAAAAAATCAAGGTGTTAGCACCTTGATTTTTTCAATTAAATAAATATGATCTAATCTATAACTTATTTCCAAAACCCTTCAATCTCTTCAAGAGACTTCCCTTTGGTTTCTGGTATAAACTTATAGGTTACAAATACAATGATTAAAATAAAAGCTATAAAGATGTAATATGGTAACGACCCATTCCATGGTTCACTATTATTCATTTCGCTTCCCATAACGACTGGAAACGATTGAGACACCACATAATTAGCGGCCCATTGTGCTGCAACAGCTACAGACATAGCAACACTTCTTATTTTATTAGGAAACATCTCAGCTAATAAAACCCAAACAACAGGCCCCATAGATAAAGCAAAAGATGCTATAAACATTAATACTCCAATTAATGACAATACACCAACATTTCCTTGTTGTAATGTTATACCTAGAAGCAAAAATCCAACAATCATACCTACAGACCCAATATACAATAAAGGTTTTCTACCAAATTTATCTACAGTAAACATGGCTACAAATGTGAATATTAAATTAACAAATGCTAATAGTATTTGTTGTGCGAGCACATCTTCTTTTCCAAAACCAAGTGCTTTTTCAAAAATATCAGCCCCATAATACAAAACAGCATTAATTCCTGTAAACTGTTGCAACATAGAAAGTACAGTGCCAATAGCTATAATAACTAATATTCCTTTAGAGAAATAGCTCACCTTTACACCATCATTAGTTTCATTTAGAGATTTCTTAATCTGAAGCATTTCTTTTTCTGCTACATCGTCACCGTTTATTTGACGTAAAACTGCTAAAGCTGCTTTTTCATTGCCTTTTAAGGCTAACCATCTCGGACTTTTAGGCACAATAAATAGTAAAATTAAAAATAGTAGACTCGGAATTAACTCTGACCAAAACATTCTTCTCCAGCCAAATTCAATATTCTCTGCTACCGTTAAATCATTACCAATAAAATAAGTCGCTAGGAATACCACAAAAAATCCAATAACAATTGCTAATTGATAATACGTTACCATACGCCCTCTAATATCTGAAGGTGCTATTTCTGCAATATACATTGGAGCATTCATTGACGCTACACCAATACCTAAACCTCCTATGATTCTAAACACAACCAACATACTTACGGTTTGTGGAAATAAGTCTGGCAAACCAGAACCATAAGCTGAAATTGTAAAGAATATAGCCGAAATTATTAAAGACCACTTTCTTCCTATTTTAATACTTAAAGGTCCAGCAACAATAGCACCCACAAAACAACCAATAAGTGCACTACCAACAACCCAACCTTTTAATGCATCACTTAAATCAAAATACTCTGTAAGGTAAAATTGAGCTCCATTGATAACGCCTGTATCATAACCAAAAAGCAAGCCTCCTAAAGCGGAAACCGCAGCGATTAATAGTAAGAAAACACCTTTTTTCATTTTAATTATATTTAATATTATTTAGAGACTTAGTTTATTTAAAATTTACAACTGCAATTTAACTAAAATTGGCAAATCTTCCGCTAGTTATTTGATGTTCTATCACCGCTTAAAGCTATATTTTTAAGCACTTAAAAAGTGATTTTTCAACATTAAAACCTATCTCTCTGACAACCGGTTTATTAAAGAAAAACCCTTTAAACTTACCTTATAAATCAAAGGTAAGTTTAGATGTTTATTTTGAATCGCTTATCACTAAAAAACAAATAGCAAAACATAACAGAAATAAACACTTTGTATTTTAAAATCTATTCAACATAGACAACAGAACTCTTTTCAGAAATTCCGTTTTCACTATATGCTTCAATTGTAAAATAATATGGCGTATCTCGATCTAAACAACGCATAAAATGTTCATTTGTATCGTAAACTTGCCAAGACTGATATAATTTATCTTTTGCAATTCCCCAACGAATATTATAGCCCTGAGCATCTTCTACAGCATTCCAAGAAAATGATACATCTCTACGATCTTCTTCTCTTTTTACTTTAAACCCTGTAACATCTGCTGGCTTATCCTCAAGTCCTAATCCGAAGACTCTAAACTCTGACATCGCAAAGTTTGCACCAGGCACTTTTATATTGTTGTAACGCACATACTTTGCCTTTACAGGGTCATCTAAAACAATATAAGCATTTGGTGTGTCTTTTTCACTTTCACTTCTATCTACAACTGTTCCCCAATTAATGCCATCTTCTGAAGCTTGAATAGTAAATTGATGTTTTAATCCTTCGGTACGTGTGTAGATTCCTGATTCATGATCATGGAAATTCAATTGAAAAGCATTGATGTTTCCTGGCTTCAGCATCTCAATCGTTATCCATTGTTTATCATCGTTGGCACCTGCAACCCAAAATGTTTTAGGGTTTTCATCGGTTAATACTTTAGAGATTATTTCACCTTCATTATTTTTTTCTGAAGGTAATTCTGTGACTTCTACAGCATCATCATCAGACGTAAATTTCTTTACCTGCATTAACGAAGAAGATACTGTAACACTTCCTTTATACGACAATAACATCCAACCATTATGCTCTCCTGCTTTTGTAGGATGATTAGATCCAAAACGCGGATAATCTCCATAAGCGGTGTTGGTATACATTAATCCTTCGTCATCAAAATAAGTAGGAAACATACACAAACGACGTTCCCATTGCGAATTAGAGGCAAGCGCCATCGTTGCAAAGTGCCAATATTGTCCATTGGTTTGCTTCACCGTTATTCCGTGTCCTGCACCATTTGTAAATCCACCGGGTTTAAAACTCATCGGATTGTTTTTCATATATGAAAAAGGACCTAGCGGTGTATCTCCGATATAAACACCATCTGCATACACATTAAATTGTGTACCTGGTGCGGCATATTGTAAATAATATTTTCCGTTGTATTTGGTCATAGAAGCGCCTTCCATATAACCTTCCTTTAAAGTTGGATGAAAGTTATTTTCACCAAAACGTTCCCATCCGTGTTTTTCTTCATCAAGATTAAACAATTCTTCACGAACACCTGCTTCTAAAAAACGATCGTCTTTATTCAACATTTTTACATGAAGCGGGTTCACATTAGAAGATCCCCAATACAAATAGGTTTCGCCATTATCATCTATAAATAATTCAGAATCTTGAATGTCCGTAGATATAGATGCTGTCGGTTCCCATTTTCCACTTTTTGGATCGTCGGTATAAAGAATACTTCCGTAACCAGCTGGGTTACCAGCAAAGTAAACTAAAGAATCTTTGTAATTAAAAGCTGTTGGAGCGTTACTACCTTCAAAAAACCATTGTTGTGGCTTAATAAAATTCCAATTAACCAAGTCTGTAGAATGCCAATAACCAAAAGAACGTGTAACGAACATGTAGTATTCGCCTTTAAATTCTATAACAGCTGGATCTGCACCTGAACGGTAGGATTTATTTTGAGTTGAATTATAAACCATATAGGTATAATCAATATCTAATGGATTAATATAGGTATCAAACCCTTTTTTTATCTCTGCTTTTTCTTTTGAATTAGAAGGTTGATTGACATCAGAATTAGCCTCTTTTTTACAAGATTGAAACACAAAAAAAAGCATTAATAAAGTAGAAAAATATCTCATGTTTATTTTGTTTGAATCACTTTAGTTTGAATCACTTCGTTATTTAAAACCGTGCGTTTAAAGAAGTTGAATATTTTACCGAAATCTTCTGAAGGAATTCTAGCAATTTCATGACCTGCTCCTTTTACGATATGGAAATAATAAGATTTCTCTAACTCCTGTAATTTAGCTGCTATAATTTTAGAACCATCAAGCCTTAAATAACCTGGCTGTTTAGAGTTACATAACCGATGTGATTCATTTGCAAAAGGCACATAATTATCATCCGTTCCATGATACAACACTGCAGGAATAGCATTCTCTTTTAAAATATAACTAGCATCAACAACAGCACCTGCACAAGAAAACACACCTGCAAATTTTACGTTAGCATAAGCTTCTTTATTTTCCACAAAATAATCTTTCATAAAAACAGCATTAAGACTACCTTCTGCTCCCGCGCTACTGCCACCTGCTATAATTTTAGTAATATCTATTTGTAGTTGATCAGCTTGAGCAATGAGATATTTTGTTGCATCTAGGTAATCAATAGCTGCTTGTTTAAACGTTTCTAACTTTTCGTCTTTAGGACAATCACAGCCAAAACCCGTTGCTTTATTTTGGCGTAATAATCGATAATCGATAGAAACACCTATATAATTCTGCTCTTGGGCGACATACTTAACTAACCTATTATCATCTGTAAAAGCACGATTACTACCAGAAAAACCACCACCATGCATCCAAAGTAAAACAGGTAATTTATCTCCCTCTTTAATATTTTTTGGAGTAAAGACATCCATTTTTAGAGTATCTTTTCCTTTTATAGCATAAGTGTAAGTTTTGAAAATAATGTTATCATCTGAAGAATTCACTCCTAAATTACTCACCTGAGATTGTGACGTAATTTGGCATGTAAAAGCCACATAAAATAATAAGAATAGGGATTTGAACTTAAAAATCATATGTGGCATAAAAAAATTATATTAATCAATTAGGGTGATTTATTTTTTAATTTAATAATGAAAAAAACTGCTTTAATCACCTCATACATCTTGAGGTTTTCAACTTAAATATCTGCACAAGCATTAAATAGTGTACTATTATTATTTTTTCAATTCAAATTCTTTCATCATTTTAGTGTCTGAATTTGTACCAACGAACACTTGAAACTGCCCAGGTTCTGCTACAAAATCTAATTCTGAATTATAGAACTTTAAATCTTCTACAGTTAACGTAAAACTAACTGTTTTAGTTTCTCCTTTTTTAATTTCAACTTTTTGAAAACCTTTTAATTCTTTAACCGGTCTTGTGACTGTACCAACAAGATCTCTAACATAGAGTTGCACTACTTCTTTACCGTCGTAATCACCCGAATTAGTAACATCTACAGAAACCTCAACAGAACCATTCATGTCAATTGTAGCTGTATTAATTGCTAAGTTAGAATAATCGAATTTTGTATAACTTAAACCATAACCAAAAGGATATAAAGGCTCGTTACGAACATCGATGTAATTACTTTTAAACTTCTCAAATTTACCTTGGTCGTTACCTAAAGGTCTTCCTGTATTTTTATGATTATAAAAAATTGGCACCTGCCCTACATTTCTCGGGAAGGTTGCTGTTAATTTCCCAGAAGGGTTAACATCACCAAATAATACATCTGAAATAGCTAAACCTGCTTCACTACCAGGAAACCAAACATTAAGTATTGCTGGCACATTTTCGTTTTCTTCTACTAAAACCAAAGGTCTCCCCGTAAACAGAACTAAAACTACAGGCTTTCCTGTTTTTAACAAGGCATTTAATAAATCCTTTTGTACTTGCGGAATACCCAAATCGGTTCTACTACTACTCTCTCCACTTAACTCTGCTGACTCACCAATAGTCGCTACAATAACATCAGATCTGGCAGCGACTTGAAGCGCCTCGTCTAACAATTGTTTATCCGTACGACCATCTCTTGGAATATCTTTACCAAACATAGTTGCTCTTTGTTCTAATCCTAAATCATAATCTATATTACTTCCTTTAGCATATAACAAAGTCGCTTTATCACCAACAACTTCTGTTAATCCATCGAAAACAGAATTAGATTTCTCTTGATCTGTAGCCACACTCCAAGTACCAGCCATATTATTTGTCGCTTTAGCTAATGGCCCAATTAAACCAATAGTTCCCGATTTTTTAATAGGTAATAATTGATCTTCATTTTTAAGTAAAACCATAGATTCGGCAGCTACCTTACGTGCAAATGCTTTGTTTTCTGGTGTAAAAATTTCTGTTTTTGCTCTATTAACATCACAATATTTGTATGGATCATCAAATAAACCTAACTGAAACTTAGCCGTTAGCATTCGTCTCACAGCGGTATCAATATCATTCATAGAAACCTTACCATTCTCATAAGATTCCTTTAATGTTTTTACAAAAGCAACAGGTATTGAAGGAGAATCCCCTGCCATATCCATATCTACTCCTGCTTTTAAAGCTTGCTCAGACACTTGGTATTTATCTCCAATTCCGTGTTCTGTCATTTCGTAAATCCCAGTATAATCCGTTACAACAAAACCATTAAAACCCCAATCATCACGTAACAAATCTGTAAGTAACCATTTATTTCCTGTTGCTGGCACACCATCTATTTCGTTAAATGATGCCATTACAGAACCAACACCTGCATCAATAGCTGCTTTATAAGGTTCTAAATATTCATTATACATTCTAATTCGGCTCATATCTACCGTATTATAATCTCTCCCAGCTTCTGGCGCTCCATATAATGCAAAATGTTTTACACATGCCATTAAAGTATTATTCTCACTTAGATCATCTTGTTGGTATCCTTTTACCATTGCTTCTGCAATTCTACTTCCTAGAAAAGGATCTTCACCATTTCCTTCAGAAACGCGCCCCCAACGTGGATCTCTAGAGATATCTACCATAGGTGAAAACGTCCAGTTTATACCATCTGCACTTGCTTCTATCGCAGCTACTCTTGCTGTTTTTTCTATCATTTCCATATCCCATGAACTAGACAAACCTAGAGGAATTGGAAACGTTGTTTTATAACCATGAATAACATCCATACCGAAAATTAAAGGAATACCTAATCGGCTTTGTTCTACAGCAATCTTTTGAACTTCATAAATCTTTTCTGCTGTTTTAATATTGAATAAACCACCTACTTTACCTTGTTTTATACGTTCTCCTACATCAGAACCTTTAGCAGCTCCTGTTGTAATATCACCTGAAGTTGGCAGATTAAGTTGCCCTATT
This sequence comes from Winogradskyella undariae, assembly GCF_013285155.1. Lineage (GTDB taxonomy): Bacteria > Bacteroidota > Bacteroidia > Flavobacteriales > Flavobacteriaceae > Winogradskyella > Winogradskyella undariae. Next base: position 371,965 of record NZ_JABTEL010000001.1, on the reverse strand, counting down.
TTTTCATCAATAGTCATTAATTCTAAAATAGAATCTACTTTTGAAGCAAAAGGATTTTCTGTATCTGATGTCGATTTAATCTCTGTAGTCGTATTAGAATTACAGTTTGCTAGGGTCATTGCCATAACGGCAATTGCGATAGTTTTTATGCTAATTAATCTCTTCATTATTATAATTTAGTATTTGAAAAAAGCCATTTTAAAAGTTCTGGTTCTGCAAAAGCTGGATCCCAACTATTATGATTTGCAAAATCGTATAAAGTAAGTTTAGGAAATCCGCCTGCACTTATTATTGCTGATGCCATGCTTAGTGATAATTTTGGATCTACAACATCATCTTTAGCTCCGTGAAAAATCCAAAGTGGAATCATTTTCGCATAAGCTGTTACATATTCTGGATCTCCACCACCACAAATAGGAATTGCAGCTGCAAACATTTCAGGATTACGGTAGATAATCTCAAAAGTTCCCATACCTCCCATAGATAATCCCATGGCGTAAACCTGATTAGTTTTCACGTACGGTTTAGCGACCATCTCTGTCATTAAATCTGTTACCAAAGCCATAGCTTTAGTTGGTGCCTCATTGTATTTATAATTAAATGTAATTGGCTTTGTAGAGCGATCGGCATCTAGTTTAGACCAATAATCATTTTGTGGACATTGTGGAAAAATCACAATTGCAGGAAAAGAATCTCGGTGTTTTTTATTCAGAAACAAGCTAGCGCCATTATTCAGTTGCTTTTTATTATCGCTACCACGTTCTCCAGCTCCATGAAGCATCAATACTAATGGATACTTTTTAGAGGCATCAAAATCTTTTGGCAGAAGCATTCTATAATTTAGCGTATCGCCATTAACCATATGATGTTCATACGAGAACAAATCTTTTGACGATTCGGTTTTCTGTGCGATTACACTAACTGAATTCAAAAATGTGACACCAAAAATTAAGACTAAAAATAAATGTTTCATGATTCTTTTATTTGAAATTTAATAGGAGAAGCCTAATGCATTTAAACCATTTTGAACATCTTCATTTTGCATAAAATAATTCCACAAAAGTCCGGTTCTATAATTCTCTATCATAATAATTTCTGGCCCTTGATCTATTGCTAAATATCTTTCTGTAACCCAATCATTATATTGCGGACTAAAGGCATCATAAAATCCTGCAGGTCCTAATAATATATCTTTCTTACTATAAAAATAATGTAAAGCTGCAAGTGATTTCTCTGGTGTGTAAGGCATAGAACTAATTGCTGCCGTAGGTGAAATAACACCTAAATCATTTTCAGGACTATGAGCAGAATACCCTATAGAACCATCTGAATTTCTAGAATAACTTGCTGTTAAACCCCAACAATCTGAACCATAATCCACATAGTTATTTGGGTTATTAACACAATGCTGATAATTGATATTGGTATGATTCACATTTAAATCCCAGTAATTCGCATACTGATCCGTTAAGTTGGTTGGGTTTAACCCTAAATATGAATAATGCGCCCAAAATAAAGGACCTGATCCCGAGCCTGCATGATCTAAAATCAACGGAATATTGTATTGACTTTCCGAAGAAACAATACTTCCATTACTAGCCCAACCTTCGTTATATACCTCTGGTGCAATAGCGTAATCTGTTGATGCTGCTCCTAAAACAAAAGCGATTAATGTTTCGTTGTAACCTTTTAATTCTAGATTCATTGTAAATCCATTATCTGGACTCCAATGCCAATACAAAGCATTTTGGTTTTGAGTATACCAATTCCATTCTACACCTTTCCATAACACATCTGCTTGAGTCGCTAAAATGGCTTCTTCTTCAGATCCGTCCTTAAAATATTCTTTTACACAAATTAATCCTTGTGCAAAAAGTGCAGTTTCAACTAAATCACCACCATTATCTTGATCGCTGAAAGGAATAACGTTACCATTTACTCCATTAATCCAATGTGGCCAAGCGCCATGAAAACGATCTGCGTTTTCAAAGAAATTTAAAATCTGACTTAATCTATCATAACCTTCACTTCTTGAAATATAACCTCTTTCAACACCTACTAAAATTGCCATAAGACCAAAACCACTACCTCCTGTTGTGACTACATTTTCACTATCTGAAGGATCATTTACATGGTAACGTTCTCTAGCTGCACCAGAGTTAGACTCTGCATAATCCCAGAAATATTTAAAAGTCGTTTCTTGGGTTAGATCTAATAATTCTTCGTCTGTTAAGTCTTCAACTATAGGATCATCACCACCTGGATTATATGGCTCCTGATAACCAGGCCCATTGTCTGAACCACAGCTTAAACACAGTAAAGTGATTATTAATAATTTAATTTTTTTTATGTTACTCATTTTCTAATATTCTAAACAAAGAATTGCGTTGACATTCTTACATTTTATTGTACTTCTTACTAAATCAAAAAAAACATTTAATTTCTATTTTCAAACTAAAAGACAGGTAAGAATAAGCGGCATTTCAATAATTAAAAATGCCGCTAAAAAAAACTAGGGGTAATTATTAGACTAAACTTTATTCTTCTTGTGGCTGCATAGAACTTATTTCTACCTGAGACAAAGCTTTATTATATAATTTTAATTCATCTATTAAACTTAAATCAGATAAATGTCCCCAGTAACTAAAAGTTTCTCCACCAGCACCAATTGTTATATCTGTACAATCTGTCCAATCAATACTAGAATCTAGAACAGTCGTATTTTGTAAATTACCGTTTAAGTAGATTTTACTTTCTGTTGCAGAAACAGTTAAAGCTACATGAACCCATTCGCCTGCAGTAACATCAATCATCCCACCATCATTCCAACTTTCTGCTGCACCAACACCTATGTTTGCTTTAATAGTTTGTTCCGTTTCATTGCCTTCTCTAAACAATCTAAAACCTTGATTTCTATTTTCTGGAGTATCATTTCCTACAACTAAAATCCCTGCACGATCCGGCGTACTATTTACCTTATACCAGAATGTTGCACTAAAAGCGTCTTCACCAAACAAACCATCAATTGGAAATGTTAAATATGAATCTGTAGTTCCTTCATAAGTACTACCAGAATAACCACCAGAAACGATATTTGGTGTTCCAACCTCTATAGGATCCGATTCACTAATTAACTCAGTATACAACCCTTCAAAAAATGGCATATAAAAAGTTTCTCCCTCCACACTAGGTAGGTAAGAGTTATCAAGATTAAAAGTTAAGCTATCGGATGCTGTTTTGCCACTCATATCCGTTGCCTCCACAACAATAGTATGACTTCCTAATTGCAAGTTTTCATATTGAAATGAATCCATGAATATTCGGTAATCTAAAAAACTATCAAAGGTTCTAATGGTATTACCGTCTAAAATGACAGTTACATTGCTAATTTCTATATCATCTTCGACTAAAACCTCGATATCTAAATTTATTTCCGTATCTGTAAATGGAATTAACACATTTCCATTAGGACTCACAATTTGAGCTGTTGGATCTTCTAGATCTGGTCCTGAATTAACTTGAGTTATTGGATCTATACCGTCATCACATGATGCTAAGAAAAGCACCGTAAAAACTACTGCTATTTTTAATACTATATTTTTCATAATTTCTTAGTCGTTTTGGTTTTGATTATAAGCATTAAGAATATAACTCTGATCTAATTGCGCTTGTGGATAAGGCAAAAAGGCTTTTTCCATGGTGAAATTTCTTCCATCGTAGCTCAACTCTTCAGTTTCTCCAAGTCTAACCATGTCATAGAATCTAATTCCCCATTCCATTCCTAATTCTGCAAATTTCTCGTCCATAACTTGATCACTAGTAACACCACTTAAATTATCTAATCCTGCACGGTTTCTAATTAAGTTAACAGCACTATCTGCAGTACCCGCTGAACCAGAAGCACCTCTTGTTAATGCCTCTGCATACATTAGTAACACTTCAGAATAACGAATAACTGTATAGTTTTTATTAGTTCCGTAAGTAGTTCTACCAGGAGTTAACTCTATAGAAGGTAAATAATGTTTACCACTAGAAAAATACGCTCTTGTGAAATCGTTAATAACATCTCCATCTCTTGTTGTATTAGATATCCAACTTGGTAACGTTGCGTAATTAGGGTCAGTTTGCAATTCTGCAATACCTCTATCTGTAAATAACACACTAGTTTCTAAACGAACTGTTTCTCCTCTATCTAACATGAATTTAACAAACTTGAAACTTGGCTCATAAAATCCCCAACCGCTACCAGCTTCTGGCACAGCAGCTGTCCAATTTTCTGGTCCATAAAATTCAAACAAATGACTTACATTTTCTCCTGATGCCTGACCAAAATCTGAATATTGAATTTCCATAATATTTTCATTAGCTAATTTCCCATCTGTTTTAAATAGGTGGTAATAATCATCAAAAAGCTGAAAACGATTAGAATTAATAATTTCACCTGTTGCATCTGCAACGTTTTGGTAATTACCAACTTCTAAATTAGCCATTGCCTTAACTGTTAAACCGGTGTATTTAGTAATCCCTCCTGGTAAATCTACTCTTTGATTTGGAGCTGTATCTAATAAATATGGAATTGACTGATCCATTTCATCTGAAATCCAAACCATTAATTCATCTTTAGGAAGCACTTCTATTTGTGTCTGATCTGTAGTCTCAATTTTATATACATCTCCAAACATTCTAGAAAGCTCTAGAGTTACAAAACCTCTTAACACTCTACATTCTGCAACGTATTGATCTATTAAATCTGAATCTACACCTGCTGCTCTAAATTTCTCTAATTGTTCTATTTGAGCTGTAATTTGAAGTATATCTTGTGCCCAGTTTTCAAAAAACACATTATACATCCAGAAATTATTATCGTAAACATAATTATCCGTATCTGCAAAACCCTGCTGATCTCCAAGACCTCCTGCATTTACATCATCTCCCCTTACAGATAATAAAGGTATTTGCTCCCACCCTATGTCATTAAATTTTTGATAGGCACCAACTAATGCACCTAAGGCACCGTCTTCACTAGTGTAATCAATATCATCTACAACAACGACTAGTTCTTGTTGTTCATCTAACTGATCATCACATGTAAACATGAAAACAGGTAGTATGAATAAAATCAATCTTATATTAAATATTTTTTTCATCTTTTAATTTTTTAAAGTTTTACTGTTACACCAAATGTATAAACTGAAGGTGTTGGATATGTTTGAGTATCTCTACCATCAAACCCCACTTCTGGATTAAAACCGTCATAACTTTTAGTTGAAAGAAAAGGTCTATCTGCAGTTAAAGTAAAACGCATTTCAGGTAAATTCTCTTCTCTCAAAGTGTATGCTAATTGAATGTTTTGAATTCTGAAGAAATCACCTTCTTGTAAAAAGAATTTAGATAATCTCTGATTCCAAACATTTCTATAACCTTCTGATGATGGAAATTCATTTGTAGTCCCCTCACCATGCCAGCGATTAACTGCTAATTGTGCATCTATATTACGTCCCTGAGTTCGAATAACTTCCATACGGTTTGTATTTAAAATTACGTTTCCTCCTTGGCCGTAAAAAGCAACATTTAATTCGAAATTCTTATAATTAAGACCTAAGCTACCTCCGTAATAATAATCTGGAACTGGTGATCCTAAGTACTCTCTATCTTCACTATCTAAAGTACCACTTGAATTGTTGTCTTTATACTTAAAATAACCTGGTTTAATATCCGTACCATCTGCAATTGCTGCTTGAGCTACTGGATCTGCATCAATCTCTGCTTGATTTTGGTATACTCCTTCTATTTCCCAACCATAAAACACATTTATTGGCTGACCAACAACTAAACGCTGACGTGCTTCTGCTGTTCCTGTATCAATATATGGCTGACCTTCAAGACTTGTAATTTCATTATCTAGAGTACTAAAGTTTCCTGAGATAGAATAACTCCAGTCATCTGATATTCTACCATTCCAAGTCGCCGCTAATTCTAGTCCTTTATTTCTAAGTGACCCAACATTTTGGTAACTAACATCTGTACCTATTAATGGTAAAACTGGGATTGCTAAATTCTCTGTATCTTTTATAAAATAATCAGCTTCTAGAGACAAACGATTATTAAAGAAGTTAGAAGACAAACCTAAATTTAACTCTTCTGTATATTCCCAATCTAAATCATCAGATGATGTAGAGAATTGAAATCCATTTACTAAAGTATCATCAAAAACTGTAGAAATAGTTGAAGCACTTTGAGGAATACTAGCTGGCACAGCATCATTTGCTAATCTACCCCAACCCGCTCTAAGTTTTAAATAATCTATAAATCCTACATTTTCCATGAAAGATTCTTTAGATAATTCCCAACCTAAACCAAATGCAGGTAAATACACATAAGTTTCATCGTACTTATTACTTCCTTCTGCACGAAATGTTGCATAAGCTAAGTACTTATCATTAAATTTATATTGTGCTCTAGTAAAATAAGAGAAGCCATAAGAACGACTTCCGCCATCATATGCTGTTCTACTATCTTCAGAAGTATTTGTTAAATACCAAGTTTTATCGTTATTTCTAATAAAAGCACCATTAGGATCAAAATTACCAGAAGCTCCAAAGTTACTAGCATAATCATCCCTAAAAGACATACCTGCTAAAACGGTAATATCATGCTCTCCAAAGGTATTTGTATATGTCAATGTATTATCCCAAATGTAGTTTTCTGTAACGGCATTGTTTCGAGTTATTGAAGACTGATTAACACTTCTTTGATAATCATCCGTAACATAATATGGAAGAGAAACAATACGCTCATTTACACCTAAATAGTTATAAGACAAACTACTTTTAAAACTTAATTGTTCAGGAATCAATTTAAAATCCGCATAAAAATTAGCTACAGTTCTTCTTCTTTCTCCTCTTCTATCAGAATTATCTAATAATGTAAATGGATTTTGAGAATTTCTATATCCTATTTCTCTTGCATCTGAGTATGGTAAAGGATCTGCATCAGTAAAATTACTATCATATACTGGTAAAATTGGCACTGCAAAATAAGTTTCTTGCCATGCAGAAGCTTCATCGTCATATTTTACAGCATTACTGTATAACATATTTCCACCAACTTTAAGCCAATCATTAACTTTTGCATCTACTTTGGCTCTAACATTAAAACGTTCGTAACTATTTTTCATATCAAGAATACCATCTTGAGCAAAAAAGTTACCACCAACAGAATAAGAAATATCTGCTCCTCCTCCATTAACTTGAAAATCATGATTCTCAATAGAAGCAACTCTAAGAACCTCATCATACCAATCTGTATTTACATCAGGTATATTAGGATTTACTCTACTACGACCAAATCTTTGCATCGCTTGATTAACACTTGAAATTTCTGCTGCAGAACCAGATTCTTGTGCAAAAGTTACAAACTGTTCTGTGTTTGCCATTTTTAAAACATTCTGAGCTATTTGCATACCATAATAAGTAGAAAATGTAATCTCTGCTTTCTTATTAAGTCTACCTCCTTTAGTTGTTATTAAAACAACACCATTTGCAGCTCTTACACCGTATATAGCAGAAGCTGAAGCATCTTTTAATATTGATACACTTTCAATCTCACTAGAGTTTAAGAAATCTACGTTATCAAAAAAAGCACCATCAACAACAAACAATGGCGAAGAGTTACCATATAATGAATTGGTACCTCTAATAATAATTTCTGGTGTTTCTCCAGGAGATCCCATACTACTTACCTGTACACCTGCAACTTTACCCTGAAAACTCTGAGCAACTTGAGCAGAAGGTGTTTTTTGTAATTCCTCTGGTTTAATCGTTGAAATAGCACTCGTTAAATCAGCTTTTTTCTGAGTACCATAACCAACGACAACCACTTCATTTAGAGAAGCAACATCGTCAATTAAAGTAATATTCAATTGATTTTCATAACCTACAGTAATTACTTGAGGCACAAAACCAATATAGCTGAACTCTAATTGCTCACCTACTTCTGCCATAATCATGTACTTCCCATCAAAATCTGTAGTGACTCCCCTATCTGTTCCTTTAATAATGACGCTAGTCCCTGGCAAAGGCATACCGTCACTCTCACTTGTTACCGTTCCATTAATTTCTATCTGTTGTGCAAAAGAACAGATTGAAAAAAACAACATCAACAATAGACTAATTTTTGTTTTCATATAGATTGTTTAATATTAAATTATAGAGTTAGTTTATTTAATACGAAGTTATAATCTAATGTTAAACTATGTTAATCTCTTTTTACATTTTAAATACGTCATGCATGATGAAGAAGAGCCGTTTCTACTAAAAAAACTATACGTGACGTAGCATAAACCAATTAGAAAAACGTTGTAGTAGAATAATAAAACCTAAAATGACGTAGTATTGACGTATCAAATCGCTGTGATAAAACAGATATTGAAGCTTAATTTTTAATATTTAATAAATAATCCACCAAAGAAATATCATTTTCTAAATCTAACTTCTTTTTTAATCGATATCTATGTGTTTCGACCCCTCTAACCGAGATATTCATAAGTGGAGCTATTTCTTTAGACGAAAGATTCATTTTGATGTAGGCACACATTTTTAAATCTTTTGGTTTAAGACTAGAATGTTTTGCTTTTAGTATTTCAAAAAACTCATCATGAACTTGACTAAAGTTATTTTCAAAAACCTCCCATTCATCTTTTAAAACAATTGAGTTATCAAGTTTCTTTACTAACTTTTTATAAGAATAATAATTACTAAAACCATCTTTATTAACTTGTAGTTCATTTTTAATATCTTGTAATGTCTCATTCTTTTTTACTAAAGCCATTGCATTATTAGCTAATTGCTTGCTTTTAAGTTTAATTTCGTTTTGTAACGATTCATTTTTAAGCTGAACCATTTGTTTCTCATTCTCTAAGGTTTGCTCTCTTAATAATTTTTCCTGCTCCTTTTGATATTTAATTTTAATAAGATGTTGCTCTTTAGCTACTTTTCTATTATGCATCGTATAGAAGATTACAACAATCATAGCTGCCAAAAGATTATAAAGCACAAAACCTATTGTATCTCTATACCAAGGAGGAAGAACATCTATTTTTATACTTGTAACAGGTGAGACTTTACCTGAATTATCATTTATTCTAAAAGCAAATGTATATTCACCATCTATTAGATTTGAAAACTCTACTGTACTACCTTCAATTTTATACCATATATCATCCGTTTCAGGAATATTATATTCTAAAAAATAATTTGTAGATTTCGATGACGTTAATTCAATTGCAATATTCTCATTAAAATTAAAACGCACACCTTCTTTATAAATATTAGAAAGACTTATTGATACTCCATTAACAGCTATACTCTCTATATTAGGCCGATATAAATTTGTAGTATTGGCAGAAGTATTATTAATCATCATAAATCCATTATCTAAACTCAAAGCATAAACAGAATCTCTAATTGTAGACATATTTTCGTAACCAATAATATATCTATTCTTTAAAGATCTATCGTTTAAAAATAACCTGTCTTCATCATCAGAAAAGGACTTAAATTTAATATATCCACTTTTATCTTTTAAAGCAAACAGATCTTTACTTACTCCTGAAATGATATAACTGCCCTTTCCTAATTTATCATTAAGCAGATTGTAAGGCGTAATAGAATCTATAATAGGTTCATATTTCTGCCATCCTTCATTCGTCTTAAAACAAATAGCATTTTTAATATTATACAACCTAACATTATAATCTGAATGTATCCCTTTTTCACGATAATCGATTATAGAAGTTACGGAATCATAATTTTTATCAAATATTACTCTATAAATTCCTTTTGTAGCATGTGCAACCCAAGCGGTATTAGCATTTTCGAAAACTAGAGACTTAGAAGGAATAGTCGTTTTTCCTAAATGTTTAACTTCCCATTTACCATCTATTTTCTCAAACTTAACTAAGCCAGAGTATGTTCCTTGTATATAAGTATTTTCTTTTTCAGGTACTTTTCTTATGGTGTATCCACCTGTATATCTAGAAATAAAATTAATAGTTTTTTTATTCACTAAAAAAGTACCTTCATTATGTCCACAAAAAAGTTCATCATCAATAATCTTTAAATCCCAAACTTGCCCCTGAGAACCTTCTACAAATTGTAATTTATCAAATTCGTCTAACAAAAACAATCCTGTATTAGTCCCTATATAAATTGTATCCTTAAACTCCACAATATCATAAACAGCACCTAACTTACCTGAAACATCATTAAAAAAATAATTACTACTACTAAGCTGTATATGCGCTATTCCATTATCTAAACCTAACCAAAGGTTATCTGTAGAATCTATAGATTGAGCTAAAACAGTATTATTGAGTAACCCATTTTCTTTACTTATATGATATTTTAAATTTCCACTCTTATCACTTAAAAAAACACCGTCTTTTATTGTTCCAAATACCATATCTCCATTGCTTAAAACAGAAAAATGGTTTAGTTGATGTAATTTTATTTGTTCATTAATTTCAAAATTAGTTGGTTTTAAATTGTGCTCATCTAAAAAGAAACTTCCTTTAAGTGAAGTCATTAATAAAAGTTTCCCTCCATAATTACTAACCGAAATAATCTTAGTGTCTTTTAATAGCTCATTAAAATAAAAAAGCTCTAAATCTTTATCTTTCAACAAAAACACACCTTCATTTAATGTACTGATATACAAATTATCATTTATAACATTACACGATATAATAACTGAATTTGTGTGCAATTGCCTGACTGTCTCAAAATCGTAAACATATATATTAGAGAAAGATCTAAAGATAATCTTATCATCAAAATTCACTATTTCCCATATTTCTTCATTAGGAGAAATAATATCAAGTATAGTATCACTTAAAGAATAGTATTTTAGAAATCCAAACTCATTACGCTTCCAGTAACCAAATTCCTCATAAGAGCCAGTATAAACAATATTATTTACCGACAATACAGACCGCACAATTGTTTTATTAGGTAATTGATGAAATTTCCATACTAGACCATCATACTCCAACAAGCCACTATTATTAGCAACATACACCTTACCGTCATTTGCCCTAGTAATATCCCAATTTTGATTACCAGCCTTATACTCTGCTAAAGTATAATTATGTATGCTTGGTGTAAATTGACTATAACAGTGCGTAGAGAATAAAAAAAAGAAAATAAAAAAAAAAGATAGCTTATTCATTTTATTAAAATACCAAAAATTTATGATAGAAGCTATGACTTACTAATGTAAAATTAACCTCCGTTACATCTAACACAAATATAAAATATAAGAATTACAAAAAAATCATTAAATAATAAGGTTAAAAATAGGCCGCATATAAAAAAACAAAAAATTAAGTTCTATAAATTTTTATTTCAAAAAATAATTCACAATATTTGACAACACTTATGAAAAAACAAGTCATTAATATCATTTCTATTATTCGCATTGAGATTATTTCTCAAAGCCAAGGAATGCTATAATCAAAATAAAACATATATTTATTTTAAAGCCTTCCTTTTAAACGGAAGGCTTTTTTTATGCAAAAAAAATAAATATTTGAACATCATAATTAAAAACGCCTAAATAATTGATTAACAATAATTTAAACCAAGTGTAGAACAATTGAATTTAGCTAAAAAATAAGAACTCTTTCACTAAAACAGCACATATAAAGTAATTTAGATTCATTAAATAAATTTTGCCTTTAATAAACTATGAGCGAATTAAATAAATACAGTAAAACAGTTACTCAAGACGCAACACAACCGGCTGCTCAAGCTATGTTGCACGCTATTGGATTAACAAAAGAAGATTTCCTCAAACCAATCGTTGGAATCGCTAGTACAGGTTACGAAGGTAACCCTTGTAATATGCATCTAAACGATTTAGCAAAACATGTAAAAGAAGGAACGAAGAACGAAGATGTTGTAGGATTAATATTCAACACCATTGGTGTTAGTGACGGTATTTCTATGGGAACACCAGGAATGCGTTACTCATTACCTTCTAGAGATATTATTGCAGATTCTATGGAAACTGTAGTGCAAGCTATGAGTTATGACGGATTAATTACCGTAGTAGGATGTGATAAAAATATGCCAGGTGCATTAATGGCAATGATTCGTTTAGACCGACCAAGTATTTTGGTTTATGGAGGAACGATTGATTCAGGTTGCCATAATGGTAAAAAACTAGATGTCGTTTCTGCTTTTGAAGCATGGGGAAGTAAAGTTGCCGGAACCATGGACGAAACAGAATATCAAAATATTGTTGAAAAAGCTTGTCCAGGTGCTGGTGCTTGCGGCGGAATGTACACTGCAAACACAATGGCTTCTGCAATTGAAGCCTTAGGAATGACTTTGCCTTTTAACTCTTCTAACCCAGCATTAAGTGATGCTAAAAAAGAAGAATCTGTAAGAGCTGGTGAAGCCCTACGTTTATTATTAGAAAAAGATATTAAACCGTCTGATATAATTACTAGAAAATCTTTAGAAAACGCAGTAAGACTCGTTACAATATTAGGTGGTTCTACCAATGCTGTATTACACTTTTTAGCCATTGCAAGAGCTGCTCAAATTGATTTCACCTTAAAAGATTTTCAAGATATTAGTGACAATACACCATTTTTGGCCGACTTAAAACCAAGTGGAAAATATTTAATGGAAGACATACATGCTGTTGGCGGAATACCTGCAGTATTAAAATATTTACTTAAAAAAGGATTAATTCATGGTGATTGTTTAACTGTTACAGGAAAAACAATTGCAGAGAATTTATTAGATGTTCCTGACTTAAAAGAAGGTCAAGATGTTATACACCCTATTGAAAAACCTATTAAAATTTCAGGACATTTAAGAATGCTTTACGGAAATTTAGCTACAGAAGGAAGTGTTGCAAAAATCACAGGAAAAGAAGGCTTATGCTTTAGAGGAAAAGCTAAAGTTTTTGAAGGAGAATATGCAGCAAATGATGGTATTAGAGATGGTAAAGTTGAAAAAGGCGATGTTATTGTCATTAGATACGAAGGACCAAAAGGCGGACCAGGTATGCCAGAAATGTTAAAGCCTACAGCTGCTATTATGGGAGCTGGTTTAGGAAAAGATGTGGCTTTAATTACCGACGGAAGATTCTCTGGAGGAACACATGGTTTTGTTGTAGGACACATTACACCTGAAGCACAAGAAGGAGGAACTATTGCCGTTGTAAAAGACGGAGATATTATTACTATTGATGCTGAAACAAATTCTATATCACTTGAAGTCTCTGAAGTAGAACTTCAAAAAAGACGTCAAAAATGGAAAGCACCAGAATTAAAGTTTGAACGTGGTGTTTTATATAAATATGCAAAAACAGTATCATCCGCATCTAAAGGATGTGTAACGGATGAATTTTAAAAAGAAAGAGTCAAGAGAAAACGAATAAAACCATAATAGTTTTTAATCTATTCTCAATAATCCATTTTATACTATGGAAGTAAAAACAGAACAAAACAACCCAAAAAAGACATCAACTACAGAACGTATTTCTGGTAGTGAAGCTATAATAAAATGTTTATTAGCTGAAGGTGTCGACATACTTTACGGATATCCAGGTGGTGCAATTATGCCTGTTTATGATGAATTATACAAGTATCAAGATAAAATTCATCATGTTTTAACACGCCACGAACAAGGAGCAACGCATTCTGCACAAGGTTACGCTCGTATTTCCGGTAAAGTTGGTGTTTGTATCGCGACTTCAGGTCCTGGTGCTACCAATCTTGTTACCGGGATTGCAGATGCACAAATAGACTCTACACCAATGGTTTGTATTACGGGCCAGGTGGGATCTCATTTATTAGGAAGTGATGCCTTTCAGGAAACTGATATCGTAGGTATTTCTACACCAGTAACAAAATGGAATTGTCAAATCACTAAAGCTTCACAGATTCCTGAAATGTTAGCAAAAGCATTTTATATCGCAAAAAGCGGTAGACCAGGACCTGTATTAGTAGACATCACTAAAGATGCTCAATTTGAAGAATTTGATTTTGAATACAAAAAGTGTAAAGGTGTAAGAAGTTACAAACCTGTACCTGATACGGATGAAAATTCTCTTAAAGCAGCAGCAGAACTCATTAATAACGCAAAACAACCTTTAATCGTTTGGGGACAAGGTGTTATTTTAGGTAAAGCAGAAGAAGAATTTAAAGCCGTTATTGAAAAAGCAGGAATTCCTTCTGCTTGGACTATTTTAGGAGCTTCTGCAATACCAACTTCACACCCTTTAAATGTAGGAATGGTTGGTATGCATGGTAATTATGCACCAAATGTTTTAACCAACCAATGCGATGTTTTAATTGCTATTGGTATGCGTTTTGACGATCGTGTTACAGGAAATTTAGCTTCATATGCAAAACAAGCTAAGGTGATTCACTTCGATATTGATCCTGCTGAAATTGATAAAAATGTAAAAACAGATGTCGCGGTTCTTGGAGATTCTAAAGCAAGCTTAAAAAACTTATTGCCTTTATTAAACCCGAATTCACATAAAGAATGGCATCAAAAATTCAAAGATTTATACAAAATAGAGTACGAAAAAGTTATTAAAAATGATTTACATCCCACAAAAGAAGGGATAACAATGGCAGAAGTGTTGAAAGAAATCAACATACAAACCAAAGGTGATGCTGCTATTGTTAGTGATGTTGGCCAACATCAAATGATTGCATGTCGTTATGCTGAATTCAATAAATCAAAAAGTAATATTACCTCTGGAGGCTTAGGAACTATGGGTTTTGCATTACCTGCTGCTATTGGAGCTAAAATGGCTGCACCAAACAGAGAAGTTGTAATGATTGCAGGAGATGGAGGTTATCAAATGACGATTCAAGAATTAGGTACTATTTTTCAACAAAAAGTACCCGTAAAAATTGTGGTTTTAAATAACGAGTTCCTTGGGATGGTAAGGCAATGGCAACAACTATTTTTCGATAAACGTTATGCGTCAACAGAAATGACAAATCCCGATTTTGTAGCGATTGCAAAAGGTTATCATATTGAAGCTCAAAAAGTAACCGAAAGAAAAGATTTAAAAGCAGCTGTAAAAGAAATGATCGATTGTGAAGGTCCATATTTCTTGGAAGTTAGAGTAGAAAAGGAAGGTAATGTATTTCCTATGATACCTACAGGTGCAAGTGTTTCAGATATAAGATTAGAGTAATTATGGAAAACGAAAACAGACAATTTACCGTTTCTATTTATACGGAAAACAATATAGGATTGTTGAATAGGATTTCAGCAATATTCCAAAGAAGACATATGAATATTGAGAGTCTTAACACATCACCTTCAGAAATTGAAGGAGTTTCTAGATTCACAATTGTTGTAAATATTACAGAGGCTCAAATGAAAAAAATTCAAGGGCAGATAGAAAAACAAGTCGAAGTTATAAAAGCTTACTATCACACCGAAGATGAAATCATTTACCAAGAGTCTTGTTTATTCAAAATTAAATCTGAATTATTATTCGATGAACGTCAAATTCAAAATATAATCAGAGAAAGCAATGCCAGAATTGTAACGGTAAACAAAGAATTCTTCGTGTTAGAAAAATCAGGCAGAAAAGAAGAAATAGATTTATTATATAGAGAATTAAATGTCTTTGGCATTATGCAATTTACACGCTCTGGTCGTGTTGCGGTAACCAAAGATAAAATGAAAATATCAACATTACTTGAAGCATTTCAAGATTAAAAAAATAAAGAAAAAAGAAACTATAAATTAAAATCCTGTTTCTCTTTTCTGAACTAAAAACAAAAAACAATGTCAAATTATTTCAACACATTAGCATTAAGAAATCAATTAGATCAATTAGGAAAATGTCGTTTTATGGATGCTTCAGAATTTGAAGATGGTGTAAACGCATTAAAAGGAAAGAAAATCGTTATTGTGGGATGTGGAGCGCAAGGTCTTAACCAAGGTTTAAACATGAGAGACTCTGGGTTAGATATCTCATACACTTTACGTCAGGTTGCTATTGACCAAAAACGTGAATCTTATAAAAATGCAACTTCTAACGGGTTTACTGTTGGGACTTATGATGAGTTAATTCCTACTGCTGATTTAGTGTTAAACTTAACACCAGACAAGCAACACACCAATGTTGTAAAAGCAATTATGCCTCTTATGAAGAAAGGGGCAACTTTAAGTTATTCTCATGGTTTTAATATTGTAGAAGAAGGTACTGTTGTTCGTGAAGATATTACTGTAATTATGGTGGCACCAAAATGCCCTGGTACAGAAGTAAGAGAAGAATATAAACGTGGTTTTGGTGTACCTACTTTAATTGCGGTACATCCAGAAAATGATCCAGAAGGAAAAGGTTGGGCGCAAGCCAAAGCTTATGCTGCTGCTACAGGTGGAGATAAAGCTGGTGTTTTACAATCGTCTTTTATTGCGGAAGTAAAATCTGATTTAATGGGAGAACAAACCATACTTTGTGGTTTATTACAAACAGGAGCTATTTTATCTTTTGATAAAATGGTTGAAGAAGGCATTGAACCAGGTTATGCTGCTAAATTAATTCAATATGGATGGGAAACTATCACAGAAGCTTTAAAACATGGTGGAATCACCAACATGATGGATAGACTTTCTAATCCTGCTAAAATAAAAGCTTTTCAATTATCTGAAGAATTAAAAGGTATTATGCGTCCATTATTTGAAAAACATATGGATGATATTATCTCTGGTCATTTTTCTAAAACTATGATGGAAGATTGGGAAAATGATGATGTAAATCTATTAACTTGGAGAGCGCAAACTGGTGAAACTGCTTTTGAAAAAACAGCATTAACTTCTGATCCTATTACAGAACAAGAATATTTTGATCATGGTGTATTATTAATTGCATTTGTGAAATCTGGTGTTGAACTCGCATTTGAAACTATGGTAAGCGCAGGTATTATTGAAGATTCTGCTTATTATGAATCTTTACATGAATTACCATTAATAGCTAACACTATTGCTAGAAAGAAATTATTTGAAATGAACCGTGTCATTTCTGATACAGCAGAATATGGTTGTTATTTATTCGATCACGCATGTAAACCATTATTAACCGATTTCATGAAAACGGTAGATACTTCTATCATCGGAAAATCATTCTCTAAAACAACAGGTGTTGATAATAAAGAATTAATTGCGGTTAACGATGCTATTAGAAATCACCCTATAGAATCTGTTGGTCAACGTTTACGTGCTGCTATGACGGCAATGAAAGTTATAAAAACTGAAGATGTAAAAGCTGAAGAATCTGTCTTAGCTTAACTATTATAATCCTGTCAGGTTTTAAAAATCTGATAGGTATTTTTTTAATTAAAGAGGTTCCTGCCTTCGCAGGAAGCAAACATGGAAGAAACCACAACAAACATATACAAGCCTACACTTAAAGCTGTTGA
Source organism: Winogradskyella undariae (assembly GCF_013285155.1). Lineage (GTDB taxonomy): Bacteria > Bacteroidota > Bacteroidia > Flavobacteriales > Flavobacteriaceae > Winogradskyella > Winogradskyella undariae. The sequence goes on along the minus strand of NZ_JABTEL010000001.1, from coordinate 354,495 downwards.
AGCTGCAGCCGAAAGACTTAGAGGCATTGCTCACGTTACACCATTAATAAAAAATGCGCAGTACTCAAAACTGTTTGATGCTAATGTGTATTTTAAAAGAGAAGATTTACAAGAAGTTCGCTCTTATAAAATCCGTGGAGCTTATAATAAAATTTCATCTTTAAGCCCTATTCAAACTGAAAACGAAATTGTATGTGCAAGTGCAGGAAACCATGCGCAAGGTGTTGCTATTTCATGTAAATTATTAAAAATAAAAGGTACTATTTTTATGCCTTCACCAACACCTAATCAAAAAATTGAGCAGGTAAAAATGTTTGGTGAAGATTACGTCACCGTGGTTTTAGTTGGTGACACTTTTGATGACGCAAGTCATGCCGCCATGGAAGAATGCCAACGTTCAAACAAAACATTTATCCATCCTTTTAATGACGAAAAAGTTATTGAAGGTCAAGCAACGGTAGGTTTAGAAATTATAGACCAAGCCAAAGTGCACCCTATACATTATGTATTTGTACCAATTGGAGGTGGCGGATTATCTTCAGGATTATCGTCTGTTTTTAAAATTCTATCACCACAAACAAAAATTATTGGTGTAGAACCTAAAGGTGCGCCATCGATGCTTACTTCAATAAAAAACAATAAAAACACAACGTTAGAAACCATAGAAAGTTTTGTAGATGGAGCTGCTGTAAAACGTGTAGGTGACTTAAACTTTGCAATTTGTAAAGAAAACTTATCTAATGTCATTACGGTAGACGAAGGCAAAATATGCCAAACTATTTTAGACCTTTATAACAAAGACGCTATCGTTGTTGAACCTGCTGGAGCTTTAAGCATTTCGGCTTTAGATCAATATGCAGACGAAATAAAAGGTAAAAATGTTGTTTGTGTTATTAGCGGAAGTAACAACGATATTACAAGAATGGCAGAAATAAAAGAACGCGCTTTAGTTTATGCCAATCTTAAACATTACTTTATTATAAAATTCCCGCAACGTGCAGGAGCTTTAAGAGATTTTGTAGTAGATATATTAGGCCCAACTGATGATATTACACATTTTGAATACACCAAGAAAGCCAATAGAGAAAATGATGTTGCCATTGTAGGATTGCAACTAAAATCACCATCAGACCTAGAACCTTTAATCTCTAAAATGAAACTTCATAATTTCTTCGGAGACTACTTAAATGATAAGCAAGATTTATTTCAATTCTTAGTATAGCTTAACATAGATTTAACCGTATTAAAAGTTGCTTTTTTCGTACCTTTATTAACTGTATTAATAGTTAAAAATAGGTGATTATGAAATCAACATATCAAGATATACCTGAACAATTTAAAATCAACAATTTAGTCCAGCAAGACACGTATTTAGTCGGCGGAAAATTACTGCCATGGACAGGAGAAACTTCGGAAGTATATTCCACTATTTCTTCAACAAAAGATTATAAACCTACACTTCTAGGAACCATACCAACATTAGGAGAAACAGAAGCTTTAAGCGCACTCGACGCTGCATGTACAGCTTACAATAAAGGACAAGGATTATGGCCAACAATGAAAGTTGAAAACCGTATTGCTTGTATGGAGAAGTTTGTAGAGCAAATGAAAACCAAGCGAGAAGAAATCGTTAAACTTTTAATGTGGGAAATTGGTAAAAGCTTACCTGATTCTCAAAAAGAGTTTGATAGAACTGTAGAATACATATACGATACTATTGAAGATTACAAACAAATGGATCGTGATAGCGCTAAATTTGAAAAAAACTCTGGCGTTAATGCACATATAAGAAGAGGACCATTAGGCGTTGTACTTTGTTTAGGCCCTTACAACTATCCTTTAAATGAAACTTTCGCATTGTTAATCCCTGCCATAATTATGGGAAATACAACGATTTTTAAACCTGCTAAACATGGTGTTTTATTAATCACACCTTTATTAGAAGCTTTTAGAAATAGTTTTCCAGAAGGTGTTGTAAATATTATTTATGGAAGAGGAAGAACTGTTGCTGCACCAATTATGCAAACAGGCAAAGTAGATGTATTAGCCTTAATAGGAAATAGTAAATCTGCAAACGCTTTACAAAATCAACACCCAAAAAGTAACAGATTACGTTTAGTACTTGGCTTAGAAGCTAAAAACCCAGCTATTGTATTACCAGATGCCGATTTAGATTTGGCCATAGACGAATGCATTGCAGGCTCTACTTCTTTTAACGGACAACGTTGTACAGCATTGAAAGTATTATACGTACATGAAACCATTGTAGACGAATTTAATAAACGTTTTTCTGCAAAAGTAGATGCTTTAAAATTTGGTAATCCTTGGGAAGATGGTTCTAAATTAACACCATTACCAGAACCTGAAAAACCGACGTATATTCAAGAGTTAATTGATGATGCTACATCTAAAGGTGCTAAAGTGATTAATAAAAAAGGAGGAGAAACTACAGAAAATTATATTTTCCCTGCCGTTTTATTTCCGGTTTCAAAAGATATGCGTGTTTTTCAAGAAGAACAATTTGGACCTGTTATTCCAATCGTCCCATTTAGTGATATCGAAGAACCTTTAGATGACATGGCCGAATCTAATTACGGACAACAAGTAAGTCTTTTTGGTAAAGATGTAAAAACATTAGCACCACTAATTGATACGCTTGTAAATTTAGTTTGTCGTGTAAACTTAAACAGTTCTTGTCAACGTGGACCAGATGTTTATCCTTTTACAGGTCGAAAAGATTCTGCTGTTTCTACTTTAAGTGTGCATGATGCTTTACGTTCTTTTTCAATTAGAACCTTTGTTGCATCAAAAGACAACGACTATAACAATGCGATACTGAAGGACTTAATGGATTCTAAAGCTTCAAATTTTGTAAGCACAGATTACATTCTTTAAACAAAAGACCCTAATAATATGATATTTATAATTTGAGAGTGAATTATTTCGAATTTCACATTAATTCATTAATTCACTTTCAAATTAATTGTCATATAAAATATAATATGTAAATTAGACCTATGTTTACACTAAGACACAAATATAGAACTCCCAGACCAACAGGTCTAGACCTAACAAAACGCTGTCGCTAATTCTTCTAATTAGCAACAAATTCTATAGTCATTTTATTCATCATACTTGTGTACTACTCAAATATCAAATTATATTTTCAGTCTTTAACTATCTTATTAGATAGTCATAGTATTGTACGCCGCTTTTTTATTCGCCGCCCGTAAGGGTACATTTCTATTTTACAGAACTTAGGTGAGTCCGGTTCTACTTTCAAAACAAAAATCAAACATTTTTATAATTAAATATCAATTACAATGGAAATTGTTATTGCTGATAAATCACATAGTGTTTACGCCGAAATTATTTGTAAAACTATTGCTGAAGCTGCTAAAGTAAGAGGAACAGGAATTGCCAAACGAGAGCCTGAATACATTATAACTAAACTACAAAATGGCAATGCTGTTATCGCTTTAGAAGGGGATAAATTTGCTGGTTTCTGTTATATTGAACAATGGGGTCATGGTAAGTTTGTAGCTAACTCTGGTCTAATTGTGCATCCAGATTTCAGAAATATTGGGCTAGCCAAACAAATCAAAAAAGTAGTTTTTAACCATTCAAGAACCAAATTTCCTAATGCTAAAATCTTTAGTATTACTACAGGGTTGGCGGTTTTAAAAATGAATAGTGAATTAGGCTATAAACCAGTTACATTTTCAGAATTAACAGATGACCAATCCTTTTGGAAAGGTTGCCAAACCTGTAAAAACTTTGATGTCTTAACAAGAACAGAGCAAAAAATGTGCTTATGTACTGGTATGCTTTATGATCCTGCTAAAACCGAAACTCCAAAACATGAAAAGCGGAATTACGATAAAAAAGTTTGGACAAGATTAAAACTCATAAAACACAACATGTTTCTTAAAAAGGACAAAAAACAAGATTAAGCATATGAAAAAGTTAGTTATAGCATATAGTGGCGGATTAGACACGTCTTACTGCGCAGTAAGTTTAAGCAAAGCAGGATACGATGTTCATGCCGTAAGCGTAAATACAGGTGGTTTCACACCTGAAGAAATTAAAAGCATAGAAAGTAACGCTTATAAAATGGGTGTTTCTACTTATAAAAATATTGATGCTGTTGCATCTTATTATGATAAAGTGATTAAGTTCTTAATCTTTGGAAATGTACTTAAAAACAATACCTACCCTCTATCTGTAAGTGCAGAACGTATTATTCAAGCTATTGAAATTGTACAATACGCCAAAAGTATTGACGCAAAATATATTGCACACGGAAGTACTGGAGCAGGAAATGACCAAGTTCGTTTTGATATGATTTTTCAAACATTAGCTCCAGAAATTGAAATTATTACACCTATAAGAGACCAAAAATTAACAAGACAACACGAAATTGATTACTTAATTGAAAACGGAATCGATATGTCTTGGAACAAAGCCAAATACTCTGTTAACAAAGGCCTTTGGGGAACGAGTGTTGGAGGAGAAGAAACGTTAACTTCAGAAAAACCGCTACCGGAATCTGCTTATCCTTCACAATTAAAACATACGGAACCAGAAAAGGTAGCCTTAACATTTTTTGAAGGAGAATTAGTTGCCGTAAATGGTGTTAAAAACAATCCTGAAGTAAATATAGAAGTCTTAAATACACTTGCATCGGGTTATGCAATCGGTAGAGATATTCATGTTGGAGATACCATTATTGGCATCAAAGGACGTGTTGGTTTTGAAGCCGCAGCAGCTTTAATCATTATAAAAGCGCACCATTTGTTAGAAAAACACACCTTAACGAAATGGCAATTACAACATAAAGATTACCTGTCTAACTTCTACGGTATGCATTTACATGAAGGGCAATATTTAGATCCTGTAATGAGAAACATGGAAGCTTTTTTACAAAGTAGTCAAGAAAACGTAACAGGCGATGTATTTGTAACCTTAAGACCTTATCATTTTTCACTAGATGGTATTGCTTCCAAACACGATTTAATGAGTGCAAAATTCGGAAGTTATGGTGAAGAAAATAAAGGTTGGACCGCTGATGAAGCTAAAGGATTTATCAAAATTTTTGGGAATCAGAATAAGATTTATCAACAAGTAAACAATTAATCTAAACCTGTCTGATTTTAAAAACTGACAGGTCTCAACATAAAGTTGAAATAAAAACATTCCCACATTCGGAGGAAATAGATATGAAAAAAATAAAAGCAGGAATCATTGGAGGTGCAGGTTATACGGCTGGTGAATTAATACGTTTATTAATGCATCATGCTCATGTAGATATCGATTTCATTTTCAGCACCTCAAATGCTGGAAATAAAATAAGTAAAGTACATCAAGATTTATTAGGAACCACAGAATTAGTATTTTCAGACACTATAAATCCAGATATTGATATTTTATTTTTATGCTTAGGTCATGGAAATTCAAAAGCTTTTTTAGAAAAAAACACCTTTTCTAAAACGATTAAAATTATTGATTTAAGTAATGATTTCAGACTCGAAGCTGATGCTAATTTTAACGGTAAAGCATTTATTTATGGTTTACCTGAACTAAATAAAGGCGACATTAAAAAAGCGAGTTTCATTGCGAACCCTGGTTGTTTTGCTACTGCAATTCAGCTAGCTTTATTACCACTTGCTAAAGCGGGAGTTATAACTAACGATATTCATATTAATGCCGTAACAGGTGCCACAGGCGCAGGAACTTCACTATCAGCAACCACACATTTTACGTGGAGAGATAATAATTTCTCGCATTACAAAGCATTTACACATCAGCATTTAGGCGAAATAAATCAAACAGTTAATATATTACAGTCAGATTTTAATTCAGAAATCAACTTTATGCCAAATCGCGGCGATTTTTCAAGAGGAATTTTCGCAACACTTTACACAAAATTTGAAGGGACACTTGAAGAAGCAAAAACATTGTATTCTGAATTTTATAAAGATGCTGCTTATACCTTTATTTCGGATGAAGACATTCATTTAAAACAAGTGGTTAACACTAATAAATGTATTCTTCATTTACATAAACATGAAAATAAATTATTAGTTACTAGCATTATAGACAACTTATTAAAAGGAGCTTCCGGACAAGCTGTTCAGAATATGAATCTAATGTATGGTTTTGAAGAAACTGAAGGTTTACAATTGAAAGCTAATTATTTTTAACAAACATATTAAGACCTAGCAGGTTTTATAAACCTAGTAGGTCTAAAACCAAATTGAAAATCGCCTAAACTGTCACCTTGAGCGCAGTCGAAAGGTTTAGATAAAATAAAGTTTAACTTAAAGAGATAACCGCTTTCGCGGTCATTAACATGAACCGAGCATTTTTTAATGCGAACACATTTTACCATTAAAAAACAATAGAAAAGCAAAATGAAAATAGCAATCATAGGAACAGGAAATTTAGGAAAATCCATAGCCAAAGGATTAATCACTAACAATGCTATCACCACATTATATTTAACAAAACGAAACCTCGATGATATTCAAGATTTAGAGGGTTATAAAAATGTGACTTTAACAACCGATAATATTGAAGCTGTAAAGCAATCTGATATTTTAATATTTGCTATACAACCCACTCATTTTGAAAAAATCTTAAATGACATAAAACCTCATTTAACAGAAAAACATGTTTTAATTTCAACTATAACAGGTTTTTTAATTCCAAAGATTGAAAGTATTGTCGGCGAAGATCAATTTATAATAAGAGCTATGCCAAATACAGCTATTGCTGTTGGAAAATCAATGACCTGTTTATGTAGTAATGAAAAAGGACAAAAGCGCATTAAAATTGCTGAAGCTATTTTTAATCGATTAGGACATTCATTAGCAATACCAGAATCTCAAATGCAAGCTGCAACAGTCGTTTGTGCAAGCGGAGTTGCTTTCTGGATGCGATTAATTAGAGCAACCACTCAAGCAGCTATTCAATTAGGTTTTGATGCCAAAGAAGCACAAGAATTAGCTATGTACACAAGCGAAGGTGCAGCGAGTTTATTAATTACTAACGGACATCATCCTGAAGAAGAAATAGACAGAGTAACAACACCAAAAGGCTGTACTATTGAAGGTTTAAACGAAATGGAGCACAAAGGTTTGAGTTCATCTTTAATACAAGGTATGATCGCTTCATACAATAAAATTAGCAACATTAAAAAAGAGCAAATATGAGTTTATTTAATGTATATCCATTATTCGACATCACACCTGTAAGCGCAAAAGACGTTTATGTTTATGATGATAAAAACGTGGAATATTTAGACCTTTACGGAGGACACGCTGTGATTTCTATTGGGCATTCACACCCAAAGTATGTATCTGCAATCACTAATCAAGTTGAAAAACTAGGTTTTTACAGTAATGCTATTCAAAATCCATTGCAAGTAGAATTAGCCGATAAACTTGAAGCCTTATCTAACTGTAAAGATTATCAGCTGTTTTTATGTAATTCTGGTGCTGAGGCCAATGAAAACGCTTTAAAACTAGCTTCTTTTCACAATGGAAAAAAGAAAATTTTAGCATTTAAAAATTCCTTTCACGGAAGAACATCTGCAGCAGTTGCAGCAACTGACAACCCCAAAATTGTTGCCCCAATAAACGCACAACAACAAGTCGATTTTGTTGAATTAGGAGATTTAGATGCCGTTGAAAATATTTTAAAACAAAATGAAACTTGTGCGGTTATTGTAGAGTTTATTCAAGGTGTTGGAGGATTAGACCAAAGCACTACTGAATTCTATCAAGGATTAGAAAAACTATGTAAACATTACAACACAACTTTAATTGCAGACGAAGTTCAATCTGGTTTTGGTAGAACTGGTGACTTTTTTGCTTTTCAGAAACATAATATCACACCAGATATTATTTCATTAGCTAAAGGGATGGGAAATGGATTTCCAATCGGAGGTATATTAATTCACCCTTCAATTAAAGCCTCTTTTGGTTTATTAGGAACCACTTTTGGTGGTAACCATTTGGCTTGTGCTGCTTCACTTTCTGTTTTAGAAGTGATAGAAGCACAGAATTTAATGCAAAATGCAAAAGAAATGGAAGCCTATTTCTTAGACAAAGCAAAAGCGCTTCCAAATTTAAAAACCATTAAAGGCCGTGGATTGATGCTTGGTTTAGAGTTCAATTTTCCAATTGCTGATTTACGAAAAAAGTTAATTTTCAATCATCACATATTTACAGGAAGTGCAAAAAACCCTAACCTAATCAGAATACTTCCACCGTTAACTATTCAGAAAAAACACATCGATGTCTTTTTTAAAGCCTTAGAAAAAGAATTAAAAGCATAACAAAACGCCTATTTTGATAGCTATCAAGATTTATTATACATGAGAAATTACACCAAAATTAAAGACATTCAAAACTTATCAGAAACAATAAAGGAAGCCATTTTATTAAAAATGAACCCTTTTGAATTTTCAGAATTAGGGAAAAATAAAACCTTGGTTATGCTATTTTTTAACTCGAGCTTAAGAACGCGATTAAGCACCGAAAAAGCAGCAAAAAACTTAGGTATGAATGTGACCATTTTAAATGTTAATGATGCTTGGAATTTAGAGTTTGAAGATGGAGCTATCATGAACATGGACAAATCTGAACACGTTAAAGATGCAGCACAAGTCATTTCACAATATGCAGACATTATTGCCGTAAGAGCTTTTCCGAGTTTAACGGATAAAGCAAAAGATGAATCTGAATTAATTCTGAATAGCTTCAAAAAACACGCAACGGTTCCTATTGTAAACATGGAAAGCGCTACAGCGCATCCTTTACAAGCCTTAGCAGATGCTATTACCATCACAGAATTGACAGAAAAAGCAAAACCAAAGGTCGTTATATCTTGGGCACCACACCCAAAAGCATTACCACAAGCCGTTGCAAATTCGTTTATAGAAATGATGCAAGAAATGGAAGTTGATTTAACCATTACACATCCTGAAGGTTATGAATTAAATGAAGAAATCACCAAAGACACCCCTATAAATTACAATCAAGAAGAAGCCTTAAAAGATGCTGATTTTGTTTACGTAAAAAACTGGAGTAGCTATAAAGACTATGGAAAAGTACTTCATCAAGATGAAAAATGGATGATGACCAAAGCAAAATTAGGTCATGCAAAATTTATGCATTGTTTACCTGTACGACGAAATGTAGTTGTAGAAGATGCGGTTTTAGACAGCGATCAATCCGTAGTCATTAAAGAAGCTAATAACAGAACTTTTGCAGCACAAGTCGTTTTGAAGCAGATTTTGGAAAAAATATAGCTCTTCGAGCGCAGTCGAGACCTCATATACCTCTCGACTGCGCTCGAGGTGACTGACATCGTAAAATAGAATTATAGAAGACCTTGCAGGTTTCAAAAACCTAGCAGGTCTAAAAAAATAGAAATCAAAAGATACTCGCTTTATCGAGCATAACATGGAAACACTAAAAGTCATAAAAATCGGAGGAAACATCATTGATAACGACGTTGCGTTATCATCTTTTCTAAAAGATTTCTCAAAATTAAAAGGCCCTAAAATCCTCGTTCATGGTGGTGGAAAATTAGCTTCAAAACTAGCTACACAAATGAATATTCCTGTAACTATGATTGAAGGCAGACGTGTTACCAACAATGAAACTTTAGATATTATCACAATGGTTTACGCCGGTAAGATCAATAAAAATATTGTAGCACAATTACAATCTCATCAATGTAATTCAATTGGTTTTTCTGGTGCCGATGGCAATTCTATTGTCTCTATAAAAAGACCAACAGAACCTATTAACTATGGGTTTGCTGGAGATGTAAAACAAGTTAATACTGAAACTCTAAAAATACTTCTACAAAACAATATCACACCTGTTTTTTGCGCCATAACTCATGATAAAAAAGGGCAATTACTAAATACGAATGCAGATACTATTGCTTCAGAATTAGCTATAGGTTTCGCAACAAGTTATCTTACAAAATTGTATTATTGTTTTGAGAAAAATGGAGTTTTAGAAAATGTAGAAAATGATGATTCTGTTATAGAAGAAATTAATACCAAAACATACAAAACACTAATTGAAAACGGCATTATTTATGAAGGTATGTTACCTAAACTAAATAATTGTTTTTATGCCATTAATCATAACGTTAAAAAGGTTTGTATTGGAAAATCAGATATGCTTTTCCATACCAATGCTAAACACACAACAATCACAAAATGATAGAAAGACTTACAACAGAAGCCATAGCGTTACTAAAACAACTTATAGAAACGCAATCATTTTCTTCCGAAGAAGACCAAACTGCTTTATTAATTGAAGATTGGTTTAAAACACAAAAAATTCCTTTTAACAGGAATCAAAACAATATTTGGGCGACCAATAAATATTTTGATGAGAGTATGCCTACTCTATTATTAAACTCACATCACGATACCGTAAAACCAAACAACGGCTACACTAAAGATCCACTAAAAGCCATTGTAGAAGATGGTAAACTATACGGTTTAGGCAGTAATGATGCAGGTGGTTGCTTAGTATCTTTAATAGCTACTTTTACTTACTATTACAACAAGAAAAACCTCAACTATAACTTAGTTATTGTAGCTTCTGCAGAAGAAGAAAGCAGCGGTCCAAATGGACTAAATAGCATGCTATCTATTATTCCAAATATAGACGTTGCTATTGTAGGCGAACCAACATTAATGAATCTTGCTATTGCAGAAAAAGGATTAGTGGTTTTTGATGCTAAAGTAAAAGGTACTGCTGGACATGCCGCACACCCAAATGAAGACAATTCTATTTACAATACAATAGAGGTTTTAAAATGGTTTAAAGATTATGAGTTCACCAAAAAATCACCCACTTTAGGTGATGTAAAAATGACGGTAACACAAATCAATGCAGGCAAACAACACAATGCAATACCATCAGAAGTAGATTTAGTGATTGATGTTCGTGTAAATGATAAATATACCAACGAGCAAATTGCTGAAATCTTAAAAAGAAAATCACCCTGTACTAGCATCATACCAAGGAGCTTACGATTAAATTCTTCTTCAATCCCTATAAATCACGAATTAGTAGAAGCCGGAATTGAACTAGAAAGAGAAACCTATGGTTCACCTACCCTATCAGATCAAGCAGTTTTAAGCTGTCCTTCCTTAAAATTAGGCCCTGGCGACAGCACACGCTCGCATACAGCAGATGAATTTATTTATTTAGCTGAAATTGAAGAAGGAATTGATATTTATATTAAATTATTAGAAAAAGTATTGTAAAAACAGAAGAATCAAGATCATATGCTTTATCGCATGAATAAAGAGTCCGTGTTCTAACAGTGAAGCGGTCTTGCTTCTTGGTTCTAAATTTTAAGAATTAAAATTTATATTATGAAATTGTGGGACAAAGGATTTTCAATCGATAAAAAAATAGAATTATTCACCGTTGGTAACGACCGAGAAATAGACATGCATATTGCAAAATATGATGTCCAAGCATCTTTAGCACATGCTATAATGTTAGAATCAATAGGAATTATAACTTCTGAAGAATTAACACAACTTAAATCAGGATTAGAAATATTAGCAACATCTATTAAAGAAGGTACTTTTATTATTGAAGATTCGTTTGAAGATGTACATTCTAAAATTGAACACGAATTGACCAAAACCTTAGGTGAAGTTGGAAAGAAAATTCACACTGCTCGTTCTAGAAATGATCAAGTTTTAGTCGCACTTCAACTCTATTACAAAGAGAATCTAGAAATTATTAATAACAAAACAAAAACATTTTTTGATACCCTTTTAGGCTTAGCCGACACCTATAAAACCAAATTAATACCTGGTTACACACATTTACAAGTTGCAATGCCTTCCTCTTTTGGATTATGGTTCTCTGCTTATGCGGAATTATTAATCGATGATGTTTACGTTTTAAATGCGGTTTCAAAAATAGCAGATCAAAACCCTTTAGGTTCAGCTGCTGGTTACGGAAGTTCATTTCCTATTGATAGAAATATCACCACCAAAGAACTTGGTTTTTCTACTTTAAAATATAACGTTGTTGCTGCACAATTGAGTAGAGGAAAAAGTGAACGTGCTATTGCAAGTGCTTTAGGCGGACTTTGTAACACGATGTCTCGTTTTGCTATGGATATTTGCCTGTATATGAGTCAGAATTTTGGTTTTGTAACGTTCCCTGATGAATTAACAACAGGAAGCAGTATTATGCCACACAAAAAGAATCCTGATGTATTTGAACTGATTAGAGGAAAGTGTAATAAAATTCAAGCTTTACATTCTGAAATGTTACTTATCACCAATAATTTACCAAGTGGTTATCACAGAGATTTTCAATTATTAAAAGAGAACATCATTAATGCTTTTGAAGACGTAAAAGACATTTTAGATATCTTTAATTATGCTATTCAACAAATCATTGTAAAAGATATTGATTTGAAGGATGAAAAATACCAATACTTATTTACAGTAGATAGCATCAATAATTTAGTGGTGGATGGCATGAGTTTTAGAGAAGCTTATCAAAAAATTGGAGGACAAGTCCAAGCTGGTACTTATAAACCAGATTTAGGTAAAAAACATTCTCATATTGGAAGTATTCATAATTTATGCTTAGAAGACATTAAAGCTAAATACCCAAAATAAATACAATTAAAATATAAAATAGTTTAAACAAAAAAAGCATCTGAAATCAGATGCTTTTTAGTTTCTACTCTAACAAAAAGACTACCCCTAGATTTTATAGTAGTAGAAATATTTTTAAAATTGATTTGATTATAAACCAATCAAATCTCCTTCTTCATTTTTAGTTGCTAAATCAGATGTTCCCATTAAGAAAATATCTACCTGACGAGCTGCTTCTCGTCCCTCAGAAATAGCCCAAACAATTAACGATTGTCCACGACGCATATCTCCAGCAGTAAACACTTTTGGTACATTAGTTTGATATTTACCATATTCAGCCTTATAATTAGAACGTACATCTCTGTGAATCCCTAATTGATCAGCTATTGTAGCTTCAGGACCAGTAAAACCAAGTGCAAGTAATGCTAAATCACATTTCCAAGTTTTTTCAGTTCCAGGAACCTCAATTAATTTAGGTTTTTCTCCCGGAACCATTTCCCATTCTACATTTACGGTTTTTAATGCCGTAAGTTCTCCTTTACTATTAGTAACAAATTCTTTTGTATTAATCAACCAGTTTCTCTCCACACCTTCTTTATGAGAGGTAGATGTTTTTAACTGTAACGGCCAATATGGCCATGGTGTAGAAGGTGAACGATGCCCTGGTGGCTTTGGCATAATTTCAAAATTAACAACCGATTTTGCACCTTGACGATTCGATGTACCAATACAATCTGAACCTGTATCACCACCACCGATAACAATCACATTTTTTCCTGTAGCTAATACTTGATTTTTTACTTTTTGACCAAATACAACTTTAGTTTGCTGCGTTAAGAAATCCATAGCTTGCACAACACCATCAGCTTCAATACCTGGTGTTGGTAAACTTCTACGTTCCGTTGACCCACCGCAAAGTACTACAGCATCAAACTTTTTCAATTCTTTAATATCGTAATTTACACCAACATTGACATTGGTTTTAAATATAATTCCTTCAGCTTCTAAAATCGCTATACGACGATCAATAATTCCTTTTTCCATTTTAAAATTAGGAATTCCATAGCGTAATAAGCCACCAATAGCATCATCGCGCTCAAAAACAGTAACCGTATGACCTGCTCTGTTTAATTGTTGAGCTGCAGCTAAACCTGCAGGCCCAGAACCAACAACAGCAATTGTTTTTCCTGTTCTTACCTTTGGCGGTTGTGGCTTAATCCAACCTTCTTTAAAGGCGCGTTCAACAATATTTTTTTCAATATTCTCTATAGAAACCGGATCTTCAATAATACCTAAAACACATGCTTGCTCACATGGCGCAGGACATAAGCGACCTGTAAATTCAGGAAAATTATTTGTAGCATGTAATATCCAAGATGCTTTTTGCCACTCTCCTTGGTGTACCATATGGTTAAAATCCGGGATTAAATTCCCTAACGGACAACCACTATGACAAAACGGAATACCACAATCCATACAACGAGAACCTTGCTCTGTCATACCTTTATCACTTAAAGGCACCGTAAACTCATTATAGTTTTTTACACGATCCTTTACTGGTTTATATGTCTCATCTTTTCTTTCGAATTCCTTAAAACCTGTTACTTTTCCCATTGTCCTATACTGTTTCTAATTCTTCAACCATTTGTTCTTCTGTCGCCAAACGCTTTAAAGCACGTTTGTATTCTGTTGGCATTACCCTAACAAAATGACGTAAACTCACATCCCAATCTGCTAATAAATCAGCACCTCTTTGGCTATTTGTATATTTTACATGCTTCTCTATAATGGCCTTTAACTCAAGTCCATCTTTTTTGAGAATTTTTTCAAACTCTATAGTTTCGGTATTACACAAACCGTTTATAAATTTACTTTCAGGGTCGTAAACGTAAGCGATACCTCCACTCATTCCGGCTGCAAAGTTTCTTCCTGTTTTACCAAGCACTATTACTTTACCACCCGTCATGTACTCACAGCAGTGATCACCAACACCTTCTACCACAGCTGTTGCTCCTGAGTTTCTTACCGCAAAACGTTCTCCTGCAATTCCGTTAATATAAGCTTCACCTTCTACGGCTCCGAATAAACAAACATTACCTACAATAATATTGTCTGCAGCTATAAAATCTGCTTTTGCAGGCTTTTTAATAATAAGTTTTGCCCCCGACAAACCTTTACCTAAATAATCATTTGTATTTCCTTCTAAAGTAAATGTAAGTCCGTGTGCACTAAATGCACCAAAACTTTGCCCTGCCGAACCTGTGAAATTGATATTTAAAGTATCTTCTGGCAATCCTAAATGACCATAAATCTTAGAAATCTCATTACTTACAATTGCCCCAACAGTTCTATTTGTATTTTTAATAGGATACGCTAAAGCCATTTTCTCTTTTCGATATAAAGCACGATGCGAATCTTTTAGTATTTGAAAATCTAAGACATTATCTAAATTATGATCTTGTTTCTCCGTATTCTTAACCACCATTTTACCGTAAGATTCTGGTCGATGTAAGATTGAAGATAAATCTAAACCTTTAGCTTTATAATGCTTAATCGCTTTATTAGCATTTATTTTATGAGTCTGACCAATCATTTCAGCCATCGTTCTAAACCCTAATTCTGCCATAATTGATCTTAACTCTTCAGCTATATAATAGAAGAAATTAATTACATGTTCTGGTGTTCCTTTAAAGTTTTTTCTCAACTCTTTATCTTGTGTTGCAATACCAACCGGACAAGTATTTAAATGACATTTACGCATCATTATACAACCCGAAGCTACTAAAGGCGCTGTTGCAAACCCAAATTCTTCAGCTCCTAGCAATGCTGCAATTGCAACATCTCGTCCTGTTTTTAATTGACCATCACACTCAACAACTATTCTACTTCTTAAATTATTAAGCACTAAAGTTTGTTGCGCTTCTGCCAAACCAAGTTCCCAAGGTAAACCCGCATGCTTTAATGATGTTAAAGGCGAAGCACCTGTACCACCATCGTAACCCGAAATAAGAACAACATCTGCTTTTGCTTTAGCAACACCTGCTGCAATAGTACCTACACCAACTTCAGAAACTAGTTTCACATTAATTCTGGCTTCGCGATTCGCATTTTTTAAATCATAAATTAATTGTGCTAAATCTTCAATTGAATAAATATCATGATGTGGTGGCGGTGAAATTAAACCTACAAAAGGTGTTGAATTCCTAGCCGCAGCAATCCATGGTAAAACTTTTTCACCAGGTAATTGACCACCTTCTCCAGGTTTTGCACCTTGAGCCATTTTTATTTGAATCTCTCTAGCATTTGCTAAATAATGAGACGTAACTCCAAAACGTCCTGAAGCCACTTGCTTTATTGCAGAATTACGACTATCGCCATTTACATCGGGCTGAAAACGTCTTCTATCTTCACCTCCTTCACCTGAATTAGATTTTCCTCCAATTCTATTCATAGCAATGGCTAAATTTTCATGAGCCTCACGAGAAATAGATCCGTAAGACATCGCTCCCGTTTTAAAACGCTTAACGATTTCTGTCCATGGCTCCACTTCATCTAAAGAAATCGGATCGATATTATTAAACTCAAATAAACCACGGATGGTCATTAAATTTTCAGACTGTTCATTAATCGTTTTTGCATAAACATCATAACTCGCCTGATCACTTAACCTTACCGCTTGTTGTAATTTAGCAACGGTTGTTGGATTAAATAAATGCTTCTCACCATTTCGTCTCCATCTGTAATCTCCTCCAATATTTAAACTTAATCGTGTGTCTGATAAATTATCTGGATAAGCATATTTATAACGCTGGTTAATTTCTTTTTCAATTTCATATAAGCCAATACCTTCAATTCTTGACGCTGTATATGGGAAATATTTTTCTACAAATTGAGAATTAAAACCAACAATTTCGAATATCTGAGAACCTCTGTATGAATGTAATGTAGAGATCCCTATTTTGTTCATCACCTTAAGAATTCCTTTTCCTATGGCTTGATTAAAATTATCTACAGCCTGTTGCTCATCCATTCCGGTAATAAAACCATCTTTAACTTGTATTCTGATAATTTCATTTACCATATACGGATTTACAGCACTGGCACCATAACCAAATAGAGTCGCAAAGTGATGAGGCTCTCTTGGCTCTGCCGATTCTATAATAATATCAAAATAAGAACGCTTACGTAAACGGTTCATTTGATGATTCACATAAGAACAAGCTAACAATGAAGGAATCGGAGCAAATTCTTTATTAACCCCTCTATCAGACAAGATAATAATATTCGTTTTTCTTTCAAGTGCTTTTTCAATCTGCACTATAATATTATCTAATGCATCTTCTAAACCATTTAATCCTTTATCTTTTTGATAAAGCATTTCAATTGTTTCTGCCTTAAAACCTTCAACTTTAATATTTCTTATTTTATCTAAATCGTCGTTAGAAATTACTGGATTCTGAATTTTAAGTTTCCTACATTGACGTTCTGTAATGTTAAAAATATTTCTATCCTCACCCAGAGATAAACTAATATCCGTTACAATTTCCTCTCTAATTCCATCTAAAGGCGGATTTGTGACTTGCGCAAATAATTGTTTGAAATAATTTGAAATGATTTGAGGTTTATTTGAAAGAACCGCTAATGGAGTATCAATTCCCATAGAACCCAAAGCCTCTTTTCCTTTTTGAGCCATTGGAGTGATAACCTCTTGAATATCCTCAAAGGTATAGTTGAATAGACGTTCTCTAGTCTTCATATCTATAGCCTCAATCGGACAAGTCTGCCCTGTATATGGAATATCTTTAAGATGTAATCTTGTTTTATCTAACCATTCTTGATAAGGTCTTTCTCTAACAATTTTACTTTTTATTTCTTCGTCATTTATAATACGACCCTGGTTCATATCTACAAGAAACATTTTCCCAGGCTCTAAACGACCATGACTTTCTACATCTTCTGGAGCAATATCTACCACACCAATTTCTGAAGACATAATAAGCTTACCACTCTTTGTAACCGTATATCTAGAAGGTCTTAATCCATTTCTATCCAATAATGCACCAATATAATTTCCATCTGTAAAAGGCACAGAAGCCGGTCCGTCCCAAGGTTCCATAATACATGCATTATAATCGTAAAATGCTTTACGTTCAGGTGACATTGTTTTGTGCTTTTCCCAAGCCTCAGGAATCATCATCATCATGACTTCTGGCAACGATCTTCCTGTATGCGTTAATAATTCTACCACCATATCCATAGAAGCAGAATCTGATTTTCCGGGTAAAATAATTGGAAATAATTTATCTATTTGAGGTCCAAAAACATCACTTTTCATAATCTCTTCTCGCACACGCATTCTACTTACATTTCCACGAAGGGTATTAATCTCTCCGTTTTGACACATAAATCGGAAGGGTTGAGCTAATTCCCAAGTAGGCATTGTATTTGTAGAAAAACGCTGATGCACTAATGCTAAGCGTGTTACCAAATCTGATTCTTGTAAATCTTTATAGTAAGTTCCAATATCTTCGGGCATAATAATCCCTTTATAAATAAGCGTATTAACAGACAAACTAGAAACATAAAAATAAGAACTTTGAGACATTTTAGAATTCGCAATCGTATGCTCAGTTATTTTCCTTGCGGCATATAATTTAGCTTTAAAAACTTCTTCTGAAACCTCATTAGATTTCCCAATAAACAGCTGCTCAATATTCGGCTCTGATGCTAAAGCTATTGGACCTAATTGGGTAGAATCTACAGGCACTTCTCGCCAGCCAATAATTGAAAGCCCTTGAGCAATCACCTCTTTTTCAAAAGTATCTTTACAAAATTTATATTGATTTCTATTTTTAGGCAAAAACACCATTCCTATCGCATATTTGCCACGAACAGGGATTTTAAATCCACAAACGCGTTTAAAATAAGCATGAGGAATATCTATTAATAAACCTGCACCATCACCCGTTTTTCCATCAGAGCTCACACCTCCCCTATGCTCTAATTTTACTAGTATTTCTAGAGCATCATGTATAATTTGATTGGTCTTCTCTCCTTTGAGATTACATATAAAACCCGCACCACAATTTTCGTGTTCAAATTCTGGTAAATAAAGGCCTTGTTTCTTCAGCATAATTCAAAAAATTTTAAAGGTTTTAACACCTCATTACTCCCCTAATATATATGCAATAATTTTATAAAAAAAATAGTTGAAACACTTTTCTCAAATCGATAGTTTAGAGCACCGAAACTAAACATTTTTCAAAATATAACAGTTTAGACTAGGAATTAGCTAATATGTAATATTTAATATTTTTCAAAAAAAATTATTAAATCCACTGTTTAAGCGAGTGAAAAGTAAAAATAACACACTAAATCGTGAATTTTAACAAAAAATTACAGATTGTAAATTATTGATATATCAATAAAAACAGCAAAAAAAAAAATTAACCCTAAAATTTATAGGGTATAAAATTATATATTCGCAAAAATCATCATTTAACCCCTATTTTTTTTAGGGTGTAATTAAATATTGCATAGATTTGAGAGACACTAACTATTTATAAACACTTAATTATGAAAAAATTACTCTCTTTAACTTTACTATTATCAACTATAGTTTTAAGCGCTCAGGACACTGAAGAGACCACAACTAAAAAGTCATTTACCATTAGCGGTAGTGTAGATGCTTATTACCAAACTTATTTAACAGCTTCAGATGATTCCGGACAATCTTTTGGAACTGCTTTTGCAGATCAAACTGGATTTGCTCTAGGAATGGGTAACATTATTGCCAGCTACGAAAGTGGAAAAGTAGGTGCTGTCCTTGATTTAGTAACAGGACCAAGAGGTGGTAGCGCCACATTTAGCAATGACATTGTTGACGGTATTGTAAATCAAGCATACGTTTACTGGAATGTTTCAGAAAGCACCACGTTAACAATGGGACGTTTTAATACGTTTTTAGGATACGAAGTAATTGCACCAGCTGCAAACTTTAATTACAGCACATCTTATTTATTTTCTAGCGGACCTTTCTCTCATGTAGGTTTAAAAGCTGATTTTGCTCTATCTGATGATTTCAGCTTAATGTTAGCTGTTATGAATCCTTGGGATACTAATGACACTTCGACCACAGGTGAATATTCATTCGGAGCTCAATTAGGATATTCTGGTCAATATTTAAATTTATACTACGATAGTGGTAATAACGGCGGGTTAGGTTTTGAAGTTGATTATACTGGCGGATTCGATCTTAACGATAGTTTATTCTTAGGTATCAACGCTGCTTATAATGACAATGATGGAAGTGGTTTTTACGGAGCCGCACTTTACCCACAATACTCGCTTTCTGATGATTTCGCACTTGGATTAAGAGGCGAATATTTTTCATTGCATGATGATGAGCTTGATGATTTACCTAGCGTAATAGGATTAACTGTTACAGGTAGTTACATAGTAGATAGCAACTTAATTATTAAACCAGAAATAAGACTAGATTCTTGGAGCAATAACGATGCAGTTTATTTTGATGCAGATGGAGAAAACTCAAGTAGTTTAGAAGCTTTTACACTTGCAGCAATCTATACTTTTTAAATAAATACACTAACTAACATATACATTATGACAAACATTTTTTTAACATTTATTCCTAGTTTAATTGCAGCGCAAGATGCCGCTACATCTGCAGACATAGAAGCTGCAGTTAGCGCCATAAACGGAGACATGGGAATGCTTTGGATGCTAATTTCAGCAATCTTAGTATTTTTTATGCAAGCCGGATTTACACTCGTTGAAACTGGTATGACGAGATCGAAGAACGCAGCCAATATTGCAATGAAAAACTTACTTGACATTTGCGTTGGATCATTAACCTACTGGTTTGTTGGTTACTCTTTAATGTATGGTGACACTTCTAACGGATGGTTTTTTTGGAGCGGCATAATGCAAGGAGAAGGAGCTGATTTACTTTTCCAAACAATGTTTGCTGCAACAGCTGCAACTATTGTATCTGGAGCAATTGCTGGACGTACAAAATATTCTACTTACGCTATATTTTCAATTGTAATGACTGCTTTAATCTACCCTATAGCAGGTGGATGGCAATGGCAAGGTTCTGGTTGGTTAACCGAACTTGGATTTATTGACTTTGCAGGATCTTCAATTGTACACTCTGTTGGTGGATGGGCTGCATTAGTTGCCGCTTTTATGGTTGGACCAAGAATTGGAAAATACGTAGATGGAAAAGTAATGCCAATACCTGGACATAACCAAATTCTTGCAACCTTAGGAGTATTTGTACTTTGGATGGGTTGGTTTGGATTTAACGGTGGTTCTCAACTTGCTTGGGGTGGTGCCGATTCAATCGCAGCTTCAAATGTTGTATTAGTTACAAACTTAGCAGCGGGCGCTGGTGGTTTAGGCGCATTAATCACAACATGGATATGGTACGGTAAACCAAATTTACCACAAACTTTAAATGGTGTTTTAGCCGGCTTAGTTAGTATTACTGCTGGCTGTGGAAACATGACCCCAATAGGAGCCGTAATGGCAGGATTAATTGGTGGTGTTATCGTTGTTTTCTCTATAGAAATTATTGAGAAAAAACTTAAAATTGATGATGCTATTGGTGCTGCTTCAGTTCACGGTGTTGCCGGAGCTTGGGGAACATTAGTTATTGGACTTTGGGGCGTTAACGGAGACGAAGCTATTGGACTACTTAATGGTGGTGGATTCTCTCAACTAGGAACTCAGGCAATTGGAGTTTTAGCATACGCAGCTTGGTCTGTTACACTATCATTTATTATTCTTAAAATATTAAAATCTACAATGGGTCTACGTGTAAGTGAAGAAGAAGAACTTGTTGGTCTTGACCTTTCTGAGCATGGAGAAATTGCATACCCAGGGAAGAGAGAAAGATAAAATCATTTATTAGTTTAAATCGATAATTAATTTAGTTGTTAAAGTGAAAACCCTCGAAGTATTTTATTTCGAGGGTTTTCTATTACCTTTTGTTTTAGAACTAATGCATAAAAAAAACCTTAGAAGCTTTTATCACTTCTAAGGTTTTTTTATTTACTCTAAATTATTAATTTTTAAGCTGAATTACGACTTGCATTAATATTACCAAACAATGATCGCGTCACCATTTTTTCAAAGGTTTTAATCAACTCCTCGTCTCTTACTTCTGCTTTCTCAAGCTCTTGTATTTGCTTTAAAGCATATTGCTGTATTGTTATTAAAGGTAATACAATTGATTCTCTAACCGCAATTGATGCTTTTCCTGAAGGCTCTTCTTGCATTAAATCTTTATAACCTGTAAGTTTCAAGATTAAACGTTTAGAAGTTTCATACTCTTCATTTATAAGACTCCAGAATTCACCGTACTCTTCATCTTCTGCCATATAACGTGTTAAATCGAAAAACGACTTAGACAAAGACATCATACTGTTTTCAATTAAAGTTTTAAAGAAGTTTGAAGTTTTAAATAACTCTTTAACTTTATCAAATTCACCAATATCTTCATAATGCTTTAAAGCTGTCCCAACTCCAAAAAACCCTGGCACATTTTGTTTTAACTGACTCCAAGAACCAACAAAAGGTATCGCTCTTAAATCTTCAAAAACCAATGCATCAGATTTCCCTCGTTTAGACGGACGACTACCAATATTTGTTTTCGCATAGTACTTAAGCGTACTCATATTCTCTAAATAAGGAATAAATTTTGGATGCGCTTTAAAAGCCGAATAAGCTTCATAACTACGCTCTGCCAAATTAGTCATTACAACTCTATCTTCAGAACGCATTGTTAAATCGACATCACTTAGACTATTACCAATACCAGAACTTATTAATTGTTCTAAATTATATTGAGAAGAATCTAAAGTCCCAAAATTAGAACTAATAGTCTGCCCTTGTATCGTTAACTGAACTTCATTATCTTCTATTGTAGATCCTAAAGACGCATAAAAATCATGTGTTTTTCCTCCTCCACGAGCAGGTGGTCCCCCACGCCCATCAAAGAAAATTACTTTTACACCATACTCTCTAGAAACTCTAGTTAAGTTTTCTTTAGCTTCAAAGATTGCCCAATTCGCCATTAAGTAACCACCATCTTTTGTTCCATCACTAAAACCAAGCATAATAGTTTGCTTATTACCTCTTGATTTTAAATGCGCAGCATATTCTGGATTAGTATATAATTCCGTCATTATTTGAGGTGCATTCTCTAAATCTGTAATCGTTTCAAACAAAGGACCAACATCTACGGTTAACTTATCTTGAAATGCAACTAACTTTAACATCGCAAACAATTGCATGACATGTAAAGTACTTTGATTATTACTAATAATGTATCTATTTGCAGCCTGCTCACCATTCGTTTCCTGAATAGTTTTAATCGCCTTCATCGTTTGTAAAGCCATTAAAGTTTCTTCATCTTTTATTAAAGATAAATCTATTGAACCTTCAATTTTAGATAAAATCTTAACCTGCTCTTCTTCTGATAAATCTTGATAATCTTTAGGGAAAATAGCAGTACCACTTTCTATTAAAGCATTAACCATATTATTAAAAAACTGCTCATGCTTACGACTATCTTGTCTAATATCTAAACTAGCAAAATGAAACCCGAATAAATGCGTTTTGTTGATAAAGCTATTTAACTCATCAACATATAATGACTGATGTTTATCTATAACAATCTGCTTAATAGCTTTTAATTCTGAAACAAAAAATTCTAAAGTTAAATCTGACTCTTTATCTGTAACTAAATTATATAATTCTTGCTCTAAATATGCTATTCTTTCTTCAACCCCCTGAAATGTTAATTTCCTTTTCAATTGTCTTAAGTTTCCATAGTAACTTTTTACAATTGAATTTCTTAATCTACCCGCTACTTTTAAAGTTATTTCTGGCGTTACAAAAGGGTTTCCATCTCTATCTCCACCTGGCCAAAAACCAACATTGATAATATTATTATCGATATGCTCTCCATCAAAAATATTCTGTTGAATATAATCGTAAATACCCCCAAATGATTCATAAAATACATTTTGAAGATACCATATTAAACTTATTGCCTCGTCGTAAGGCGTTGGTTTTTCATGCTTAAAGAAAGGTGTTTTCCCTAATTGCGCTAAAAGATCATTAATTTTAAGCAAATCATTTTCACGAATTGCCGCCGTTAAATCTGTAATAATACCTAAAACTGAACCTGGGTAAAACTGTGTTGGGTGAGCAGTTAATACGATTCGAACTTTAAACTCTTCTAAATATTTTTTTAAAGTTTCTAATTTATTATCTGCTGTAGCTGTTTCTTTTAAACTCCTTAAAGTACCAATACCATCCATATTGTTAACCACAGGAAATGCAGCATCTTCAATTGCATCAAACAAAACGACTTGTCGCTCTATATATTGAATAAATCGAAATAATAAGTTGATTTGACTTTCTGAAGAACGCCTCGCTTGATATTTATCGAAAAAAGAATCCACGATAGTTGTTGGATCCTCATGATTCTCAAAACCATTATGGCAAGTTTCATGAAACAAAGGCAAAAGCGCTCCTGTTTTCGTAACCGAATCAAAAGGCAATGTCATAAATATACTATTGTATATCTGATATTTAGACAATACGTTTTGATTAAAACGTGTTAATTTTGGTTGTGTGGACATTATATTTTTTAAAATTAAATTATAGTGGATTGTCCTAAGTGGATATTCTTAAAATTGATATTTGAATCTTTAGGATGATAAAGAAAATCTTCAATAAAATCACCAACATTAGACGTTGTCACCGTATTTACTACCGAATTTATATCCGGAGTTGTTATGTTTAATTTTAATGATTTTTCTACAGCTAACCTAATTAATTCGGCTTCATTATGTAATTCAAAATGACTCAACAACATAGCCGCCGATAAAATTGAAGCGATAGGATTTGCAATTCCTTTGTTTGCACCTTGAGGATATGACCCATGAATAGGCTCGAACATCGCATATTTATCACCAACCGAAGCCGATGCTAATAAACCAATAGAACCACCAATTACACTAGCTTCATCACTAATAATATCACCAAACATATTTTCAGTTAAAATAACATCGAATTGCTTAGGATTTAAAATCATTTGCATAGCAGCATTATCTACAAATAAGAAATCGAGTTCAACATCTGGATACTGCTCCGCAACTTCTTTTACTACTTTCCTCCAAAGTCTAGAAGATTCTAAAACATTTGCTTTATCTACCAAGGTAACTTTATGACTTCTATTTTCTGCTGCAACAAAAGCTAAATGCGCAATACGCTCAATTTCTTCACGAGAATAACCACATAAATCCGAAGCATAATTTCCATCTTCAGACAGCTGTTTTTCACCAAAATAAATACCTCCAGTTAATTCTCTATAAATAGATATATCTGTCCCTTCAATGATATGTTTCTTTAAAGGAGATTTATCTAATAGCGTTTCATATGCTTTTACAGGTCTAATGTTCGCAAATAAACCTAGTTCTTTACGCAGCTTAAGCAAGCCTTGTTCTGGACGAACTTTAGCAGTAGGGTCGTTATCATATTTAGGATCACCAATAGCACCAAACAAAATAGCATCACTATTTTTACATAATTCTAACGTTTCATCTGGCAAAGCATCATTGTGCTTATCGATAGCAATAGCACCAACATCTGCCGTTGTAAACTTAAAATTATGATTAAATTCTGAAGCAATTGCTTTTAACGCCTTAATAGCCTGATTAGTTACTTCTGGACCAATACCATCCCCTGGTAAAACTGCTATATTTAATTTCATTTGTATGGACTAATATATTTTCTGAGCTTCAAAAGCTTCAATTAATTTTTTATTATTCACAAGGTAATCAATATCATCGTAACCATTGATCATACACGTCTTTTTATAGGCATCTATTTCAAATTTTTCTGATAAATCAGAATCTTTTACAGAAATGGTCTGATTTTCTAAATCAACAAGTAACTCTGTCTCTGAATTAGACGCAATAATCTGAAGTAAGTCACTTAAAAACGCTTTAGAAACCTGAACCGGTAATAATCCATTATTTAAGGCATTCCCTTTAAAAATATCTGCAAAAAAACTAGAGACAACCACTTTAAATCCAAAATCTGTAATTGCCCAAGCCGCATGTTCCCTACTTGATCCGCATCCAAAATTATCTCCAGCAACTAAAATTTTACCTGAATATTGAGCATCGTTAAGTATAAAATCTATATTAACGGAACCGTCTTTATGATATCTCCAGTCTCTAAATAAATTATCACCAAACCCTTTTCTGTCTGTTGCTTTTAAAAAACGCGCAGGTATAATTTGATCGGTATCGACATTCTCAATATTTAAAGGAATGGCTTTTGATTTTAAGGTTGTAAATTTTTCCATTAATTTAAATGCTTTGTTATATCTATAATTTTTCCTTCTACTGCTGTTGCCGCTGCAACTAATGGACTTGCTAAAATTGTTCTTGAACCTTGTCCTTGCCTACCCTCAAAATTTCTATTTGAAGTAGACACACAATATTCTCCTTGTGGAATTTTATCATCATTCATGGCTAAACATGCCGAACACCCCGGTTGACGCAATTCAAAACCAGCATCATCAAAAATAGTTTTCAAACCTTCTTCAATAATCTGATGTTCTACCTGCTTACTTCCTGGAACCAACCAAGCCGTTACATTATCTGCCTTTTTCTTTCCTTTTATATATTTAGCAGCAACCCTAAAATCTTCAATTCTAGAATTGGTACAACTTCCTATAAAAACAAAATTAATAGGTTTATTTATTAAACTTTCACCAGCTTCAAAATTCATATAAGCTAATGACTTTTTAAACGAAGGATTATCATTTACAGGAATCGTTTCTGAAATTTTAATTCCCATACCTGGATTTGTACCATAAGTAATCATTGGCTCAATATCCTCTGCAGCAAAACTATATTCTTGATCAAAAACAGCATCTTCATCCGTAGGAAGGGTTTTCCAATAGGCTACTTTTTTATCAAAATCTTCACCTTTAGGCGCAAATTCTCTTCCTTTCACATAACTAAAAGTCGTTTCGTCTGGAGCAATCATGCCTCCTCTTGCTCCCATTTCAATACTCATATTACAAACCGTCATACGACCTTCCATACTCATATCTTCAAAAACATTTCCTGCATATTCACAGAAATAACCTGTACCAGAATTGGTTCCTAATTTTGAAATAATATAAAGAATAACATCTTTTGGTAGAACTCCTGCTTTCAATTTTCCATTAACCGACACCCTTAAACTTTTAGGCTTAGTAAGCAACAAACATTGACTCGCAAAAACCTGCGCAACCTGACTTGTTCCTATACCAAAAGCAATAGCTCCGAACGCACCATGTGTTGAGGTATGACTATCACCGCAAACCATCGTTAAGCCTGGTTGAGTCACTCCCAACTCAGGAGCCATTACATGCACAATACCATTGTATTTATGACCTAATTGGTATAATGTGATATTGTTTTTTTTACAATTTTTAGACAACTGCTCTAATTGTTTTCTAGAGAGTTCATCTTTTATTGGTTGATCTTGATTTAATGTTGGCGTATTATGATCTGCCGTAGCCACAATTTGATTGGGCCTATATACAGGAATTCCGCGTTCTTCCAATTCATTGAAAGCCTGCGGACTTGTTACCTCGTGTATTAAATGTTTATCTATATAAAGTATCTGTGGTCCATTATCTATCGCATCTACCACATGCGCGTCCCAAACTTTATCGAATAGTGTTTTCCCCATGTATTTAAGCTGAAATTATTTGTTTATAGACACTACTTGTTTCTATAATTTGATGAATATCATTATCGTTGATTTCTTTTTTACGATCTGCAAAACTTAAAAAATTAGAATATACATCATCTAACTGAAGTTTTGTTAATTCGTAACCTACATTTTTAGCTCTGTATGCCAAAGCTGCTCTTCCACTTCTTGCTGTTAAAACAATTGCAGACTCAGTAACACCAACATCTGCTGGGTTAATAATTTCGTAAGTTTCTCTGTTTTTTATCACACCATCTTGATGAATACCAGAACTGTGAGCAAAAGCATTAGCACCTACAATCGCTTTATTTGGCTGCGTATAAATCCCCATATTATCACTAACAAGTTGACTCATTCCATACAACATTGACGTATTAATATTAGTATCTAAATTAAGATAAGGGTGTTGCTTCAATACCATAACAACTTCCTCCAATGCTGTATTACCAGCACGCTCACCAATACCATTGATAGTACATTCTATCTGTCGTGCTCCATTAATCACACCCTCAATAGAATTTGCTGTAGCTAAACCCAAATCGTTATGACAGTGACAAGACAATATAGCCTCCTCAATACCTTTTACATTTTCTTTAAGGTATTTTATTTTTGCTCCATACTCACTTGGTAAACAATACCCAGTTGTATCTGGAATATTTAACACAGTAGCACCTGCTTTAATTGCAGCTTCACATACTCTTGCTAAATATTCATTATCAGTTCTTCCTGCATCTTCAGCATAAAACTCTACATCTTCAACAAAAGACTTCGCATATTTTACAGCTTGAAAAGCACGCTCAATAATAGCTTCTTTGTTTGATTTAAATTTATGAATAATATGAGAGTCTGACGTACCTATACCTGTATGTATTCTCGGTAATTTAGCATATTTTAAAGACTCAGCAGCAACTTTTATATCATTTTCAACAGCACGTGTTAAACCACAAACTGTTGCATTTTTTACAATTTTTGAAATTGCTTCTACAGACTTAAAGTCTCCTGGACTAGACACTGGAAATCCAGCTTCAATCACATCAACTCCCAAAAGATCTAATTGCTTTGCAATGATTACTTTTTGTTCTGAGTTAAGCTTGCAACCTGGCACTTGTTCTCCATCTCGCAGTGTAGTATCGAATATTTGAATACGGTTATTAGACATTTATCAAAATATATTTTATAGTATTGTCTTACGAATATATATTTTGATTTTGCTTTAAAATACCGATCTTAGTTTAACTTTACGATGCCCAGTCGTTAAAATATATTTCAATTAACTGATTAACAGACAGATAAATCTATTCTCAATTGATAACTAAAGACCAAAAAGATAATTTATTCTCACTAGTTAAGTCTTTAACTAAATCTGAAAAACGTCAGTTTAAACTGTATGTTGGTCGGCTTGGTGTGAATTCTGACTCTAAATTTTTGAATCTTTTTAATTTTTTAGACAAGGCTAAAGCCTATAATGAAACTTCAATTTTAAAAAGTAATATTATTAAAAAACAACAGCTTGCAAATGTAAAATCGCATTTATATAAGCAAATTTTAATCAGCTTAAAACTGAATCCTTCACATCAAAACATAAGATTACAAATTAGAGAACAATTAGATTTTGCTTCAATTTTATACCATAAAGGTTTATATAAACAAAGTTTAAAAATTTTAGATAAAGCTAAAGAGCTAGCCATAGTCAATGAAGAAAAAAACTCGGCTTTCGAGATTGTTGAACTCGAAAAAGTTATTGAATCACAATACATTACACGAAGTATTAGCACACGCGCAGATGAACTAGCTGTGCAAGCTAAAGAATTAAGTACACTTAACGTTATAACCAGTAAGCTCTCCAACCTATCACTTCAACTCTACAGCAATATTCTAAAAACAGGTTATGTAAAAAATGAAGATGAAGCCAAAATGGTCATCAATTATTTCAATAAGCAATTACCCAAAGTTAAAATTGAAGACTTAGGGTTTCGAGAAAAATTATGGCTATATAAAGCTAATTTATGGCAAAGCTTTTTACTTCAAGATTTTTTAAACTGTTTTAAGTATGCTTTAAAATGGGTGGATTTATTTTATCAAAACCCAAGCATGATTAATCTTAATCCGGTATTCTTTTTAAAAGGAAACAACTACCTTTTAGAGGCTTTGGTTTTTATTGGTAACAAAACAAAATTTGTAGAAAAATTTAATGACTTTGAAGCCACAGTTCAAAAATTAAGCTTTCCAAAAGACGAAAATGTTGCTTCTTTAGTCTTCCTTTACACTAACTTTCACAAAATTAATCAACATTTTATTGACGGTAGTTTTGCAGAAGGACTCGATATTATTCCGACAATAGAAAAAGAACTAATCCCTTTTGGTGAAAAGATTGACCCACACCATAAAATGATTTTTTATTACAAGTTTGCTAGCTTACAATTTGGAGCAGGCAACAATAAAGAATGCATAAAATATCTTGATAAAATCATTTCTAACAAGTCGCTTTCCATGCGAGAAGACCTACTCTGTTTTTCCAGAGTTTTAAATCTTGTTGCTCATTACGAAGCAGGCTTAGATTACCACCTAGAAACACTACTAAGAAGCACTTACAAGTTTTTAATTAAAATGAACGACCTTCATGAGGTACAAAAAGAAATGATAAAATTCATTAGAAGTTTACAAGATATTTACCCTCAT
This sequence comes from Winogradskyella undariae, assembly GCF_013285155.1. Taxonomy (GTDB): domain Bacteria; phylum Bacteroidota; class Bacteroidia; order Flavobacteriales; family Flavobacteriaceae; genus Winogradskyella; species Winogradskyella undariae. The sequence goes on along the minus strand of NZ_JABTEL010000001.1, from coordinate 324,335 downwards.
GACCTTAAAAATGCATTTAAAGAATTACACAAAACATTAAAAACTTTTGAAGATCATCCCTACGAGCGTCGTGCCTTTTTATACCTAGATGTTATTTCATGGCTTGAAAGTAAAATTGAAAACAAACCTGTCTCTGAAATTATTCATATTAAATATTTAGCAAAGAATAACTTAATTTAATATGATTTTCATAAAAAACTCATAAAATCGCCAAATTATTTGGATTTGTGATTTTTGTATTGCAATATTTGTGCTCACAAAGTTCAAACACTTACTGAAATGTTATCAAGAAAGGCGGAGGGAATGACCCTATGAAGCCTTAGCAACCCTTAGATTCACTAAGAAGGTGCTAAATTCTACTTAATAATCCGATTCATTAATCGGAAAATTGGATAGATAACTCAAGACTAATTACCCATCTGTAATTAGCATTTTCTTCATAATATTTTTCTATTAAGTATGCTTCACACTTCGATTTAAAATCGAAAATATATGAAGCTTATTTTGGCTTTTGGTTTAATCTTTTATTAACTCAAAAACTTAGAAAAATGAGTACACAAAAATTCGCAACCAAAGCGTTGCACGCAGGACACGACGCAAGTCAAACATCAGGGACAAGAGCTGTTCCTATTTACCAAACATCATCTTACGTCTTTAAAGATTCAGATGAAGCAGCAGGAAGATTTAACCTTTCGGTTCCTGGTTACATTTACACCCGTTTAAACAACCCAACCAACGACATTTTAGAGCAGCGTTTAGCAGCTTTAGAAGGCGGAATAGGCGCAGTAGCAACAGCTTCTGGAACCTCAGCCATTTCTACAACATTACTAACATTACTAAGAGCTGGCGATCACATCGTAGCATCGAGTAGCTTATATGGAGGAACCTACAATTTATTAAGCGTTACACTACCTAGACATGGTATTACAACCACTTTTGTAGATCCTTCTGATCCTGACTCATTCAAAAAAGCAACTCAAGAAAACACAAGAGCCTTTTTTGTAGAATCCTTAGGAAACCCAAAATTAGATGTTTTAGACTTAGAAGCTATTTCTAAAGAAGCAAAAGCTTTTAAGGTTCCATTAATCGTAGATAATACTGTAGCAACACCTTACTTACTTAGACCAATTGAGTACGGGGCAGACATTGTTATTCACTCTTTAACAAAATACATCACCGGAAATGGAACTTCATTAGGAGGTATTATAATTGATAGTGGCAATTTTGATTGGACTAATGGGAAATTCCCAGAATTCACAGAACCATCTGCTGGTTACCATGGTTTAGTTTATAGCGAAGCTATTGGAGCAGCTGCTTTTATTGCAAAAATTAGAGTTGAAGGCTTACGGGATTATGGTGGTGCTTTAAGTCCATTTAATGCTTTTCAAATCATTCAAGGTTTAGAAACTTTAGAATTACGTATTAAAAAACATAGTGAAAATGCTTTAGAATTAGCAAAATGGCTACAAGAACAGCCGGAAGTCAATTGGGTAAACTACCCTGGTTTAGAAACTAGTAAATACAAAAAATTAGCAGACAAATACTTACCAAAAGGTCAGAGTGGCGTTGTTACTTTTGGCGTTGATGGAGGTTACGAAGCTGCTAAAACAATCTCTGACACTACAAAGTTGTTCTCATTATTAGCAAATATTGGAGACACAAAATCTCTTATCATTCATCCTGCAAGCACAACACATCAGCAACTAAGCGATGAAGCGCAATTAACCTCTGGAGTTACCAAAGACTTAATTCGTTTATCTGTAGGAATTGAAAATATAGAAGATTTGAAAAATGATTTAAAAGAAGCTTTTGCAGTTGTAAAACAAAAAGCGCTTCAGCATTAATCAAAAAGTCACTATCACATTAAGCACAGTAAAAAACATAGCAAAATTATTTTTTTGCAGCTGTGCTTTATGTGATATTTTGATGACTCTAAAATTTTAAATTAAAATATTTTCAAAATTAAAAAACAAAATGAGCGATATAAAATTTTCTGTAGCAGGAGCTAGTGCTTCACCTACAAAATTTATAGGAAAAACAAGACAATTTACTTTAGTCGTAGACGAACCTTCTGATTTAGGAGGTACAGATACGGATGCAAATCCGGTAGAATATATTTTAGCTGGTTTTGCGGGCTGTGCTAATGTTATTGGGCATATAGTAGCCAAAGAGTTAGGTTTCACTATAAAAAATTTAAAAATAGAAGTCTCTGGCGAATTAAATCCAAATCGGTTTTTAGGTAACTCCAACAAAGAACGTGCTGGATTTAAATCTATAAGTTTAAATCTTATTCCTGAAACGGACGCAAGTATTGAAACCTTATCTAAATGGCTTCAATTAGTTGAAGAACGATGCCCTGTAAAAGACAATCTTCAAAATAAAACACCTTTAAAAATATCCGTAGTAAAAGAATTTGCGGTTTAAAAAAAACTAGCGATGATAAATCTAAAACATATTACAATTGCTAACTATGCAACCGAAAGTGGTAAGACAACTTCACTAAACTTGTCTTACCAAACTTTTGGTAAACCCCTACATACAGCACCTATTATTTTAGTGAATCATGCGCTAACTGGAAACTCTAATGTTATCGGAGAAAATGGTTGGTGGAATGATATTATCGGAGAAAATAAATGTATCGACACTAATGAATACACAATTTTATCTTTTAATATTCTTGGTAATGGCTACGATAATAAAGCTGAAAACATCATAGAAAATTATAAAGATTTCACAGCAAGAGATATTGCAAAACTCTTTGCCTTAGCAATAGAAGAATTAAAAATTCAACATTTATTTGCTGTCATTGGAGGTTCTGTTGGAGGTGGAATTGCATGGGAATTAGCCGCATTAAAACCGCGTTTAATTAAACATTTAATTCCTATTGCAACCGACTGGAAATCTACAGACTGGGTTATTGCTAATTGCCATATTCAAGATGCGCTATTAAATAACTCTTCTCAACCATTGGTAGATGCCAGAATGCATGCCATGACGTTATACCGAACACCAGAATCTTTAACACAAAAATTTGATCGTACTAAGAAAGACGAATCCTTTTTTAACATTGAATCCTGGCTTAGTTATCACGGTAATGCTCTAAATGATCGTTTTCAGGTTGCTGCATACAAATTAATGAATCAGGTTTTAAGAACAATTGATATCACTAGAGATCGAAATGATTTTTTAGATGTCGCATCTAAAATTGAAAGTGACATTCATATCATCACTATCAATTCTGATTTATTTTTTAAAGCTGATGAAAACTGGAACACCTTTGTTGAACTAAAAGGCAAGAAAGAAAATGTTAACATTCATGAAATAAAATCGATACACGGACACGATGCTTTTTTAATTGAATTTGATCAATTAGCACGCTTTTTGAAACCTATTTTTAAAGCAGAAGTAACTTCTGTTAAAAAAAAACTTGAGCAGCAAGTTGCATAAAAACTAGCATATAATATTAAAAAGAGCCAAACTTATAAGTTTGGCTTTTTTGCTTCAAAGAATCTACAGAACTTTATAACTAAACGACATCTCTTATCTTTTCATCGATATTAATAACAGAACCTTAATAAAATTAGTTAATTTTTAACTCTAGAGCGTTAATATTATTAGCAATAACGACAATTATAATACTTTTGACCGTATATATTTGACTGTTGAATAATACCGAAAATACACCACCCAAAATCCCAACAAAACGAAAGTTTCGTTGGCTACGCAGAACACTACGTATTCTGTTAGGAATTCTTGTGTTTTTATTTTTAGTTATCCTATTTATTAGAAGCCCTTGGGGACAGAACATTATCGTTACTAAAGCGGTTAATTATGTTTCAAGTAAAACAAATACTAAAGTTGAAATAGAAAAATTATTTATCACTTTTGATGGAGACGTTCAACTCGATGGTCTTTATCTCGAAGATACCAAAGGAGATACTTTAGTATATTCAAAATCACTAGAAGCTAATGTTCCACTTTTTAAAATGATAAGAGGAGAAGCAGTTGGTGTAGATGCTTTAGATTGGGAAGGCTTACGTGCTAATGTGATTAGAAAAGATAGTATTGAAGGTTATAATTTTCAGTTTTTAATAGATGCTTTTGCTACAACCGATACAACAACAGTTGTAACAGATACCATTTCTACCCCACTCAACTTAGTGCTTAGCAATTTAAAATTTAAGAATTTAGATATTGTATTTGATGATGCCGTTGCCGGAATTGACTCTAGGTTTAAAATTGGTGAATTGAATGCTAACATGGAAACCACAAATCTAGAAGCCATGATTTTTGAAGCTTCAGATATTGAACTGAATAACTCTAATATTAAATTTATTCAAAAACCTGTAGCGATAGACACCACAACAACCGACAGTACTTTGCCAAAGCTATCTTTCGATAAAATTGCTTTAAATAATGTTGTGACTTATTACGAATCTCAACCCGATCGCCTGATTGCTGATGTTAATATTTCAGAATTCTCAACAGAAGATCCTGTTATAAATTTAGCAGATAGTAATTTTAATCTTAAAGAAATTACACTTAAAAATTCTAGAATAAGTTTAAATACAGCAGCCAAAATTAATGGCCTACCAGATTTAACAGAAGACATAAAAGCGGAAACAGAACCAACCACTTTTGAATGGCCACAAATTAAAATTAATATTGCATCTATAGATTTTGAAAACAATCAAATTGACTATAAAGTAGGTGATGCCATAGCTCAAAAAGATATTTTTAATGCGAATGCTATTTCATTAAACAACTTTACTTTACAAGCTAAAGACATTACTTTAAAAGACAGAAATGCAGGGCTTCAATTAAAAACACTACATTTTAATGAAGTTTCAGGATTGAATTTAAACCAATTGAGTTTCAATCTTAAAATCTCTGACCAAAACTTAAATTTAGAAGATTTAGATTTTAGGTTAAATAATAATTCGGTTTCAGGTTATGCAGATTTAAACTACAATTCACTTTCTTCATTATTAGAAAACCCTAAAAGTACAACGGTTAATTTAGACCTACCTTCAATCAATTTATCTTTATCTGAAATTATAAAATTTCAACCTGACTTAAAAAATAACGAATACATCAATACTTTAAGTAAAAATCAACTTAAAGGAATCTTGAAAGCTTCCGGAAGTTTAGCTTCAATTAATTTAACAACCATGAAGCTTAATTGGGGAAATTCCACCAAAATTTCTGCCAACGGAACACTTCAAAATATTACAAACCCTGAAACACTTCAATTTAACATTCCTAATTTTTCTGCGCAAACAACACGTACAGATATCGTAAAATTTGTTAATGAAGCAGATTTAGGCATTAGTTTACCTAAAGACATTAAACTTATTGGGCAAGCAAATGGTAATCCTGAAGCAATTTCTACTAAAGCAAAATTAAATACCACGCAAGGAATCGCAACCGTTGATGGTAACTTTAAAAATGCAGATACTATTGCTTTTGAAGCCAAAGTAACGATTGAAGATTATAAGGTTAACGAACTATTAAACGATCCACAATTTGGGGCACTAAGCTTTAACATCGATTCTAAAGGAAGCGGAACAAACCTAAATAACCTAAACGCAACTTTAGAGGCGACAGTTTCAAAATTTGAGCTAAATAATTATGCTATTACAGATCTTAATCTTAATGGAAATATTGTAAATGGTGAAGGAAATTTAAGTTCAAAATATAAAGACGACAACTTAAATGCAACGTTAGATGTGTTTATGATTTTAGATTCCGTAGCACCTGAAGCAAAAATAAAACTAGATGTTATTGGAGCCAACTTACAATCCCTAGGCCTAATGAGCCGAAATGTTAAAACTGCACTGTCGCTCGATGCTAACTTTAAAGGCAATAGTGAATTTTACGATGCTTCTGCAACCATAGAAAACGGAGTCATTGTTTATGATAATAAAACATATCTTTTAGGGGAGTTAAACGCTTTAGCCTACGTAAATAAAGACACCACTTCGGTTTCTATATCTAATAAAATGCTCGATTTTAATCTAAAATCTAATGCCAATCCACAAACTTTCAGCAAATCTCTACAACGTCATATACTCAGTTATTTTTATAGAGATGAACAAGTATCAGATACTATTACCGATTTTGTAAAGTTAGATCTTAAAGGCAAAATTTCTCAATCCCCATTACTTAACGATGTCTTTTTGGTCAACGTACAAGATTTAGACACCATTGCTATTTCTATGAATTTCAATGAAAAAGCAAGAATTTTAAAAGCGAAAATAGATGCACCTCATATTAATTATAGTGGAAACACTTTAGATAATTTGACCTTTGCTATGAATACTGACAAAACGGACTTCAATTTTAATTTTGGCTTTGATAACATTACTGCAGGTCCTATAAATATGCCTAAAACAATAATTACAGGCCAGCAAACTAATAATGAATTAGCATTAAATTTCTCTGGTTATCATGACGATAAGAAAATTATGAATGTTAATACTAACATTACTGGTAACCGAGAAAAACTAACTTTTACCGTACAACCAGATAGCCTTTTACTTAATAGTCAACAATGGACAATACCATCAAACAATGAAGCTATTTTAAGTGATAATAAACTCGCTTTTAATGAATTTAAGATTTCTAAAAACAATCAATCTATAGCTTTAACAGATAAACTCTCAGAAATCACAAAAGAGCACATAGCCGTAATCTTTGAAAATTTTGATATCGATGAGTTTTTTAATTACCTAAATCCTGAAACTGAAATTGCTAATGGGCAACTTAATGGAGATTTTATACTCGAGGATCCGTTTACAAACGCAGGGATTATTGCTGATTTAAGTATTTCTAAATTCGAAATGCTAAAAACCGACTTAGGAACCTTTAGTTTAAAAGGAAATTCATTAGACAATAACAGTTATGCTTTTAACGCCGGACTTAAAGATGGTGATATTGATTTTGACCTTAAAGGCGATTATACCGTGTCTAATAATGACGCTAATTTAGATCTTAACTTAGATATTAATTCATTTCAAATGAAAGCGCTTAATACGCTATCATTAGGAGAAGTTAAAGATACTGAAGGAAGTTTTTCTGGTGCTTTTAAAGTTACAGGCACAACATCTAATCCGCAATATAGTGGCTCTATAACGTTTAACAACGCAGGCTTTAACGCCACTAAACTGAATACAAAGTTTACGATGGCTAACGAAACTCTAAATGTGAATAATGATGGACTTTCCATGAAAAACTTCACCATACGAGATGAAAACAATAATAATTTAGTCATTTCTGGATCTGTTGGAACGGAAAGTTTTATTAACCCAACGTTTAATTTAGATGTTAAAGCCACTAATTTTCAAGTATTAAACGCCACAAAAGAAGATAATGAAGCTTTTTACGGCAAAGTAACTTTTGATGCTAATGCTAAACTTACTGGAGATTTACAAATTCCTAAACTAAACGCTAAACTTACTTTAGGATCAGACACAGATCTTAAATATGTAATGCCTGCTTCTGTAGCAAATATTGAAGAGCGAGACGGTGTGGTAACCTTCGTTAATCGTGAAAATCCCGATGCTATTTTAACCCAAACAGAAAAACAAACGGCTACTATTAAAGGCTTTGATATTTCAACGCAAATTAAGGTTGGCAAAAAAGCTTCGGTTACCGTAATTCTCGATGAAGAAACAGGCGACAATTTTAAAGCTGCAGGTGAAGGCGATTTTATTTTTACCATGGTTCCTAATGGTCGAATAACACTTTCTGGTGCTTACGAAATTACTGATGGTCACTATGAACTTAACCTTTATAATTTAGTCAATAGAAAATTCTTAATCGCACCAGGCAGTCGTGTTACTTGGTCTGGAGATCCATTAGATGCCCAACTAGATGTTAGAGCTATTTACAATTTAGAAACCTCAGCGTCCTCACTTATGGCTTCTCAAATTTCGGGTGCAGATCCTTCCGTACAAAGCAAGTATAGACAAGTATTACCTTTTAATGTTTACCTTAATATTGAAGGCGAATTATTACAGCCTCAAATCTCATTTGGTTTAGATATGCCCGAAGAAGATCAAGGCGCTATTGGAGGTCAAGTTTACACCAGAGTACAACAAGTCAATGAGCAAGAAAGCGAATTAAACAAGCAAGTGTTTTCTTTATTAGTCTTAAATCGTTTTTACCCAGAATCAGGTAGTGATGGTAGTGATGGCGGATTTGCAACTATTGCTAGAGATAACTTAAATGATGCCGTCTCTGAACAATTAAATGCATTTTCTGATAAAATAATGGGCAACACAGGTGTAGAATTAGATTTTGGACTAGACAGTTATACCGATTACCAAGGAGACTCACCAGCAGATAGAACTCAATTAGATATTGCAGCTCAAAAGAAACTTTTTAACGATCGTTTAACCGTACGAGTTGGTAGTGAAGTTGATTTACAAGGCAGCAGTGCTTCAGGCGAAGAAACCCCAATTATAGGCAACGTAAGTTTAGAATACACTCTATCTGAAGATGGTAGATATCGATTAAAAGGCTTTAGAAAAAGCGAATTTGAAAACGTTATTGACGGACAAACTATTGTTAGTGGAATTGGGTTAATTTTCACAGAAGAATTTAATCAGTTTAGTGAACTTTGGGATTCTATTTTTAAAGAAAAACAAAAAAATGACGCTAAACTAGAAGCAGAACAAAAAGCTAAAGAGGAAGAACAGAAAGCAAATGAAGAAGTAAATGATAAAGCTGTTGAAACAAAAAAGAATTAGACTTTGAATCATAAATTAAAACATATAATCGCATTTTTATTCTTTGGAATCTTTGTCTATTCTTGTAGTATAACAAAACACATTCCGGAAGGAGACCGTTTGTACACAGGTGCTAAAATAGAAATTGAATCAGACAGTAATGTAGATAATTTAGCAGAATTAAAAACGGAATTAAACAGTGTTTTACGTCCAGAGCCTAATTCAAAATTCTTAGGAATGCATCCTGGGTTATTTTTTCATTACAAAATGCAAAAAGAAAAGCCTGGTTTTATTAACCGCTGGCTTTATAAACAAATAGGAGAAAAACCCGTTTATCAATCTAATGTTTCAACTTTTGAAGTTGAAGACATTTTAGAAAACCGCCTAGAAAATAAAGGCTTTTTTTATAGTAGCGCAAGTTCTTCATTTGAAGAAAAGAAAACAGAAGCTTCCGTAACTTATAACTTAAAAGTTACGACACCTTACGCCATGGAGAATTTTCAGGTAGACTCTATGCCTTCAACCATCTATAAAGATGTAAAAGAAGTTACTGACAAATCCCCGTTTAAAAAATCTTCGCGTTTCGATTTATCTAATATGAAGTTAGAAAGGCAACGTATAGATGCAGCATTAAAACAGAAAGGATATTATAACCTTAATCCAGAATTTTTCGTTTTTGAAGCTGATACCAATCAATATGATAATAAAAAGTTTGATTTATTTCTTAAACTAAAGGCTGAAGTTCCAAAAAAATCAACCGTTCCTTATTATATAAAAAATGTCAATATTTATCCTAATTACAAAATCACGGATTCAACTCAAATTCCTGTAGAACGCGTAAATAGTAAAAATTATTTTCAAGATTCTTTATTTTTCGACCCAAAACGACTCGATAAATTTATCACCATAAAAGAAGGAGAATTATACAATCCTAATACTTCTAAAAACACCTCTAGACGACTTTCAAGTATTGGTGCTTATAAATTTGTAAACATTCAATATAAAGAAATCGACAGTTCCTTAACCGATAGCTTAGCAGCCTTAGAAGCTAACATATACTTATCACCTTTAACAAAAAGAGCTGTACGTGCAGAACTGCAAGCGGTTACCAAATCTAACAATTTTACAGGTCCAAACTTAGCGTTAACTTACAGTAATAGAAATTTATTTAAAGGAGGAGAAACACTTAACCTTAGCACAAATGTTGGTTATGAAACTCAATTTGGAAGCGGAGACAATGCAGGTTTAAGTAGTGTTGAACTAGGACTTAAAGCAGAACTTATATTTCCACGTGTCTTATTCCCTATTAAATTCAACGAAGATTTCTTTGAATATTCTGTACCTAAAACAAAAACAAGTCTTGGTTTAAGTTACTTAAGTAGAAGTGAGTTATACACCTTAATATCAGGAAATGGCCTTTTTGGTTACTCATGGAATGCTAATAAATATATTACATATGAGTTTAATCCAATATCTGTAAACTATACACAACTCGCCAAAACCTCAACGGAGTTTGAAGAAATATTAGACGACAACCCATTTCTGCAACTTAGTTTTGATCAGCAATTTATTTCAGGAATGACATTTTCATTTACCTATAATGAAATGATAGACAGCAACGACCCTCATCAATTTTATTTAAATACCACTTTAGATGTTGCGGGGAATTCCATTAGCCTTTTAGGCCAGTCTGGAGAATCTGGAGAATCAGATACTTTTTTAGGTTTACAATATGCGCAGTACGCAAAGGCTGATGTAGATTTTAGATTTCATCTTAACTTCGGAAAAAATAGGGAACAAACCATCGCTACACGGTTTTTTGCAGGTTATGGCTTGCCCTATGGAAACTCTGAAGTTATCCCTTACGTAAAACAATATTTCTCAGGCGGACCTTACAGTGTAAGAGCTTTTAGCATTCGTTCATTAGGACCAGGAACTTATAACGGAGAATCAGACGATGACAGCAGCAGCAGTTATTTTGACCAAACCGGAAACATTAGATTAGAAGCTAACGCCGAATACCGCTTTCCTTTATTTTCTTTCTTTAAAGGAGCCATTTTTGCAGATGCCGGAAACGTATGGAACTCTAAAGAGAATCCTACTTTTGATGGTGAAGATAAATTCACTTCTAACTTTATAAATGAATTAGGAATGGGAACCGGAATTGGTCTTAGAATAGACGTACAAGGTTTTGTAATACGTTTTGATTTAGCAGCACCATTTCATGATCCTTCTGTAGAAGAAGGAAAACGATGGGACTTTAAAGTTGATGAGCCTGTTTTAAATTTTGCAATTGGTTATTCATTTTAACCCTTCTATTCATCAAATTCTTTCATTTATAAATACCTAGTATCTTTGACATCTATATTTTTTTGAAGCATTAGTTTCAATAAACAGATACAATGAGATATGACAGATAAAGAACAATTTATGAAAGAAGCTGTAAATGCAGCTTTAAAAGGAATGAATAACAATGAAGGCGGACCTTTTGGCTGCGTTGTTGTTAAGGATGGAAAAATTGTAGGACGCGGAAATAATAAAGTGACCTCTACAAATGACCCAACAGCACATGCCGAAGTTACAGCTATTAGAGATGCTTGCAAAAACTTAGATTCTTTTCAATTAGAAGGTTGCGAAATTTATACCTCTTGCGAACCTTGCCCAATGTGTTTAGGTGCTATTTATTGGGCCAGACCAGATAAAGTTTACTACGGAAGTAACCAAGTAGATGCTGCAAATATTGGTTTTGATGACGAATTTATTTACAAAGAAATCCCGCTTCCTTACGAAAAAAGAAGTATTCCTTTTCAGCAATTAGCACGCGAAATAGCCTTAGAACCATTTCAAGAATGGACTAAAAAAATAGACAAAACAGAATACTAAAATGAGTTCTCTTCATAAATTTCTGTAATTTTTACAATTTAACTTCGACATAATACAGTATATTGATTGTTCTAAATCAAAAAAATATTATGTCAAAACCATATTACGATGCTGCGGATTTACGCAAATTCGGAAAAATCACAGAATGGAATGAAGAACTAGGAACTAAATTCTTCGATTATTACGGTAAGGTATTTGAAGAAGGCGCACTAACAGCGCGCGAAAAATCATTAATTGCCTTAGCTGTAGCACACACAGAACAATGTCCATATTGCATTGATGCTTACACAAAAGACACATTACAACGTGGTGTTACCAAAGAACAAATGATGGAAGCCATACATGTTGGTGCAGCAATAAAAAGTGGCGCAACTTTAGTACATGGTGTACAAATGATGAATAAAGTGAATAAATTAGACGGTTAAGCATAAAACCTTAACCTCTTTTTTTTCGTAAGAATTACAACAAAGAGCAATAATTAATGGCAACAAAGTCCCTGAAAAAACTCGGAAACGATTTAGCGCAAAGCAATAAGCAATTAGAAATCCTCTCTAATGGCATTTTTAAAAATGGTGAATTACCAACCTTTAAAGATAAGATTTCAAAAACGAGTCAATTTCCTATAAAAGCAAAAAAACTAGAAATTTTACAAATCAATGTAGGCTACATGTGCAACCAAGTTTGCGACCATTGCCATGTTGATGCTGGTCCGGACCGAAAAGAGATAATGACTAGAGACACCATGAGACAATGTCTTGAAGTGATCAAAAACTCTGGCGCACACACACTCGATTTAACTGGTGGAGCGCCAGAAATGAATCCGGATTTTAGATGGTTTGTAGAAGAAGCGGCTAAAGTTGGTATTACAGATTTTATAGTACGTTCTAACCTAACTATTATTAGAGCTAACAAAAAATACTACGATTTACCAGAATTCTTTAAAAAACACAATGTACATGTCGTGAGTTCCATGCCACACTGGACACGTGGAAAAACAGATAAACAACGTGGTGATGGTGTTTTTGATAAATCTATAAAAGCGTTACAAGAATTAAATGCTGTTGGCTACGGAATGCCAGGTAGCGACCTAAGATTAGATTTGGTTTACAATCCTTCAGGTGCATTTTTACCAGGAGACCAAGCGGCTATGGAAAAAGATTTCAAAAAGGCATTGATGGACGATTTTGGTATTGAATTTCACAATTTATTTGCGATTACAAACTTACCAATTGCTAGATTTTTAGATTATTTAATCGCTTCCGAAAACTACGAAGATTACATGTACTCTTTAGTAGAAGCTTATAATCCTACTGCTGTTGAAAACGTAATGTGTACTAATACACTATCTATTAGTTGGGATGGCTATTTATTTGATTGTGATTTTAATCAGATGTTAGAATTACCCGTAAATAGTAAGTCTAGGCATATTTCAGAATTTAACGAAGAATTATTAGAAGGAAGAAACATCGTTATTTCTCAACATTGCTATGGTTGTACTGCTGGAGCAGGAAGTAGTTGCCAAGGTGTTGTAGCATAAACAAATTCAGATAAAAGTAGAAATATCACAATAGAAACAAAATTACATTCTTGCCTGAGCAGGAATAACCAATGAATAACAAAACCGCCATATTAATCTTTGCAAATTCTGCAGAAAAACAATTGACGTCAAAATCAGTTGCTTCTTCTGACTTCTTTAATTTGCTTGATTCTGATACTGTAAAAACAGTAAAAAAAGCGGGTTTACCTTATTTTCATATTTCTGAGAAAGCGCAAAAAGGACATTCATTTGGAGAACGTTTTACCAATGCTATTGAAACCGTTTTTAACCAAGGGTTTCAAAATGTTATAACACTTGGTAATGATATCCCCAACCTTACCGCTAATCTTATAGTAAAAGCCAAAGATAAATTAGAGAATTCAGATTATGTTTTAGGACCTTCAACCGATGGAGGATTCTATTTAATGGGTTTCAAAAAAGCACATTTTAGTAAAACAGAAATCCAAAATTTACCTTGGCAAACGTCAAAATTAAGACGTTGTTTACATCAAGAATTACAACAACAAAACGAAAGTATTTCTTACTTAGAAACGCTAACAGATATTGATGACACTTCAGATATAGAACTGATCTTAAAAAGTTTTAAGTCTTTAGATTTCAACATTAGAAAACTGCTTTTAAAAATTCTAAAAACAGTAAAAACAATTGTAATAGTAGCCTCTGTTTTTCATGGTAAAACAGTTTTCAAAAAACAATACAATAAAGGCTCACCTATTTTACTTCATATTTAAAATTGGGTTTTAATTTCATTAATTCCTAAGGATTTTTTCTTTCAAATAATCTAACATTTTAAAAAACCGCCACACTTTGTGGTCTACATATGAAGCACATTTACTTATGCTTACTGCTATGCTTTTGCTTTTTCAGTAATGCTCAAATTATAATTACAGGTACGGTTACAGAAGCCGGCTCAAAAAACCCTTTACCATTTGTAAACATTACTGCAAATAACGGTCAGGGAACATCTTCTAACGATGAAGGCACTTATGTTATTACTGTAAATTCTAAGACAGATAAACTCACCTTTTCTTTTTTAAGCTACAAAACACAAACGGTTACTATTGGTAACAACACCATTATTAATATAGAATTGGAAGAAGATTTGGCTGCCTTAGATGAGGTTGTAATTACCGCTTTAGGTCTTGAGCGAGATACCCGAGAATTAGGTTACGCTGTGCAAGCCATATCCTCTAAAAAACTAACGGAAGTAAAAACGGTAAATTTCTTAGATAATTTACAAGGAAAACTAGCAGGTGTAACAGTTACACAAGGCGCAACAGGTGTTGGATCTTCATCTAAAATTACAATAAGAGGAGAAGCTTCTTTTTCTAATAACAATCCTTTATTTGTTGTCGATGGCGTGCCTATAAATAACGAAACCGTTTTTAATTTCACAAACGAAGCTGCTGCTGGATTTCAAGAAATTGATTTTGGTAACGGTGGCATGGAGGTCAATCCGGATGATATTGGATCCGTGACGGTTTTAAAAGGTCCGAGTGCTGCTGCATTATATGGCACAAGAGCTTCTAATGGTGTTATTGTTATTGAAACCAAAAACGGAAAAAACAAAAGGGGTTTAGGCGTTAGTTTTAATTCGTCTCTTTTTGTTGAATCTGCTTTTAAATTGCCCGATTTCCAAAATTCATATGGCCAAGGTAATTCTGGAGAATTTGAATATGTAGACGGTTTAGGCGGTGGTATAAATGACAACATCACTTATTCTTGGGGACCACGATTAGACACTGGTTTGTTAATTCCTCAGTTTGATAGTCCTGTACAATTGGTAAATGGTTCTTTTGTTCGTGGTGGAGACACAGCATTATATGATGGATTAGCAATAACAGCAACACCTTTTACATCAAACCCAGATAACTTAAAGGATTTTTATCAAACAGGAGTTACTACGATTAATAACATATCGATTTCTAATGGGTTTGATACCGGAAATTATAGATTATCGTTCACCGATTTAAGAAGTGAATCGATTATTCCTGGTGTTAATTTAGATAGACAAACCATTTCTACAAAACTGAATTTTAACCCGAGTGACAAAACAAAAATTAACGCTTCCATAAGTTATATTAATTCTAGTAGTGACAACAGACCGTCTAATGGTTATGGTAGCGAAAATGCAAATTATTCACTTGTTGCTTGGGGACCACGCTCTTTAAATATTCAAAATTTAAAAAATTATTGGCAACCTGGATTAGAAGGCACGCAACAATACTCATTTAACTATACCTTTTTTGACAACCCCTATTTCATCTTAAATGAAAACACCAATTCCTTTAATCGCGACCGTATTTTCGGGAATATTTCCATTAAGCAAGGACTAACTAAAAACTTAAGTATTTCCTTAAGAACAGGAATGGATTATAGTACCGAAACTAGACAATTACGTCGTGCTTACAGTAGCAATAGATTTAGTAATGGTGCATACGCAGAACACGATGTCATGTTTAGAGAAGTGAATACCGATTTTTTAATCAACTATAAAAATCAGTTTAATAATATTTCTGTGGATGTGTTTTTAGGTGGAAATAGATTGAATCAAACCGCAACCACAAATCAATCCCAAACGGTCAGTTTAGCACAGCCAGGAATCTTTAATTTAAATAATGCAGCTTCACCTATTGAAACGTTTCAGTTTGAAAGTGAAAAGCGAATTAATTCATTTTACGGAATCACAAAACTAGGTTATAAAGACTATTTATTTTTAGATATTACAGGTCGAAATGATTGGTCTAGCGCTTTAGCCACACCATTTTCTGTAGACGGAACCTCGTTCTTCTACCCTTCTATTTCTTCAAGTTTTATCTTATCTAATGTTACAGAATTACCTCATATCATTTCATTTGCAAAATTTAGAGCAAGTGTTGCACAGGTTGGTAATGACACAAGTGCTTACCAAACTTCTGGTGCTTTTGTATCACAAACACCATACAATAGCGAACCTACGTTTAGCGACCAAGATTTTATTCCCAATGCCAATTTAAAACCAGAAAGCACCACCTCTTATGAGTTTGGTACAGATTTACGATTTTTAGATAATAGATTACGATTCGATTTTACGTATTACAATGCCAATACAAAAGACCAAATTATTTCATTACCAGTTGCCATTTCTTCTGGTTACAGTCAACAAGTAATTAATGGCGGAAATGTAAACACACAAGGAGTCGAAATTGTTTTAGGGATTACACCAATTCAAACGGATAACTTCAATTGGAATAGCACGTTTAACTTCGCCACTAATCGCTCTGTTATTAAAAACTTACCTCAATCGGACGGAAGACTAACCTTGGCTTACAGCAGAATTTATGACAGTGCAAATCAAACCGTTTGGTTTCAAGTAGAAGAAGGTGGACGTGTTGGTGATTTCTACGGAACAGGTTATCAAAAAAATGATAATGGAGAATTTTTAATTGATGATAATGGTAACTATATAGCTGATGATAATTTAAAAAAATTAGGAAATTCTAATTCCGATTTCACATTAGGATGGAGCAATAATTTCAATTATAAAAATTGGAATATGAGCTTTTTATTCGATTGGCGACAAGGGGGCGAAGTCGTTTCTAGAACACGTGCTTTAGGAAATGTTGGTGGTCAACTAGCTGAAACTAGTTACCGACCAGATGCCGGAATTGTTACACAAGGTGTCAATGTAAATACTGGACAAGCAAATACCGTTGCGATTACTGCAGAAAGTTATTACCGACAGTTTTACGATAGAAATCACGAAGAGAATAATGTTTACGATGCTTCCTTTTTAAAACTTCGTCAATTTTCTATTGGTTATACGTTCGATATAAAAGATGGATTTTTAGGTTTGAAAGAAGGTGCTGACATTAGTCTTTCCTTAGTTGGAAACAACTTATTTGCCATAACCGAAAATCCGCATTTTGACCCAGAACAATTAGCCGTTCAAGGCAATGGATTTGTAAGTGGTGTTGAAGATATGAGTTATGCGACCACACGAAGTATTGGTTTTAAAGCCGGATTTAACTTCTAGTTCTCAAGACAGACAATGAGAATCTCAAGAAGAGAAAATAAAAGAATAAAGTTCCCTTTTTCAAGGGAATGAAAATAAAATTTTAAATGAAAAATTTCACATATATACTTTCTGTTTTATTTATTGCAACAACAATGAGTTGTACCAAAGATTTTGAAGACATTAATACCAACCCAAACCAACCAAGTTCAGTCCAACCGAGTTTGTTACTGAGACAAGTTATTTACGATTTTGGAGAAAACATGAGTTACGAAGGTTTTGTTGCTGGTGACTTATTAGCGCAACACAGAACAGCTTTAGATTTCAACCTATTTGATAGACACGCTTTAAAATCACCACAATTAGGAGGTAATCCTTGGCCTATTTTTTACACCAATTTAAGAGATAATGAGATTATACTAAATCAAGCTAGAACCACAGAAACCTTTGCTGTTTATGAAGGTCCTGCGTTAATTTTGAAAGCCTATATGGCTGCTGGCTTAACTGATTTATTTGGAGACGTTCCCTATTTTGAAGCGTTCAATGGTGTTGAAGGCACCGTAACACCAGCATACGATTCACAAGAAGACATCTATCTTAATGAAAACGGTATTTTAGATAATTTAGATAAAGGTATTGCTGCAATTGAAGCCTATACTGATGTAATTCCATTGGAAGGCGATATTTTATTTGATGGCAATTTAGATGCTTGGATAAAATTTGCGAATGCTTTAAAAATTAAACATTTGGTTCGTATTTCAGACAAAATAGATGTTACTAGTGATTTACAATCGCTTTTTGATGAAGGCAATTTTATCACTTCAAACAGCGAAAATGCTATTTTCAATTTTACCAACACAGATCCAAACAGTTTTAGATTAGCACAATTACGAATTGGAGATTTCAATAATTTTGTATTGTCCGAAACTATGGAAGATATTTTAATTGGCTTGAATGACACGAGACTTTCAAGTTTATTTCGTCCGTTTTCAAATTCAAGTACTAATGAATTTAATGGTTTGCTAAATGGAATCGATGCATCTTCGACCTCTATTGCTTTAGCAGATTATTCTTTAGCAAGTACGGCTTTCAGAGAAGATACTTCAACTTTAGATGCTAATTTTATAACCGCTTGGGAAGTACAATTCGCCTTAGCCGAAGCAGCTGCCAAAGGCATTATTTCTGCAGATACACAGACGTTATACAACGCTGGAGTTACGTTAGCATTTGAGTATTGGAACACGGAACTACCTACAGATTACCTTTCTGGTCCTGCTGCTTATAATGCTTTTGGGACAAGTCCGATGGAACAAATTTTAACGCAGAAATGGATAGCCAATGTGATTAATGGTTATGAAGGCTGGATAGAATACCGAAGAACAGGTTTCCCAGAATTGCAAACCATTTCTGCAAGTTTAAACAATGATTTAATCCCGATTAGAATGCCTTATCCTGCTGAAGAAGCAGCTTTAAATTTTGAAAATTACACTGTTGCTGCAACCGCAACAGACAACAATAGTATAAACGTGCCGGTTTGGTGGAATGAATAATGGAATATGGATATAATTAACTGGCAATGGACATTGATAATTGCATCGAGTTTAATACTCTTTATATTATCTCCATTAGCAAAGACAACAGAGGAATTTTTTAAGGCGGTTCATAAAAAGAAAGCACCAAACGCTTTAGTGCTTACCGGAAGCCTTATTATTTCTTGGATTTTTGCCAAGAGCATTACCAATGCCGCAAATCTAGGTTTAAGCTTTGGTATTGTTGGAGGTGTGGCTTATGCTGGTTATTATGTATCGTTTGCTGTCGCTGGTTTATTGATTTACAAAATGCGCGTTGTTGGCGGATTTAAAAGTATTCATCAATTTTTAATCACCAAATTCGGAAAAGGAGCTATGGCTTTGTTTTCTATATTAATTGCCATCAGGTTATTCAATGAAGTTTGGAGTAACACCATGGTTATTGGTAGTTATTTTGGTGAAACAGGCAGTTCCAATTATTATAGGGCCATTATCGTTTTTACTGTTTTAACTTTAGCGTATGCGATTAAAGGAGGTTTAAGTAGTTCTATTTTTACTGATGTGATTCAGATGGTATTATTTAGTATTCTACTTATGGTAATTCTATGGAACATCTTTTCAATAGAAACTTTTAGCGTTACTGATGTCGTCACTTCTGGGACTTGGAGTTTTGAGTTAGGTTTAAACCTTTTCTTCGCTGCCATTATTCAATCCTTTAGTTATCCGTTTCACGATCCTGTTTTAACAGATAGAGCCTTTATCAGTTCGCCTAAAGTGACACGTAAAAGTTTTTTATGGGCGAGTTTATTAGGTGCTATTTGCATTATACTATTTAGCGTCATTGGTGTCTATGCGCAAACCCAAGGTTTTAAAGGTCAAGCCGCCGTAGAAGTTGGCAAAGCCTTTGGTGTGGTTATTTTATTAGTCATTAATTTTATAATGATTACCTCAGCCGCTTCAACACTAGACTCTACGTTTTCGTCCTTTTCAAAATTATTAGCGATTGATTTAGGCATGGTTAACGATTTAACCTTTGGAAGAGCATCCATGGCTGCCATAGCGATTTTGGGCACACTACCTGTTTTTCTTGAAGCCGAAATTTTATCCGCAACCACCATATCAGGAACGATGGTTATTGGCTTAACACCTGTATTCTTATTCTGGAATATTAAAGTTCCAAAACTGAGTTTTTATCTAAGTGTAATTTCTGGTTTAACATTTGGGTTTTTACTCATTTTTGATCTGTTTCCAGAAGTCTTAATTTTTACAGAAGGAAAATATGCGGATTTACTTTGGGTTAATATTTGGGGAATTTTGAGTTGTACTGTTTTATATTTTATTCCGAAATGGTTGAAATCAAATAAATAAGATGTCCACTTGCGTGGAAAATGTTATGGATAAAAACATAGTTGACATAGGAAACCTTTCAGGTAAAGTACTACTCTTTGGTGGTGTTTACAGTAACCTTCAAGCACTTGAAGCACTAATTGCTGTGGCAGAATCTGAAGGTATTGCCCCTGAAAACTGTATTTGTACTGGTGATATTATTGGCTATTGTGCCCAACCTGAAGAAACCATGCAAACCTTTAAAAACTGGAATGCAAGGAGTATTATTGGTAATGTAGAAATACAGTTACGAGATGATGAAGCCGATTGTGGTTGCGATTTCACAGAAGGTTCTCGTTGTGATGGTTTTTCTCAACAATGGTATCCGTATGCTAAAAGTAAACTTTCAAAAACATCTTTAGATTATTTGCAAACGCTTCCAGATCATATAACATTCAACTATGGGAATCAAAAGGTTTCGGTAGTACATGGTTCTTATTTTAATGTTTCTGAATTCATATTTAAATCGACGGATTGGGCAACCAAGCTTCCAAATTTTGAAGCATTACAAAGTGATATTATTATTGCAGGACATTCAGGCTTACCGTTTATAGAGGAACAAAAAGACAAACTTTGGATAAATCCGGGAGTGATTGGTATGCCCGCAAATGATGGTAGTCCTGATGTTTGGTTTACAATTTTAGACGATACTACAAAACCTATACTTGCAAATTTCCGTAAGTTAGAATACAACCATATGCTCACCAACAAATTAATGTTAAACGGATTGTTACCTGAATCTTACGCAAAAACAATTGTAACTGGAATTTGGGACAATATGGAAATTTTGCCTGAAACAGAGAAACTATTAAAAGGAAAAATAATACTATTGTAAGGTTAAACTAATTATTTATACTAAAGCAAAATGCAAAAACTCTTTATATTATCTTTTTTATTCATTAGCACTCTTGGATATAGCCAGGATACGCTGGTAAAGCTATTAAAAAAGTATAATAAAGAGACGATTCCTTATGTTTCTGCTCAAGAATTAGCAACTCAAATTACAGACGCTAGAGTATTAGATACTAGAGAACTTAATGAATACAACGTAAGCCACATAAAAAATGCATTATATGTTGGTTATAAAAAATTCGATATAAATACAGTTAAAAAATCACTCCCAGACACTTTACAAACCATTATTGTTTACTGCACTATTGGAGTGCGTTCAGAAGACATTGGTGAGAAGCTTAAAAAGGCTGGCTACACCAATGTTTATAATTTATTTGGTGGTATTTTTGAATGGAAAAACAATAATTTCCCTGTATTTAATTCCGAAGAAAAAGAAACAGAAAACGTACATGCTTACTCCATAGAATGGGGTAAATGGCTACAAAAAGGTATTAAAATCTATGACTAAATCTCTCGTAATTGTTTTTGTAAAAAACATAAAATTAGGAACTGTAAAAACAAGACTTGCCAAAACTATTGGTGACTATGGTGCTTTTGATGTTTATACCGAATTAGTTAAAATCACAGAAAAAGCAACTAAAGCATTAGATTTTGATAAACGTATTTATTTTTCTAACGCCATTGTAGATGAACAATGGAAAGATGAAATTAAAATGGTTCAGAGCGGAGCAGATTTAGGTGAGCGTATGCTTAATGCTTTTAAAAAAGGCTTTGCAGATGGTTATGAAAAAATCGTACTTATTGGTTCTGATTTACCAGACATTAATTCTACACATATTGAAAAAGGGATAGATGCTTTAAATACAAACGAAGTTGTTTTTGGCCCAGCTGAAGACGGTGGTTATTATCTAGTAGGAATGTCTAAATTAAACACTTCTATTTTCACCGATAAACCTTGGAGTCAACCTAACTTATTAAAAGGTACGTTACAAGAGTTACATAAAAATAACGTTACAGTTAATACTTTAGATATTTTAAACGATATTGATACTTATGAAGATTTAATTGCTTCAAATTTTTATAAATCAAACGTAAAATTACAAGAAAAAATACAACAACTCAATGATTAAATTAATAACAGAAAGCACCGAATATTTACAAAGTAAAGGTTTTAAAAATCCTGAAGTTGGTATCATTTTAGGTACAGGTTTAGGACAATTAATTAACGAGATTGAAATTATTGCCGAGGCAAGCTACAATCATATTCCAAATTTCCCAACTGCCACTGTAGAGTTTCATAAAGGCAAACTTATTTACGGAATTTTAGAAGGTAAAAAAGTAGTGGTTATGCAAGGCCGTTTTCATGTTTATGAAGGTTATAGTTTACAAGACGTTACATTTCCTGTTAGAATTATGGAAAAACTAGGGATTAAAACCTTATTGGTTTCTAATGCAGCAGGTGCTGTTAATTTAGACTTTAAAAAAGGAGAATTAATGCTTATTGACGATCATATTAATCTTCAAGGAAGTTCACCTTTAGCTTTCAAAGGCGTTTCTGAATTAGGAGAACGCTTTACAGATATGAGCGCACCTTATGATGCAGATATCAATTCTAAATTTGAAAACATAGCCAAAGAAAATAATATTACACTACACAAAGGTGTTTATACAAGCGTTGTTGGTCCTCAACTAGAAACACGTGCAGAATACCGTATGCTTAAAATTATGGGTACCGATGCTGTTGGTATGAGTACAGTTCCAGAAATCATTGTCGCTAATCACTTAAAATTAAAAGTTGCCGCTGTTTCTGTTTTAACGGATGAATGCGATCCTGAAAATTTAAGACCTGTAGATATTTCTGAAATTATTGCTATGGCAGAGAAAGCAGAACCAAATATGATTACTCTTTTTAAAGAATTAATTAAAAATTTGTAAGTCTAAACAGATTTAACCTACAAAAGGATTATTAATTAAAAGACTACCCCTTTTTTTTTACAATCTAAATGGAAAAATACCTAGACATATTCACTAAATCTTATTCCAGCTATTGGAACTATCTAAAGTATGAATTCATTGATATTTATCATTGGGATAACTTCTTTTATGGACTTATCCTTATTTCTATTTTAGTATGGATTTTAGAAATTGCTTTTCCTTGGAGAAAGGAACAGGCCCTTTTTAGAAAAGATTTTTGGTTAGATACATTTTATATGTTCTTTAATTTCTTCATACTAAACCTAATTATACTTATTGCACTCTCTAACACGGTTTCTGAAGTATTTAATGATATTTTAGGAATTGTTGGCTTATCCGTTTCAAGTTTTCAGTTATTTGATGTCGATGAACTACCAAAATGGTTAGGGCTTTTTATCTTTTTTATAGTTTCAGATTTTGTTCAGTGGAATACACACCGTCTATTACATCGTTTTGAATGGCTTTGGAATTTTCACAAAGTACATCATAGTATAAAAGAAATGGGGTTTGCTGGGCATTTACGTTACCATTGGATGGAACCCGTAGTTTATAAGTCTATTTTATATATCCCCTTAGCTATTATTGGAGGTTTTGATGCACAAGATGTTGCCATCATATATTTCTTCAACATTGCTATCGGACACTTAAACCATGCTAATTTGGGTTGGGATTATGGAATTTTAAAATATCTATTCAACAATCCAAAAATGCATATTTGGCATCATGTTAGAGAATTACCAAAAGGTGAACGCTTTGGAGTAAACTTCGGAATTACATTAAGTATTTGGGATTATCTTTTTAAAACAGATTACATTCCGCATGACGGAAGAGATATTGAACTAGGGTTTGATGATGATGACATATTCCCTAAAGATTTTATAGGACAATCTGTATATCCTGCATTTTCAAAGAAACGTAAATCTAGCGTTTCAGAATAATTTAACCTTTCTAATTAAACACACATTTAGACATGAAATATTTATCAGTTTTACTAGTTACTATAATTTTTGCTTCATCGTATTCTGGAGCACAAAGTATTAATGAAAACAATTCTATTGAAATTAGTTTGGGCCTAGACGGAACAATAAGTAACGACGGTATTACAGAAACTACTGAAATTATTTACACAGAAGCTTTTGACCATTCTATTTTTAATAAATTACTACAAAAATTCGTTTCTGATAATGGAAACGTGAATTACAAAGGTTTAAAAGGAGAACATAAAACACTTCTAAGTTATATTGATTTACTAAAAACGAATCAACCTAATGAAGATTGGAGTAACAATGATAAACTAGCCTATTGGATTAACGCATATAATGCTTTAACCATAGATTTAATCTTAAAAAATTACCCAACAAAAAGCATCAAAGACATCAAAGATCCTTGGGATCAACGCCTTTGGAAGTTTGGAACTACTTGGCAAAACTTAAATGATATAGAGCATAAAATACTGAGAGGAATGCATGAACCACGAATTCATTTTGCTATTGTTTGCGCTTCTATATCATGCCCTAAATTACAAAACACAGCATTTACGGCTTCTGAATTAGACACACAATTAACCAATGCTACAAAAGAATTTTTAGCAGACACTACCAAAAATGAAATTTCAACAGAAGAAATAAAACTCTCTAAAATCTTTAAATGGTTTAAAAAAGATTTTGAAACTAATGGTAGTTTAATTGACTTCCTTAATCAATATTCTGATGTAAAAATTTCAAATTCAGCTAAAAAAAGCTTCAAAGATTACAATTGGAATTTAAATAAATAAAAATATTCTCGTGCTTTTTTCGTAAATAGATATATGATAAGTATAATTATTCCGGTATTTAACGAGGCTGATAATATTGCCAATTTATTAACGCATCTTTTAGAGAATTCTGAGGGTAAGAATATTTCAGAAATTATTATAGTAGATGGTGGAAGTATTGACGGAACTCAGGATATCGTTAAAAATTTCATCCCTTCGAGTGATTCTGAACATAGTTCAGAATTGTACCGAGAAGCTTTTTCAAATGTTCTCGATACAAAATTCCAAAAAAGGAATTTCACTCGAACTGACGCACAACTAGGTAGCGAAATAGGAGATCCTGAATCAAGTTCAGGATGGCATATTCAATCAAAAATACTTTTTCTTGAATCTTCCAAAGGAAGAGCAAAGCAAATGAATTGCGGTGCAAAACATGCTAAAGGAACTATTTTATACTTTCTTCATGCTGATTCTTTTCCCCCTAAAAATTTTGATCAATTTATAATTAACGAAGTTCAAAAAGAAAATGAAGCAGGCTGTTTTAGAATGCGGTTTGATAGCCATCATTGGTGGCTTAGGTTAGCAAGTTGGCTAACACAGTTTAATTGGCGCGCTAGCAGAGGTGGTGACCAAAGCCAGTTTATAACCAAAACATTATTTAATACTATTGGCGGTTACGATGAAGCTTACGTTATTTATGAAGATAATATGCTGATTAATGAATTGTATGCACGTGATCAATTTACCGTCATCAATAAAAAATTAACAACCTCAGCCAGACTTTACCGCAAACATGGTGTTTGGAAAGTGCAATATCACTTCTGTACCATTTACTTAAAGAAATGGTTTGGTGCTTCTGCTGAGGATTTAGTTGCTTATTACAAGAAGAACATTTGCTAAACGCAACTTACTTTTTTTTATTCCGCCCTATTTCATCAGGGTATAAATCCATCACTTTATTACTTTGAAAAATTTCTTTAGTATCAATATCAATTGCAGATAATTTCCCTTTAAAGGTTGCACCAGTATCTACATTCCAAATATTAGCACAATTCATCGGTTTGTCTTCACCAAAATTAGTTGTTGGTGTGTGACCAATATAAATTTCAGAATATTTTTTTAAGCGATTAGGATAAATCAAAGAATCTAACTTAATATTTTTATCAAATGTTAAGGCCATTTCCCATAATGTTCTATCAAAATAGAAATTTTCGGTATTCAATTCTTTTTCTACACCTTTCATAGAGGTAAAACCTGCATGAAGAAATAATCGGTTTTCAGAATCTATATGATATAATTTTAGTGCTTCAAAAAAATGAAGATGCATTTGTTTTTCTTCATCAGAAAAATCTTTATAGCTTTCAATAGTTTCCTTTCCTCCGTTTTTAAACCAAACTTCATTAACATCTCCCGTTGATAACCATTTTTCGCACCAAACATCGTGATTTCCTTTTATAAAAATACATGCATTCGTTTTAGATAAGTCTATTAGACGTTGAATGACTTGCGCAGCTTCACTCCAACCATCTACATAATCTCCTAAAAAAATTAAGGCATCATCAGAACTTACATTTGTTCTTTCTATAAGTTGATTTAAACCTTTTAATCCACCATGTATATCACCAACAGCTAATGTTCTCATACGATTCTATTTTTTTTCAAAGCTAAAATTAAATTTTAAAACCATACTTTCTAAATCGTAATTTTTAGATCTTAAATTTTCTTGAAGATGTTAAACTTAAGATAAACTATACTTAATAAAGGCATAAAATTGATTTCCAAACCACTACAATATTTTACTTTGCTGGTCAACCAATCAATCCTTAAAATGAAAATCAATCAAACACTATTTGCAATAGTCTTTTTTTCTATTGCTCAATCTTACGCACAACAGACCTTTTCTTCAAAATTATTAGATTCAGAAACCGAAAAACCTATTCCCTTTGCAACTATTCAATTCAACTCAAAAACAGGAGTGATTAGTAACGAAGATGGTGAATTTAACATCACAATTACAAGATCTATAAAAGCAACAGACTCTTTATTTATAAGTTGCTTGGGGTATAAAGAAATACGAGTTCCGCTTATAAACTATGATAATTCTACAATTTACCTAAAGTCGCAATCTTTCGACTTATCTGAAGTATTAGTCACTAATAAAAATTATTCTATTGATGAGATTTTAGATAAAGTAAAAGAAGGTTTAACGACTAATTACGATTCTGACTTTACAAAAAGAAAACTATTTTATAGAGAATCTTATTATACAGAAATGGATAAGTCTGAAGTTAACTTAGAAAAATCTACAATACCCGAATTTAATCAATCAATGATTGACAGTTTAATTCAGATTATGCCAAAAAACACAAGTAGTCATACTGAAATTTTGGGTGAACTTTATGGAAAAATTACACCAGAAGCTGCTCAGAAAATAGAAATATTAAAAGCGTGTAGACTCTATGACAAATCCATGGATATAAATATGGATAATTATGAAAAAAGATTTAATGACATTTTTAAAAAATATGTGAAACGAGATTCTTATTTTAAAATTAAATCGGGCTGGTTTAGTGTGAAAGAAGAAATTGACTCTTCCTTATTTGGTGATAAAAAAGAAAAAGTAATAAATGAAACTTTACTTGCTGAACAACGAAAAAAAGATTCGATTAGAAAAATAGGTTTTAAGCATTGGAAAAAGATGAGTATTCATAAATTTGAAAACAACAATTTTATTGATAAAGATAACGACCTTAACTTTATTCATAAATCTCAACGCTATGAGTTTACTTTAGCCGACTATGCGTACATAGATCAGATGTTTGTATATGTTATACCTTTTAAACCAAAACGCAGCGAAGATTTTGAAGGAACAATGTATGTAAATACAGAAGATTTTGCCGTTGTAAGAGTTGATTATAAAAATGTAAAACCTTTAAGTAGTTTTTCATTGTTAGGCATTTCAACTAAAAAATATTTAAAAGAAGGCACTATCATATTTCAAAAAAATGAAAATGAAAAATATACTTTAAAATATAGAGATGAATCTACAGGCCAAAGGGTTGGTATAAAACGTCCTATAAAAATTGTTGAAAAGAACAAAAATGTACGCGGTAGAAGAAAACAAAATGAATTGAAAGGCGATATATATTTCATTGTTAGAAACATTGATAAGTCTGAACTTATTGTTTTTGACAGTGAAACAATTTCTGAAGCGGACTACAACAATTTTAAAGAGAAAAACTTAGTCACACCAGAACGTCTTAATAAATATGATCCTGATTTCTGGAAAGGTTATAATATTATAGAACCCAATAAAGCCATTAAGGATTTTAAAGCTTTAGAAAGTGATGATTAAGATTATCTAATATAGCCTAAGCTCAATTAATATCAATTGAGCTCACGCCGCTTATAATGCGATTTTATAATGGCTTCTACAGGTTTATTCTGAGGTGTAAATTGATTATTATCTACACCTCCAACTTCATCATGGTTAATAAACCATTTCCATAAATAACCACCAGCAAACCAATCTTCATCCCAAACCGCATCAAATAAAGCTTGGGTGGCATTATTTTGTGCTTCAAGATTTACAGAAGTCATAGAACGATCGTAACGCCAAGGTTCTTTACCCGTATAATCTACACTTCTATAACCAAACTCTGTAAACAAAATTGGTCGGTTTAATTTTTCTGAAAAACCTTTTAATCCTTCTTTATGTTTTACCCAACCATTTATACAATCTTCAATTGTTGGTGTTTGCATAGTACTTACCGGAAAGTAAGCGTCTACACCAACATAATCTAGATCTAACCAAAAAGGTGTTGTCCAAAACTCGTCCCAATTAGCAGCATAAGTTAGCTTACCTGTATAAATCGTTCTAATTTCTTTAATAAGTTGATGCCAATATTCAGGTCTGTTTTTTATAAATTCTTCTAGCTCTGTTCCTATACAAAATACTTCGACATTTAACTCTTCAGACAACTCAGCATAATTTAAAATAAAATCAGAATAAGAGGTTTCTAATAATTTCCAATCTGTTTCAGTACCTGCTTTTAAAAATCCGGTAAACTCTCCATGAGAAATCCACAATTGCGGTTTCACCATCACTCTTATATTTTCGTTATGAAGTGCTTCAATATATTGCTTTGCTCCAGAACGGGTTTCGCCATACCATTGTCGTTTGGTATTATGAGTCACTTTGGGATGCTCTTTATCTCTTACAAATCCAAAAGGCATAACAGCGGCAGCATTAGCATTTATCTGTACCAAGGGTTTTACATGCGAAGAATCTACAACGCCTCTAGAAGCCACAAAGCTAACCCCATTAATTTTAGCAGATTGAGACGGAATCGCAGCACAACCAAAAAACAAAAAAACAAAAAGGCAGTAAAAAAAATATCGCATATTATTAAAAATTATGCCTAAATTTAAAGAAATCTCGCTTATGGGTTAAGGTTTTAACAAAACCTTCGACCTATATGTTTTATCACTAACCTAAATCCCACCGAATATTCGGACATCAACCATGGAACATATCGTTATTATTGGCAACGGCATCTCTGGAGTTACACTCGCAAGACATGTTAGAAAACTTTCAGACAAGAGAATTACAATTATTTCGGGTGAGACCGATTTTTTCTTCTCTAGGACTGCTTTAATGTACATTTATATGGGGCATATGAAATTTGAACATACACAACCTTATGAGAATTGGTTTTGGGAAAAGAATAGGATTGAACTAAAGAAAGGTTTTGTTAATAAAGTTGAAACTGAAACAAAAACACTTCATTTTACAGAAGGAGAAACACTTCAATACGATAAATTAATTATAGCAACAGGAAGTAAACCTAATAAATTTGGTTGGCCTGGTCAAGATTTAGAAGGTACACTAGGCATGTACCACAAACAAGATTTAGAAAAGCTTGAAAAATACGCCCCAAATAAAGAAACTTGTAAACGTGCTGTAATTGTTGGTGGAGGTTTAATAGGAATTGAATTGGCTGAAATGCTAAATAGCCGAAGTATTCCTGTAACATTTTTAGTAAGAGAAGATAGCTTTTGGAATGGCGTTTTACCACAAGGTGAAAGTGAAATGATTAATAGACATGTTAAAAATCATCATATAGATTTACGACTTTCAACAAACCTTAGAGCCATAAATTCTGACGAAAATGGAAAAGTAAAATCAGTAATTATTGAAGAAACAGGAGAAGAACTCGAATGCAATGTCGTTGGTTTAACTGCTGGTGTTGCACCAAATATTGATTTTCTAAAAGATTCTGGTATTGAAATAGGACGCGGTGTAAAAGTGAATCGTTTTTTAGAAACAAATATCCCTGATGTTTATAGTATTGGTGATTGTGCAGAACAACATGAGGCTATTGGAAACCGACGACCTATTGAAGCGGTTTGGTACACAGGCCGAATGATGGGAGAAACTTTAGCCCAAACTCTTTGTGGTAACCGTATAGAATACAAACCTGGTCATTGGTTTAACTCCGCAAAATTTTTAGATATTGAATATCAAACTTATGGTTGGGTATTTGGAGAACGTGGAAGACCTGAACACGAAGTCCATTTTCATTGGAAACATGAAGATGATACAAAATGTATCACGGTAGCTTACGATAAAAACACAAATGTATTTTTAGGAATTAATAATTTTGGAATACGAATGCGCCATGAAGTTTTTGACCGATGGCTTACCGAAAAACGTGATGTAGATTACGTGATAAATCATTTACCTGAAGCTAATTTTGATCCTGAATTCTATTCAAAATTTGAAAAAGATATTTTAAAAGCCTACAATAACCAATTACAAACTGTATAAAATGAGCAACAAATTAAATCATAGTATGTCATTGGCAAAGCCAGACGCTTTAGACATTACAACAAAACAAAAAGTAGCGCTTGCTATAGGTGTCATTGGGTTATTTATATTCACATTAGCTCTTTTTAATACTAACTTCCCTAATAAAGGTTTATTTCTAACACTTTCATTAGGATCTATAATCGGTGGTATTATTATATATTCTAGAGAAGCTTACCTTACCAAACTAGAAGGTATAAAAAATGATGGTGTTTGGTTTAAATCCATATCATCACGTGGAATTCTAGGTTGGATTCTAGGTGTTCTTTTAACCACATTTTACATTGTACTTTATTTCTTTCCAAAATATTTAGGCTTGGGGACTGATGGAGAAGCAAATACAGGTTTAATTAGTCTTTTTGATCCTTTAAGTCATTTATTAAGTGGAAGAGATGCCAGTCAATGGTTTGTCTACGGAACACTTTATACCGTTGCAATATTAGCTTTTGGTTATAAATTTATTCTAAAATATAGACATAATCGCTACCAACAATTACGTACCGTTTCAGTAATGTTTTTTCAATTAGGTTTTGCCTTTTTGATTCCTGAATTCATGTATGTAATGAATAACGATTTACCTTACTATGATCTTAAAAGTATTTGGCCTCTTAATTATTACATTTTTGATGAATGGTCTGTAAATGGTTTTCTCTCTAATGGTAATATTGGTATTGCCTTATTGTTATTTGGTATCATATCTATATTTGTAATCACACCAATTTTAACCTTTAAATATGGGAAACGTTGGTATTGTTCTTGGGTTTGTGGTTGTGGTGGTTTAGCTGAAACTGCAGGTGACTCTTTTAGACAATTATCTTCCAAAAAGATGTCTGCATGGAAATTAGAACGTTGGTTAATCCATACCGTTTTAGTATTTTCTGTAGTGATGACAGTTGCTATGATTTACACCTATTTAGGTTACGACAAAAATGATTTCTGGTTAACAAGAGATGTTTTTATCATTTCTGTTATCGGCTTTTTAACTTTAGTCTTTGCAGTTGTAATGATCTTTAAAAGACACGAATTAGGTAAAGATGCTAAATACGGAGCTATTGGTTACTTTATTGTTATTACGCTTTTGCTTGTAATGCATTTTACAGGAACTACAGATCAGCTTTTTTATATTAAAGCTAGTGCCTTAAGATCTGCTTATGGTATTTATATCGGATCTATTTTTTCTGGAGTTATAGGAACAGGGTTCTACCCTATTTTAGGAAACCGCTCTTGGTGCCGTTTTGGTTGTCCTATGGCTGCTATTCTTGGTTTTCAACAACGTTTGTTTTCTAAATTTAGAATAACAACAAATGGTGGTCAATGTATTTCTTGTGGTAACTGTTCTAACAGTTGTGAGATGGGAATAGACGTAAGAGCTTATGCTCAAAAAGGTGAAAACATTGTACGATCTAGTTGTGTCGGTTGTGGTGTTTGTTCTGCTGTTTGTCCAAGAGGCGTTTTAAAATTAGAAAATGATTCAATGGAAGGACGTATTAACCCAACAGAAATCCTTTTAGGAAACGATGTTGATTTAATGGATTTCGTTAATCAGAAATAATTTGGTTCTAAACTCATTTCAATATTAATACATAATTAAAACGTTCAAAATAATTTTGAACGTTTTAATTTAAATATTGCATCAAGACTTACTGTATTTCATTTCACAAATTGTAACCTTAGTATATTCCACATTTAATAGTTTACAATTAGCTTAGTGTAAATTTTTAGACAAAAAAATTTTCAAAACCGTATTTTAGCGCTCATAAATAGATTAAATGCCCAATATAAAAGTTATTATTCCTGCTTATAACGAAGAAGAGTCAATTCCTCATGTTATAAAAGACATTCCTGCTATTGTCGATGAAATTATTGTAATAAGCAATAAATCAACCGATAACACTGAAATCAATGCCAAAAAAGCGGGTGCTACCGTTTTAATTGAAAATAGAAAAGGGTATGGTTATGCTTGTTTAAAGGGGATGGAATATATTTCTCAACAAAAAAATAAGCCAGATATTATTGTTTTTTTAGACGGAGACTACAGCGATTATCCAGAAGAATTAACCAAAATAATTCAACCAATTTTAGAAGAAAACGACGACTTTGTTATTGGTTCTCGTGTTAAAGAATTGCGAGAAGAAGGCTCAATGACCATACCTCAAATTTTTGGTAATTGGCTCGCAACAAGCTTAATGAAATTATTTTTTCGTTCTACTTTTACAGACCTAGGTCCCTTTAGAGCTATTAAATATGATAAGCTTTTAGGACTAAAAATGGAAGACAAAACTTATGGATGGACAGTAGAAATGCAGCTCAAGGTTTTGAAGCAAAAACTACGCTATAAAGAGGTCGCTGTTAATTACAGAAACAGAATAGGTGTCTCAAAAGTTTCAGGAACGATAAAAGGTGCTATCTTTGCAGGCATAAAAATCTTGACATGGATTTTTAAATACAGTTTTAAGTGATTTACCTTCAATACACCATCATCGTTATTTACACTGTTGCTATAGTGCTCATATTTATGTACGCCCTAGCACAGTTAAATTTACTCTACAATTATCTTTCTTCAAAAAAGAAGAGAGAAACTTGTGACAAGTTTAACTTTTCAAACTCTGAAGAGATTCCGTTTGTGACCATCCAGCTCCCCGTATACAATGAAATGTATGTGATGGATCGCCTGTTGGATAACATTGCCCTTATGGAATACCCAAAGGACAAACTAGAGATTCAAGTTTTAGATGACTCTACAGATGAAACCGTTGCAACTACAAAAGCTCATGTAGATCGGTTAGCTAAAACAGGCCTAGATATTACACATATTACAAGAACAGATAGAAGTGGGTTTAAAGCTGGTGCACTTAAAGAAGGTTTAAAAATTGCCAAAGGTGAGTATATTGCTATTTTTGATGCTGACTTTTTACCTCAACCCAATTGGTTAAAACGTACTATTCCTTATTTTAAGAATGAAAAAATTGGTGTTGTTCAAACCCGTTGGGGACATATAAACAGAAACTATTCTTTACTTACTAAGATACAAGCTTTTGCTTTAGACGCTCACTTTACGTTAGAACAAGTAGGAAGAAACAGTAAAGGTCACTTTATAAACTTTAACGGTACTGCTGGTGTTTGGCGTAAAACATGCATTATTGATGCTGGAAACTGGGAAGGTGATACGCTTACTGAAGATTTAGACTTAAGTTATAGAGCACAATTAAAAAATTGGGAATTCAAATATTTAGAAGATGTTGAAACTCCTGCTGAATTACCGGTAGTTATAAGTGCTGCACGTTCTCAACAATTCCGTTGGAATAAAGGTGGCGCAGAAAACTTTAGAAAAATGCGTTCTCGTGTTTTAAAGTCTGATAATATTTCTTCTAAAACCAAAGTACACGGTATACTTCACCTTTTAAATAGCACCATGTTTTTAAGCATTTTTACGGTTGCTATTTTAAGTATTCCAATGTTATATATTAAAAACGAATATGCTCACCTAAGAAATTACTTCTACGTAATGAGTTTCTTTGTTATGAGTACCATTATCTTTTTTGTTTGCTACTGGTTTATGTATAAGAATATTTACGGTAGTGGATTTAAAAAATTCTTCAGCTATATTGGTATGTTCTTTACTTTTTTCTCAATAGCCATGGGCTTTTCGCTTCATAATTCTATTGCAGTAATTGAAGGTCATATTGGAAAAAGAAGTGAATTTGTTCGTACACCAAAGTTTAATATTAGTACGCTAAAAGATTCTTGGAAAGGCAATAAATACTTAATGAAAAAGGTATCTCCTCATGTTATTATTGAAGGGTTCTTGATGCTTTATTTTGCATTTGGAATGTATAGTGCTTTTATTGTTGGAGATCAGGGTGGTGATTTTGGGTTGTTTCCTTTTCACTTAATGCTTTTCATTGGCTTTGGTTATGTATTCTTTAAATCATTATCATCTAAGGTTTAAAAAAACATCTAAACATAAAATATCCGTAAAGTCTTTAATTATATTATAAAGATTTTACGGATATTTTTTTGCTCTAACTTAGAGTTATATTACTCTCAACACTTATTTAGTAGGTAATGTAACTTTGTTTAAAGTAAATTCCATTTCAGAAATATCTCCTGAAATTTCGTTAATCCTAGAGTTTGTAAAATACAGTTCGTTATTATAGATACTAAACGTATCTGCCCATTTTACCTTATCACCTTCTACTAAAGTAGAAATACTTCCATCAGCTTGTCTATATTGTATTTTATTATGCTCTAAATCCGCATAATACAAATTACCGTTAGCATCTAAAATCATTCCATCTGGCGCAGATGTTTTTGCTATAAACCTAACTTGGTTTTCTATCTGAGTTTCATCTTCAAGATCAAAAGCACTGGTAGGAATAGCATATAAACTATAACCCGTAAGTGCATGGTAATACAATGTATCATTGTTTGTATCTAAAGCAATACCATCAGAGTTAATTGCTCTTTCCCATTTTTTATCACCAAAGGTTAAGTAAGAAGCTTCGGCACTAGTAGATTTATGATTATCTAAAACTCTTTTTGATACTTCAGAATTCATATCTAAAATTACTAATCCTGCATGACCAGAATCTGTAAAATAGATTTTCTTCTTTTTCTTATCTACACGAAGATCATTTATATAAGAATCCGGATGGTAACTCCCTTCAGAAAGCTTATAAACTTTGCTTAAAGTGTTATCAGCTAAATTAAATACAAAGACACGTGGGGCATCTAATACATTTTGAAACAACTGACTTCTTGTATCTAAAACATATAGTTTATCTTCAAAAGCGACAACAGATTGCACGCCTACAAACTTATCTTCAACAACTTCGTCTCCAATTTTCCACGAATTCCATTCTGTATTAGGAAAACTTATCTCTTCTTTATTCTTATTAACTTCAACTACAGAATTTTTAACTCCTTCTCTCCATCTTGGGAAATTCACAAAAATACGACCATCATTAGCAACCGAAACTCCTGTAACCTGTTGCCCTTTAAAACTTATAACTTCATTTACTTGTAATGTTGTTGTTGTTGTATCCTTTTTTGTGTTTACAACTGGTTCTACTTTTGACTGACTAGCGTCTTTACATGAACTCAGTACAATAAAAAAAGCAACGAAATAAAATATATTCTTCATAAAATATGTGATTTTTAGTTACTCAAAAGTAGTAAAGATTACTTTATTACACTTAGATTTTCAGCAGGAAGAGCTATTTAATAGAAGTATATTTATATAAATAATCTAGTAAGTGTAAGCTTAGCATTAAAAATGAGTCTTAAAATACCTAACTATAAATTTAGCAATTAACTAAACCCCACAAATAATATTTATATTTGATTTATGCTAAACAACACCTTATATTCAAAGCTAAAAAAGTCTTCTATTTTATTAGTTGTTGCAAGCATAATCTTCTATTTTGTTTTTGCTTATTACACCACAAGAACAGAATATTACAAAATAGTCGCCTTGTATGCTGCTCTTTTTTTTCTGTTTTACAAATTAGTAGATTACAATAAAACAAACCTTAAACTATTAACGTATACAGCAGTTATATTACGTCTAATTTTTATTTTTTCGACCCCAAATCTATCACAAGATTTTTATCGCTTTATTTGGGATGGACGAATGATATTTGACGGTTTTAACCCTTATTTATACACTCCAGATTCTTTTATTAATAACGGAATATTCCCTATTAAACAAGCACAAGAATTATATAATGGAATGGGAGAATTAAGCTCTTCTCATTACACTAACTACCCACCTATTAATCAGCTGTGTTTCACAATTGCTGCTTTATTTTCTAGTCATAGTATTTTAGGCTCCATTATATCCATGCGACTTATAATTATTGCTGCAGATATTGGTACTCTTTATTTTGGAAAGAAACTCTTAGAACGTTTAAAACTACCTTCAAATAGAATTTTTTGGTATATTTTAAATCCTTTTATTATAATAGAATTAACTGGTAATCTTCACTTTGAAGGTGTTATGGTTTTCTTCCTCATTTGGGCATTTTACCTGTTATATTCAGATAAATGGAAATGGACCGCTGTAATTTTTGCCTGTTCAATTTCAGTGAAGTTAATTCCATTAATGTTATTACCTCTGTTTTTTAAATTCTTTAGAACAACAAAAACATCACAGATTTGTTATCCCAAACTAATCACATTTTACGCGATAATTGGTATAACTATACTCCTACTATTCCTTCCTTTTTTCTCTATGGAATTTGTAAATAATTACTCTAAAACAGTTGGGCTTTGGTTTGGAAATTTTGAATTTAACGCAAGTATTTATTATCTCTTAAGAGCAATTGGCTATAGTATAACGGGCTATAATGAAATTGCTATTATTGGTAAAATTCTACCAATAATTTCGGTCTTCATAATTTTTGGGTTTTCATTGTTTAAACAAAACAATAGTTTACCTAAACTGATCACTTCAATGCTATTAGTATTTACTTGCTATTTATTTTTAAGCACAACAGTTCATCCTTGGTATATTGCAACACTAGTGATATTTTGTGTATTTACTAATTACAAGTTCCCTCTCGTTTGGTCTTTTGTTATTATCTTAAGTTATTTAGCCTACTCAAACACCTCTAATACTGAGAATTTATGGATTATAGGTTTAGAATATCTTATTGTGTTTTCTGTATTTATTTGGGAAGTGGTCTTAAAAAAAAGACTGTCAGTTTCCTAACAGCCTCTATTTACAATTTTTAGAAATTTCTATTTAATTACAACTTTTTGAGTTTAATTATTTTATAACTTTCGTAGATCTCAGTGTAACCATTTTCATCTACTTCTTCATACTCTGTAACTTCGTATGTAATCTCAAATCGCTTACCTATTAAATCCTTAGACTTTAGATTCGCTATTTTTAAAACAGATGCATCAACCGTAGCAAAATAAACAGTTGCCTCAGTGTCTTCATCTTTCTCATCCTCTCTAATTAAAAAGGCATAACCATCATCAATATCATAACCATCATAAACTCCCTGAGCAGTTACGATTGTTTTATCTTGAAATTTATCTTTTGTAATTGAAATTGCATTCACGCTTAAAACCATTACCATAAGCACAAATACTGCTATTGTTCTTGTATTCATTGCACTAAATTTTGTACTGAAATTATTCAGTATGAATTAATATAAGATTGTGGTTTTGGGAATTTGCCACTTCAAGCCCAAATGCTTTTAGAATACAGCCTTATGGCTATAATTACTGTGGATATTTTTGAAGTATTTCTTTCTGAAGTTTCGTTGTGCTAGATTATAAAATAACAACCTTAAGTTGTAAACATATGATTAGGATCCTTAAAACTTTTAAACTCTAACATATAATCATTAGGATCTTTTATAAAAAAAGAGCAATGCTCACCTCGTTTATCACCTAAAAAAGTCGTCTGAGTTACTATTTTTAAATTTGAATTACTAAGGTTTTCATATAACACTTTCCATTTTTCAACAGCTACAATAATACCAAAATGGAATGAAGGTAATAATTTACCTCCAAAGACATAATTAGGACTATTGAAATTAAATTTTTCGGTTTGAATAAAGGTGACTTGATGACCAAAGAGATTAATATCTACCCAGTTTTCTCCTGTTCTTCCTAAAGAACCACCAATGTTATCAATATAAAAGTTTCTAGTATCTTCTATACTTAAACATGGTAAAGACATGTGAAATGCAGTTTCCATAATTCAACTATTTAAAAAGGATTCACTCTTAAATTAAAAACTCAGCTTCAACTTTTTTGTAGACAAAAGCTAAAGCTGAATTCCTATATTAAATTACAAAATATTTTTTACGTGATAATCTTTATTAAGAAAAATCTTCGTCTTCTGCTCCTGGCTCTAATTCTGGATCAACAACTGCATCGGGATCATCATCTTCGAAATCCTCATAATCATCTTCGTCGTAATTTTCCATCGTCTGCTCAAGTTTCGTACTCACTTTAACCAAATACTTGGTATCTTCAGTAGTGACTTCAACAGCTTCAACTATTTCATTTTTTGCATTTTTAAACGAAATTACATTTTCATCATCATATCCATCGGGATATTTCTCTACTAAAAGTGATAAAATTTCTGGTGTTAATTTTTTAAAGTCAACTATAACTCGTTTTAAATGTGCGTCTTTTGGTTTCATTCTTTAATATTATTTCTAAAGCTAAATTTTTTTAAATATAATACTTATTTACTTACTCGAATAACATCGTAAACATCTTTTCTTCGATCTTTTAAATTTTTTACTGCACCAAAAGAATTCAGCTCTCTTAACAACCCTAAGTCTACATCTGCAACTAAAATCATTTCCGTATTTGGCGTGGTTTCTGCTTTTATACCATTACTTGGAAAAGCAAAATCACAAGGCGTAAATACAGCAGACTGCGCATATTGAATGTCCATATTACTCACATTTGGCAAGTTACCTACACTACCTGCAATGGCCACATAACATTCATTTTCTATGGCACGTGCCTGTGCACAAAGCCTTACACGAGAATAACCGTTTTGAGTATCCGTTAAAAATGGCACAAATAAAATATCCATACCTTCATCTGCTAACAACCTTGATAACTCAGGAAATTCAGAATCATAACAAATTAAAATTCCTATTTTACCTGCGTCTGTTTCAAACGTTTTTAGTTCACTTCCACGTTGCATTCCCCAAACTTTAGCTTCATCTGGCGTAACATGAATTTTTTCATAACGTTCTAAACTTCCATCTCTACGACACAAATAACCCACATTATAAAGCACATCTCCAACCAATTCTGGCATACTCCCTGTAATGATATTTATATTGTAAGAAATTGATAATTGCTGCATTTTCTCTACAATAATCTGCGTATAACCTGCTAGCTCCCTAATGGCTTGCGGCTCGTGCATGTGATTGTATTTTGCCATTAACGGCGCATTGAAAAACTCTGGAAATACCGCAAAATCCGAACGGTAAGCAGAAACACTATCTACAAAATATTCCACTTGCTGCATTAAATCATCTAAACCATTATAAGGACGCATTTGCCATTGAATCAATCCTAAACGCACTACTGTTTTTACGCTGCTCGCTTTTTTATTTGGTTTGGTATAATAAATATTATCCCATTCCATTAAAACCGCATATTCACTAGATGCTGTATCGCCTTCTAAATATCCTTTAATAATTCTTAAGGGATGAAAATCATTAGACGTCTGAAAGTTTAAAACCGGATCATGAATCTCCTTACGTTTTACTTTTTGAATGTATTCTTTTGGCGAATATTGATCCTTATATTTATGAAAATTAGGCATTCTACCTCCAAAAACAATTCCTTTTAAATTTAGATTTTCACACAATTCTTTACGGTAATCATATAAACGACGCCCTAATCTTAAGCCTCTAAATTCTGGTTTTATAAAAACATCAATTCCATATAAGACATCACCTTCGGGATCGTGATTTTTAAATTTATCACCTTCAATAATGTCAGCATACGTGTGATTATCATCAATCTTATCGTAATCTACAATTAAAGATAATGCACAACCTGCCAACTGACCATCAATTCTAATAACCACCTGACCTTCTGAAAAAATAGAGGTCAAACGTGCAATGTGGTCTTTTTTCCAATAGGAATTTAAAACACCACCATAAGCTTCTAACGTTGCTGATTTTAATTCCTCAAAATCACCAACCGTTAAAAAGCTTAATTCTATATTATTAATTTTATGATCTTCCATAATTACATATCTAAAAGATAAGCAAAGATTAAAGGTGCAACAATAGTAGCATCACTTTCAATGATAAATTTAGGGGTATCGATATCTAATTTACCCCAAGTTATTTTCTCATTCGGCACAGCCCCAGAATACGAACCGTAACTTGTTGTACTATCACTAATTTGACAGAAATAACTCCAGAAAGGTGTTTCTGGACGTTCCATATCTTGATACAACATTGGCACTACACAAATAGGAAAATCACCTGCAATACCTCCACCGATTTGGAAGAAACCAATACCATTTTCAGAATTATCTGTGTACCAATCTGCTAAAAACGTCATGTATTCTATACCAGATTTCATAGTGCTAGCATTTAACTCTCCTTTAAGTACGTAGCTTGCAAAGATGTTACCCATAGTACTATCTTCCCAACCTGGACAAACAATAGGTAGGTTTTTTTCGGCTGCAGCATACATCCATGAATCCTTTAAATCTATTTCGTAATGCTCTTCTAAAACACCAGATAATAATAATTTGTACATATATTCATGTGGTAAATAACGTTCACCTTTAGCTTCTGCATCTTTCCAAATCTTAACAATATGTTCTTGAATTCTTCTAAAAGCTTCCTCTTCTGGAATACAAGTATCCGTAACACGATTTAATCCTTTTTCAAGTAAATCCCATTCGTCTTGAGGCGTTAAATCTCTGTAATTAGGTACACGTTTGTAATGCGAATGCGCTACCAAATTCATGACATCTTCTTCTAAATTGGCACCAGTACAAGACACTATTTGCACTTTATCTTTACGAATCATTTCAGCAAAAATCTTACCCAATTCTGCTGTGCTCATTGCACCCGCTAAAGACACTAACATCTTTGCGCCAGAATTTAATTGTGCTTCATACCCCTTTGCAGCGTCTACTAAAGCCGCTGAGTTAAAGTGTAAATAATATTTTTCTATAAATTTCGAAATTTCTCCTTTGCTAGTATTCATCTTCTGTATTGAATTTAGATTTTTTATTTCCTTCTTTGTTTGAATCGTTAAAGTTGCTTTCAAAACCATCTTCTATATTTTGATTTTGAAATTTGTAACTCAACATTTTGTAATATAATTTGGCAGCTAAGAAGTCTGAAGATTTATCAGCTTCATTAGGACATAATTCTACGATATCGAAACCAACCACATTCTTCTCGTCAAAAACTTGTTTTAAGAACTCTAGCGTTTCGTAATACAATAATCCTCCCGGCTCAGGTGTTCCTGTACTTGGCATAATTGAAGGATCAAACGCATCTAAATCGAATGTTATAAAGACGTTATTTGTCATTTGGTCTATTGCAGCATCTATCCAGCTATCATCCATAGCCATTTGGTGAGCGAAATACGTTTTTTCTTCATCCATTACCGTTTTTTCGATACTATCCATGGAACGAATTCCAACCTGAATTAAGTTGGTTGTCTGGCTCGCTTCGTAAACAGCACAAGCGTGATTACATGTAGAACCTTCGTAGCTTTCGCGTAAATCTGCGTGTGCATCGATATGAAGTACCGTAAGATCTTCAAACATTTCGTTGAAAGCTCTAATTGTTCCGATAGATACCGAATGCTCACCACCAAAAACAGTAACAAATTTATTTTTCTTAATATATTTTTTTGTCGCTTGGTGCACCGCTTCTACCATAGCTTCTGGCGATGTATGTTCTGTAACCGCATTGGCTAAAAATACACCTTGTTGGTAAACTTCAGAAGCGGTTTCAATATCATAAAGCTCCATATTTTCAGAAGCATCTAAAAAAGCATCAGGACCTTTATCTGCTCCTTTTTGCCAAGTGCTTGTACCATCATAAGGTACAGGAATCAATACAATTTTAGCTGTTTCTAATTTTGCTAAATCTTCTGGAATACCAGCGTAAGTTTTTGTTTTCATTTTATATCATTTTCCGCTAAAACGGAAGTGTTTTATTATTCAATAATTTTATTAATACTGTTTACTTAACCTCCTCTTAAGAGTCATACCCTAAAATACCGAGTAAGTGTTCACTTTTTTGCTGTTCTGCAAAAACGCTAGTCTTTAAGTTTCCATCCGCATCTTTTTGAATTAAAATATGCTTTGGTGTTGGTATTAAACAGTGTTGCAAACCTCCAAAACCTCCTATAGTTTCTTGGTAAGCACCTGTATTAAAAAAGCCAATATATAAGGGTTTATCTTTATTATATTTTGGTAAATAAATAGCATTAGTGTGTTGCTCACTATTATAATAATCATCACTATCGCATGTTAAACCACCTAAAAGTACACGCTCATAACTTTCGTTCCAACGGTTAATTGGCAACATTATAAAACGTTTATTAATCGCCCATGTATCTGGCAATGTTGTTATGAAAGATGAATTAATCATGTTCCATTTTTCACGATCGTTTTGCTGTTTTTGATAAAGAATTTTATAAATCGCACCACCACTTTCTCCAACGGTAAAACTCCCAAATTCTGTAAAAATATTGGGTACCGCTACCTCTTCTTCTTCACAAACTAGGTTTATTTGATTTACAATTTCATCTACCATATAAGCATAATCAAAATCGAAAGCCAATGAGTTTTTTATAGGAAAACCACCACCAATGTTTAAACTATCTAAAGTTGGGCATATTCTTTTTAAAGCTGTGTATACCTTTAAACACTTATGCAATTCGTTCCAGTAGTAAGCATTGTCTCTTATCCCTGTGTTAATAAAGAAGTGCAGCATTTTTAACGCTACTTTTTTATTATCTTGAATTTGATTTTTATAAAAAGGTACAATGTTTTTGTAGCCAATTCCTAAACGTGAAGTGTAAAATTCAAACTTTGGTTCTTCCTCTGAAGCGATTCTGATTCCGACTTGAAATTTTCCATCAATCTCTTCAGATAATAAATCAATTTCTTCGTAATTATCTATAATAGGGATACAGTTTTTATGACCGTCATTAATAAGACTTGCAATATTAGTAATGTATTGATCACGTTTAAAACCGTTGCTTAACACATAAGTTTTGTCGGTAATTTTACCTTCTTTTTTAAGTGCTTTTACAATATCTATATCAAAAGCCGAAGAGGTTTCAATATGAATATCATTGGTAAGTGCCTCATCTAAAACATGCTTAAAGTGTGAGCTTTTAGTACAATAACAATAATTGTATTGCCCCTTATAGTTATACTTTTCAAAAGCATCAGCAAACCATTTTTTAGCACGCTGTATGTTATTAGAAATTTGTGGTAAATATGTAAATTTTAAAGGTGCTCCGTATTCTTCAACCAATTTCATTAGGTCTATATCGTGAAAATGCAAAGCTTTGTCTTCAAGTTTAAATTCGTCTTGAGGAAAGTGAAAGGATTGATCGATGAGATCAATATATTTATTGTTCATGTTGTGGATTAAAAATTCAAGTATAAGATAAAAAATATATGCGTAAACAATGTTAAGGATACGTTATATCATACCTGAATTTGGCTTTGTGTAGTAGGTACAAAACCGTAAATATGCTGACTAGCAGCAATCGATGATGCGGAAGTTAGCTCTAAAATTCGGTTA
The DNA here is from genome assembly GCF_013285155.1 of Winogradskyella undariae. Classification (GTDB taxonomy): domain Bacteria; phylum Bacteroidota; class Bacteroidia; order Flavobacteriales; family Flavobacteriaceae; genus Winogradskyella; species Winogradskyella undariae. The sequence continues at coordinate 280,513 of NZ_JABTEL010000001.1, read as the reverse complement.
CTTAATCTATAAGCTGCTCTTGAATATGACTTCCTAATTTTCAAGAACCCGAACATATAAACATGTTTCAATTGTTCAGCTAAAATTGGTTTTATTATCTTGTTAGACGGTCACCAATTTCGGGACAAATATATCTTTTTTTTTAATACGTTAATCTTTTTTTATTTTTTTTAAACATTTATTTTAGACTCCTTATCTTTAAAGGAATACATCATTTATTAGAGTTAATAATTAGAGCAACAAAGCCTTAATTCTATATTAATATTAAGAGATAAAGTGTATATTTATAAAACACTATTAACGACATATTACATAATTTGAGAAGACTAATATTTATGCTATTCCGAATTCCATCCTCATAAAAACATTAAATTCTCGTTAAAAAAGAATTAATAAACTCAAAACCCGTAATAAAATTTAAATTTTACGACCTATAGCTTCAACACACTTTAGGTTTTTATATAATCTATTAAGCTTAAAGCAGCACAATCAATCTTCTTAAATGAACAATTCACACTTAAATAAAAGCATAAAAAAAATCAACAATTACCTTTTTTTAAGTCTTTTACTTTTATGCTCTATTTTTATAAACGCACAAGATAAAACGCAAAAATTAGATTTAATTATTGACGCTGACACCGCAAATGAAGTTGATGATTTGTATGCGATTGTAAGAGCTATTTTAGAACCTAGCTTTAATTTAATAGCGATAACATCTGCTCAGTTTTACACCTCTCCTCTAGCTTCAGACAATACCGTTAGCGAAAGTCAAAAAATTAATGAAGACATTATTAGCCTAATGAATGCTAAAGGTATTTCACTCCCCTTAGGAAGCAACACACCTTTAACGGAATACGGCAAACCGGTTTCTTCTGATGCTTCTCAGTTTATTATTGAAACAGCGCATAAAATGAAAGGTGATCAAAAACTAAATATTGTTGTTCTAGGCTCGTGTACCAATATTGCCTCTGCTATTTTAGAAGACCCAACAATAATCCCTAAAATTAAAGTACATTATCTTGGTTTCTGGCACACACCAGAGACTAATATTTATAATAAAAAAGAATTCAACTCTGGAAATGATCCTATTGCTGTAGAAGTTTTACTTAACACAAAAACACTTAATCTAGATGTAATGACAGCGACTACAAGTCAGCATTTAGTATTTACAAAACAAGAAGTAGATCTTCATTTAAAAGATAAAAAAGGTATCGCCGCTTATTTAATCAATAGATGGGAAACATACGATCGCTGGTGGACAAAAGAAGATCCTAAAAAGGAAAAATGGACCATGTGGGATATTGCAATTATTGAAGCTTTAGCAAAACCAAAATTATCCACTATAGAAAGCCATCTAACACCTCCTGAAAACACACAACGCAATATTGGTATACATACCAAAATAGACGCTGAACAAATGACAAGTGATTTTTGGAATACTTTAAAAAAAATATAATCTGCCCTTTTTATGTTTATAGACCTACAAACACCTAGAGAAGACATTAAAAATCTCTTACAAAAAATTGATTTTTTTAATGATATAAACGAAACCATCACTCACGTTACAAAACCAGGTGAAGGCAATATGAATGTAGTATTACGTATTGAAACTAATTTGCGTTCATTTATTTTAAAACAATCACGTCCATTTGTTCAAAAATATAAAGATATACAAGCACCAATAGAACGCATTGATGTAGAATTTCAATTTTATTCTTCTATTGAAAATAACATTTTGGTCAATAAACATTTTCCAAAAGTTTTAAAATACAACGCAGAGCATCATTTATTAATTTTAGAAGATTTAGGTAAATGTGAAGATATGACCAGCTTATATGATGCTCATAAAATTGACTTAAACCAATTAAGACTACTAGCCAATATTGCTGCAAATATTCACAACTCAAAAGCACCTAAAAACTACCCAGAAAATAAAGCGCTACGATTACTAAATCATCAACATATTTTTGAACTTCCATTTATAGAAAATAATGGTTTTTGCTTGGACGACATTCAACCAGGATTAGAAGCGCTTTCTATTCCATATAAAAAGGACACTTTACTAAAAGAGAAAATTAAAGAAATAGGACAGCAATATTTGTCTAAAGGAACAACTTTATTACATGGTGATTATTACCCTGCAAGTTGGATGACAAATAAAGATTCGCTTTATATTATTGATCCCGAATTTAGCTTTTTAGGTTTCCCTGAGTTTGATCTTGGTGTTCTTGCTGCACATTCGATTATAATAACAAAAGACGAAACATTTATTTCTAGGATTAAAGACTATTACCCAAATGAAATAGACAAAAACCTTTTAGCACAAATAACAGGTGTTGAAATTATGCGTCGCTTAATAGGTTTAGCACAATTACCAATTTCGACTTCTATAAAAGAAAAAGAAGCACTCTTACAATTGGCTTACAAATTAATTATGAATTAATCATGAATTAATGCTGCTTCTTAAAACCCGAAGGACTTACACCAACATATTGCTTAAAAAATCTTGAAAAACTACTCATAGAACTAAAACCTAAATCAAAAGCCAACTCTTTTGTTGAAATTTCACTTTTAATCAATCTGCGTTTGGCCTCCGTTATTTGACGCTGCTGAATAATTTGTTTTGCGGTGAGATTTAATTTTTCTTTTAAAATCTGATTCAATCGTTTGGTACTCATACCGATTTCTTCAGCATAAAAATGAGGATTGGTTTCGTTTAAAAAATTAGCCTCCATCAATTCTAAAAATTGAAAAACTCTTTTTTGGTGAAGATCTTGCTTTAAAAAATCATCTTTCTGAGAACGTATTAAATGAAGTAACAAAACTTTAAGTAAGGTTTTTAGCATTATATAAGATGCTAATTCACTATAAAATTCATCTTTAATGAGGTTAATGATTTGTCGAAGTAAAACAACCTCTTTAGCATCTTTAATTTCTAATTCTGGATACTTATTAAAAAGAAACATCACATCTAAAGCATACTCAATATCATCCTCGTCAATAAGTTCACGTTCAAAATTTAATAATACACCGTGATTCGAATTAAAAATGGTCGTATCAAAAACCTCGTTTAAAGGTTTAAAATAAACAATAACTTTATTTTCTTCAATAAATTTGAAATAAACACCCATAGAATTAACTGAAAGTGAAGCTGTATCACTTTCAAAATCATCTACTATCTGAATTTTATTTTTCCAGTGCTCTTTACTCATTCTCTTTTTCAAGTGAACTCCAAAAATAAGAAGAAATTACCCAAATTTATTGTTTAGATAATTTCTGAAACATTACAAACATCGCAATACCAATGATTAAAGCTAGTGCTGCCGCTGTTCCAAAAATCGCTTCATAATCATTAGAAATGTAATTAATAAACGTAGATAAAAATTGACCACCAAACACTCCCATAGAAAACAAACCTAAGTTTTTCCCTTGGTCATGTACCGTACTTGCCTCAACCATCATGTGGTTAAGTAACGGAATGGTAAAACCAAAACCAACACCTATAAACAATACCGTTAACACTAAAAATGGTGCAGATGTAGCAGTTGCTAGCACCAAATACCCTAACATAAAAAACAGAAAACCAAATGAGACCGTTTTTCCATCTCCAAAAGTTTTTACCATTTTAGGCATCTGACTTGCTGTTACAATAGCAATAAGTGAAATAAAAGCCATTAGGTATCCGGTGTGCGATTCGCTAAATCCAAACGATTCTGGCAAGTATAGAGGTAAGGTTACAAAACCTATAAAAAAGAGCATCATAGCTAATAAAGATGCTGTAAAAATTAGCCTAACTTTAAATTTCTGTTTATCACTCGATGTTGTGTTGTCTTGTTCCTCTAGTATTTCAACCTCAGGTTTTGGTAATGTTTTTGCGACTAAAACCAAACACAACAAAGCAATTAAATAAATGTAAAATGGGTATTGCCAATTTAGCTCCCCTAAAATTCCGCCAATTGCAAGAAACACAACGCCACCCAACTCAATAGACATTCCCTGCCAAGCCATCATTTTCATTCTTGCTTCACCTGTAAAAAAATCAGCAATATACGCCGTTACAGAAACCTGAACAGCAACTGTAGCTCCACCTAATAAAAACCGATCTAAAATCAGCAGATAATCATTAGCTATAAAAGCACCAATAAGTCCTAAAATAGCATAAGGAATAAGACCTAAACTCAATAATTTTAGTGTTCCTAACTTATTTAAAAGCCGACCAACAAAAGGCGCAAAAACCACAACACCTAAAGAAGGCAATGTAATTAACCAACTTGGTGAAAAACTAAGATTTTTATGCTCTACAATTCCTGAAAGTGATGGAGCGATAACCGTCCCAACCATTATGGTTAAACTACTCACGAAAAGCAGTGTGAAAATTCCGAAGTTTGATATTTGTTTCATAATGCAAAATTCAAACTATTATAATGAAATGACTTTACCAGTTTTCTAGATAAGTAAACCGAAATGGACATTCTTATAAAATAAAATACATAAGCTCAACTTTCAAGTCTTCTCAAATATCCTTAAGCATTTATATTACGAATCAAAAACAGGATCTAAATTCTATTTTTTGTAATTTTCAATCTTCTAATGAGACTTAGTAAGTATATGATACACACTTTCAAAGAATTTTCTACAAATGCTATTTTCAATATTGGAAATGAGAATGATTTATTGTCCTTCAAAAAAGCAAAACAAAGTGAATTTTACACTTTTATTTGGGTAAAATCAGAAGCTGTAGATCTTGTTATTGATAGTGTCCCATTCACGGTACAACCACACAGTATCTTAGCACTTACACCTATTCAATACCTTCAGTATATAAAAGGAACAAATGTTACTGTATATCAATTTAACCAAGAATTCTATTGCATTAAAGACCACGACCAAGAAGTTAGCTGTGTTGGTATATTATTCTTCGGAAATATCAATATTCCTATTATACATTTAGATGAAAAAGAACAAACAAAGTTTGAAACTTTACATGAAGTTTTTATTGATGAATTAGAAACTGAAGATAACATACAAGCCGAAATGCTCAGAATGCTAATGGCTCGTTTTATTATAAAAAGCACACGTTTATTAAAAGCGAAAGAGGGAATTATTGAAACCCCAAAAAGTTCTAAAGTAGACCTCTTACGTGAATTTAATTTTTTAGTAGAACAACATTTCAAAACAGAACACAGTGTTGGTTTTTATGCCGAAAAATTATTTAGATCTCCAAAAACCTTATCCAATAATTTTGCTAAACTAAACAGAAGTCCACTACAAATTATACACGAACGTATTATTTTAGAGACGCAACGCCAATTAAGTTATACTGATAAAACAGCAAAAGAAATTGCTTACGATATTGGTTTTGAAGATGCTTCTCACCTAAGTCGTTTATTTAAGAAACACACCACGTTATCACCTTCAGACTACAAAAAACGACTAAATACCTTAAGTTAGGAAAAATTGACATGCCATAGGGCAAATTATTCATTTTATAACAGCTTATTCTATCGCATCTTTGCATTGTAATATTAAAACAATTAAAAGATGAAACTAAAAAACATATCCTTATTCAATCTCATAGAAATATTCACTAACAACAAAAAACGAGTTGTTAACACCATTAGCCCTAAAACATACTGTGAACAAAAACATATTCATGACTTCTATTGTGATGCAGAAAAACCTTTTATAGGTTAAAACAAGACAAAGGGAAAAAATGACATGCTAAAGGGAATAAGAATCATTCCCCAACTCTTATAAAACACGCAACTTTGCACCAACAAAAAAAATTAAAATAAATAACATAACACTGAACACCTTTCAGTATAAAAAAATAAATTATGAATACATTTAATATCCCAACAAAAGAAGAAGTAAGTTCAAACAATCAAGCCATTTTTGAAAATTTAAATAAAGCTTTAGGTTTTGTTCCAAATTTATATGCAACATATGCACATAGTGATACAGCTTTAGAAAACTATCTAAACTTTGCTAATGCTAAAACATCATTATCTGCAAAAGAGAAAGAAGTCGTAAACCTTGCTGTAAGTCAAGTTAACGACTGTACATATTGTTTATCTGCACACACAGCAATTGGAAAAATGAATGGTTTTACAGATGAACAAATCATAGAATTAAGAGCTGGTTTTTCTTCTGTAAATGACAAATTAGATGCTTTAGCAAAATTAGCTAAAAACATTACCGAAAATAGAGGAAAAACAGATGATGCTGTATTAGAAAACTTTTTTAATACAGGATATACAAAAGGAAACCTAATTGATACTATTTCTTTAGTTGGAGATAAAACAATTTCTAATTATATACATAGCACTACACAAGTGCCAGTAGATTTCCCAATTGCTCAACCTTTAAAATAATAAACCCAATACTTAATAATAAACTTTAAAAATAAAAAAAGATGAAAAAAATTATCACATTACTCGTAATCGCGTTAACTTTTACATTAACAGGAAATGCTCAAGACTCTATGAAAATGAAAACTAAAGCAACAACTGTTTCTTTAGAACAAACGACTGGAGAATTCACTCAAAAATCACTTAAATTAAAAGAAGGAGATTATATTTTTGAAATCGCTAACAAAAATGTAGGACACCAAGTTGGTTTCGTATTAGTACCTAAAGGAAAGGATGCTTCTAAACCAGAAAACCACATCAGCACAGCTTATGTTACTAAAGCCGTAGAGAACAACACAAAAGAAACTAGTAAAGTTACAAGCTTAACTAAAGGAGAGTATATTTATTTCTGCCCTTTAAATCCAACACCTCAATATACATTGACTGTAGAATAAAGTAAATGTCTCTAATTAAATAAAGAAAGAGCAATCCAATGGATTGCTCTTTCTTTATTTAATGTCACCCTCTTCACAATAGCATATTATATTACCTCAGGAAAATATATTAATCATTAAAATAAACACATAAAAAAATACCCGTTAAAAGGATGCTAAATTCTCAAAAAATCAGGAAAAATACTGCTTCTTACCAAGTAATGTGAAGATGTTTCTTGCTAAATTATCTATACTTCAAAAATAAACAAAACCTATTTTAACTATGTTAAACACATGTTTTATCTAGGTTAAGTATTCGTTGCAAAACAATATGACAAAATAGATAACAGACTATTTAATTATACAATAGTTAACTCTACTCCCATTTCTAGTAATCTGCGTTTTGTATTCTCGTCAATACCAGAGTCAGTAATAATTTGATCTACCTCATTAAGTTCACAAATTCTACCAAAACCCTTTTTATTAAATTTTGAAGAATCAGCTAAAACAATAATTTTTTGTGACGACTTTATCATCTCCTTATTTAAAGAAGCCTCCATTAAATTGGTTGTTGTAAGCCCATAATCTAAATCAATACCATCAACACCTAAAAACAATTTAGTAAAGGTAAATTCTGCTAACATTTTCTCACCAATAGGTCCAACAACAGAAGCAGAACTAGGCCTCACCATACCCCCTAATTGCATAACATCTATTTCTTTATTTTTAGATAAAATAAGAGCTGTACTTAAAGAAGCCGTCAAGACAGTTAATCCCTCCACAGGTTTAATGCGTCTAGCAAATTCAATAACAGATGTACCAGAAGCAATAATTATGCTGTCATGTGGCTCTAAAGTTTTTGTAGCAGCTTTGGCTATTTTATTCTTTTCTTTTGCATTAATTTTTTCTTTAACCTCAACATGATTCTCTGTAATATATGGATTTACAGGTATTGCTTTTCCATGAGATCTAAACAGTAATTTTTTTTCTTCAAGAAGCTTAAGATCCTTTCTTATAGTCACCAATGAAACATTAAACTCTTCACTTAAATCATTGACATTTACAAATCCATCTTCATTTAATTTACTTAATATGAGTTTATGACGATCTATGATATTCATTGCTTTTTCTTCGTTTTAAACAAAAATAAAGATTATTAATATCATTTTAACATTGAAATCACAAATATTCTTGATTTTTTTAACACAAAACGAAACCTCTTTTATGTATTCATGAAATAAATTGACAAAAAAATCATAATTACAAAATTAAAACACGCCTTTATTGTTAAAAAAACATATAAAAATTAAAAATAACAATAAAAAACTTTTTTTTAGTTTCGTTTTGTTGTAGTTTTATACTCGGAAACAAAAATAACAATAAGTTAACAACATATTAATCTAACCCGTTATGGATAGAAATAAAATGATAAGTAAGTTAAGAAGTGATTCAAAAACTTATGATTTCGTAATTATAGGAGGAGGAGCAACAGGTATTGGTATTGCTCTCGAAGCATCTGCAAGAGGATATTCAGTTGCATTGCTTGAAAAATCTGATTTCACTAAATCAACATCAAGTAAAGCGACAAAATTATTACACGGAGGTGTAAGATATTTGGCGCAAGGAGATATTGGACTAGTAAGAGAAGCCGTAGTAGAAAGAGGTTTAATGCTAAGAAACGCACCCCACATTACTAAAACTCAATCTTTTATAATTCCAACACATGGACTTTGGGATGAAATATTATATACTGTTGGTTTAACATTTTATGACTTATTAGCTGGTAAGTTAAGTTTAGGAAGATCAAAACGCATCTCCAAAGAGAAAACTTTAAAACGTATCTCTCTCATCAATCCAGATAAAATATCTGCTGGTGTCGTTTATTACGATGGTCAGTTTGACGACTCACGTATGGCGATAAATGTTCTTCAAAGTTCAGTTGAAATGGGAGCCTTAGTCGCTAACTATTGTTCCGTTGAAGGCTTAATTAAAGATGAAAACGGAAATGTAACAGGTGTTAAAGCTCATGATGAAGTAGACGGAACCTCTTTCGAAATAAAAGGAAAGCAAGTTGTTAATGCTACTGGGGTTTTTGCTGATGATGTGTTACAGATGGACAAACCGGGTGCTGAAAAAACAATTGCACCAAGTCAAGGTGTTCACTTAATGTTAGATAAGTCTTTTTTACCAGGAAATGACGCTATCACTATACCAAAAACAGATGATGGCCGTGTGTTATTCTTAGTGCCATGGCACAACAGAGTTATAGTAGGAACAACAGATACACCTTTAGAAAAAGAATCATTAGAGCCAGTTGCTCTTGAAGAAGAAATAGGGTTTATTTTAAACACCGCAGGTCGTTACTTAACCAAAGCTCCAAAAAGAAGCGATGTACTAAGTGTATTTGCAGGATTACGTCCTTTAGCAGCTCCAAAAGCAAAAGGAAATAAAACTAAAGAAATATCAAGAAGTCATAAAATCTACACTGCAGATTCTGGACTATTAACTATCGTTGGAGGTAAATGGACCACTTTTAGAAGAATGGGACAAGATTTAGTAGATACTGCTGAAAAAAATCACGATTGGAAACACATCCCTACCAAAACAAAACGTTTAAAAATTCATGGTTACAAAGAAAACATTAATCATAATGATCCTTTGTATTTCTACGGTAGTGATGAAGAAGAAGTGCTAAAATTATCTAAAGAAAACGGATGGGATAAATCCCTAAGTGATTCTATGGGAGTTATACAAGCACAAGTTGTATGGGCTGTACGAAATGAAATGGCTTTAAACATCGAAGATTTTCTTGCTAGAAGAGTTCGTTGTCAATTATTAAATGCTAAAGAAAGTGTTACAATGGCACCAGAAGTTGCTAAAATAATGGCAAAAGAATTAGGTAAAGATGAAGCTTGGCAAGCTGCACAAGTAGAAGAATACACTAAGGTGACCTCTAATTATATACTATAAACAACAAATTAAAAACAACTAAATCAAACTGTAATGAAAGACAAATTAATTTTAGCGTTAGACCAAGGGACAACATCGTCTCGAGCTATTTTGTTTAACCACAGCGGAGAGATTGTAAAAGTATCTCAAAAACCTTTCGAACAAATATTTCCAAAACCGGGATGGGTAGAACATGATCCAAATGCTATTTGGTCATCACAAATATCAGTTGCTGCAGAAGTTATTGCACAACATGGAATTAACGGAGAATCTATTGCTGCTATCGGTATCACAAACCAAAGAGAAACTGTAGTGGTATGGGATCGTGAAACTAGCGAACCTATTCATAATGCAATTGTATGGCAAGATAGAAGAACATCTAGATACTGTGACGAGTTAAAAGAAGCTGGTCACACAGATATGATTAAAAAGAAAACAGGTTTAGTAATTGACGCCTATTTCTCTGCTACAAAATTAAAATGGATTTTAGATAATGTAGAAGGAGCAAGAGAAAAAGCTGAAGCTGGAAAATTATGTTTTGGTACTGTTGATTCATGGCTTATCTGGAAACTTACTAGAGGAAAAATGTTTATCACAGATGTTTCAAACGCAAGTAGAACAATGTTATTTAACATTCATACTATGGCGTGGGATGAAGAATTAATGGAATTATTTACTATTCCTAAAGCTATGTTGCCAGAAGTAAAACAAAGTAGTGAAGTATACGGAACTACTGCAACAACATTATTCTCTACAAAAATTCCAATCGCAGGTATCGCAGGTGATCAACAAGCTGCATTATTTGGACAAATGTGTACAAAACCAGGAATGGTTAAAAACACTTACGGAACAGGATGTTTCTTATTAATGAATACTGGTGAAGAAGCTGTTTACTCTAAAAACAACTTATTAACGACTGTTGCATGGAAAATAAACGGAAAAACTACTTATGCGTTAGAAGGTAGTGTTTTTGTTGGTGGTGCCGCAATACAATGGTTACGTGATGGTGCAAGAATGGTAAGAACTGCCCCAGGTATTAATCACTTAGCTGAAATGGCGGAAGATAATGGTGGTGTATATTTTGTACCAGCATTAACAGGTTTAGGTGCTCCTTACTGGGATCAATATGCACGTGGAGCTATGTTAGGAATCACTCGTGGAACTACTGATGCACATATTGCTCGTGCAACATTAGAAGGTATTGCTTTTCAAGTTTACGATATCGTTAGAGCTATGGAAGCTGATGCAGGTAAAAAAAGTATTGAACTTAGAGTTGATGGTGGTGCAGCTGCAAGTGATTTGTTAATGCAAATTCAATCTGATTTATTTGGATTTAAAATCATTAGACCTAAGACCCTTGAAACAACAGTTATGGGAGCTGCATATTTAGCAGGTTTAGCAGTTGGTTATTGGGATAGTATAGATGATATTCAATCTCAATGGGAAATTGACAAAGAATTTTACCCAGAAGCTCCTCAAGAAAAAGTAGACAACATGCTGCATTACTGGCATAAAGCAGTGAAGTGTGCTCAGAACTGGATTGAAGAATAAATAAACTCTAATACAACAACTATAAAATTAAACAATCATGTCAATATTATTAGCAGAAATATTAGGCACCATGATCCTCATTATATGTGGTAATGGTGTCGTAGCAAATGCCGTATTAAAAGGCACAAAAGGTAATGGATCGGGGTGGATTGAAATCACCACAAGCTGGGCCTTAGGTGTATTTCTTGGCGTTATCATAGCAGGACCATATAGTGGTGCTCACTTAAACCCAGCTGTAACTGTTGCTTTAGCAACAACAGGTGGTATTTCTTGGGCTGTAGTACCAGAATATCTTGCCGGTGAAATGATCGGTGCCATGTTAGGTGCATTTTTTGTATGGTTAGTATACAAGGATCACTTTAAAATTACAGATGATGAAGGAGGTAAATTAGCTTGTTTTAGCACAGGACCAGCAATAAGAAACACGGTCTCTAACTTAACTAGTGAGATTATTGGAACTTTTGTTTTAGTATTTGTCATCTTTTATATCGCAGGACCTACTATTAACTTAGGAGTTTCAGGAAGTACTGAAGCAGCTATAGGACTAGGATCAATTGGAGCAATACCCGTTGCATTTCTTGTTTGGGTAATAGGTTTATCCTTAGGAGGTACAACTGGCTACGCTATTAATCCCGCAAGGGATTTAGGACCAAGAATTATGCACGCTATTTTACCTGTAAAAGGTTCTAGCGACTGGAGCTATTCATGGATCCCAGTAGTAGGACCTATTATAGGTGCTTTAATCGCATCGTTTTTATACATGGCCATAAGCTAATACATCTCTCTAATAACAAAAACAAATGAAAAAATTATTAATAATATTCGTAGCACTAATTGCAGTGCAAATGGGCTATGCTCAAGACACAGAATTAAAAGACAGTCCAATTGATTTTAATTTAGACGTAAAAACAAACCATCTTTGGAGAGGGTTAGTTATTACAGATAAACCAATGGCAGCTGTTTTTTCAAAACTAAAACTAAACGAATCAGGTAGTTTTACTGCTGGATTCTGGGGAGGAATGGCTTTTTCTAATGATAGTGATGGTACTTCTTACAAAGAGATAAACTACTATGCTCAATATGCAAAAAACGGTTTTTCTATAGCGTTATGGGATTTATTTAACACAAGAAGTGTAGAAAATCCTGATGTGTGGAATTATGATAAAAACACAACTACACACCTATTAGATTTACGTACTTCTTACACTTTTAAAGGTGATTTTCCTTTAAGATTAGAAGCTGATGTATTGCTATACGGAACTGGAGATGCACAATTAAATGACGAAGGAGAGTTAGAGCAAAGATATTCTACTTACGTAGAAGCATCTTACCCTATTATCAGAGACTCTAAGGTTAATTTAAATGCTTTTGCAGGTGCTGCTTTTTCTTTAAACGGAGACACTCACTTATATGGTGATGGTGAACAAAATTTCGATTTTGTTAATGTAGGATTTACAGCTTCAAAAACACTTAAATTTTCAGATTTAAGTTTTCCTGTATCAGCTACAACAATGTGGAATCCTTCACAAAAAATAGCTAGAATACAGTTAGCAGTTAGCTTATTCTAAGAAAATTATCATAAGTTTTATTACATACCCTATGGTTTGAAACGCTTTTCAAATCATAGGGTATATTTTTTTGAATATCTTTTCAAGATAATTGAATCCATATAATAAAAAAACCTTTGATTACGTGTGACATTTATTATCACATGTAATCAAAGGTTCAATTATAAATAGTAGATGTTAACTACCTATTTGTAATTACAACTTTATATCATTTTTAAGGTATTCACCTCTTGCTCTGTAAGATGTTTCCAGTGACCACGAGGAATATCTTTTTTCGTTAAGTGACCAATTGCAACACAATCAATTCTTACAATATCATATTTAAGTTCATCAAATATAGTACGTAAGATAGTGTTACCTGTATTTTTAATTTTAATACCTACTTGATTTTTAGATTCACCTTGTATGTAACTAATCTCTTCTACAGAAACAAGTTTTCCTTCAATTTTAAAACCTTCTTGAATCTTTTTTAGATCTTCAAATTTTAAATTTTTATCTAATTCTATTTGAAATAAGCGAGCTACACCATTTTTTGAATTAGTAAATTTTTGAACCACTTTGTCATCATTAGTAAACAATAGCAACCCTAACGAGTTTCTACCTAAACGACCTATTGGCTTTATGTTTACATTAGTTGCGTTAGCTACTAAGTCCATAACCGTTTTACCTTTACCTTCTGCAGTTGTAGTTGCAAATCCTTTTGGCTTATTTAATAACACATAAACATTTGGCTCTGGAGTAATACGTTGACCATCGTAACGCACCTCATCAGTACGCTTTACTTTATGCCCCATTTCGGTAATTACTTTACCGTTAACAGATACTAAACCAATAGCTATATTCTCATCAGCTTCACGACGCGAACAAATACCTGAATTTGCTATATATTTATTTAAACGCATCTCATCTGGATTAGATGGTTTGCTTGCTGCTGGTGTTTTCTTTTTTACGGGAGCATTACCTCTAGCTAAACTATCGGTTTTACTATTAGCATTTCCTCTTCCTGAAGTTTTCCCTTTCCCTTTTCCTTTGCTATCTTGATTTCTGCTCATGTTCTAAATTTTTTGCAAAGATAAACAATAGTTTACATCTTGCACTTAATTATTAAAGTAGTTTAACTCTTGTAATTTTCAACACTTTAAAACTATAAAGGCAATTCTATATTCTATTTAAAACGACCGAAACATCAATTAATAGAATTGAAAAAACACCTGTTACAATTATAAATTTAAGAATATTATGCAGTATTAAATAGTGCGTTTTCTTATTTGATTTTAAAAGGATGATAAGGTAGATAAGCAATAGCATTATACTCAAATAAAAGAAATAATACATATATCCGATTTCAAAAAACAGAATAAGCAACACTGCAGAAACAATAGTTAAAACAGCTACAATAGTTAGCATTAACTTAGACATCTGCTCTCCATAAACTACAGGGATAGTTCTGTAATTTAAAGCTAAATCACCTTTTATATTTTCTAAATCTTTAGTGAGTTCTCTCATAGAGATTAATAAAAACAAAAATATACCATGAGCAAAAACAACATGCTCAAAATTCTGATAATAAATAAAGATGACAAAAAATGGTGTTACAGTAAGTATTGCAGATACCAAGTTACCTACTAAAGGACGTTTTTTTAAACGATGTGAATAAAACCAAATCGCAAAAATGTATATAGAAAAGAAAATTACAGCCTTAAATGACACATAACTAGCAAAGACAACTGCCACAAAATTTAGCACAAAATAAAAAGACAATTTTGTATTTTGACTCACCAAACGGTCAAGCATTGTTTTTCGAGGCTTGTTTATTAAATCTTTTTCAGAATCGTAGAAATTATTAATAATATAACCTGATGCAATTGTTGCTGAAGATGCTAGAACTAACATTAATAAATTAATATCTAAAAGTACTGATTTAACAGGTTTAGTATGTGCAAAAATATAAATAGATGCTAAATACTGAGCGATAACTACAACTAGAACATTATAGCCTCTAACAACAGAGAATAGGCCGAAAAATTTTAATAGAATGTGTTTCCGCCTTCTAGATAACATAATTTGATTAAGAAAAAATTAGAAATAAAACTTCAATCTACTTTAATAAAATACATTTCTTAAAGCTTACTGAATAACGGAATCAAAATCTAAAAATTATAAACAACTTCTAATTTCTGACCCTTAAGCGCTTCCCTAGCTTTATCTATATTTTCAGTAAATCCTAAGATATAACCTCCACCACCAGAACCACAAAGTTTTAAATAGTAATCATTAGTATCTAAGCCTTTTTTCCATAAGTCATGAAATTGAGCAGGAATCATAGGCTTAAAGTTGTTTAAAACAACTTTAGATAATTGCTTTGTATTTTTAAACAACGATTTCATATCACCCTTTAAAAAATCATCTACACAAGCATCAGTATGCTTTATAAATTGATCTTTAAGCATGCTACGGAAACCTTCATTTTTCATGCTTTCCATAAAAATACTTACCATTGGTGCAGTTTCACCAACAATACCACTATCTATTAAAAATACAGCTCCTTTTCCTTCTGCTTTTTGTGAAGGAATACCTGTAGCTTCAATATTATCTTTCGAATTGATTAAAATAGGAAGACTTAAATAACTATTTAAAGGATCTAATCCTGAAGATTTACCATGAAAAAATGATTCCATAGCAGAAAAAACAGATTTTAACTTTAGAAGTTTTTCACGTGTCAAGTTCTCTAAAACTGTGATTTTGTCACTTGCATATTTATCATAAATTGCAGCAACTAAAGCACCACTACTCCCTACTCCGTATCCTTGTGGAATTGAAGAATCAAAATACATGCCTTCATTAAGATCTCTATGTAATTTACTTGCATTAAAAACCACCAAATCCTTATCTAAACCCTCTAAATACGTCGCAAAACGTTTTAAACTAGCGTTAGAATCTGTAGCTTCTTTAGTTTGGTTATCACTAAGTTTTAGTGCACCATTATAAAAATTATAAGGAATAGACAAGCCTTTAGAATCGCGAATGATTCCGTACTCTCCAAATAAAAGAATCTTAGAATAAAATAATGGTCCCTTCATAAATTTAAAGCAATTACTTTAACAAATATACGTATTAAAATTAGATTTGGTTTGCACCCAAACCAATTTGGTCGCAAATATAATGTTCATTTTGACAATAGCTAACCAATTCATTTTTAATAAACTCAAGAACACTTTTGGTTTCACTTTCTGGATACAGAATATGCACATTTGCACCTGCATCTAGCGTGAAACAAACTTTAGAATCGGTCTTTGCTCTAAAGGCCCAAATTTTATTAATAACCTCTAGTGTGTTTGGTTTCATTAATATAAAATAAGGCATACTCGTCATCATCATAGCATGGAGCGTTAAGGCTTCACTTTCTACAATTTTTACAAATTCATTTAAATCACCCGAAGCTAAAATCGTTTTTAAAGTCGCTAAATTATCATGCGCTTGCTTAAAACGTTCTTGAGCAAATGGATGTCCATACATTAACTGATGACCAACCGTACTACTCACCTGCTTCTCTCCTTTATCGACTAACAAAATAGTGTCTTGATAATTTTTAAAGTTAGAATGCACTTCACCTTCAAATTTTACACCGTATAAATCTGAACTTTCAGCTATACTTTCATTCTCTCCCCAAACAACAAGTTCTCCTTCAATACTTCTGCATGCACTTCCGGATCCTAATCTTGCTAAAAAAGATGCTTTTTGATTAAAATATTTAAGATCAGAAGACTTTTCTACTGCATTCAACTTATATTCAATACTCATTAAACACAAAGCAATAGCACTCATACCTGATGCAGATGAAGCAATACCAGAACTATGAGGAAATGTATTTGAAGTATCAATTTTAAAATGATAATCTCTTAAAAATGGCATATAAGCTTCAATACGCTCAAAAAATGTTTGAATTTTTGGTTTGAAGGCTTCATTTTTTTCACCTTCAAAATACACTTCAAAACTAAATTCTTTGTCTTCCTTTTTAGTATAAGTAACTTCCGTTATGGTTTTACAATTAGAAAGAGTAAAACTTATAGATGGATTTTCTGGAATTTGATCTTTCTTTTTCCCCCAATATTTTACCAAAGCAATATTACTTGGTGAAGCCCATTTTACAGAACCTGTTTCAACATTAGTGCGGTATGATTTTAGAATAAAGTCTTGTGCTGTCATTACATATTAAATATTAGACAAAGATAAGAGTTTTACCATTGTTTTATAGTTTCTGGCTGTAGCATTGACATCTAGTTTTTTTTCGAAGTAACTTAAGTTGAATTTAGATTTACCATAACCTTGAGAACAAAACAAATAAATACAGTTGTTCATAATCTTATAATCATCATCTATATATCTTTTTTCTGAGGCTTCTTTTATCAACTTTTCGTTTGAAATATCACTCAAAATAACGAAATAACTATGCTCTTTTTTAGCATCACTAAAAGGACAATTATTAAAAATAATTTCTAATTCACTTCTTAAAAGTACCAAAACCGGAATTTCAAAACCAAAATGAGTTAATATTAAATTTTGTATCTTATTTTCTAAAACTCTTTTATCCTCATCTATAGTCTTAAAAATAACATTACCACTTTGCATATAAGTTTGTACATTTTCTAATCCAGATTTAGATAATAAAGTTTTAAGCTCTTGTATTGAAATTTTTCTATGTCCACCAACATTAACCCCTCTGAGGAGTGCTATATAATTTTGCATATTACATCATATTAAAGTATTAGCTACTAATTATTAATAAAACTCGTTATAAATAATATTTCTTTTACAAAAATCTACTAAAATAAATTTACACAACAAAAAAAACACTAAACCACCTATACTACAGGCACTTAACATGATTTTTAATTGTTTAAAACATTATAAATTAGCTAATTAACATCTTCAAAATACAAATAAACACGATTAAATGTTGCAAAAGCTTGGTAAAAGTTTAGTTTTACACTCTTAATAGTTGAATTACATGTGTTTCCCCAGATCCAATGCTATTATTATTTTATTTGTTTTCTTTTTTTTTACAGCTTTAAATGTAAATGCGCAAAAAAAGAATCTAACAGATAATAAAAGTGCATTTTATTCTTTTGATAGTTATACACTAGATCGGTTAGTTTCTAAAGACAGCCTCTACAAAGCTACTATACTCGTTAATGAAGCTATAGATTTCTCGAAAAAAAATAATTTCAAATTAACTGAAGCCAAGGCCTACAATGCTTTAGGGACAGTTCTAGTTAAAACTTCTAATTTTAAAAAAGCGGAAAGTTATCATGAAAAAGCATATCAAATATTTGATTCACTGCATAATAAAAAAGGAAAAGATCTTGCTCTAGCAGGATTAGTAAATACTTATGTTCACGAAAAAAACTATAAGAAATTTGATAGTATATACCCTATAGCTCAAGCATTATCAAAATCTTTGAATAGTGAAATTTATTTTATAAATTTTGAGAATTTAATTAAAAGGAACTATTATAATTTAAAAAACAATAGTCTTTTAGAAACTTCTACAAAAGGATTAGAAATTATCAATAATACAGATTTCAGTACTCTAAACAACTCAAAAGATTATCGTACCGAAAATTTAAAACAAGCTTTAACTTTATCTTATAAATACTACAACAGTATTGCTAGAGTAAAAGTGGACAACGTTACTTCTGAAGATTATACGGCTCTATTATCAATAAATGATAAGGATTTAATGTCTGTTTTAAAAACAGACATGAGCACTTATAGAAAAGTTGCTACACTAAATTATTATAAATATTCATACTTCACTTATGCTAATAAAAATTTAGACTCAGCAAATAAGTATCTTTTAAAGTCTGACAACTACAAATACATTGCATTAAGACTCAATGAAAAAAAAGAGGCCCGAAATGGCGAGTTAATTTCTAAGATAATTAATGCTGAACAACAACTAAATTTAACTAATGAGATTCAGAAAAAAGATATTAATAATTCTAAAATTTTTCTGCGAAGTACAATCATAGTTAGCATCTTATTTATTATTACATTGGTTAGTTTCTTTTTCTACTTTAAAGGAAAAAAGAATCTTGAAAAAATGAATAAAGCTTTAAAAGCTTCAAATTCTAAATTTATTAAAATTGACAAAGATAGACTTGAATTTTTCTCAATATTAAGTCATGAGTTACGTACACCAATTTATGGTATTAATGGATTAGCAACACTAATCGATCAGGAAAATGATAAAACGAAAAAGCAATCTTATTTAGATTCTCTTATATCATCTAGTAATTATTTATCTGTTTTAATTGATAATATTCTACAAGCAAACCGATTAAAATTCGACAAGAAAAGTCTTAGACTAAAACCCGGAAAAATAAATAAAATTGTTAACCATGTTGTGAGTACCGTTGCTGTAGCTGCAAAAAACAAAGGTTTAGATCTTAAGGTTCATATTGATGAATCTGACGAATACGAGCAGGTATATATAGACAAAGTAGCCTTTAGTCAAATACTAATCAACTTGGTATACAATGCTATTCGCTATACAAAAAAAGGATATATTTCCATCAATGTTTTTGAAAAAGCACGAAATGAACATCATATTACTCTACGTTTTGAAGTAAAAGACACAGGTATTGGAATTAAAGAAGAACATAGATCTGTTGTTTTTAATGCCTTTGAAAACAAAGCCTTTTTGAATAAGAACAGTAGTGGATCTGGGTTGGGTTTACACATTGTAAAAACCTTACTTGAAAGCCATAATTCTCATATAGATTTCACTTCAACACCTAATAAAGGCACTTGTTTTTTCTTTGAGATAACATTTAAGAAAATTGACCTCAATAATCAAACTGAAAAAATTGCAGATACATCACCCGTTAGAGACATGCATATTTTAGTTGTTGATGACAACAAAATAAATCTATTAATCACCAAAAAGAATATTGAAAAAATTGAAGGTTACAGCTGTGAAACCGTTTCTAACGGAGAAGAAGCCATTTCTTTAATTAAAAAGATGAATTTCGATTTAATTCTAATGGATATCAATATGCCAGATATGGATGGCTATGATGTTACAAAACATATAAGAATGTTTAATTCAGGAATTCCAATTTTAGCATTAACAGCATTAAACTCTAACGAAATTTCACAAAAAGCAGAAGAAGCAGGAATAAATCATATTATAACCAAACCTTATATTTTTGAAGATTTTAAAACTGTTATCTCATCTTACAGTGGTGACAACGAAAACTATTGCAGAATCATTGATCCAGAAGCAATGTAAGCACTCGTCCATGCATTCTGAAAGTTAAAACCACCCGTTACAGCATCTACATTAATAACTTCGCCTGCGAAATAAAGATTAGGAATTCGGCGACTTTCAAAAGTTTTAAAATTCACCTCTTTTAAGTCAACACCTCCAGCGGTTACAAATTCGTCTTTAAAAGTACTTTTTCCTGTGACCTGAAAAACAGCACTTGTTAATTGGTTAGCTAATGCTTCTAATTGTTGCTTATTAAGATCTGCCCAACGTTTATTATCTTCAATATCTGAAGCTAAAACTAATTGTTTCCAAAGTCGTTTTGGTAAATCGAAATGCGATAGATTAATTACAGTCTTCTTTGCAAATTCTTGTTTAAAAACTTTTAGTTCGTCTAAACAAGATTCAAAATCTAGATTAATAAAATTGATTTCAATCTTAAAATCATAATCCATTTTCGCCAATTCTACAGCTCCAAAAGCAGAAAGTTTTAAAATGGCAGGCGCACTCATACCAACATGAGTTACTAGTAACGGCCCTTGTGATTCCAAATCTGTACCTACAACTTTAATGTTTGCATTTTTAGCAACAACGCCAGGAATATCTTTAATGCGTTTATCTTTTATATCGAAAGTAAAAAGTGATGGAACCGGATGAATAATAGTATGTCCTAAACCTTCAATAAGTTTCCAAATTTTAGGATTACTACCCGTAGCGATCATTACTTTTTTAGACTGAAAATCGCCTTGAGATGTTTCTATTTTAAATCCACTTTCTAAAGCATCCATAGATTTAACCGAGTGATTATATAAAATCTCTACGTTATGCTTTTTAGCTTCATATAGAAAACAATCGATTATAGTTTGAGATGAATTTGATGCAGGAAACATACGTCCATCTTCTTCAATTTTAAGTTCTACACCACGTTCTTCAAACCAAGCAATTGTATCACCTGTCATAAACTTATGGAAGGGTCCTAAGAGTTCTTTTTCGCCTCTTGGATAATTATGTACCAATTCCGAAGGAATAAACTCAGCATGTGTTACATTACAACGCCCTCCTCCAGAAATCTTCACTTTTTGCAAACCTTCTTTTCCTCGTTCTAATATAGCGACTGATAACTGAGGGTTTTGTTCAGCAATATTAATCGCTGCAAAAAAACCAGCAGCACCTCCACCTATAATAATGACATCTTTGGTAATAGACATAAAATATATTTAAGAAATTGCGTAATTCAGTCTATCAGCTATTAATTTCACCTATTGAACCTCTAAGGAATATTCTGAAGGAATTACAGTTTTAAGTTTTGCAATATAGGATTTAATCACCTCAATATCTCTATCATTTTGATGATTATTTAAAACATCATTTCTAAGATTTATGATTTCTTTTATAATAATTTCTTTATAATTTTCTTTTAAAACATCATTTTGCTGCAACAAATATTGAAACATAATAAATAATTTCTGAACAATTATAATATCATGCTTACAGTAAGTTCTCATGGCAGCCATTACATTATAAAGTAATTCCTGAAAATTTACAGTTTTAATAGAAATAACTGCTTTTTCATCTTCATTAAAATAGTAACTTTTATCTTTTTTAGTCATCCTTAACGCAAACAATTCCGTTAAATAATCAATTGCATTGATGCATGTACCTGGATCATTAACTCCTGGCGACATTGCTTTTAATGCAATCTCAGTAATCTGCTTAAAAGCCAAAATATAATTATCTTCAATAAGCTCACTGTTAGAAAATGTAACAGCTTCTATCAACTTTTTTTCA
Source organism: Winogradskyella undariae (assembly GCF_013285155.1). Classification (GTDB taxonomy): domain Bacteria; phylum Bacteroidota; class Bacteroidia; order Flavobacteriales; family Flavobacteriaceae; genus Winogradskyella; species Winogradskyella undariae. Next base: position 258,603 of record NZ_JABTEL010000001.1, on the reverse strand, counting down.
AGATCTATGTGATCTTCTTTTTCCTCAGCGACTTCACCTTTGTATTTTAGAACAGGTATACCTTTAAGAATATACATTCCTTTTACAGGCACAATATCAATTTTTAAATGATGTTCTTCTGCTAGTGTCGCCAAAGTCTTCATGTTTACATCTTGCATGTAACCTGTTGTGTTAGCGATAATACTCTTCCAGTCTGAGGAATCTTCAAATTCTACATCAATGTACTTTTCATTTTCAATTAACCCTTCTAAACGTTGCTTCGATTTTTTAAATATTTTATCCATAATTGTATTCACTTGAATTTCTTGAGAAATAGAATGAATAAAATAAATAAAAGCTCCTAAACTAAAGGTCATGAAAATAATAGCCAACAGCACAGAGAACCCTGGTAGTTGGTATTTATCTCCCTCTGGTGCAATTGAAACTAAAGTAAAAATACAGTATAGTAAAGAAGAATTATAAATACCAAGTATCACTTGATGTCTACGATTAGAAATTAATCCTGGCAATACTCTAGGCGAAAAATTACTTGAAGCTTGGTTGAGTAAAATCATTACCAAAGAAAAACTAAAAACCATTATTGATATAAGCCCAGCAATAAATGTGGTTAATAAACTTCTAGCAGTCTCGGTATTATTAACAACCAAAATTGGCGCATGCTCTACTAAATATTTAGAAATCCCTATGCTCTCTAAATAGATCATAAAAAAAGCAAATAACACCCCAAATAGGCTAATTATTGAAGGATAGAAAGCAATATTACTTTCTAACTTTTCCAACGTATCCCATATTTTATAAATGTAGTTTTTCAAATTATGTTTTTAAAAACTAAGCCCTAAGCCAAATGAAAATCTAAGACCATCTTCTCCAGTAAATAAATTAAAAGTTCCTGAAAGTGATTCTGCGGCAGTAACCCAAAAACCACCTCCGTAATCATTGTGCCATTTATCTGAAACATCATCTTTTAACCAAACTCTACCAACATCAAACCCTCCAAAAACACCAATTTGTAATGGCGTTACGCTCGTTCTAAACGAATTGAAGCTATATCTTAAATCTGCACTACTTACAAAAGATTTCTTTCCTGTAAATCGTTCTGTTCTGTAACCACGTAAACCTGTATCTCCACCAATATTAGCAGCTTGATAAAAAAGCATATCATCACCTATTCTAAATTGACTTTTTACGTCTGTTTTTAAAACCAGTTTTCTGTCTTCAGATAGTGCATTGTAAAAACCTAGATTTGCATTAATATAGCCATATGTATTATTAGTATCTTCTAATTCGGTCTTAGCCCCTGCATTGATCATGAATTTCATTCCTCGTGTTGGATTTATTTCAGAATCAAAACTCTTATAATTGAATTGCCCCTCTAAACCACCAAAATATTGTCTTTCATAAAATTCTGATGTAGCATCTGGTATAAAATCTGTAATAAATCGATTATCTGTGGCTTCTAATTCTATGCCTTCAAATATTGCTTTTACTCCGTAATCACTACCAAAATCACCTTTTTTAGAAATCCCTGCATAGGCCTGAATGATACTTGTTTTTACACGGTTATAATCGCGATCTAAATCATCTTCAAGATTTACAGTTTCGTTTCCATAACCAAAGAAATTATTAGTGTAATTTTCTGAAGTAAATTGCCCTCCAACTTGTAAATTCCAATTACCAAAGATATTAGAAAACTCACCATCGTAGGTTAAAGAAAACCCATCCGTTGCAAAGAAATAACCTCCATTAAATCTATGTTGACTAGAAAATGGATTTCGTTGAAAACCGTTTTTAGTAATTACATGAGATATACCAAGAGAAATACCATCATCTGGATTATAACCTATAGCTGGGGTTGTAACACGCTGATTCAAAATGTTTTTGTTAAAATCGAATAAATTAAGATTATAAATATCTGTTAATCTTACAGCAGCTCCGCCCTTTTCTTCAATTGTATTCTTTTTACTTTCGTGATCGTAAATCTTTATTTTACTCCCCGATTTGATTTTATACGTATCGTTTTCTTGACCGCCAATTAGCCGTGTAAAGATCTTATGACTTCCATTTCCTGTAACTTCAAAAATATCTTTATCATCTAATCCGTAAATCCATAGCTCTTTTGTTACATCTTTATTCAGTACCTTATCTACAATAACATCGGCTTTTTCACCGCCTTTAATTCTAGATATAATAACACGAGTTTCTTTATCTCCTTGACGAATCACCTCAATATAATCATCCTTATCTGTTCCTGTTAAAATGACTAATTCATTTAAATATTCGTAATATCTAGTAGCAATATCTACAAGATTTTTGCGACGTCCTTTTAAATTTCTCTTAATATCTTCTAATGTTTTATCTTGAACTTCTTTAGGAACTTTAGAAAATGCTTTTTCTATCACCTCATCCGTAATATGCTCTTGAAGAAATTTAGCATGCTCTAACCATTCTTCTTTTCCTGATTGTTGGATTAAAGTACGATCTAGTTTTATACCAGCGTTATTCATCCATTTTATATTCTCTAATTTATCATCATAAATCTGAAGTTGGTTAGCTGCACCTGCAACCACACGAGCGACATCTAATAAGGCTCCATCAAAATTAGAAAACACCTGATCTCGGTCTCTAGGGATTGGTCTGTATAATTTGTCTCCATTTGGCTGATCGAATTGTGCCCAACGCCACTGATCTTGATGCCTATCCCAATCACCAATTAACATATCAAATAAACGTGCTCTTATAAATGCGTTCTCATCAATTTTATATTCTTCATCCTCTCTTACTTTTTCAATAATATCATGCGTACTTTCAATATCATCTGCATAACCAAAATTACGTTCATCTGTATAATTTTCTTCAGGTCGCTCTTCAATCATATAGAGCTCATCCCCATATTCTTCATTAAAATCACCTAAATATTTATGCTTAGGTATAAAGAAAAGTCTTGGATTGGTATGGTAGACCTCTGCTGCATCTGATAAATCTGGCACCACAGTAAAAGCATAAGGGTGTGCTGCTGTATAGAAATCTAAAACTAAACCTTCTACTTGTGTGCGTTCAAAATCATCTTGAATGTAATTCTCTTTAAATAGAACCGTCTGCAAGTATTGCGTGGCACTTTTCTTTAATGCTCGCATATTTAATTCTCTACCATCTTTAGTCTTTAGACGTAAAGACCTTGTTTGGTGCCCACCACCTTTACGCACAATCTCTAAGCCACCGTATAGAGTATCTAATGTGGCTACTTTCGCTTTTATTTTAGTACTGTAGACTTCTCTGTAATGATCCCCCCAAACGGATTTAAAAAAACCTGTTCTATCCGTCTCTTCTTCATCATAAACAGAAACACTAATTTCATTTGGAAATGTATCGGGTAAATTAGAAACATCGTAAGGTTCTTTAACACCTATTATTTCATGTTCAAAAACAAGTTTTGGATTGTCATTTTCTACACTAAAAAACTTAACCCAAGAACTGCCGTCTTTATAAACCACAAGTTCTGCAAAACCTTGCCCACCGTAACTAAATAACCCTTTTGTCCCTAAAGCTGCTGCACCGTCTTTAGAGCCCGACCCTGATACAATTTGTTTTATATTTTCATTTTCGAGATATTGAAGTGTATGCTCGTGACCAGAAACAAACACAATATTTTCTTTATCGAACGTCAGCGTTTCAATACGCTTCATTAACTCGTTGTAACGTTCGTTATAACGATCTTGAATTGAAACACCACCTTGCGTCCTTACTTGTGTAATAAGAGTTGCTAAAATTGGCAATGGCACATTACCTTGCGTTGGATAAAGGTGTTTTTTTGCACCATAATAACCTCCATGAACTCCATTGGTATACATTGGATGGTGCATGGCTATAATGGTTGTTTTATTTTGAGCTTTTTTAATTTCGCCTTCTAATTCTTCAAAAAAACGATCTCTGGTCTTTATTTCACACTTATCATTTATAGTAGGGTTGTTATTCCAATTTTCTAAATACCATTGTGTATCTACCACAATAAGCTTTATATTATCTCCTATATCAATATCCTCAATTGGGCAACCATTTTCTGGTTGAAACGTATTTTTACCTAAGGCATCTTCAATATATTTCTCTTGACGTTTTAGCCCTTTTAGTCCGTTTGAATACCAATCATGATTTCCAGGAATAAATAAGACCTCTCCTTCAAAATCTTTTACCGCATTAATTTGTACATCTAAAGCCTGTTCTGCCTCTGCTCTATCTGAATCATCTTTATCTGGCAGACCTACAGGATAAATATTATCACCTAGAAAAAGAGCAACATCGTCTTTTGTTTCCTTTGTTGAAATATAATTTTTGAAGGCAGACAAGGCACTAGACATGCCACCATTATCCACTAAACCAGCATCACCTATTAAGTAAAATCGTCTATCAACTTCCTTTTCTGGTGATTTATTTACTTTTAATTTTTCTTCTTTATACTGCGCTTCGTATGTAGCACAAGCATTAAAAAACAAAGTAAAAAGTATAACAAGTAGTGTGTATTGTTTTCTCATATTTTAAAGTAAATCACAAAATAATGCTATTTTTATGGAAGAACTTGACTGTTATACAATGAATTTTAGTCTTTATACTTTCTCCCAAAGACTATCTGTAAAGTAATGTTTACAATCTAAGAAATTAGATTTGACATCAAAATTAGTAGCACCTGCTAATTTTTCAATTTCATTGAGTGCATATTTTTTTGATAGCTCTGTCCATATTAACTCATTGTAACCAAAGGTAATCGTTTTATTTATAGCTTTGAGTTGTACCGTTTGTTCTCTAAGGCTAACAATATAACTTTTTACATCACCTGTTAAAGGATTGTAATGTGCATAAAAATCGAAATCATCAATTTTAAAATCGGCATCTAATTCTCTATTGATTCTTATTAGTAAATTAAGATTAAATCTTTTGGTTATTCCATGTTTATCGAAGTAAGCATCATGAATAGTGATCGGATTTTTCTTTAAATCGAAACCAATTAAAAGCTTATCTCCCTTTTTCATGTTTTTATTAAAAAGCTGAACCAATTCTTTAGCTTTATCTTCAAGATAATTTCCAATATTACCGCCTAAAAACAATAATAGACTAGGATGTTCACTTTGTTTATTTTCTTTTAAAATCTCAAAATAATCACCTACCTGTGGCTTAATACTAATACCTGGCAAACGTTCTTTTAAGCGCTTTTCTAATATATCCATGGCCTCTTTAGAAATATCAATAGGCAAATAATTAAAATCGATATTATTAGCTACTAAATATTCTAAAAGCTTGAAGGTTTTTAAGCCATCTCCTGCTCCTAATTCTAAAATATTAAACGGTGTAGAAAACTGTAAAGCCTCTGTAATTTGCTGACATTGCATGGATAAAATCTCAAATTCAGCGTTAGTGAGATAATATTCTGGCATATTCATTATATCTTGAAATATGCGACTACCATTATCGTCATAAAAATATTTTGAAGGTAAATGTTTTTCCTCTGCGGTTAAGCCTTCAAGGATATCTTGTGCAAATGTATTAGTCATAAAAAAGTTTAAGGTTTAAAACGGATCTAAAGTTCTTTGTATAATGATTGTGTTTATTTGGCAAGTCTGATTCCTGAAAATTGCCAGCGTAAGTTTGCTTGAAAAAAGTTACGATAAGTAGCTCGGCTATGATTTTTAGATGTTGCTACTGAGGCGCCACGCAAAACCATTTGATTCACCATAAATTTACCGTTATACTCTCCTAAAGCACCATCTACTTTGGTGTAATTAGGATACGGTAAATAAGCACTATTGGTCCATTCCCAAAGCTGACCATATTTAAATTGAACGGAAGCCACTTCCCATTCAAATTCCGTAGGCAAACGCATACCTTTCCATTGTGCATAAGCAAAAGCTTCATAAAATGTAACGTGACTTACCGGTAAATTACCATCAACTTCTACAAAACCGTTAAGTGTATATTGCATCCATTTCTCTTCTACATAATGCCAATACAAGGGTGCTTTGAGTTTATTATTTTGAACAAAATCCCAGCCTTCCGCATGCCAAAGATTAAAATCGTTATAACCACCTGCTTCTATAAATTGAATATATTCTGCATTAGTAACCAATCGGTTGGAAATTTGATACTCATGAAGATACACTTTATGCCTTCCTAACTCGTTATCAAAACAAAAGCCATCGTTATTATGTCCAATTTCATAAACGCCTTCTTTGATTGGAATAAATGTTTGTGTTTGTGTTTCTACCTGTAATTGAATTGTGTAATCCAATTTTGGAAATGAAGGTTGATTACCAAAAATATATTTAATATCATAAATTAATAATTCTTGGTGTTGTTGCTCGTGCTGAAGGCCAATTTCAATAATATTTGAAATTTCTTCTGATATTCCTTTCGCTATAAATTGTGCTAAGTGCTCATTTACACAAGCTCTATATTCTAAAACCGATTGTAATGTAGGTCTAGTCATTAAACCTCGTTCTGCTCTCAAAACACGTTTTCCTACATTATTGTAATAACTATTAAAATAATAGGCATAATCTTCATGAAAAACCTTGTAATCGGAACAAAAATCAGACAGTATAAATTGTTCAAAAAACCAGGTGGTATGTGCTAAGTGCCATTTTGGTGGCGACACAAAATCGGCTGGTTGAATAGAAACATCTTCGGGCTCAAGCGAACTACAAATTTGTTCCGTTTGTTGTCTTATTTCTAGAAATCGTTCAGATGTTATGGTGTTGGTGGTTATAGCTTGCACGTGTATAATTTATAGGATTTCTGTTTCAAAAATAACTTCGCTAGCAATCGTTTTATGTACTGGACAACGCGATGCTATTTCTTTTAATCGTTGGGATTGTTCTTCACTTATATCTCCTATAAATTTTAGCTTTTTACTAATATGATCTAAGTACTTAGGCTTTTCTAAAACAAGATTTAAGTCGTCACTATGTTTTCTAGAGTGCGATATGTAAACATAAACCTCTTTTAAATCCCACTTTTTTCGTTCGGCATACATTTTTAAAGTCATTACCGTACATGCAGCTAATGCCGCATTGAGATACTCGTATGGTGAAGGTCCAAAATTACTACCACCAACACTTGCTGGTTCGTCTGCAATTAACGTATGATTTTTAGTTTGAATAGAAGTGGTAAAATTATCTTCCACAATATTAAGATGTCCAACTAATTGTTCCCCTTCGGTATCGAGCATTACATTTTCCACCTTAGGGAAATATCGTTTTGCCCAAGTCCCTATAATTTCACCAACATACTGACTATCCTCTTCTTTAGTTAATAAATGATCTGCATTATCTAATGAGACAAAACTTTTAGGGTGATGTGCATTTTTATATAACTGCTCTGCATTTGCTATACCTACTGTTTTGTCAAAAGGCGAATGCATTATTAACAAAGGTTTACGCAGTGTTTTTACAAGTGCTGGTAAATCTGTTTTATCAAACTCTTCAACAAAGTCTTGATTAATAACAAAAGGGCGTCCTCCAATATTAACTTTAACATCTCCCTTTTCTTCCGATTCTTCAACCTGATGAGAAAATAAATGTTTTACATGATCTACTGTAGCTGGTGCTCCAACGGTGGCAACTGCTTTTACAGCTTCTATTTCTGAAGCCGCTACCAATACTGCTGCACCTCCAAGAGAATGACCAACAAGTAAACTTGGTGCTTGATAATGTTGAGACATATAACTATGTACGTCTAACAAGTCCTCTACATTTGCAGAGAAATGACTATCGGCAAATTCGCCTTCACTTCTTCCTAGTCCTGTAAAATCGAAACGCAGAACCGCGAATCCATTTTGCGTTAATGCTCTACTCACATTTCTAACAGCTTTTAAACTGCTACTACAAGTAAAACAATGTGCAAAAATGGCGTAGTAGTTTGGTTTCTGATTGGCTGGTAATTCTAAATTAGCATTTAGAGTTAGACCTTTTCTATTTTGTATTTTAAGCTTTGTACTTTTCATTACCTAATTTTAATCTTCAATTTGCACACCGCGCCAAAAAGCCACATGATTTTTAATCCCTTTTGCCAATTCTGATACCTCTGGATAAAACCAAGCTGCATCTTTATTTTGTTTTCCATCCACTTCTATGGTGTAATAAGAAGCAGTTCCTTTCCAAGGGCATACGGAGTGTATTTCACTCGTTTTGAAAAATTCTTTATTGATACTCTCGTGAGGAAAATAGTGGTTTTTTTCAATAACTATCGTTTTATTACTTTCTGCTATGACTTTATTATTCCAAATTGCTTTCATCTTTGTTGTTTTTTAATACCTAATAAGGACTTTTATATTACCCTATTTATGCACACGTAATTTCTATCTGTATTCAGGATTTTCGAAAGACCAATGCGTCCCACTATCCCAAGCTTCTCGAGAGTTACCATAATTACTGTAACCTTTGTTTTCCTTTAATAATTTTGCCAAGTGTAATAGATTGTAAGTCATAAAGGTCGTGTTTCTATTTGTAAATTCCGAATCAAAACCTACAGGTGGATTAATGGATTTATCCTTCCATTTTGTATCTCCATAACTAGGCCCAGGACCAACTTCACCAATCCATCCAGAATCGGCCTGCGGCGGAATAGAATAGCCAACATGTTGTAAAGCATACAATATACCCATTGCACAATGTTTTACCCCATCTTCATTACCTGTTACCATACATCCACCAACTTTACCGTAAAAAACATATTGGCCCTTTTCGTTGGTTTCTCCACTCATTGCATACAAACGTTCTATTAACTTTTGAGCCTCTGAAGATTTTTCACCTAGCCAGATTGGGGTTCCCACTATTAAAACATCTGCCTCACTTACTTTTTTATAAATACTTGGCCATTCATCTTTATCCCATCCATGCTCTGTCATATCTGGATAAACACCAACAGCAACATCACGATCTATAAATCGGATAGTTTCAAACGAAACTTTTTCCTTTTTCAGAATGTTCTGTGACACTTGCATAAGCTTTTCTGTGTGGCTTACAGCTGGTGATTTTTTTAACGTGCAATTAATATACAATACTTTGAGTTTCGAGAAATCCATTATTTTGTTTTTTAATTATTAATTTTTTTAAGAACTACATGAAAGCATTGAGCAACCCACTTTATGTCTTGCCCATTCTGGTCGTTTGGCAAACCATTTTTCGTTTTTGGGTTGCTCATCATAAGGCTTTTTAAGTAGTTGAAATAATTCATCTATTAAACTATAATCACCTTCATCAGCTTTATCAATAGCTAATTGCGCCATATAATTACGAAGTACATATTTAGGATTTACAACATTCATGCTTTGTTGTCTTTCGCTATCTGTAGCTTCTTCACTCTGTAATTTTATGTCGTAAGCTTTGAACCAAACTTTCCATTGGTCTAAAACTTTATTTTTTATTTCTTCTGATTTATAAAATGCATTACTTATAATTTCTATGCCTTTTTCGACATCTCCTTTTTTGTAATAAGCTAATTGTCTAAAGAAAATAGTCATGTCCGTTTCCGTTAAAAGCAAACAATCTTCAAGATCCGTCATTAATTTTGCATCAGCTTCAGCTTCAAATTTTAATCCTAACTTAGAACGCATCATTTGAAGCGATTGCTTTTCAAAATCAGTTTGGTATTGATTTAAAATAGCCTCTATCGGTTCTGCTTCTTCTACAAGTGGGTAAAGTGCATTGGCGAGTTGTAGTAGATTCCAAAGCCCAATGTTTGGTTGATTTCCGTAACGGTAACGCTTATTTTGCTTATCTGTAGTATTTGGCGTCCATCCAAAATCAAAATCTTCTAACCAGCCGTAAGGTCCATAATCTATCGTTAAACCTAAAATAGACATATTATCTGTATTCATAACTCCATGTACAAAACCGACACGTTGCCAATGGATAATCATCTCTAAAGTCTTTTTGGTAACAGCTTCAAAAAATTTGATATAGGTTTCTTTTGAAGGTTCTCCTAATTCGGGATAAAAGTATTTTATAGTATAATCTGTTAGTTTTTTTAAGTTTTTAATATCATTTCTTGCCGCGAATAATTCAAAATTCCCAAATCGAATAAAACTTGGTGCCAACCTAGAAACAATGGCGCCTTTTTCATAATCTGCATTTCCATTATAAAGCATATCTCTTAAAACTGCATCACCAGAGGTCATTAAACTTAACGCTCTTGTGGTTGGCACGCCTAAATAATGCATGGCTTCGCTACAAAGATATTCACGAATAGAAGATCTTAAAACCGCAAAACCATCTCCTTGTCGGGAATATGGTGTTTCACCAGATCCTTTTAGTTGTACTGCCCAACGTTTATGATGATGTTCTACTTCAAATAAATTTATTGCTCTTCCATCTCCTAATTGCCCTGCCCAATTACCAAACTGATGTCCGGCATAAGCCATAGCATAAGGTTTTGTGTCAGGATAAACTTTCGCCCCTGAAAAGGTTTCTAAAAAATCATTTGATTTTGCATCAAGTTCATCTAAACCAATTGCTTCTAACATCTCTTTTGAAACATGAAGTAATTTTGGTTGCGACGGAATCTTTGGTGTTACAAAAGAATGTGTAGCTTCAGAAACCTGACGTCTAGAGTTTCGAGCACTAGGATCTGAAGGTAATTCTCTATTAAAAGAATCTTTTATATTTAATTTCATGTATGGAAATATTGCGCTTTGTAAAATTCAGTAAAATAACATTGAAATGTTACTGCATATAAGTCGACTATTGACTCAGATCATTTCAAAATTTGAATTTTTATAAAAATACGATTTGATTGTAACTCATATAGCAAACAAAATGTTAAGTCTTAGAACTTTTTTGTAATTTCACATGATTCTTAAAAATTATTTAACCCAATGTCACAATCTCTAATTGAAGAAACTCAAGAATTTGTTTTTAACTTACTTAAAGACGAGCTCCCTAATACCTTTTTGTATCATAATTATACGCATACACAACGTGTATTGAAAAGTACGAAAGAGATTATTGAGCATTCTTCTTTGAGTGAAGAAGAAATCTTAATTTTAGAATTAAGCGCTTTGCTTCATGATACTGGCTATGTAAAAAGTTGCGAAGAACATGAAAAGGAAAGCGTTAAGATTGCTAAGACGTTCTTAAAAGATAAAAAAGTTGATGAAACTATTATTAATGCAATCTCAAGTTGTATTATGGCAACAAATGTTAACGTTGAGCCCCAAAACGAGCTTGAAAAGATTTTAAGAGATGCAGATGGCTCTCATTTTGGAAAAACATACTTCAACGAAGCCAGTGAGTTTTTAAGAAAAGAACTCGAATTACAAGGAAAGAAAAACTTTTCACCATCTGAATGGAGAAAGGAAAACATTAAAGTTTTAACTGAGAAACATCATTACTATACCGATTATGCTTTAAAAAACTGGCAAGCAGTTAAGGAAGAAAACTTAGCCAAACTTCTTAAAAAGAAGAAAAAACATAAAAAGAAACTTAACGTAGAGAAGCTAAAAGCGAAGTACAAAACGCAATACAAAAACGAAAGTCCAGAGCGTGGTGTACAAACGTTCTATAGAACAGCATTGAGAAACCACATTAAGTTAAGTGATATAGCAGATACAAAAGCTAACATCTTATTATCTGTAAATGCTATTATTATTTCTGTAGTCTTAGCCAATCTTATTTCTAAATTAGATAACAACCCATATTTAACATGGCCAACGGTAATATTTACTTTGTTCTGTGTTGTTTCTATGATTTTATCTGTCATTGCTACACGACCAAACGTTACTAGTGGACAATTTACAAAACAAGACGTTATAGATCAGAAAGTAAACTTAAGTTTCTTTGGTAATTTTCATAAGATGAAATTAGAAGAATTTGAGTGGGCTATTGGAGAAATGGTAAAAGACAAAGACTACATTTATAAAGCTCTAACCAAAGATTTATACTTTTTAGGTATTGTTTTAGAACGAAAATACAGATTACTTAGAATGACATATACCGTATTTATGATTGGCATTATTGTGTCCTTAATTTCGTTTGCTGTGGCTATAAAAAATAATCCTGCATTAGATATCGTTGATATTATTCCAGAATCCTCATCAACTACTTATATTAACAGTTTTCAAATTACCCCCCACCTTTAAGACTCTATCGTAGCCATTAAATCATCATAAGTGTAATGCTCTTTATCATTATTTAAACCACTATACAACAAACTAACACGCAAGGCTTTTAAACCAGTAACACCCTGTAAATCTTCAACTTCTATATACTCTAAATCATCAGACAATATCTGTTTAGATTGTAAGAAATTAATATATCTTACATATTCTTCTTCATCTTCTTTTTGAGAATAGAAAATTGTAATTTTCCCTTTTTGAGTAATACGTTCTTGTGTTCCTTTAACAAAAGCTTTATCTACACGCTTTTTAACCACTTCGTAACGCGCATTATAAGTCCCATCAACATCAAATCGTTTTTCATCCATTCTAAAACGAATCGATAACGGCTGATTAAACACCAAAATCATTGAGGCAACATCTAAAGCTATTGGATATTTATCTTGATTATGGTAATAATCATTTTCCATCTCACACATAACCTGCAATTGCCACAGTCTTAAATTGTAGAGATAAATCATATCAAAACTATCCTCCTTGGTAATAGACTCACCTATATACATATTATGTTCTACACCATCCGTTTTAAAACGTTCAAAAAAGTGAGGATACATCTTCTGTGCCTCTATTTGTTTCTGATCTAACAATGAAGACATATTTCTGTTAATATACTTTACAGTATCATCATAATGTTTTCGGTTAAAATAGACGACATTTAGATTCTTATCTATCTTACTAAAATAAGATTCAACATCAGCTTTCAGTGACGGTTGTGTTTTCTTAATTAATTCAAAAACAGGTTTTAATTTCTCACTTAAAAAAACAGAAACCTCATGTTCACTATAAACTTTAAAAGTTGTTTTTAATCCATTTTCAAATTCACCAATTTGAAATTTCATCTGTTCATAAATAGGCAAATCACTGACCTCAATACTCTTATCTAAAACTTTATCAGCTAATTTTAATTGCAATAACAAATCTTTCTGTGTCGCTGTATTTCTAGCTGTTGAAGAACCTTTGACATCAATCTGACCGTATAACGGGTACACATTTTTAAATGCAATTTTTCTAAAAGAAGGAGATTTATCTGAAAGCCTTTCTGATTTTATATAATGTTTAGCTTCTTCAACAAATTTCCAATGAACACTAGAATGAATAGAAGTACATTCCTTTTGTATAAGCGCCTCAATTAAGTTAGACTCTTCATTTTTAGAACGCTGAATAGCCGACTCAATAAACGGCATAACGTCCTCTAATTTATTTGCATTAATGCTATTTAAAACTTTTGGTTTTTTAGAAACAATTTCTAAAATCCCCATTAAGCCCTCATCATTTGCTATGGGTGCAAAAATGGCACTTTGTATATTTTGATTATCTAAAACTTTAATATGAGGAGGGTTACAATCCGTGTTTTTCAATGCTTTTTTTACATCTGAAACAGAAAAATATTTCTTCTCATTAAGTAGTCTATTGTAAGACCAATCACAAAGCGTATCCGAACACTGTGCTGTATCTAATTCATTAAGTAAAAAACTATTTACTCCTACTCCATAAAGACGTTCAAAAGTATCCGTTTCTTTATTATACATTGAAAAACCGACCTTAATAGATTTCAAGCCTAAAAGTGAGCGAAATATTTCATGGAAATTATTGAAAAAATTTTTATCGTCTCCTTTAACTTCTTTAATTAAACCCGATTTAATATTTGAGATCGATTGGTCATCTGTAACATCAAACATATTTGATATTATAAAACCATCAAATTCATAACTATTTGGTGGAAACTTTTCCTTCCAAAGATCTATATTATCAAAGTTATCTAATAACTCATCGTAATCTTCTTGAGTTATTTTTGGCGTACCAGGTTTTGGTTTTATTTCTGTAAAATCTGCATTATATAAAATTTTATAATAATGCATAACACCGTTTTCATCAGGAATTTCATAAAAAAATGGACGCTTAAAATTTAATGAGTATCCATAACAGAAGTTTAATACAATACTACAAGCCGTAATATACATCTGCTCTGTAGGCATATTTTGTATTTCTAACTCATAATCATTCCCCGCTGCTTTTATAATGGATTTAAAACGCTCGGAAGGATTAAATATGAAATTATAAAATGGCAAAGCTGCTGTTTTAATTTCATTTTGAGTTAGTAACGGATTAAAGGTATCCTGAAGAATCCCTTCGATTTCCTTTTCATAAGTTTTAAATACAGAAAACTTGCTAAAACCCTCTCTTAATATAGGGTTGTTTTCGGCAATTTTAAGCACACGCTGTGCATTAGCAACAATAAAGTCATTATCAGCATGAATTAATTCATCATACTTTTCTAATAATTTATTAAAACTAACCTTAATGCTAAAAGGAGATTCTATATGGTTATTAATGTCCAACACTTAATTTTTGATGTTAACCTAAGTTACGAATAATTATCTTAGTCGTAACTTAGGTCTATTTATTACACTGCAAAATTAACGTAAAAACAAATATTTAAACTCAAATAGAGCCGCTATTATTTCTTTTTTAAGCTGATAGCAAAACCACCTCCTTCAGCTAATTTCACACTTAATTTAGAATCTTTTTTAATCTCTATTTTTTCGATAGAAATATCTAAAGGATTGTTATCCCAATGCGCATTTTCACCATCTTTATAAATAACAACCTCATACTCTTGATTCTCGCCTAAAAAATCGAATGTTAAATCTACAGTTCTAGCTTTTTCATCTGTAATTCCTCCAACAAACCAGTTTCCTGTTCCTCTTTCTTTTCTAGCAATAGTAACATAATCACCAACCTCACCGTTTAATACTTTGGTTGTTTCCCAATCTACTCCAACATCTTTTATAAACTGAAGTGGTTCTGGATTCGCTTCGTAATGCTCTACCAAATCGGCAGCCATTTGCACCGGACTATAAATCACCACATACAATGCTAATTGTTGAGCAATAGTAGTATTAACTTGATTATCCTTTTTGTACTCATCAAATTTAATATTAAAAATACCAGGTGTAAAATCTATCGGTCCCGATAACATTCTTGTAAAAGCAACAATTGGTAAGTGCTCTGGTGGATTTCCGCCATCTGTAGCCCAAGCGTTAAATTCTTGCCCTCTTAAACCTTCTCTCGATATAATATTTGGATACGTTCTACGCAATCCTGTTGCTTTTATAGGCTCGTGCGCATTAACAGCAACCTCATATTTTGCGGCCTTAATTGCTGCGTTATTATAATGATTCACCATATATTGTCCATGATGATATTCACCTTTTGGTAAAATCTTACCAACATAACCAGATTTTACGGTATGCATGCCGTATTTCTGCATCAATGCATAAGCAGTATCTTGTTGTTTAGTATAGGTTTCCGTTGCTGCAGAAGTTTCGTGATGCATAATAATATCTACACCTTTTTCCTTTCCGTAACGCACTACTTCATCTATATCGTAATCCGGATAAGGGGTTACAAAGTCAAAAACACCTTCGCGGTCTTCAAAACCAATCCAATGCTCCCAACCGGTATTCCAACCTTCTACTAAAACACCTCCCATGTTATTTTTAGCGGAAAAATCAATAAATCGTTTTACGTTTTCAGTATTAGCACCGTGTGTTCCATTAGATTTCCCTCCGTCAGTCCATGTACTCATATCTTGCGTCATCCCATAATCCCAAGATGATTTACCCAAGTGCATTTCCCACCAAATACCTGTGTATTTCATGGGCTTAAACCAAGATACGTCACCTAGTTTATTAGGTTCATTTAAATTTACAATAAGTTTCGATTCTATTAAATCTGGCGCATTATCTGCAATTTGAATCGTTCTCCAGGGCGTATTAAACGGTATGGTACGTTTCACCTTATAATCCGTGTTTTCAGAACCTACTAAATTACTTACTAAGTTTAAATTTTCTGTATCTACTTTTAAAGTCATACCTGAATAATCCACTAAAGAAGCTTCATGAAAACTTAAATGCGTTCCGTCATTCCCAACCATTGTAACAGGTGTATTTACGGCATTTTCTGGTATATACGTTTGTGCTAAATTAGCATGATTAGCATGCTTTAAAGCATCTATTTCTGATAGCTTTGTAGTATTATATAAATGCTCGTAAATATCCCAATCTCCAGGAATCCAAAAGGTTTTGTAATCTTCAGTAAGATTAAATTCAGTATGCTCTTCAGTTATAAAAATATCACCTTTTAATCGTGCTTGCTTTGGGAATTCGTATCTAAAACCAATACCATCATCATAGACTTTAAATACAATATTTAAAAAGCGTTCTGGACTTGTTTTTTCTTGAAGCTCAACCTTTAATTCGTTATAATGGTTAACTACATCTAACTGTTCTCCCCAAGGCATTTGCCATGTTTCATTAAACGTTGAGGCTGTCGTGCTTTTAATTATGAAATTCTTATTAAAAGCAGGAGCATCTTTAAACTCGAAACCTAAGTAAGAGGTATCAACAACCGTTTTATTATTGAATTGAACCGTATAAAATGGTCGTCCTTCATTATTAATATTGAAACTAATGGCAACTTCTGAGTTTGGCGACTTAGCTTCTAAAATTGTTTTTTCTGTTTTAGAACAAGAGAAAAAACCAATAGTTATTAGAAGTATGGCGAATTTAATTTTCATGTTTATCTTTTTTCGATTAATACTATATTAAAACCTGAGTCTATCGTTATTTTTCCATTTTCTACAGTTGCTGTTTCTCCAGAATATGCATCACGCAGCATTACTCTTTCTTGAAAAACTTTAGAGACATCAATTACTTTTTTACCTTTTTCAAGATCTAAACCAACAACCACTTTATCTATATAATCCTCTGATTGGTAACTTCTACAGAAATAATAAGGCGAAGCTAAAATCATCTGATGAGTTCCCGCACCAACTGCTGGATGTTTAGCTCTAAATTGTCCTAATTTTTGCCAATGCGTTAATACTTTTTTCGTTGTTGGATTATTAGCTATAGAATCCCAATTCATAAATGAGCGTAATGTTGCATCTCCTTCTGTTCCTTCAATAACTAAAGACCTAGCCGATTCATCACCATAATAAATTTGAGCTGTTCCTGGTGCCAATAACAATTTATTAGCCGTAACATAAGGCTTTTTTCTTAAAGCATCAAATGGACTGCCATCATCATGAGAACTTAAGTAGTTTAAGGTTCCGAAGCCTTTTAATTCATTCTGTAAAATCTGAGAATAATTAGAAAATAAATCTTCATAGCTTTTATCTTTTGAATTGTATTTGAACTCAAAATTAATCAAACTTTGAAAACTTGGTGGATTAAAATAATTCACTTTTTTATCTCCAAAATCATAAAATTGACCGCTACTAATTCCGTAGTTATAAATCTCTCCAACTAAATAAAAATTGTTATCATCTATAACTTTATCTGGATTGCTTTTCTTGAATTCTGCAAACGCATAATCACATTCTACTTTAAATTCCTGCCAAACATATTCTTCCGTATGCTTTACAGTATCTGCTCTGTAACCATCTACACCAAATTCTGTAATGTAATCCGTTAACCATTTCATAATATAAAAACGCGGTGCCCTTGGGTGACCTGTACGCTCAAAAAATTCGTCGAGCTCTTTTACTTCTTGATCGTAACGTCCTTCTGCTTTCCACTTTTCTACTAATTGTGGTGGTAAAGCAACAGCTTCATTACTTTCGGTTCTAATATCTGGAAGATTTGCTACCAACGTACAACTGATGGTATTGTTGTAATTATCGTAAGAACATTGTTTGTCCGTACGCACCCATTCTTCTGGCCAAACTGGGTCTTTTTCCGTTACTGGACCTGTATGATTTATTACCGCATCTAACACTATTCTAATCCCTTTAGCATGTGCTTCTTTTACTAACTGGTGCAAATCTTCTTTGGTTCCAAAATTTGGATCAATAGTAGTCCAATCCTTAGTCCAATACCCATGATAACCATAAGTCGTTCCTGTTCCTTCATCAGTTCCACCATGAATTTGCTCTACAATTGGCGTCATCCAAATAGCATTAATTCCAAGATCGGTAAAATAACCTTCTTTTACTTTTTGTGTAATCCCTTTAATATCTCCACCTTCAAAACCTCTCAGCTTTCCTGTTTCTTTTGTTCTATCAAAATTGAGATCATTAGACGTATCACCGTTATTAAAACGGTCTGTCAATAAAAAATATAGATTTGCACCTTCCCAAACAAATGGCGTTTCTACAACATCTGATACCTCTGCAGCAGTTGTCTTGTTCTCTGTATCCTTATTTTTACAACTCAAGGTGATTAGGATTATGGTGAATAAAATTAGTTTTTTCATGTGTTTTTATTATTACTTCTCGATATAAATTTGTTCATACTTTTCAAATTCACTCGAAGTGACGATTGTTTATTATTGTAAGACCGGCTAGGACTTTATTTGATTTTTAAGATGAAAGACTCTAAAGGTTTCACATCAATTCTTACTTCAGCCTTACCATTTACAACTTTTAATGTTGAAGTATAGGTATTGTATAATTGATCTTTTACTTCGTATTCTCCATCTTGAAGCTTTAATTTCTGAACTAAATCTTCAGGTAACTGCAACTCAAATCCGTACGCATTATCTGCATTAAAATTTGAAATAATAATCAACTTCTCATCTTCACTCCAACGCACAAAAGACAATACTTTATCGTTATACCATTCCGTATGTTCTTGATTATACCATTGAATATCTTGATAATCTCCCATCAATGCAGAACTATTAATGGTGAAGTTTAATAAACGCTTATAAAAATCACGAAGTTCTTTTTCTGCTTCAGTAGATTGTCCGCCATCAAACCAATAATCATTTACCCAACGCACTTGACTTGGCACAGATCCATAATCAAAAATAGAGGTTCGGCTTGGATCTCCAAAACCTAAATCTTCTGCTCCTGGCTCTCCTAATTCTTGTCCAAAATAAATCATCGTTGGTGCTGTAGACGAAGTTGCAGAAACCACCATTGCAGGTTTTCCTTTAACTGCACTGCCTGCAAATTCGGGACTTGCAATACGTTGCTCATCATGGTTTTCTAAAAAGTGAAGCATGTGGTGTTCAATATCACGCAATTCATTTAAAATTGGTGGAATATTATTTGTACTTCCGTGACCTTGCACCACGTTTTTTAATGTATCGTACAACTGAACTTTATCGTAGAGATAGTCCATTTTACCTCTTTTAATATAATCTCTATATAAACTTGGATTGTAAACCTCAGCTAATAAAAAGGCATCTGGATTTTTCATTTTTATATGAGAATTCATATAACTCCAAAACTCCACAGGCACCATTTCTGCCATATCATAACGAAAACCATCAATACCTTTTTCTGTCCAATACAGAGCGATATCTTTAAATTTTATCCATGAACTAGGAACAATTTTATCACTCCAAAATTCATAATGTTTTTTGTAATTTTCATTCTCAAAACCATCTGGCAATTCGTCAAAGTCTTTTCTCCCATCTGGACTAATTCCGTAATTAACCTTTACGGTTTCGTACCAATCATTCATATCTGGTTGCGATGCTCTTGAGCCATTTCCAGTCCATTTTGCCGGAATCTCTTCAAACTTACTGTCTGCTAAAACTGTTTTTTCACCACCTAAAGGTTGGTAACCATTTTTCCATTTGGGTACTTTAAAAGCTTCACCTGGATTGTAATAAAAGTTATTATTAACGTCGTAAGTTTTGGTTTTATCATCTTCTGCTCCAAAATCGGTAACACCCTCAGGGTTGGATAAACTTTGGTAATTACGAGCCACGTGATTAGGCACTATATCAATAATCACTTTTAATCCTGCTTCATGAGAACGCTTTATTAAGTTTTCAAATTCTAGTAATCTATGATCAATATTTATCGCTAAATCCGGATTTACATTATAATAATCCTTTACCGCATATGGTGAACCTGCTCTTCCTTTTACAATATCTGGATCGTCATTTGAAATGCCATATTTAGTGTAATCTGTAATCACATCATGATGCGGAACACCTGTGTACCAAATGTGAGTGACTCCTAAATCTTTAATTTCAGCTAAAGCTTTATTTGTAAAATCATTAAACTTCCCAACACCATTCTCTTCCAAAGTTCCCCAAGGTTTATTGGTGGTATTTGTGTTTCCAAACAAACGTGTAAAAACCTGATAAACGACTTCCTTTTTCTTCATTTCCGTTTTAATTACTTCTGATTTTGGCGATTCTTTTACTTCATTTTTACAACCGACAAACACCGTAAAAACAAGAGCAATTAAGATAAGATTTTTTATGTGCATTCGTTTATTTTTTTAGTTTGATTTTAATTTCTTTTACTTCGGAAGTATTCCAAGTTACAGGAACTATCAATGTATTTGTTTCTTCATTATAAAAGAAAGGAATTTTACTACCAATAATCTTTACATTTTTTGGACTCTCTAGAATATTATGAATAATTAAATCTATTGATTTAGTTTTCGATTCAAACTGAGAATCCTTACTTGTTTCGAATTTAAATTGCAGATTAGACCCTTTAAATGCAGCTTTAAAATCTAATAATTCAAAATTCTCTGTATTGGCTTCAAGTCCGTTATCATTGTATAATTTGTATGTAGTTTTTGGCGTACTTGAATCGAAATAATAATGTAACTCAAAATTATCACTATTAAAATCCGTTGTCGACTGCATCGGTTTTGCCATCGGAATAAAAGCACCTGCTCTTACATAAGTTGGAATCGTATTTTCTTTTAGTTGAACGGTTTTGCTTTGTCCACCTTCTACTTTTTCATTGGTATAAAAATCGAACCATACATTATCCTTTGGAAAATAGATTTCTTGTTCCGTAAGCTCAGCTTCCAAAACTGGTGACACTAAAATAGCATCTCCCCATAAATAGGTTTTTGAATAATTAAATAGAGCTACATTATCCGCTTCTTCAAAAAACAAAGGTCGCATTAAAGGTTTACCAGATTGGTTATTTTCATAAACCAAATTGTAATTATATGGCAATAATTTATAACGCAACGTAATTGCTTCTTTGGCCAATGCTTTTGCTTTTTTACTTCTAAAAACGGGTTCGCTTGGTACGTCTTCTTGCGCGTGTGGTCTAAAAATAGGGTTAAAAACTCCGTATTGTAACCAACGCACATATAATTCATCATCTAAATTAGCACCTGCAAATCCGCCTAAATCACTATGCATATAAGCCAAACCTTGCATTCCCATTTGTAGAGCAATTTCAGGTTGACTTTGTAAACCTCCCCAAGTTCGGTTAACATCTCCAGACCATGGAATCATACCGTAGCGTTGTGAGCCTGAATAACCTGCTCGCATTAAAATGAAAGGTCTTGTATTTGGAAAATCACGTTGATAACCTTCGTGGATTAATCGTGCCCAATCGTGTCCATAAATATTATGAACCTCATCTGCAGAACCTGTATGATGTTGTACCCAACTTGGATGTACTTCTGGCTCTCCTAAATCACCCCAAATACCTGCAACACCCATATTAGCGATATCTTTATAGATGTTCCAAAACCATTTTTCGCCTTCGGGTTTATATATATCTATGAGTCCCGTATTTCCGAAATAGAAATCATATTTAGCAGGATTCCCTATAGAATCTTTAGCTAAAACATCTTTTTCAACAGCTTCTTCCCATTTTTTAGACGTAGTAAGCACAAAAGGTTCTGTAATAGTTATGGTTTTTACACCTTTATTATTAAGACGTTTTACCATGCCTTCAAAATCAGGAAAAGAATCTCTGAAGACTTCCAAATTCCCCATCGTTCCTTTTAAGTCTTTTCCGAACCAATATAAATCTAGAATGATAGCATCAACCGGAATTTCTTCTTCTTTAAATTTATTGATAGTCATTTCTACTTCTTCCTGCGAATGATACCCAAAACGACTAGAGAAATTCCCCAAAGCCCAACGTGGCAACATAGGCTGTTTCCCTGTTAGATTTGTATAATTATTAGTGATGTCGTACCAAGACTCCCCTACGATGACTTGATAGGTTTTACGTCCTGAAATCGTTTCATATTTCAACGTATTATCGCCTTTACTATCTAAGTCTAAGAAACCAATTGGTGCATTATCAAAGTGAATCATGTATTGGTTAGAAGACAATACAATTGGCAAAGTAAAGTTCATTAATTCACTATGGGTTTCGTAACCATAATGCGCTCTATTATAAAGCTGAAGTCGATATCCACGACGATTCATACCTAAAGCTCTTGCGCCTCCTCCATATAAAACCTCATCTTTAGTAAGGTTAAATTCTATGGTTTCTAGACTGTCGTTTTTAACATAACCTCCTTTTTCAGATGTTATGAGTTTGTCTTTGTAGTAATATGAAATTTGAAATGGATTTTTAGTGATTTTGATAGCAATACCATCTGTTTTAAGATCTATAATTTCTTCACCTTCTAAAACTTCAAAAATTAAAAAATTAGGTTTTGCTATAACGGCATGAGAATCTGAATTTATAGTTTCACCATTTGGAATAAATGAAGTTTCTACCACTTCTGAAGCATAAGCTTGAAAAATATAAACACCATCATTTACTTTTATAGATGGAACCCCTTTATTTACCCAAGCGAAGGATTGAAATGTGCGTTCTGTATTTTGTGCATTAATTAAAAATGAGGAAAATATACATGCTAAGAATAGAATTATTTGCTTCATATTAAAACTTATAATTACAAGGTTTATTTTTTCAAACGCAACGAAAAATTTATTCTATTTCATTTCATTATGAAAAAATACCTACAAGGTTTTAGAAACCTTGCAGGATATTAAATTTATTTGGTTTTGTACTTCGTTTGCACTTAACTACCGACTAAATCTACAGTATTACACCGTCATTAACTTATTAGGACTGATAGTCACTTCTTTTCCGTTGACAAAAATCTGTAAATCCTTATCGCCTTCTAATTCGAATTTCGTTTCATTTTGATTGACACTTACTTTAACAACTTGGTGTCTAAAATTTACTTTAAAAGAGTAACCATCCCATTGTTTTGGAATTTTTGGTTCAAATGATAAGGTGTCATTTTTAACACGCATACCTCCAAAACCTTCTACAATACTCATCCACGTTCCTGCCATTGAAGTAATATGCAATCCTTCGTGAACTTCGTGGTTATAATCGTCTAAATCTAAACGCGAAGTTCTTAAATAGAATGTATATGCTTGGTCCATTCGGTCTAACTTAGCCGCCTGAATACTGTGTACACATGGTGACAAAGAACTTTCGTGAACGGTGAATGGTTCATAAAAATCGAAATGACGCTCTAATTCTTCCGTTGTAAATTCATCTTCAAAGAAATACATCCCCTGAAGTGTATCGGCTTGTTTTATATATGGTGAACGTAGAATTCTATCCCAAGACCATTTTTGATTAATTGGACGTTGCGACTTATCTAAATCTGTAACTGTAATTAATTCTTTATCTAAGAAACCATCTTGCTGTAAGTATACATTATGTTTTTCAGAATAAGGAAAATACATATTGTCAGCAACATTTAACCATTCGCTAACTTCTGCTTTAGATAGCTTGGTTTTATCCATTACACGTGTGTAGTCC
The DNA here is from genome assembly GCF_013285155.1 of Winogradskyella undariae. Lineage (GTDB taxonomy): Bacteria > Bacteroidota > Bacteroidia > Flavobacteriales > Flavobacteriaceae > Winogradskyella > Winogradskyella undariae. The sequence continues at coordinate 234,922 of NZ_JABTEL010000001.1, read as the reverse complement.
GCACTGTACTCTGCTTCTACTTTTTCTATACTTTGAGCTGCATATTTAATACACCATTGCGCGATATAGTTGGTATAAAAGTTATTATTTACGTTATTTTCATATTCGTTTGGCCCCGTTACACCTAGAATAACATACTTATTTTTATTCGTAGAGAATGTGGCGCGTTGATGCCAGAATCTTGCAATACCAATAAGTACTTCTAATCCCATTTCGGGGATATAACTATAATCTCCAGTATATCTATAATAGTTAAAAATAGCAAAAGCGATAGCTCCGTTTCTATGGATTTCTTCGAATGTAATTTCCCATTCATTATGGCATTCTTCACCATTCATCGTTACCATAGGATACAATGCAGCACCATTTTTAAAGCCTAATTTTTCACCATTTTCAATAGCTTTTTGCAAATGATCATGTCTGTAAGCTAATAAATTTCTTGCAACACTTTGGTCTTTTGTTGCCATGTAAAATGGTATACAATACGCTTCTGTGTCCCAATACGTACTTCCACCATATTTTTCACCTGTAAACCCTTTTGGACCAATATTTAAGGTTTTATCAGTGCCTAAATAGGTTTGATTTAAGTGAAATATATTAAAACGAATACCTTGTTGTGCTTTTACATCGCCTTCTATTGTGATATCTGCGGTATCCCAAATATTAGCCCATGCTTGTTTTTGATCTTCTAATAATTTAGTGAATCCTATTAAGGTCGCTTTATCTAAAGTTGATTTTGCTACCGTAATTACTTCGGTTTTATCAAGATTTCGATCTACTGTATAACCACCAAATTTATGGATAGAAAATGTATCGCCTTTAGTTACCTTTTGTGTATATGAAAATGCAATAGTCGTATCTGTTTCTTCTTTTTCTGAAGCTATTTCTACTTGATTTCCATTATGAAATAATTGCGATTCCATAAACGTACAGGTATAAAACTCAGTTTTCATGGTTTTAGCTTCTATAAACGCTTTTTCACCTTCTTGAGATACTTTTACGGTATCCCAAAACTTATCGTCCCAGTTAGTATCTTCATTAGTGATGCCACTATCTAAATAAGGTTGGTAAGTTATAGTTGCATCTGCATTTAATGGCTTAACAGAATAATCAATAGCACCTAATTCGTCTATATCTAAACTTAAAAAACGCTTTACATTGACTTCTACTTCTATATCATTTGGAAGTGTTGCCGTAAAACTTCTTGACAACCAACCTTCTTTCATGTTTAATTCTCGCTTAAAATTTTCTACATTTTTACACGTATGAAGATCTAAAGCCTCTCCATTAATAGAAACATTAATCCCAATCCAACTTGGTGCATTTAATACCTTTGCAAAATATTCTGGATAACCGTTTTTCCACCAACCTACTCTAGTTTTATCTGGATAGTATACACCCGCGATATAACTACCTTGAAATGTTGGTCCTGAATAGTGTTCTTCAAAATTAGCACGTTGTCCCATAGCTCCGTTTCCGATACTAAACAAACTTTCTGATGCCTTAACTTGTTGAGGATCGAATCCTTCTTCTAAGATTGACCAATTGTTTGGTATGATATAATCTAGATTCATTATGATGATATTTTAAACCTCTTTACGAGATACTTATTTTTAATTTATTTTTCTATTAGAGATTTTAAAAAATCTTCTGATATTTCTGTAAAATCATTGAATACATAATCCGCATGACCTAAAATAGCTTTGCTTCCTATTCCGATAGAAATCATATTTGCTGTGTTCGCAGCTTCTACTCCTGCCACTGAATCTTCAAAAACAATACAATTTTCTGGCTTCATATTAATTTCCTTAGCTGCTATTAAAAACACCTCAGGATCTGGTTTTGCTTTTGTAACATCATTTCCATCTACAATAGCATCGAAATCAGACATGATATGAACACGTTCTAAAATTGTTCTCGCATTTTTACTTGCCGAGCCTAATGAGATGGGTTGTTTATTTTCTTTTAGAAACTTTAAAACCTTTGGTACATCTGGTAATATTTCGCTTTCATCCATTTCTGCGATGTAACCTAAATATTCTTCATTCTTTTTTCCCATAAGGTCATTGAACAGCTCTTGAGAAATGGTTTTATTTCCCCATGCTAATATTTTTTCTAAAGAACGTACACGGCTAACCCCTTTAAGTTGTTCATTTTCTTCCTCTGTAAAATTTATACCTAAACCTTTAGCGAGTTGTTGCCACGCTAAAAAGTGATATTTTGCAGTATCTACGATGACACCATCTAAATCGAATATGAATCCTTTTTTGTTCATTTACTTTTATTTTTGAATAACGTCATCAACGTCTTTTACTTTTGATACTAAAGCTGCAGCGATTAAAAAGCTGACACCACTCATTACTAATGCAAATATGGCTTGGTCACCATAAGCGTATTTTATAAGAGGTCCGCCAATTAATGCGTTAATTATTTGTGGAATTACTATGAAGAAATTAAAAATCCCCATATAAACCCCCATCTTTTTAGGTGAAATAGAACCGGCTAAAATAGCGTAAGGCATAGCCAAAATACTTGCCCAAGCAATACCGATACCAATCATAGAAATAATAAGCCAATTTTTATCTGGCATAATATAAATGGAAAGTAATCCGAGTCCACCAATAATTAATGAAATAGAATGGGTACGTTTTCTCCCTATTTTCTTAGCGATATAAGGCAATGCGAAAGCATAAAATGCAGATACAAGATTATAAATACCAAACAAAATACCTATCCAATCGCCAGCATCTTGATACGCAGAACTACTGCTATCTGTAATTGGCAATCCATAAATATGTTGTGCAATTGCTGGTGTGGCAAATACCCACATACCAAAAAGACCAAACCATGAAAAGAACTGCACCCAACTTAATTGGCGCATGGTTGTTGGCATTTTTTTAAAATCTTCTAAAATATCTAAAAGACTAGATTTTTCTTCTACAGGAATTTTAAGACTATCAGTGTCTTGGTGTTCGTTTTCAAAAGCATGTAATTCTTCTGGTGAATATTCTTTAGTCGTAACCACAGTTACTAAAATTGAAATAATCAACATTACTGCTCCTATAATAAAAGACCAAATTAAATTTCCTGGTACAACACCTGCTACAGTTTCATTTGAAACACCAAACCAATTGGTTAATGCATAAGGTAACCAAGACCCAATTACAGCTCCGAAACCGATTAAAGCTGTCTGGATACTAAAACCTGCAGTACGTTGATCGGTTCTAAGATTATCTCCTACTAAAGCACGGAAAGGTTCCATGGCAATATTGAAAGAAGCATCCATAATCATTAACATTCCTGCTCCAACCCAAAGTGCTGGTAAAAATGCAATAAACATATCTGCTTGTGGCATAAGTACCAAACCAACAGATGCTAAAATAGCACCGACTAGAAAATAAGGTTTTCTACGACCGAATTTTCCCCAGGTTTTATCGCTACAATGCCCTACAATAGGCTGAACGATTAATCCCATAAGGGGTGCTATAATCCAAAACCATGACAGTTCGTGGATATCTGCTCCGAAAATTTGAAGTATTCTACTTGCGTTGGCATTTTGAAGGGCAAAACCCATCTGAATTCCTAGAAATCCAAAACTCATGTTCCAGATCTGCCAGAAACTTAATCTACGCTTTTCCATTAAAATAGTATATTAATATTAATACTATTCTGACAAGCTTAGCTTATCAAAACTTTTTTCATTGAGAAGTGAAAATATAAGTTTTGATTATGGTACAAAGATATAAAAGATTTTAAAACGGCAATGTTAAATTTCTATTTGGTGGATTCTCGCTCTACTAATTCGGTATTAATTACAATGGTCTGAAACTGCTCTTCTTCCGCTTCAAACTCTTTCTCTATTTTATCTATTAAAAGGTCCGCAGCACGTTCTCCCATTAATTGCGCATGCTGACTCACAGTAGTTAAACTAGGTGTTGAATGTTTTGAAAGCACACCATCTGTAAAACCTATAACCTGTATATCATTAGGTACATTTAATCCCATTCTTCTTGCTACTTTCATAGCAGATAATGCGTATAATTCATTTACTGCAAACACACCATCTATCTCTTTATGAGCATTAAAAAGCTGCTCAATTTCATCTTCTAATTTTTCTAAATGAACCTCATAATCTAAGGTATCATCCATTTTTAGAATTAATTCTGCTTGAGGTGTAATTTTATTTTCTTCTAATGCTTCTAAATATCCTTGCGTTCTTAACCTACCAACACTCACATAATCTTTTGTTGTAATAAGAGCTATATGCTCACAATTATTAGATATCAATTTTTGCACTGCATTTTTCGCACCATTAAAATCATCAACTATAACTTTATCACATTTAATTTCAGATACTACTCTATCAAACATAACAATAGGCATTCCTTGATTCATGGTTTCATTGTAATGGTGATAATCTTGTTGCAGCAACGTTTCCTTAGACATTGAAAGGATAAACCCATCGATACTGCCATTAGCAAGCATTTCCATATTTATAACTTCCTTAGAAAAGGATTCATTAGATAAACCAATGATTACATTATAACCTCTTTTGTTAGCCACCAACTCCACACCTCTAATCACTTTAGAGAAAAAGTGATGTACAATTTCTGGAATAATAATTCCGATAGTATTAGTTTTTCTATTTTTAAGACTTAAGGCAATATTATTTGGTCTGTAATTATACAATTTAGCAAAAGCTTGCACTTTTTGAATCGTATCTGCACTAATTTCTTTACTATTTTTTAGAGCTTTCGATACTGTAGAGATTGAAACATCTAATTCTCTTGCTATTTGTTTTAAGGTGATTTTTTTTCTCATTTCTCACTATAAATTTGTCATTAATTCAGTTAAAAACCAAATTCAGAATATTATTAATATCCCAATATTAGTACTAAAAAGTAAAAATCCTTTATTTTTTACATAATATTCTTAATAATATCATTTTATTTTAAAAGTTTTTAACACGCAAACGTTTTCGTGACTTCTATCATCTTTTTTAATAGCCAATTCACGTTAAATTTACATAGTTTTAACCCGAGAAGTGAAAATATAAACTAATTAACTAAGCAATTAACTTAAACATATTGTATGAAAACAATCTTAAATGCTTTACTATTCTGTCTGATATTATTACCAGCAACCTTGATGGCACAATCTACTGCCACTGGTACAGTTACAGATAAAGCAAACGCCATGCCTCTACCTGGTGTTAATGTCATTATCAAAGGTACGTCCCGAGGAACATCGACAGATTTCGACGGTAACTACATGATAGAAATAAGTCAAGGTGAAACTTTAGTAATTTCTTATGTTGGTTACACCACACAAGAAGTTGTGTTTAACGGTCAATCTCCAATAGACATTATCTTATCTGAAGATGCAGCTCAATTAGACGAGGTGCTTCTTATAGGTTATGGTTCTGTAAAAAAGGATGATTTAACCGGTGCCGCAGATCTATTAAAGGCTGATGATTTTAATCAAGGCCCTCTAGTTTCTGCACAACAATTAATTTCAGGAAAAGTAGCGGGTGTCTCTGTAACTTCTGCAAGTGGTTCTCCTGGAGATGGTCAAAACATTGTAATAAGAGGTAATGGATCTTTAAGCCTATCTAGTAATCCTCTTATTGTATTAGACGGTATTCCTTTAGATCAAGGAGGTATTGGTGGATCTAGAAATCCTCTAAACCTTATTAACCCGAATGATATTGAAAGCATGACGGTATTAAAAGATGCCTCTGCAACATCAATTTATGGATCTAGAGCAGCGAATGGAGTTATTATGATTACCACTAAAAAAGGTAAAGACTCTGAGTTTAGATTTAGCGCATCAAGTTCTACAACAATTCATACTTCTGTAGATAGAGTTGATGTTTTAAACGCTGATCAATTTAGAAGTATTGTTAACAGCCATCCTAACGCAAATGCAGCTACTCTCGCACTTTTAGGCAACTCTAACACCGATTGGCAAGATGAAATTTACCAAACAGCTTTTGGACAAGATCATTCATTTAGTGCATTAGGTAGTTTATTTGGTGTACCAATGAGGGTTTCTTTAGGACATTCTGATCACGATGGGAATCTAAAACGCGATAATTTTCAAAGAACAACAGCGTCTTTAAATTTATCACCAAAATTATTTGATGACCATTTAAAACTTGATATTTCAGCAAGAGGAAACTATACAGAAAATTTCTTTGCAGATCGAGGCGCTATTGGTAGTGCTAATAATTTTGATCCAACACAATCTATATATGATTCTAGCTCACCTTACGCAGGTTATTTCTCATGGATTGATGCTTCAACAGGTAATCAACCTACATTAGCAGGCACAAATCCTGTTGCATTACAAAATTTAAAAGATGATAGTTCTGAAGTAAGACGTTTTGTATTAAATGCAAAAGCAGATTACAAACTACACTTCTTTCCTGATATAACAGCAACAATAAGTACTGGTATTGACCAATCTAACAGTCATGGCAGAACGCTTGTCTCTGAGTTAATTCCGACATCAGACCTTACTTGGAATGGATCGAGAAGCACTTACACTAATGAGTCTACAAATAAATTATTTGACGCGTATTTTACCTACAAAAAATCATTTCAAGATGTTCACAATATTACAGCAGTTGCTGGGTATTCTTACCAATCTTTTGAGTATGATAACTTTAGTTATGATAGTGAAGCAGAAGAAGATGGAAATGATTTTGAATTTATAGACAAATCTAAAAATGTATTGCTATCTTATTTTGGTCGTTTAAATTATGATTATGATAGTAAATATTTATTAACGGCTACTTTAAGAGCCGATGCATCTTCAAAATTAAACCCAGATGATCGTTGGGGTTACTTCCCTTCTGTTGCATTAGCTTGGAATTTACACAATGAAGATTTCTTAAACGATAGCAATAACGTAAATGAACTTAAATTACGTGTTGGTTATGGTGAAGTTGGTAACGTAAATGGTTTAGGTGACTATTTATTTTTAACACGATATACAGGAAGTCAATCTACGGCTAATTATCAATTTGGAAATTCTTTTTACCAAACCTACAGACCAGAACCTTTAAATGAAGATTTAAGATGGGAAATAGGTAACACTTTTAATGTCGGTTTAGACTATAGTTTCTTTGATAGAAGAGTTTCTGGTTCGGTCAACTTATACCAAAAAGAAACTAAAGACTTAATTGCTTTTGCTTCTGTAGATCCGTTTACAAATTTCGGTTCTAAAATTCAGAAAAACATTGGTGATATGCAAAACCGTGGTGTTGAGTTTGCCGTAAATTTAATACCTGTAAGAACTGATGATTTTGAATGGTCTGTTAATTACAATATTTCATTCAATGATAATGAGATCACAAATTTACCTTTTGATCAAGACGCAGGAGGAATTAGTGCAGGAACAGGTAACAACGTTCAGATACATACTGAAGGTGCAGCACCATACAGTTTTAATGTATACCAACAAGTTTATGATACTAATGGAAAACCAATAGAAGGTGCCTTTGTAGACAGAAACGGAGATAATGTAATAAATGATGAGGATAAATACTTATACAAAGATCCTTATGCAGATATTATTATGGGATTAAACACGAACCTAAGCTATAAAAAATGGGATTTAGCTGTTGTAACCAGAGCAAATATTGGAAATTATGCATACAATGATGTATCTGCAAGTAACTCTTACTTAGATGGTGTAATACCAACAACAAATAATTTCTTAACAAACTTACACTCAAGTTATTTAGAAAATGGATTTATAAATCAATCTAATGAAAACACTTTTTTAAGCAGCCATTATGTTCAAGATGCTTCATTCTTTAAAATTGATAACATTACTTTAGGTTACACCTTAGATAATGCAATTAAGAATATGACTTTAAGACTTTATGGCTCAGTTCAAAATGTGGCAACAATAACGGATTACAACGGTTTAGATCCAGAAATCTCTGGTGGTATAGATAGTAACTTCTACCCTAGACCTAGATCTTACGTTTTTGGAGTAAATGTAGATTTTTAAAAAAGTTTGAATTATGAAAAATAGAATGAAACAAATTATATTTATAGTAACTATCTCACTTTTTATGACTGCATGTCATGATGATTTAGATCAAAATCCTATTGATCCAGATAGTTTTACAGAACAAGATGTTTTTGCAAACACAGCAGAAGCAAAAGGAGCCCTTGCTAAGCTTTATGCAAGTTTAGCCTTAACAGGTCAACAAGGTCCTTCTGGACAAGCTGATATTGCAGATATTGACGAAGGATTTTCTCAATATACACGTATGTTATTCAACTTAAATGAATTAACAACAGATCACGCTGTAGTGGGTTGGGGAGACGCAGGTTTACCAGATTTACATGGTTTATATTGGTCTGCTGGAAACGATTTTACAGGAGCGATGTACGTGCGTTTAGCACAAGAAGTTTCTTTTACTAATGCGTTTATTAAAAATGCATCTGAATTACCAGAAGGAGAATCTCAAACATTTATTGCTGAAGCTCGCTTTTTAAGAGCATTTGCGTACTATAATCTTATAGATTTTTATGCTAATGTTCCTTTAGTAACACAAATTACTACAGACTTACCTTCTCAAAGCTCTAGAACTGAACTTTTTGATTTTGTTGAATCTGAATTATTAGAAATTCAAGATTTGTTATTAGATTCAAATGAATACGGTAGAGTTGATAAAGTAGCTGCATGGGCATTACTTTCTAAGTTATATTTAAATGCAGAAGTATGGACAGGAACACCTAGATATACCGATTGTATTACATATTCTGAAAACGTACTGAACTCTTCTTACACTATTAACACAACTGATGCCAACGGAAACGGGAATGCTTATGATGAATTATTCTTAGCAGATAACAACACTAACGGAGCTCAAAATGAATTTATTTTTGTAGCCAACTTTGATGGTATTCAATCTCAAACCTTTGGTGGCTCTACATTTTTAGTTCACGCTGCAACAGGTGGAAGTATGGATCCTTTAAGCTTAGGTATCAACGGTGGTTGGGGAGGCTTAAGAACAACCAAAGCTTTAGTTGAAAAATTTGAATCAGGGGGCATTAATATCCCTCAATTAAATAGTCAACTTAGCGGTACACTTTCTAACTGGGGACTTGTAGGTGATTTAAATGAATGGGGAGATGAAGATGTAAAATTATACGAAACTTCTACAGACTTATACAAATTATATGTTGAATTACCTGATGGAGAATTAAAATTCAGATTTGATGAAAACTGGGGTAATAATTATGGTGACACTGGCGCTGATGGTATATTAGAATTTGGTGGTGATAACATCGCAGTAACAGCAGGCACATACTTAGTGACTTTTAATTTAGCTAATCTAACTTATAGTTTTGATCCTGTTATTTCAGAAGGTGATAAAAGAGGTATGTTTTATACTGATGGACAGAGTTTAGAAATAGGAAGTATTCCTCCTTTTGCAGAAGGTTATGCTGTAACTAAATTTAAAAACATTGATTCTAACGGTGCCCAAGGAAGCGATACAAGTGGTGATTTTGTTGATACAGATTTACCTCTTATACGTTTAGCTGAAATTTATTTAAACTACGCGGAAGCTCATTTAAGAGGTGGAGGAGGAAGCTTAAGCACAGCTGTTGAAAAAATAAACGAATTAAGAACAAGAGGTTATGCTAGCGAAAGTGGAAATATTACTTCGGGAGATTTAAATTTAGATTTTGTACTAGACGAACGCTCTAGAGAGTTGTATTGGGAAGGCCAAAGACGTACCGATTTAATTCGTTACAACTATTTTACAACAAACTCTTACTTATGGCCATTTAAAGGAAACCAAGCTAATGGATCTTCTGTAGGTGCATTTAGAAACATATTTCCTATCCCTACAAATACAATTTCAACAAATCCTAACTTAATTCAAAACAACGGGTATTAATAAACTAATATAAACAACAACACTATGAAAACAATTAAATATCTAGCGCTACTGCTTATCACCGTAATCAGCTTCAATGCTTGTGAAAGTGACGATAGCATAACATATATAGCACAACCTACGGGAGAATTAACATTTACGAATGCTTTCTTAGAAGAATACATTCTCATACCTTCTGCTTCTAGCAACATAGGAGAGCGTTTTACTTGGAGTGATGCTGATTTTGATATACAGACAAATATTAATTATGAATTACAAAAATCTATAATTGGTGATTTTACAGATACAGAAGTTATTGGCACAACTACAGACAACTCTTACGCAGTAACAATCGGTGACTTATTAAGCTATGCAGAAGAAGCTGGTTTAGATAGTGATGATGCTACAGAAATGTCAGATACTGGTAATGTTTATTTTAGAGTGAGAGCCATTTTAGGAACGGATGCGACTTTAGAAATAATTTCTGAAACTCAAGCCTTAAACCTAAAACTTATCAATGGAGGAGAAACAGTAGAAGAAACTTTTAAAAATCTGTTTTTTGTTGGAGATGCTACAGCACCAGGTTGGAACGAAAACAATAATAACCCCGCTTTAATTAGACATTCTGATAACGAAAACTTATTTAGCTACAAAGGCTACTTTGTTAGTGGAGGAGAAGGTTTTAAATTATTAGAACAACTAGGACAATGGCAACCACAATGGGGTGCTGGTGCAGGTGAAAATGAAGCAGCAGTTAACGATGGTTCGGGAGAAGATCCAAGTGCTTTCACTATAGCTGCAGATGGGTATTATGAATTTACTATTAACACTGAAGAAATGACTTATGCTCTAGTAGATTACGATGCTTCTGCTGCATCAACTTATACTACTATAGGTATCCTTGGAGATGCTACCGCAGGTGGTTGGGATGCAGATGCAGACATGACTCAATCTACTTTTGATCAACATATATGGAACATAAACGGTGTAGAATTAGCTGATGGTGAACTAAAATTTAGAGCTGACGATGCATGGGATGTAAGTTGGGGTAGTGCAAATGCGCTTAGTGGTTTTGGTGAATTAGGAGGAGCTAATATTCCTGTAACTGCAGGAACTTACAACATCTGGTTTAATGACTTAGATGGTGGGTATATTCTTATCCCTGTAGAATAATATAATTTTAACAATGAAAAAGGCTATGAAAACTCATAGCCTTTTTTTAGATATCAAAAATATTATGAAAAAAATATTACTTAATATATTATTGCTATTACCCTTAATTGCAATAGCACAAGTAACAACAAATCCTAGTCCAATATTAATTGATGAGTCTGTAACTATAACTGTAGATATTAATAGTAGTGATACAAATTGTAACAGCATTAGTAACCCTTCAAAAGTATATGCTCATTTAGGGGTTGGTAATGATAGTGATGAATATGGCATTGGCGTTGTTGGAAACTGGGGAGAAGATGATGGTATTGGAGAAATGACCAACAATAATGATGGTACATGGAGCATTACTTTTACACCTAACACTTATTTTAGTCTAACAAGTGAAGAAGAAAGCCTTGTTACCAAAATGGGAATGGTTTTTAGAAGTCCTAATGGAGACCAAGAACTAAAGGCTACTGACTGTTCAAATTTCATATTTAATATTGGTGCTTTCCAAGTTAATATGATTAACCCTTCTTCTAGCTCAAACGGTATTATAGTTGTAGATAATGGCGCTAGCACTCAGATTTTAGCACAAAACACAGGAGGTAATGCTGATTATGAACTCTTTGTTGATGGCGTTAGCGTCCACACACAAAATAGTACAACCTTTTATAATGGGTATATCTTTACAAATTTAACTGAAAATAAATCTTGTGAATTAGTTATTACTCAAGATGGTGTAAACATCATAAAACCATTTTCAATTATTGTAAACAATACTATATCTGAAACATTACCAACAGGATTAAAAGATGGTATTAATTACAATTCTACTGACAATTCAAAGGCAACTTTAGTATTAACAGCACCAAATAAAGATTTTGTATATGTCTTAGGAAGCTTTAATAATTGGGAAGCGTCTAATGAATATGCTATGAAAAAAGATAACGCTACAGATCAGTTTTGGCTTGAGTTAACAGGTTTAACTTCTCAACAAGTTGAAACTTATCAATATTGGGTTGGAGACGCAAGTCCTATATCTGGTTCACCAGCATTGGTAAAAGTAGCAGATCCTTATTCTCCGCTAGTATTATCTCCTTTTGATGATCAATACATCCCAGAAACTTCATATCCTAATATGCCAATATATCCGGCAGGTCAAGAGTTTGAAGTAACTGTTTTACAAACCGGCCAAACATCATACGATTGGCAAGTCTCAGATTTCGATAAACCATCTAAGGAAGATTTAGTGATTTATGAAGTTTTAATTAGAGATTTTGACACGGATAGAAACTTTCAAGACCTAATAGATCGCATCGATTATTTTAAAAATCTAAACATCAATGCCATTGAGTTGATGCCAATTATGGAATTTGAAGGCAATGAAAGTTGGGGTTATAACACAGCATTTCATATGGCTATTGATAAATTTTATGGTAGTCAAGAAAAATTTAAAGAACTCGTAGACATTTGCCACCAAAACGGTATTGCAGTGATTTTAGATATTGCATTTAACCATGCTTACGGTAGAAATCCGATGGTTAGAATGTGGATGGATGATCCTGATGGTGATGGTTGGGGAGGACCTTCAACAGAAAACCCATACTTTAATGTTTTACCTACACACTCATATAGTGTTGGTAATGATTTTAACCACAGTTCTACATACACTAAAAACTATGTAAAACAAGTTGTAGATTTTTGGATTGAGGAGTATAATATTGATGGATTCCGTTGGGATTTAACCAAAGGATTTACTCAAAATTGTGGTAATGGTAGTGATGGTGGAGACGAAGGCTGTACGGGTAGTTACCAACAAGATCGTGTTGATGTTTTAAAAGAGTATGCAGATCATTCTTGGGATACAGACCCTGATCACTACGTTATTTTTGAACATTTAGGTTCTGATAACGAAGAAAAAGAATGGGCAAATTATCGTCTAGATGAAGGTAAAGGAATTATGATGTGGGGCATAATGAATTCACCCTACAGTGAGCTAACAATGGCAGAAACTGGTAATAAAAACATTAGCCGAATGGGATATAATGCCCATACTGGTTTTAATGGACCACGCGTCGTTGGTTATGCTGAAAGCCATGATGAAGAGCGCTTAATGTATAAAAACATTGCTTATGGTAACACTAGCAATTCATCTCATAATGTGCAAGATCTTAATACGGCTTTATCTAGAATGTCTGCTTTAGGTGCGGTTTCTGTAATGATTCCTGGTCCAAAAATGATTTGGCATTTTGGAGAACTTGGAATGGAGAATTCAATTTTTACTTGTAGCGATGGAAGTTACAGTAACGATGGTTGTAAACTTTCTACTAAACCACAACCACAATGGACAAACAATTGGATCACTGATGCTTTAAGAAGTGAAATTTATAACGATTGGTCTAAGTTACATAGGTTAAAAATTGAAGAACCTGTATTTGAAGGCGATTACACCATTACTTCTGGTGATTTAACACCTAGAATTGATGTATATGATAATTCTATACCGACTTCTCAGCTTAGAAACGTTATTATTTTAGCGAATTTTGATGTCGTTTCTCAAACGGTAAACACTAATTTTCCTAGTGAAGTAACAACAACATGGTTTGATTTAATGGATGCTACAGGCGGTACAACTATAAGTAATTCTACAAGTACAATAACAATACCTGCTGGGCAATTTAGAATCTTAGGAAATATAGCTTCAGTAGCATTAAGTGTTGATGATGAAGCATTATCTAGTTTTAGTATTTATCCTAATCCAACGCAAACATCTTTTAGTATTAATGCTAATGTTTCTAATCTTGAAGTATATGATTTAACAGGAAAATTAGTAAAATCATTTAAAGGTGAATTTACCAATACAGATAGCTTTGATATTTCATCTTTAAATTCAGGAATGTATATTGTTAGAATTGAAAATGAAACAAATCAAACATTAACAACAAAGTTAGTAAAACTCTAATTACTAACTCAATAAACAACATCCCTATATACTGTAAAGGTGCTCAATTGAGCACCTTTACTTATTTAAAATTAAATATGATTTGTTCTAAATGTCGAGAATTAAGATAAGATCTTAATAAGCTAATATTTTACTTAATTTATATTTAAAACAAAAAAAAGCTCATCAACTAATCAATTTAAAAAATTTAAATCGTCATAGCAGATAATCTTTTACTCAAAAAAAATAATTTTTATTTATCCAATAAAAAACTCTCTAATTTTTCAACCATAGCTGTATTACCACAATAAAATGGCACACGCTCATGTATCTCTTTAGGTTTTAACTCTAAAATTCTTTGATAACCATTACTTGCTTTGGCACCTGCTTGCTCAGCTATAAAAGCAACAGGATTACATTCGTATAGCAACCTTAATTTACCATCTTGATGTATAGTACTGTTTGGATAAATATAAATACCACCTTTAATCATATTTCTATGAAAATCGGATACTAAAGATCCAATATACCTTGAAGTATATGGACGATCTCCTTCATCCATCTGGCAGTATTTTATATATTTTTTAACCCCTATAGGAAAATGGGTATAATTACCTTCGTTAACCGAGTAGATGCTTCCTGTTTCAGGAAATTTCATATCAGGATGCGACAAGTAAAATGACCCTATGGCCGGATTTAATGTAAAACCATTTACACCATCTCCTGTAGTAAAAACAATCATTGTAGATGTACCGTAAATCACATAACCTGCAGCCACCTGATTGATACCTGGTTGTAGAAAATCTTCCATTTCTACAGGACTACCAATTGGTGTAATTCTTCTATAAATAGAAAAAACAGTTCCAACAGATACGTTAACATCTATATTTGAAGATCCATCTAAAGGATCCATTAAAACAACATATTTACTGCTATTGTTGTTATCAATACAATCTACTTTTATAAAATCGTCATCTTCTTCAGAAACTATTCCGCAGACAATATTTCTATTTTTTAAAGCTTGAATAAAGGTTGTATTAGCAAAAACATCTAACTTCTGTTGTTGTTCTCCTTGTACATTTACATCTCCAGAACTCCCAAATAAATCAACCAAACCAGCTTTATTAACCTCATGATTAACAACTTTAGCAGCAAGCCGAATTGCATTTAACAAACGGGACAATTCCCCACTTGAGTATGAAAACGAAGCTTGATTTTCAATTATAAATTCACCTAATGTTGGTTTTCTAGTATTCATGTATTTTGACTTTTAACAGAAATAATTATACTTAAAAAATGAAAGACCAACAAGGTAAAACATTTTTGCTTCTTTTATAAATTACATCGCAGCTTTATAAATCGCCATAGCATCTTCTACAGTTACCGTTCTAGGGTTACCACCTGTACACACATCATTAAGCGCATGTTCTGCCATAATTTTAAAATCATCTTCTTTAACACCTAATTCTTTAAGCCCTGAAGGAATCCCTACAGCTTTAGATAATTTTTCAATAGCTTTTATTGCTGCATTAGCACCTTCTAAATCATTTTTATCATTTACCTCTACACCCATTGCTCTCGCTACTTTTTTAAGTTTATGCGTACAATTTGGTAAATTAAAACGTTCTACATGTGGTAATAAAATAGCATTTGCTACTCCGTGTGGCATATCATACATACCACCTAATTGATGGGCAAGTGAGTGAACAAAACCTAAACCTGCATTAGAAAATGATTGTCCAGCGATAAACTGCCCCCAAGCCATTTTACTACGGGCTTCTAAGTTTCCACCATTATTTACAGCTTCTTCTAAACTAGACGCTATTAATTTAATCGCTTCTAAAGCTAAAGCATCAGACCAATGAAAAGCACCTGTACACACATAAGATTCAATGGCATGTGTTAGAGCATCCATTCCTGTTGCTGCTGTTAGAGATGCTGGTTTACCCAACATTAATTCAGGATCATTTACAGCAATAGAGACTAAACAGTTTTTATCTACCATCACCATTTTAATATGGCGTTCTACATCTGTTATCACATAATTTATTGTGACTTCACTTGCAGTTCCTGCAGTTGTGTTGATTGCTATGATTGGTAAAGAAACTTTTTTAGATTTATTAATACCATCATAATCATTAATTTCACCACCATTTGTGGCTAAAATACCGATGGCTTTACCACAATCTTGAGGCGAACCACCACCGAGTGTAATTATAACATCGCAATCATTTTCTTTTAATAACTTTAATCCGTTATTTACATTCTTAACTGTTGGATTAGGCTGCACATTATCAAAAACAACCATTTCTAAATCCGATTCACTAAAAGCATCCATTACTTTTTGCGCAATACCTATATCTACAAGTACTTTATCTGTTACAAAAAGTGCCTTTTTGTAAGGTAATTCCTTTAACTCTTCACCTAAATCTTTTAAAGACCCAGGCCCAATTAAACTTAATGGCGGTAAATAAATTCGTCTACTTTGTAACATACTTTTTTATTTTAGATAATCTTTCATTAGTAATGCTGCACCTAAGGCACTTTCATTTTTACAATCGGAAATTTTAATGGTAATGTTATCTTTCAAGCATTTTAAAAACTGAATAAAGACTTCATTTTTATTAAATCCTCCAGAGATATAAACATCTTTTATGTTTGAGTTTTCATCTGAAATTAAATCAATTCCAGAGATAACCTTTTTACTTATTTCATAAATTAATTGATAATAAGCGGTTTCATAAGACAAGAATTTTTGAAGATATTCTGAATGAGCTTCAAAATCAGTATCTATTCCTTCGGCTAGAAACACACGAGAATTCTGATCAATTAATTCTTTACAAAGTGTGGTATTTAAAACGAGATAGATCCATATGCGTATTAATATCTACTTTAAAATATTCGCTTAAAGCTTTTATGTAAACTTCATGGATACGCCCTAAAAACTGCATTGAAGATTTAACCTGCTGTTTTTCGGGGGTCATAAAACACAAACAATTATTTTTTAATTGGTGTTGTGTTAGGTTTTCTTTACTGAATGGATTCATGGTTATAATCCAAGTCCCAGTAGATAAAAGCACAAAATCCTTTCCTTCTTCATTTTCTAAAATAGGAATAATAGATGAAGAACTATCGTGTAAACCACGACCTACAGCAATGTTTTCGCCGTTAACATCTGTAATTACGGCTTCATTTCCTTTACAAGGTTTTGGTAGTGTTATATTTTCATCTTTAAGCCAATTGTGGTATTGCATGGTATCAAAATCCCACGTGGCCGTATGTGCACCAACCGATGTAAAATCGGCTGTAATTTTTTTAGTAAATAGATAACTTAAATATTGTGGATAATGTAAAATAGCATTGACTTGCTTCCACATTTCTGGCTTACTTTTCTTAACCCATAACATCTGAAGCCCCGTATTTAACATCCCGTAAGCTGGTGATGCTGTTTTTCTAGAAAACTCTTCTACACCTCCTTGTGACTCATAAAAATCACTAAAATCGTTAACATCTAATGGTTTTAAATAATTATACAAAGGAGCAATACGTTTCCCCTCTTTATTTAAATATATTAACGAAGCACCATGAGTTGAAAAATTAATGGCTTTTATTTGATAAGTTCCTAAATCTTGAATATTTTTTATTTCACTCTGAATCCAATTTTCTATGGCTTCAATATTATCGCAACAGAATCCATCCTCATCTTTTATCTCTTTAAACTGAATGGCATTTTGAAATACGACTTTAAAAGTTTTGTCAAATAAAAATATTTTTTTATTGGTTTTACCTATATCTATAACTGCTATAACTTTTTTCATGTGTGAAAGATTTGCTGTACCCACTTCTAATAGTAATAGAAACAAGTATTATTTAACATGAAGCTTCTTGATTTAGTGTCAAGAATAACTTATGAATCGTGATTTGATTTGGAAAATTAAAAATGATAACGAAGCTTCCCTTTTTAATAGTTCTCTTCTATTACAAGGGTAAGCTTCATTATCTAAATAGGGAAGGCTAAACAACTAATAACAAACTAAACGCATCCTTCCTATTTCTTTTTATGCTTGAATTTTTAATGCTTAAAACCGTATAAAGGTCCGTAATTATCACATGCTCTATAATCTGCACCTTCTAAGTTTTCACCGAAAGCAGACCATGCGCTTGGTCTAAATACATCATCTTCAGAAACATTGTGCATGTTTACAGGGATACGTAACATAGACGCTAATGAAATTAAATCTGCACCAATATGTCCGTGAGAAATAGCACCATGGTTTGCTCCCCATTTCGCCATTACTGTATACACATCTTTAAAGAATCCTGTACCAGTTGTTCTAGGTACAAACCAAGTTGTTGGCCAAGTTGGATCGGTTCTTTCATTTAGTACGGTATGTACGTCGTCTGGTAACACTACACTCCACCCTTCTGCAATCTGTAAAACTGGCCCAATTCCTTTAATTAGGTTAATTCTACACATTGTTAAAGGCATTTCTCCTTTTGTTAAGAATTGAGAAGAGAATCCTCCACCTCTAAAATATTCTGTAGTTGCTGGTGGCCAATTTGTGTTTTCTAAACATCTTGTAACATCCTCTTCTGTAATATCCCAGAAAGGTTTCATAGTTGGATTTCCGTCTGCATCTAATTGTTGTGCAGTAGCATCTAAAGTTGTAGAACCAGAATTGATTAAGTGAATAATTCCGTTTTCTGCTAAACCTGTTAATTTTTTACCTGTAACACGTTCTACAGATTCTGGGCTCCAATAGGTACGTACATCTGAGAACAACTGTGCTTTATTTGTCAATAAGTGACCAAATAGCATAGATATTGCATTTAAACAATCGTTTTCTGTTGCAAATGTATATGCCTGACGAATTCCGTTCCAGTCGAAAGAAGAGTTTAAGATAGACTCTGTAAAATCTGCGTTTGGTTGGTAATCTGTCCACTGACGTTGTCCTTGGAAGCCACCCATAATAGCATTTCTTCCCTTAGATTCTTCACCAAATCCCATCTCTTTCAATTTAGGATTTCCGTTCATTAAATCTTTACAGATTAAAGTCATTTTCACAACTTTTTCCCACTCAGCATCTTTTTGCTCACGCGTTTTTTGTGCTTCAGGATTGTTTCTATCTTCTCCTTCTTTACAGTTTTCTTTTGTCCAAGCTAATGCTTTTGCATATTCTTCTTGATCAAAAATACCTTCATCTATACGTCTTAACAACTCAACAGATTCTACAAATTCTGCTCTTACGCCTAAATAGTCTTGTAAAAAGTTTACATCAACCATAGAACCAGCAATACCCATAGAACTATATCCAATAGATAAATAAGATTTTCCTTTCATTTGAGCCACTGCTAAAGCACCTTTTGCAAAACGTATAATTTTTTCAGAAACATCTTGAGGAATGGTTTGATCTCCACCATCCTGAACTTCTTTACCATAGATACCAAAAGCTGGTAATCCTTTTTGAGAATATCCTGCTAAGGCAGCAGCTAAATATACCGCTCCTGGTCTTTCTGTTCCGTTAAATCCCCAAACTGCTTTAGGCAATAATGGGTCTGTATCCATAACTTCTGTTCCATAACACCAACAAGGAGTTACTGTTAATGAGACCTCAACCCCCTCTCTTTTAAATTTATCTGCACAAGCTGCTGCATCAGCAACACCACCAATTGTAGTATCTGCAATAACACATTCTACTTTTTCTCCACTAGGGAAACGTAATGTTTCTTCAATTAATTTTGCAGCCGCTTTGGCCATATCCATCGTTTGAACCTCTAAAGATTCTCTTACTCCTAATTCACGTCCGTCTATAACAGGGCGAATTCCTATTTTTGGTAATCTACCTATAAGTCTACTCATTATATATAAATTTTTTAAGTCCTATGTAAATTGTTCTAATTCTGTTAATTGCTCATTAGATAAACCAGCTGGTTTAAATCCTGCAGCCCAACACATCATTAACATTTTAGCACCTTTATTTGCTACGTCTAAAAAGTCCCACGCTTTCATTACATCTGGTGCTGTAGAAGTTGCTCCGTGCTTTTCCCAAAGAGAAACATTTCTTGTTTTAAAAGCTTCCATAGTTACTTCTGCCAAAGCAGCTGTACTAGATAAAGCATAAGGAGTACAGTGAATTCCTTTAGGTACAAATACTTTTACCTCAGGACACATCATCCAGATTTGTCTGTTTAATTCTTCTTCATTATCAAACAATTCATGATGACTCATACAGATTAACTCAAGTGGATGTGTATGCACAACCGCTAAGTTTTCTGGGTGATGAATAGAATTAAATAAATGGATACTTGCATGAGAAATTAATTCACAAGTTGGTCCAAAATTAGGTCTTTTTCCACCCCAAATAATAGAATAAGCTGTTGCAGTTTCGTTAATGTAAAGAATACAAGAAACTTCTTCTAACATGTCTACTAAATCTCTTAAATAACAACCAGTACCAGTAATATAAAGTACAAAACCAGCTGATTCTTTAGGAAAATCGAAAGGAACTTCTGTACCAATTCCTTCTACTTCTTCTTTTTTAAAGAATGAAGTTAAGTTCATTGATATGTTTCCTGCATTTCTTTCTGCCCATTCACGTTGCCATAAATAACCGGCAACGGTTGACACACTCTTTAGTTCTGTTTCTACCTCTAATGGAAGTTTTATTGTTTTCATATCTATTCAAATAAATTGTTGTAACAAAAATACCTACCTAATAGGCTTCATTAAATATTCAAAATCTGTATTTTTGTATCCAATTCAAACATTACAGATTTATGAAATTTGTAAAAGACATTCAATTAGGAGATCCTTCACAGAATCATCAAAATTTTATTGATGTTAAATTAAAACTATTATGTTGTAGATATTGGCTCCTCGATTTATGGGATTGCCATGAGATGGTCTTTCCTTTTTGGAGGATTTATTGGAATAAAAATGCTGGTGGACAATTAATTCATCAAGACAATATTTTTGATATGGATCCGGATTACATCTATATCATTCCGCCTTTTACTTCATTTTCTACACATTACACTAAACACAAAATCTATAACGAAGGCATCCATGTCTCCGGAAAACATTTAAACACCAATCATAATGAAATAGATTATGAAGATAAATTCCTCATTCATTTCTTTGCTCATTTTAATTTAGGTGTTCCTTTTGATAATGTTTACCCAGGAATTATAAAAATTGAACTCACCGATTATTTAAGAGATCGATTAGCATATTTAACTATGCGGTTAAAAATTGAAAATAGCGATTTTAAACTTACCTTCAATTTAAAACTACAAGCTTTTATTAAAGAAGCGCTTACTAATATAGGTCCAGAATTATGGAAAGCTATTAACATAGACGAGCGTGTTTTAAAAGTTATCCGCTACATCGAAGTTAATATTGCTAATAAATTAAGCAATACAGAAATGTCATCTCTTATAAATATGGCGCCTAATTCTTTTGCTCGTTTATTTAAAGATGAAATGAATACAACTCTTCACAAGTTTATTCAAAACAGAAAGATTGCTAAGTCTTGTGAATTATTTGAACACACCAATCAATCTATTGAAGATATCTCCTTTAATTTAGGTTTTTCTGACCGCTATCACTTCTCTCGAGTGTTTAAATCTGCTACAGGCTTAACTCCAGCAGCCTATAAATCTGGCAAATACACTTAATAGAGATTTTACTATTCACAATACCTATAATAAGATTTCACAGTCGTAATTTGATTATGATATTTTTATAATAGACACTTCAAAAACCTAAGACATAGAACAATCTTTAGTGATTGGTGCTCATGGTGCTTTAAGTTTAACTATTTTCTTAAAAGCATAAATCAGGTAAAAGCATTTTAAAAACAATTTTCGACTATAGATTAGAACAACTAATTGTCTATTTTTTTTTCTTAATTTTTTGTTGTCGATAAAGCAATATTGTAATTGCAATTACAGCACCAGAAAACGCAAGGGAAGAACCAACCAATGAAGATGACGTAACACTATAACCATAAGCAATTGGTAATCCAGCTAAATACGCACCCATAGCATTACCCATATTAAAGGCACTCTGATTCATTGAAGAACCTAACATTTCTGCACCTTTAGCTGTATTTATAATAACCATTTGTATAGGAGTCGATATACTAAAAGAAATTAATCCAATTAAAAACGTAAATATTAGAGCCATAACAGAACTTGAAGCAAAAAATGAGTTGGCTATTAAAACAACAGCCATTGCCAAAAGACTAATCATAACAGAGCGTAAAGGCGTAAACGCTTCAGCCATTTTTGCTCCTAAAAAATTACCAAAAAACATCCCTAATCCTGCAAGAATCATCACATAACTAACTACATTCTCAGAAAAATGAGCCACATCAGTTAATAAAGGAGCTATATAACTGTACCACGCAAAAAATCCACCTGTACCAATAGTCGTAAGTGCAATTACACCCCATAATTCAGGATTTTTAAGTCCTTTATGATCTTCATCTTTAGGCTGATTTCCTTCTTTTTCAAAATGTGGCATCCAATAAAATATACTTCCTAGAGTAATAACACCAACAACACCTACCATTAAAAAAGAAGCACTCCAATGGTATTGATTCCCTAAATAAGTCCCAATAGGAACACCTATAACATTAGCAACTGTTAGTCCAGAAAACATAATAGCAATAGCCTGACCTGACTTCCCTTTTTTGGCTAGTTTGCCTGCAATTACAGCTCCAACACCAAAGAACGCTCCATGAGGGAGACCGGATAGAAAACGCATTATAAGTAACATGTTATAGCTTGTAGAAAAAGCAGAAAGCGTATTAAAAACAGTAAACCAAACCATAAGAAATAAAAGCATACGATTGGCAGGAAACTTATAACTAAAACTAGTTAGTAAAGGAGCCCCTACAACAACTCCTAGAGCATAAGCCGAAATAAAATGACCCGCTTCTGGAATCGTAATTCCTAATGAATTTGCCACATTGGGTAAAATCCCCATAATTACAAACTCTGTAAGACCTATTCCAAAACCACCAATTGCCAAAGACAACAAAGCTTTTTTATTAGAAAATCCCTCTTTCATAATACGTTCTTTACTTTCTAAATTTAGAATGCAAATTTCCGTACAAAAATTTGATATAATTACTTATTACATATATACTTTAATTAAATATAATATTCTGTAAAAATTAGGAGCTTTTTTTAAAGAAAATCATTTATTTTAATTTAATATGACTCAATTTTATTAATCTGATAGTCCGCCATAAGTTTAGATAATTCAATAATTTTTAATTGAATTTCTTTTTTTAATTTCAAATACTCCTGTAATCGCTCTATACAACTATCGTTAGAAGCGACCTTCATAAAAGACTCTTCAATTCCTGTGATAAGATCTAAGTGATTTAAATTCCTTTTAAGTTCTTTACTTGCCTCTTTTATTTTATTATCTATATAAAGAGTATCTTTCTGAGAACTAACCCTTATTGGATTACTAGTCTTAACGACTACATCACTATGATTAGAAATAACATGATACAAATTCATAAAATAATATAAATAATTAGCATATTTATATTCTAATAAAGAAAGAATACAACTTATTAAAAGTATTGAGAAAAATATTAAAATTAACATAACGCTACATTTAGATTACAGAATAAATTCACTTATCAGGAATTCTCTTGCTACAAATGTAGTTGGAAGACAAAGGAAGAAAGTTAGAAAATCGATGGACCAAAGCACTCTGTAGACGAATGGTATTTTTGGTAAGCTAAGTCGATTATTAAAACTAAAAAACACTATTAACCTCTTATAATGATCAGCATAACAACCTAATAAGATTTATTAACACAAAAAAAAGCTAACTCGTTAAAGTTAGCTTTTCTTACTCTGTACAGGCGGGGAGACTCGAACTCCCACACCTCGCGGCACTAGATCCTAAGTCTAGCGTGTCTACCAATTCCACCACGCCTGCAGGATCTCCAATTATTATTGGGATGCAAATATAAACAATAGTTTTAATATACAAATATTAAATATTCAAGTTTTAACAATGAATTTGATTTTTTTCACATATAAAAGATAAACAATTGATTACCAGAACTATTTTACACAATAAAAACTTAAATAAATTCCATTTAAATAAAACTTAAAATTGAGAGCAGTCACCCTTATCCATCTTATAATTCTTACTTTTGTTACAAACCGAATTCTTAATTATGCAAACCATTCAATCTTATATCGAAGAGAATAAAGATCGTTTTCTAAGCGAACTTATCGATTTATTAAAAATACCGTCAATCAGTGCTGACTCTGCTTATAAAGGAGATGTTTTAAAAACTGCAGATGTAGTAAAAGCTAGTCTTGAAAAAGCAGGTTGCGACCATGTTGAAATCTGTGAAACAGAAGGCTACCCTATTGTTTACGGTGAAAAAATTATAGACAAAAATTTACCAACTATTTTGGTTTATGGTCACTACGATGTGCAACCACCAGATCCTTTAGATTTATGGAATTCACCACCATTTGAACCTGTAATTAAGGCTACAGAATTACATCCAGAAGGTGCGATTTTTGCTCGTGGTGCTTGTGATGATAAAGGACAAATGTATATGCATGTGAAAGCCATGGAATACATGACTACGAATAACGAATTACCTTGTAACGTGAAATTTATGATTGAAGGTGAAGAGGAAGTTGGCAGCGTTAATCTTGCAAAATTTGTTGCCGAAAACAGAGAGAAGTTAACCAATGATGTGATTCTTATTTCTGATACCGGAATGATTTCTAAAGAAGTGCCTTCTATTACTACAGGACTTAGAGGTTTAAGTTATGTAGAAGTTGAAGTTACGGGACCAAACAGAGATTTACATTCAGGGTTATATGGAGGTGCAGTTGCAAACCCTATAAATGTATTAACAAAGATGATTGCTTCACTTCATGATGAAAATAATCATATTACTGTTCCTGGATTTTATGATAAGGTTGAAAACTTATCGGATGCAGAACGTGCTGAAATGGCAAAAGCGCCATTTTCTCTTGATGCTTACAAAAAATCATTAGATATTGATGCTGTTTACGGGGAAGAAGGGTACACTACTAACGAGCGTAATTCTATCCGTCCAACACTAGATGTTAATGGAATTTGGGGAGGTTATACAGGTGAAGGTGCAAAAACAGTAATCGCAAGTAAAGCTTATGCTAAAATTTCTATGCGTTTAGTGCCTAACCAAGAATGGGAAGAGATTACAGAATTGTTTAAAACACATTTTGAAAATATAGCTCCAAAAGGTGTAACCGTAAAAGTGACGCCTCATCATGGTGGACAAGGTTATGTGACTCCTATTGACAGTTTAGGTTATAAAGCAGCTTCAAAAGCTTATGAAGAAACTTTTGGAAAAACACCAATTCCACAACGTAGCGGAGGAAGTATTCCTATTGTTTCGCTTTTTGAAAAAGAATTAAATAGTAAAACAATTTTAATGGGATTTGGTTTAGATAGCGATGCGATTCACTCACCAAACGAACATTTTGGAGTATGGAATTACCTCAAAGGAATTCAAACTATTCCTTGGTTTTACAAATATTTCACCGAATTATCAAAATAAATAAGTGACTTAAAAACAGCTTATCCAATTTAAAAAAGCCCTGTGATTATTACTAATCATGGGGCTTTTTCATTTTAAAACATCCAATACTAATCACTTAATAAAACTATTCACACACTTAATTCCAACTCTACACTTGTAGAGTTAATTCTAAAAACGTAGAGCATGCAACTATCAAAAACCGAAGAACAACTAATGCAACACCTCTGGAAGCTCGATAAAGCTTTTATGAAAGATTTGCTAGAGAGTTACCCGGAACCAAAACCTGCCACTACAACCGTTGCCACTTTACTAAAACGAATGATTGGTAAAGGTTTTATTGATTATAAAACCTTTGGTAAATCGAGAGAATACTTTCCGCTCGTTAAAAAAGAAGATTATTTTTCAAAGCATGTTAACGGGCTTATTAAAACTTTCTTTAATGATAGTGCTTCACAGTTTGCATCCTTCTTTACACGTAAAACAAATTTAACAAAAGAAGAGTTAGAAGCGCTTAAAAAGATTATTGATACAGAAATAAAAAACAAGTAATATGGCAATCTATATCTTAAAATTTTCGGCTTGCTTATTCGTGTTTTGGATAGTATACTTTCTATTTTTAGAACGTCAACAAATGCATCACTTTAAACGCTTTTATTTGTTAAGTGTATTTGTTTTGGCCATAGTAATACCAACATTAACTATAATAGAATATGTAGAACCCGTTGTAACTACTTTTGAAACTGTACCTACATTCATAAATATAGAACCTGATTTTGTTGAAGCACCAATTGAAGCGGCTCCTTTCCTTAATTTAGAAACCACACTTTGGTTAATTTATGGATTTGGAGTTTTAGTGTTTACATCACGGTTTATTATAAATCTTATAAAAATGCAGCGGCGTATTTCTAAGAATGAAAACATCAAAAAGCGTTCATTTATTTATGTTTTGCTTCAAGAAAATACAATTCCACATTCCTTCTTTAGATATATCTTTTTTAATAAAACTAGATATGAATCGCTTAACATACCAGAGGAAGTTATACTGCATGAAGAAACGCATGCTAAACAATTACACAGTATTGATATTATATTCTTAGAAGTCTTACAGATTGTATTTTGGTTTCACCCTCTAATTTACATATTGAAACATCATATAAAACTCAATCATGAGTTTTTAGCAGACCAAGCGGTTTTAAAACAAGGAGCCGACACAAAAACGTATCAAAATATTTTATTACAATTTTCATCAAACACTCAAGATTATCAATTAACGAGTGCCATCAATTATTCATCAATCAAAAAACGATTTACAGTTATGAAAACACAAACCTCAAAAACCAGAATTTGGCTAAGTACTTTATTGGTACTTCCCATTATTGCGATTCTTTTTTACAGTTTTGCTGAAAAGGAATATGTTGAAAAAGAAGAATCATCCACTATTGACCATGTTGAACACATTAAAGATGAATTAAAAAAAGCGAAGGAGTTGCAAATTAATTATGTAGACCAAAACGTTGTTGAAATCTATTTAAAAAAATACGATATCTATGAAGCGCTTAGAACTACTGAACCACATTACATTAACAAATCAAAGCAACAACAAGAAGGGTTAGATGATATGTTTTCAGATTTAGGAGGCCTATATTTTAGAATGTCTAAAGAAAATAAAGCAAAAGTAAAAAGACCTATTTCACCAATAAAACCTTATGTGCAAATTACCCTTAATGGTAAAACATATTACAAAAAACGTAATGAGTTAACAGCAGAAGAAATAGCGACTTTTCCTCCACCTCCTCCACCTCCTGCAAAACAAAAAACATCTAAAGGAGGCCCCAACCCAAATGACACTCAAAGTATATACAATCCTTCCTTTTTAGAATTTATAATAGAGATGGAAAACGAAGGTGCTTCTTTCTATTTAAATGATGAAGAAATTTCTGCTAAAGAAGCAAAAGCTATTGCAGCAAATAATAAAGGTAAGCGTACAGATATCCTAACACAATTAGATGTTAATGAAAAGTATGTTGTAAAGCTATCTAATCGTAGAAATAATGTATCACCTGATAAAAAAGTAGGCGAAGACAAAGAAATCCAAGAAAAACCAACACTAAAGGAAGTGGCAGAATACAATGATTGGGCTAAACAACTAAAAAAAGAAACGCTAGCTGCTCAAGAAGACGAACGCAACGGTAAAACAGCGAATTATCCTATCGTAAAACAAAAAGACTTAATTAAATATGTTGGAATCTATAAACGTATGACTTCAACACAGAAAGAAAATTCTGTAGAATTACCAATTGCAGATGATGAATTAAAAAATACAGGTTTAAAATTTCCACCACCACCTCCTCCTGCAAAACAAAAAACATCTAATGGTGGACCAAATGCTAATAGCATAGAAGATTATTATTTTAATGATTCAGAAATCAAAAAAGAATATCTTAAGAAGTTTAAGCAATACGAAACTTTTAGACATACAAAACCCCATTTTCTTCATAAAACAAAAGCTGAGAAGAGTAAAATGAACAACTTATGGTTAGAGCTAAGAAAACACTATATCTATAAATTATCAGAAAAAGATCAAAAATCCGTAGAATTGCCTATAACTCCTTTTGCTCCTTACGTTAAAATAAATAAAGATGGAAAATCCTATTACAAAGTTTACAATCAACTAACACCAGAAGAAGAAAAAACCGAAATGTTTACACTAAAATCTTCACCTAAAATGATCAAAACTTTAGAACTTTTAGATAAGAATGATCCAATAATCATACCAATCGAAACCTACACATTAGAAAAACCAATTAAAGAAACAGCAACAAAACGTTTGGTTTACATTACTATTTCTGAAGATGGTACTTATTCCATAAGTAAGGATAATACTTTTAAAAACTTTGAAGCTGTTTCATTAAAAACTTTAGAATCTGTAATAGCAAACCTATCACCAATTGAAATTAAGAATACTTTTGTTTTCTCAAAAAATAAAGATTCAAAGAAATTTAGGTCTAAGCCAGCCAAATCACCAGAATATCAAGATGATATCGAGGTATATCTTGTTAAAAACGATATTAGATATACTACAATTGAGTATAATGGAAAATATAGAGAGCATCCATCTTTTCAGTTAGCCTTAGATAATAGACCTTCAGAGAAATTAAAATCTCATGTTTCTAAACTAGCAAAATTATTTAAAAAGTATGGTATTACAAATCTAACTTTATAAAAATACAGATTACTTTTTTATCTAAAGCCTCAATTTATGAGGCATTTTTCATCTAAACATGTAACAAAAAGTATGTTTTAGCGTTCTAATAGTCAATCAATCAGCCTAATTTTTAGGTCAATCAAAAAACAAACACTTATGTTAAAGCAATTCTTTATCCTTTGCTCTGGCGCTGACACCGACATTTTAAACGACTGCTCCATTGGTGAACAGAACAAATATGCTGGTATTGGAGCTACCGTTTTCTTTACCGCTGTTATGGCAACCATTGCAGCTAGTTATGCCCTTTTTACCGTATTTGACAATCTCTATACTTCAATTTTCTTTGGACTCATTTGGGGTTTACTCATTTTTAATTTAGACCGCTATATTGTTTCAACGATTAAAAAGCGCGACAATATTTTAGATGAAATCCTTCAAGCGACTCCACGACTTTTTTTAGCACTTATTATTGCTGTAGTCATTTCAAAACCATTAGAATTAAAGATTTTTGAAAAAGAAATTAATCAAGTTTTATTAGAACAAAAAAATGATTTAACCTTAGCGAACCAGAATCAAATTGCGGAACAGTTTAGTCCTAAAATTGCTACGCTTGAAAGTGAAATTTTAAGCTTAAATGCTCAAATTGATGTCAAAGAAGCGGAAGTCAATGGCTTATATAATACTTATATTTCAGAAGCTGAAGGCACAGCAGGTTCTAAACTTTTGGGCAAAGGTCCTGTGTATAAGGAAAAGCGCGACAAGCATGATGCTGGATTAGCCGAGTTACAAGAATTAAAATCTGATACTAAAACTAAAATCGAAGCGCTTGAAACCCAAATAGCAACGCTTGAAGCAGATTATACTATTAATATTGAAACATCACAACCTATTATTGATAATTTTGATGGTTTAATGGCACGTATTACCGCTTTAGGCGAATTACTTTGGTTACCATCCTTCTTTATTTTTCTATTGTTTTTAGCGATTGAAACCTCTCCAATCATAGCCAAACTATTAGCTTCAAAAGGTGAATTCGATTATAAATTACAAGATCAAGAAACCACGATTCAAACCTGGACCATGCAAAAGGTTGCTGAACGCCAACTCCTTTTAAAAACCGATAATGAAATTAATAACAAAGTCTACAAAGAAATTGCAGATGAAGAAGCGCTGATGAACTACAAACGAAAGCAGGCAAGGATTCTAATACAAAATCAAGCCGATGCGTTTTTAAAACAACAAAAGGGTATTCTTTAGAAAATTAGTTGTTATTTTTAGATGATAAACAACAACCAATTCTTATGAAATATATTCTCGTCTTTGCCATAGCCTTATCGTGTTTTAGCTGTATTAGTATTAAGGCAGACGTTACCACAGAAACAACGCACAAAAGCGAATCTAACGAACTTGCTGAGGCAGGCATACGCTTAGTAATGGAAGCACAAGAGATTGCTTGGAACAACCACGATTTAGAAGGATTTATGCAAGGCTACTGGAAAAGCGATTCGCTTAAGTTTTATGGTAGCAATGGACTTACTAAAGGCTGGCATCAAACCTTAGCGAATTACAAGAAAGGCTATCCGACAAAAGCAGAAAGCGGCACCTTAAAATTTTTGATTAATGATATTTCAAAAATTGAAGGTGATAATTATTGGGTGATGGGTGAATACCATCTAAAACGTGAAGTTGGAAATGCCAATGGTGTTTTTATGATCATCTTCAAAAAAATAAATGGTGAATGGAAGATAA
The DNA here is from genome assembly GCF_013285155.1 of Winogradskyella undariae. Taxonomy (GTDB): domain Bacteria; phylum Bacteroidota; class Bacteroidia; order Flavobacteriales; family Flavobacteriaceae; genus Winogradskyella; species Winogradskyella undariae. Next base: position 204,380 of record NZ_JABTEL010000001.1, on the reverse strand, counting down.
TTGCAGATATGTCTTGTTAAAACTCCCCTTTAAAAGCTACAATCAACAAATACTAAATCAATAAATAATGAGATTAATTTAATAATCTTATATCAATACTAAGAGGTATCAGAACTCTAAATAAAATTATGAAAACCTGTATATTATTTCATTTAAACCTGTGCAATTTCATTTCGGAATAAAAAAAGGAATTGTAAAAATTCATATTTTTACAAAATGAAATATAAGTACAAAATAATACTAATGGTGTTACTAGCAGCTTTAACTATTTACGGTTTAGTAACCAAAAAATACTTATTTATGGTGTTTTTAATACCTCTTAGTTTCGATTTTTTTAATAAAAAAAATAACGATTAAGTTTTCTTAACGTATTCTGTTATGATTACAATTTGCTGAGCACCAACACGGCCTTCAATGTAAGTTTCGTTTTCGTGATCTAGCCTAATGTTTCTAACAGCTGTACCTTGCTTAGCAATCATACTAGAGCCTTTTACCTTTAAATCTTTAATTAATACTACAGAATCACCGTGTTCTAAAATAACACCGTTAACATCTCTGTGTACTAATTTATTTTCATCATCCTCACCATCACCAGAAGCTTGTGCTAATTCTAACAAATCTTCTTCCATATACATCATACCCAATAAATCTTGAGTCCAATCTGCTTTAATACGATTAAGCATTCTCCACGCCATAATTTTCACAGCGTCGTGCTCGCTCCACATACTATCGTTAAGACACCTCCAATGGTTGGCATCAATAGTATCTGCATCATTCATCTGCTCTATACAGGTTTTAGATACGTATAATGCTGTTTTTAATCCGTTCTCTTTTACATCTGGAACGATAAAAACTGATAAGTTTTCTTCGCTTCCACTTAGCTCACACTTTGAGCCACTTCGTTGTTGTAGTTCTCTTTCTAATGACATAATATATTCTTCTATTCTGCAAATGTATCATTAATTAAGACTTTCTCGTAATTTTACAACCATATCATAAGACTAAGCAATAAAGATCTCTAGTAGTTTAGATTGTTGAGCACTAAAAACCACCTCTTTTGTATTAGCAGGAATTAAAATGGTTTCTCCCATTTTAATCAGTTCATTACTATCTTCTACTTTAATTTCTACAACACCTTCTACACACATAAAAATCACAAAACTATCAAGGTTTTTATAACTTTTATATTCTGTGCCTTTTACTTCAAAAATATTAGTTGTAAAGAAATCACAATTCACTAAATTACAAGTTTCATTTTGGGTTAATTGGTAATCACTTTTTCCGTTTGAGGAAAACGATTTGGTAGCCTCTTGGGCTAATTCGGTATGTAATTCTCTTTGTACTCCGTTAGCATCTTTACGATCCCAATCGTAAACACGGTATGTAATATCGCTTGTTTGCTGAATTTCGGCTGCCAAAATACCTGCTCCAATAGCATGAATTTTTCCTGCTGGAATAAAATAGCTATCCCCTTGTTTTACTCTTTCGGTATTAAAAATTGTATTTACATTAGAAGCATTAATATCTGCTAACACACTTTTATCGACATCATTATTCTTTAAACCTAAAACAATTTCAGCATCATCATCACTATCCATTATGTACCACATTTCTGTTTTACCGAAAGATTTATGATGTGCCTTTGCTATTTTATCATCTGGGTGTACTTGTACTGATAAATTAGTTTTAGCATCTAAAAACTTTATTAATAATGGAAATTTTTCTCCGAAAGTAACAATATTAGACTTCCCTAAGAATTCATTTTTATATCTCTTTATTAAGTCGTTTAATGATAACCCTTTATAAACACCATTAGACACAGTAGAAATATCACCTTCTACCCCTGATATTTCCCAACTCTCACCGACATTTTTAGAATTTGAAGATTTATTTAAAAGTGTAGAAAGTTTTTGCCCTCCCCATATTTTTTCTTTTAAAATGGGTTTAAATCTTATAGGATAAGTTTGCATGGTTTAGTAAGATTATAAATTAAGTAGTTGGGATTACTAGAGAAGATTTTTCAATATGTTGCAAATATTCTACAACAGAAAAAACACTTTTAAATAATGTTTTTTTGATCTCTTGATCTTTTATTATTTTTAAATTAAAGTCAATAATGACATCTTTATGTGTACAAAAACGTTTAATTAATGTACTCAAAATAAGTCCATTTCGTTTTAAAGCATTCGCATTAACATATCCTATATGTTTTAAATTAAACTCATTAAACATATATCTAGCTCCTGCTTTGGTTGCAGCAATCTCTGATACATTTCTTTTAATTTCTATAACAGAAACCTTATCAGGGCAGACTTCTTTTATATCGTCTAAATGATTTAATGTCTCATCTTTACTTTCGTTATCTACAAAACATATTTCAATATGTTCTGAGCTCTTAATCTGGTCTATAAAGAACGATTTATCTATATCTGTTTCATTATTATGAAATATTATTATAATTCCAATCTTCATTAGTTCTCTGTTAACTAGATTATGCTACTTCTATTTTAGCTGGTTTTCCATCTGATTTTTTAGATCTATAAACCCAAGCTATTTGTGCTAATTGCCCAACTATTTTTACAGAATCTTTCATTGATAGTTTTGAACCATCGGCATGAATCCAGCGTTTTAAAGGTTGTTCGCATAGCATAGCTTTAGCCTTTTTTAAACCAAAATGGATACTCATTCTTTTAAAAATTTCTACATCAAAAATCCATTGTGTTACAAATTTTTCACCAAATGCAATCTCAATAACATCTTTACTAAATATTTTGGCACCACATTGCGTGTCTTTAAAGTCCATTTTTAAAATCTTTCTGATAATAAAATTAATTGTAAGACTTATAATTTTTCGTGCAGACTCTTTAGTTATATCTGCTCCCATCCTAGAAATCCTAGAACCACTCACAATTTTAAAATCAGAGGTTTCAATCGTCTTTACTAAATCATCAAAATCTGCTAAATCTGTAGATAAATCGGCATCTAAAAAGCCTATATAATCTAAATCTGCTTTTTTAGACATATGCAACATACCTAAACGTACAGCTTCAGCTTTTCCTCCATTTTTTTCACAATCATAAACCGTAATAAAATCTTCTCTTCCCTTTTGTAAATCTTTTAAAAGTTCTAGAGTTTTATCCGTACTTCCATCGTTTACAAAACACAAATGATAGCCTGAATTTTTATCTATATAACTAATAAATTCATCTCTAAATAAACGTTCTTCTTCATTATAACAAGGTATGACAACACCAACACAACGCTCTTGGATCATTACATCACTATTTGCGACAGAGTTTCGCATTTCTGGAGCACCAATTAAACGCTTTACACGTGCACTGATTTCATTTAGGCTTAAAGGTTTTTTCATGTAATCATTAATACCTAACTCAAATCCTTCTGTAATAGTTTCGTCTTTCGTGTTTCCAGACAAAACCATGATTGGTATTTGAGAATTCTTAGTCTCTCTAATATATCTTACAAAGTCTAACCCAGATAAACCTGGCATGTTAATATCTACAATCACTAAATCTGGATTAAACGATTCATATAATTTTAATCCTTCAGTAGCATCAGTTTCTATTTTTACCTCATAACCTAATTCAACTAACCTTTTTTGTAAAGGAAGTAATACTAGCTGTTGATCATCTATAGCTAAAACTTTCATAATAAGTTGGTTTTTTATATTATTGATGATTCAAAAGTAGTCTAGAAGACGTTTATAAAATTCTTATTTAGTTTAACTTATAGACAAGTGTAGATGAATGGTAGATTACTATAGATAATTAAAAATAGAACCCCTATTTAAATTATATATCTTTACCATGTTGTTACAGCTTAGGCTTTAAATGAAGGAAACCTCAAATAAATACTTAATATCTGCGCTTCTCTTAGGATTAGCTTTTCATGGTAGTGCCATTTTTTTTACTTTGGAAACAACTTATGATGCTTTAATACATCTGTTTTTTGCAGATCATTATGCACATAGTTGGTTTGAACCATGGAATTATGAATGGTATACTGGTTTTACAGTACAAAGCTATCCGCCATTAGTTCACCAATCTATAGGTTTACTCTCACTAATTGGCGGCTTAAAATTTGGCATGTTTAGTGTCGCATTAATAGCTATTGTATTATTTATTACAGGTACATATCGTTTTTCTCTAATGATGACAGGTAATAAAACTGTTGCTGGTTATGCTTCTATCTTAGCTGTCTTTTCATCCTCTTTTGTAGAAACGCTTCACATATTTGGGCAATTACCAAGCATTATAGGTGTTTCTGTATTAATGCATGCCTTACCAGAAATCTATTTATGGTTAAAAACAGGTAAAAAATGGTATTTAGCAACTAGTTTATCACTTATTGCTGTAACCGTTACCTCTCATCATGTGACTCCTATTTTTGGAATGATCTTTTTTATTTTCCCGTTAATAGGAATGGTTATAATGGATGTTTCTAGAGGTCAAGTCAACACAATGAAAGAGGTAACTTTTAAGTTATTTTGGAGTAGCTTTTTAAAGCTCTTTAAACGTATTGTAAGCTTTGGGATGTTATCTTTAGTATTAATTGTTGGTTGTATTTTTCCGTATTGGTTAAACTCTAAAGCCAACCCAATTACACAAGTACCAATACCGCATGGCTCTCGCGATAATTTTTTAGAAATCACATCTTCTGGTTTAGTCTTCTTTCTAATTCCTTGGGGAATTTTGTTAGTCCTATTACCTTACATATTTTACAGGTATTACAGCAAACGCTATTTGTTTTTTGGGTTATCTGTAACCATTTGTACTATTTTAGGAACTGGTGGCACAACCCCTATTCCTCTTAAAATGTTAGGCGAAACTGCTTTTAATATTTTAACCTTAGACCGCTTTACACTTTGGGCCTCTATTTTATCCATCCCTTTAATGGGTGAATTTGCCTATCGTTTAGTTGAAGGTGATTTAAAGACATTAATTCAAGAAAAGTTTGGTGCCGTTTACCATCGTATTATTGGAGGATTACTAGCAGGACTTGCTGTTTTTATGGTCGTTTTCACCATGAGTCTCAACTATTTTAGACCCTCGCAACCACAGAAAATAAAGATGTTACCCATTGTGAATTTCTTAAATCAAGACGATCATGATAAATGGCGGTTTTTAACCCTTGGTTTTGGCGACCAAATGGCTTGGTTAAGTGCACAAACCAATGCTTTAACCGTAGATGGAAACTACCACTCTGCAAGACGTTTACCCGAATTAACCACAAGACCAATAGAACGCTTAGAAAACTCTAAATTTAAAGGCGTTGCTGGTATTGGATCGTTACAACAATTTTTAACTACACCAGAAAAATACAACCTCAAATACATATTTTCTAACGATAAATTTTACGACCCTATTCTTTATTTCTGTGGTTGGCAACGTTTACGACAGTTAGAAAATGGCATTATGGTTTGGGAACGCCTTAATATTCCACCTGTATCTTCTATTTTACCAAAAGAAGATGTTGCTACTTGGTTAAAAATAATGTGGGGTGTTATTCCTTTTCTAACCGTATTAATCGCCTTTGCTTTAAACATACAAATGCTTTGGGTTAATATGCTAAAAACACGCATAAAACCTATTCCTGATTTTTTAAAGTATTCGGCTTCTTACTCTAAATTTAATAGAAATGTATTAAGAATCACTCATGTTTGGTCATTGTTTTTGGCTGTCATAGTATTTTATGGCATCTATTTATTCTATTTAAAAAACGACTCGCAACGCAGTCCAGAAAATGCCATAATAGCCTATTATGATGCTTTAGATTTTAAAGAATTTGAAAAAGCTCACAGCTTAATCGACCCACAAAGCAAACTACCTATTGCTCAGTATATGTTAGAAATTTCGGTAACTGATGGTTTACTGAGTAGTTATGCCAAAATGGATGCAATTGAAACTGAAATCACAGCCTATAATGACAGCACTGTCTCTGCAAAGGTGACGAGTCAGTGGATTACACCTTTAGAAAAGATTGAAAAGGTAGATTACAAAACCTTATCTAAACGAAATCAAAAATGGTATTTACAACCCGACGAATTAAATAACGATTTACCACCAGACCAATTGTATTCTGCCAATGCTACCAAATATTTTAATCAAGGTAGACGTCGTATTACCACAGAACAAACCCATCATGAAGACATTTTAAAACAACCCGTTTTAGAAGTTGTATCTGCAAAACTGGTCCAATACAATGGTCATTATGCAATTATAGGTGAAGTACAAAACATCGATAATGTCCCTGCAGATGTTATTTTAAAAGGAACATTGTACAACGATGCAAATAAACAACTTGCTACGTACAACGCCAAATACCATATGAAGCATAAATTGATGCCTAAAGAATCGAGCAGTTTTAGAATTAATTTTGAAGGTATTGCCTGGTCTAAAACGCAAGACTCTATTCCTGACACCTTTAATCCTGATGAATTTACACCCGTTGAATTTGAAGAACAACCCACCAAATTCAATTTACAAGCTGCAGGAAATGTTTCTGGATCAGACTTATATAAAAGTGTTGTTTTAAGCGCTATTGATATTAAAGACGAAACCATTACTGGAAATTTATTTAATAGTGGAATTCAAGAAATTACAATACCTCAACTATTAATTACGTATTATGATGCAGATAAAAACATGGTTTGGGTAGATCATTTATTTGTAAAAGCAGGTGTAAGACAACAACGAAAACAAGATTTTGAATATGAAATTTTAAAAAATGGAAAAGTAAAAATCATTAGTGATGACATGAAAAATATTTTTATTAACGGTCTACCAAACGATGCTATTGCTAGTAAAATAGTACCTAACAGAATTGAAAACCATTCAGAAGCACAATTACAAAAAATTGACCATCCAGATTTTAGTTATATTAAAATAGAAATAAACACCTATATAGGAAACCCTAATTAATGCCAATCAAACACACATATCTATTCCTTTTAGGATTAATTTTATTATCCTCTTTTGCTGTGAAACAACAAAACGAAGGCAGTAGGATTAAACTAATTACAACCCAAACACAATATGAGGTTGGAAATCCTATTGTTTTAAAATTTTCTACTTCAAATGGAGAGCAACCTTTACTTTATTGCTCTAACAGTTTTGGTTCGACGTTAATTTCTGGTGTTTTAAATTCAAAAACCTTAGAATATACATTTCCAGAACACATAACTAAAAAAACAGGTGTTGTAAATTGGATATTAACAGACAAAACAACTTCTATAAAAGGAAGCTTCAACATTAAACCAAAAGCTGAAGTTGCTACTATGGAAACCTATATTGGACCGCCAAGTATTGAAGCTGGTGGTACAGACTACACCATGCTAGTCATTATTCCAACGGATTCATTAGACAATCCCGTTCCTACAAATACTTTAGTCACAGAAAAGCATCAATTTTTAGATTCCGAAGAAACAAACGCTATTTACACCAACAATTTAATCGCCTTTAGGAATATTTATTCAAAAAAAGAAAGTGGTCGTATGTTAGTGTCTTCAGAAAGCTTAGGTATTAACTCAAAAGAATTTACCATAAATGTAGCTTCTGCTATCCCTACAGATTTCAACATTTCAGCAACGCGACCTCATCAATATGCTGATGGCAATCAGGTGACCACTTTTACAACGTCCATTATTACGGACAAGCAAAAAAATGTAGTAAGCGATGGGACGTTTGTCACCTTTTACATTACCAATAAGAATCAGAATATTTTAAAAACTACAGGGACAACTATAGATGGTATTGCACAAGCAAAAATAATCCATCCAGATTACGAAGACACTTGGCGTATTAAAGCTTACGTAGATGGCATGTCTGAAAGCGATAACATTACACTAACTTATAAACAAGTTATTGAAGATTTTGACATCTTATTTTCAAATAAAAATAGAACAATAACCGTTGGTCCTTTACATAGTTTTATGGGGCAAATGATTCCTGATGGCTTACATGTAACATTAAACATCTATAGAGACCAAGTTTTAATTGATAGCATTATAAAAACATCTTTTAATGGTTATGTTAATTTCAATTTAAAACACGCAATGTATCAAAATGGCGATTATAATTTCAGCATAAAAACGGCGGGAAAAACAAAAAAAATAAATACCAAAACACTATGGTAGGTCTTAACAAGAACATACTACGTACCATATTAATTATCTCATATATTATGGTTATTGCCTTTATTATTTCTGGTGTTAGTGCCTTATTTAGTTACTTAAATACAGGTGCAGACCGAAGTAGTATGTTACATACTGAAATACAAAAAGTAGAACAATACACACCAAAATTAACTTGGGAACCTTTACAAAACGAAGGGCGACCAATGGATAACGAAAATTTAAATGCCTTACAAAATGATTATTTGGATGCTTGGTATGTAAAACAAATAGCTTACAAGAGCAACAAAACAGCCGGTATAAAAGATTATTACACCGATAGTGCGAGAAAAAACCTGTATGATTTTATTAGCCTAAACAAATCTAAAAACATTAGCATAGAAGCCACAACCTTAAACCATAATCCTACTTTAGAATTTTTTAGTGAAGATGGACAATTAGCAGTCGTTACCGATAGAAATGTGGTAGAATACAAACGTATTTTTAAAGCTGAAAAACTGATACTTGAAACTACCGAAACCTCCACCTATAAAATGGTGTTTTTACTGGAAGATGGATTTTGGCGGATTCGGCATTTGGTAAAAGAAGAAAGTAAGCCATACCATTTTGAAGCTAAAACCATTGCAACCGATAATATTAATATTAAAGGCATCAACTATTATCCGCAAGCTAATCCTTGGGATATGTTTGGCGATGATTTTTCTACTAAAACTATTGCTAAAGACTTTAAAATCATAAAAGACGCTGGATTAAATTCCGTTCGTATTTTTGTGCAATATGAAGACTTCGGAAAAGCTAATGTAAAACCAGAAAAGCTAGAAAAACTTAAACAAACTTTAGATTTAGCTGAAGCTGTACACTTAAAAGTGGTGTTAACGCTTTTCGATTTTTACGGGGATTATTCGGTGATGGACTGGACCTTAAACCAACGTCATGCTGAAATCATTGTCTCTACATTTAAAGACCACAACGCTATTATTGCTTGGGATATTAAAAATGAGCCCAATTTAGATTTTGAATCTCGAGGTAAAGCAAATGTGGTTGCATGGCTAGACCACATGATAGACATCGTAAAATCTATAGACAGCCATCATCCGGTCACTATAGGTTGGTCTAATACACAAAGTGCACCTATTTTAAAAGACAAAGTAGATATAGTATCCTTTCATTACTATGAAGATTTAGAGCAATTAGACACAGCTATAAAAACCTTAAAAACAGAAATCCCAAACAAACCCTTAGTGTTACAAGAATTTGGAATCTCTTCCTATTCTGGCTTTTGGAAACCGCATGGATCTTCAGAAGAAGACCAAGCTAATTATCACAAAAAAATCCAAGAACTTATTGCAGCAAATAACTTACAATTTATGTCTTGGACTTTATATGACTTTACATATATACCAAAGGAAGTTGTAGGAAGGCTTCCTTGGCGTAAAAATGCTCAAAAGCATTTTGGGTTTATTGATAAAAATGGGGCAAAAAAGGAATCGTTTAAATATATTTCTAATTAATATTTATCATTTAACATGAAGTATTTCTATTTTAGGAAGTATAAGTTACTTAATCACAGTTGTGTTAACAGCCATTGAACTATGCTCTTTTTTAGCAATAATGTCTGAAAAAGTTTCTAAATACATATCTGCTATTTGCGACATTGGATGTGCTGTTGCAGCTTCATAATTAATTTTAGAAAGTTGTAACCTATAAACTTCATCGGTTACAATAGCCTCTATGGCAGATGCTAAACTTTCAATACTCGTTGGTTCAAAAAACTCACCTCTATAACCTTCATCTTGTACTAGCAAAGCTAAGTCCCCTAAATCTGGCATTACAACAGCTTTTCCGTAACTTCCGGCTTGGTGTAAAACACCCGAGCTTCCTGTAGTCGATGTGTAAGGAAATACAACTACCGCACTTTCGTTAAATAAGGTTGGTACCTCGTGTTCTTCAACATAACCTGTAAATCTTACCTGAGGAACATGTTTATAAACCTCTTGTACTTTAGCTAAATATCCTGGAACATTTGGATTATCTGTTCCTGCAATAACAACTTCTAAATCTAATCCTGTTTTAGCTCTAACTAATTCTACTGCTTCGATCATTCCTTCCACTTTTTTATAAGTCCCAAACTTCCCGAAGGTCATAATTTGCATCGGCCCTTTTGGTAAATTATAGCTTGGTTCTTCCGCAATTTCAAAAGTACCATGAGGTATCAATTTTATATTAGGTGATAAATATTTTATCTCTAAAACATTTACATATTTCTGCATTGTTACCGCTACTGTATCGGCTTGTAAAATAAGCCTTGTTAAACTAGTTCCGATAAATCCGTAAATTTTCTGCATTAACTTATTTGATGTAAAACCAGCACTTCCTAAATCTACTTCTTCAAGAATATTATGTAATAAAACGATATTAGGAATCTTTTTTAACTTACAAACCCATGGCAACATTAATCCTAAAGCTGCTGCTACTTTTTTATCGCCAAATTTCATAAACTGTAAGTTGAATAATACAGCATCTGGTTTTGTAACATTAATAGCTTTAGTTACTGAAAATATATTTTTATAACTGTTAAAAGACCAACATTCTTTGACTGTTATTTTACAGCCTTGCTCAGTAAATTCGATATCCTTAGCACCTTCAGTTTTATCTGTTAATAAAATTAGTTCTGTAACCGCTTCCTTTTGTCTAAACTGCTTTACTAAATGGTAAGCATACTCGTTTAGAGTGACTTTACTAGGTGGATATGCGGTAACAATAGCTAATTTCATAATGAGGTAAGTTTTAAATGTTTTGATTAATTACAATGCAAATTTCATGTTTTATTTCTCTAAAAATCATCACTTTCGTTGGGACGACTTTTACTATAGACGAATGGAATTATTCTTTAGACAAAACCTTTTGCTGTGTTGCTATTTCAATCTTAAAAAACACTAACTGTATGATTAACAATGAAATCATTGCTATAATTTGCATGTGCACTACCTGTTCTAAACTATCATGAAAAAAGACTACTAATAGCATTTGGAGCATCCCAAAGACTCCAGAAATGATTACTGGCACGTATTTATCTAAAGACAGATAGTAATAAGCGAAGATGTTAGAAATAGCAAACATCGAGGTAGCAATGGCATATTTCCATAATAAAGGAGCCATAGAAATATATTGTTCTCCAAAAAGTATATTTATAATTAACTCTGGAAAACTTAAACATGTTAAAACGATAATAATTGAAATAACACCAATATAACCTACATATTTAAATAATACAGAAGCCGTTTCTTTACCTTCTTTCTTCAACTCTACTACTGCAGGTAACAATAACATTACAAACATCCAAGCTATGAAATATACAATTCTACCTATTAAGGCTAATGAGGCGTATAAACCAGCTTCGTAAGATTCAAAATAATGTTTTACCAGTAAGATATCACTATTATTGATTATGATTTGTGTAAGCTCGTAAAATGCCGTTAACAAAAAGAAGTTTTTAATCTGTTTGCTATCATCTAAAGCTAGAGCTTGCGACTTTTTAAAATTGATATTTTTAGTTTTGAAAGGAAACATTCCGAACACAAAAGACAACACAATGCCAATAGCAATGACCGCTGATGATTGTATATTGAATAAAAAGATTAAACCCAATGTAATTAACAATCGGCTTAACATTTCACTTTGATAGGTTATAGATAAAGACTTGTAAGCTTTTTTACCCTGAAACGCTCCTCTATTAACACTCATTAAAAAATATAAAGGCACACCGCAACCAAAAATAACAAACATCATAGAAGAAGATGTGTTAAAAACTGTTTTTAACTGCGACGAAAAAATAATGATTAAAACTCCTAATATAACTCCTACTAAAAATGCTTGCTGATAAGTTTTAGCAATGAAGTTTTTAAAGACATTATTTTCAAATAACACAGAGAATTTTGCGGTAACCAATTGAAACGTCATCGCCATAAAAGACAGCACCAATAAAAAAGTTATTAATACGGCAGCATCAGCAAATTCGGTTGGTCCAAGCACCCTTCCTAATATAAGATTATATAAATAATTACCTCCATTTACAGCTAAAACACTTACCATAAACAGTTGCTCTGGTGTTATCTTTCTTGATTTGATTGCTGCTAATAATTGCTTCATTTTTAACTAGTATTCGTTTAAATCTGACACAAATATCTCACGTATTTCCGTGTATGTTCTGTATATTTCGACGGATGGCAAGTTGCTGTAGGTGAATGACAAACTATAACACCGTAACTTGCAATTAGAAAATTACACAGAGATTATGACATTAAAATCACTTATTAATATCAGCTTATTTTTCATCGTTTTTAGCGCCACTGCTCAAGATATGAAAGAAGGTTTTACTTACCTAGAAACAGGAAAATATAATAAAGCTGAATCTTTCTTTAGTACAATATTAGAAGACTTTCCAAACAATAAAACGGCACGTTTATGTTATGGTCGTGCTATTGGACTTAACGGACAAGCAGCAGAGGCTAATTTATTATTTACAGCGTTACTCGCAGATTACCCAAATGATTTTGAAGTAAAACTAAATTACGGAGAGTCTTTATTATGGAATAGCAATTTTACTGATGCTAAAGTTTACTATAAAGGTTTAGTTACTGAAGATCCAAAGAGTTTTGCTGCACTATTAGGTTTTGCAAATACACTTTCTAACTTAAAGGAATATGAAGATGCTTTAACTATGGTAAATAAAGCCTTAGACGTTTCACCAGGAAACCCAAATGCTTTAGTCTCTAAAAAGTATATCTATTTAGGTTATGCTTACCAAAACCAACAAGCACAAAATTATGATAAAGCCGAAATTCTTTTAACCAAAAACCTTGAGTTATATGGAGATGATAAAGACACCTTATTAAACTTAGCTAATCTCTATTTAATATGGAATAAGCTAGAGAGTGCAAAAATCATGTACAATCGATTAGCAGAACAACCAGAACACAAAATCATAGCATTAAATGGTTTAGCTTTGGTAGAACATTTAAATGGCAAAGAAAAGAAAGCACTTAGTATTAGTACTGAAGCTTTTAATAGTTTAAATGACAACACAGATCAAAATATTATTAAACAAACCACAGAGCGTTATGGACAGGCTTTAATCTGGAACAAGAAGTTTAAAGCAGCAACAAATTTAATTGACACATTAATTATTGAGAACCCAAACAAAAACTGGGTTTTAGCCCTACGTGCGACTTTAAATATATATAAGAGTAATTTTAAAAAGAGTTTAACCGATTACAACCAAATATTAGAAAACGACAGTACGTCTTTTGATGGTAACCTAGGAAAAGCCAATGTACTAAAGGCATTAGGCTACATAGATGAAGCTTATACCTCAGCAGAGAACACCTTAAAATTTTACGACAACCAAAAAGATGCTACAAACTTTATAAATAAATTAAACAATAGCTTTGCTCCTACTTTAGAATCTAAAGCAGCACATACTTTTGATAATGGAGACAACAAAGCTTATTCATTTAATAGTAACGTGGTCTTTCCTTTATCTACAAAAGTAGCTATACTCGGTAATTATAACTACAGAACTACCAATAACACCATTACAGACAATAGCGCAACCTCTAATAATATTTCTTTAGGATTATCTTATAAATTTATACCAAGCATCACATTTAAAGGTACAGCAGGTATGACTTCTGCAAACACAGAATCTGATGATTACACACAGCTTTTAACAGATCTTTCTTTTAATATTAAATCCTTTAAACTACAAACCTTAGATGTTGGTTACAAAAGACAAATTGAAAGTTTTAATGCCGACTTATTAGACCGTGAATTGGTGCAAAATAATTATTATGCTAACTATAATTTAGGTACTAATTTTAACTTAGGTTGGTTTACACAATTAATGTACACCTCTCAAAATGATGGCAACAAAAGAAACTTGTTATTTACTTCATTATATTATAATTTATTACCAAAACCCTCTCTTAAAGTTGGCTTTAACTACCAATATATTACGTTTAAAGATCAGTTACCAACCGTATATTTTAGTCCTGAGAAATTTCATAATTACGAAATATTTATAAACCTCATTAAAGATGAAGCAGCTGCAAAACCTAAAGAATGGTTTTACAATGCAACGGCAGCTTTTGGTTACCAATATATTGAAGATGATGCTAAAATAACGGCTTACAGAATACAAGGTGCTTTTGGTTATAAATTCTCTGAGCGTAGTTTATTAAATCTATACGGAACCCGAAGTAACATTGCTTCTGCAACTGCTGCTGGTTTTACATTTACTGAAATTGGTTTACGTTTTAAATGGTTATTTTTGAAGAAGGCGGTTTTTAAGAGAAACTAAAACTTTCTATTTATATTAGGCTAGATTAGGTTTTAGAACAACTTATTTAGCAGAATAATATTGAACATAAAATTCCAAAAAAAACCTCATAATTAACTTATAAGCAATTAATTATATATGTTTTCACATGTATTCTGCTCTGATTTTCTTAAAACCTTACAAGGATTTCCTGCTGCAAAAACACTTGAAGGAATATCTTTAGTCACCACACTTCCGGCTCCTATAATTGTTCTATTTTCAATTGTAACTCCTGGACAAATTACAACAGCACCACCAATCCAAACATCTTCTCCAATACTAATAGCTTTTCCAAATTCAAGCCCAGAAGAACGTTCTTTATAATTCATTGGATGCGTTGCTGTATATATTTGAACATTAGGGCCAATTAATGTTCTTGAACCTATAACAACTTTCATTACATCGAGAACAACACAATTAAAATAGACATCTTCTCCTAGCTCAATGTTAGTTCCGTAATCACAATAAAAAGGCGTTTATATAAATAAATTCTTTCCTTTATGAGGCAATAATTCTTCTAAAAGATAGCTATTTTTTTCTTCTTGGTTTTCTACAAGATCATTTTTTTTAATAACAACCTTGCATTTAACCTTTCTTTTGGTTAATTTTTTATCTGAAGCATCATATAATTCTCCTGAAAGCATTTTCTATTTTTCAGTTTTCATAAATCAATTTATTCAATAATTTTAATTTAGTTGGTGTAATATCAAAAATCATATATAACATCTGAATGCAAATATTAATAATACCCATATTATTTACTTAGTTTATCTAATTATATTTTTAACATCAAAGCAAACACCTCATGAAAATATGATTAAAATCCTAACCAATAAAAAAGGCAAAAGCTTTCGCTTTTGCCTTACATAGGGGGAAATTAAAATTAGTTTAGGGTTATTTCACTATTAATTTAAAGGTTTCAAAATCAAACTGATTACTAATAATTTTACAGAAATATAAGCCTGAACTTAAGTTATCTCTGTTAACATTAATACTGTTTGCTCCTGATGTCACTTTATGCTCTGCTGTGTAAACTACTTTACCAGTTTGGTCATAGATTACAAACTGCACTAATTCGCTATAATTAGCAGAGAAAGTAACTGTTGCATGGGTTGTCATAGGGTTTGGGGACACTTTTAATAAATTTTTATCTGTACTATAATCTATTACAGATAAGGCACTAGTTTCTGAGAATCGTAGGTTACTCAAGTGCATCTCTTTAGATACTGTTATTCCATTCTCTGCAACCATTGTAAACACGATGGTTACAACATCATTTAATTCTACTTCATTATCACTATTATTTTGTAGGTCTTCTATATTAATTGTATATTCTTGAAACTCGTTTGTTAATACTATTGTTGCTTTATATTGTTCTTCCCAATTGGTAATACTTTCTTTTACAAAAGTGATTTCTAAATTACCAGTACCTTTTGCACTTAATTGAAAACTACTGTAATCCGTAACATCTACAGCTTTAAATCGTGGAGTTAATGCTCTATAAGCGGCAACGTATGTACTGATCGTTGCATTTAACTCTACATTACGTTCTATTGGAAAACTTGTAGAATCAAAGCTATAATCATTAGTTGTTACGTTATAAAGCCCCACTACTGTTCCTTCTTGTGAGGCATCAATTCCCCAAGGACCATCAGACATAAATAAATCGTCTGGTGTAGCAATACCGTCACCGATTCTAAACCCTATATCAAAAAGATTCCCTGTATCTACAGATACATTAGTAATATAATTACCATTAAGATTTATTGTAGAATTAAGGTTTCCGAAGTCTTCTGTTTCTGTAACTCTATAGCCCGCATCTAAAGTTACACTCTCTGTACCATTAGTATTCACAATTTGTAAATCTAATGCCCCATTAGTATAACTTCCTTTTCTAACAAACACAGTTGGTGGTGTAGAATTATTATAACTTGTAATTGGTTTTTCTATATCTAATAAATTTAGAACCTCTTGCCCTAAGATGTACAAATCATCAATTGTATTAGACCATATTTGAAAATTATAGAATGTTACGTTTTCTTCATATTGACCTAAATTCCAATGGCTTTCTATAGCAAAATTTGCTTCATCATTTACTACTTTGGCAGACAAACTTAATACAAACTCATAAGTACCATCTTCATTTTTAATGATAGATTTTATAAATTGTTGCTCATTTATCTCTATAGTATTTACGGTTATTAACTCCCCCCCTAATAAACGATCACAGATATATTTGGTATGCTCATAAACACCATTTTCTGTTTTTAAAGCTAAAACTGAAGCTACAGAACTATTATTCTTCATATAATCTACGGCATAGATTTCCGTTGCATTTGTAATACCTATTAAGTCTGATGGTGATGCTTCTATAGCTTCATCTTCATTAATGCTTGTTAATGGCACAAAATCTTGCAATGTAAAACCAGAATCTAAATTACTCTTAGCATAACTTGTTGTTTTAGAAACACGTTTAGCTCTCGCTGCATTAAATTTATATCCTGTTTTTGCTCTTTTAAAGTTACGTGCATTAATTTGCTCAGATAACCTACTATTACTCTCTAATCCGCCTGAATTAGAACTAGAAATTGATGTTTCAATGACATCGCATAATCCAAAACCAGAACAAGAAGGATCTTCACAATCAATAAGTCCATCACCATCATCATCAATACCATTATCACAAATTTCTTGTAAAACTGGTGCTGTTGGGCAACGTGCACCATCATTACTTGAGCTAGATGGCCCAAAAGCAAATAAGTTAGACTCTATAACATTAATACCATTTAAATCTTGTACTGCCTGAATAGCATATATAGTTCCTGTTTGATTTGCTGAAATATAAAAACGTCCTTCATTATCAAAATAAACTGCACCATAAGTATAAGTTAAACCAGATATAATTGGCACAACACCTAAAGCACTTACTACACCTGTCTCTGGATTAATACGATATAAGATATTTGTATTTTTCTCTACAGCATATAATTGACCATCTACTGAATTAAAAGCCCAATCATGAATACTTATATTTTGAGACAATGTTTCTGTTGACTGATATTGTGTATAATTCTCTGACTCTGGGTTGAGATCTATTTTATAATATGAAGTTCCACCACCTTTTAAATAATAGACACCCGCCGAACTAATATCACCAACATAACGATTGCTTGAAGGTAACTCATCTATATAATATGTTGTTGTACTAAAATCTTTACCTATTTTAACAATAGATTTAGTTGGTGACGATAATGATCCCCAAATAAATCCATCAGCAGGATTGTATGCTGTTGCATTAATATTACCAGGTGTAACATCTTCTGCCACTTGATAAGAATTACCTGAAGCTAAATCAATCGCATAAACATCATTGTATTGAAATAAATATGCGTTAAAATCACAATTAAAAGGCACATCTTGTGCTTTTACAGCGAAGCTCATTAAAGCTATTCCAATAGCAAGTAATTGATTTTTAAAAGTGTAAATTGGTTTCATAGTCTGGGCATTATTAGATTATGACGCAAAATTAACCTCTTAACACGTGTTTTCTTTTAATATTCGATTGACACAATCGATTGAACGCCAAAACACTATTTACTGTCGACGAATGGTTTTTCGTACCCTTTGCATATTGAAAAATAAGGGAATAAAAAAAGGCAAAAGATTTCTCTTTTGCCTCAAAACTCAATTAACTAACTATACTTAATCATCAACCAAACGATCATGGGTCAAAAGTAAGAGATAGTTTAATTCTATATATTTTATTTCGTTAAGCCTAAGTCTTAGCACGTTGACTGACCACATTACATAGATTAATGGTATTTTCTAAAATGAATTAAATTTCTATGAAACGTTTAGTATTGTCACAGACAACTTTATAATACTTATAATAAATTAAGACGTTTCATCAATTCTGGCCTATTAGAACGGCTAACTGGAATAACATCTTTTTTTATAAGCACGCTATTATCCTCAATATCGATAATTTTATCAATATTAATAATGTATGATCTGTGTACTTTTAAAAATAAATCATCGGGTAATTTATCTGCTATTTTTTTTAATGTAGAATGCACAGTGTAATTCTTACCTTCTGTTTTTACATTAATATAATCTCCTTTTGCTTCTACGAGATAAATACTTGGGATATCTATTTTAATTAAGCGCCTGTCTATATTAACATAAAGATCGTTACCAGAACTAACTTCTACTTTTTCTGTACCTAAATCAGCAGTTAGTTTTGGCTTATGATTTTTAATCTCTGCTTTCTGAATTGCTTTCTGAAACCTTTGTGGTGTTATAGGCTTAACCAAGTAATCTACTATACAATCATATTCAAAAGCTTGAATGGCAAAGTTTGGATCTGAAGTTGTTAAGACTATTTTAGGTGGATTTTTTAATGTTTCGATAAAATCGAAGCCAGTGAAATCTGGCATATGAATGTCTAAAAATATTAAATCTATTTCATTCTGATTTAAATATTTTATAGCCAACATTGCATTAGGAAAATCCTCTAAAACATTTAAACCGTTCTCATTAGAGCATAGCTGCCCAATAATTGCTCTTGCTGTAGCTTCATCATCGATAATAATACAATTCATCTTCTCCCTAATTATAACTTTTGTAAATAATTAGTTATGGTTTTAAGAATAGATTCGAATTGGTCTTGAAGCTTAGTACTTCCTTCTAATAAATTATTTTCGAACGCTATTGCAATCTCATAACTTTTCTCGAGGCCTAAAATACTAATTTTATGCTTAAGCTTGTGAACGTTACCTGCTACAAGCTTATAATTATTAGCTTTTAAATTATTATAATATTCAGCTTTCTCTTCAGGAAATTCACTTTTAATGATACCAATAAGCTTTTCTTCAAAAGCTTTATCTCCTCCTGACATACTATAAATATAGGATAAATTGGGTTCCTCCATCTTATTGTTTTTTTATAGTGAAATAAAATGTAGTACCCTCATTTATTTTGGAATGCAACCATATTTCACCTTCATATAAATCTACAATTTTTTTAACAATTGAGAGTCCAATTCCTGTAGATTCTGGTCTATTTTCTAATTTTTCAAAAGTTTTAAAAATTTTATTGAAATAAATTTCATCAATACCTTTACCATTATCTTCAACATAAAACTCCCAAAAATCACCTCTATCTGTTGCTCCTATTTTAATTATGCCATTTTCCTTATCATTATAGACTATAGCATTTACTATTAAATTTTGAAATAACTGTTGTAATCTATATTTATCACCTTTAATAGTTGGTAGGTTAGATTTTGTAATCTTAATATGCTCCGGAACTTCTATTACACTTAATATATTAAATAATAATTTATTGAGATTTACATCGTACACCTCTATTTGATCTTTACCAATGGTTGAATACTCTAAAATACCATTTATTAGTGTATCCATTTTTTGAACATTAGTTCTAATAAGATTTAAACTCTTCTCTCCATTAGCATCAAAAGCACCTTGGTAATCTTCTTTTAACCAAGTTGTTAAAGTATCTATACTACGTAATGGCGATTTTAAATCGTGAGATACCATATGAGCGTAATCATTTAACTCTTGGTTTTGATAAGCTAATTCGTTTAAAAGGGCTTCTTTTTGTTTATTCATTTCAATAATCTCTTTGGTTTGATCATCAATAAAATCAACCAAATCAGAACCCGACAATTCTACAGCATCAGCTTTTTCTTCTTCTTTTATATTATAAAATTTTAGGGTATTAATAACGTCTTTCAACTTGTCTATTAATTCTTTTTGCTCTCTTGCCTCTTCTTGTAATTTTCTATTGGCTGTAAATAATTCATCCGAGCTAATAGACATCGCCCTTTGAATCATGGTAGATTGCTCATCAAAATTATTGTAGGAGTTATCTATAGCATCAAGAAACACCGCTAAGTCTTTATTGTTACTTAAATCCTTACTTAAATATTTTCGTATTTGTCTTTTAAGTAGTGAATTCATTATTCACTCATTAAAGTTATAGTCATGGTCTGATTGTGTAACTGACATGCTGTTTCGCCATGAAAAGGTGCAATTTCTCCATAGGAGTAAAAACCGCTTACTGTAGCCCCTTCTCCTAAAACTTCTATAACCTCTTCTACCTCTTCTTCTACACGTTGATCTAGCACTAATTTTCTACCAATACAACTTACTAAAAAGGCTAGTTCAGGTTTGTTTTTTCTATTGGTCAAAGCTTGTTTTGCTGCACGTTCTGATGCATTTGCAATATTATCAACGTTAGTCATCATTAATTGCACTTTAGAGTTTTCTTTAATATCTCCTGCTAAAACAACCGAGTGTTCTTCTTCATTGATATTAAGAATTGATCGTACTATAGACTGCTCCTCTTCATCAGATTTTACATTCATAGGATACAACAATGCTGCTCCTGGTAGATCTTTGGCTTTATCGCCTAAATAATTTTTATACAAATCTAATGCTGGCAAATCGTCTAATTCATAAAGTATGTTTCCTTTAGCTTTTGTAACTATTCGTTCTGGACCAAAAGGTGTCCAACCTCCATGAATAGAAAAAGAAACCTCTAATGTTTCTCCATAAAAACCGATAGCTACTATTTCTCCTTCTTTTGGGTTTTCGTTATACGATGCTAATGTTTTTTCAAAACGAGTATCATCCCCACATAAGCCTCCTGTAATTAACAGATTATCTTTATTAGAAGCACTCATACCTTTAGTTAACTCACTGCCATTAATAAAACTACCGTCAGATACAACAAATACATACTTTAACCCTTCTGATGGTAATTGTTTAATAAGATCTCTCCCGGTCTTAAAACTATCTAAATCTGTATTAAGTACATTACTAGTCTTAATTAAAAATTGGCTTTTTTCAAATTCTATGGCCGTAATCGTAATACTATCTTCATTTACTGTATTAGATGAAATTTCAGCACAAGAAGATCCAAAAACAATATGTCCATCAGGAAATAAAGCTTGTATTTCTTGATAAATAGTAGAACCTTCTAATAAATAGCGATCTCCAAACACTAAAACTAAAGGTTTTATCAATGTTTTATTTTCACCAATATAAATCCAATCTTTATTTTTTTGCTTTACTAACTGTATTGTCTTCATCTTTATTTTTTTAAAGTAAAATAAAAGGTAGTCCCCACATTTAACTGACTATCTAACCATATTTGACCTTCGTGTAGATCTACAATTTTTTTAACAATAGATAATCCTATACCTGTAGAATCTTTACTTTTATTTAAAGCGTGAAAAATTTTAAATATTTTATCATGAAATTGTTTGTCAATCCCCATGCCATTATCTTGAATTGAGAACTTGTAGTGACTTTTAAAATCTTCAACGTTTATCGTTATAAACCCTTTTTCTTTGTCAATAAATTTAATAGCATTACTAATTAAATTCTGAAATAACTGCTGTAATTTAGTAGCATCTCCTTTTATAGCAGGTAATTTATTTAAAACCTTTATTGATATGTGTTCTGGCACATAAAGTATGGTAATAAGATCATCTAACATTTTATTAAGATCAACCTCTACCGAAGAATTTCTTTCTGTTCCAATACTAGAGTAATCTAGCACATCAGAAATTAATTGCTCCATTTTTTCTAAGGTAGTTTCAATGAGGTTAAAATTTCTTAAACTCATCTCATCTAGTTTCCCTTTATTATCTTCTTTAAGCCAGCTTACTAATGCATCTATACTTCGTAATGGCGATTTTAAATCATGAGAAACAATATGAGCATATTCTTGAAGCTCATCATTACTTTTCTCTAGTTTAGAAAGCAACTTCTCTTTCTGAAGTTCAAGATTTTTTAAATCTGTAATATCTATATGAACTCCTATAGAACCAACAACATGACCGTTAATATCATAATTTGGAGCACCACTTATAAGCCAATATCTAATGTCTCCGTTTTTAATTTCTACTTTTACTTCGTATGAATTAGACTCTCCTTTTTTTCTTTTATCACTTTCTATTGCAATAATATCTATGGCTTCTCTGGTCTTAAAAATTTTGCCAGCATGTTTACCAATCAACTCATCTTCAGCATAACCAGACATTTCTGAGAAACTCTGATTTACCATTAATATTTCTTCTTTATTATTAACTTCAACTAATCCTAAATTCATATTAGCGATTATGCTGTAGTACTTTTGCTTTTGTGCCTCTAAACTTTTACTATAAGATCTTTTTAAAGTTACATCTGTAAAAGTCCATAAAAATCCTTTAGATTTTTCTCCTATGATAATTGGTAAATAATTACGTTCTAAAATCTTACCATCTAACATCTCTAGCTCATCACCAATCACCTCTACTTCAGCTTCATCTATATCATTCATCCGTTGTACAAATGCCTCTGGATCTTTAAATAAAACTTTATTTTGTTCTGCTGCTATAGAACAATCCATGCCATATAAATCTTGTATTGGTATATTTATATTTAACAACTCACAGAATTTATTGTTTGTCAATACAACTTTTCTATTTTCGTCTTCTAAAATAATACCACTATCTAAGTTTAATACCAATGTGGCTAATCTATTTTCGGACTCAATTAGTTTTTCTTTTGCTTCTCGTTCTTTAGAAACATCTTCAATTGTTACAACTTGGTAATCAATTTCACCAACTTTATTTCTAACAGCTGTAACGTTTGTTTTTGCCCAAAAAATATTACCGTCTTTTTTTATGTATTTTTTTTCTACATTAAATTTATCAATCTTACCGTTTAAAAGTTGATCTCTTAGTTCTTTTGAAAATTCTTCATCATCAGGATGCGTAATATCCTGAACCTTCATTGACATTAATTCTTCTGCCGTATAACCTAGCATATCAATTAGTGCCTGATTTATTTGTAAAATACCTGAATAATCGGCTTTGGTAAGAGAAATTCCAATTGGTGAATTATTTATAATAATACTCAATTGGTTTTTTTGATCTTTAAATTCTTGTTTTAACAGCCTCTCTTGTGTAATATCTCTAACAATACCCTGAGCAGCAACTGGTTTATTGTTTTTATCAAAAACTAAACTCGCATTGATATGCACCCATTTAATCTCTTTAGATTTTGTGTATACTCTTGCTTCATAATTTTTAAAAAAACCTTTAGTTCTTAATTCTTCAAAAGACAACATCGCATATTGTAAATCGTCTTTATGAACTAAATTTGAAACATTTATAGACTCTCTGGATACATCATAACCAAATAATCGAGTAGCAGCATCGTTAAATTTTAAAATATCTCCTTTGATATTCATCACGACAAAAGCATCAATAATATTTTCGAAAACACCTTGTAGTTGTGATGATTTTTCGTCTAATAGACTCTCTAATCTATTTGAGGTAAGATAGAGTTCTCTTGATTTTTCTTCAAGAATTTTTTCAGCGGCTTTGCGAGCTTTCTTTTCTCGTTCTAAGGCACGCTGTAGCAATTCGATTTGGTCTTGGCTCATTTATTTTTATTGATAATAAATCTTACCTGAGTACCGTCTTCTTTAATTTTTTTTAATTCTATAGTTGCTGTGGCATTGAAATGCTCGAACGTTTTGTTCATCAGTCCAAGTCCAAAATGATGCATTGCTCTACTAGAGCTGTAATCCATTACCAGTGAATTCTCTGTTTTTTCTATAACTTCGAATGTTGGTAATTCTGCATCTGGATAAATTTTTCGCACCTCAATATGAATATGGTTTTCTATAGAAGACAGCATTTCAATAGGATCTTTGTAGGTTTCTAAAAGTCCAGGGTAGCTTTGTTTTATTACACTAAAAAAATGTTCAGCATACACTAAAAGGAGGTTATCAATAGATACCCCTGTGTTTTCACTTAAATGTTGAAGTAATTGCAACATTTCTGAAAAACTGTATGTACCAACAGAGGTGTAAACACCTTCCGATTCTAATTCTGAACTTGAAATGATTCGATCTACCATTTCTAATCCAAACTTATCTTCAACAAGATCTAAAAACTCAGTAAAAACAATTCCTTTCATTAAACTGTTATTAACTCATTAATACTCCAGTAGGATAATAATTTCTCTATTTTAGAAACATAATCCTCATATTTCAAAGGCTTTAAAACATAACCAGCAATCCCTATTTTATAGCATTCTAATAAATCTTTCTGATTGTTTGACGTTGTTAAAATAACTGTAGGAATATATTTTAACCTATTATCAGCTTTCAGAATTTTTAAGAATTCTATACCATTGATTTTTGGCATGTTTAAATCTAATAAAATAATATCAGGTAAACTATCTTTATCTTCAAGTAATTTTAATGCATCTTCTCCATTATTAGCTTCCGTAATTTTATGATTTAATTGAAGTGAACTTGAAGCTCTGTTTAGCTTCATAATTTCAATCATATCGTCTTCTATAAGTAAAATATTGAGGGTTTTCATTAACATTAAATTTTAAAATATAGAGCAAAACTACTTTATTTAATGGTATTAAAATGTATAAATCAGTTAAGGAGCATTTACTGTCGACGGATAGAAAAAAAGTATCGACGAACGGTAATTTGAATTTCTAAAACACACCAAAACCCTCTACAACACTGAAATTCAAGTCTTTTTAGTTGTTTTTGGAATTATTTAAAAAGTTAATTATTTAATACTTTCTCTTAACTTTTTTGATAATCCACTCACAACCATATCATAAGAGTGATCTATTAAACCTTTAATAAGTTGTATTGAAAGTTCGCCCTCTTGAATATAAATGCTATTCCATTGCTTTTTATGCATGTGATAACCAGGCCTTATGGTATCGTATTCTGCTCTAAGTTCTTGTGCATATTCTGGATCGCATTTTAAATTAATAAATGCTTCTCCGTTTTCCCAGCGTTTTAAAGATGTTAAGGCAAACATTTTTCCCAAAACTTTAAATACAAGCGCATCATCATTAAAAGGAAAATGTTCAGTAACTTCTTTTTTCTTTAGGCAGTAATTTCTATAATCTTCTATATTCATGATTTGAAGATTTTAGTTAAGTTTCTTCTTCTCTTCAGCTTCAATTTTAAGTGCAGAATAATCTACCTTCCACCCAATTGTTTCAACTAAATTTTCAATAAGATGAATGGCCTCTAAGGCTTCTTGCTTTGCCACATTAAAGAGTCCACTTTCTGGCACTTTAGCCATAATATGAGCCTTTGCCTTAACATGTAGATCTGTTAAATCGGCAGCTTCAAACCGATTAAACATACCATCACTTTTATCGTAATAATTAATATTACTTTCTATAGATAATACTTCGGGTTGCGGAAAATGAGACAAAACAACTGTTTTTGTTTTAGCATTAGAACTCATTTCAATTTTACTTAAATCAAATCCAACATAAGCTTTAGCATTAATAACAACTAAAGCCTTTTTACGACTAGATATTAGTTTTAAAAACTTAGCTTTTACGTCTTCATAATGGTAAATTTCAGCAAAATCACCTTCTACCGTAACAAATTTACAAACACGCTTTATTTTATCTAAAAGTAAAACTGATTGCTCATTAGTTTCTTTTTTAGTTTTCCATGCTTTATAGATTGTAACCAATCCTAAAGTGACAAGAACACTGATGATGATTATAAAAAAAGTTTCCATAATTTATTTAAATATATGACACTAAATAAACGAATATGTCACAAGTTATTATTCTATAACTTTATACAAAACAGGCTTACTAGGACTGGCATCATTCTCAAATGGTGCAATTTGCAAATTAAGCATATACTCACCATCTTCTATTTTATTAGACACATAAATGAGTTCTGTAATTGTAGCATCTAAACGCAATTTACCACTCGTATTCCAAAATGCATTATGCGCTAAAAGCTCTCCTCCATCTTGCTCCTTATCTACACTTGGTAAATCTATTAAAAGGTGTTTAATGTCTTTAGATTTTAAATAATTAGCAGATTCTTCCAATAAATAAGTAGGGTTAGTATTAGAATATTGTCTCGATAATTTATCGCGCATATTTGGCATTGTTCTAATCACTATAGCCTCTCGTTTTTTATTACCTAACGCAAACTGTAATTGCTTTTTAGAAATCACATAATCATCTCCTAATTTTTCAGGAGCAACAGTTATCACTTCAGCTAAAAAGAAAAACTGTTTTAAATGTTTATTAATGGAGTAAAACTTTTCTGTGATATGCCCAACAGTTTCCGTATGTGTTCCGTGAGAATGCGGATTAAAAGTGATGGTATTAAAATTCACTACAGCACCGTTAGCAACACTAATTATGTCACCATCTATAACTGCTGGTTCAATTTTAGGAGGAGCTAAATACCAAGCATTAACGTTGGTATCTTCACTTGTTAAAGGTATTGAGATATCTAAAGGTTGTTTTAAATCTACTTTTAATTTCCTTGAGTTGTATTGTATTGTTGCTATCATTTTTGCTTAATTTATACCAATATTTCAGGAACTTTTTTAATATAATTTGAATTGTATTACCACAAAATTACTTCAATTTAATCTTAAATTAAAAGATTCTGAGACTAGTTAAGGTTAAACAACTCAGATGCAATACCATCGCATAAAAATTGACCTTTTTTTGTGACACGGATATAGCCTTCATCTATGTATAATAACTCTTGCTTTATAAAAATATCTGCTTGTTTAAGTAAATAATTTTTAGAGTCTAAACCAAAATCTTCAGTTACTTTCTCAATAGACACACCCCAAATTGTTCTAAGACCCGTCATAACATATTCGTTATACTGATCTGTTTTAGTAAGGGTTTCTATCTCAATTGGTAATTGGTTAGCCTCTATAGATTTAATGTATTTTGAATTGTTTTTCACGTTCCAACCACGCTGTTTTCCATTAAAAGAATGTGCAGAAGGTCCTATTCCTAAATAAGATTTACCTTGCCAATAAGCTGAATTATTTTTACTGAAATAGCCTTCTTTTCCAAAATTAGAAAGTTCGTAATGAACAAATCCTGATGCTTCCAATTTATCTTTTAAAATATGAAACTGCTCATGCGCTTGCTCATCATCTACATTGTCAATAATTCCTTTTTTTATGAAGGAAGCCAATGCCGTTTTAGGCTCTACAGTTAAAGCATAACTAGAAATATGCGGCACATTAAAACCAAGAGCCATCTCTATATTTGCTAACCATTGCGCGTTTGAAGCATTAGGGATTCCGTAAATTAAATCTAGAGATATATTGTCAAAATGTTTTGTTGCTTCTTCTAAACACGCTTTAGCTTCTTCTGCATTATGTGCACGATTCATCAGTTTTAAATCGGCTTCAAAGAAGGATTGAATTCCTATAGATAAGCGATTAATTTGGCTTTTAGAAAGTGCAATAATGCGTTCTTTAGATAAATCATCTGGGTTAGCTTCTAGGGTTATTTCTGGGTTTTCAGAAACCGTGTAATGTTGGTAAACGGCATCAATAACAAACTGTATTTCACTATTTGATAAGACAGAAGGGGTTCCGCCTCCAAAATAAATAGTTTCAACGGTTATCGCTTCAAATTCCGATTTTCGAAGTTCTAATTCTTTAGCTAATGCAGCTATCAATTCATCTTTTTTCTTCATAGAAGTAGAAAAATGAAAGTCGCAATAATGACATGCTTGCTTGCAGAATGGTATGTGAATGTATATGCCTGCCATTTCGTTTTTGTATTATAAATCGACCAAGCTGTTAACTTAGCACATCTTATAAATTAGAGGAATTATTTTAACTTGAAGATTCTTGCCTTCGCTGTAATAACAAACAGTTATTTCTTTACACGATCTTCATTCTGTTTTACAAAAGCACCCCATCCAGAATAACTTTTACCAACTTCTACACGTCCTTCATTATAAAAATGACAAACCGCAGCTGCTAATCCATCCATTGAATCTAGATTTTTAGGTATGGTTTTTAAACCCAGCATACTTTGCAACATTTTAGCCACTTGCTCCTTACTTGCATTTCCGTTTCCGGTAATTGCCATTTTAATCTTTTTTGGGGCGTACTCCGTAATAGAAACTTCGCGTGACAAACCTGCAGCCATAGCCACACCTTGTGCCCTTCCTAACTTCAACATACTTTGTACATTTTTCCCAAAGAAAGGGGCTTCAATCGCTATTTCATCTGGATGATACGTATCTATGAGTTCTACGGTGCGCTCAAAAATAAGCTTGAGTTTTAAATAATGATCGTCATACTTTTTAAGCATCAGTTCATTTAATTGTAAAAACTCCATTTTTTTACCCACAACTTTTATGAGTCCAAAACCCATAATTGTAGTCCCAGGATCAATTCCTAAAATAATTTTTTCTTTACTCATGCTTTAGTTACAGTATCGGCAGCCATCTAAAGAAACCGCCAAGCCAAAGGTAAGGTTAAAAACACTACCGTTAAAAGCACCTAGACCTGTTGAGGCCGGATTATAATCATCTAAAGATGTTAAGCCATAGATATAAGCAACATCGGTGTAAACAGAAACTTTTTCGTTAATAGCATAATGCAACTCTAAACCACCTAAAAGATTAGCATAGGTCTGCTTATTATCTCCTAAAGTTCCTAATGGCTTCACAAAACTTATACCAGGACCTGCATGCAAAATAGTACGCATGCGCATGGGCACAAACCCAATATATTCCGTTGGGTCAAATACAAATTGTGCGTTGATCCTAGAGTAGTTAATCTTAAAATCTGGTGTATCACTCGAGTTTTTAAAACGATTAAATCCGTAATCTAATTTTACACCATAGCGATTAGTAAGCATATGTTGAATTCCTAAATTTACAGTTGGAAAATTCACCGATTTGGCATAAGACCCATTTACAAAACCATCTGTTGTAGGATAGTTGAGGCCAACTGCAAAAAGAGCTTTCCATTTAGCCGTGTTGCCATATTGTGCCTGACTACTGAATGTTATAAAAACAATACCAAAAAAGAAAATGTATTTTTTAAAAGCGTGTTGCATCTGTAAGTTTTTGATTTTATTTGCAATATGAATCTCATTAAACACTACAAAACTAAGCAATTATTGCTTTTACTCTTTAAATTGAGTATTGTAGTTGCTGCTTTTTATTTTATCTACATTAAACTGACTGAAAACAAAAACTTACAATTTAGTGCATTTATTACTTTTTTAGACAAATACGAATCATTTTCATTCAAAACCATCACTTTTTTAATCCTTTTAAGCTTTTTTAATTGGTTTTTTGAAATTCTAAAATGGAAAAACCTTGTAAAGTCAATAAAACCAATTTCTATACACCAAGCTACCGAACAAAGTTTAGGTGGACTCACAGCATCGTTAATTACTCCAAACCGAATTGGCGAATATGGTGCAAAAGCGATGTACTACACAAAACCGTTTAGAACAAAAATTGTACTATTAAACCTTCTTGGGAATTTAGCACAAATGATCATAACAACACTATTAGGTTGTATTGGCTTATTGTTTTTTATCAATCGGTATTCAATAAAAATCAATTATTATACAGTCTTACAATATAGTGTGATTGTATTATTGATTGGTTTACTTTTACTTTTTTTAACAAAGCAGAACCATTTTAAAATTAAAGGATTTTCTTTCCGCTCTGTTATTATTTTCTTAAAATCGATTAGCTTAAAAACACATCTAACAAATATTTTATACTCGCTACTTAGATATATTTTATTTTCATCTCAATTTTATTATTTATTGATTGTTTTTAGGATTGAAATTAGCTATTTTGAAGCCATGACTGTAATTACAAGCATGTATTTATTAACTTCAATAATACCAGCCATTTCTATTTTCGACTTTGTAATAAAAGGTAGTATAGCTGTCTTTTTATTTAGTTTCTTAAATGTAAATGAACTTACAATTTTAACCATCACAACACTTATGTGGTTATTCAATTTTGTACTACCAAGTATTTCAGGAAGTTACTTTGTTATTAATTTTAAGCTCCCTAAACCAGTAGAATAATGCTGCTATTAATCGCCATATTTATTACGATAACTTATCTTATTATTATAGGGTTATTGACTTACGGCTTTGATAAAGTAAAAGATTTTAAACTTCAAAATTTAGAATCTAAAACTAAATTCTCTGTTGTTATTCCTTTTAGAAATGAGGCTGAGAATCTTCCCGATTTATTAACCTCTATTTCAAACCTGAATTATCCTAAATCATTATTTGAAATTATTTTGGTAAATGATGACTCTAATGATGAATCGGTGTTAATTATTGAAAAAATTCTAGCTTCAAATTCTACCATTGATAATATTAGGATTATTAAAAACGAACGAACATCAAATTCCCCTAAAAAAGATGCTATAACCTCAGCGATTAAAGTTTCTAATTATAATTGGATTGTTACAACGGATGCTGATTGTGTATTACCACAATATTGGCTTGATACTTTTGATGAAAGTATTCAAACAGAAAAACCAAATTGTATTGTTGCCCCTGTAACTTATCACGGTGAGAATTCGTTTTTAAATCGTTTTCAAACTTTAGATTTTTTGAGTTTACAAGGTGCTACAATTGGTGGTTTTGGTATTGATAAGGCCTTTATGTGTAATGGTGCGAATTTCGCTTATAAAAAATCGGAATTTAAATCCGTTAAAGGTTTTGAAGGTAATGATGGAATTGCGAGTGGTGACGATATGTTTCTACTTGAAAAATTTATTAAACACGACTCAAAAAAAGTAAGTTATTTAAAAGCAAAAACAGCTATAGTAACTACAAATCCGGCTGAAAATCTTAAAAACCTAGTGCATCAACGTATCCGTTGGGCCTCTAAAGCTAGTCGTTATAATTTTTGGTTTTCAAAATTAGTTGGATTGATTGTCTTACTTGGTAATCTTGTTTTTTTAGGATTAATTATTTCGCTTATTTTCAACTATTCATCATCACAAACAATAATCGCTTTATTAGTTATAAAATTTAGCATCGATTTTTTATTACTATTTAAAACAACACGTTTTTTTAGGCAAGATAACTTATTACTTTCTTATCTATTTTCTATTATACTATATCCCATTTTTAATGTGAGTGTTGCCTTTTTATCTTTCTTTAAAACTTATGAATGGAAAGGCAGGAACTTTAAAAAGTAAACTTAATTAATATTTACATTAACAGGAAACTCAAAAGCCGTAGTCACTTGTTGACCTCTTTTTATTGCTGGATAAATTTTTGGAATAGTTTTTAAACTCTGACGTAATAAACTATCAATTTCAGGGATTTCACTAACCGTCTCAGGTTTTATAGCTATCGATTCTACTTCTAATTTACCATTATAATCTATAATTATTTTAAGTACTATAGTATCGCTAACATCTTTAGATACAACAAGATTTTGATGCGCTAAATATTGATTAACATTGGTTATTAAAGTATTTTGAAAACAGATTTTACGATCTTCTTTTGCAGACATAGAATCGCAACTTGTAAATGTTGGGTAAGCATCAACCTCATTCCAATTAAAGGTTTGCAATTCTTCCTCTAGCAAATCTTCGGTATAGACTTTCTTCTTGTCGAAATAATCACAAGAGATCATTGTGAAAAATAAGAGTAAAAGACAAACAATTTGTTTCATTAATACAGTTCTAACACCGAAAAGTACAAATATTTTCTAGAATATACCGCATAGACCACAACGCATTTAAAATCAACTATGAAGACACCTTCTACTTCATAATTACAATATTAATTTTCAGCTAAAAACTTTTCTTGCTTTAATTCTTTTAATCTAGATTCTGAAAACCTAACAAACGGATTTTCTTTATGTTTTTCTACAAACTTCTCATACGCTCTAATTTTTGCATCAATATCAGCGTAATATTCGTCTTTGGTTCTTAACAGATAGAATTCCGTAACCATATTAGAAGGATCTTCTTTTAAGGATTTTTGAAATGTTTTAATGGCTGCTTCGTACTTTTTCTGACGATTTAAAATTGTGCCTAATCGTTGATATTCATCTGAAAGCGGAAGATCTTTTAATTGTAAAGATTTAGTCATAAATTCTTCTGCCTTTTCAAAATTGTTTAATTTTTCATAATAACCAGCAATTACAAACATTGCATTGGCATCATTCGGACTATATTTTAAAGCT
Source organism: Winogradskyella undariae (assembly GCF_013285155.1). Taxonomy (GTDB): domain Bacteria; phylum Bacteroidota; class Bacteroidia; order Flavobacteriales; family Flavobacteriaceae; genus Winogradskyella; species Winogradskyella undariae. The sequence goes on along the minus strand of NZ_JABTEL010000001.1, from coordinate 171,798 downwards.
TTTTTTCGGTAATTAATAGCTTCTATATAATCCGAATTTTGCGCAAAAGACAAACTCAATTTTTCATAAATAAATTCAGATTTCTCACCTAAATCAAGTAATTTTTGAAACCATACAACAGCTTGTGAATAATATTCTTGATGATAATAAGCTTGTGCTTTTAAACTTATTAGTTTTACGTTATTTTTATAACTTTCTAATCCGCGATCTATATAACCATGAGTTTCTATAAAGTTCCGTTTTATTAAATGATGTTTCGCAATTTTAAAAATAGCTTTTTGGTGCGTTTCATCAAGTTCAAATGTTTTTATAAATTGCTCTAAAGCCGCAGTGTCTTTTTGCTTTTCTAAAACAATACCCAACTCGTAATGGTAATTAGGGTTTAGAATGTCTGACGTAATTAAATTAGCGAATAACAAATTGGCTTCCTTATACTTTTTAGTACGTGCTAAAAGTTTTGCAAATTCATACTTTATTAAAAGATTATCTTCATTAGCTGTCACAGCTTTATCATAATAATCTAAGGCTTCATCATAGTTACCAATAGCAATATAAGCCTTAGCTATATCATCATAAACAACATCTAAATTTTTAAGAGATTTATAGGTCTCAATGGCTTTGGAAAAATTACCATTCACATAAAGATGATCTGCTTCCGCTTTTATATTTTGAGCATTTAAATGGATCACAAAAACACAACACAAGAACCCTAAAATTAATTTCATAAGCAGTAATTAGTCTTTTTTAGAATCATGAATTTGAAAAACAATGGGCACAGAAAAAGGCACTACAACCAATTTCCCTTTTTGTTTTCCAGGAATAAACTGAGGTAACATCTCTAAAACACGTTTGGCTTCTTCCTCTAATTCTGGACTTGGACCTCTAGCAACAATATGTTTAACAGTCCCATTGGTATCAATTTTAAACTGAACAAAAACACGTTTTCTCCCTTGACTTAGACTATCACCTATACTTGTATTAAAGTTTTTAGCAATGTGCTTATTCACAAAATTATTAAAACAGTTTTTTCGATCTTCATTGCTTTCTAAATCTTCACAATCTACAGTTGTTGGGCTTTCATCGACTACTGAAAATGGGACTTCTGCTATTTCGTACTTAATTACCTCTTCTCCCTCTTGTGAAATATAAGAATCTAACACTAAAGTTGACCTACCATCTGTAACCACTAATTTATTAAATGAATCATCGTTTTCTAATTGCTTCAAATAAGCATTATAGCGTTTAGTTTCTTCTTTTGTTTTATCCGCAACATCTTCAACAAATAATTTTAAAACTCCTTCTTGTCCATATAACTCCCAACGTTCTTTTTGTTCTTTTGTGTTTTTAAAAGCTTTAAATTCTTCATAAGTTTTGAATTTATCCATACTCATAAATTTTGATCCATCAATATCAACCTGAGTTAAAGTACCCCCTTCATATTTGTTTCTAATATCATCTTCTGAAAGATAAATCAAAAATGCTTTCATTTTCAAAAACTCTTTTTTTGACATTAAATATTTGATTGTCTTACCCTTACTAAATCCTGCATAATCTGAAATTTCAAAAAAGCTAGAGCCATTTTTTTTCATTGCTCCAAATTCATCATAATACTTTTTCACCAACTCTGCTTCAGTCAATTCTTGGTCAACAACTTGTTCCGTTGTTTTCTCCTGCGCTCTAACTTCAGTAGAGGTATAAATTAACATTCCAAATAACATAGGAATTAATAAGGCATACTTAATAAGATGAAGTTGTTTTGATTTTGATTTTTGTAACATAGCGATTCGTTTTTTGATTAATGATGTATTGAAAAATGCATTGGTAAAAGACGCCTGATTAACATCTAAAACCTGATTGAGTAAACTTTTATAATATTCCGATTTCCCGCTTTGTTTTACAGCTTTGGCATCAGCAATATATTCGTGTAATTCTTTAATTCTATTTTGGTAGATATATACTAGTGGATTAAACCAAAAAATGATGCGTAGCAATTCAAAAAATAATAAATCTAAAGAGTGTAGTTCTTTAATATGTACCATTTCATGTTCGTAAATGGTTGATTTTTCACTTTCAGAAATACGTTCTCCTAAAAATATGGTATTGAAAAACGAATAAGCCTCATTACTCTTTATTAAATTAACAATAAGAACATTACCTTTCCAACGTTTTGGATTTTTATATTTTACCCAGTATAATTTGGTTATTTTAATAAGAAAAATGAGTGTTGCAATTCCAATTCCAGAAAGTGCTACAATTTGCCAAATTGGGGTTTTTGGTTGCTCTAAAATGATACCGACTTGTTCTGCTATTTGAATATCATAAGCCGTTGGTGTTTTAGCCCCTATAAAAACTTCGGGTAAATGAATTACCATATCTTTAGTGGCCAGTTTTTTCAATGTCGGGAACTTTACAAAAGGCAAAATGAGTGACAAAACGGAAGTCAACATTAAATACGCTCTATTATAATTAAAGAAGGTTTCTCGTTTTAAAAACAAATCGTAAACCAATAAAAACAAGGCTTGAAATGCAATAATTTGAAGTATTGTATAAAGCATAATTAGTTCTTTTTATTAATTTCATCTAATAAGACTTCTATATCTTTTATATCCACATCATTTTTCTGAACAAAGAAAGACACCATACTTTTAAATGAACCTTGAAAATAATTATCGACTAATTTATTAATGGATTGATTACTGTAAGATTCTTTAGCCACAACAGGAAAATACACATGCCCTTTTCCTTTTTTCTCATAGCTTACAAAACCTTTAGATTCTAAAATTCTAATTATGGTAGAAACAGTATTATAAGCAGGTTTAGGTTCTGGCAAAGTTTCTATAACCGATTTTACATTCGCTTTTTTAAGCAACCATAAGGCTTGCATAATCTCTTCTTCTGCTTTTGTTAACTGCTTCATATAACTAAGTTTTTAGTTTAAACCCATTACAAATATAACTAATTATTTAGTTTGAACTAATTTCATAGTTAATAATTGTAACAAATGCTTGTTTACAGCGTCTTATAAATAAATTGAACTTAATTTTATGGAACTATTTTTAGTCGTCATTGCTTTTCTATTAATGATTATTGGAATCTTAGGTAGTTTTCTACCCGTAATACCTGGACCATTGACAAGTTGGGCAGGTTTATTAGTCCTTCATTTTACGAAAGGTGTAGAAATGAGTCAGACTTTTTTAATAATAACCTTAATTGTTGCCATAGTTATTTATGTACTAGATTATATAATACCCGCTATAGGAACCAAACGTTTTGGAGGAAGTAAAGCCGGAATGATTGGCACAACGTTAGGTTTAATAATAGGATTAATTGCTCCTATTCCGTTTGGTATCATCATTGGCCCATTTTTTGGGGCACTTATTGGAGAAATGATGAACAAAAATGATTTTAATAAAGCCTTAAAAGCAGCATTTGGATCGTTTTTAGGTTTTATAGCTTCTACCTTTTTAAAATTTATCGTTGCTATAATTTACTTTGGCTTTTTTATTGCAAAATTGTTAGAACACAATGCCAATTGGTATTAAATAGACTGAATTAAAAAAGCCTAGCTACATTAAATGAAACTAGGCTAAATTTTCTTGCTATTAATTCAACAAAAACTTAATAAGGGATTAATTAACTCTTGCTGATGTTGCAAATATATATATCACCTTTTACATTTTGCTGCGGAAAAACCGTAATTCTTATACTATATAGTAGATTCAAGCTTATTTAAAAACTGAGAAAATATTTTTTATATGACTTTGTTTACAAATAACCTTTTTCTCTAGCTTCTTTTAACAAAGATTCATCCTTACTATCGTCAATACCAAATAAAATTTTAAGTTGTTTTTTTCGTTTCTCAATGGCACTTGTTGAAATATCTATATACTCATTTAAACTTTTTGTTTTGACACCCTGAGATAACAAGTGTAAGATTTTTCGATTGATATCATCTACATAAATATCGCTAGAAATAGTTTTTTTAATATAATTTTTTACGGTACTACTATAATAGGGTGGTGATTTCATAATTTGTTGAAAACCATCAGCCAATTCCATAGAAGTTAAATCACTTTTAATAAGAAACCCATCTGGATTGATCTCTTTAATTATATTATGGATTCTGAAACTTTCATTAAACATCGTTAAAATTACAATCTTAGCCCTAGGCATTAACTTCTTTGCTAAAAGTGCTAGATCTTCACCCGAAAGATATTTACCATCCTCAGAACCAGGTAAACTAATATCAAAAAAACAGATATTATAGGGATACTTTTTTGAAGCTCGCTCTATCATTGTAACTGCAGTATCACAATTATTAGCAGTATCTATATATAAAGTTTCATCTTCTTTCTTAGTTGCCATTAACACATTTTGATAGCCTTCAATAATAATAGGATGATCATCTACCATTAAAATTTTTATGTGTTCCATGTGTAATTAATTTGAATAAGGAATTTTAACATTAACGCTTGTACCATTGCCTAATTTAGAAGTAAAAACAATATGACCTTGAATATCATCTACTCTAGAATTCATATTTTTTAATCCAATACCCTTCTTATTTTTTAAAATATCAAAACCTCCTCCATCGTCAATGATATTCAAGCAAATTAAGTTTTTTTCCAGTAAAATACTAATTTGAATATGTTTTGCTTTAGCATGTTTATAAATATTCTGCATAGACTCTTGAATGATTCTATATATATTTATTTTGATTTTATTTGATACTAAATCCCAACTTATATCATCGGTATAATCAAATTCAGATTCTAGACCATATGCCGTAGATTGCACTTCTATAAGTTCTGAAACAATATCTACAAAACTAGAACCAGAAATAAAATCGATATTTAATTCATGAGAGATTTTACGAATATCTTGCTCTACAACTTGAAGTTGACTTATATATTTTGATCTAGATAACATAGCCTCTTTACCCTCTTTAAAGTTGATACTATCTAAGCTTAACCTCACACCAAAAAGTCGACCCAAAACACCATCGTGTAATTCTTTAGAGATTCTTAATTTTTCTTTAGCTCTAGCTTCATCAACTTTATCTTGCTGACCAAGCATTAAATTATAGATGTCTTCGTTTGCCGTCTGTTGAATTTGCATCAGCTCTAACTTTCTATTTTTTGCACGTTGAGAAATAACAATATAAACCAAGACAGCTGTTAGTAATATACCTACTGACAAGATCAGTAAATAAAGGTTTTCTTTTGATATTTGTTTGTTTTCGGCTTCGATTTGTTCTGTATCAAATTTTATTCTCGCAAATTTATTTCTAACTTTTCTATCTTCTGATCTAAGACTATCTGAGAGTTGGATATGTTCTAATAACAATGCTCTTGCCTTATAACCATTAACAGCCTTAGACATATTAAGTAAAGCCTGTAACCTAGTTTGATTTGAGCCCACTTTTCTTGCCATATTTAAAGCATTCTCACTGTATTTCACAACCGAATCGTTATACTGATTTTTCAAGTAAAACTCAGACAGGTCTAATGATAAGTGCATTAAAGTAATTTCATCATCTAAACTTTCTACAATTTCATAAGCCTCTTTGTAATCACTTTCAAGATCCTCAAAATCATACTTATCGGATTCAAATTTAGTTTTTATTATATTACTAAGAAGAACCGCATAAAACGTAGGATCTTCGTCTTCGTATTTTAATTTTAAAGGCAAGAGACTCTCGTATAAATCAATAGCCTCTTTATATTTTCCTATTTTACGATAAACATTTGCTTTGTTATTGATAGAATATATTTCATTAATAAATCCATTTTGCATCACTTTTGCATACTTAATCGATTCATCATAATACTCTATAGCTTTATTATAGTTTTCTAACTCATTAGAGTTCATAGCCAATAAGTTATAGAGACTCCAGTACATATCTAAGCGATATTCTGTTTTTGGTAATCTATTTAAAATTGAAAGTGCTTTTACAGCATCATCTTCAGCAGCGGTATAAATTTTTGCCATTTGCTGAAGGTCTGCCGAATAAAAGAGCGCATTTGCTTTTTTTTCTGAGACCTCTTTACTGCTATAAAATTTTAGTGCTCTAGAATAAAAAAAATAGGAACTATCGTTCTGTTGTGTATATCTATAGTACGACCCAAGATTAGAACCAGCCACTGTTACAGCTGAAGAATCATTAATTTTTTTCGCTAAATCTAAATTAGCTCTGTTTAAACTTACATATTTATCATATTCTTGTAAATAAAAATATTGGGTAGATAAACTCCTGTTTGCTTTTAAGACCATAGAGTCTATTTTAGCCTTCTTCGCTAGTTCAGATGCAGTACTCGCATATTTAAATCGTTCACCTAATGAATATGTATCGTCCTTAGATTTCAATATTAACGCATTCACCGAATCTACGACTTTACTTTGAGCATAAATGACATCAGTTGCAATCTGAATAATAAAAAATATAAAGAATATATGCTTCAACAAAGTTTAATGATTTGCATCAAAAATAGACTAAAATTAGAAATTACATAAAAATTAAAGCCCTCATAGTTATATGAGAGCTTATATTCAGTATTTGAAGAACAATATAATATTATCCTTGTGTTTGTAATTTCAATTTCTTTTTGTCAATAGCTAGTAAATCATTTGGACTATATTCTTTGTAAGTTGGTGCATCACTGCTTTTTTCAACACGGTCTGTTTTTACAACAGAAACTGTTAATAATAAAACTGCAACTAGAGATAAAGTAATTTTTAGGGTTTTCATAAAATATTTATTTAGGGTTAAAATTAGTCAATATCAAAATAGGTAAAGCTTACGCGATACACTGAGGGAGGGAAATGGATAATTAACTATTTTAGGGGTTACCCTAAAATGATACTAAAAATAAAACGAGGGATATTTTTAAAACATTAATTACATGCTTAAAGCACAATGATTAAATTGATCTTATTAAGCGTTACACAGCACTCATAAGAAGTACAAATATATTATTTAAAATGAATAAAACAAACAAAAGTACGACAAAGAGAAACTTTTTACCGACAAAAAGAAAAAACACAGTTAATAACTCAGTTAACAACTTTAAAGCACCGTTTGATTTTAGATAAATATAATTATAGTATCAGTAATAATAAACAAAAAAAAAGCTACGATTTCTCGTAGCTTAAATTTTCAATGATTAATAGCATTTATAAGACCCTATCTTTTTAAAAAAGTCACATTATTTTTTATTAAAAACTCCATAATAATAATAATAATAATAATAATAATAAAGCACTAACCCTATTGATTGTTCACTTCTTCAATATTTTCAAAAAATCGAACATCAAGACCGCTAAAACGATTAGAAAACAAATAACGAGTAAACATTATTGAACTACATGAAGACATAGATATTGAGTTATATTCTCCAAATACTATCATCCTCTCTAAAATTTAGCTTTAAGCTCTTAAATTACCCCAATAAACCTTAGAGACGTAATTTTTGATATTTAAATTAGGCAAGCAACAAAAGTCTTAGAAAGAAAATAAAGCAATACTCTTTACAGGATACCGTTTTTTAGAACAAAAAGGCCTAAAAACAAAAAAGCATCCCGATCTTCTTATTCAGAAAAAAGGAAAGCCTTTCATCGGTAAGTTCCTAAACCTAGTTAGGACTCTTACAACTACTCTAGGATATCTCCTAGAACAACACAACATCTTTATAGTCGCCAAAAAAAAGCCTCAATTTCTTGAAGCTTTAGATTTGCAATTTTAGCGGTCTGGACGGGACTCGAACCCGCGACCTTCGCCGTGACAGGGCGACATTCTAACCAGCTGAACTACCAGACCGTTGCGTTATTGCGAGTGCAAATATACAACCCTTTTTCAAACCCACAAGAAAAAAACGAAAAAACTTTAAATAAATTTTTGTCGCTCTATCATATAGGTCGTCAAAACACTATCAAAACCCGCATTAACATTAGCTTCTACGTACTTAATTCGGTATTGACCACATTTTATTTTAAGATCTGTAAAGTATTTATTTACAGCCTTTTCATAGCTATTTTTTATGTTATCTGCATATAAATTAATGTAATCTCCTGTCTCAACATCAATAAAACGCTTAGGTCTATTATCAAAATTAAAAGAAAGTTCTTTTTCTTTATCAAAAACATGAAATAAAACAACTTCATGTTTATTATGCTTTAAATGCCGTAATGCTTCAAATAATTTTTCATCATCTTCTGACGTTTGAAACATATCTGTAAATACAAAAATTAAAGATCTACGGTGAATCTTTTCTGCTATCTGATGCAAGTATTGGTAAGTTTCTGTTGTTTTGGTATCCGTTTTAGAAATCACAGCTTCACTTAATTTATGCAATAACATCTGATGGTGACGCTCGCTCCCCTTTTCTGGAGAATAAAAATCATATTTATCACTATAAATACTTAAGCCTACAGCATCGCGCTGTTTTTTAAAAATATGCATTAATGAAGCACTTGCTAAAGCCGAAAACGCCACTTTATTAAGATTACCTAGAGTTGTTCCTGCCGTTTCAGGATAATGCATAGAACTACTATTATCTAAAATAATATGGCAACGCAAATTGGTTTCCTCATCGTAACGTTTGGTATACAAACGATCTGTTTTAGCATAGAGTTTCCAATCTATATGTTTTGTACTTTCACCTTGATTGTAAATTTTGTGTTCAGCAAACTCTGCCGAAAATCCATGAAATGGACTTTTATGCATTCCTGCAATAAACCCTTCAACAACCTGTTTGGCTAAAAATTCTAGATTTTTAAATCCTCCAGTTTTATTCAGTTCTTTTTGTAAATCCATATGCTATTTTAACTTTCCGTACTAACAGATTTAATAATTTTTCAGTCTAAGCACATCCTCTTCATTAAATTCAGGAAGCAAAAGACACAAAACATGTACAAACTAAAAAAGGTTTGCCATTTAGGCAAACCTTTTTTAATATCTTTTAGAATACAAACTATAAAAGTGCGTCGATAGCGTCTGAATAAGCATTCTTAGGAGCTACACCAACTTGGCGACCTACTACTTCTCCGTTTTGAAAAACTAATACTGTTGGTATGTTTCTTACACCATATTTCGCTGCAAATTCTTGGTTTGCATCAACGTCTACTTTACCAACAACAGCTTTACCTTCGTATTCTGTACTAATCTCATCAATGATTGGTCCAACCATACGACAAGGTCCACACCAAGCAGCCCAAAAATCAACTACCACAGGCTTATCACTCTTTAATACTGTTTCTTCAAAATTTGCATCTGTTATCTCTAATGCCATAATATTTATTTTTTAAATGTATTGTACTTATCTTTCTTTTTCCATGTTTATATGGAATTACAAAATTAGTCAAAATATTCCGCAAACCTTACAAAGCCTGTATATGTTTTGATTATAGCGATATAGAGGCGTTATATGCTTACTGTTTTGGGCGCATAAACCAGGCTGTCCATTATATCTTTTTTGCATTTAATGACAAAAAAGGATGCCACTTCCATCCTTTGCGCAAATTTGGTATAACAATAAACCTTTTCCTTTAATATAAATAGGCCACAACTATTTAACTCACTATCATATCTCATTCTTAGACAAAAACTCTAGAATAAGTTTTGCTATCTCTCTCGTTTTTTCTTCAGCTGCAAAATGACCTGCATCTAATAAATGTAACTCAGCATTGGGTAAATCTTTTAAATAAGCCTTCGCTCCATTAGCATTAAATTTCAAATCCTTTTTACCCCAAGTAATTAATGTTTTGGGTTGATTGTCTCTCAACATCTTTTGCCATTTAGGGTATCGAATCAAATTGGTGTTGTAATCTTTAAATAGCTGCACTTGGATTTCTCTGTCTTTTTGAGATTTTAGAAATGCTAAATCGTGTGTCCAAGCATCCGGACTTTGAATATTGATACTAGCAGGGTCTAAATCAAATAAATACTGCTTATTTATTATGGCATCTTCGCCTGTTAAGCTATATAAAAAATCATGCTTAGTTTGAGACGTATCTGTTTGTGCGGTTCTAAAAAAATCTTGTCGTTTAGGCGTTAAACCTTCCAAATAAGCATTGGCGTTCTGAACAATTAAAGCTTCTATTCGTTTTGGGTTTTTCATCATCATTCGATATCCTACAGGAGCACCAAAATCTTGCATGTACATCACATAGTTTTCAATTTGAAGTGTATCGATAAGCTTTTCTGTATAAGTTGCCAACAAATCAAACGTATACGTTGTAGTTTCAGGATCTAAATGTGTGCTATAACCCGAGCCTAAATTATCTGGAGCAATAACATGGTAATGCGTCTCCAACATAGGAATTAGGTTTCTATATGAATGTGAAGACGATGGGTAACCATGTAGCAATACAATCGTCGGCTTACTTTTATCTCCTGCTTCTCTATAAAACAGTTTTATACTATCTATTACTGCATAATTATACGTTGTAGCTGGCGGTAAAAAAAACTGTTTTTCATTCTTTTCAGTTGTATCCTGACAACCAAATAAAGAGGCTATAATAATTAATGTTAGTGCAAATTGTTTCATTCGGTATGTCTATTTATTCAGGTTTCTCATGAAAACTCGCATGTTTTCAATAATAGCGTCACCATCTTCTTCTAAAGCAAAATGACCGGTATCGTAAATGTTGTAATCTATGTTTTTTACGTCTTTTTTAAACGCTTCGGCACCACTTTCAGGAAAAAAGGCATCATTTTTACCCCAAACGATTAATAATGGTGGTTGATAGTCTCTTAAATATTGTTGCCATTTTGGATATAGTTTTACATTATTCTGATAATCATAAAACAAATCTAAATTTACGGCATGTGCATTTGGTCTAGACAATCTTAAGAAATCTAAATTATAAGTATCCGGATCTACAGTTTCTATATCTCTAACACCATGTGTGTATTGCCATTTTAAACCTTCTAATGAAAAAGCAGGTAATAACGCATCTTCGGTTTCTTTAGTTCTATTTTTCCAAAGTGCTCTTATTCCAGACCAAGCTTCACCTAAACCTTCTTCATAAGCATTTCCGTTTTGGTTTATGATTGCTGTAATTCTTTCAGGATGAGCTGTTGCTAATCTAAAACCAATAGGAGCACCATAATCTTGAATCATTATCGCATAAGAATTAATCCCTTTTTGTTCTAAAAATGAATCAATAGTAACTGCAATATTATCAAATGTATAGGTAAACGTTTCCGCATCTGGAAAATCACTATTACCAAAACCAGGATAATCAGGTGCAATTAAATGAAACTCGTTAGAGAGTTGTGCTAACACTTTTCGGTATTGATACGATGATGCCGGAAAACCATGTAGTAAAACGATGGTTGGATTTTTAGGATTACCAGCTTCTCTATAAGCTATGTTTATTCCGTTTACAGCTAATGTTTTATATTTTAAAGTTGATTTTTGATTTTCACTAATCGCCAGTGAAGTGTTAGAACCTTTTTCCGTTTCTGATATTACCTGCTCTTTACAAGAGCTAAAAAGCAAAACGATACTTAAGGTTAGGACTACGTATTTCATAATTTAAATTTAAATCTCAAATTAATTTGAGAAAAGTTGAAAAGTCATAACCTGCATTCAAACAGCTTATGACTTATTTCTTTGTGTTTTTTAGTTTCTACCAGCCATAACACCACCATCGGTATCCCAAATAGCACCTGTTACCCAAGCAGCTTTATCTGATAATAAGAAGACGATACTATTGGCAATATCTTCCGATTCTCCAAAACGACCTATGGGATGAAAATCATTAAAGCCAACCAATGCTTCTTTCGCAGCTTCTTCACCACCAAAAACACCATGATACACAGGCGTATTTACTAATGCTGGCGATACGGCATTTACACGAATGTTATCGTCTGCTAATTCCATTGCTAAATGTTGAGTTAACGAATGTAAACCGGCTTTTTGCATAGAATAAGCCGTAGAAGGAGTTGCTTTTACCGCTTGTTTTGCCCACATAGAGCCCACATTTACGATAGAGCCACCTTGAGTCGCTTTCATTTTTTTAGCAGCACTTTGTGTGATAAAAAAGAAGCCTCTGTTTAAATCTAAATACGAATTATAGTCTTCCATAGTATGATCTAAAAATGGTTTGGGGCCAAAAATCCCTGAAGCATTTACTAAATAATCTAAGTTATCTAAACCATCAATTTTAGCTATTAAAGCATCAACTTCTGTGGTGTTAGATATGTTTGCTGTGTGTTTAATTAAGTTTGTTGCATCGGCAATTTTATCTATGTTTCTTCCTACAACATGTACGGTTGCACCGCCTTCTAACAACGCATTTGTTGTTGCGTTACCAATACCACTTGTTCCGCCAATGACTAAGGCTACTTTGTTTGCAAATTCTTTCATTTTATTTTTTATTTAAGTATTAATTAATTCCAATTTGGTTTTTTCTCTATTAAGTACCCGTCAGAAACAGTGCTTCCTTCGAGTGAATTTTCTTTGGCTTGTATTACAATAAAAGAGAAAAGTGAATCCGAGTTATTTCTGATTGCTCTTTCTGTATCTGTTGCAACTCTTACAACCGTTCCTTCTTTTAGATCTACATAATTATCATTGAGAAGTAATTGTCCTTTTCCTTTAACGGCGATATAGATTTCTTCGTTCTCTTTGTGTTTATGAAGTAGAGGAATTGCCGTATTCGATGCCATTGTATTAAACGATATTTCTGAGCTGGTTAATCCGAGCTCATCTTTTACAAACTTTTTTCCATCTAATTTAAAATCGGGACTTGGCTGAAATACACTTTTAGTCAAATTTGAGAATTCCCCTAATTCTAGTTTTGAGTAATCGCTTGATGTGTTATTTTCTTTCATAAATAATCTTTATTTAAAGACAGACAGGTCTGTCTTTATTTGTTTAAATTTTTTTAAGTTATTATTTTTTCACATAAATTTTTAGACTCAAGAATAGGCCAATCTTCTTGATGTAAGTAGCTTTCGCCTACAGCACTTTCGTATAGTAAATAGATTTGTCTTGCTAGTGAACTGACTTGCGCGCTTTTTATATGTTCTAGATTATTTGTAATGAGTTTGGTGATAAGTGCAATGAATTCGTTTTTTTGAGACTGAATTTCATGTCTAATAATGGCATTATCTTTTGGTATTTCTGAAACCGTTTTTATACACCAACACCCATTAAAATCTTTATCTTGATAAAATAATTGAAGGAAATCGAATATGGCTAGGATCTGATCTGTCCCTTTTGGTTTTGATGTGGTGAACTTTTCAAAATTTTCAATAAAATTGATATTCTTGTATTGAAGATAGGCCAAACAAATCTCTTCTTTAGATTTAAAATGACTGTAAAGCGTAGCCTTAGCAATGCCTGCTTCAGCTATTATTTGGTTTATACCCGTAGAATTATACCCGTTTTTATAAAATAAAAAAGAGGCTGTCTCCGTAATTCTATTTTTTACTTCACTATGTTTCATACTGCAAATATATAATAAAATATTAAAAACAGACAAGTCTGTCTGTTTTTAATATAAAATCAAGAATACTTAAGTTACAACTCGTGTTTATATATTATAATTAATAAGGCTAATTATCTAAGAGGTATTTAATTCAATTTATACTTCAAATCATGATCTCTAAGAGATTTTAATAACTCTTGAGAAATATTCACTTTATTTTTTCGGCTTGGCATTTGTACTTTGATCTTTTCGGCATTATCGTAAATCAAAAAACTTAAAGGTTTTGTGCCTTCATGTAACATAATTAAATCATGTAAAACATTAACTGTTTCGCTATCTAATTCTTTAATATTAAGCTGAATTGATAGTTTCTTTGCATAAGCATCCATGACATCATGTAACAACTGAAAACTATTAAACTGAATTCTAGGATCACCTTTTTTACCTGTATCTCTATTCACCCAACCTTCACGAACAAAAGCTCTTACATAAACAAAAGAATTTATAACAAAAAAGTGTCTGAATTTTAGGTAATCTTCTCCGAAAATTCTAAACTCGAAACTATCGGTGTAATCTTCAATTGTAAAAATAGCCCAACCTTTTCCTTGTTTACTTACACGATGTTGCACATCGGTAACCACACCCCCAAAGGTAATTTCACTATTTACAACGCTTTCTAAATTATTAAAATGAGCAACGACACCGTTACAAAACGATTTCATTTCAATTGAAAAATCATCGAGCGGATGACCAGAAATATAAATACCAACTACCTCTCTTTCTCGTGATAATTTCTCCATCGTTCCCCAATCTTCACATGGCGGCACTAAAGGTTCGGCAATTTGAACATCACTAGCCGCACCAAATAAACTCACTTGAGCAGAATTTTCATTTTCTTGATGTTTGGCACCATATTTAACAGCTTTCTCTAAAAAACTAATACCATCACCAACATCTGCAAAATATTGTGCTCTGTGAGTATTTGTCCAACAATCAAATCCTCCTGCATTTGCTAAGCCTTCAAAGGCTCTTTTATTGGCCGCACGTAAATCTATACGTTTTGCGAAATCGAAAATAGACTTATAATGACCTCCTTCTTTTCTGTTTTCTACAATCGTTTTAACCGCACCATGACCAACACCTTTTATAGCTCCCATTCCGAAACGCACAGCATTATCTTGGTTTACTGAAAACTTGTAAAAACTCTCATTTACATCTGGCCCTAAAACAGGTAATCGCATCCGTTTACACTCTTCCATAAAGAAGGTTACGGACTTAATATCATTCATGTTATTAGACAATACCGCAGCCATATATTCTGCTGGGTAATGTGCTTTTAAATAAGCAGTTTGGTAAGCAATCCAAGCATAACACGTTGAGTGAGACTTATTAAAGGCGTAACTTGCAAAGGCTTCCCAATCCTTCCAAATTTTTTCGAGTTTAGTTTTATCTAAACCTTTAGCTCCAGCTTGCTCAATAAATTTTGGTTTCATCTTATCCAAAACCGCAATCTGCTTTTTACCCATCGCTTTTCTCAAAACATCGGCTTCACCTTTTGTAAAATCGGCCAATTTTTGTGAAAGTAACATTACTTGCTCTTGATAAACTGTAATTCCGTAAGTCTCCTTAAGGTATTCTTCCATTTCTGGTAAATCGTAAACAATCTCTTCATCACCATGTTTACGCGCAATAAAACTTGGTATATACTCCATTGGACCCGGACGATACAAGGCGTTCATGGCAATTAAATCATCAAAAACCGTAGGCTTAAGATTCTTCATGTGCTTCTGCATCCCTGGTGATTCATACTGAAACACTCCAACTGTTTCTCCACGTTGGAATAACTCATACGTTGGCACATCATCTAATGGAAAATTCTCTGGATCTAGAGTAATATCATGTTTTGCCTTTACAAGTTTTACTGTGTCTTTAATTAACGTTAAGGTTTTTAATCCCAAGAAATCCATCTTCAATAACCCAGCACTTTCCACAACAGAGTTATCAAATTGTGTGACATACAAATCAGAATCCTTTGCTAATGCAACTGGTACGTAATTGGTAATATCCCCTGGTGTTATAATTACACCACAAGCGTGAATCCCTGTATTACGAACCGAACCTTCTAATATTCTAGCCTGGTTTAAGGTTTCGGCTTGTAAATCGTCACCATCAGAGATATTAAGTAATTCATTAATTTTCTCTAAATCCTCAGCTCTAAATTTACTTGCAAGTTCTTTTTCTGAAAGTCCAAAAATCTTACCTAGCTTAGACATTAAAGGAATCAACTTTGCAAGGTGATCCGCTTCATTTAATGGTAAATCTAATACTCTGGCTGTATCTCTAATTGAAGATTTTGCCGCCATTGTACCATAAGTAATAATCTGAGCTACCTGGTTAGCACCGTATTTTTCGATTACATAATCCATAACACGACTTCGACCTTCATCATCAAAATCAATATCAATATCGGGCATACTTACACGATCTGGGTTTAAGAAACGCTCAAAAAGTAAATCGTACTTAATGGGATCTATATTTGTAATCCACAAACAATAAGCAACCACAGATCCTGCTGCAGATCCACGACCAGGACCAACAGAAACATCCATTTTTCTGGCTTCACGAATAAAATCTTCAACAATTAAGAAGTATCCAGGATATCCTGTTTTTTCAATAACGCTCAGCTCAAAATCAAGACGTTCTTTAACTTCTGGAGTAATTTCACCGTAACGGATTTCAGCCCCCTTAAATGTTAGATGTTTTAGAAAAGCATTCTCTCCTCTCTTACCATTATCAACCTCATCTTCTTCAAATTTAAATTCATCAGGAATATCAAAGGCAGGTAATAATACATCTCTAGCTAACTCATAAGGCTCAATTTTATCTAAGACTTCTTGAATATTTACAATAGCTTCAGGAACATCTTTAAATAAAGCCTTCATTTCTGAAGTAGATTTAAAGTAATACTCCTGATTAGGCAAACCGTAACGATAACCACGACCACGACCTATTGGTGTCGCTTGCTTTTCTCCATCTTTAACACATAGCAAAATATCGTGAGCATTCGCGTTTTCCTGATCTACATAATAGGTGTTATTTGTTGCAACTAGCTTAACATCGTGCTTCTTTGCAAACTGAATTAACACAGGATTTACACGATTTTCATCTTCCTGATTATGACGCATTAACTCTAAATACAAATCATCACCAAAAGTATCTTTCCACCATAACAAAGCTTCTTCTGCTTGGTTCTCACCAACATTTAAAACTTTACTTGGCACTTCTCCATAAAGGTTACCTGTTAAGCAAATAAGATCTCCTTTATATTGTTCAATTAATTTTTTATCAATTCTAGGCACATAATAAAATCCATCTGTAAAAGCGGCAGATGATAATTTAGCCAAATTATGATACCCTACTTTATTTTTAGCCATCAATACTATTTGATAACCATTATCTTTTCGGGTTTTGTCTTTATGATCTTCACAGACAAAAAATTCGCAACCAATAATAGGTTTTATAATTTTACCTTTCTTTTCTAATCCAGCTTCTTCTGCTGCTTTATGTTGCGCTTTTACACCTTTATTATGACTAGAAACCGCAGTTACAAAGTGAAATGCCCCCATCATATTTCCATGATCGGTTAATGCAACACCAGGCATACCTTGTTTGGCAGCTGCAGCAACTAAATCCTTAATACTGATGGTAGATTGAAGAATAGAATACTGTGAATGGTTATGCAAATGCATAAACTCCGCATCTTCTATTTGAGACGCTGCCTCTTTATCAATTGTAGTTGTCGTAGAAGCTGCTTGCTCTTTTTGTAAACGCGCATTAATCTTAGCACTTTCACGTTTTAGATTAATATGTTTAAGACCTATAAGCTGAATTTCAGCAGGATTTACTTCTGTAAAATTCTGAAAATAATCGGGCTGAACATCTAATTGCTCTACTGTATATTGTTCCTTTCTAATTAACTCGAAAAAACAACGTGTTGTTGCCTCAACATCGGCCGTTGCGTTGTGTGCCTCACCAAATGGCTTATTGAATAAAAACTGGTGTAATTCCGTTAATGTTGGTAATTTAAATTTACCATAGCGTCCACCAGGAATCTGACACAAACTCGCTGTTTGCTCCGTACAAGTATCTAAAACAGGTAATTCTTGAAGTTGATTTGCAAGATCTTCTCTTACAAATTCTGCTCCCATAATATTTAAATCGAACTTAACATTCTGTCCGACTACAAACTTGGTTTTTGAAAGTGCAATATTAAATTTCTCTAAAACTTCAGATAATGGAATACCTTGCTCTTCTGCTAATCCTGTAGAAATACCGTGAATTTTTTCAGCATCATAAGGAATATTGAAACCCTCAGGTTTTACTAAATAATCTTCATGCTCAATACAGTTTCCCATAGCATCATGCAATTGCCAAGCAATCTGAATACACCTTGGCCAATTATCCGTATCCGTAATTGGTGCATCCCAACGTTTTGGTAATCCTGTGGTTTCAGTATCAAATATTAAGTACATATTGCTGTTGAGTTGTTTTATTATTGAATTGTTTCTCTTGCAATCCTATTTAATGTAGAACGCAAAGATAAACACTGTAATATAATTGTTTTGAATTCAAATTGTTTTACAATGAGACGCTAAGTGTAACGAAAATCATTATAAATATCGACTGAACAGTCTTTTACCTGCACACGAAGCAGCAAATAACACAATCAAAATCACCAAAATAATTAGCGTATAAAATTACATAGAATTTGAATTCATTTGAAAAGAAAACCTAAAGAGTTTTTAACACATAAAAAAAGCGTCAATCCTAAAGGAATGACGCTTTTAATATAAAATATTTTTATGTTATGCTTGTAAATAATCTGGAACACCATCGTTATCGGTATCTACTGCATCATCAGGATTACCATCTCCATTTGGATCCGAACTTTCGTTTATCGTTAAAATTAAATCTCCATCATCATCTGCATCTAAATAATCAAAATCACCATCGCCATCAGTATCTATAGGGTTTCCATCTGCATCTTTTGCTTCAAAAATGGTTAAAACACCATCTCCATCATCATCATCGTCTAAATAATTAGGAATACCATCTCCGTCCGTATCATCATCATCTAAATTACCATCGGTATCTCCATTAAAATTCTCAAAAACATTAGGAACGCCATCAACATCATTATCACTACAATCTAAACCATCTATTAGCAGTTGAAGACTTCCATCGTTATCACCACAAATATCAATTTGCTGTTGTAAATAAAATGCATACTGTGTACATTTTTCAATATAATTACCAATAGTTGCAGTGCTATATTGCAATTCTGCTTCAACTACATTTTCCATGGCCATTTCACAAGAAATCTCACAATCTCCAAAAGATTCAATGAATTCAAGAGATTCAATTAATTCTTGTAAAGTCCCATCTGGATCTCCACAAATTGCAAATTGCAGTGTCAAAGCTTCTGAATACGCATTACAAGCAGCAGCAAAAACATCACTATTTATAAAACCTAAATCATCTTCTACAGATGCAGCTTCATAAGCTAAAAATGCAGTTTGCACTGACATCTCTACATCAGTACATGTTATAGGATCTGTTGGTAATGTCCCAGAAATCAATGGAACTTTATAAAAAATACCATTTGTAAATCCAACCGAATTCATTCCTGAAGCATCAAAAGCTAAAAACCTATAAGTTCCTGTAAAGGTTTTATTAACGACATCTATTTCTTCAATAATAATTTTCCCTAGCTCAGGATAAACTGAAACACTTTCATCAGGAGTATTCGTTGTCGAAAATTCAGTTCCGAAACCATCAGTATATTTAGCTTCTACAACATCAATTTCACCAACATTAAATTCAGATTCAATTACAGAAGGCACTATAAGTTCAACTGTTTCATAATTACTTGTTCCGGTAATCGTTAAGTATCCATTTGCTTCGATACTTGCAGAAAATGCTTTTGCTCTCCAAAGTGCATTTTCACGATCTCCTTGAAAAGCGGGAGTATTAAACTTTACTTCATCACCACAGCTGAATACGGTAAAAAAAACGAGAGATAGGAGGATTAGTTTTTTCATCATTTAATAAAGAATAGTTAACCTTTGCTTCAAATATAATGAAACAAGAGTCCCAAAAGTATAATAATTTTTCAGAAAGTAGCAAACTCGACATTTTCTTTTAGCAAAAATGTATTATCTAATTGAAAATTAAAAAATTATATTATATTTGTCGCCTCATTAATAACAGAGGTCGAGAACCTCATTAATTAATTATTATGCCTGTAAAAATTAGATTACAAAGACACGGTAAAAAAGGAAAACCTTATTACTGGATCGTAGCAGCGGATTCTCGCTCTAAAAGAGATGGTAAATACCTAGAAAAATTAGGTGCTTACAATCCAAACACAAATCCTGCAACTATTGAATTAAATGTTGACGGAGCTGTACAATGGTTACAAAATGGAGCACAACCAACTGACACTGCAAAAGCAATTTTATCTTATAAAGGTGCTATGCTAAAAAATCATTTAGCTGGTGGTGTAAGAAAAGGAGCTTTAACTGAAGAGCAAGCTGAAGAAAAATTCAATGCTTGGGTAGAAGAAAAAGCAATTAAAGTACAAGCTAAATCTGACGGTTTATCTCAAGCAGATGCAGAAGCTAAGGCTAAAGCACATGCAGCAGAAAAAGCGGTAAATGAAGCACGTATCGCAGCAGCAACACCAGTTGTTGAAGAAGTAGCGACTGAAGAAACAGAAGCTTCTAGCGAAGAAGAATAAAAAATTATTTTTTATACTTTTGAACCCAGACTATTTTATGGTCTGGGTTTTTCATTTTATATAACCACAGAATAGTTTTACAAAATGATTCTCATTAAGATGAGAATCTATTAAACATTTAAAATTAGCATTAATAAGATTTCCGTTTTAACGGAAACCATAAATACGAGATTTATTTTGAAAAAAGAAGACTGTTTTTATTTAGGTAAAATTGTATCCAAATACAGTTTTAAAGGAGAACTTTTAATAAAATTAGATACTGACGAACCTGATTTATACGATAACCTTGATGCTATTTTTATAGATCTGAGAGGGAATTTAGTTCCTTTCTTTGCTGAATCTTCTCAATTACATAAATCTAATTTATTACGTATAAAGTTTGAAGATGTAGATACTGAAGAAGATGCTGATGCTTTAATTAAAACAGATTTATACTTACCCATGGACTTACTTCCAAAACTAGAGGGTAATAAATTTTATTTTCATGAAGTCATTGGTTTCGCTATTATAGATTCAAATTATGGTGATGTAGGAATTTTAAAAGGTATTAATGATTCTACAGCTCAAGCTTTATTTGAAATAGATAAAGACGGAATTGAAATTTTAATTCCAATGAATGATGAATTTATTGTTAAGGTTGATAGAAAAAACAAGACGATAGAGGTTAACACTCCAGAAGGGCTGATTGATTTATATCTTGAAGAATAATGAGCTCACTTCCTTTTAAATTTAAACAATTTACAGTTGCACAAGATAAATGTGCAATGAAAATAGGCACAGATGGCGTATTACTTGGCGCTTGGGCCTCTGTTGACAACAATCCATTTTCTGTTTTAGATATTGGATCTGGTACCGGAGTACTTTCTTTAATGATAGCACAACGTAGTTTTGCAGAAAATATAGAAGCTGTAGAAATCGATGATGATGCATACGAACAATGTTCTGAGAATTTTGAAAGCTCACCTTGGGCTGATCGCTTATTTTGCTATCATGCTTCATTATTAGAATTTGTTGAAGAAGTAGAAGACAAATTTGACCTTATTATATGTAATCCTCCATTTTACTCTGAAGATTATAAAACCACAGACAAATCAAGAGATTTAGCACGATTTAACGATGCCATGCCTTTTGAGCACCTTATTTATGCCATGGTAAATTTACTTTCAGAAAATGGTATTTTTTCAGTTGTAATTCCACATAAAGAAGAATCAAACTTTGTGGGTTTAGCTCATAATGCAGGCCTATTTCCTCATAAAATTCTTCATGTAAAAGGGAACCCTGATTCGGATATTAAACGAAGTCTCATAGAGTTTCGTTTTAAAGAAGAAAAGACAGAAACAACAGAATTAATCATAGAAACTGCTCGCCATCAATACACTAAAGACTACATAAATCTTACCAAAGATTTTTATTTGAAAATGTAACATTGCCTTTGTAAGCTGAAAACGAATTCGTTACTTTTGTTTGGAACTAAATAAACAACTATAAAACTTGAGCAATAGCGACAGTATTTAACAAGTTTATAACAAACAGAATTCTCAGATGAAACCAGATTTATTCGAAGCACCAGATTATTATAACCTTGATGAGTTACTTACAGAAGAGCACAAATTAATACGTGATGCCGCAAGAGAATGGGTAAAACGTGATGTCTCTCCTATTATAGAAGAATATGCTCAAAAAGCAGAATTCCCAACACAGATTGTTAAAGGCCTTGCTGAAATTGGCGCTTTTGGACCTTACATCCCCGAAGAATATGGAGGAGCAGGATTAGACCAAATCTCTTATGGTTTAATAATGCAAGAAATTGAACGTGGAGATTCTGGCGTACGCAGTACAGCTTCGGTACAATCCTCTTTAGTAATGTATCCGATATGGAAATACGGTAACGAAGAACAACGCAATAAATACTTACCTAAATTAGCTTCTGGAGAATGGATTGGATCATTTGGATTAACCGAACCAGATCATGGTTCTAATCCAGGTGGTATGGTTACCAACTTTAAAGATATGGGCGATCATTATCTTTTAAATGGTGCAAAAATGTGGATTAGTAATTCACCGTTTTGCAACATCGCTGTCGTTTGGGCAAAAGATGAAAGCGGACGTATTCACGGTTTAATCGTAGAGCGTGGCATGGAAGGTTTTTCCACACCAGAAACACATAACAAATGGTCACTTAGAGCATCTGCTACAGGTGAGCTTATTTTTGATAACGTAAAAGTTCCTAAAGAGAATTTACTACCAAACAAATCTGGATTAGGAGCACCATTAGGCTGCTTAGATTCGGCAAGGTTTGGTATTGCTTGGGGTGCAATTGGAGCTGCAATGGATTGTTACGACACTGCTTTACGCTATAGTAAACAACGTATGCAATTTGATAAACCAATCGGACAATTTCAACTGCAACAAAAGAAACTCGCAGAAATGATTACCGAAATTACCAAAGCACAATTATTAGCTTGGAGACTTGGTGTAATGCGAGAAAATGGCACAGCAACTTCAGCACAAATATCAATGGCAAAGCGTAATAATGTAGACATGGCATTAACTATAGCTAGAGATGCTAGGCAAATGTTAGGAGGCATGGGAATTAGTGGCGAATACAGCATAATGAGACATATGATGAACTTAGAAAGTGTTATAACTTATGAAGGCACACACGATATTCACTTACTAATTACGGGTCTAGATATTACAGGATTAAACGCTTTTAAATAATCATATATTAAGTTTTCATTTACCATAGGCCTTATTATTTATATAATAACTGACATTTGACATATTTTAAACTTCTTATGAAAGCTAAATTTGTTTTAAGACTAAAACGCATTAAAAACACTAAATCAATAGATTAAACGATTATGGATGAGGTAAGAAATGAACTAATTCAATTTATTAATTTACAATTAGCTTCTATAGGGCAACCTGTTTTTAGAGATAATGAAAACAGTAAAGAGAAGTTTTGTGATCCTAAATTTGAAGCACTAACCAAAGGATTAATAACAAGTATTCAAGAAAAATCAAGACTTCTCGGTAGCCACCATAGTCCTGCTGATTCTAGAATTCAAAATTTTATTGATGATTATTTAAAAGACGTAAACATCGATAAAGCTTGCGTAATTCCAAACAACACATTAATTCTATCAAGAAAAGGCCAAGCAAGAGAAGCTAGTTTACCACCTGACGGAAATGAATTTAAGAGCGATTTAATCACTACAAACAGAATAAAACAAGGGATTTTAAACAATCCTTTAAATGATAAACGAACCACAAAAGGAACTTTTCATATTGTAGAAGGCCCATTACCGGTTCCATTAGACAAAAAAGAAGTTCCAAAAATTGTTTTTGCGCATTTCTTAAATGCAGCTTTTAACCCATCAGATGATTTAAATATTTTACCATTTACATCAACTCAAAAGAACAAAGCAAAAACTATGGTTTCAATGCTTTTAAGACCTATAGTTTCTCCAGAAGTAAGAGGTGTTATTACCGAAAAATCATTAGATGTTCGCTTTTTCGCACCTGGTAATTTAGTGAGTAATTTAGATTTTGTTGAGTCTATCTTCGGCAATGCAGGAGATCCAAATTTAGCACACAATGATGCTGCATTAGATACGCAACATTGGACAGGTCACACAGGCTGTGTCGTTCTTGCTCCGCAATTAAAGTCATTAAAGAAAAAGGATTTAGGTCTACCACATTTTGATGAAGCTACTGAGCGTCAAAAAAATGATGAGATGTGTTGGAAAGACGAAAACGAATTATACAACGAAGGAAGTCCATTTAAAATTACATGTAGAGACGACAGAGGTGTTGTAATTACTCTTATCGCTGATAATTATTTTGGCTATTCTAAAAAAGAAATTAAAACACAGATTAGTTACTCTGCAAATCTACTAGGCTTAGCTGAAGAAGAACATTCTGGCGGTGCAATTGCTTTTGCCAGAAGAGTTATGGGAAATTCTCTAAATGGTAAAGATTATACAGAATTTCAAGGTAATAAGCACAGTTTTGAGCTAGTAAAAGAACTATTAGGAGACAGAATTGAGGTTCAGCCAGAAAATTATGCCATCGATAAAAAATACCCTAACCTTATTTACATTCCGGAGTTTGCTTATATAGACACAAATACAAATAGCATAACTTGGGAATATAATAACCAAACACAAAAACTTATCTTATCACCATATAAAACTTACATACACCCGACAGGAAGTAAGTTTAATTTAGAAAAGCATAACGCTATTGATTTATGGCGAATCATAGATACTTTTGCAGAAGGCGTTTACTGTCATAAACCCTGTACGGTATCTGGAGGTGGTAAATCTGAAATCTCTAAATCAATGCAAAATGCAATTACTTATAGTGCATTTAACATTCATGATATTGATGAAGACTTCAAAAAAGCAGACGAAATCATTGAATTTAATTATTCTACACGTTGGAAAGTAAAGGATCCAAATCGTCCAAAGTCTAGACATTTTTTAAGTGATAAACGAACCTTAAGTTCTGCTGTAAAACTATTAACACCTTCATCTCACAATTCTAATGAATTTAATGAGTTTTTAGCAAACATCCCTGTTCATATCCGTTCTCTTGTACTCTTTGTAAAACGTTTATACAGACAGGCACATGGAGATATTAACTGGAAAGACACCATGTCTGTAGAAATTATTAATGGTGAAAACGGAACAAGTTTATTGTATAATAACACCCCTGTTGTAGGTAGTTATGTTCGTATTGGTTTTAATCAAAAAGGAAATTGGATGCTCAATAAATTGCGTTCGGACTTTTCTGCTTGTGAAAAAATACAAATGGAAGATGATATTACGGCATCAATTACTTTATCTAGAAATCAGCTTAATGACTTAAATCCTGAATTTGACAATAAAAGTTTAAAAATCACAGCCAATTGTGAGGCTCATTTATTTCAAAGACCAGACGAAGCTATTGTAAGAGGTTACGATAAAAATGCCGAATTAGATATTGTTACTAACGGACGTTTCTTAACCAATTATGAGTTATTAAAAAAGGCAGATGCAATTGCCATTTACGAAGACACTATTAACTTTGACAAATATACACAACCCGTTAAAGATTTTATTAAAAGCATTGTAAATAGTGATAAAGAAGAAGAGTTTTTTGTATTACCATCTCACACCAGAATTGTAAATGGAGAGCCTACAAAAAACCCACGTTATTTAGAGCCTTACAAAAATGTTACAGAAACAGAAGCTAGTTATCTTGCAGAAGTTGGTGTACGTTTAATAAGACGAATAAAATCTGAATCGCCTGTAATTAACGTTGTAAATGCCGTTTTACCAGGACGAAGAAATAATCCGGTAGATAAAGCTGCAGGGATACGCCCGTTAGCCGTTTACAATCCTATTCACTACCAAGAAGCTCCAGAATTATTTATGGACTTTATTTGTAGTTTAACAGGTAAATCACCATCAACAACTGGTGCTGGATCTGAAGGTGCATTAACAAAAGCACCATTTAATATGCTAACGCCGACAACGGATTTAAACAATGCTTTATTATCTCACATCCTTACAGAATCTAACGGCTTTAGTACAGCTGCTGGTTATATCGGTGCAGAAAATAAAATAGACCACGATGTTAGTTTACTAATTCCTGAAATATGGGCACGTTTAGAACCAAAAGACAGAGATCCAAAACATTTAATAGAGAATGGTTCTTTAGAGAAAATTGAAGATTTTGAGTTTCAAGGTGAAAAAATTCTTGCTAGTCGTTTAGGTTACAGAATTACTAACATATTTTCTTTAAGATGTTTAAACCGTTTATTTGATGAACCAACAGCGGTCTTTAATGAACGTATGTTAAAACCCGAATTACAAGGCTTAGACGATTATGTAGATGGTATAAAAAATATTGTAGAAGCACAACAAAAAGTAGCTTTACGTTATTTTGAAGATGGAAGCATTAACGCTACCATACCACCTTTAAAAATATTGTTACATATTATGGCTTATGGAACTTATGAAGGTAAAGACATTAGCAATCCAGAATTGCGTAAATACTTCACTAGAGATTACGTTATAAATAGTGATTGGTACAAAGAACGATTGATTTTAAAACAACAAAAAGATATTCGTTTCTATGAGTCACAAATCACTTATTTAGAAACATTTATTTCTAACCCTAACAACAGTAATATTGTTTTAGAAATGAATTTAAATGAACGTTTAAAAGACGTGAAAGTGAATTCTGAAAAAGTGAATTCCGATGCTTATTTAGAAAGTCTTTATGGCACAATTGGTGCAGATCCGTTATATAAAAAATAGATTAAAAGACTTAAATATTATAATTATAAAATGCTTCTCCTAACCGAGAGGCATTTTTTATTTAAATTTACAGCATGTCATCAAAAACAAGATTAGATCGCGCTTATAAAAATGCCAAACGGTTAAAGTTTAACGACGCTTCTAAACTTATATTATTTAGTGATTGTCATCGCGGCGACAACAGTTTTGCAGATGATTTTGCTAACAATAGAAACATCTATTTTCATGCGTTGAGGCATTATTATCTTGAAGGATTTAGCTACTGTGAAATAGGAGATGGCGATGAACTTTGGGAAAATATATCGTTCGAGTCTATATTTAATGCTCATAAGAATGTATACATGCTTATGAAACAATTTCATGATGAAAACCGTTTGCATATGATATGGGGAAATCATGATATGGTTTATCGTGATCCGAAATATGTCGAAAAATATTTGTTTTCATTTTTCGATCCAAAAACAGGAAAAGACGAAGATTTATTTTGTGATATTAAATATCATGAAGGTATCGTTTTAGAACATTCTGAAACCAATCAAGAATTATTTCTTACGCACGGACACCAAGCCGATTGGTGGAATTATACTTTTTGGAAATGGAGTCGTTTTTTAGTTCGTGTCCTTTGGAAACCTCTAAATGTTATGGGTATTGCCGACCCAACAACGCCTGCAAAAAACTATACAGAGCTTATAAAAATAGAAAAGCGCACCAAACAATGGATCACAGATAACAATAACTTAATCACTATTGTTGGCCACACACACAGACCACGTTTTCCTGAACCAGGAGATATTGCTTATTTCAACGATGGTAGTTGCGTTCACCCAAGAAGTATTACCGGTTTAGAAATTGAAAATGGAATGATTTCATTAATTAAATGGCAGGTGATAACCTCTGAAGATGGTAACTTAAAAATTGACCGTTTTTTATTGGAAGGACCAACAAAGCTTGCTGATTATAGAACAGAATAAACTATTATACAATAAAAACCTCGAAGATTTAAAAAGTCTACGAGGCTTAAATTGTTCTTTATTGTAAAAAATATCCCTGCTATTATTGCAAGAATTTGTTAAGATTCCGGAGCTAATTCAATCTCTAAACCTTCCATTTCTTGCGTCATTTGTATTTGGCAACCTAAACGAGAATTATCTTTAACATCAAAAGCTTCAGAAAGCATTGCTTCTTCATCGTCTTGCATTTCGGGTAATAGAGTATCGCTTAAAACATAGCATTGACAAGATGCGCACATAGCCATACCACCACAAATCCCAATGGTTCCTTCTGGAGCTAACTCGTATGAACGAACTACTTCCATTAAATTCATTGCCATATCTGTTGGAGCTTCAATTTGATGCTTAACTCCTTCTCTATCGATAATTGTAATATTAATATCTTGTTCCATTAGTATTTCCTGTGAAACCAGGATTTTGTATTTATTACTCTGAATTTCTCAGAGCGAGATTATTTATTTCTATAAAAAGACCTCATAAGTTTCAGAAACCTATGAGGTCTAATGATATGCTAATTTATATAAAAGCTATAAAATATTTGTGAGCATAAAGAAAAATATACTTTTGATTATTTATAGTTCAAAAATATTAAGCCTGTTAATCAATTGCTTTTACAACTGCTTTTGGCGCTTCTTTACGAGTTCCATCAAAACCATCAACACCAGCAACTGTAGTATATTTTAAAACGTAACGTTTACCTGGATTAATAATTTTATATGCTGATTGACACATTAAAGTCGCTTCATGAAAACCACAAAGAATTAATTTTAACTTCCCTGGATAAATATTAACATCTCCAATAGCATAGATCCCAGGAATATTTGTCTGATAATCTAATGCATTATTAACTTTAATAGCATTCTTTTCTATTTCTAATCCCCAATTTGCAATAGGACCTAATTTTGGTGACAAACCAAAAAGCGGAATAAAATGATCTGTTTCTAATAAAATTGGCTCTTCACCCTTTTTAGTGACTTCAACATTTTCAACTTTACCATTTCCGTTGATCCCTGTAATTTCAGCAGGAGTAATAAGGTTAATTTTTCCTTGATTCTTTAATTCTTGTACTTTTTCAACAGAATCTAAATGTCCTCTAAATTCATTTCTTCGGTGAATTAATGTAACACTAGAAGCAATATCACTTAAAAAGATACTCCAATCTAAAGCAGAATCGCCACCACCTGCTATCACAACTTTTTTATCGCGATAAAGTTCTGGCTCTTTAATCATGTATTCTACTCCACAATCTTCAAAATCTGTAATATTATCTAACTGAGGTTTTCTTGGCTCAAAGCTCCCTAAACCACCAGCAATAGCAATGACAGGCGCTTGGTGTTTTGTTCCTTTGTTTGTAGTTACAATAAAACTTCCGTCTTCTTGTTTTTCAATAGTTTCAGCTCTTTCACCTAATGTAAAACCAGGTTCAAACTGTTTACATTGTTCCATTAATTTATGCGTTAAATCACCTGCTAAAATCTCTGGATAAGCAGGAATATCATAAATTGGTTTTTTAGGGTAAAGCTCAGAACATTGACCTCCTTGTTGTGGTAATGCATCTATTAAATGGCAATTTAATTTTAAAAGTCCTGCTTCGAAAACTGCAAAAAGCCCCGTTGGGCCTGCTCCTATAATAAGTATATCTGTTGTAATCATTTGACTCCTGCAAAGGCAGCACTATAAATTTCTACCTTATTTTTTTGGTTAAAAAACCTACAAGGTTTTAAAACCTCGTAGGTTATTATATTTTTAATTAGAGAACAAAATTACTAATGTCATTTTAATCAGAATGTGATAAATGTCACATTATTTTTCTACATTAATAACTTTTTCAATTTGTGGAGCATACTTTTTAATTGTCATTTCCACACCAGACTTTAATGTCATCTGATTAACACTACATGAGGTACAAGCCCCTACAAGTTGTACTTTTACAAATTTACCTTCATCAATAGATAATAAATTAATATCTCCGCCGTCATTTTGTAAAAACGGACGAATTTCTTCTAATGCCTTTTCAACATTTACTCTAAGTTCTTCTGAGTTCATTTGCTTATTTTCTTTATACAATCTTATACAAAACACTAATAAAATTGATAGACTATTATTTTTTAACTGCAGAACAACCTGCCATTGTTGTAATTTTAATTGCTTCAGTCGCTGGCAAAGCATCATTTCTATCTACAACTTGCTGCACAACATCTCTGGTTATAGCTTCAAAAGCTGCTTCAGTTGGTGTAGCTGTTTGTAATGCTGCTGGTCTACCGATATCTCCGGCTTCTCTAATACTTTGTACGATAGGAATTTCACCTAAAAATGGAACTTTTAAATCTTCAGCTAAGTTTTTAGCACCTTCTTGACCAAAAATATAATATTTATTATCAGGAAGTTCTGCTGGAGTAAAGTAAGCCATGTTTTCTATAATACCCAAAACAGGTACGTTAATACTATCTTGCTGAAACATTGCAACCCCTTTTTTAGCATCTGCTAAAGCTACATTTTGTGGTGTGCTTACCACAACGGCTCCTGTGATTGGGAGTGCTTGCATAATACTTAAATGAATATCACCTGTTCCTGGAGGTAGATCGAGTAATAAGAAATCTAATTCTCCCCAAGCGGCATCAAAAATCATTTGATTTAATGCTTTAGCTGCCATTGGTCCTCTCCAAATTACAGCTTGATCTGGTTTTGTAAAAAAGCCAATAGATAATATTTTAACGCCGTAATTCTCTACAGGTTTCATCTTAGATTTACCATCAACATTTACTGATAGTGGACGTTCGTTAGCAACATCGAACATAATTGGAATAGAAGGTCCGTAAATATCAGCATCTAAAACACCAACTTTAAAACCCATCTTAGATAATGTTACTGCTAAATTTGCAGTTACAGTAGATTTACCAACACCACCTTTACCTGATGCTACAGCTATTATATTTTGAATACCAGGAATCGCTTTTCCTTTAATTTCATTTTTAGATTCTGCCGCAGGTGCTTCAACTTTTATATTCACCTTTATTTTTGCTTTTTCATACACTTCTTTATGTATGGTTTGCAAAATTTCAACTTCGGTCTTTTTACGAGCCTGAAGACTTGGATTTTTTATAGTAATATCTACAATAACTTCGTCTGCAAAAGTTACCACATTGGTAACCGCTCCACTATCTACCATATTTTCACCTTCACCAGGTGCTGTAATGGTTTTTAGTGCATTTAATATATCTTGTTTAACTAGTTTCATACAATGTTAAAATTGAATAAGATAGAGCAACAAATTGACGCCCCGATTCTTTCCTTATTAAGATTAATTCTAAAAGCAAAGATACTCAGAAAATGTTAGAATGTAAACTACATAAATTGAATTGTACAATTGTAAGATTGGGTTTAACAATCGTTCTAAAAAAGATATTAAGAACCGATTAATCCATAAATAAATGCGTTTATATAAGATGAAGTAATTCTAACGTCTTAAAAAAGAATCTTAAAGCTCTTTTGCTGGATCCCAATAAATAGATTCTAAATTTTGAATCTGATTTTCGATAACCTCAACACCTTCATTTTCTAAAAGCTGCTGCATTAGATTAGTCCCTTCAAAATGATGTTTACCCGTTAAAAGCCCTTTTCTATTTACAACACGGTGCGCTGGTACATCTTTATTATGAGAAGCATTCATAGCATAACCAACAATCCTGGCACTTTTAGCAGCACCTAAATACTTTGCTATTGCTCCGTAACTCGTTACTTTTCCGTAAGGAATTTTCTGAGCAACTTTATAAACTTTTTCAAAAAAACTAAGGGCTTCTGGTCTCATTTGTTCTTATGGATTCAATTCAAAATAACCTCAACAAAAATCATAATAAATACTGCTTTAAAAATCTTTTAAAATATTAAAAAGCGTTACTAATGCAATAAGTCCTGTGATGATACCAATACTTAAATTCATACTTTTTTGAGACGTGAATTTTCGATCTTTAATTTTATCAAAAAAGAAAATATAGAAGTATAACATAACAAAAGTCCCTGTTGCGGCACCTGTGACATAGGTAAGGATACATGTTTTTTCAAAACTCATCCAGCCAAAAGACACCAAAGTGATGGTCATATATGCTTGGTAAGGAATAGGAAACACATTAAGGCTAGACAATAACATACCATGTAATAATCTACCATGTTTACTCTTTCTTTCTTTCTTCTTTTTAGGCTCTCCCTCTTTTGAAGCTAAAAGCAAAAAATAAATAGTAATTAGAACAAATATTACAAAAGCGACCCGCTTAAGAATAGCAATGATATCTGGGTGATTAGACAAATATCGAGCAAAAATAGAAGCTGCATAAGTTTGAATAAAAACAACTATACAAACCCCTGTAGAAAACATAATACCACGACTTGCACCTTCCTTTAGGCTAATTCTAGCAGCTGTCATGTTTAACAATCCTGGCGGAACAATCCCTATGAGCGCCACAAAGAATCCAAGAAAAAAAATGAAGGTTATATCCAAATTTATTTGATTTTGAATCTAATATATGTAATCGCTTTGTCTTTCTCTAAATACTGATTTTCGTAAAATGTTTGAATTTCAGTAACTTCCTCAGGACTTCCTTCTTGTCTATACACATCATGATTAGCATATAAAACTTCGTGATTAGCACCATGCAATAAACCAAGTGTATAACCATGCATAAATTCACTATCTGTTTTAAGATGCATTAAACCATCTTCTTTTAGAACTTTTTTGTAGCGTTCTAGAAAACTCAAGTTAGTCATTCTATGCTTGGTTCGCTTATATTTTATTTGTGGATCTGGAAAAGTAATCCAAATTTCATCGACTTCATTTTCTTCAAAAACATATTCAACAAGTTCTATCTGTGTTCTAATAAAAGCAACATTAGAAATATCTTCTTCAATAGCCGTTTTTGCACCACGCCAAAAACGAGCTCCCTTTATATCTATACCAATAAAGTTTTTATTTGGGTATCGTTTTGCTAAACCAACAGTATATTCTCCTTTACCACAACCTAATTCTAAAACTAAAGGATTATCATTTTTAAAGACCTCTGATCTCCATTTACCTTTTAATTTATAAGTAGCATCAACTAACTCTTCTCTAGAAGGTTGATATACATTATGAAAGGTTTCATTTTCTCTAAAGCGTTTAAGTTTATTTTTACTTCCCACAGCTATTTTGGTTTGTCTTCAATATTAATAATTTGGTAAAATTAAGGAAACATTTTAGGTTTATCTTTGTTTAACACATTGATCTGTAAAAATAATATAACATTTGGAATCGATAACCCACAGAAAACGCATTTTAGTCGCTCCGTTAAATTGGGGTTTAGGCCACGCTACCAGATGTATTCCTATTATAAATAAACTAATAGCTCATAATTTTGAACCTATTATAGCTAGTGATGGTTTTGCTTTAGAATTATTAAAAAAAGAATTCCCTAATCTAAAAGCGATAGAATTACCTTCTTACAACATCACCTACGCCAAGAAAGCAAATAGTTTTAAATTAAAACTGATAAAAGATTCTCCACACCTTTTAAAAACTATAAAAAAAGAGAAAAAAGCTATAGAGACAATAGTCGAAAAAGAACACATTGCTGGGATCATCTCTGACAATCGTTTTGGTGCAAGACATAAAAACATTCCATCAATCTTTATAACCCATCAACTGCGCGTCTTAAGCGGGAACACAACATGGCTGAGTAGTAAATTACATCAAAAAATAATATCTAAATTTGATGAGTGCTGGGTTCCTGACCATAGCGGAGTAAACAACTTAAGTGGAAACTTAGGGCATGCAGAATCTTATAAAACGCCTGTAAAATACTTAGGGCCTTTAACACGATTTAAAAAATTAGATTTAGATATAAAATACCGACTCCTTGTATTATTATCTGGACCAGAACCGCAACGCACCTATCTTGAAGAAAAATTATTAAAACAATTAAAATCTTATAAAGGGCAAGTCTTATTTATTAAAGGACAGGTTGAGACAAAGCAGCAGATAGCAATTGAAGACAACATAACAATCTGTAATTTCATGACAAGTAAAGCGCTTGAAATTGCTATAAACGAAAGCGAACTGATACTAAGTAGATCTGGTTACACCACCATTATGGATTTAGCTAAACTTGAAAAGAAAGCCTTCTTTATACCAACACCTGGACAGTTTGAACAAATGTATTTAGCTAAAAAACTAGACTCTGAAGGCATTGTTCCGTGTTGTAAACAAGATAAATTTAAAATTGAAATGTTAGATAAAGCTAAAGATTACTGTGGTTTTAACTCTATAGAATCTGAAGTGGATTTTAATGAACTGTTTGAGATTTTTCGAGCGTAAAAGAAAATTCACTTCCCACACCAAGTTCACTTTCTATATAGATTTTCTCTTCATGTGCTTCAATAATATGCTTCACAATAGCGAGACCTAAACCAGAACCTCCTTCTTTACGAGAACCACTTTTATCTACACGATAGAAACGTTCAAATAAACGTGGAATATTTTGTTTAGAAATCCCTTCACCATTATCCGTTACTCTGATAATAGCTTTGTTTTTAATAAGATTTTCTATACTAACTTCAGTCGTTCCTTTATCTCTTCCGTATTTAATAGAGTTTACGATTAGGTTTGTAAGAACTTGTTGAATACGCTCTACATCTCCATAAACCATAATAGGTTCTTTATAATCTATATCGAAAGTTAGTGTAATTTTCTTTTTTGAAGCTTTCATCTCAAAAAGATCAAATACACTTTTTATCAACTCTACAATATCAAAATCTTCTTTGTTAAGACTTAGATCTCCTACTTCTAGCTTACTAATCATATCTAAATCTTTTATGATATAAATAAGACGCTCAACACCTGCGCTTGCTCTAGCTAAATACTTGTCTCTAATTTTCTCATCGTCTTTAGCTCCATCTAAAAGCGTAAGAATATAACCCTGAACGGTAAATAATGGTGTTTTAAGTTCATGAGAAACATTACCCATGTACTCCTTTCTGTATTCTTCTCTAACTTTTAGAGTTTCAATTTCAATCTTTTTGCTCCTTGCGTATTTATCAATTTCTCGTGTTAAGGTTCCCATATCTGTGGTTATGGGTTGTTGCCTTAAATTGGTAGATTCTAAAAGTGTAATATCGTCATATATTTTTTTTACGCGACGATAAATAAAATGTTCTACACGATATTGAATAATTGAAAAGCAAAGCGGAAAACAAATCAGTGGAAAAAATATAACTTCCCAACTAAATGTATGGTTGTAATACAAAAACATAACCACAAGACATGTAGTGAACATCGTTACGTATAACGATGTTCTAAAAGCAAATTTATAAGTTTTTTTTATGTTATTTTTCCGCATTAGTCCACAAACTTGTAGCCTACACCTTTTACGGTTTTGAAGGATTTATCACCAATTTTCTCACGAAGTTTCCTTATGTGTACATCAATTGTTCTACCCCCTACAACAACTTCATTTCCCCAAACTCTGTCTAAAATTTCATCGCGTTTAAATACTTTACCTGGCTTAGTTGCCAACAAAGATAATAATTCAAACTCTTTTCTCGGTAAAGTAATTTCTTTACCCTTATTAGTAATTTTATATTCTTCTTTATAAATTACTAAATCACCTATCGTAACTATAGCATCTGTTGCAGCATCAACATCTTTAAGTCGTCTTAATAATGCTTTTACCTTACTCACTAAAACTTTTGGCTTAATAGGTTTAGCTATATAATCATCAGCTCCAGCATCAAAACCAGCAACTTGAGAATAATCTTCCCCTCTTGCTGTTAAAAATGTAATTATTGTTTCGCTTAAATCAGATTGTTCTCTAATACGCTCACAAGCTTCAATACCATCCATTTCTGGCATCATCACATCTAAAATAATTAAGTGTGGTTTATATTTTTTGGCTTTTTCAACAGCTTCAATACCATTTTCACCAGTAAAAACTTGATAACCTTCAGCAGATAAATTATAACCTACTATTTCTAAAATATCTGGCTCATCATCAACCAATAATATTTTAATATCTTTTTTTTTCAAAATTCAAGAGCTTTTTAGTTGGACAAATATATAGCATAACTACATTAAGATAATAAATATACAAAATTGATAACAATTCGCTAACATTAGATTTATAAGTCATTGACGTTAAGAAGCACCTGATTTTAATGATGTTAAGTAATTGTAAAATGACAACTATTAATGACTCTGATTCTTAAAACTCACTATTTGTTATTATATTTGTTGTCTAACTTTTATACAATTAAATTATGAAAAAAATTTACTTTTTATTATTTACTCTTCTATTTACAGCGGCGAGCTCTTTTGCGCAAGTTGTTATAAATGAAATTGATGTAGATACACCAGGTTCAGATACTGCTGAATTTGTAGAATTAAAGGCGGCACCTAACACATCGTTAGACGGCTATATTGTTGTTTTTTTTAATGGAGGAAATGATTCTAGTTATGGCGCTTGGAGTTTAGATGGAAAAACTACTGATGCTAATGGCTTTTTTATTTTAGCAAACACGAGTCTTGTTTCTGGAAGTGATATTGACTTACCTCCTGGAGGATCTGGATACATCCAAAATGGTGCAGATGCTATTGCAATTTATCAAGATGATATTGCTAACTTTCCTAATGGAACAGCACCAACAATGACTAACCTTATCGATGCTATCGTTTACGGAACAAGTGATGGTGATGACGCTGAGTTGTTAACAGGTTTAGGCGAAACAGTACAATATGACGAAGACCTTAACGGTGCTAAAGATACTGAATCTCTTCAGCTGAATGCTGCAGGAACTGCTTTCAATACTAAAGCTGTTACTTTTAGAGACTTTAACGATGCTGCGGTTTGTGCATTAAGTTTAAGTTCTACTTCTGCCGTATGTGACGCGTTCACTCCTGGTACAGATACTTACACTGCTACCGTTGATTTTTCTGGTGGTGGAACAGCATCTTACACTGTAACTGCTAATTCTGGTACGGTTGATTTTTCTGCTGGAGATCCTTCTACTGATGCAACAGGAACAATAACAGTAACTGGTGTTGCTGAAGGAACTGATGTAATGATTTCTGTTGTAGATGGTGCACTTTGTGATTTAAGTAGCACAGTAACTAGTCCTGAATGTTTACCTTCAAATACATTACCACTTTATGAAGGTTTTGATTACACCGTTGGAAATGACCTTGGAACTGAAGCAAATTGGAATAATTTTAGCGGATCAACAAATCCTATAGACGTTGTTTCTGGTAGCTTATCTTACACTGGTTTAGTAGCCTCTACTGGTGAATCTGTTTTCTTAGAAGGAGGTGCTATTGATTCTGAGCTTACATTTACACCTGTAACTTCAGGAGATGTATTTGCTTCATTTATTATCAATGTTAGCGATTTATCTAACATCACTGACACTACAGATGGTGGTTATGTTGTTATATTAGGTGATTTTGATGCTAGACTTTGGATTCACCCAGATACTGATCCTGTTGGAACTACTTATGACATTGCTCTAACAAATAGCAGTACTGGAGAAAACTTTTCTACAACTAAATACAATGTTGGTGATGATGTTTTAATCGTTATGAGCTATAATATTCAAACTGGTGCTATTAATGGATGGATCAATCCTGCTAGTACTGATTTCGGTGGTTCTGCACCAACAGCAACATTAACAGATACAGATACTTCACCAAGTTCAATTATAGATACTTTTGCTTTAAGACAAGATTCTACGGGTGAAACACCAGCTATGATTTTTGATGAATTACGTATTGGAACATCTTGGGCAGATGTTACACCAAGCACATTATCATTAACTAACGTTAATAGAAACGCATTTTCAGTTTACCCTAACCCTATAACTTCTGGGATAGTAAATATTTCTTCTACTAACAGTGAGGCAATTTCTGTTCAAGTATTTGATGTCTTAGGTAAGCAAGTTAAAAACGAAACTTTAACAAACAACACGTTAAATGTTTCTAACTTAAAATCTGGTATTTACATCGTAAAAATCAGTCAGAACAATGCGACTACAACTAAGAAATTAGTAATTAAGTAAGCATAATTCTTAATACATTTTTATTAAAGCGTAGCTCAAAAATTTGAGCTACGCTTTTTTATTTTCCATA
The DNA here is from genome assembly GCF_013285155.1 of Winogradskyella undariae. Lineage (GTDB taxonomy): Bacteria > Bacteroidota > Bacteroidia > Flavobacteriales > Flavobacteriaceae > Winogradskyella > Winogradskyella undariae. The sequence goes on along the minus strand of NZ_JABTEL010000001.1, from coordinate 134,100 downwards.
CTTTTGCAATATGATATCTAAAGACGACATTTTTAATATAAAATCTGATGCTGAGTTTGAAACTATAGCTTTAGAAGTTTTTAAATTTCAGTTTCAAAACAATAAAGTATACCGTTCGTTTTGCGACTTACTATACAAGCATCCTGCAGATGTAAAAAAAATTACTGATATTCCTTTTTTACCGATTGAGTTTTTTAAATCTCGAGAGGTTGTAAGTTCTTCAGAACCTATAGAAAAAACATTTTCAAGCTCGGGAACAACAGGAAGTATAACAAGTAAACATTTGGTAACAGACATAAAACTCTATGAAGAGAGTTACCTCAATGCTTTTAAACACTTTTATGGCAATATAGAAGATTATGTGGTTTTAGCTTTATTACCATCTTATTTAGAACGTGACGGATCTTCTTTGATTTATATGGTGAATGATTTAATAGAGAAATCTAAACAACCAGAAAGTGGATTTTACCTCAACAATCTTGAAGAATTAGCCGAAACATTAAAAACATTAGAAGCCAAGAAACAAAAAACATTATTAATTGGTGTTTCTTTTGCTCTACTCGATTTAGTTGAGCAATACCAACTGAATCTAAAACACACCACTATAATGGAAACAGGTGGTATGAAAGGCAGACGAAAAGAAATTATTAGACAAGAACTCCATCAGATTCTACAAACAGGATTTGGAGTATCTGAAATACATAGTGAATATGGAATGACTGAATTATTGAGTCAGGCATATTCTAAAGGTAATGGTGTTTTTGAATGTCCGCCGTGGATGAAAATATTAACACGAGATACTGAAGATGCATTAACTATACAAACCCCAAATAAAACGGGAGGTATTAATGTTATTGACCTCGCAAATAAAAATTCTTGTTCTTTTATTGCCACTCAAGATTTAGGCAAAACCTTTGATAATGAACAGTTTGAAATCATTGGTCGCTTTGATAATTCAGATATTAGAGGTTGTAACTTAATGGCCTTGTAAGGAATTAAATTTGGCTACGACTTAAGTATAGCTATGAAAAAGTAAGATTTTCATGAATTGATTGATTGATTGATTAAAATGCTCAATAGAAATATTGAGCATTTTTTATATAAAAAAAATCTCATTGATTATGAAACCAATGAGATCTTATATAATGTTGAATTTATTTTTTCTTAAATCACTTCTAAAATAAAGTTCGTTTTCTTACCTCTACTCAAGATAATATATTTATCGTGAATTAAATCTTCAGACGATAACATATAATCTTCTTTTACTTTAACTTTATTAACTGCTACTGCATTTTCTTTTAAAGCACGTCTAGCATCTCCATTAGAACTTAAAAACTCAGTTTTTGCTGCCAAAGCACCAATCATATCTAGTCCTTCATTAAATTCAGCAATAGAAATCTGAGCATGTTTTACACCTTCAAAAACATCTAAAAATAAAGATTCAGACAATTGTTTAATTTCATTTTTAAAATCTTTACTAAACAATATTTTAGAAGCTTTTACTGCATTATCATAATCCTCTCTACTGTGTACAAAAACAGTAACTTCTTCTGCCAAACGTTTCTGCAATGCTCTAAACCCAGGATCTTCATTGTGTTCTGCAATTAAATTTTCAATAGTTTCTTTATCTAAGAATGTAAAAATCTTAATATATTTTTCAGCGTCTGCATCTGTAGTATTCAACCAAAATTGGTAAAATTTATATACGCTAGTTTTATCGGTATCTAACCAAACATTTCCACCTTCACTTTTACCAAATTTAGAACCATCTGCCTTTGTAATTAAAGGACAAGTCATAGCATATGCCTTTGCCTGGTCTTCACCATCATGCATACGTCTCACTAATTCAGTACCTGTAGTTATGTTTCCCCATTGGTCACTTCCTCCCATTTGTAATTTACAACCCATGGTTTTGTACAAATGATGAAAATCGTAACCCTGAATTAATTGGTAGGTAAACTCTGTAAAAGACATTCCAACATTACCTTCGTCACCACTTAAACGTTTCTTTACAGAATCTTTAGCCATCATGTAGTTTACTGTGATACGTTTACCAACATCACGAGCAAAATCAATGAAACTAAAGTTTTTCATCCAATCGTAGTTATTTACTAAAACCGGAGCATTATCATTTGTTGAATTAAAATCTAAAAAACGAGATAATACACTTTTTATTCCTGCTACATTGTGAGCTAAAGCTACTTCATCTAACAAGTTTCTTTCGTCACTTTTCCCTGAAGGATCACCAATCATACCCGTAGCACCTCCTACTAAAGCCACAGGTTTGTGACCTGCTTTTTCTAAATGAACCAACAAAATTATTGGCACTAAACTTCCGATATGTAACGAATCTGATGTCGGATCAAAACCAATATAAGCCGTGGTCATTTCTTTATCTAATTGCTCTTCCGTTCCTGGCATCATATCATGTACCATTCCTCTCCAACGTAACTCTTCTACAAATTTATTTGCCATTGCTTTTTTCTTTCAAAATTGATTTGCACAAAGATAAGTTTCCACACTTAAAGACAAAAGACAATTTTAACCCAATTTACTTCTTCATATTTATTAGAAGTAAAATCTTTAAAACAAAAAATGCCTCATAATAAAAGTCTGAAATTAATGTAACTTTGCCTTATGGTTTTAGTCACAGGAGGTACAGGTTTGGTTGGTTCGCATTTACTTTTTCAACTTTTGAAAAGTGATCAACCGATACGTGCAACTTATAGAAATGAAAAAACTTTAGAACGTGTAAAACATGTTTTCTCTTATTTTTCGGATAATGGTGAAGCTCTATTTAATAAAATTGAATGGATAGAGGCTGATATAAACAATATTCCTCAACTTCAAGATGCGTTTAAAAACATTACATACGTATATCATTGTGCTGCTATTGTATCGTTTGAACCTCATCAATATAAATTATTAAGAACAATAAATATAAAAGGCACTGCAAACATTGTTAATCTGTGTATAACTCATAAAGTAAAAAAACTATGCTACGTCAGTTCTATTGCTGCTGTTGGACAGCATAACAATCCCGAAAAACTTATTGATGAAAAAACCGAATGGAACCCAGAAGACGACAACTCCATTTATGCCATTACAAAATATGGTGCAGAACTAGAAGTATGGCGTGGTACACAAGAAGGTTTAAATGCTGTAATTATTAACCCAGGAATTGTATTAGGAGCTGGTTATTGGAATGGTGGCAGTAGTGGTAATTTATTTAAACGTATTTATAAAGGCATGCCTTTTTATACTAAAGGAGTTACCGGTTATGTTGATGTTTGGGATGTTGTTAATGCAATGAAGAAACTTATGGAGAGTCCCATAAAAAATGAGAGTTTTATTTTAGTCTCAGAAAGCTTAAGTTTTAAATCATTTTTTACAAAAACGGCAAATGCCTTAAAAGTTAAACCACCAAGTAAGGAAGCTAAACCTTGGTTATTAGCAATTGTCTGGCGATTAGATTGGTTAACCCACGCTCTTTTAGGCAGACCTAGAACGCTTTCTAAGCAAACTTCAAAATCTGCTGTAAGTATTACTAATTATAATGCTTCAAAAATAAAAGACACTTTGGGTTTTGAATTCAAATCAATAGATAAAAGTATTGAAGAGGTCAGCGAATTATTTATTAAAGATACAAACAGTCATTAATTTTTAGTAATAACTGTTGTATCTAACACCTTTTTAATAGTATCCATTTTAAGTAAACTTTTCTTCATCACTTTTGGAACTTTATTAATTGAATCTTTTATGTTCTTTATAGAGTCTTTACGATTCTTTATAGAATCTCTTCGATTTTTAATAGAATCTGTTTCTAATTGTCTTAAATCATCAAAAACCTTCTTTTCTGCTTCTAATCGCTCTTTTGTTTTATCTACAATAGATTTATATACCTCTAGGTCAAAAGCGTAATAGTTATTGCTTTCGGCAAATCTTGTACTATCTAAATTATATTTTTCGAGTATATAGGTTTCTGGATTAAAATTTTTCTCTTCTAGAAGTTTCCTATTTACACCTTTTGCTGCACTAACAACATATAGGTCATAAAGCAGATCAGACATTTGCGCTTTAGATATTAAATTATCTGGTTTTTTTGGTCGCTTAATATCATTACAAGCTAAAACCAAAACTCCTAAAATTATTATAATACTAATTTGCTTCAACATCTTAAATTCTATCTATCAAAAGTTAATCGTTCGCCTGCTTTTACGTCTAAAATATTAAAATTGTTATAAACTAATTTTCCATTAACAAACGTATGCGTAATTCTACTTTTAAACGTATTACCTTCAAAAGGAGACCAACCACATTTGTATAGAATATTACTTTTATTAACCGTCCAAGGACTTTGTGGGTTTATAATAACCAAATCAGCAAAATATCCTTCTCTAATATAACCGCGTTTTTCCACGTTGAATAATATAGCGGGGTTATGACATGCTTTTTCTACAATTTTTTCTACAGAAATCTTACCTTGATGATGTGCTTCCATTAATGCCATTAACGCATGTTGCACTAAAGGTCCACCAGAAGGTGCTTTGGTGTATGGATTTGTTTTTTCTTCTAAAGTATGAGGCGCATGGTCTGTAGCAATAACATCAATTCTGTCATCTAACAAAGCTTTCCATAACTGCTCTCTATCTTTTGCTGTTTTTACAGCAGGGTTCCATTTAATATGACTCCCTTTTTTTGCATAATCTTCATCTGAAAACCACAAGTGATGAACACAAACCTCAGCCGTAATCTTTTTGTCCTTTAATGGAATTTTATTAGAAAACAATTTGGTTTCTTTTCCTGTTGAAAGGTGAAATACATGTAATCTTGCTCCTGTCTTCTTAGCCAATTCAATTGCTTTTGAAGAAGAAATATAACACGCTTCCTCACTTCTGATTACAGGATGTAATTCCATAGGAATATCATCACCATATTGCGCTTCGTATTTTGCTAAATTCTCTTTAATTGTTGCTTCATCTTCACAATGTACAGAAATTACCATGTCTGTACTAGAAAATATTTTTTCGATCACCTTTGGGTCATCAACCAACATATTTCCTGTAGAAGATCCTAAAAACAACTTTAAACCCGCAACTGTTTTGGGATCAACTTTTAAAATTTCGTCTAAATTATCATTTGTACCACCAAACATAAATGAATAGTTAGCGTAAGATGATTTTGCTGCAATCGCAAATTTTTCTTCTAACTTCTCTATTGTTGTAGTTTGTGGATTGGTATTAGGCATCTCTATAAAAGAAGTAATTCCTCCTGCAATAGCCGCTTTAGATTCTGACTCTATATTTGCTTTATGAGTTAATCCAGGCTCTCTAAAATGCACTTGATCATCAATCATTCCCGGAAAAACGTAATTCCCTTCTGCATCAATTACTAATATATCCGCAGATTTAACACTAATAGAACTGTCAATTTTTTTTATAATATTGTTTTCAATATAAATATCTCCTTCAACAATTTTTCCTTCGTTGACGATTCTTGCATTTTTAATAAGGGTATTCTGTATCATGTTCTTTTACTTCGTAAATAAACTTTTAATTTTTAAACTAATCACACCAAAAATAGCTTCAGTTATAATACCTCCACTCATTTTTGATTTTCCTTTTGTTCTATCTTTAAATATAACAGGTATTTCTACAATTTTAAAGCCTTTTTTATGCGCTTTAAATTTCATTTCAATTTGAAAAGCGTAACCAACAAATTTTATCTTTTTAAGGTTGATGGCTTCTAAAACAGTTCTATGATAACAAATGAATCCTGCTGTAGAATCCTTAACTTTCATTCTTGTTATTAATCTCACGTAACGCGATGCTCCATAAGATAAAAGAATACGAGACAAAGGCCAATTTACAACTGTAATTCCTTTTACATAACGAGATCCGACGGCTACATCTGCACCATCAACAGCACATGCTTTGTATAATCTTGGAAGATCATCTGGATTGTGTGAAAAATCAGCATCCATTTCAAAAACATACTGATAAGATCTTTCTAAAGCCCATTCAAATCCGGCGATATAAGCCGTACCTAAACCACTTTTTTCTTTACGCTCTAACAAAAACAATTGATCTTTAAATTCTTGCTGTAACTTTTTAACGGTCTCAGCTGTATGATCGGGTGAATTATCATCAACAATTAAAACGTGAAAATCCTTCTGTTCAGAAAACACAGTTCTAATGATTGATTCAACATTTTCAATCTCATTATAGGTTGGTATGATGACAATCGCGTCTGACATTAACTCACTTTTAAATCTACTTGTTCGTGGCCTTTTAAAATTTTAACAAAAATAAAGTTTTTAATATAAAAAATGTCGGAATTAACTTTTTTGATAGATATGAATTGGACACCTTAAATTAAGCGCATTTTTTATAATTTAGCGCCATGCGAAATTATATAACACATGAGTGGTTTACCATTTTTACAATCATTGGATTGTTTACCATTGCTGTTGCTAAATACCTAAATTCACTTCGCTTTAAAGACTTTATGTATGTTATAGGAAACTCTAAATACCTTAAAATATACTCAAAAGAGCGAAAAAAAATTGATCTATTTGATAGTTTTCTATTTATAAATCTTTCATTATCATTAAGTGTTTTTATTTATTTCGCCTATTCTACATTTATAGAACCTCTAAATTTTGAATTAATTTCGTTCTTAAAATTAGTGTTTTTAGTCTTTTCTATTATCATTACAAAAATAGTATTAGAGCGTTTAATTGGAAGCCTTTTTGAAATAGACAGTCTAATAACCAACTATTTATTTCAGAAAACAACATTTAAAAATTTTTCCGGAATCCTGTTTTTAGTAGCAAATTTGTTTTTATTATATACAGATATCAACATTAGTATCGTCTTGATATCAGCATTCATAACTGTTTGCCTTGTAAACGTCATTGGTTTTATATCTTCATTCAAAACTCATCAAAAAACAATTAATCCTAATTTTTTGTATTTTTTATTGTACCTTTGCGCTCTCGAAATTAGCCCTTATATTCTTTTATATAAGCTAATTAGAGAATATAACGCTTAAAACACAAGCATTCCGTATGAAAGTGAAAACAATTTTAGTATCGCAACCAGAGCCTAAAATAGAAAACTCACCATACTTTGATCTGCAAGAAAAGCAAAAAGTTAAAGTAGACTTTAGACCCTTTATCCATGTTGAAGGTGTATGTTCTAAAGACGTGAGACAACAAAAAGTTGACTTAAGTAAATTCACAGCTATTATCCTTACAAGTAGAAATTCCGTAGACCATTTCTTTAGAGTCGCAGACGAATTGCGTTTTAAAGTTCCTGATTCATTGAAATACTTCTGCCAGTCTGAAGCTGTTGCTTATTATTTACAAAAATATGTGGTGTATAGAAAACGTAAAATCTATGTTGGGAAACGTACATTTGAAGATCTTATACCTTTAATTAAAAAATATAAAGACGAATCGTTTTTATTACCAACTACTGACAAAGTAAAACCTATTATTCCAGAATTATTAGATGGTTTAAAAGTCAATTGGAAACAAGCTACTTTTTACAGAACCGTAATTAGTGATTTATCTGATTTATCTAATGTAACTTATGATATATTAGTATTCTTTAGCCCCTCTGGCATTGAATCCTTATTTCATAACTTTCCAGACTTTAAGCAAAATGAAACTCGTATTGCTGTTTTTGGAAACACCACAGTTCAGGCAGTAAAAGAAAAAGGATTGCGTGTAGATATTTCTGCACCAACACCAGAAACACCTTCTATGACTATGGCATTACAGAAATATATTGATTCTGTAAACAAAGGAAAATAGTTTAATTACTATAAAACATAAAAAAAGCGATTCTAAATTTAGAATCGCTTTTTTAGTTCATATAAGTTATTTTTTAAAACGAGTAACGTTGTGGGCCACCACGTCTTACTTCTTCTGATGCATAAGACTCAAATTCTTTAAAGTTTTCTCTAAATGCATTTGATAATTTAAATGCCATAGTGTAATATGCTTTATCATCGTTCCATGTTGTTCTAGGACTCAACACTTCTGTTGGTACTCCAGGACAACTTCTTGGTTGTGCTACACCAAAAACAGAATGGATATGGTAATCCTCATAAGTGTAATCACCCAAATCACCATTTAAAGCTGCATTAATCATCGCTCGTGTATATTTTAATTTCATACGTGTTCCTACTCCGTAAGGACCACCTATCCAACCCGTATTTACCAACCAAACATTTACACCTGCTTCTTTCATTTTTTCACTTAACATCTTAGCATATTCCGTTGGATGCAAAGGCATAAAAGGCGCTCCAAAACAAGCTGAAAAACTTGGTACTGGTTCTACAACACCTGCTTCTGTACCTGCAACCTTAGCGGTATAACCAGAAATAAAATGATAAGCTGCTTGACTTGGTGTTAGTTTAGATATCGGAGGTAATACACCAAAAGCATCTGCTGTTAAGAAAAATATATTTTTAGGGTTCTCTCCTACTGATGGTTTTCTAATATTATCTATATGGTAAATTGGGTAACTTACTCTTGTGTTTTGTGTAATGGATGTATCTTCAAAATCAACATGACCTTTGTCATCCATAATCACATTTTCGAGAATAGCTCCTTTTTTAATCGCAGCAAAAATCTCAGGTTCTTGTTCTTGAGATAGGTTAATCACTTTTGCATAACAGCCACCTTCAAAATTAAAAACAGAGTTTTCAGCTGTCCAACCATGCTCATCATCTCCAATTAAACTACGATTAGGATCTGTAGAAAGTGTGGTTTTTCCTGTTCCAGATAGACCAAAGAAAATAGCCGTATCATCTTCCTTACCAACATTTGCACTACAATGCATTGGTAAAGTATTTTTAAACACAGGAAGAATAAAGTTTAAGGCAGAGAAAATTCCTTTTTTAATTTCACCTGTATAACCAGTTCCTCCAATTAAGGCAATCTTACGTGTAAAATCTAAAATGGCAAAGTTATGCTGACGTGTTCCATCAACTTCTGGATCTGCCATAAAACCTGGTGCATTAACAACAGTCCATTCGGGTGAAAAATCTTTTAATTCATCTTCCGTAGGACGGAGAAACATATTATAAGCAAACATATTACTCCAAGGATATTCATTGATAACTCTAATGTTTAGCTTGTAGTTTTCGTCTGCACATGCATAACTATCTCTCACATAAATCTCCTTATCAGATAAATAAGCAACCACTTTATCATATAACTTTTGAAACTTAGTACTCTCGAAAGGAATATTGATATCTCCCCACCAAATTTTGTCCTTGGTAATATCATCTTTCACAATAAATCGATCCATTGGTGAACGACCTGTAAACTCGCCAGTATTAACTGCTAGAGCTCCCGAAGACGACTCAACACCCTGACCTTTAGAGATAGTTTCAGCATGAAGTTCTTCTGACGATAATTGATAATTAACTTTTGCGTTTTTAATTCCATATTGATTTAACGAAATCGTTTTCGTAAACTGAGAATGGTTTGTCATAATATTAGTGTTATTTAGTTATGTAAAACTAATATTATATTTTGAAACACCATATTTGGAGGCCATTAATTCCCTTTATTTCTAATTATACCAACTAATAAAAATACCCAGCCAGTAATAAGTAATAAGCCTCCCAAAGGAGTAATGAGTGCAATAGATTTAAAATCGAAAGCTGAAAGTGTATTTGTTGCCAAACCATAAATAGACCCAGAAAAGAATATAACTCCGAAAAGTGTGAAATAAAAAATTAATTTTTTCATTTTTAAACTCACCATAGTTGTACTTCCTACTATGAGCAGAAAAAAAGCATGATAAAGCTGATAACGCACACCTGTTTCAAAAGTTTGAATAGCCGCTGTATCTACTAATTTTTGTAAACCATGAGCTGCAAATGCTCCTAAAATTATACCTAAAATTCCAAAAATGGTTCCCGTAATCAATAGTATCTTGTTCATAATAAGTATGCTTTACGTTTTTATTACTCTTCGATTCCTTATTTTCGTAGAACACAAATTTAGTCATTATGAGAAACATTTTAATTGTCGGAGCGGGTAAATCTTGTTCATACCTTATAAAGTATTTACTTGACCATTCTGAAACAGAAAAACTACACCTCACCATAGGAGATCTTAATGTAGAAAATGCTAAAAAACTCGTTGGCTCCCATCCTAACACAGAGGTTATTCACTTAGATGTTTTTAATACCGAATCGAGAACTGCTGCTGTAAAAAAAGCAGATATTGTAATTTCAATGCTTCCTGCTCGTTTTCATATCGAGGTTGCTAAAGATTGTATTACTTATAAAAAGAATTTGGTTACAGCCTCTTATGTAAGTCCAGAAATGCAAGCCTTAGATGAAGAAGCCAAAGCCAACAATCTTATTTTTATGAATGAGATTGGTGTAGATCCTGGTATAGATCATATGAGTGCTATGCATGTTATTGACCGCATTAGAGATGAAGGCGGAAAAATGATCTTATTTGAATCTTTCACTGGTGGTTTAGTAGCACCTGAAAGCGATAATAATCTATGGAACTATAAATTTACATGGAATCCTAGAAATGTTGTACTGGCCGGACAAGGTGGTGCTGCTAAGTTTTTACAGGAAGATAAATTTAAATACATTCCTTATAATCGCTTATTTAGACGTACGGAATTTTTAGATGTTGAAGAATATGGTCGTTTTGAAGGGTATGCCAATAGAGACTCTTTAAAATATCAACAAGTTTACGGTTTAGAACATGTAAAAACCTTATATCGTGGAACTATTAGACGTGTTGGTTTCAGTAGAGCTTGGAATGTTTTTGTACAATTAGGAATGACTGATGATAGCTACACTGTTGATGATAGTAATAATATGAGCTATCGCGATTTTGTAAATTCTTTTTTACCCTACAGCCCTACAGATTCAGTAGAACTAAAATTTAGACATGCGCTTAAAATTGACCAAGACGATATGGTTTGGGACAAGTTTTTAGAGCTCGATATTTTTAATCCTGAAAAAATGGTAGAATTAGATAAGGCAACTCCTGCTCAAATTCTTCAGAAAATTTTAATGGATAGCTGGACGCTTAGTGAAGCCGATAAAGATATGATTGTTATGTACCATAAATTTGGTTACGAGCTCAATGGAGAAAAACATCAAATTGATGCGACCATGGTAACACTTGGTAAAGACCAAACCTATACTGCTATGTCTAAAACCGTAGGTTTACCTGTCGCAATTGCAACGCTAGCTATATTAAATGGAAAAATAAAAACTCCAGGTGTTCAAATTCCGATTACAAAAGAAGTTTACACACCTATCTTAAAAGAACTAGAAGCTTACGATATTGTCTTTAAAGAATATAAAGTTCCTTATTTAGGTTATAATCCTTTAAATGTATAATATCAATATTTACACTATTAATTTAAAAAAGTGTTTCAATATGAAACGCTTTTTTTATCTTTCGATTTCAAATTAATAGTTTATATATTCATGAAAATTAACGATGGTGGTATTTACATAGATGGTATTGATAAAAAAATACTAAGAGCATTAATGGAAGATGCCAGAACTCCAATTCTCGAAATTGCTCGTAACGTAGGGATTTCTGGTGCTGCAATACATCAGCGTCTAAAGAAACTTGAAAAATCTGGACTTATTGCTGGATCTAAATTTATCATTAACCCTAAAGCCTTAGGATATACCACCATGGCTTTTGTTGGTGTGTATCTTGATAAAGCGATTAGTAATCCTGAAGCAGTAAAGCAATTACAAAAAATACCAGAAGTTATTGAATGTCACTACACCACAGGTAACTGGTCTATTTTCATTAAAATACTTTCTAGAGATAATGAGCATTTAATGCATGTCCTTAATTCTGAAATACAAAGTATCAAAGGGGTTTCTAGAACAGAAACATTTATCTCCTTACAAGAACAAATAAATCGTCAGATTAAGATCTAAAAAAAGCACGTATTTTCATACGTGCTTTTTTAATTTTGTTTATTTCAATATTATGGTGCTGGATTAGGAATCTCTGCATGCACCGCATTAATCGCTTTCATAACCTCATTCGATAACGAAATATTAATACTCTCAATATTTTCTGTTAACTGACTAAGATTGGTTGCTCCAATAATATTACTGGTAATAAATGGCCTTTCATTCACAAAGGCTAAAGCCATTTGTGCTAACGATAAATTATTATCTTCCGCAATTTTTAAATAGCGCTTAGTGGCCTCTGTAGCTTGCACACTATTATAACGTGAAAATCTTGGAAATAATTTTAAACGCGCATCATCTGCAGCAGTCCCTTTAATGTATTTACCAGATAATACACCAAATGCCATTGGCGAATATGCTAAGAGTCCAATATTCTCGCGATGGGCAACCTCTGCCATATCACCTTCAAAAACCCTATTTATTAAAGAGTAGGCATTTTGAATGGTAATCATTCGAGGTAAACTATGCTGCTTAGATTCTTCTAAATAACGCATGGTTCCCCAAGCTTTTTCATTAGAAATACCAACTTGTCTAATTTTACCCGATTTTACAATGGCATCTAAACTGTGAAGAATTTCATTAAAATTATCTTCCCACTGATCGTCAGTATCAGGTGTATAATCGCGTGTCCCAAACGTGTTTGTATTACGTTCTGGCCAATGTAACTGGTATAAATCTATGTAATCTGTTTTAAGACGTTTTAGACTGTTTTCTACCGCTTCATTAAGTGCTTCTTTACTAAAACCATTGGCTCTAATATGTGCTGTATAATCTCCTGTTCCTGCAATTTTTGTAGCTAAAATAACCTTATCTCTATTTCCTGATTTTGCAAACCAATTACCGATAATGCGTTCCGTTTCGGCATACGTTTTTTCTTCTGCTGGAACTGGATAAAGTTCTGCACAATCAAAGAAATTAACACCTTTATCTAATGCTAAATCCATTTGAGAAAATCCTTCTTCTTGGGTATTTTGGTTTCCCCAAGTCATGGTTCCCAAACAAATTTTACTAACTTTTATATCTGTATTTGGTAATGTTGTGTATTTCATCTTCTATTCCTACAAAAGCAGGAATCTCTTTTTAGTTAAACTTAATTTCAAAAAGCACTTCGACAAACTACGTTTGCATAACTTCTAAATGAAAATTATTTTGTTTATCGCTAATGCTTAAAGTAACATTTGATATTTAAAATATATCGCAAAAATAAGAAGACCTCACAGGTTTTTGAATACTGTGAGGTCTAAATGTATGTTAAGATTTTGAATCCTGAGATTCCTGCTTCCGCAGAAATTTATTAGATATCATTTAAAAGTTTAGAAATCTCATCTAACTTAGGCGTTAAAACTACTTCTATTCTTCTATTTTTAGCTCGACCATCTAAAGTATCATTGGTTGCAATTGGCGCATATTCACCGCGACCAGCTGCAGTTAAATTTTCAGGATTAATAGCATCATTCTCTCTAAGAATATTTACAATTGCCGTAGCACGTTTTGCAGATAGATCCCAATTACCACTTAATTGTGCATTTCCTTTATAAGGTACATTATCAGTATGTCCTTCAATCAACACAGAGATTTCTGGATTCTCTGCTAAAACACTTCCTAATTGTTTAACGGCTTGTTTTCCTTGTGACCCAACGTACCAACTTCCAGATTCAAACAATAATTTGTTTTCCATTGAAATATAAACTTTCCCGTTGCGTTGCTCAACCGTTAATCCCTTACCTTCAAAATTAGTTAAGGCTTTAGAAATTGCATCTTTTAATTTACGCATAGCTGCATCTTTACTTGCTATTACATTTTCTAATTCTGCAACACGTTGCGAACGACTTTCTAATTCTTTTTTCAATGTATTTAATCGCTCAATTTCTGATGCTAATGCTTGTTCTTTTGCCTCTAATTCTGCTAAAAGCTCTCTGTTTTTTTGTGAATTTTTAGCTATAGAAGCTGAACTATTTTCTTCTAAAGCTTTATATGATGCTTTTAAAGTTTCTAAGTTAGACTGAGCAGCAGCATAATCTGATTGCAATTTATCGCGCTCAGCAACAGCTTCGTCATAAGACTTCTGTAGATCATTTAAATCGTTAGTCAAATGTGTTTTATCTGTAGATAATGTTTCTAACTCATCAGATAAACCTCTATTTTCTTGTTTTAAATCGGCATATTTATCTTCAAGTTCTGTATATATTTTTTTAGACACACACGATGTGAATAAAGTGATGGTTAAGGCTAGGATTGAAAGTCTTTTAATCATGATGCTTCTGTTAAATGATGTTATATAAATTATTGTTTAGGGTCTAATTTAATTTTTAAAGATCGAGTTCTAATAAAATTGGACAATGGTCACTATGCACGGCCTCGGTTAATATAACGCTGCGTTTTATTTTTTCTTGTAACGGTGCGCTTACCATGGCATAATCTAATCGCCAACCTTTATTATTTGCTCTAGAATTTGCTCTGTAACTCCACCAAGAATATTCTTGACGTTCCGGATGCAAGAATCTAAAACTATCTACAAATCCACTTTTCACAAATTCTCCTAACCATTCGCGTTCTTCTGGTAAAAACCCAGAAACACCTTTCATTTTAGGGTTATGAATATCAATTTCTTCATGACAAATATTATAATCTCCACAAACCACCAAATTTTGTTTTTCCTTTTGAAGCTCTATTAAATACTGTTGAATAAGGTTCATATATTCAAACTTATGAGATAATCTAGCAGCATTTGTTCCCGAAGGCAAATACATACTCATTACAGAAACCTCATCATAATCTACTCTAATATTTCGACCTTCAAAATCCATAGATTCTATTCCGGTTCCAAATTCAATATGCTTAGGTTCTTTTTTACATAAAACCGCTACACCACTGTAACCTTTTTTCTGAGCGCTAAACCAATAATTAAAATTATAACCTGCTTCAGTAAACAAATCTAAATCGAGTTGCTCTTCCATCGCTTTAATTTCTTGCAGACAAATAACATCGGGACCTGTGGCTTTTAACCACTCTATAAATCCTTTATTTATTGCTGCTCTGATACCGTTTACGTTATAAGAAACTATTTTCATGTATTTAAATTTATTGTTTATTAATGCTTACAAACTGTTTACTATTCATCACTCTTTTAGGTGATCAAACCTTAAACATGCTCGTTTCATTTCGTCATTTTCAGATTAACTGCTAAATTAAATAATACTGTACTTTTACCCTATAATTTTATACTGCATTTAACGATAAAATATTTTTAGCTTTAAACAGTTATTATTCCACATGAAGTCTGCTCTACTTTTTATATTCATTCTATCTACGACCTTGGGGTTTTCCCAGGATCAGGATGGTAATTTTAGACAAAAAAAAGTCGCAGTAAATGATTCTATTCAAATTGACTCTGTAAGTATTAATCCTTCTCGTTTTAAAGTATTAACCACAGATAATAAAGTTATAGATTCTACTTTATATGAAGTAGACTTTGCTAAATCACTATTACGTTTTAAACTTCCAACCGAAATAGACAGCATTAAAATTGAATATTTACGCTACCCAAAATTCTTAACTAAAGTATATAAACAATTAGACGATGCCGTTGTTATAGACCGCTCTTCTACTGGGTATCGACAATTATATAGTTTACAAAATAACACAACAAACAACACGCTTACACCTTTTGATGGACTTACAACTTCTGGAAGTATTTCTCGTGGAATTACAATAGGAAATAATCAGAATTCAGTTTTAAATAGCGAACTCGACCTACAGATTTCAGGAAAACTGAATGACAAAGTTACACTTAGAGCATCCATACAAGATGCTAATATTCCGCTGCAAGAAAGCGGTTATTCTCAGAGTTTAGATCAATTTGATCAAGTGTTTATTGAATTATTTAGTGACGATTGGAATATTAGAGCAGGAGATATAGATTTAGAAAACACGAAAAGTTATTTTGCTAATTTTTCAAAACGTGTACAAGGACTTCTTGTAAACGCAAATTTAAGTGATAAAACCTCTGTTTTTGCTTCGGGAGCTTTGGTACGTGGGCAGTTTACATCCACACAATTTACAGCCGAAGAAGGTAACCAAGGCCCATACAAATTAACGGGCTCTAATAATGAACTTTATGTTCTTGTAGTTTCTGGAAGCGAAACCGTTTACGTTAACGGAGTACCTTTAGAGCGCGGCGAAAACAACGATTATGTTATAGATTATAATGCTGGTGAAATAATTTTTAACTCTACATTTCCGATGACTTCAGAAATGCGAATTACAGTTGATTATCAGTTTAGCGAACGTAATTATTCTAGATTCACCGTTTTTGGTGGAGCTAATTTTGAAACAGAAACCTTAAAATTAAATGTTTCCGTTTATTCTGAAAGTGATGCTAAAAACCAACCACTACAGCAAAACCTGTCTACAGAGCAAACCCAAATTTTATCCAATGCTGGTGATGATATAGATTTAATGTCGGCATCTTCTGCATCACTCACAACGTATTCTGAAAATCGAATTTTATATCGAAAAGAATTTATTGGAACAGAAGAAATCTATGTCTATTCTAATGATTCTGAAGACGAATTGTACAGTCTAACCTTTACTTCTGTAGGTGCAAATGAAGGTAATTACATATTAAGCAACACAAACGCTATCAATAACATTTATGAATATGTAGCACCAATTTCTGGTGTTCCACAAGGAAGTTATGAACCTATTACACAATTAATTCCTCCAGAACGTTTGCAAATCGCAACAATTAACGGGCAATACAACCCTAGTAAAAAAACGAATCTGTTTTTTGAATTTGCTGGGAGTAAAAAAGATGATAATTTATTTTCAATTTTAGATGATGATAACAATGATGGTTATGCTGGGAAATTTACTTTAAATCAAAATCTTATAAAATCGGATAGTCTTTGGAATCTTTCTGCTCTTGTTGATGCCGATTTTATTCAAAAAAACTTTAATACCATAGAGCGTTTATACAGAGCCGAATTTGCGCGCGATTGGAATTTAGACACCTCTGAAACTACAGACGAAACTTTAGATTATGGAAATCAGCTATTATTTACATCTGGATTAAGTTTATCACACGCAAAAAAAGGTAGTATTACTTATAGTTTTGAACATTTAAACTATTCTGAAAACTTCAACGGAAACCGACATAATGTAACTGCTAATTTAAGGTTGGGTGATTTCAAGGTTTATTCAAGCTCAAGTCTTTTAAATAGTAAAAATACTATTAATCGTTCTACATTTCTAAGATCATTCAATAGTGTTACTTATGGTAAAAACAATAAATGGACAGGTGTAAAATTTTCAACAGAAGATAATGAACAACGCGCTATAGAAACAGATTTACTAACAGAATTAAGTCAGAAATTTAAATCTTACGAAGCTTTTGTTGGTATTGGAGATAGCACCAAAGTTTATGCAGAAGTAGGCTACATTAAACGTTTTAACGACAGTTTACGCAGCAATAATCTAAAACGTGTAAATATTTCTAGTACTTATTATCTAAATTCTCGATTGATTCAAAATCAAAACACAAGTCTTCAATTATTTTTAAATTATAGAGATTTAAAATCGGAAGATAGCAGCACTGAAGACGAGCAAAGTTTAAATAGTAGATTGACTTTTAATCAGAAATTATGGAAAAACTTAGTTATTTCAAATACCAGTTTTGAAACAAACTCAGGAACTTTAGCACAGCAAGATTTTACGTATGTTGAAGTTGAAGCAGGACAAGGAGCTTACACTTGGATTGATTATAACGACAATGGCATTCAAGAATTAGACGAATTTGAAATTGCACAATTTACAGATCAAGGCAGTTATATTAGAGTCTTGTTACCGAACCAAGTTTATGTGCAAACCCATCAAAATAGATTCGGACAAACCGTTACAATTAACCCACAATCCTGGAGTGTTTCAGAAGAAAAATCGAAACAATTTTGGTCGCATTTCTACGAGCAAGCTTCCTTTATTGTAGACAGTAAAAAGTTTAAGGAAGATAATTCTTTTAATTTAGATCCGTTTGAAGCTTTAAAAGATGATTTAGATACGGAAGATTTTGTTGCCTTAAATTACAGCGTTAGAAATGTATTGTTTTTTAATAGAGGAAAACAACACTACACCACATCTTACACCTACTTAACTAATAAAAGCAGAAACTTATTGACTACAGGAATTCAACAAAATAAAACGGATAGTCATCAGCTAAATTTTAATCATAAAATTGACGTTAATTGGTTGTTTAACACCTTAGCGAGTTTAAGTAATAATGATAGTAAAAGTGAGAATTTTACGAGTAAGAATTATAACTTAGATGAATATCAATTTCAACCTAAATTAAGTTATTTATTTAGTGAAAATGCTCAGTTTGACATCTTCTATCAATATACTTCCAAAGAAAATACCATAGATAGTTTTGAAACTTTAATACAGAATAACTACGGGCTATCCTTTACTTATAATAACGCACAAAAAATAGCATTAACAGGAGAGTTCAACTTTTTTGAAAATGATTTTGAAGGCGATTCAAACACACCAGTTGCCTACCAAATGCTTGAAGGTTTACAAGCTGGAAAAAACTTTACATGGAGTTTATTAGCACAAAAAAAACTGACTAAATATTTAGATTTAAATTTGAATTATTTTGGACGAAAATCAGAAACTTCAAAAATGATTCATACTGGAACAATTCAGTTAAAAGCTTACTTTTAGATAAAAACATCTATTTTATATTCCGTTATAACTTGTATAAAACCTTTAAAAACGGTATACTGCGTAAAGACCAACAAAACTCATTAATGAAAGACTTTGTAATTGTAGGAGCTGCACAAGCAGGCCTTTCTATGGCTTATTTTCTTAAACAAAAACAGAAAGATTTTTTAATCATTGATAAAGAAAAAGAGGTCGGAGCTTCGTGGCTTAAACGCTGGGATTCTTTAAAACTATTTACACCTACCGAGTTTAACCACTTAATAGGAATGGATTTTCCGGCCGCAAAAGGTCATTATCCAGACAAATATGAAATAGCTTCTTATTTTAAGCAATATGCCGAAAAATTTGAATTCCCTATTCAATTAGAAACTCTAGCTGAAAGTATTGAAAAAATTGATGATGGTTTCCTTATCAAAACCAATCAACAAGAAATCACTTGTAAACAGGTTATCATTGCTACAGGTCCATTTCATATTCCTTTTACACCTAAATTTCACAAAAACCTTTCAGATACTATATACCAAGTTCATAGTAATTATTATAACAGTCCAGAACAATTACAAAAGGGTCCGACTCTTGTTGTTGGTGGCGGAGATAGTGGATTTCAAATTTTAAACGAAATATCGAAGAACACAACCGAAACCACATATTTTTCGGGTAGCACAGACATAAGAACACTTCCTCAGGAGATTTTAGGAAAAACCCTTTGGTGGTGGTTTACTAAAACAGGATTTTTAAGTTTTAGTAAAACATCGTGGATTGGTAAAAAGATCAATCAATCTAAACAACCCATTATAGGAACGGATGTAAAAAGCATTATAAAACGAGATAATGTAGAAGTCGTTGGCCATACACTTGACACGGATGAGAACATTATAAAAACAGCAACCAAAGAACTAAACAATATTAAAAACATTATTTGGGCTACAGGCTACAAACCAAATTTTAAATGGATAAAAAATATTGAACTTTGTAAAAATGGATATCCAATTCACCAAAGAGGAATTAGCACCACAAAGGGACTTTATTTTATTGGTTTACCCTGGTTACACACTAGAGGTTCTGCTACTTTAGGCGGCATAAAAAAAGATGCAACTTATTTAGCGGGTAAGATTTTATAAATAGCTAACAAAATAAAAATATTTAAGACAACTATTTGCTTTAACCCATGTAACCTTTATTACATAAACACGCCTAAAAGTTTGTATCTTCGTGGTGTTATGAGCAAGCTAATCGCTTTTACATACTCACTTTTGATTCTTATTCAAAGTTTCAACATTGGCTTAGAAGATCTTTCTAAGTTCGGTATATTAATGGAGCATGCTGACTATCATAAAGAGTTGTATGGCGACACATTTATACAGTTTTTAGCAGAGCACTATGGTAACGCAATATACCAGCATGATAACGAAGAACACAAAGAGCATAAAAATTTACCTTTTAAAGATGCTCACCACACATGCTCTCATACTCAAATCCCCTTTATAGACTTAACGGTTACTTTAACAATTAATAAACAAGATTTTATAAAAATCCCATTCAATTTTCACTATACAGAATCTCATACAACTTATGAGAAATCTTCTGTTTTTCAACCACCCAAGCACGCATAATTCACTTTAGATTATAATCCTGTTTTTTTTTTACAAAACAGGCATCCATTATTTTTTAATTTTTATGAATTATGTTAGAATACATTATTAAGTTCAGCTTAAAAAACAAGCTGATCATCTTCCTGTTTACAGCATTTATTATTGGGTTTGGATTTTTATCACTCAGTCAAATTCCTATTGGAGCAGTTCCTGATATCACCAACAATCAAGTACAAGTCATTACCACATCTCGCAATTTATCAACGCAAGATGTAGAACAATTTATTACTTATCCGGTAGAATTAGAAATGGCAAATTTACCAGGAGTAGAAGAAATTCGTTCGGTATCAAAATTTGGCTTATCTGTTGTGACTATTGTTTTTGAAGATGATATGGGAACTTTTCTTCCCAGACAACTGATTGCTGAAAAAATAAAATCTGCATCAGAAAAAATCCCTGAAGGTTTTGGTAATCCAGAAATGGGACCTATCACCACAGGTTTAGGAGAAATATATCAATACATTTTAGACGTTAAACCGGGTTATGAAGATCAATATTCGGCAACCGACTTAAGAACCATTCAAGATTGGATTGTAAAGCGTCAACTATCAGGAATACAAGGAGTTGTTGAAATCAATACTTGGGGAGGATTTTTAAAGCAATATGAAGTTGCAATTAATCCAAACAAGCTAAATGCAATGCATATTTCTATATCAGAAATCTACGATGCACTTGAAAAAAATAATAGTGTTGCTGGTGGTGGGTATATTGAAAAAAATAATGAATCCTTTTTTATTAGAGGTGAAGGTTTAGTAAAAACCTTAGACGATATTGAAAACATAGTCGTTAAAAACACCTCAACACCAATTTATATTAAAGATGTTGCTAAAGTCGGATTTGGTAGTGCAACACGCTTTGGTGCTATTACCGGAAATGGTGAAGGCGAAAAAGTTTTAGGTCAAATTATGATGATTAAAGATGGAAATTCTAAAGCCGTCATCGATGCCGTAAAACTACGCATAGAATCCATAAAGCATACTTTGCCAGAAGGTGTATTTATCAATGGCTTTTTAGAACGAAGTGAACTCATTGGAAAAACTACATTTACAGTCTCAGAAAATTTAATCCTTGGCTCTCTCATTGTCATTTTTGTAGTGGTTTTACTACTCGGTAATTTACGCTCTGGATTAGTAGTGGCTTCAGTCATTCCTTTGAGTTTATTATTTGCCATTTCCATGATGAACGTATTTGGAGTCGATGCCAATTTAATGAGTCTTGGCGCCATTGATTTCGGAATCATTATCGATGGAGCTGTCATTATTGTAGAATTTATTGCTTTCAGAATTATCACTCAAAGCGACAAACTAAAAGCACTTAATAAAGAAGAAAAACAGACCGAAATTGACAATATAACCCTAAAAAGTGCTTCAAAAATGATGAATTCAGCCATTTTTGGACAATTAATCATCTTAATTGTTTTTATTCCTATTTTAACTTTAAGTGGTGTAGAAGGTAAAATGTTTAGACCCATGGCACTCACCTTTAGCTTTGCTTTAATTGGCGCCATGATTCTATGTTTAACTTATGTCCCGGTAGTGGCTTCATTGTTTTTAAAACCAAGCCCACCCTCTTCAAAAAATGTATCGGTTAAGCTAATGAATTTTATTAAAAAAAGATACGAACCAATTATCAATTGGGCTTTAAGACACAAGAAAATTGTACTCATTCTCTCTACCGTTTTATTAGCTACGAGTGTTTTTATATTTAGCAGAATGGGCGGTGAATTTGTTCCCACATTAGACGAAGGTGATTTTGTAATACAACCTATATTAAAAACAGGAACTTCTCTCGGAAAAACCATTGAGACAACTACAAAAATAGAACAAATTTTGTTAAATAATTTCCCTGAAGTCGACCAAGTAGTTACGAGAATAGGTGCTGCAGAAGTTCCAACGGACCCAATGTCTATGGAAGAAAGTGATGTTATTATTAAGCTAAAACCTAAAAAAGAATGGGTTTCAGCAAACAGTAAAGATGAATTAGCTAATAAATTTAAAGAAGCATTGTCCATCATCCCTGGTATGGAGGTCGAATTTACCCAACCCATTGAAATGCGATTTAATGAACTTATTACTGGGGTTAGAGCCGATGTTGCTATTAAAATTTTTGGAGAAGATTTATCCATTTTAGCAAAAAAAGCAAATGAAGTAAAAACCTTAATTCAAAATGTGCAAGGTGCTTCGGATATTACGGTAGAAAAAGTGGAAGGTTTACCACAAATGAGCGTTGTTTTCAACCGACATAAAATAGCAAGGTATGGACTCAATATTTCAGATGTAAATCATTTGATTTCAATGGGATTTGCTGGGGAAACGGTTGGAAATGTCTTTGAAGGAGAAAAACGTTTTGACCTCGTTATCCGTTTAGATGAGAATAGCAGAAAAAATCTAGCGAGCCTTCAAAATTTATATATTGATGTTCCAAACGGAACTAAGGTTCCATTAAGCGAATTAGCTGATATCAAATATACCGAAGGACCCGCTCAAATTTCTAGAGATGATACTAAAAGACGAATTGTAGTTGGTATAAATGTTAGAAATCGAGATTTAGAATCGGTTGTAGATGATGTTAGAACAATTCTAGATACCAAATTAAAACTTCCCGTAGGTTATAATATTACTTATGGTGGCCAATTTGAAAATCTACAAAGTGCTAAAGACCGACTTTTAATTGTGGTGCCAATTGCCTTAGCTTTAATTTTTGTGCTATTGTATTTTGCTTTTCATTCGGTAAAAGAAGCTTTAATTGTATATTCTGCAATTCCACTAGCCGCAGTTGGTGGCGTCTTACTGTTATGGTTACGCGACTTACCGTTTAGTATTTCGGCAGGTGTTGGTTTTATTGCACTTTTCGGTATTGCAGTACTTAATGGAATTGTACTCATTGAACACTTTAAATCCTTGCACGATGAAGAGGGTATGAATGATATTGATGCACTTGTAAAACGAGGAACCACAGAACGCTTAAGACCCGTATTATTAACCGCATCTGCTGCTGCCTTAGGGTTTTTACCTATGGCAATCTCTACCAATGCCGGTGCAGAAGTACAACGTCCGTTAGCAACAGTAGTGATTGGCGGTTTATTTACTGCCACCATTTTAACCTTAGTTGTATTACCCGTTTTATATGCTTGGCTTAAAAATAGAACAGCTCCTAAAACGAATAAAACAGCAATAGTAACTATTATCGGTTTTCTATTTATATGGAATAGCAATGCGCAATCACCTCTAACCGTTGAACAAACTTTAGATTTAACAATAGAAAATAACGCGAGTTTAAAGGCTTCAAATTTAAAAATCGAAAAAAGCAATGCATTTGTAGGAAGTGCTTTTAGTTTTGACAAAACAGCTTTGTATTATAATTATGACGAAAGCAACCTCGCTTCAAACAACAAACCTTTAAAGGTGTTTAAAATTGCTCAAGACTTTAAATTTCCAACCGTTTATTTTGCTGATAAAAAAGTAAATAAGGCTTTGGTTAATTTAGAAGAATCTAGATATAATATTCAACTTCAAAAAGTTAAAAAGAAAGTTTATTCTAGCTATTATCAATTGCAATATGCTAAGCAACGTGCAAAAACCTATCGCTTTTTAGACAGTCTTTATAAAGATTTCGCACAGAAATCAGCACGACGTTTTGAACTAGGTGAAACCAATTATTTAGAAACTATTACCGCAGAATCTAAGCAAAAACAAATCCAAACGTTATACAAACAAGCTTTACAAGATATTGAATTTTCTAAAGAACAATTAAAAGCTATCGCTCAAGTCGATACTATTACTATTATAGATCAAGATTTAGAAAAACTTGAATTAAACAGTCCATCTCTTGATGATAATTCAGGATTAAGCTATTATGAAAATGCTAAAAACTATCAAGATGCGCTTTATAAATCTGAAAAGCAAAGTCTTTTACCAGACCTTAGTTTCGAATATTTTCAAGGAACAAATGACCAATTAAATGCGAATCTTAGAGGCTATCAATTTGGACTAAAAATACCGTTGTTATTCTTTGGAAATTCATCAAAAATTAAAGCTTCAAAAATCGCTAAAGAAATTATTACTGAACAGAAACAAGATTATAAAATACAGTTAAATTCTGAATACAAATCGCTTTTAACGACACAAAACAAATATGAAGAAGCCATTAGTTATTACGAAAAGCAAGGCAAGCGTTTAAAAGATGAAATTATAAAAACAGCCAACAGAACCTTTAAAGAAGGAGAAATTGACTTTTTTCAATACATCCAAAGTTTAGAAACAGCAACAGACATTGAGCTAACTTATTTAGACAATCTAAACGCATACAACCAAACTGTTATTAACATTAATCACCTTATTTTAAATATCTTTTAAAGATGAAACATCTATATTTTATAATATTCGCAGTACTTATTACAGCCTGTGGAAACGACAATAACAATACATCGGAACCTATATCAACAGATGAAGGAGATCACGACCATATCTCTATTACAAAAACACAATTTGAAAGTGAAAAAATGGTTTTTGGAAGCTTAACTGAATTAGATTTTAACGAAAGCATAAAAGTTAACGGTATAATTGATGTGCCACCACAAAGTAAATCTAGTATTTCTACTTTTATAAGTGGTTACATTACCAATACACCATTACTTATTGGTAGTGAGGTAAAAAAGGGACAACTTCTAGTAACGCTTCAAAATCCAGAATATATTGAAATTCAACAAAATTATCTCGAAGTTACAGAACAACTAAATTACTTAAAATCGGAATTCAACAGACAAAAAACATTGTTTGACGAACAAATTACCTCTGAGAAAAATTATCTCAAAGCCAAAAGTTTATACAAAAGTAATTTAGCACATTACAATGGCTTGCGTAAAAAACTACAGATGATGAATATTAGTCCTAAACGTGTAGAACAAGGACAAATTTCTTCGACCATAAACTTGTATGCACCAATTTCTGGTACTGTAAGCAAGGTAAATATAAGTAATGGTACCTATGTTTCTCCAAGTGATGTAATTTTAGAACTTGTAAATACAGATCATATTCATCTAGAACTCGCAGTTTTTGAAAAGGATATTATGAACGTTAAAAAAGGACAACAAATCCGTTTCAAAATCCCTGAAGCTTCTAAAGATACTTTTGATGCAGAAATTCATTTAGTCGGTACAACTATTGATGCTGAGACGAGACGTGTACAGGTACATGGACATGTAGAAAATGAAGATAGCAACTTTATTGTAGGCATGTTTGTAGAAGCTGAAATCATTACTGAAAGCACAAAAAAATTAAGCCTCCCAAAAGAAGCTATAATCCCCTTAGAGGACGGAAATTATGTTTTAGTTTTAGATGAAGAAAATGAAGATGAGTTTCATCTAAAAAAAATAAAAGTAAATTTAGGAAAACAAACAGAAGATGCTGCAGAAATTCTAAATACAGACAATTTAAAAAACAAACAAATATTAATAAAAGGTATTGGTATGCTATTGAATGAAAGTGAAGGTGGTCATAGTCATTAATGGATTTAGGTGTTTTTTAGATTCAACTTTTTATTATATTTGATATATCTATATGATACAGTTATCATTATAACCTAGTATTATTAATCAATCTTAAATCAACTTATGAAGAAATCACTTTTTATGCTATTGCTCCTTTTTTCTATTTGTACACTAAGTGCACAACAACAAAACGATAGTATTGCTTCTTTATATGAAAAGCAAAATGAAGTTAAATTAAATGCTGTAATGCTGCTTGCTGGTGTTTTTGAAGCAAGTTATGAAAGAAATCTTAATGAAGAATCTTCTGTTGGTATTTCTTTTTTAACACCATATGACAACGAAAATTCAGATGCTGATATTAATTATTACATTTCTCCTTATTATAGAGTTTTCTTTGGAAAAAAATATGCGGCCGGTTTTTTTATTGAAGGATTTGGAATGTTAAATTCAATAGACCGAGATTATGAAGTTCAAGAATCAGGGATGTACTATACTTATGAAGAAAAAAGTGTTACCGACTTCGCACTTGGCTTTGGCTTAGGTGGTAAGTGGGTTACTAAAAGCGGGTTTGTATTTGAACTTGTTGGAGGAATAGGTAGAAATCTTTTTCAAAATGATTATGATGATTCTCAAATTGTTGGAAAATTCGGATTCAATTTAGGTTACCGTTTTAATTAGATAAAATTATTTATAAAAGTATAATGCCCAAACTTTAATAGTTTGGGCATTTTTAGGTTTTATTGAGTTTAAGCTTCAATAATACTTTATTTTTCTGCTCCACACATATAATGGTTCATCATTAACTATTTTTATAATTTTAATCCAATTACCTTTTTTATCTAAATCATATTTGTAATCAATATTATAAGTTTTTCCTATTTCCTCAATTGTTATGTGAACTATATAATTATCATCATATATTCTAGTTACTGTTTTTTCTTTTCTACCTGAAAATATACTTTCCTCTTTTATTTTTAAGTCTAATTTATTGTATTTAAATATGGCTTTATAATGATAAGAAGTATCTGATGGTGTATTGTAAATAGTTCTTTCAATTATATTATCATTATCATATTTGTAAATAGTCTTACTTCTTATAATATCACGGTCATTATATCTCTCTTCATAAATCAAATTATCATTTACGTCATACTTTAGTTTTTTAATATTTCTCCATGTCCCCGTGGAATCCCTAGCGAATAATCGACTCCCATTTTTATTTTCTCGCCATTTTCTAGGAATGTGTTGAAATTCCCTAATCAATTTATTTTGTTTATTATAGTTTTTATAATCTGAATTTACATACCCAAATGCATCATACCTTGATGTTTTAATTAGATTACCAATGGAATCATATTTAAATAGTAAATAATAAAATAAATCAGTTTCATCACTATATGTAGAAATAGAGCTTCTTAATTTACCATTATAATCATAAGTATACTTAACTAAATTATGCTCATAATCAAAAAATGTTTCTTTTTTTTCTGAAAGATTCCCTTCTTTATTATAGGAATATTCATATTTCATTACAAAATCCTCATCTTTATCTCTCCAAATTTCATTTTTTGGTTTTCCATTTTTTAAAAATTCTTTTTCATAGTTAATATAAGCAACATCAGGGTATTTAAACCAAAATGCATGAAATTTGTCTTTTAAATTTTCTGGCGTAAGAATTGTTGCATGCCCATAATCTCCATCCCCTTCCATAAATGTATAGTTCTGCTTATTCTTTTTTAAAAACTCCACTTTTTCTTTAACATATCTAGGATTACCATAAATGGTATCTATATTTTTTTGAGAATAACAAGTAAACGCAAAAAGAAGAGCTAACAAAGTAACAAAAGATGTTTTCAAAACTTATATTTTAGTATTAAATCAAAAGTATCTATTTTATTTATAAATAAAGAACAACAATGAGTGAGTACAACTTTTCCATGACTAAAAATAAAAAAACGCCCAAACTTAATAGTTTGGGCGTTTTTTGTAAAAGAGATTCCTGCGTTTGCAGTAATCTGTTATTTCATTCTCTGTAGCCAATGCTTTACATCAACCTCAGCTTTAATGATATCTTTTAAATCTTCAATCTTCACACGTTTTTGTTCCATCGTATCTCTATGACGAATTGTAACTGAGTTATCTTCTAAAGTATCGTGATCTACAGTAATACAAAATGGTGTTCCGTTTGCATCTTGTCTTCTGTAACGTCTTCCAACGGTATCTTTTTCTTCGTATGCAACATTAAAGTCCCACTTTAAATCTTCTACAATTTGTTTTGCAACTTCTGGTAAACCATCTTTTGCTAACAAAGGAAATATTGCCGCTTTTACAGGTGCCAATACTGCTGGTAATCTTAAAACAGTACGTGTTTTTCCATCTTCTAGCTCTTCTTCTACTAAAGCGTTAGAAAACACAGCCAAAAACATACGATCTAAACCTATAGAAGTTTCTAAAACGTAAGGTGTATAGCTTTCTTTATCTTCTTGATCAAAATACTGAAGTTTTTTACCAGAAAATTCTTCATGTTGCTTTAAATCGAAATCTGTACGAGAATGAATCCCTTCTAATTCTTTAAACCCAAATGGGAATTTGAATTCGATATCAGTAGCCGCATCTGCGTAATGTGCTAATTTTTCATGATCGTGAAAACGGTAATTATCAGCGCCCATCCCTAGAGATAAATGCCATTTCATACGTGTTTCTTTCCAATGCTCAAACCATTTTTTTTGTGTTCCTGGCTTAATAAAAAACTGCATTTCCATTTGTTCAAACTCACGCATTCTAAAAATAAATTGTCTTGCAACAATCTCATTTCTAAAAGCTTTTCCTGTTTGTGCAATTCCGAAAGGAATCTTTAAACGCCCTGTTTTCTGAACGTTTAAGAAATTCACAAAAATACCTTGTGCTGTTTCTGGTCTTAAATATAAGTCCATTGCAGATTCTGCTGAAGCACCTAATTTAGTTCCGAACATTAAGTTGAATTGCTTAACGTCTGTCCAATTACGACTTCCTGCAACAGGAC
This sequence comes from Winogradskyella undariae, assembly GCF_013285155.1. Classification (GTDB taxonomy): domain Bacteria; phylum Bacteroidota; class Bacteroidia; order Flavobacteriales; family Flavobacteriaceae; genus Winogradskyella; species Winogradskyella undariae. The sequence continues at coordinate 105,224 of NZ_JABTEL010000001.1, read as the reverse complement.
AAGCAATTTCTAATTCTTCAATTAAAGCTTTTACATCTGCTAAATCTTCATTTTCTAAAGATTGACCCAAACGTTTTAAGATAGAATCAATTTTTTCTTGATAACCAACAACACGTCCGTTAGTCGAAAGAAATTCTTCTTTATTAAAGGCTTCACCAAAGCGTTTTTCTGCTTTTTTAACTTCCTTTTCAATTTTTGCTTCAATTTTTAAGCAATAATCTTCAACTAAGACATCGGCTCTATAACGTTTTTTAGAATCCTTATTATCAATTAAAGGATCACTAAACGCATCTACGTGGCCAGAAGCCTTCCATGTGGTAGGATGCATAAATATTGCGGCATCAAGACCTACAATATTTTCATTCATCTGTACCATGGCTTTCCACCAATAGTCTCTAATATTTTTCTTTAATTCTACTCCATTTTGAGCATAATCGTACACTGCACTAAGTCCATCATAGATTTCACTACTCTGAAACACGTAACCATACTCCTTTGCGTGAGAGATTACTTTTTTAAATTGATCGTCGTTTGCCATAATACTGCAAAAATAGAAAACCGCTCTGATTAACAGAATGGTTTTACAAAAATTATATCGTTAATTATATGTATTTACTATTTTAAAACAAGACTTGTACTCGCGAGCTTAGTATTTTTATGAAAAACATTCACAAAATAATGCCCTTTGGTTAACGGTTTTTCGTTTTCACTGGGTATAATAGCTGTACAAACTTCTAAGTTTTTATTAGCATAGTTAACAACTTCCTTCTTACTATAATTTAAAGTATCATCCCCAAAAACCAATTCTCCTTTATCTGAAACAACATTACCTTGTGGACTTACAATTTGTATGTAAATATCTTTTTCTCCTTTTAGTGTTAAAATATTTTCTGATAACGTAATGCAAACATCGATAGCATTGGCACGTCTTGCCTTTTCCGTTAAACGCTTTTTACCAGACTTAAGTTTATAAGATTGTACACTAACATTACTAGCCTTTAGTACTGCAGCATCATTAATAGATCTATTTAAAACATTATTTGTTTTTTCTAAATCACTAATTGTTGTTGTCTTTTTTTTAATAGTATTTAAAGCGTAGTGTTTCTCTTGTTGCAGTTTTTCATTTTCATAATTTAAAGAATCAATAGTGCTAAGAAGCACTTTGCTTTTAGATTTAAAAACAGCAAGCTGACCTTTAAATTTAGTAATTATAGATAAGTTTCCTCTAAGTAATCTTAGAGAATCTAATGCATTCTTAGTTTCTTGCTTTGCTTGTTGTAGCTGAGCAGACATAAGACTGTAATCTTCACTAAGTTCGTCGTAACTGGATAAAAGCTCTGATAATTCAGTTTCTATTAAAACTTTTTCTTGATTTAAAAAAGTCTCGTAAGATTCAATGGATTTGTATTTATCAAAACTATAGGCTCCTAAAACGGTTAAGACAATTAATAAAGAACTTATAATTAATCTATAATTTAATAGCTGAGGGTTAACTATCATAATTAATTTTATTAATTTGAAGCCAAAATAAAGGTTCTTATAGTGTAATCCTTATTTTAATCGTTTAAGTGATGAAAAACTTGTTAAACTTGTTCTTTCCAATGGTTTGCGAAGCGTGCAACGATGCTTTAAGTGATAACGAAGTACTTTTATGCACTTCATGCAGACATCATTTACCCGTTACTAACTTTCATTTTAATAATGATGAAACCGTTAAAAAAACAGTTTATGGAAGAGTAAAATTAGAAAATGCAACTGCTTTATTACACTTTTCGAAAAAAGGAATTGTACAACAAATACTTCATAATTTAAAATACAGAGGTCATGAAAGTATTGGGGAATTCTTTGGTAAATGGCTTGGTGCCGAATTAGCAACAATAGATGTTTATAAAAATATAGATGTCGTTATACCGGTTCCTTTATACAAGTCTAAGCTAAGAAAACGGGGCTATAATCAAGTTGCTAAATTTAGCCAAGAAATTGCAAAAGCTTTAAATGCAGAATATAATGACAGTGTTTTAATAAAAATAAAATCAACAAAAACACAAGTTTTTAAAGCAAGAACTACACGATGGAAAGATGACGGAGCCTTATTTAATATTTCTGAGAATAAATCTTTAGCTGGCAAACATATTTTATTAGTCGATGATATTATTACAACTGGCGCAACCGTAGAAGCCTGCGCGGCAGTTTTGTTAAAAATTCATAATATAAAGTTAAGTCTCGCCACTTTAGCAATTGCAGATTGATTTTTTCGTTACTTTAATTTATAGTTGTTTCTTTGTATTAAATTATTATAAAATAGATGCGTTTATCTTTTATTCGAATTATAAGTATACTGTTAATTTCAATTAGTATTGTAAGTTGTGCTAATCGCGGTACACCAACTGGTGGAGAAAAAGATATTTTACCTCCTGAAATAATATCATCTAACCCAAAAAATTTCTCAACTAATTTTAAAGGTGATGAGATTATTATACAGTTTAATGAATATGTTCAAATAAAAGATCTTCAGAAACAACTTATTATATCGCCTCCAATGGATAATGCTCCTGTCGTTTCTCCTGCAAGTGGTGCTAGCAAAACAATATCTATCAAAATAAAAGATACGCTAGATGCTAATACTACTTATGCTTTTAATTTTGGAGAAAGTATAGTGGATTATAACGAAAGCAATCCTTATCCTTATTACCGTTATGTGTTTTCTACAGGAAATACTATTGATTCATTATCCGTAAAAGGATTTGTTGAAGATGCTTTAAAAAAAGAGCCCGATACATTTATTTCTGTAATGCTTTATGAAGTAGACTCTACATATTCGGATTCTATCGTTTATAAAGAAAAACCAAGATACATAACGAACACATTAGACAGTCTTACAAGTTTTAGTATCGATAACATCAAAGAAGGTACTTATAAACTAATTGCTTTAAAAGATGAAAATTCGAATTATATCTTTAATCAAAAAGATGATAAAATAGGTTTTAAAGAGGGGTATATTACTGTACCGTCAGATTCGACTTATGGCTTAAAATTATTTAATGAAGACGTAAACTTCAAAGCTATTAAACCAACACAAGATGGTGAAAAACGAATCATTTTCCCATACGAAGGTGATTATGAAGCCATGAGAATTAATGTCCTAGGTGAAACGCCTGAAGGTTATAAAACTAGAATTGTAAAAGACAAAGAAACGGATACTTTGTATTATTGGTATCAACCAAAGTTTGAAATTGATACTACATTTTTCACAGTGACTAATGGAAAAAAAATAGACACTTTTAAACATCGTTTTAGAGCATTAAAAAGCGATTCTTTAAAAATTACAGCTTTAACACAAGGTGCTATTAATTTTGAAGATGAATTTACTCTTGAAGCTAATATACCTTTATCTAAAATTGATACCACAAAAATTAAAGTTATAGACAAAGATTCTTTAGCTGTAACTTATAAGGTTGAATATGATTCAATCTACAATAAATATAGATTTCCCATAGATAAAATAGAAGGTCAAGAATATAATTTCACTTTACTACCAGGTACATTAACTGATTTTTACGAAGATACCAATAAAGACACTCTAAATTTCAAAATTAAAACTAAAATGAAATCTGATTATGGTAACATTAGAGTGAACCTAATTAATGCTAAGCTACCAATGATTGTTCAGCTAATAGATAATAATGATGTGGTTTTATTCGAACGTTATGCTAAAGATATTCCTGTTGTAGATTTCACAAATTTGACTCCAAAAAAATATAAAATGCGAGCTATTTTTGATACTAATGAAAACGGAAAATATGACACAGGTAATTTCTTATTAGGAATTCAACCTGAACGTGTCAGTTATCCAAAAGAAGAATTAGATGACGTGCGTGCTAATTTTGATTTCGTTATTGAATTTGAACTTTTAGACTAAATCCGTCTCCGTCATTTAAAAAGTTTAATTTTTCTCGGTATTTTTTAATAGCGTCTTTATGTAATGTAACGAATTCTATAGTTTCCTCGTTTTCAGAAATATGATCTAATCTATTCCCTAAAACGTCGTAAACCACTGAGTGCCCAGAATGTTCATAATTATTCCCGTCGAGTCCTACTCTATTAACACCAATACAATACGTCATATTCTCTATGGCTCTAGCTTGTAACAAAGCATCCCAAGCTTTAATCCGAACTTTTGGCCAATTGGCAACATATATCAAAAGGTCGTAATCCTCAACATTTCTAGCCCAAACAGGGAAACGTAAATCGTAGCATACCAACGGACAAATTTTCCAACCTTTATAATTGAATATTACTTTTTCTGAACCAGCAGTATATACTTTATCTTCACCTGCTAAAGTGAATGTATGTCGTTTGTCATAAGTCGTAATTTTACCAGAAGGCTCTACACAAACCATACGATTATAGAAATTATTATTTTCAGAAATCACAAGACTCCCCATAATAACTGCGTTTTTTTCTTTTGCTAATTGCTTTAACCATAATATTGTTTCACCATCCATTGGCTCCGCAACTAATTCTGGCTTCATGGTAAAACCAGAAGTAAACATCTCTGGTAAAACAATAAGATCAACACCCGTTATGGTATTGATCTTATCATTTAGTAAACGTCTATTTTCTTTTGGGTTTTCCCAAACTAAAGACGTTTGTATTAAGGCTACGTTTAAAACGTTAGACATATTTATAATTTTCGTTTCGCTTTATTTACTTTGTCAGTAAGCTTCTCTAATTTATCCATCCACTTATTTTCATCGACAGGAGACAATTCACCTTTTCTTTTTAACTTCTCGTATTTTTTTTGAGCTTTGTCTAATTTATCTTCAGCTTTTGCCAAATTAGCTTCTAATTTTTCTTCTTTTTCTAATGCTTTTTCAGCTTTCTTTTCTGCTTTCTCTGCCTTTTTCTCAGCTTTCTCAGCAGCCTTTTTTTCCTTTTCTAACTCCTTAGCAGCATCTTCTTTTTCTTTTACGGCTTTAGCTTCTTCTTTTTCAAGCTTTTTTGCTGCAGCTTCCTTTTTCTTTATCGCTTTTTCTTCTTCTTTTTTCGCTTTAGCATCAGCAACTTTAACCTTCTCTTCTTCAGCTTTTACTTTTGCCGCTTCTTCTTTTGCTTTAGCTTCTTCTAATTTTGCTGCTGCTTCTACTTTAATTTTTTCTGAAATTGTAGCCGCTTCTTTAAAAATAACTGCTTTTTCTTCTAAACTTAAAGTTTCTGTCACATCCTTTCCTTCTAAAAAGATTTTCTCACTTTTAACCTCGTAGATTTTCCCTTCTTTGGTTACTTCTTGCGCGTTTAAAAACAACGCAAATACTAGACTTACACAAGTTAATATATATTTCATAATTTTTATTTATTTAAGTTATTCATTTTTTCTTTTGCTTCTTCAAACTCTTTTTCTAAATCGTCTAATTCTTCAGACCATTTTTCCTCATCATTAGGAGATAGCTTTCCTTTATCTTTTAATTTTTCAAATTTCTTCTGTTTATTATCTAAACTCTTCTTTGCCTTTAAAAAATCTTTACGTGCATCTTCTTTATCTTCAATCTTTTTTTCTAATACCTCTTGTTGCTCCTCTAGTTTTTCTTGTTTTGCTTCCGCCTCTTCTTTTGCTTTTTTCAACTCTTTTTGCTGTGCCTTAAGAGATTCTTGCAACTGCTCTGCTTCTGCTTTAGCTTTATTATTTGCTTTTAGTGTCGCTTCTATTTCTGACTTACGTTCCTCCGATAAAGTTTCTGTAACATCGGCACCATCGTTTTTAATAGAATTACCTTTTATTTCATAAACTTTTCCATCTGTCATAATAACACGATCACTACTACCACAAGACAGCATTAAACTTATTAAAAAGAAAATAAATACATATTGAAATTTCATATTATATATAATTTTTGTTTCTATAATTTAGACACTAAAGAATTGATAGCGTCACTACATTACGAAAGTTTTAACATTAAATCCTATTCAAAATTTCAGCAGCTTGTATTAAAGTTTCTTCTGTTTTTGCAAAACAAAACCGTAACACTTTATCATCCTCATTATTAGTATTAAATACAGACAATGGAATAGCAGCTATTTTAAATTCTTTTGTTAATCGTTTTACAAAATCTACATCATATTCATTTGTAATATCACTATAATCTAATACTTGAAAATAGGTGCCTTTAGAGGCTTGAAATTTAAATCTAGATTCTGAAATTAAATTTAAGAACAAATCTCGTTTACGCTGAAAAAAAATATTCAAACTTAAATAACTTTCTTCATCTTTCATATAATCCGCAATCCCTTTTTGAGACGGATGATGCACTGAAAACACATTAAATTGATGTACTTTTCTAAATTCGGACATTAATTCTTCAGGAGCACAACAATACCCAATTTTCCAACCCGTATTATGAAACGTTTTTCCGAAGGAAGCCGTAATAAAACTACGTTGTTTTAAATCCTTAAATAAACAAACACTCTGATGTTGTTCTGCATCAAATATAATATGTTCATAAACCTCATCACTTAAAACTATAATATTAGTGTTTATAGTTATTTTTTGAAGTTGAAGCATATCCTCTTTAGACCAAATTGTCCCACTTGGATTATGAGGTGAATTGATAATAATCATCTTTGTTTTAGATGTTATTTTTGAAGCAACCTCTTCCCAATTCACTTTATAATTTGGTGCTGATAACTGAATAGCAATTGGTTTCCCTCCATTAATTTCAACTGCAGGCTCATAACAATCATAAGCAGGTTTGAAAATAACTACCTCATCATCTTTTCTAATAAATGTAGAAATAATCGTATAAATAGCTTGTGTTGCTCCTGCTGTTACTGTAATTTCTTTTTCTGGATGGTATTTACTTTTATATAACAACTCATATTTATGAGCAATAGCCAACCGCAAATCTAAATTCCCAGCCATTGGTGCATATTGATTATAGCCTTTATTCATGGCGTCATAAACCAAAGTATTCAGTTTCTGAGAACTAGGATAATTAGGAAAACCTTGCGATAAATTAATTGCATTATACTCTTTAGCCAAAGCACTCATAACAGTAAAAATCGTTGTCCCTGTGTTTGGTAATTTAGATGTGAAATTCATAAAAAAAGTAGGCTTTATGTACAAAAACATTAAAGATATAAAACAAGCTTTTCTATCTTTACAAAAACTAAAAAAATATTGAATATGCGATTTTTTAAAATTCTTTTCTTTTTCGTTGTTTTTCAAGTCTCGGCACAGCAAGGAGGCATGTGGATTCCTTCACTTTTAGAGGGTATGAACGAAGATGAAATGCAAAGTTTGGGCAGTAAATTAACAGCTCAAGATATTTACGATGTTAACAACTCAAGCTTAAAAGATGCCATTGGCCATTTTAATGGTGGCTGTACAAGTGAAGTTATTTCAGACCAAGGTTTAGTACTTACCAATCACCACTGTGGTTTTAGCCAGATACAATCGCACTCTTCTTTAGAAAATGATTATCTAAAAGATGGTTTTTGGGCCATGAATTTAGAAGACGAATTACCAAATGAAGGTTTATTTATTGAGTTTATTGTGAGTATTCATGATGTTTCTGATGTGGTTTTAAAAGGAATTACAGCTAACATGACGGAAACAGAAAAACAATCTATAATTTCTAAAAATAGTAATGCTGCTTTAAAAACTTGGCCAAAAGAAACCTGGCAAGATGTAAAGACAAAAGCATTTTTTGAAGGCAATCAATATTTTCTTTTTGTAACAGAACGTTTTGAAGATATCCGTTTAGTAGGTGCACCACCAACAAGTATTGGTAAATTTGGTAGCGATACTGACAACTGGGTTTTCCCAAGACATACCGGTGATTTTTCTATGTTTCGTATTTATGCAGATGCTAATAACCGTCCTGCAAAATACAGTAAAGACAACCAACCTTACAAGCCTAAACATTTTCTTCCGATCTCTTTAGATGGTGTTGAAGAAGGTGATTTTACGATGGTATTTGGTTTTCCTGGTACAACTAGCGAATATCTACCTGCAGTAGCAATTGAACATATTACAGAGGAATTTAACCCAACAAACATCGCTATTCGTGAAGCGGCTCTAAAAGTTATTGACCAAAAAATGAAAACTAGCGATGATGTGCGTATTAAATACGCTTCTAAACAAGCTAGAATTGCTAATGCTTGGAAAAAGTGGATTGGTGAAAACTTAGGAATTAAGAAAACTAATGCTGTTGAAAAACGCAGAGAATTTGAAGCTACTTTTACCAAAGCTTTAAAAGAAAAAGGACTAGAGGACAAATACGGTCATATCCTTCCTGAATTTGATAAACTATATAAAGATTTTGCACCTATAGATATTAAGAGAAGAAACTTTATTGAAGTCTTTTTCACTACCAATGAATTAATGCAAATGACATTTAGAGCTTACCAAATTGAACAAGCTTTAATTGAAAACCCTGCAATTCTTGAAAACGCTAAAGCAAGTTTAACAGGAACTTTAAAAGGGATTCATAAAAACTACGATGTTGACGTTGACAAAGGAGTCTACCTTAATGTAATGCCGTTGTATAGTAAAGATGTAGATGCTACAATTTATGACAAAACAGCCTTTACTCATTTAGACTCTGCTCTAAAATTATTAGAAGGTGATGCTGATACCGTGATAAAAAACCTTAATAATGATGCCGCTTTTGCTTATGCAAAACCAATGATTACAGAATTTTTTGATTCAATTAATAAAGATTACGAAGCAAAGAATGCACCTATCACAGCTTTACAAACCGAATACATGACTGCATTAATGGAAGCCTTACCTAACGAACGTTATTTCCCTGATGCTAACAGTACGCTGCGTGTTACTTACGGACAAGTTAGAGGTTATTCGCCAAGAGATGCTGTGTATTACAACCCAGTGAGTTATTTAAATGGTGTGATTGAAAAATATATTCCAGGTGATTATGAGTTTGATGTGCCACAAAAACTAATTGAACTTTACGAAGCTAAAGATTACGGGCAATATGCAGATAGCAACGGAAAGGTACCGGTTTGTTTCTTAGGTACGAATCATACCACAGGGGGAAACTCTGGAAGTCCTGCTATTGATGCTGTAGGAAACTTAGTTGGTTTAAACTTTGACCGTGTTTGGGAAGGAACAATGAGTGATATGAATTACGATCCTGAAATTTGCCGAAACATTATGGTCGATTTACGTTACGTACTTTTCATCGTAGATAAATACGCAGGTGCACAACACTTAATTGATGAAATGACCTTAGTACATCCTAAAAAAGATGATTCTAAGAAAAAGAAAAAACGCAAGAACAAAAAGAGAAAGTAGGCCGTAATTAAGTCCTAAGTTAGCAATTGCTAACTCTAAAATATATTAGACCTCACTGATTATTAAAATCTGTGAGGTCTTTTTTATACTTAATAAACACTTCTCGATACGATTTGTCGTGCCTCAAAATCACTCGAAGTGACGATAACAGTAATCATTATAATTCTTGTTTAACGCAAGCCGTCAGTTCAAGTGGAATTGCTTTTTCTGCAATTTTATATCGAGAACTAATCAAATTAAAACTCAACAACTCCTAAAAACTAAAACAACACTTCTCGATACGATTTATCGTACCTCAAAAATCACTCGAAGTGACGAAATAGTAATCACTATAATTCTTATTTCACGCAAACCGTCTGTCCGAGTGGAATTGCTTTTTCTCCAATTTTGTATCGAGAACCAATTAAATTAAAACTCAATAACTCCTAAAAACTAAAACAACACTTCTCAATACGATTTATCGTACCTCAAAAATCACTCGAAGTGACGATAACACTAATCATAATAATTCTTGTTTAACGCAAGACGTCAGTTCGAGTGAAATTGCTTTTTCTGCAATTTTGTATCGAGAACCTTTTTTTAATTTAAAAGAAAAAAAACCCCAAACACTAATGCTTGGGATTTTTAAAAATTCAATTTCAATTAATGAGATTGCTTCATCGCTAAAAAGCGTCTTGCAATGACACTCATTGATTAATATCTGTAATGCTCTGGCTTATAAGGCCCTTCAACTTTTACACCAATATAATCCGCTTGGTATTCTGCTAATTCAGTCAACTCAACACCAATTTTTTCTAAGTGTAATTTTGCTACTTTTTCATCTAAATGCTTTGGCAACATGTACACGTCATTTTCATAACTGAAACTGTTTTTCCAAAGTTCAATTTGCGCTAAAGTTTGGTTTGTAAATGAATTACTCATTACAAAACTTGGGTGACCTGTTGCACAACCTAAGTTTACTAAACGTCCTTCTGCAAGTAAAATAATATCGTTTCCGTTGATGTTATATTTATCAACCTGAGGCTTAATAGTATCTTTAGTATGACCGTGTTTCTCGTTTAACCAACCTACTTGAATCTCATTATCAAAGTGACCAATGTTAGCAACGATAACTTTATCTTTCATTGCTTCAAAATGCTCAGCTCTTACAATATCTTTGTTACCTGTTGTTGTAATAATAATATCAGAATTACCAACTACAGTTTCTAATTTCTTAACTTCAAAACCGTCCATTGCAGCTTGTAATGCACAAATTGGGTCAATTTCAGTAACTGTTACAATAGAACCTGCACCTTTAAAAGAAGCAGCTGTTCCTTTACCAACATCACCATAACCACAAACAGTTACACGCTTACCAGCTAACATAATATCTGTTGCTCTACGAATTGCATCTACTGCAGATTCTTTACAACCGTACTTATTATCAAATTTAGATTTTGTTACAGAATCATTTACGTTAATAGCAGGCATTGTTAATGTACCATTTTTAACACGCTCATAAAGTCTGTGAACCCCTGTTGTAGTTTCTTCAGAAAGACCTTTAATTCCAGCAGATAATTCTGGATACTTATCCAAAACCATGTTCGTTAAATCACCACCGTCATCAAGAATCATGTTTAATGGTTTACGATCTTCACCAAAAAATAAAGTTTGTTCAATACACCAATCAAACTCTTCTTCTGTTAATCCTTTCCATGCATAAACAGCTGTACCAGCTTCAGCAATTGCTGCAGCAGCTTGGTCTTGCGTAGAGAAAATATTACAAGAACTCCAAGTCACTTCAGCACCTAAAGCTTGTAATGTTTCAATTAAAACCGCTGTTTGAATCGTCATATGTAAACAACCTGCAATACGTGCTCCTTTTAAAGGCTGCTCATTTTTATACTCTTCTCTAAGACTCATTAAACCTGGCATTTCTGCTTCAGCCAATTTAATTTCTTTTCTTCCCCATGCCGCAAGCGACATATCTTTTACCTTATTCGGTACGTAAGCAATTGTTTTTGCACTCATATTCTTTTTCTCGTTTTTTATATATTATAAAACGCCTTTGGGTTTAACACTTAAATAGTTAAATTCGCTAATCTAAAAATGTCAAAACAGACATAGGCGATGCAAAGATAATCAATAACATTAAGAATTCTAAATGCCACTTTATAAAACCATTAGTGTTAACTCACAAACTACTGTTAAAATCTGGAAGATCGAAGAATCTTATGATGATTTAATTTCTCCTATTGATTTAAAACCAGACAGTTTAAAACGCGTTTTAGGCATGAAAAGCGAACTACACCAACGTGGTTTTTTAAGTGTGCGTCATCTACTTAGAGCGTTTGGTTATACCGATCAAGATTTATTTTATGACGACAACGGAAAACCACATCTTAAGGATGGAAAGCATATTTCTATTACACATTCGTTTACATTTTCTGGCGTAATAGTTAGTAATAAAGAAGTCGGAATTGATATTGAAAAGCAGCGTGAAAAAATAGGTGTTATCTCTCATAAGTTTGTCGATTATGAAACTAATTATATAAAACCTACTGACCAAGATTACATTAATAGACTGACTATAATCTGGGGAATTAAAGAATCACTTTACAAACTCTTTGCAACTCCAGGTATGTTATTCAAAGAGCATTTTTTGGTCATCCCATTTATGCTTAAAGATGGTAAAACCGTGGCTTGGATAGATTATAAAAATAAAAAATACAGATACGATACGGCCTTTTTAGAATTTGAAGGATTTACTTGTGCTTATGTCGTTCCCTAAAAAAGAACATAGACAAGACAATTACATGCTAGAGTTTAAAAAAGAATCAACTAGGTAAAAAACATTTAAACCTAAAACTCCATTTTTGGAATAAATGAAATACTACAATACTATATTAAAGACAATTAAGACCCATAAGAAAAACTTAGCCGTTCTAATTGATCCTGACAAGATGAAGATTAATTCCGTTTCAAATTTTATTGAAAAGGTGAATCAATCTATCGCTACACATATTTTTGTTGGGGGAAGTGAAGTTAATGAAGGATTAACCGAAGCTTTAGTTATAGAAATAAAAAAGCACTCAACTTTACCTATTATATTGTTTCCTGGAGATATCATTCAAATTACAGATCAAGCAGATGGAATTTTATTTTTATCTTTAATCTCTGGAAGAAACCCTGATTACTTAATTGGCAAACATGTTGAAGCAGTTTCAAAATTAGCCAAAACAGATCTCGAAATTATTCCCACAGGATACTTACTTATTGAAAACGGAAAAGAAACAGCAGTACAACGTGTTAGCGAAACAAAACCAATAAGCAGAAATGCTATAGAAACAATTAAGGATACAGCAAAAGCAGGAGAATTATTGGGCATGAAACTCATTTACCTCGAAGCTGGTAGTGGTGCCACACATGCTATTGAACCTCATATTATTTCAGAAGTTAAACAAAAAATAAATATTCCATTAATTGTTGGTGGCGGCATAAGAACTAAAACAGAACTAGAATCAGCTTACAATGCTGGTGCCGATTTAGTAGTTATAGGAACCGCTTTTGAAGATGACGAAACATTTTTTGATGATTTAAAAAAAATCACTAAAACATATAATTAATTATAAATTCACCGCCTTTGCGGCAATCACAATGAAAATATCTATAGAATTACAATTATCACCATTAAAAGACGATTACGAACCACACATTATTGATTTTATTAAGCATTTAAGAGCTTCAGAATTCACAGTTTTAGAAAACCCTTTAAGCACACAAATCTATGGTGATTTCGATACCTTAATGCCTTTTCTAACGCAAGAAATAAAACGATCATTTGCTGATATAGATATTGCAGTATTGCAAATGAAAATCGTAAAAACGGATAGGAGTGACTATGAACCACATTTTTGATTTTTTTTTAGAACCCTATCGTACAGCAACAACTCTTAATATTATCATTGAAATAATTGCTGTTGTTTTTGGTATAGCAAGTGTTTGGTATGCTCAAAAAGAAAATATTTTGGTGTTTCCAACCGGGATTATTAGCACCATTCTATTTGTTTATTTGTGTTATATATTTACACTTTACGGCGATTTAACAATCAACATTTACTACACATTAATGAGTATTTATGGTTGGTATATGTGGAAATATTCTGATAATGGCAACGAATTAGCCGTCACAAAATCATCCATAAAAGACTGGGTAAAAGCCGGATCAATTTTCGTAATAACAATGATTTTTGTAATTTGTGTGTATCTCTATTTTAATCGTTTCGATAGAATTACAGATTATATAGATACTATAACCACAGGTATTTTCTTTGCAGGAATGTGGTTAATGGCCAACAAAAAAATAGAGAATTGGATATTATGGATTATTGCAGATCTTATTTCTATCCCTTTATATTTTGTAAAAGGCTTAGGATTTACTGGAGTTCAATTTATAATATTTTTAATCTTAGCTGTTCAAGGCTATAACGCATGGAAAAAAAGCTTAGACAAGAACCCTCAGACTGTGTAAAAATAGTTTTATTCGGCCCAGAATCAACAGGGAAAACAACGATATCTCGCCAATTAGCAAGACATTACAATTCTATTTGGGTCCCTGAGTATGCTAGAGAATACTTACAAGACAAATGGAACGACGAACGTAAAACTTGCGAACCAAAAGACCTACTTCCAATTGCAATAGGGCAAATTAAATTAGAGAATGAGTTAAGCAAAAAAACAAATTCTGTTTTAATTTGCGATACAGATTTACTAGAAACAAAAGTTTATAGTGAAGCCTATTACCAAGGAAGTTGCGACCCCATTTTAGACAAGTATGCTAAGAACAATATTTATGATTTATATTTTTTAACTTATATTGACACACCGTGGGAAGCTGATGATCTGCGAGATAAACCCGATGAAAGGGAGCGCATGTTTAAAGCTTTTGAATCCGCATTAAAGAATCACAATAAACCTTATGTGCTTTTAAAAGGAAATGAAAAAGAGCGATTACAATTAGCGGTTAAGCACATAGATGAATTAATAAAGAACAAATGAATTTTACTGATAAAGACCTTAAACAAATAGATACTAATAATTTGACCTTAGCCAAGGTTGAAAAACAAATAGGAATTTTTGAAACCGGAATTCCTTTTACTAATGTCTCTGCTGCAGCAACATTAAACAAAGGTATTATGCCTTTGACAGAATCTGACATGAAAGATTTTGTAGCTCTTTTTGAAGCCGAAAAAGACAACAAATCACTATTAAAATTTGTACCTGCATCTGGTGCAGCAACTAGAATGTTTAAATTTCTCTTTCGGTATATCAGTGAATATAATGAGAATGAACAATCTCTTAATGCGTATATAAATAAGAATAACTTAAGAGAATTATCCTTGTTTATGGTGGGCTTGGAGAAATTCCCGTTTTATAAACAAGTTGCAGGATTATTAAAATCTGAAGGTATAGATTTAGAAACTTTATCTAGTCAAGAAAAAGTATGGCATTTTGCCAAAGCAATGTTAGATAAAAATGAATTAAATTTTGGTAATCAACCCAAAGGATTACTTCCATTTCACTACTATAAAAACGATTACATCGCTACTGCCTTCGAAGAACATCTTTACGAATCAGCCTTATACGCTACAAGTAATAACACAGCAAGATTACACTTTACAATATCAGAGAGTCATGAAGCTAAGTTTACTGAAGAATTTAATAAAATAAAAGATCGTATTGAAGCAGAAAAAGGAGTGAAATTCAATATTTCATTCTCTTATCAACAACATGCCACAGACACTATTGCTGTGACTATGGAAAACAAACCCTTTAAAGAAGCTGACGGTTCGTTATTATTTAGACCTTCTGGACATGGAGCACTTCTAAAAAACTTAAACGCTATTGATGCAGACGTTATTTTTGTAAAAAACATAGATAATGTTGTCGTTAATAAATACAAGGAAGAATTAGCAGGCTTTAAAAAAGCTTTAGCAGGAATTTTATTAAAACTACAAAGCAAATCATTTGAATACTTACATGATTTAGACGCTAATAAAGTTGACGAAGGAACCTTAGTTGCTATTGAAAATTTTATAACATATAAATTAAGTATTAAAATATCTGATGAGTATTTTAAATATAAAGATTGTTATAAAATTCAATACTTAAAAGAAAAACTAAACCGTCCAATCCGCGTCTGCGGAATGGTAAGAAATGAAGGCGAACCAGGAGGTGGTCCTTTTTGGGTAAAGGATGAAAAATCTAATCAATCACTTCAAATTGTAGAATCTGCTCAGATTAATTTAAAAGACTCAAAACAAGAAGAAATCCTTAAAAACGCAACACATTTTAATCCTGTAGATTTAATTTGTGGAATTAAAAATTACAAGGGCGAAAAATTTGATTTAGAAAACTACGTCGATCATAATGCTGCTTTTATAACCAAAAAAACAAAAAATGGTAAAGCATTAAAAGCGCTAGAATTACCAGGGCTTTGGAACGGAAGTATGGCACATTGGAATACTATTTTTGTAGAAGTACCTATCAGTACTTTCAATCCTGTAAAAACGGTTAATGATTTGCTTAAGCCACCACATCAAATAAAAGCATAGTGAATATTCAAATTTTAAAATCTGAATTAAACTATAAGTACGTCCGAAGCTCAGGAAGTGGAGGTCAACATGTAAACAAGGTATCATCTAAAGCCGAATTATATTTTGACCTTAACAATTCTGTAGTTTTTAGCGATGAAAAAAAGCAAAAGCTTTCTGAGTATTTTGGTAACCGATTAACAAAAGATGGAATCTTAATTCTAGCCTGTGATGAAAGTCGAAGCCAATTTAGAAATAAAGCTTTGGTAACCCAACGCTTTATAGCATTAATTGAAGAAGGGTTAAAGAAACAAAAACTACGTATTAAAACAAGAGTTCCTAGAGGCGTAAAAAAGAGACGTTTAAAAAACAAACGTATTAATGCTGATAAAAAAGCAAATAGAAAAACACCTAATATAGAATAGCAAATAAAGAGATCATTTTCAATTAATTACTAAGACTTAAAATTGCATTTTCAAACCTAATCTAAACCTTTATCGAAAAAAACAAAAAAACTCACTCTAACTGATATAAGCTTCGTATTCAATATCAACCTCAGTGTTTTTACATTTAAAAAAAATCATAAATCATAATTCTAAAATCATAAATCCTTTCTATCTTTGCCGCGTTCTCAAAAAAGGGGTGCTAAAATTAGTTGGCAATCACAGTAAAAAGTTAAACGTAATTATAAATAACGATTATCTTTCTACACAAGACCACTAACTTTTCAAGCTGAGATCATACCCATTGAACCTAGAACAGGTAATGCTGTTTAGGAAACGAGCATAAAGAAAATATCATATCGCTATTTTTGGCAAATGCTATACGGTTATCAATGTCTATTTTACTTCTGATTTCTAAGCGACATTTGTTTTATGTGCTTAATTTCAAAATAAAATAACATTTTCCATATTGCAGGAATCTAAAGCTCAACATAACTAATTATTAACCAAGAATAATGACCTCTTTTTATTCGATTATAATACTATAGTCGTATGAAATTTTTATTCAACAATCTCTCAAAAATAAATAGACAGAGATTATCAATTTCCATTTTTTTATTAAGTATTTGTTCTATTTATGGACAAGAAAAACCACAAGACTCTACTAAAGTCGAAAAACTAGATGAAGTTCTAGTAAAGGCTGTTAGAGTAGATGCTAAATCACCAATTACACACTCTAACATTAACAAAGAAGCATTAGCTAAACGAAATTTAGGGCAAGACATTCCTATGTTACTTAACTTTCTACCTTCAGTTGTTACCACTACGGATGCTGGTGCAGGTGTAGGCTATACGAGCATAAGAGTAAGAGGTGTTAGCTCACAATCTACCAACGTTACTATTAACGGAATCCCTTATAATGATGCGGAGTCTTTAGGGACATTTTG
This sequence comes from Winogradskyella undariae, assembly GCF_013285155.1. Lineage (GTDB taxonomy): Bacteria > Bacteroidota > Bacteroidia > Flavobacteriales > Flavobacteriaceae > Winogradskyella > Winogradskyella undariae. Next base: position 87,949 of record NZ_JABTEL010000001.1, on the reverse strand, counting down.
GGTGAATTTAAGCGATTTTGCTTCTTCTACCGAAAGTTTACAATTGCAACGAGGAGTCGGAACGTCTACCAATGGTTCTGGTGCTTTTGGTGCAAGTATTAATATACTTACAGACGCAATATCTAAGGAAGCTTCTGGTGAAATCTCAAATTCTTACGGAAGTTATAACACCAGAAAACATACCGTAAAATTTAGTACAGGACTTATGAATGATCATTTTGAAATTGCTGGTCGTTTATCTAATATCGCTTCTGACGGTTATATAGATCGTGCATCATCGGATTTAAAATCTTACTTTTTGCAAGGCTCTTATGTAGATGACAACACCTTAATTAAAGCCATTGCTTTTGGAGGAAAAGAAGTGACATATCAATCTTGGAATGGGTTAGAAGATTTAGATAAGCTAGAAAATGATAGAACTTATAACTCAGCCGGAGAATATGACGATGCTAATGGCGATCCTCAATTTTATGATAATGAAGTAGATTATTACAATCAAGATCATTACCAATTGCATTGGAACCAACGTTACAACAGCCAATGGTCAACTACAGTAGGCTTAAATTACACTTATGGACGCGGTTATTTTGAGCAATATAAAGAAAACGAAGATTTTGAAACTTATGGTTTACAACCTCTAGATTTTGGATCAGAAACCGTAAACACAACAGATTTAATCCGTAGACGTTGGTTAGATAATGATTATTATGTAGCTAATGTAAATGCGAATTATAAAGATGATAATCTAAATTTAATTTTTGGAGGTTCATTTAGTCATTATGATGGTGATCATTTTGGTGAAATTATTTGGGCTGAATTTGCAAGTCAATCTGAAATCAGAGACCGTTATTATGATGGTAATAGTTTAAAAAATGACTTATCCTTTTTTGCAAAAGCGAATTACCGTTTAAATGAAAAAATAAGTTTATACGGGGATTTGCAAACGAGAAATGTATCTTATAAAACCTACGGAAACACATCTGACCTTGTAGATTTTGAAATCGATAAAACCTTTTCTTTTTTCAATCCAAAAGCTGGTATTACTTACGATGTAAATACAGATAACAGTCTATATTTTTCATATGCTAGAGCAAACAGAGAAGCAAACAGAACGGATTTTGAAAACAATAGCGATATAAAACCAGAACAACTTAATGATTTTGAATTAGGCTGGAGACATAACAAAAACAACTTCACATTTAATGCTAATGTATATTACATGCAGTATAACCAACAATTGGTTTTATCTGGCCAATTAGATGATGTAGGAAACCCTATTAGAACTAATAGTGGTAAAAGTTACCGTTTAGGTTTAGAATTAGAAGCTATAATCCCAGTAACTTCAAAGTTAACATTACAGCCCAACGCAACATTAAGCACTAATAAAAATAATGAAACTGTTATTTCTTTTGATGGAGTAGCACAAAATTTAGGTGAAACAGATATTTCATTCTCGCCTAGTTTAGTTGCCGCTAATGCAATTGTTTTTCAACCTATTAAAAACCTTCAAATGTCTTGGCTAAGCAAATTTGTTGGCGAACAATATATGGGAAACACTGAAGCAGATCGTTCTAAATTAGATAGTTTCTTCACTAATGATTTCAACATTAACTATACTTTAAAAACAGAATCTATTTTTGACTCTATTGTTTTTTCAGGCTTAGTTAACAACATCTTTAACGTAGAATATGTATCTAACGGATATTACTATACTTATGATGACGACTGGTCTAACCCAGGAAGCATTACAACTATAGAAGGAGCAGGTTTCTACCCACAAGCAACCACAAATTTTTTAGTTGGTGTTACAATGAATTTTTAATTACTAATTAAATAAACATTATCACTGATGGTTTCAACTCTGTATGGTTTTAACGTACAGGGTTGAGGATCATCATTAAGTGCCGTACCCGTAATTAAACTATATTCATTACCATCACCACAACCACAAACGGCATTTAAACCTACAATTTCTAAAGTAGAACATGAAGAAGACACATGGTTAGGATCTGCACCATCCCATGCTAAAAGTGAATTACTCCCCGCTCTTACCAAAATAATACCATCATTACCATAATTTGATACTCTAACAGCATTAACAGGAAACAATAGTTGGTTATACTGAGGAAGATTAAGATTCACCGTTAAATTAACACCAACATCTAACAAATAATTACAATTATAATCCGTGTCATTTTGGCTACAGCCTAAAACAACCACACTAACGAGTATTAAAAATATTTTTTTCACAGGTTTAATTTATTTTATTAAGGATTTGAAATTTAATGACTTAAAAATAAAAATATTTAAAAGCCGCAAGAACACTAACATCCCACTTTATTTTTTGACGTATTCATATTTATTATGAATTTCACCTTAAAATTCCAAGTGGCAATTTACTATTAATTCAACAATACCGTAAATATTTTATATATTTGCATAGTAATCTCGTCAGCGCGAGGTTTTTTTTATGCTAACATTATAATTATATTATAACAAACTTCTAAGAAGAATATTATTTCTACTTCTATTTTAGAGCCTGTCTGCTTTCCAGACAGGCTCTAAAATAATAAAGAATTCACCTTTTAGAATTTGTTATACTTAAAACGATTAAATTATGAGTAAAGTATCTTATTACACAGCTGAAGGTTTAAAAAAATTTAGAGATGAGTTAAACCAACTTAAAGATGTGGAACGCCCAAAGGCATCTCAAGATATTGCAGACGCAAGAGACAAAGGAGATTTAAGTGAAAATGCAGAGTACGATGCTGCAAAAGAAGCACAAGGTATGTTAGAAATGAAAATTTCTAAAATGGAAGAAATTTTATCTGGTGCAAGAGTTATAGATGAGTCTCAGTTAGATTTAACTAAAGCTTTGGCACTTTCAAAAGTTAAAATTAAAAACCAGACTAACGGCATGGAAATGACCTATACTTTAGTTGCGGAAAGTGAAGCTAACTTAGCCTCAGGTCGAATTTCTATAAATTCACCAATCGGAAAAGGGTTACTAGGAAAATCAGTAGGAGATGTTGCTGAAATAAAAGTCCCAAACGGTGTAATGAAATTTGATATATTAGAAATTTCTAGATAACAAAAACTAAAGTTATAATACAAAAAGATTCCTGTTTTTCAGGAATCTTTTTATATTTATAGAACTTAATATTGATTAGGATATGGCTACAATTTTTACAAAAATAATCTCAGGAGAAATCCCTTCGTATAAAATCGCAGAAACTGAAGAATTCTATGCGTTTTTAGATATTAACCCTAACTCTAAAGGCCATACGCTTTGTATCCCTAAAAAGGAGGTTAACAAAATTTTTGATTTAGATGAAGCGACCTATATCGGTTTAATGAAATTTTCTCATCGTATAGCTATAGCTTTAGAAAAAGCAATTCCTTGCAAACGAATTGGAATGACTGTTATTGGACTAGAAGTACCGCATGCACATGTTCATCTAATTCCATTACACGCTATGGAAGACGCACTTTTTTCTAATAAACAAAAATTAGAGTCTGAAGAATTTGAGGCTATTGCAAAGAAAATCTCTTCTTTCTTATAATTTTAGATTGAAATAATTTTTGCTACAAATAAGATTGTTGTAATCAACAAAACAACACCTAAAACAATTAAACCCCAAGCAATAGGTTTTAGCTTTGTAGATTTAGGTCTAATTTTAAGTCCTCTTTTGTGGTAATCTACCACGCGTTCTATATCCTCAGTCCATCGTATGGGAAAAATTGGCATTTCACAATTAAGACATCGTATATCACTAGTCGTTTCGTCTGTAAGCGCTTTATAGAATTGAGTTTCAATTAGCTTTTGTTTTAACGTGAGCACTAGGCTATCGTTAGAATAACATTCAGGACAGTTATTACCTATCCTAGCTTCTTTTAAAGTGAAATATTTTGACGAATTCATGCCCCAAATTTAAACTAAATTTTGAATTATTCTAGTTTAAAAACTTTCATCTACTTAAGCAATAGCGAGCATTCTGTAAGTATCCCTTTCAATTCTATAAATCCATATTCACTGATAACCAACGTCATTATTAAAGAATTTAAACATCTTTGACTTCTGTCTTAAAATGATTTTCCTTGATTATTTTTTTTGAAAAAAATGTTAAGATCAATTAATTTAAAAACCACAAGTCCTTTTCTAATTAAAAAATGAATTAAACCTGCTTTAGTATTATTTGCATAGTGGTTCCCTTCCCTATTTCGGAAGTCAAAACTTTTATTTTACCATTGTGGTAATCTTCAATAATTCGTCTAGATAATGACAAACCAAGTCCCCAACCTCTTTTTTTGGTGGTAAAGCCAGGTTCAAATATTTTATTAAAAGATGATTTAGCAATCCCTTTTCCGGTATCAGAAATATTAATGAAAATTTGTCGTTCAAGCTGTGTAAGTTCTACTTTTAAATCCCCTTTGCCCTTCATGGCATCAATGGCATTTTTCACTAAATTCTCTATCGTCCAACTAAAAAGTTGTTCATTTAGATTCACTTCTATTTTTCGCTCAGGAATTACTATTTCAAAATTAATTAACTTAGAAGATCTTGATTTTAAATACTCGTAAGAAGACTGAGTAACTTCTACAATATCAACATTTTTAAGCTTAGGAATAGAACCTATTTTACTAAAGCGTTCTGTAATTGTTTGAAGACGGTCAATATCCTTTTCAATTTCTAAAATATACTCGGGATTAACATTTTCCATCTTTAAAATTTCTGTCCATCCCACAAGTGAAGACAAAGGTGTTCCTATTTGGTGCGCCGTTTCCTTAGCCATACCTGTCCAAAGTTTATTTTGTTCTGCTATTTTAGAACTACGATAAAAGAAATAGACAACGGCTGCAAAAAGTAAAATGATTAATAATAAAGCTAAAGGATAATATTTTAGTTTATTTAACAATGGTGAATTTCCGTAATAAATGAGTTGTTTAGAATCAGAATCCATATTGACTTCAATAGGCGTATTTTCATTTTTAAACTGATCTACCAATCGTTTCACATCTAAAGAATCTTTCAACAAAGATTCGTCAATATTAATAGAAGTACTTAAATCTCCGTTTTCATCAATAACTAATACAGGCGTATTTATTATTGTTTCTGTAATAACATGATCTGTAACTATGTTTACTTCATCATTTAATTTAGGTGTCCCAATATCGCTAACTGCAACAGACCAAGTATTCATTTTAGAGCGCTCTTCAACTTTAAAATTTTGAAAAAACGTATAAGTATTCAAAAGAATTAGAGAAATAATAACAAAAGAAGACCCTATTATAACCCAACGGATTACATTTCGGTTTAAACTAAAATTCATTGATTAAGTTTATTTTAATATTAAATATAATGCAAAAGTGTTGAAAATATTGTGCCCTATTCTCTTTAAATACTTTTGCTGAAAATTGATTATACTTATATTTACTGAAAATCAGACAAGTACATGATATCATTAAACCCAAAGCATCTTAAAACAGATGTCTTACAAAGCTACTTATTAAGTGCGGTTTCACCAAGGCCTATTGCTTTTGCGAGTACTATAGATGCAAATGGTAATGCTAATTTATCGCCATTTAGCTTTTTTAATGTCTTTAGTACTAATCCTCCAATTTTAATATTTTCTCCGGCTAGACGCGTTAGAGACAACACTACAAAACATACTCTACATAATGTTGAAGCCACAAAAGAGGTTGTTATCAACGTGGTAAATTATGATATTGTACAGCAAATGTCATTAAGTAGCACAGAATACCCTGAAGGAATAAATGAGTTTGAAAAAGCAGGTTTAACCATGTTGCCTTCAGATAATGTAAAACCTTTTAGAGTTGCAGAATCTCCAGTACAATTTGAATGTAAAGTCAATGAAATTATTGAACTAGGAACTGAAGGAGGAGCTGGTAATTTAGTGATTTGCGAAGTGGTAAAACTTCACATTGCAGAAGAAGTTTTAAATGAAGACAAAACCATAAACCAAGAAGCTTTAGATTTAGTTGCAAGAGCAGGTGGTAGCTACTACAGTAGAGCTAAAAATGGTTTTTTTGAGATACCAAGACCGTTATCAGACATGGGCATTGGCGTTGATAATCTGCCACATAACATAAAAAACAGTATCATTTTAACAGGCAATGATTTAGGGATGCTTGCCAATGTAAAAGGATTACCTAATACCAACGATGTTAATAAGTTTATTAACAGCATAAGTGACAGGTATCCAAACATAAAAACAGCATCTAATAGAGAAAAACACAAATTAGCACAAAATTATTTGAGCTATGGAGACGTAGAAAGTGCTTGGAAGTTATTACTTTTGTAGCCTCAAAATATTTAAGGATTATAATAAATTATAGATTAAGAAGAAATGGAAGTACAAGGACGAATTAAAATGGTAGGAGAGACTCAAACCTTTGGTAGCAATGGGTTTAGAAAAAGAGAAATTGTTGTAACTACAGATGAACAGTACCCACAGCATATTATGGTGGAATTTGTTCAAGATAAAACAGATTTATTAAATAGCTACCAAGTTGGTCAACAAGTTAAAATTAGCATTAACTTAAGAGGAAGAGAATGGGTCAACCCACAAGGTGAAACTAAATATTTTAACTCTATTCAAGGTTGGAGAATTGAAGCTGCACAAGCTGAAGCTGCAAGCGGAAACATGCCTCCTGTACCTCCAACAGAAGCTTTTGAACCTGTAAAAGATTTAGAAGAAAGTGATAACGACGATTTACCTTTCTAAACGAAAGGATTAAACACATATAAAAAAGACTTGTTTTTCTATAAAACAAGTCTTTTTCTGTTATATAAATTAATAGAAAACAATCTAGATGATTCATAAAGACTTAAAAGTTGGATTTTAAATTTGATTATTATTCTAAGAAAGAATCAACAAAATTCTTTTAACATCAAGATCTAAACTATTAATTTTAAACATCATTACTTATTTTCGATTATGCACTTTTTAACTCATAAAATTGAATTCCCAGATGTTTCTGAAGCTTCGGAAGATGGTCTCTTAGCTGTGGGAGGAGATTTAACTTCAGAACGTCTAATACATGCTTATTCTAATGGTATATTTCCATGGTATCAAGATGAAGAGCCTATACTTTGGTGGTCACCAGATCCTCGATTTGTTTTACTTCCTAAAGATTTAAAAATCTCTAAAAGCATGAAGCAAATTCTAAAAAAAGAAACATTTAAAGTTACCGAAAACAAAGCTTTTAGAGAAGTTTTAGAAAATTGTGCAGCCACAAAACGAGTAGGTCAAGACGGAACATGGATAACCGAAGATATGATTAAAGCTTACGTTAAACTACATCAATTAGGTTATGCTAAATCTGTAGAAGTTTGGCAAGATGATGTTTTAGTTGGAGGTCTATACGGTATTGCAATTAACGACAAGGTGTTCTGTGGAGAAAGCATGTTTGCTAAAGTTAGTAATGCAAGTAAAGTGGGGTTTATCACTTTTATAAAAAACACGAATTACAAATTAATTGACTGCCAAATTTACACCAACCACCTTGAAAGTTTAGGTGCTAAAGATATGCCAAGAGCTCAATTTATGGAATATCTTAAACCTCTTGATATCTAAAACAAGATACTTCATGATCGTTAACCATACCTGTAGCCTGCATTTGTGCATAAATCACAGTAGAACCTACAAATTTAAAACCACGTTTCTTTAAATCTTTACTGATTTTATCACTTAATTCCGTGTTGCTTGGAGAATCCTTAAAACTTTCAAAGCTATTTTTTATAGGTTTACCATCAACAAAAGCCCAAATGTATTTAGAAAATGAACCAAATTCTTTTTGAATTTCCATAAAAGCCTGCGCATTACTAATCGTTGCTTTTATTTTTAACTTATTTCTAATAATTCCTGCATTTTGCAATAACTCTTCTTCTTTTGAAGCTTTATAGGTTGCTATTTTTTTATAATCAAAATTATCAAAAGCTTTCCTGAAATTTTCACGCTTCCGTAAAATTGTAATCCAACTTAAACCTGCCTGAAAGGTTTCTAAAATTAAAAATTCAAATAATGACTTGTCATCAAAAACAGGAACACCCCATTCTTCATCATGATAGGCTTCATATAACGTATCACCAACACACCATCCACATCTGCTTTTACTCATCTTGTAAGGAATTAAATTTAGAGCTACTAATGTAACAACTGTTGCACAAAAATAGCAACATATTATTATTTTTGTTATATGGATACAGACACACTTACTTTAAACAATATTATTTCAGAAAGTCTAAAAAATAGTATGACTTATGCTGAATACAGAACTTTAGTAACTTCTTTAGTTGACGAAAAATCAAACACCGGAAGTGAAAAAACAGAAGCATTAGCTGAATACACCCAACTTAATGACAGACGTATGAGACGTTGGGATAAAACAGGAAAAGTTTCTGAAGAAATGAAAAGTAAAATTCAAGATTCTGACAAGAAAATAACTTGGTTAGTTATTTCGGAAAGCTGGTGTGGTGATGCGGCTCATATAATGCCAATTATCAATAAAGTTGCAGAATTAAATGACGCTATTGATTATAAAGTTGTGCTTAGAGACGAAAACGAAGCACTTATGGATCAGTTTTTAACTAATGGTGGTAAATCTATCCCGAAGCTTGTTATGTTAGATTCTGAAACAAATGAAGTATTAAACACATTTGGACCAAGACCAACAGTTGCTACAAAATTGGTACAAGATTATAAAGCAGAACATGGTAAATTAACTCCTGAATTTAAAGAAGATTTACAACGTTGGTACAATAAAGATAAAGGACAATCTACAATTGAAGATTTAGTTCATCTGTTAGGTTAATAAACCTTCGAGTATAAAGTAATTAAGCTATTGTTGGTGTTTTTTCAATTTTATATAAATGAATACCGACAATAGTTCCATAAAATAATGACTATTATTTTCCCTTAAATAAAAATGTAATGGTTCCTAATTGCTCATTACGATCTGAAGCATTAAACTGCACAGATTCTGCATACGCAATTGCATGCTCTACTAAACATTTGTTATTGGAGTTAGACGAGCCGTTAACTTTGGCATCAAAAACATTACCTACTTCATTTACTTTAATGTTTACAACAATTTTACCACCAACTTCACACAGATAGCGTGGAATTTTATAATGTGATAAAACTCTACCTTTTAAAGAATAAGTAAGTGTACCCTTAGTTTTAGCATGCTCATCTGCCGCTCTTTTATTATCAAGACGTTGTTTTAATTCCTTTTGTAATTTTTTATAAGATTCTGTTTCTTCTGAATTTAAAGCGTAGTCCTTACCATTCTCGTAAGATTTAGAATAGTTTGTCTCCACCAATACCTCTTTACTTGCTTTAGCCGCTTCCATGGCCTTAGTGGTACGTTCAAAATCATTAGTGCTAACCGATTTAAAGTTACGCATCATCTCTTTGTACTCTTGATCTTCGTTAAAGGCTTTATTTGTAGATTCTGAATTTTGCTCTTCTATTTTCTGAAGGTCTTCTTTAGTTGTTTCAGGCTCGGGATCCATGAGATAATAACTTTCTGTTATTAAATCTTGATGACGTTTAATCTGAAAACTAAACAGGCCAAGAACTACAATTCCCGCTAAGAGAAATGTAATTAATGCTGCTTTATGTTGTTCTATGAAATTCAGTACAAAAAGTTTTAGGCTACTAATATATACGAAAAGAATGAAGAAATAGTCTAAGACAACCTCTTAAACCCCTTTAGAAGGTAAACTTGCAATAAAATCTTCAGGAGTAAGTGCGTCTTCAACTTTAAAATCACCAATACGAGTACGGCGTAATTCAGATAAATGTCCACCAGAATTTAAAGCTTTTCCAAAATCATTTGCTAAAGACCTAATGTAAGTTCCTTTACTACAAACGACTCTAAATTTCAACTCTAAACCATTGATTTCTGTAATCTCAAATTCAGTAATTTCAACTTGTCTTGGTTTAATTTCAACCTCTTCACCTGCTCTTGCAAATTCATATAAACGTTTTCCATCTTTCTTAATGGCAGAAAACACCGGTGGATATTGTTCTATCTTACCTATAAATTGTGGAATTGCATTTTGAATTAATTCCTCTGTAATATGATCTGTGGGGAATGTTTCATTCACTTCTGTTTCTAAATCAAAAGAAGGTGTTGTTCCTCCTATAACAAAAGTTCCTGTATATTCCTTTTCCTGACCTTGAAAAATATTGATTTGCTTAGTCATTTTACCTGTACAGATCACAAGTAAACCTGTTGCTAAAGGATCTAAAGTCCCCGCATGACCCACTTTAATTTTCTTAATACTAAAGGCTTGCCGTATAGACCAACGCAACTTATTAACCGCTTGAAACGATGTCCAAGTTAATGGTTTGTCTATTAATAAAACTTGTCCGTTTTTAAAATCTTCTTCCGTTTGCATTAGCTTAATGACCAGATTATAGCTGCAGTACCAGCAATGACACAATAAATCGCAAAATAACTTAATTTACTCTTCTTTACTAGTGCTATCATCCAAGTACAAGCAAATAAACCTGCTACAAACGCAGCAATAAAACCGACGCTTAAAGCCGTAAAATTAGAACTATCAAAAGTTAATTCTCCTCCTAAAAGATCTTTAGCCATTTTACCAAAAATTAAAGGCACCACCATTAAAAATGAAAAACGCGCCGCTTTTGTTTTATCATTTCCTAATAAAACTGAGGTAGAAATTGTAGCTCCAGAGCGCGAGATACCAGGTAACATTGCAATGGCTTGAGATACACCAATGATAAAAGCGTTAGAAAACGAGACTTTCTTTTGGGTATCCTTTGCTTTATCTGCTAAGAAAAGTAAAACGGCTGTTACGATAAGCATACAACCTACAAGTAGAATATTGCCATTAAAAAGTTGTTCTAATTCCTCTTCAAAAAAGAGACCAACAATAACTGCTGGCAACATGGATAAAGCAATTTTAGAAATAAACTGAAGATCTTCATTCCATTCAAATTTCAAAATACCTTTTACAATATCAAAAATATCTTTTCTAAAAATCACCATTGTACTTAATGCCGTAGCAAAATGAAGTACAACCGTAAATAATAAGCTTTCTTTTGGCACAGAATGATCACCAAGTATAGCTTTTCCGATTTCTAAGTGACCACTCGATGATACTGGTAAAAACTCAGTAAGACCTTGAATGATTCCTAAAACAACAGCGTCTATAATTTCCATGAAGCAAAAATATCAAATAAGCGCAGTTTACGCTTTAGAAGTAGATAAAATATGGATTATTTCTCCGATTTTTTATTCGGGTTTAAAAGAATAGCATACACTTGTATACCAAACCCAATTAACACTAAAGTTGGCGCTAAACGAATACGTCTCCAACTGTAAATAGATTCATCAAAGACATTAGGATCATCGCTACCACCACCAGACATAAGGATAAAGCCTATAACAATACATGCCAAGCCTATAAATAAGAATTTATAATTTTTCTTCCCGAAAATAAATTCAGATTTAGAATCGTCCTTACGTTTTTGTTCTCCCATGGTCTTTCTGTTCTACTTTAGTATGCTGCAAAGTAACAGTTTTATTTATAATTGCAGCGTTAAGAGTTTGTGAATTTAATAACGATAAAATAATTTATAGTTTACTGTAATAGCTTTCTAATTCTTCAAATGAATAAAACTTAGTTTTAACTTCTCCTTTTTCACTGATTAATATATAAGTTGGAAATTCCCATACATCTAATGCATCAATTAAATCATTCCCTTTTCTAAGTTCCCTATAATTCTGCCAATTATAATCATGACTCACTAAGTAATCTAACCATTTATCCCTTTCTGTATCAATAGAAACACCTACTAATTCAACATTATGATTACTAAACATCTCTAAATTGGCTCCTATTTTTTTATGATCACGAACACATGGCGGACAATGTACAAACCAAAAATCTAAAAGATAATCTCCTTTATGGCTTAAATCTATTTTAGATACATTTCCGTTTTTATTATAAAATTGAAACGCAGAAAGATCTAAATATTCTTCTTTAATTAAATTATCTAAAGTTCTACTAACACTAAGCGTGTGTCCTTTTAAATCTTCAGATTGTCCTTTTAATGCAGATTTAAGATTTACTAACTGAGCTTTATAATTTTTATTTCGCTCGATATAAATAGTGCTTATTTCGTGAGAAAACGGATGATTTAAGTTATCCTTAATATTTTGTAATAAAAATTTATTTATACCAGCATCATCAACCTTATCAGATTCTAACTGATGTAATGTTTTATAGAAATCAACAGATTTATAATAGATTTCAGAACCTATTACAGTATCAATTTTAAAAACTCCTGAGTCTAATTCAGCTTGAATTTTCAAATCCTCACCATTAAGAAATATCTTTTTCGAAGATTTTTTACCATCCTTAAAAACATCAATAACATAAGCATCATTAATGGTGTCGCTAAAATTAAAATGATAAGGGTTTCCTGTTTTCGCAATAATGACTTCAGAATTATTATAGCTTACAATTTTAATACTATCAGCTTCTACTCCTTCTTTTATTTCAATAGAAATACGATTAGGATTCCCTTTTTTAAGAGGGTTACAAGAACTGAATAAACAGATTGAAATTATAGAAATAACAAAAAAATAAATCTTCATAAATTGATTATTTATCCCTTAATAATACAACTGATCTGTCTTTAAGTTCAAGAAACGTTGTGTTGCTATAAACGTACTAATCCAAGTAATTACAATACCTAAAAGGAAAATACCTAGAAAAAGCGCTGCGATAGATATCGTATTTTTCAGTAATTCTAATTCTGGAAATGTAAGATCTAAATAGTATAGAACAATCGCCATACCTGCTAAAGCAACTAATGCTCCAATAATACCAAGCTGTACACTTTTCCAAACAAATGGTCTTCTGATAAAACGTTTTGTTGCACCAACCATTTGCATCGTTTTAATGATAAATCTTTTAGAGTAGACGGCTAAACGGATAGAACTATTAATTAATAAAACAGCAATTAAGGTAAATAACCCGCTAATAATCAAAACCCAGAAAGTAATTTTCTTAACATTATCATTCATTAATTCTACCAAATCATTATCGTATCTAATCTCTTCAATAAATACTTTATTAGAAAGGCTCTCGGTAATTTCTGCTAACTGTTCTGTAGTTACAAAATCTGCTTTTAAATGAACATCAATCGAATTCTTTAAAGGATTATAGCCTACAAAGTCCATAAAATCCTCACCAGTTTCAGCCTTCATAAATTCCGCAGCTTCTTCTTTAGAAACATAAAGTGCATCTTTGGTGTAATCGGCCATCGCTAAACTCTTTTTTAGCTGATTAACCTCTACTTCTTTAGCTGTATCATTCAAATAAATAGTCATCACCACTTGTTCTTTAAAGTGATCCGCAACTTTTTTAGAATTGATAACCAAAAGCCCTAAACAGCCTAAAAGAAACAGTACCAAAGCAATACTTATCACCACAGAAACGTAAGACGATATCAGTTTACGTTTTTGATATTTATCAAAAGATGATGCCATAAATGAATTTGAATTTAAGATGTAAAAATAATAAAGAATTTGCTTATGTTGAACATTACAACGTTTAGTTTTTTATTGTGTTGTAATACTGTTAAATTTGTAGCTTCATTACAAGGAAAACAAGACAATGACATACGATTTTAACAGCATAGAAAAAAAGTGGCAAGACTACTGGGCAAAAAACGAAACGTTTAAAGCCTCAAACAACAGTGATAAACCAAAATATTACGTTTTAGATATGTTCCCTTATCCTTCAGGAGCAGGTTTACATGTTGGCCACCCACTAGGTTATATTGCTAGTGATATCTATGCGCGTTACAAACGTCATAAAGGTTTTAATGTACTACACCCCCAAGGTTACGATAGTTTTGGTTTACCTGCAGAACAGTATGCTATTCAAACAGGGCAACATCCGGCGGTTACTACAGAAACGAACATTAAGACCTACAGAAGACAGTTAGACCAAATTGGTTTTTCTTTCGATTGGAGTCGTGAAGTACGCACCTCTAATCCTGAATATTACAAATGGACACAGTGGATTTTTATTCAATTATTTGAGTCTTGGTATAATAATGACACAAATAAATCTGAAGCGATTGACACCTTAATTTCAAAATTTGAAGTAGAAGGAAATGCTACAGTAAATGCAGCTTGTGATGATAATATTGAGCCTTTTACAGCTGAAGAATGGAATAATTACACCTCAGAAGAACAACAAAGCATTCTTTTAAAATACAGATTAACATATTTAGCCGAAACGGAAGTGAACTGGTGTCCTGCATTAGGAACTGTTTTAGCAAATGACGAAATAGTAAATGGCGTTTCCGAACGTGGTGGACATCCTGTTGTTCGTAAAAAAATGACACAATGGAGTATGCGAATTTCTGCTTATGCAGAACGTTTACTACAAGGTTTAGATACAATTGATTGGACAGATTCTTTAAAAGAAAGTCAACGTAATTGGATTGGTAAATCCGTTGGAGCATCAGTATCATTCAACGTAAATGGTCATGATGATATTATTGATGTCTTCACTACAAGACCAGATACTATTTTTGGTGTGTCTTTTATGACCTTAGCACCAGAGCACGAATTAGTTTCTAAAATTACAACAACAGAACAAAAAGAAGCGGTTGAAGCTTATATTGAAAAAACAGCAAAACGTAGCGAACGCGATCGTATGGCCGATGTAAAAACCATTTCTGGTGTATTTACTGGCGCCTATGCAGAACATCCGTTTTCTAAAGAACCTATTCCGATCTGGATTGGCGATTACGTGTTAGCAAGCTACGGAACAGGTGCCGTTATGGCGGTTCCTTGTGGTGACCAACGTGATTACGATTTTGCAAAGCATTTTGATATTGCCATTCCAAATATATTTGAAGGTGCAGATATTTCTGAAGAAGCTTATGCCTCTAAAGACAATGTAAAAATTACAAATAGTGATTTCCTTAACGGCATGAACTACAAAAAAGCCTCTAAACTGGCCATTTACCAATTAGAGCAATTAGGACAAGGAGAAGGAAAAACAAATTACCGTTTACGTGATGCTGTTTTTTCTCGTCAACGTTATTGGGGTGAACCTTTCCCAGTGTATTATGTAAACGACAAACCTCAAATGATTGATGCGGCGCATTTACCAATTAGACTTCCTGAAGTTGAAAAGTATTTACCAACCGAAGAAGGCGAACCACCTTTAGGACGTGCAGATGTTTGGGCTTGGGATACGGAAACCAATACTGTAGTTTCTAATGATAAAATTAACAATACAACCATTCATCCTTTAGAGCTTAATACCATGCCAGGTTGGGCAGGGAGTTCTTGGTATTTCTTCCGTTATATGGAAGATGCAGCTAATAGAGATGGTGTTTTTGCAAGTGAAGACGCGCTTAAGTATTGGGAAAATGTAGATTTATATATTGGTGGTAGCGAACATGCTACAGGTCACCTACTTTATTCGCGTTTTTGGGTGAAATTACTAAAAGATAGAGGTTTTGTAAATGTTGAAGAGCCTTTTAAAAAGTTGATTAACCAAGGGATGATACTTGGGACCAGTGCTTTTGTTTATAGAGTTAAACTAAATGCAAACCCTTTAGGAACATATGAACGTGGAGATGATAAAAAAACGAAGAAATATACTGAAGAAATTAACAAGTTATTACCTTCAATATATATATCTAAAGATCTTTTTGAAGGAAAATCTCTAAGCGAGTTTAGCGACTATTTTAAAGAAAACTACTCAAAAACATATCTAACTAAAGAAGTATTAGAAAAAATTGAATTATTAAAAGAAAATGATAGTTCATTAACACTAATTAGTATCCATATTCAAAACGTTGATAAATTGCACGTTAAAGTCCAATATGTTAATGCTTCAGATGAATTAGATATTGAAGGTTTAAAAAATGACGGAGAATTTGGCGAAGATTTTAAAGATGCAGAATTTATTCTTGAACAAGGCGTTTATAAAGTAGGAAGAGATGTTGAAAAAATGTCGAAATCTAAATACAACGTTGTAAACCCAGATAGTATTTGTGAAGATTACGGTGCAGATAGCTTAAGACTTTACGAAATGTTTCTAGGTCCTTTAGAACAATACAAGCCTTGGAATACAGCTGGTATTACAGGAGCACATAATTTCCTAAAAAAATTATGGAAGTTATATGCAAATGATAATGGTTTAAAAGTGAATGACACAAAACCAACTGCAGACAACTTAAAAACATTACATAAAACCATTAAAAAAGTAGAAGCAGATATTGAGAGTTTCTCATTTAACACCTCAGTTTCTACATTTATGATTGCTGTAAATGAGTTAACCACTCAAAAATGTACAAGCAAAGATATTTTAGAACCTTTATTGGTTTTAATTTCGCCTTATGCGCCACATATTGCAGAGGAATTATGGTCACAATTAGGACATACTGAATCTATCTCAACAGCTCCTTTTCCTAAATTTGACGCAAGTCATTTAATAGAAAGCAGTAAAGAATATCCTATCTCTTTTAATGGTAAAATGCGTTTTACCTTAGAATTGCCAATGGACATGAGCAAAGATGATATTGAAAAAACCGTTATGGCTCACGAAAAAACAATTGCACAATTAGATGGTAGAACACCTAAAAAAGTCATTGTGGTTCCTGGCAAAATTGTAAATATTGTTGGGTAAACCTATAAAACATACCATCATAACTTTAATGCCAATTTTAGGTTAATTTTAAAGTTATGATGGTTATGTAACCAACTACCAACAGATTTATTTAATTCGATAATTTAAATAAAAGACTCATACCATGTTTTTAGACCAACCATTACCTAAAAAGAAGCGTAAAAGTCTTAAGGATTATTTTGATTTTCGTAATAATCAAACAAATCAAATTGGCTTAATATTCTTTTCTGCTTTTGTTATTAGCACCTCTTTACATTTCTTTTTTGAAAACCGCTTTACTGAAGAACAATGGAAAACAAAACCAATGACACGAAGCAAAATTGTAGATGATCTTATTGAGTCGCAGATTTTATTGTACGAATCGAAATCTAATGTTATAAAACGACTAGGTGAACCCGATAGAGTTTTAACAACCGAAAAAGACATTATACTCTACGAACTTGGTCTAGCACCACAACACTACAACAACCAAGCAGAACATTTGTACATTGAGTTTATTAATGAAACCGTTTCTAAAGTATCTATAGCAATGTATGAATATAAATAAGTTTGATAAAAGACCTTAGTTAAAATTCTGTAGCCATAATTTTACAATCCCACTTTCTTCTTAATATTTTATTATTAACAGAATATCATATTGCCTTCAAAATCAAACTGATTTTTAATAGTTTTTAAAATAAAAGCTTCATAATATTAATTCAGTAAAAGTGATTTCAAATTAACTATCAAATTTGGAACAACAGCTTTATTAATAGTAATTTTCGAAAGCTATTATTCATAAAATCTACAAAACAATGAAATGAGCTTAATTAAAAAGTGGATTCATATCTATATTTTTATTAGCAAATTTCATTTAACAGATTTAATAAATTAAAAAATATAAAAATGAAAATCGGAGTTCCAAAGGAAATCAAAAACAATGAAAACAGAGTCGGTATGACACCTTCTGGAGTTTTCGAATTAACCAAAAACAAACATATTGTATATGTTCAAAAAGATGCAGGTTGTGGTAGTGGTTTCTCGGATTTAGATTATATAAATGCTGGTGGTATTATTTTAGATACTATAATAGACGTTTATGCTTCTAGCGATATGATTGTAAAAGTAAAAGAACCTATTGCGGAAGAATATCCATTAATACAAGCACATCATGTTGTGTTTACTTATTTTCATTTTGCTTCTAGCGAGCCTTTAACTAAAGCGATGTTAAAAAGCCAATCTGTTTGTATTGCTTACGAAACAGTTGAGGACAAAGATGGTTCTTTACCATTATTAACACCAATGTCTGAGGTTGCAGGAAGAATGGCAATTCAGCAAGGTGCAAAATATTTAGAAAAACCTATTAAAGGTCGTGGTGTATTATTAGGAGGCGTTCCAGGTGTACCTCCTGGCAAAGTATTAATTTTAGGTGCTGGCGTTGTTGGTGTTCAGGCAGCAAAAATGGCTGCTGGTTTAGGCGCTCAGGTTACCGTTATGGATATAAACATGAAACAATTACGTTATGTAAATGATGTAATGCCTAGCCATGTTGTTACAGAGTTTTCAAGTGAATATAACATTAGAAAACGTATTAAAGATCATGATTTAATTATTGGTGGTGTTTTAGTTAGGGGTGCAATTGCTCCAAAATTAATCACTAGAGATATGTTAAAAGACATGCGCCCAGGAACTGTTTTAGTTGATGTTGCTGTAGATCAAGGTGGCTGTATTGAAACCACTAAAGCAACGACTCACGAAGATCCTACTTTTATTATTGATGATGTAGTACATTACTGTGTTGCAAATATGCCCGGTGCCGTACCTTATACTTCTACTTTAGCATTAACAAACGTTACATTACCTTACGTATTACGTTTGGCAAATGAAGGATGGGAAAAAGCCTGTAAACATGACAAGACATTAGCTAAAGGACTTAACATTGTTAAAGGAAAAATTGTTTATGAAGAAATAGCCGAAGCTTTTAATTGGTCTATTGACGCTATGTAACACAAGCAATTACGTTTTACTGACAAAATTTCTTAACTCAAATTTGGCTTACTATTTGCTATTCATTTATTAAATTTACATGAATTAAAAATTTCAGATTATGAGTGGAATGATGGGATATTATATATTAATTGGTGCAATTGCATTAGTAAGTTGGTTAGTAAGTAACCAACTAAAACGCAAATTCGCTAAGTATTCTAAAGTGCAATTGAGAAATGGATTATCAGGAAGAGAGATTGCAGAAAAAATGTTAGCTGATAATGGTATATATGATGTGCAAGTAATTTCTACACCAGGACAATTAACAGATCATTATAACCCAAAAAATAAAACAGTGAACTTAAGTGAATCTGTATATAACAAAAGAAATGCGGCTTCAGCAGCAGTTGCAGCGCACGAATGTGGACACGCTGTACAACATGCACAAGCTTATAGCGCATTAGGTATGCGTTCTGCGTTAGTACCAATTGTAAGCGTAACATCAGGAATGTCGCAATGGCTTGTTATTGGTGGTTTAATCTTAGTTTCTGCTCTAGGAGTAGGATTAGGCTATTGGGTTGCAGTTGCCGGTTTAGTGTTTATGGGATTTGCTACGTTATTTAGTTTTATTACTTTACCCGTAGAATACGATGCAAGTAATAGAGCATTAGCATGGTTAAAAAACAAGAATATGCTAACACCAGACGAATATAAAGGTTCTGAAGACGCACTTAAATGGGCTGCAAGAACTTATTTAGTTGCTGCTATTGGTGCATTAGCATCTTTATTATATTGGGCACTACAAGTATTTGGTGGCAGAGATTAATTTTACAAATACAATTATAATAAAAGAGCTTTGAGGAATCAAAGCTCTTTTTATTTGAAATACAAAAGAAAATATTTATCTTGAAAATCTCAAATTAAATTAAACTATGGACAATCAATTCCCTTACCAATCATCAGAAAAAATAATGCTAAGTAATATTTCTGAAGTTGAACGTGTTGCATTTTATAAAAAGACTTATGGACACGTAGCAGGAGGTGTATTAGCATTTATTTTATTCGAATACCTATTACTACAAAGTGAAACCGTAGTGAGTTTTATGCTGTCTATGACACAAGGCTATAAGTGGTTACTCTTACTTGGTGGTTTTATGGTAGCTACAAATTTCGCAGAAGGGATGGCTATGAAAACTTCAGATAAAAACACACAGTACTTAGCTTACGGTATTTATATCTTTTTTGAAGCATTAATTTTTGTACCTATGCTGTATATAGTAACACAATTAATGGGATCTTCTGGTACAGACATTCTTTATCAGGCCTCTATTGTTACTTTAGCATTGTTCACAGGACTAACAGCTGTTGTTTTATTGACTAAAAAAGACTTTTCATTCTTAAAAACAGGATTAACCATTGGGTTCTTTATTGCTATTGGTTTAATTATAGCAGGAACAATTTTTGGGTTTAACTTAGGCTTATGGTTTTCTGTAGGAATGTGTTTATTAGCAGGAGGATCTATTTTATATCAAACCTCTAACCTTGTAAAGAAATATGGTGTTGAAGATTATATCCCAGCAGCACTAGGTTTATTTGCTTCTTTAATGTTATTATTCTGGTATATACTTAGAATATTTATGTCTAGAGATTAGTCCTTAATTATATAAAAAACAAAAGCCCAACTGAAAATTTCAGTTGGGCTTTTTTAATAGATATTATTTGATTTTGTCACCATTTTCATCAAAAAAATGATATTCAAGATAAGTGTAAGCATCTCTAGGTAATATTTTTACCCATTTTTTGTGTTCAATAAACCACTTTGAACGAACTGATGGAAACCCTTTGGTTAAAAAGGCAGCAATAAAAGGGTGAATATTAAGAGTCACCTTTTTATGATCTTTTTTGAAAATTCGCTGAAGGTCTTGATTAATACGTTCCACCACTTTAATTGGTGCTTCGATTTCATCTCCTCCTATATTGTCCGGATTTTCTTCTTTTGTTTTAATATTACGTTCTGGCCTAACGCGCTGTCTGGTTATTTGCACTAATCCAAACTTACTCGGCGGTAATATTTTATGTTTTGCTTTATCATCTTTCATCTCATCTCTAAGATAATTGAAAAGCTTTTTTCTGTTCTCAGCAACTCCCATATCGATAAAATCGACAACTATTATGCCTCCCATATCACGTAAACGTAATTGTCTGGCAATTTCTTGGGCTGAGATCATGTTGACTTCTAAGGCTGTATCTTCTTGGTTTTTTTCTTTGTTAGAACGGTTTCCACTATTAACATCTACAACGTGTAGTGCTTCAGTGTGCTCTATTACCAAGTAAGCACCTTTTGCCATAGATACAGTTCTACCAAATGATGTTTTAATTTGACGTTCTATGCCAAATTTTTCAAAGATTGGAACATCATTTTTATAGTACTTCACTATTGATTCTTTATTTGGTGCAATTTGCTGCACGTAATCTTTTACCTGTACATACATTTCTTCATCATCCACAACAACACCAGAGAATGAATCATTAAAAATATCTCTCAAAATTGAGGATGCTTTGTTCATTTCTCCCAATACTTTAGTTGGGTGATTTGCTTTGTACAATTTTTTACACATTGCTGTCCATCGACCCAGCAAGTTCTGTAAATCACTATCTAGCTCGGCAACTTTTTTGCCTTCTGCTACAGTACGAATAATAACTCCAAATCCCTTAGGTGTGATACTTTTTACAAGTCTTTTTAAGCGATCTTTTTCTTCTTGAGAGTCAATTTTTTGTGAAATTGAAATTCGGTTAGAAAAAGGCACCAAGACAATATATCTTCCTGCAATAGACAATTCTGAACTAATGCGGGGTCCTTTTGTAGAGATTGGTTCTTTTACTACTTGTACTAATATGGATTGGTTAGATTTTATGGCATTTGCAATAGTACCATTTTTATCTAAATCCTTTTCCATAGGAAAATCCTTAAGGGTATAATCCTTTAGTTTCCCTGTGCTTACACGTTTAATGAATTTTAAAAGCGATGGCAATTGCGGTCCTAGATCATGATAGTGTAAAAAACCATCTTTCTCATACCCTACGTTAACAAACGCAGCGTTTAAACCTGGCATAACCTTACGTATTTTGGCAATAAAAATATCACCTACAGCAAAGTTATTGTCATCATCGTCTTTATGTAATTCAATAAGTTTTCCATCTTTTAATAAGGCAAAATCAACAATATCAGAACTCGATCTAACGATTAATTCATTGTTCATAATGTCAATTTAAATCTAACTCTTAATTGAGATAGATAGATGTTACTAAATTATTTGACACAGGATGTAATATCCAATAAATTTAGAAACACTCTATTAAATGCTTTCTAAATTCTATATCAAAGAACGTTTCTTTTTAAATAAAACTCATATTAAGTTTCTCAATCACCTTAAAATAATATAAAGCGATAATCATAAAACAGTTTTCTTACTTACAGCTAGGCCATAACTTTTGAAAAAATCTATAAGAATACCTATTTAATTTCTTTTAGGGTAAAGGAAAAAATCAATATGAGTCAAAACTGAAAAAAGTAGTTTCAGAACTACTTTTTTCAATTTATTTCTTTTTATGACGATTAGCGCGTCTACGTTTTTTACGCTTGTGAGTCGCTACCTTGTGTCTTTTTCTTTTTTTACCACTTGGCATAATAAATAATGCTTTTTAAATTAATATTTTGTTTAAATGCTCTCTTAGTTTACCTCAACATTAGATTTAACGCCTTCTAAAAATACTTTAGCAGGTTTAAATGCAGGGATGTTGTGTGCAGGAATTTTTATTGTAGTATTTTTTGAAATATTACGACCTGTTTTTTCAGCTCTTGTTTTAATAATAAAACTTCCGAAACCTCTTAAATAAACGTTATCTCCGCTTTCTAAAGACGTTTTAACTTCCTCCATGAAAGTTTCAACAGTGGCTTGAACGTCACCTTTTTCTATACCTAATTTATCAGATATTTTCGCTACCAAATCAGCTTTTGTCATTTTTGTTACTAGTTTTAAGGTTACTATAAATTCTAAGGGATGCAAATATAGGCAATTTAATTTCAATTCATCAAGCGTAATTAATTAAAATTTAACACAATAAACATTTAGTTTTGCTTTTCATTAAAAAAGCGTAATGGAATTCAAAAACGAACTAATTAATTGGTACTCAACAAATAAAAGAGATTTACCATGGCGAGAAACCAACAACCCCTACTACATTTGGCTATCAGAAATTATTTTACAACAGACACAAATTAAGCAAGGGTTGCCTTATTATGAAGAATTTGTTACCCAATATCCAACAATTTCTAACCTTTCGAATGCTTCGGAAACCTCAATTTTAAAATTATGGCAAGGTTTAGGCTATTATTCTAGAGCTAGAAATCTTCATGCAGCAGCAAAATATATTGTTAATGAACTTAAAGGGGAGTTTCCCAATAATTATAAAGACTTATTAAAATTAAAAGGCGTTGGTGATTATACGGCAAGCGCCATTGCTTCTATCGCATTTAATGAAGTTGCGGCTGTGGTAGACGGGAATGTTTATCGTGTATTATCACGTTATTTTGGTATTAAAACCGCAATCAATTCAACTTTAGGAATTAAAGAATTTAAAGCCTTAGCAACTTCTTTAATAGACAAAGAACAACCTGCAACTTATAATCAAGCCATAATGGAGTTTGGCGCATTACAATGCAAACCTAAAAATCCAGATTGCAAAACTTGCCCACTTAAAGATAGCTGTGTTGCACTACAGCAAGATTTAATAGGTGAGTTACCGTTAAAACTAAAGAAAACGAAAGTCACTACTAAGTATTTTAATTTTATGGTTTGTATTGACAATCATAAACGAACTTTAATTGAAAAACGAACACATAAAGGTATTTGGCATAATCTTTATCAATTCCCTTTAATTGAATCTGATAAAAGTTTAACCCCAGAGGAGTTTCATCTATTAAATACTAAGAATACTTTTTTAGAAACCATAGAGTTTGATTATTCCTTATATAATGAAATAGATATTGTACATAAACTATCGCATCAGCACCTTCATACTAAATTTTGGATTATTGAAACAAATTCAGCTCCAGAAGGCGCGATATCTATAGATTCTTTAACAGAATATCCTGTTCCTGCACTTATAAATGACTTTATAATTCGGTTCAAATTTTAGAAACTTAAAGAAATCACATTTTTTTAGTACTTTTAGTCTAAGAGTTACGCAATTGAGTAACTTTGTAGATTATTTAAAAAACGAATTATTATGTCTGGAACCTTAAATAAAGTGATGCTGATTGGAAACTTAGGAGACGAAGTTAAAATGCACTATTTTGATGATAAAAATTGCGTAGGTCGTTTTCCTATTGCTACCAGCGAAAGCTACACAAGTAAGCAAACAAACGAACGTATTACAAATACTGAATGGCACAATATCGTTGTTAGGAATAAAGCTGCAGAAATTTGTGAAAAATATCTTTCTAAAGGTGACAAGATCTATATTGAAGGCCGTATTAAAACTAGAAAATGGACAGATGATAAAGGTATGGAGCGCTATTCTGTCGAGATTCAATGTGACGACTTTACTTTTTTAACACCAAAAGGAGAGCAACAGCAGCCTAAAAATCCCTCGACACCAAATGCAAAACCTCAACCTCAAGCCTCTACAACTAAAAGTGTAGAACCTGATGCTGACGATTTGCCATTCTAATCACTAAATATAACATCATATTGGACGCAGAACCCACGGTTTTATTTTCAACTTTACTCATAACTGACACTTCTTTTATTACTAGTATACTTATACTAATCGTTTTACTAACGTGTTCTGCTTTAATATCAGGAGCAGAAGTTGCTGTATTTTCCCTAACCAAATCTGATTTAGATGAGGGTTTAGAAAATAAATCTCCGGCAATGCAAATTATCGCATCACTATTAGAGCGTCCAAAAAAACTATTGGCGACTATTTTAGTTGCTAACAACTTTATAAATATAGCTGTCGTTTTATTATTCTCTTATATAGGAGAAACTCTATTTTTAAATATCACAAACAACCTTATTAGATTTCTTTTAGAGGTTGTCTCTGCTACATTTTTAATCTTATTATTTGGAGAAATAATCCCTAAAATCTATGCCAACAGAAATAGTGTAAAGTTTTCATCTTTTATGGCGCGACCATTACTCGTTCTAGATGTTATTTTCTCTCCTTTAAGCTTACCAATGCGCTTTGTTACAATCCAAATTCATAAGAAATTTGGCAAACAACGTTCTAATCTTAGTGTCGATCAGTTATCTCAAGCATTAAAATTAACAAATAACCAAGATACCACACAAGAAGAACAAAAGCTACTACAGGGTATTGTATCTTTTGGTAATACAGATACAAAACAAGTAATGCGACCAAGAATCGATTTATTTGCCTTAAAAATAGATACACCTTACGAAACTATTATAAAAGAAATCATTGAAAATGGATATTCTAGAATCCCTGTTTACGAAGAAAGCATAGATACTATAATAGGCGTACTTTACGCTAAGGATTTATTACCACACTTGAACAAAAAGACCTTTGACTGGACGACTATTTTAAAAGAACCTTTCTTTGTTCCTGAAAATAAAAAATTAGATGATTTAATGGTGGAATTTCAAACCAAAAAAGTTCATTTAGCTGTTGTAGTAGATGAATATGGAGGAACCTCTGGATTGGTTTCACTTGAAGATATTATTGAAGAAATTGTTGGTGATATTAGTGATGAATATGACGATGATGATTTAGTTTATACCAAACTAAACAACAATAATTATAGTTTTGAAGGAAAAACACCTCTAAAAGATGTCTATAAAATTGTTAATATTGGAAATGATTCCGAACTTTTTGAAACGCAAAAAGGTGAAGCTGAAACACTAGCTGGTTTTGTTTTAGAAATCTCAGGTGGGTTTCCAAGAATAGGAAGTAAAATAAATTTTGAAAATTATGTTTTTACCATTGAAGCCTTAGAGCGTAAACGTATAAAGCAAATTAAGCTGACTTTATTAGATAGACAAGCATAAGTAAACATCCTAAAAGTGAATATCACTTAGAAGAATAATTAACAGCAAACCACATCACTTTAGATTGATAGTAAGTTTGCCAAAACAATACATAAAACACATGAAACGAATAGCTATACCAATTCTAAGCCTATTTTTACTAGGTTGCGGTAATGACACTTTACCAAAACCAAAAGGTTACTTAAGACTAGAATATCCAAAAGCTATTTATGAAGAAACTATTGTACCCTTACCTTTTACTTTTGAAAAAAATAAACTTTCAGATCCTATTAAAACGGTAAAATCGACAAAGACCACAAATGGTATTGATATCAATTACTCCAGCTTAAAAGCAACTATTTACCTTACCTATAAAGATGTAAATGGTAACATAGATAGTTTACTAAGAGACGCACAAAACCTCACGCAAAAGCACACGATTAAAGCAGATGAAATCTCTCAAAGGCCTTTTGTAGTTAAAGAGCACAATGTTTACGGAATGCTATATGAAATAGGAGGTAACGCTGCATCTCAATCTCAATTTTATGTTACAGACAGTACAAAACACTTTTTAAGTGGCTCACTTTATTTCTATGCCAAACCTAATTACGACTCTATTTATCCTGCTGCAGAATACTTAAAGAAAGATATTAAGCGTATTATGGAAACAGTACGCTGGAAGGAATAAACATCATACAAATAACATCTTTTTCTTTTTACTCCACTTATTTCTTGTAACTATTATAGGAGACTAGATTGCTGTGAATTATCCCAAAAGACAAAAACAGCCTTTCTTTACGCGGTTTTCTTAATCAGTAATCTAACAAGAGCTTACTTACAAAACTTCTTACTTCACTTATACTGTACGAGCTAAGCATACTCATTAAACTTTATATAAGACCTACTGAGTCCTTAAATTAAGAATATAGCATCCGCACTATATAGTAAAATGAGTGTTAAATATATTTCATAAAAAAAGACTGTCTTTTCAGACAGCCTTTTATATATAATTTAAATGATCTTAGATTTAGAATACAAATCTGATTCCAAAGTTCCAAGTTCTTAAGTTTCCAAAATACACTTGGTTAGTTTGATTAATTCCTAAATAAGTTTCATCTCCAGCTTCAACTTTGTTAGCTGTACTAGACTGAGAGATATACTCTTCGTTTAATAAGTTATTTACGTTAAATCTGAAGTTTACAGAATTAGTTTTATCTTTTCCTACTAACATTTTATAAGAAAGACCTAAATCCATAACACCAAAGTTAGGTAGCTCTAAATTTTCTTTAATAGCTCCAACATCAGCATATAATTTGTCATAATATCTGTAATCTGCATCAATAGACAATCCTTTAACAATTGTATAATCAGCTCCTAAACCAAAAGTTGTTTGAGCAGCACCTCCTACTTCACCACCATCAACATCTTCAAGTTCAACTGATAACGTTTCAAGAGCTTCATTTCTGATAGTTGTTTGAGAATCACCTACGTATTCCCACTGACCAACTGAAGCAAAACCTTTAATTCTAAGAGCATCAAAAGGCTTGTAGCTTAATTGAAGTTCAGCTCCTGAGTGTAATTGCTCAACACCTTCGTTAGTTCTGTAAAGTAATTCATTAGTATCTTCATCCGTATAAGAAGAAGACTCAACACGATCTTTCCAGTTTGTTCTGTATAAATCTAAAGCGACAGAGAATGCAGATGATGTGTATGTGTACCCAACTTCTAAACCAAGTATTTTTTCATTTTCAGTTAATGGGTTAACCTCATTAGTAAAGTTTAAGTAAATATTATCATGGTAAGGTTGACGTGAGTAATAACCTCCATTTACATATATTTTACTATTATTACCAATAGCATAACTACCACCAGCTTTAACATTGAAACCTGTATTGTTAATTGTTTCAGATTCCTCATTAGCCTCGTCATAGTTAAATCTATCCCATCTTACGTGACTTTGATTAGAAACTGCTCCTTGAAAAAATGTAGAAAAATTATCTGTAGCATACTCTAATTGACCAAATACACCACCATAGTTTATACGCTCATCATAATCATAATCAATTCTTTGATCTTCGTCTGCAAAATTAAATACTGTAGACCAAGGGTCAATACTATTAGTTGAACTAACTATATAACTATCTGGATACTGTGCGCTAGTTGGTCCCTCTTCAATACCATTAAGACCTAATAAATCTACTAGTTGTCTAAAGTGAGTACCTTTATATGTACGTAAATCAGCACCTAAATTCATGCTAATATTATCTGTAAGTTCAGTTTCGTAATTAGTCACTAAACCATACCAAGCATGGTTATTCATAGAAGCACGTATTGCTGTACCTACGTAAGGACCACTTCCGTTACCAATACCACCAGCTACAGATTGATTAGCTGCTATTGTAGCATCCCAATCAACATGACCGTCATCAGTAGATGCCGTGTAAGCTCCGTAACCTCCGGTTCCACCTCCACGTCCCCATGAAGCATAAAGTACAGTAGATAAACTAGATTTTTCACTGATATTCCAATCCCAGTTTAAGTTAGTCACTGGTTTGTGGTAAAAGTTAGTTCTTAAACTAAGGTATTCACCATTACGGTAACCATAGTTATAGTTATATTTTTTACCATATTGTAAATACTGAGAAATAGATTTTCTATAGTTTTGATCATGTTGTTGAGGCGCACCTGTAACTAAAAAGTTTAAGTTATGCTTTTCATTTATTTTATAACCAAATGAAATAAAATAAGTTTGTCCTTCACCTTGAGTACCTAAGTTATACCCATCACCTTGCCAATGAGACAACATAACCGTTGCACCAAATCCTTTTTCATTAAGTCCTGTACTATAACCTAAAGAAGTTTTAAGGTAATTATTGTAACCTGTAGTTACAGCAGCAAAACCACCTTCTCTTTTATCTGTAGCTTTAGTAACAAAGTTTACAGTACCACCAACAGAAGAAATTGCTAATTTAGAAGATCCTAAACCCCTTTGAATTTGTACTGCACTAGCAATATCTGAAATACCAGACCAGTTAGACCAATACATTTTACCATCTTCCATACCATTAATTGGTTGTCCATTTAATAAGAACGCTGTATTATCTTGGTCAAAACCACGAACACGTATGTTAGAATCACCAAAACCACTTTCTCCTCCTGCAACATAAACAGATGGTGTATTCACTAAAGTTGTAGTTACATCTCCAGCACCAATTTTTTGCTGAATTTCAGATGCCTTAATTGTAGACACAGCAACGGGTGTATCTCTACCGTCAGCTAAATCAATAATACCTGTACCAACAACAACAACTTCATCTAAGCTGCTATCTGGACTTAATACAATAGTTCCTAAATCAATATTACCACTAAAAGCAAATGTTTGAGAAGTAAAACCTACATAAGAAATTACAACTTCTCCAGTTGAAGATGATGTTGATATAGAAAATTTACCATCAAAATCAGTTGTTGCACCATCTGTTGTTCCTTTTACAACAGCATTAGCTCCTGGGAGCGGTGAATTCATTTCACTATCCACTATTTTACCAGTGATAGTGGTTTGAGCATACATTGCTGATGACACGAGGGCAAAAACAGCAATAAATAAAAATTGATTAAATTTTTTCATCTT
Organism: Winogradskyella undariae; assembly: GCF_013285155.1. GTDB lineage: Bacteria > Bacteroidota > Bacteroidia > Flavobacteriales > Flavobacteriaceae > Winogradskyella > Winogradskyella undariae. Next base: position 58,578 of record NZ_JABTEL010000001.1, on the reverse strand, counting down.
AAAATTTAAGTTAATTGGTTTTTAATTAGCGCAAAATTACGCAATACAACAGCTATAACATTAACTTAATGTTAACAATTGAGTATTGTGAAGATAAATTATAGAATCAACAAAAATTATAGAAACTCAATCAATTTTACGAAAACTTTTTAACAATTATTAACAATTATTCATACAAAAAGCCAATAAATTTTGCGTAGATGCATCATGATCGGCGTCTTTACTCGCTTTTTTAAGCTCATCTAAGATAGATTTTGCAAGTTATTTACCTAACTCAACACCAAACTGATCGTAGCTATAAATGTTCAAAATTATGCCTTGAACGAAGATTTTATGCTCATACATAGCAATTAATTTCCCTAAACTCTCCGGTGTTAGTTTCTGAATCAACAAAGAAGTTGTTGGTTTTTTCCTTCAAAAACTTTAAAAGGAACCAATGTAGATATCGCTTCTTTAGACATAGACTTACCTTCAAATTCAGCTAAAACTTCAGCTTCTGTTTTACCATTGATTAAAGCTACTGTTTGCGCAAAGTAATTAGACATCAATTTATCATGATGATCTTTATTACCATATACATGGCTCTACATATCCAATAAAATCTGTTTGAATTAGTTTAGTCTCTTTATATATGAGTATAAAAAATATTTAGCGAAAGAATAATTATTTCATTTAAAAACTTTTTACAAAAAAAAAGGTAGCCATGTGGCTACCTTTTTTTAATATGTTGTAGTAAATAGGTTAGAAATTATAACGTAAACTTGCGTTAAATGTTCTTCCTATTCCTAAATAATACCCAAAAGCATCTTTTTGATTAATATAAGACTCATCAAGTAGATTATAAATATTAGCTCTGAAAGTTAAAGGATTATCACCTAAAGTAAATCTATATGTTAAACCTGCATCTAATAAAGAATAAGATGGTAATTTAATAGAATCATAAACATTACCAGATAAAGCCGCATCAGCAACATCTGCAGGATCTACAAATTCATATAAACCGTTATAAATGTTATAATCTAAATCTATAGAAAGCCCATTAAATATCTCAGCTTTAACACCAAAACCAAAAGATGTTTGTGGTGCATTACCAATTTTAACATCTGTTAAATCTATATTTCCATCTGTAGTAATAAAATCTCCCGTATCATCATTTTGCAAAGTGTATGGTGTTTCTCCATCATATTTCCAATCTCCTAAAGAACCAAATACTCTAAATGACCATGCCCCATTTAGAGGACGGTATTCCATATCAAACTCTACTCCTTTATGTGTTTGAGCAACATCCGTTAATCTATAAGTACTTAACTCGTCATCACTAGAACTTAAGCCACCCTCACCATCTATAATACCATCAGCACCTGGCTGAACTGGTCCATCTGTAGAAAGAAATCTATTACCCCATTCTGTACTATAAACATCAATGTTTATTCTCAAAGTTCTATTTTTAAAACGGTAACCTCCTTCAAAACCCGTAATCTCTTCATTATCTACATCTGGCTCTGAAAGTGCATTATCATACCTCACATTACTAAAAATATTATCTAAGAAAGGTTGACGTGAGTAAAAACCTGCATTAGCAAAAACAGAATGCTTGGTATTAATTTTATAAGCCAAACCTCCTTTAATATTATATCCTTCTTTACTTATTTTGTCAGACTTCCCTAAACCGTTTCCTGTTCCTATAAAAAACCCTTCTCTTTGGTAAGATTGTGTTGATACAGCCCCTTGAACAAATGCAGAAAAATTATCATTAGAATATTCTGCTTGACCAAACCCTCCTATATATTGAATTACTTCTTCATAGTTATAATCATATCTTTGATCATTATCTGCAGAGTTAAATAATGAAGACCACGGATCGGCATCAAAAGTTTCAGTTATTACATAATCACTAGGACGACTTGTGCTTGAATTATCATTGTAACCATCTAAACCTAATGTGTTTTCTAATTGTCTAAAGTGCATACCATTATAAGTTCTAGCATCTACACCGAAATTCATTGACCAATTTTCATTAGCCTCATACTCTAAACTAGATAATAGACCGTACCAATTATGATTATTTATTGAAGAACGTCTTAAATAAGAGTCATCAGATGTACCATACTGACCTCCATTAATGGTTGTTGCGGTTGCAATGTTATTCAATTCTATTTGATCAAAATCAATTTCTTCAGCATTTAAACCATCTCCGCCAACTCTAACTCTACCACTACCAACATTACCGGTTCCTCCACCACGACCCCATGATGCATATAAAACAGTAGATAAATCTAATTTCTCGTTAATACTTAAATCCCAGTTTAAGTTAGCAACTGGTTTGTGGTAAAAGTTACGACGTTCTGTATAGCGTTCACCTTCGTAAAAACCTGTATTACTGTTTGCTTTATCACCATAGTCTTGATAAAACTCAAGATCTTGAGAAAAATTTTGATCGTGCCATTGCGGAGCTCCTGTTAACAAGAAGTTGAATGTGTTTTTTTCGTTTGGCTTATAACCAACTGAAAACATATAGTTTTGTCCTTGACCTGCAGTACCAATTGAATATTTTCTATGTGCTTGCCAATGATCTAATAACACAGAAAACGCCCATCCTTTTTCACTTAAACCAGAATCGTAACCAATTGAACTTTTAACATAACTATCATTACCTCCTAAAAATCTTACAAATCCACCTTTTTGTTTATCTGTTGTCTTAGACACAATGTTTACTGTACCTCCAACAGAAGAAATAGCTAATTTTGAAGATCCTAACCCTCTTTGAACCTGTACTACATTAGCAACATCTGACATACCTGACCAGTTAGACCAATACATTGCTCCGTCTTCCATACCATTAATTGGTTGACCATTTAATAAATAAGCTGTGTTTGTTTGATCAAAACCTCTTAAGAAAATCTGGCTATCACCAAATCCCCCAGCTTGGTTTGAAACGTACACAGAAGGAGTATTCTTCATAGATTCTCCAAATTCAACGTTACCAGATGACTTTAATCGAATATCTCTTCCACTAATAGTAGAAACTGCAACAGGTGTTTCTCTACTATTTGCTAAATCAATTACCCTCGTACCAACAAGTACAACTTCATCCAAAGAACTATCTAGGCTTAAAAAGATAGTACCAAAGTCGGTATTACCATTAAATTTCAACGTTTTACTTTCAAACCCAACGTAAGAAATTACAATTTCACCCGACTTTTCCTTTGTTAATAATGTGAATTCTCCTGTGAAATCTGTATCAACCCCATTTTCTGTATAATACTCTATAATATTAGCCCCTGGAAGTGCTGAATTTGTCTCAGCATCTATTATTTTCCCGGTAATAGTACTTTGAGCAAATGTTACTGTAGTAAACAACGTAATTACAGCTAAGAGTAAAAATTGATTAAAATTTTTCATTATAAAATTATCAGTTAATTGTTTTTACAGAGGCAAAATTACATAATACAATAGTCCTACTAATAATTAAATGTTATTAATTACTCACATAGAAAAATAAATATAGAATTAACAAATCTTAACAATTAATATTTAAAATAATTACAATTTTTAACAATTACTCATATAAAAAGCCAATAAATTTTGCGTAGACGCATCATGACTGGCGTCTTTACTGGCTTTATTAAGCTCATCTAGTATAGATTTTGCGAGTTGTTTACCTAACTCAACACCGAATTGATCGTAACTATAAATGTTCCAAACGATGCCTTGAACAAATATTTTATGCTCATACATAGCAATTAATTTCCCTAAACTCTCTGGTGTTAGCTTCTGAATTAATAAAGAAGTTGTTGGTTTATTACCTTCAAATATTTTGAATGGTGCCAATGTAGAAATTGCTTCTTTAGACATAGATTTACCTTCAAATTCAGCTAAAACTTCTGCTTCTGTTTTACCATTCATTAAAGCTTCTGTTTGCGCAAAGTAATTAGACATCAATTTATCATGATGATCCTTATTACCATATAATGAATTTACAAAACCAATAAAATCTGTAGGAATAAGTTTTGTTCCTTGGTGAATTAATTGAAAAAAGGCATGTTGAGAATTTGTTCCTGGTTCTCCCCAAATTAAAGTACCTGTTTGGTAATTTACTTTGTTACCATCTCTGTCTACACTTTTACCATTACTTTCCATAATACCTTGTTGAAGGTAAGTTGCAAACTGGTTTAAATATTGTGTATAAGGAATAATTGCCTCGCTTTCTGATTGAAAGAAGTTATTATACCAAACGGTTAATAATGCTGAAATTACAGGAATGTTTTGATCAAAGTCGGCCGTTTTAAAATGTATATCCATTTTATGCGCTCCTTCTAGTAAACTTTCAAAATGCTTGTAACCTAAAGCTAAACTTATAGAAAGACCAACAGCACTCCAAAGTGAGAATCGTCCGCCTACCCAATCCTTCATCGGGAAAATATTTTCTTCATCAATACCAAAAGCTTTTACACTTTCAATATTTGTAGAAACAGCAACAAAATGCTTAGAAACGGCTTCTTTTGGTAAAGATTCTAAAAACCAAGCTCTAATAGAATTAGCATTAGAAAGTGTTTCTTGTGTTGTAAATGTTTTAGAAACAATTACAAAAAGTGTGGTCTCTGGATTTAATTTTTTTATAATTTCTTGGTAATGATCACCATCTACATTACTAACAAAATGTGTTTCTAATTGGTTTTTATAATATTGTAGTGAATCTACTACCATTGCTGGCCCAAGATCTGAACCTCCAATACCAATATTTACAACATCAGTGATTGCTTTGCCAGTAAAACCTTTATGATCACCATTAACAACAGAATTTGTAAACGCTTCAATTTTTCGTTTTACCTCATGAATTTCAGGAATAACATTTTCGCCATCCACTAAAACCTCAGCATCTTCTGGTGCTCTCAAAGCGGTGTGTAAAACTGCTCTACCTTCTGTTGCATTAATTATATCTCCATCAAAATACTTAGAAATAGCATCTTTTAAATCTAGTTCATTTGCTAGCTCAACAAGTAAACTTACTGTTTCTTTTGTAATTCTATTTTTAGAAAAATCAGCATAAAAATCATCCCACTTAACCGTTAGATCGTTTGCCCTTTCAGCATCAGAACTAAATAAATCTTTTAAATGTTTAGATTTAATATCTTCAAAATGTGCTTGTAATTTTCCCCAAGCTTTTGTTGTGGTCGGATTGGTTGCTTTTAATGCCATAATTTTAATTATAAAATTGGATCTTCAGTTATTGTATTTTCAGTTTCCTTAGGTTCTGCTTCTAAGAAAAAGATATTATCGAGTTGTTTTCTTATTGGTTTAATATACTCTAAGTATTTCACCTTTAAACTATCAGAGATTGGTTCTGCATCAGGTAATTCTTCTTTAAAAGGATCTACTTGTTTTCCGTTTTTCCAGAAACGATAACATACGTGTGGTCCTCCAGTATTCCCTGTCATTCCTACGTAACCAATAATATCACCTTGTTTAACATATTCACCTTTTTTTACATTTTGATTTCTCATATGTAAATATTGTGTGCTGTAAGTAGCGTTGTGTCTAATTTTTACAAATTTACCATTACCACCACGTCTTGTAGACTCTATAACGGTTCCATTAGCTGTTGCCATAATAGGCGTACCAATTGGTGCTGCAAAATCAGTTCCTTTGTGTGGACGTACTTTGTAACCATAAACAGCTATACGTCTTGTTAAATTATAGCGCGAAGAAATACGGCTAAATTGAACAGGTGCTTTTAAGAAGGCACGACGTAAATTTTTAGCATCTTCATTAAAATAATCTCTAATACCTTTTATTGAATCGGTTTCAAATTGAAACGCATATAATGAATCTCCGTTATGCTCAAAATAAGCAGCTTTCACATCTTTAATTCCGGCATAAATAGTATCATCAATATATTTATCAGTGTAGATAACCTTAAAGCGATCCCCTTTTTGTAAACGTCTAAAATCTATAGTCCATGCATAAATTTCATCGGCCATTTTATAAGCTAATCTTTGGCTCAATCCTTTTTCTTCTAATGTTGCAGAAATACTACTTTCTATAACTCCGGTTGCTGTTTTTTCAACATAAGTTATTTTCTTTCTGCTCTTATAAGCATGAATAGAATCTTTTAACCCAATAACAACATAATCTATTTGATTTGGTTGATAGATAAATGTACTTGGACTTGGGAGACTATCTTTTTCTGATCCTTTTGAATATAATAATGTGTAAGGTCTACCAGCACGCAAGTTCCTAATATCAAAAGTATCTTTGGTCGTTTCTGCAATTTGAAAAATATTAGGATACCCAATATTGTTTCGTTGCATAATTTCACCAAAACTATCACCAGATTTAATGGTGTCTCGTTTTACAATGTAATTATTGATATCGAAACCAAATTCTAGAATTTTTTCTTCTTCAGCAATTTCTGCTTGTTCTTTTTCGTAGGCAGACTTTGCAGAATCATCATCTTTACATGACCATAAACTAATTGCAATAATGAATATTGCTAAACTTTTTTTTAATTGCATTAATATTAATCGCTTATAAATTATTTCCCCAATTTTCTACTTCTTCTTTACTCCAGAGTTCCGGAAAGAAAATACGCTTCTGATATTTTGGATGCATATATTTTTTCCAATTACTTCCTCCTGTAGCTTCACCATCTCCAATACCACTATCTATGTAATGTTTTGCTGCATTGTAATGTGCCATTACCCAAGAAACATTAACCGTATAATCGTAATGACGCATTGCTTTTATAAGCGTTTTGCTTTTCTGATCTTTCTCTGGTAACTCCTTAAAACGCGTCCAAAGATTCTTAGTATTATAGGTTTCCATAAACCTTAAAAACTCATCTTTATAACGTTTTTCAAAATTAACTAAAAGCACGGATTTTTTACCGGTTTTATGGTCTTTTCCTGCGGCTTGCCAATATAAATGTTCAAAAGCATGATTAAAAGGAGTTTCCCTGTCAATATCTTTTCTAAATCTATAATCTATTAAATTAATTAATTCAGTAGAAGCAAATTCTATAAGCCTATATTGTGCACTTTGAAAACCACTGGCTGGTGTAAGCGTGTATCTAAATTTCATATATTGCTCCACATCCATTCCTTCCCTCATAATATTGAAAGAGGTTGACAACATATCGAAATAACGACTGATACGCATAAGTTTGGTTTCGAAAAATGTAACGTCTAAATCTTCTTTTTCTGCGACTTGGGCAATTTCCCAAAGAATCATTTTAAAAAGTAATTCGTTAATTTGATGATAGCCAATAAATACCATTTCATCTGGAAGTGTGGTACGTTGAATTTGCAGATTCAACAAAGCATCAGTTTGTATATAGTCCCAATAGGTTATGGGTTTACTGTAAAGAAGACCATATAAATGGTCGTCTGTATCTTGATCTATTTTTGCGTACTTTTCTTCAAGCGCTTTTACAATATCATCGTAATTTTTTTGCTCTGACATATTTAAATTATTCTTTGTAAATGATTTCAAACGGATGTTTTAAACCTTTAAAAGCAACTAACTCTGCTCTTAAAGAACCTACCGCTAAATCTGCTTTTATTTTTAATGGAATTTTATTTTTATCCTCGCTTACCCATAACGTTAAGCTTTCTTCTTCTTTAAATACACGACCTGCCATAACGTAAGGTCTAAACTTAAGCGCTTTAACTTTACCAAATTCAGTCTTAATAATTTCTTTCCCTAAATATTTTATTTTGAAGCCATAATTCTCTTCATCAAAAAACATATTCGTCTTTATTTCATCTCCTACTTTTAAAGATGGAATATCAATTTTGTTTCTAAGATGATAATACATGGATACCATATCTTGAACATCTTTCTCAGTAGAAACTGTACTTATTTCATTTTTCTTAAGATTCTTTACTTGTGCTAACCTAGAATCATGATCAAAATTAATTTCAATGTCTTTGGTATGACCGCCTTCATCTATTTTTCTAATAAATTTATACGGTACACCTGTTTCTCTATCAAAATAACTTTCATAGCGGTCTTTTACTTTAAAAAACCATTTTATAGCACCGGTGGTCCAACCTTTTCCGACAACATGGTAAACAGGTTTTCCTTTTAAATTTGTTTCATTAACCGATAGTGTTGCGTTACCTGCTTTTAGAAAACCACTATAACTCATTTCAAACTTAAACCATTCGCCACCTTGAAAAGCAGATTGCTTCTCACCATTAGGCGCTTGGAATCCCACAAAAAATAATATGATAGTAAATAAATGTTTCATGTTCTTATATCTAGTTATTTACGGTCACATACGCTCGCTATTAATTACCTCTCCGATATAATTTATTCTTAAATTACTCGACTCATAACCTCTAGTTTGTAAATATAATTAATGTGACGCATTTTTTATGTTACAAGCATCACAAATACAATTACCGTTCCAAATGTAATAATAACAAGGCAATCATATATTTCTTTTCTAAAACATCACCTAACAGCTTAGTTGGCGTTAAGCGAATGAAAATCAAGTTTTATTTAAACAAAAAACGCGTCTAACTTTAAAAAGTTAAACGCGTTTTTGTATTTTAAAGTCTCTCTTCTTTTTTATAATTCTTCAACCTGAACTGAATCTACCTCTTCTTCTTCTATAATATATGCATCATCATCCCAATTTTCAGAACTCTCTGGCTCTATAGTTGTTTCGTATTCAGACTCATAATAATAATCATCTTCTTCAAAATTTCCATTTTGGATACCATCTAAAACGGCAGATGAAACTAAAGTACCATAAAAAGCAAGTGCAGCAAGTGCAAAAAGAACTACTAAACCATTAAGTACAATGGCAATAATATTTATAATCCTTGCGGTATTTACATTACTTCTAGACTGTGGATTGAAAGCCTCTGGGTTTTCGCCAAACTCTCTTAAACTTTTATTTGCCATCACCAGACCAATAATAGACATTGCTAATGGAATAATTGCCGTAATACCATAACAGCAACAACCAGCAATACCCATAACTAATGCTAATATTCCTAAAATAAGTGCTAATGGATCTGCAGGTAATTTGTTTTGATTCATCTTTAAGTTTTTATTTGAATTTTATTGTTTACTAATTAATGTTCTTACCAGGATTAAAAATAATCTCTATTTAAAATATTTGAGTATTAAAACCTTTAGATTGCACTCAAAATCACTAGGAATTAACAAATTTGAAAGTACAAAAATGCATATTTATTCTGAATACTTTGTTATGATGGAATAAAAGTGATTTTTTTTCTAGACCAAAACAGTTTCAATTCCTTGCCTCTATACTCTTTTGGATTTATTTTAAATGATCTATTAATTGTTTTCAACTTAAAAATAAAAAAGCAACATCTATTAATTTTGAAATGAAAAACCTTGACAATAACTACCAAAATGATTTCAATTTATCTAGAGGATGTGGCCCTTTAGAAGATATATTTACCCAAACCCCTAATAGTAAGTGTGTTATGATATAAAGATTTATAGACTCTATTGTGAATGATTATTTGAAATCCCTAATTTTAAAGATTGATTCTATTTTAAAAACCGCAACAACATATTCACCCACAAAAATTTAACGTCAAAACTCAAACTCAAAACTGTTAAATTTTTAATTATCTCACGATTTTAATTACGGTTTTTCCACAGCGTAATTACGGAAAAACCGTAAACTTAAAATTGATAGAAAATTCTCATAATTCCCTTGGCTACTTCTATTTTTTATTTTTAGATTTACAGCGTTGGAAACCACATTTAGAGCAATTTAGAAATCACTCTTTATGTTTCAACCAACAAAAAAATGTTTAAACATATAACTTGCGCAAGCTTTTTATTTTGTTAAAGAATACAATAGCAAAAAAAATGACTTCTACTTCTCATTTTCTTAATGAGAGAACAAATGACTTCTAAATTTAAAAGACTTCTATTCCCTAAATTTTAGGGAGACATTAGTTATTAACCAACCTATCTTAAAAAATGTGATGGGTTTAAAGTCTTAAATTATGAAGAAAAAAGTATTTAGCCTTATGGCTGTGGTAATGTTTATGGGAAGCATGAATGCTTCTAAAATGGATAATAAAAGCTATGAACTCGAAGCCACCTCCTGTTTTGAGCAAGGGCATTATTATGCTCAATGGTGGGGTTCTGTAACAGGTGCGACCGCGATTCAAAGAGTGCAAATGACATTATTATACGCTGAGTTGTGCGAACAAGAAAAAGCAAACAGATTTAATCAACAAGCTTAAACATACTTATGAAAAAATTGTACTTCATATTTCTAATTATTCCTATATGTTCATTTTCACAATCAAATATTGAAATTCACTACGAATCAAACATTTCGATTGATTTTGACACACTCAAAGGACCTGAAAATTTTAAAAAAATCTTAAAAAGTTCATTAAGCAAATCTAATTTAATAAATTACATTTTAATGGTTAATGAAACTAAAGGTTTATCTATTTTCAAAAAAGACGAATATAATGATCCATCGATATCAAAATTGGACTTATTAACAATTAATCAAATTCTTAACATCGAAGGAATTTATATAAAGAGTAAAAATAAATTAATTCATGATTACAATATTTTAGACAAAAACTTAAAAGTTGATGTCGAAAAAAGAGTAAGTTGGAATTTAGTTAATGAGAAGAAAAAAATCGGAAATTATATTTGTTTAAAAGCAATCGGAGAAATAGAATATGGAAAAAATAAAGGTGAAATCGTTGAAGCTTGGTATGCACCAAAAATCTCATTGTCATATGGCCCAGTAGTTTACGATGGCTTACCAGGTTTAATATTTGAAATAAAAGAAAAAAATTATTCCCTTTATGTAAAAAAAATTGAATATACCGATAAAGATATAAAAATTGAAGTACCAAATCAAGATCAATTAATTACTGAAAAACAGGCTGATAAGCTTATAGATGAAATGAACAAAAAAGCTGAAGAATATTTTAAAAATTAAAATATTTGTTTCTGAGCAATATGTTTGACGAGTTAAAAGCAACTTGTTTTTCAAAAACTATTATCCCTATAGTTAACTAGGGAAAATTATTTACTAATCAACCTTTCGTTAAAAATATGATAGGTTTAAATCTTAAATTATGAAGAAAAGAATTTTTAGCCTTATGGCTGTGGTAATGTTTATGAGTAGTTCATTAATGGTAAATGCGAATACACAAAACGAGGATTTAGATAGTGGAACTTGTTTTGATGTAGCTGCTTCTGCTGAACAAAATTTCATGAACGATATGGCCAATAGACTTCAAATCATTCCATCAGATATGGCAGCATATAATGTGTTTGCAGCAGCATATGATGCTTGTAACGAAGCTGGAGGGCAATAAAGAGGATTGGAATCAATAAATTATCCAGACAGTTAAAGGTGAAATTTTAACTGTCTTTTACAAATATGCGCTTATGGCTAAAAAATATATTTCATTCTTAATATTTTACTTTTTTTCTATATCAATGTTTTGCCAAATAGGTAATGCGGTTTATGGTAAACAATTAGAATCGTTAAGTATTAATAAATCAGGCACTTCAGATGATATAGATCAATCTATTAAAAAAATATTAGAAAATCTTGAAACGCACGAATATCAATTAGTATTTAATGATAGAGAAGCTTTTTACAAAAAAAATAAATCGTTAAACAGTAATGTAAATCCTATTGTCAAAGCAATGACAGAAGGGGTTGCTAATTTCAAAGGCACTATATTCTTTGATAGTAGTTCTGAAATAGTTTTACACGAACTAGAATTCGCTGGTGTGAATTACCTTATAAAAAAAAATAAAATAGACTGGATTTTAACTAAAGACACATTACAAATTGATAATTACCTGTGTTATAAAGCAAAAACCACTATTATTATAAACAACCTTAAAGGCAAACACGAATTAGAAGTTATAGCTTGGTATGCGCCAGAAATTCCAATACCTTATGGGCCAGATGGTTATGGGGGATTGCCAGGTTTAATTCTACAGCTTAATAATAATGGCATCATAACGTCTTTGAAAAAAATAGAATTCTTTAAAAAGGATAAAACAATCGATATAGAATTGCCTACAAAAGGCGAAAAAGTTTCTGAAGATGAATTTAGCAGTATAGTTGCTAAACAATATGCAAACAGAAAAAATAAATATTGAAAGCTTTGTTAAAATTTTCATCAAAATATATTGTTGTAATCCTGATATTTTTGGCAGGATTTTCTTCTTTTATTAATGCCCAACAAATCAAAGTCTCAGGTAAAGTATCAGACACCTTACAAAACCCTCTAAGCTACTCCAACATCCTAGCCATCCCCAAAGCAGACGACCAAGACGTTAAATTCGCCATCACCGAAAACGATGGCAGCTACAAACTTGGCTTAGCAAAAAACCAAACCTACGAACTCACGGTAAGTTATTTGGGCTACAAACCACAAACGATTATTATAACTACCACAGACCAAAACCTCTCTAAAAACTTCATCCTCAAAGAAAACCCAGACCAACTAGACGAGGTTAACATAAAATACACACCACCAATAACCGTAAAAAAAGACACCATCACTTACGATGTTTCTAAATTTGTAACTGGAGAAGAACGCAAACTAAGAGATGCTTTAAAAAAATTACCAGGCGTAGAAGTAGATAGAGCAGGTAATGTGATGGTAAATGGCAAAAAAGTAACCAAAGTCTTAGTAGAAAACAAAACCTTTTTTACAGGCAATAGTAAATTGGCTGTAAATAATATACCAGCAGATGCCGTAGAAAAAATAGAAGTTTTAGATAATTACAATGAGGTGGCTATGCTAAAAGGCTTGCAAGACTCTGAGGATATGGCAATGAATATCTTATTAAAAGAAGACAAAAAGAAATTTGTGTTTGGTGATATAGAAGCTGGTGCTGGCATTGAAGAGCGATATTTGTTGCATCCTAATTTGTTTTATTACAGCCCAAAAACCAATGTTAATTTTATAGGCGACTTAAACAACCAAGGAATAAAAAGTTTTAGTTTTAGAGATTATTTAGAATTTGAAGGTGGTTTTGGTAAACTACTAGATGATGCTGGTAATTATTTTAGTTTATTTAATAGCGATTTTGCGCAATACCTCAATAACCAAGATTTTACAGATAATACTAACCAATTTGGAGCTTTAAATATTAGGCAATCCGTTTCTAAACATACAGATATTAGTGGTTATTTAATTACATCTAACTCTAAGACCCAAACAGCTAGCAATACGCTAAATTCTTACCAAAATATTGCAGACCCTTTTACTGAAGATAGAACAGTTGCCAATAATCTCAACAACTTTTTTACCATTGGTAAAGTAACCATAGATTACGACCCAAGTTATAAAGAAGATTTTGCTTATAACGCTTTTGTTAAGGTGACCAATAATGATAGTCATGGTTTTGTAAATACAATGAACCCAGACCAAAACAATAGCATTACGACTTTAACAGATGTTACGGCACTTAATCTAAAACAAAACATTACTTACAGTCGCAAATTATCTAAAGCGCACACAGCAACCTTAGAAGCGACTTATAATTTTCAGAATGATAAACCGATTACCGAGTGGCTAACTAATCAGCAGATTTTACAAGGCTTAATTCCTTTGGAAGATGATGCTGTTTACAATATTCTACAGACTAAAAGATCAACGTCGCATAATTTTAACGCCATTATAAAAGACTATTGGGTAATTAATAACTTTAACCACCTCTATACAAGTTTAGGCGTTAATACATCTTTTAACGATTTCTACAATGAAGATGTACAATTACTTAATGATGGTAGTATTAATAATTTTAGCTCTGCTGGTTTTGGCAATGATTTTGGCTATAGTTTTATAGACACCTATTTGGGATTAGAATATAAATTTCAAATTGGCATTGCCACGTTTAAACCCGCTGTGTTTTATCATGGGTATTTATGGCGAACGCAACAGTTTGAAGACTCAGAAACGTTTTCTAAAAATCTAGTTTTGCCACAATTCACAACAAAAGTAGAATTTAATAATAGCGAAAAACTCAATTTTAAATACAAACTGAATGCTCGCTTTCCTGGTATTAACCAATTAGCTAATAATTTTGTACTCTCAAATTTTAATAGTGTTTATAGAGGCAATAATCAACTAGAAAATCAGTTGTATCATTCTGCAACATTGAGTTATTATAAATTTAGTTTGTTTAGAGGTCTTAACTTTAACTTAAACACCAGTTTTAATAAACGCTTAAAAACTATAAAAACAGTTTCTGAACTTAATGGTATAGAATCCTTTAACACAACCACTATGTTTGATCAGCCAGAACATAACTGGGTGCTTAGTGGGCGCATTTCAAAAAAAATAAATAAAATTAGCTATAACCTGAGTAATCGTTTTAGTTATAATGATTTTTATCAAATTTTAAATGACGAAACCAATCTTAATATTTCAAAATCTATCGCTTCCACCATTGGCATAGAAACATCTTTTAAAAATTATCCCAACGTAGAGATTAATTACACCAAAGATTTTAATAACTATAAAGCCTTAAATAACGTCTCTAATTTTGAAAATGACCAATTAGAAGTCATCTTAGAATACGATTTTTTAAAGGATTTTATCTTTAAAGCAGATTATACCTTTGATAATTACAACAACAAAAGTCTCGATACCAAAACCACTTTTGACACGGCAAATGCATCGTTATTCTACCAAATTGAAGATAGTCCTTGGGGATTTGAGATAAATGCTACTAACCTTTTTGATACACGTTTTAAACAACAGAATTCGTTCAACGCTTTTGTAATTAGTGATAGTAGAACATTTATTCTACCTCGTATTCTGATGTTTAAAGTGAGCTACAAATTGTAAGTCTGTATATAAACAGCTTCAAAAACTAAATCCACAAACCAAAGACCATAACGATATAATTAGTTTTTAGTCAACTTCTTTTTATTTTTGTACAAACTAGAAATACAGTATGTATAGTTTTATAAAAACATGGTTTGGTTTTAGTAACAAAACAGAACGCACAGAAGAAGATAAAATGAAAAAATTCTTAATCGTAGGCTTAGGAAACATAGGCGAAAAATATGCAAACACCAGACACAACATTGGCTTTAAAATTCTTGATTATTTAGCCGAAACAAATGACATTCTCTTTGAAACAGTAAAACTTGGTGATGTTGCTACATTAAAAATAAAGGGAAGAACTTTAATCCTTTTAAAGCCTAGTACATTTATGAACCTTAGTGGAAAGGCTATAAAATATTGGCTAGAGAAAGAAAAAATACCTTTAGAAAATCTACTCGTTATAACCGATGATTTAAATCTTCCTTTTGGATCGCTTAGACTAAAAACCAAAGGTAGTGCCGGAGGCCATAACGGCCTAAAGGACACACAAGATAAATTACAAACTGGAAGCTATAACCGTTTTAGATTTGGTATTAGTGATGCATTTAGCACAGGCCGACAAATTGATTATGTTTTAGGCGAATGGACCGATGAAGAAAACACACAACTTAAGGAGCGCTTAAAAATTTCGGCAGAACTTGTAAAATCTTTTGCTTTAGCCGGAGTTAACACAACTATGAATCAATTTAATGGAAAATAAAAAAAGCGGTCTAAAAATTTAATTTAGACCGCTTTTTAAGTTAAAATATTTTAATATTAGTTAACTACAATCTTCTTAATACTTTCAAAAAGACCATCTGTAATTTTAATTAAATAGACACCAGACTGTACTTGGTTTAAATCTATTTTTTCATCAAAGCTTTGATTGGCATTAAATTGCTCTTCAAAGATTCTTCTTCCATTAATATCGTAAACAGCAATTTTTATTTTAGTAGATTGTGGGTTACCGATTAAAATATTAAAAGAACCATTATTAGGATTAGGATAAATAGTTAAATCAGAATCTAAAGCTACTTCATCAACCGATAAGGTTGGCTCTAAACATAAATCTAATGTAAATTCTTCAATTGAACCACCATCTAGTGCCGTATCATCTACCACTGTTAAAACCCAATTTCCTGCAGAAGGCTCACCATATAATAATGACAAATCTCCTTCAGGCAAAAAGCTACCCGTAAATGGAGCAGAAGCATTAACAATAGATGCAGAAGCCTCTGAATCAAATATTGTTTCGGTATAATTATTTTCATTCCCTCCATTATCTGTTGATAATTCTATTGTTGTTCCACTTGGACTTGTTAAAGAGATATCTAAATCACTAGTATAAGTATGACTAATATTTATTAAAACAGCGACATCTGTAATAACTCCTTCTTCTACAATATTTAATATAGACGTATAAGTTACGTTTCCTGCTGCAGAAATATTAATTGGAGTATCTAAAGAACTATAAAAATCACAATCTACACTTGATGTCGTAAAATTATTTACCGAAAAACCACCCAATGCACAATCATTTATACCTCTAACTCTCCAAAAATAAGAAGTCATTAAACTTAAAGTAGATATTGTATAAGTTGGACTGTTAATAACAGAAGTCTCTATAACATCTGTAAATTCAGAATCTGTAGCAATATCAATCTCATAAGATGTTGCGTTAACATCTTCTTCCCAAGTAAAAACAACTGAACCTACTAAAACACCTGCAGATCCATTAGTAGGAGTTAATAAATTTAATGGAGAAAAATTAGAAGTAAATACATCAAAATCTAAATCGATCGTCTTTATTATTGATCCCGATGTTGCTTCTATTGTAAAAGGATAATTACCTGCAGCTAAATTTTCTATTCCACTTACATTTACCATTACCATTGTATCATCCACACTAGCAACTGAAGGCGAAAATAATACCGAGGCTCCTGTTGGCAACCCTTGAGCACTAAATGTCGTTGTTGCAGAAAACCCTGAGACGGTATTATAAGTAAAATTAAACACGGCATCATCAGGAGAACAAACCGCAACCCTATTTTCTTCATAATTCAATACAAATTCAGCTTCTTGAATACTAAAATTTGTTGAATTTATAGCATAAAAAATATTATCATTCGCTTCAACTTTTACCCTAACAGTAGAAGAACCTCCATTAATGATAGGCACTGTTATGATCTGTTCTCCATCATTAGGAACAGCAGAAACCAAAAGGTAAGGATACGTATATCCACCATCAGTAGATAGCAAAATATTAACTGTTGATGTATTTACGTTACCTGTATCTGTACCTGCAACATCCCAAGTAACGACCTGGCTAGATTCAGCATCCCAAGTTTCATTGGCAGATTGAGATGTTACAACAAACGGACCTACTGTTGCATCTACATTTACAAGCATAGTATCAAAATCGCTTTGAGGTGTTAAACCAATGCCATTACCCTCACTTCTATCTCTAACTGTTAGTGCAAAATTTAAAGATCTTGCAACATTAGACACAGTCTCCCAAGAAGTGTTATCAGTTGTTTCAACAGGGTTAGATTCTGTTAATTCACCAGAAACTACACGTTCAATTATCGGCATATAACGATCCTTTGAGGTACTTGGAGGTCGTGATCTCCAAACAGCTCCTGAAGTCTTATCTGGACCAAAATTTGAAAATGACGATACACCATCATCTATTTGCTCCCAAGTATAGGTTAGCACATCATCTGTGTCAGTGTCTGTTGCATCACCTTTAAGCACAAAAGCAGTTCCCATAGGGATAGTATAATCTGAACCCGCATCTGCTATTGGCGCATTGTTAACAATAGCAGTACCAAGCCAGCAAGTTCTACTTTCTAAATTATTTAAAATTTGTGTAATACTATAATAATGAAAATAAGGATCCGAATGATCCTGTACATCATTACTACCAGTAATTCCAGCATACCCCATTATAGTTGTACCACTACCTGGTTCTGCATTTACACCTGTTCCTTCAGAAGAATTAGAAAATGTATGATTTGCTCCCATTTGGTGACCCATTTCATGTGGTACATAATCAATATCAAAAAAATCAGTCATATAAGGACCTCCGTTATTATCCGTAAACTCATGTGCTGAAAAACCACTTCCTTTAGAACCATCTACACAAACGCAACCAATACAACCTGCATTACCGTTATTATTATCATAAGCAAATAAATGCCCAATATCATAGTTTTCTTCGCCGATTACACTTGTTAATGTTGACTGTAATTCTGAATTATAACTTCCTGTATAAGGATCGTCGTCTTCATCTACATATATAATCTCTTCACCTGTAACTAAAGTGAAAGACACTGCCATATCAACCTCAAATACTTCATTAAGTCTATTTAAAGTTGAAACTACCTGAGCTAAAGCATCTTCTTGAGCATTTCCATTAGCAGCATTACCGTCATCCCAAAAATTAGTATATTCTGCAGTTGTAGATATGGCTATTCTAAACGTCCTTAGCAATTGATCATTTGCATCTCTATTGCTGTTCGTTGTACCTTTCTTTTTTACAGCGAAATCTTCCGTTAAACATTCAAAATCTTTATATCCCTCTTCTCGTGCTGCTCTACTATAAACAATATAAGACGTTGAATCTGTTTTGCTTTGAGGTACTAAGAAATTCATATCATCCCCAGGGTAAGTCACCATACTTTGCAAGCCTTGTGGTGTTACACTAAAACGAGCTCTTACACCTGGCGTCTTTTTACTAAACCCTAAATACGTTTTAATATTTGGATGTAATTCCGTTAATTCTTTAGACAAAAGCCTTGTTTCAACAACTGAAAAAGGTTCTAATTCTCCTTTTACATTAGGAAGGTATATTGTAATATTAGATGCAGAAGTTGATGCAGATCTTAATGGTGCATTAACAAGTTTCGCTTTAAAACTATCAATATCTAATTGATATGTTTGATAAAATTTTGAATTAAGAGTCGTTGTATTACCATTAATCCTTAATTGATTTTTTTCTGTTTTTTGCCAGTAACTCTGCTGAGCCATTACCGAAAATACAGTTAAAAAGAAGGATAATGACAAAACAAAATGTAGTTTTGTTTTCATAAGTGTTTGAGTAAAAAATTATAATTCTCCGAATTTATGTTTTTTTACAGATATACATTTAAATTTAACATCAATAACTCATAAAACGCAAAACTTGACGAATAATTCGCCAAAAGTCACAACAATAGGCACCTTTGATGGTGTACACATCGGGCATCAAAAAATACTAAAACGGGTCGTAAAACTTGCAGAAAAGCAAGGTTATACCCCTGTGGTATTAACACTTTTTCCGCATCCAAGAATGGTGCTTCAAAAAGACAATTCTATTAGACTTTTAAACACCATAGAAGAACGTGTTAAACTATTAAAAACATTAGGAATCAAGGAGGTTATTGTAAAAGAATTCACCAAAGAATTCGCTAATTTATCTGCTGAAGATTACGTACAAAAAATTTTAGTAGATGAATTAAACACCAAGCAAATTGTTATTGGTTACGATCATCATTTTGGCAAAAACAGAAGTGCTAATATTAAAGACCTTAGAGCATTTGCTAATCAATTAGATTTTAAAGTCGAAGAAATAACGGCTCAAGACATAGAAGACGTTACCATAAGTTCTACAAAAATCAGAGCCGCTTTAAACCAAGGAAAAGTAGATTTAGCAAATTCGTATTTAGGGTATAATTTCTTTATTACAGGAACTGTTATAAAAGGAAAAGAACTTGGTAGAACTATAGAGTTCCCTACAGCAAATATTGATGTAACTGCAACTTATAAATTAATACCAAATGACGGTGTTTACATTGTAAAATCTATGATCGACAATGAAACTGTTTACGGAATGATGAATATAGGTACTAACCCCACTGTGGATGGCAAAACACGCTCTATAGAAGTTCATTTTTTCGATTTTAATAAAGATCTTTACGATATAGAAATAAGAATTGAATTTTTAAAACGTTTACGTAGCGAACAAAAATTCGAGAACCTTGAAGCATTAAAAATTCAACTTAAAAACGATATGGTTAATGCCCACAATTTCATAAATAATTTAATATGAATAAGTTCCTCTTTAAGCACATAGACAATTCCGGATTAATTGTTTTTAGAATAATATTTGGGTTTCTATGCTTCCTAGAGGCCTTTGGTGCTATTTTTACAGGTTGGGTAAAACGCAATTTAATAGATCCTAAATTTACATTTTCTTTTATTGGGTTCGAATGGTTACAACCACTTCCAGGGAATTGGATGTATGTTTACTACGCTATGATGGGTATTTTTGCAATTTTTATTATGTTAGGCTATAAATACAGAACCAGCATACTGGTATTTGCTTTAATGTGGACAGCCACGTACCTAATGCAAAAAACCTCTTATAACAATCATTATTATTTACTAATGTTATTGAGCTTTTTAATGGCTTTATTACCAGCAAATCGCTATGCCTCAATAGATGTTAAACTAAACCCTTCTCTAAAAAGTATTTCGATGCCAAATTGGTGTAAGTGGCTTTTTATAGTTCAGCTTCTTATTCTTTACACCTATGCTTCAAAAGCAAAAATCTACCCAGATTGGTTAGACGGCACTGTGATGGAAATATTTATGAAAAGAAAAGAAAACTATATTCTTATTGGCGATCTTTTACAAGAGAAAACCACTCATCTCTTTTTGGCTTATGGAGGAATTTTATTTGACGGATTAATCATTCCTCTGTTATTATTTAAGCCCACTCGTAAATATGCGTTTTACGGTTCAATTTTCTTTCATTTATTTAATTCAATCGTTTTTCAAGTCGGTATATTTCCATATATGTCTTTAGCTTTTTGTTTATTCTTTTTTGAACCTAAAATTGTTAGAAACATATTCTTAAAACAAAAAGATTACTACGATACTAACGAGGTTATTATCCCTAAATACAGTAAAGTATTGGTTTCTTTCTTTTTAATTTATTTTTGTTTTCAAATAGGATTACCGTTAAGAAATCACTTTTTTAAAGATGATGTTTTATGGACAGAAGAAGGCCATAGACTATCCTGGAGAATGATGTTACGCAGCAAACAAGCTAGAATAACCTACAAAGTAATTGATGCCAATACAAATAAAATGATCCCTTTTAATATAAATTATTTTTTGACTAAAAAACAACAACGGGGAGCCAGTACAAAACCCGATGTAATATGGCAATTTTCTAAGTATATTAAACAAGATTTTGCTAAAAAGGGGATTCCGGTAAAGGTTTATGTAAATTCATTTGTAGGAGTTAATGGCAGACCTTCGCAACGATTTATAGACCCAGAAGTAGATATTGCAAATGAAGAATGGCATCCTTTTAAACATGAAGATTGGATTCTGCCTTCAAAATTAGATTAACATGACTCAAAATTAAAATTTCGCGTTAAAAAGCAGCATTAAAAATAGCAGCTATTAGTTAAATGAATACTTCAATTAAAATAGACTAATTTATATTTTTTCTTGCTCATTTTCTTTTTACTTTTGTAGCTTGTTGTATACTGAATACAATTGGTTAAATACCTAAAATAAAGATATGTTACAAGTTGCTTTTATACAAGAGAATAAAGAAGACATCATTGCACGTTTAGCAAAACGAAATATTGATGCTACAGAAATGATTAATGAAGCGATTGCTTTAGACGAAGATCGCAAAGCGATACAGACTAAATTAGACAATACAAAAGCAGAATCTAACACATTATCCAAAGAAATAGGAAATCTTTTTAAATCTGGCGAAGTACAAAAAGCCAATATTTTAAAAGAAAAAACAACACAATTAAAAGAAACAACTAAGGAATTAGAACAGCATCTTGGAGATAAAGTCTATGCACTTTCTCAGTTATTGTACAGAATTCCTAATGTACCAAACCCTATTGTACCAGCTGGTAATACAGATGAAGACAATGAAGAAACCTTTAGAGAAGGAGATATTCCTAAATTACATGAAGGTGCTTTACCACATTGGGAATTAGCAAAAAAATACAACATTATAGATTTCGAATTAGGTAACAAAATTACCGGAGCCGGTTTCCCTGTTTATATTGGTAAAGGTGCAAGGTTACAACGTGCATTAATCGCTTATTTTTTAGATAAAAACACAGAAGCAGGTTATACAGAATATCAAGTACCACATTTAGTGAATGAAGCTTCTGGTTTTGGAACAGGTCAATTACCAGATAAAGAAGGACAAATGTACCATGTTACAGCAGATAATTTATACTTAATACCAACTGCTGAAGTCCCTGCTACTAACATTTTTAGAGACACACTTTTAAATGAAAATGATCTACCTATAAGTATCACAGGTTATACACCTTGTTTTAGACGTGAAGCCGGTAGTTATGGTGCTCATGTAAGAGGACTTAATAGGTTACACCAATTTGATAAAGTTGAAATACTTCGTGTTGAACATCCTGACAATTCTTACAAAGCCTTAGAAAGCATGGTAGAACATGTAAAAGGAATTCTACAAGATTTAAAATTACCATACAGAATTCTAAGATTATGTGGTGGTGATTTAGGATTTACATCTGCATTAACTTATGATTTTGAAGTATTCTCAACAGCGCAAGACCGTTGGTTAGAAATTTCTTCAATCTCTAATTTTGAAACTTTTCAAGCTAATCGTTTAAAATTACGATTTAAAAATAGTGAAGGTAAAAACGAATTATGCCACACATTAAATGGGAGTTCTTTAGCCTTACCAAGAGTATTAGCCGGAATCTTAGAGAATTACCAAACAGAAGATGGTATTAAAATTCCTGAAGCATTAATTCCTTATACTGGTTTTGATATTATTTCAGAATAATATAACGCTACAAAAGTGCAAATGTTAAAATTAAATGTATTTCAACGGATATATTAACAGTTCTTCGTTTTAAACATATTATTTTCAGTACTTTGCTGTTTTAGATTTAAAAGTATTTATATCTAAACTTAAAATAGTTAAGTGAGTTAACAACATCTAGCCAAGATAATTGAATCATATTATATAAATTAATGATTAATAGCACATTTATTTAGCTAGCAAAAAGCCTAAACAAAGTTTAGGCTTTTTTTATTTTATCACGTCTGCTTAATTTTTAAGCATCATACTTCTTCTTTAATTCACTTAACATTACAGAAGTCATTTTCTCAAGATTAAAGTTGTGAGACCAATTCCAATCTTTACGTGCAACACTGTCATCAATAGAAGAAGGCCAACTATCAGCAATAGCTTGTCTAAAATCGGGTTGATACGTAATTTCAAAATCTGGCATTTCTGCTTTAATACTTTCAGCTATTTCTTGTGGTGTAAAACTAATCGCAGATAAATTATAAGATGATCTTATCGATAAATCTTCAGGTGCAGCAGCCATAATATCTGTAGTCGCTTTAATGGCATCATCCATAAACATCATGGGTAAATTAGTGTTTTCAGATAAAAAACTTTCATACTTACCATTTTTTATAGCTTCGTGATATATTTCTACGGCATAATCTGTTGTTCCTCCACCTGGCATAGCCTTATGACTAATAATACCTGGGTAACGGATACTTCTTACATCTACATCATATTTATCATGGTAGTATTCACACCAACGCTCACCAACTTGTTTTGTAATTCCATAAACCGTTGTAGGTTCACAAATGGTATGTTGAGGTGTGTTTTCACTTGGAGTTGTAGGTCCAAAAACAGCAATACTACTTGGCCAAAATACTTTTTTAATTTGTTTAGCTTTCGCTAAGTTAAGAACATGAAAAAGCGAATTCATATTTAAATCCCAAGCTTCCATTGGGTATTTTTCTCCCGTAGCACTTAATAAAGCAGCCATTAGATAAATGGTATCTATATTATGATTAATGCAACAATCTTTTAAAGCATTAAAATTTTTAGCATCTAAAATAACAAAAGGACCAGCATTAACTAGATCTAAATTACGTGTATTAATATCGCTCGCAACGACATTATCTACACCATGGATTTCTCTTAACCTAGTGGTTAACTCTGTTCCTATTTGCCCACAGGCACCGATGATTAATATTTTTGAAGACATTTATTTTATTGATAATTTTCGCCAAAAGTAATAAGAATTAACGCGTTGAAATATTAAATTTTTCAAAAATTGAAAGGTTTATTTTCATGAATTCCTCAACTTCGTATGATACACATATATTAAAATAAAAAAAAGATAGTTTAGTATATTTACAGTCAAATTAATAGCTACTTATGAAAATTAGATTTGTCATTTTATTTTTGAGTTTTATTCTTGTAACTAATTGCGACGATGACACAAAAAACAATACAGAAGTTGAAACAACCCCAACTACCGATCATCATGCAAAAATCACTGCAAAAACAATTGAAAGTATCCAATATAAAGACTTTGCACTAAGTCGAGAGACTGAGGATGCTATCAGAACTTGGGAAAAATATCATGAATTAGCAACACAACTTAGCTATTTAAAAAGAGGAGATTTTTCGTTTTTTAATGGTGATATAGAAGTATTAAAAAAGTTTATAAAAGAGTACGATGCTCAAATTCCAGAAGTATTTAGCACCAATCCTATCCTATCTAGAAATACAATTATAGAAACAGAACTATTAAAACTTAATGAAAGCCTCACTTTAGACAACATTGAACGAAGCGAAAAAATAGAGAACATAAAAGGCCTTTTTATCGCATTTTCTAATTTAAATGATATGATGAATAAAAAATTAGAACGCGATATATACAGTAAAATAGTACCCGAATAATTAAATATATAAACTATAGCAAGTTGTAACATTTTAAAACACTAATAGACTTATAGCTAATTATTCTCAATTAAAATTAAACAATAATAGAATTATGAAAACCAATTTTAGTCGCATAGTAGCGATATCAGGTTTAGCATTTTTTACAATAGTATCTTGTAAAGAAGAAGCTAAAAAAGAGAAAGTCATGGCAGAAGTAAAAACGCCAGGAATTGTTTTAGAAAACATGGATACAACTGTAAATCCAAAAGATGATTTTTATAATTACGTCAATGGTAATTGGGCCAAGAGCAATACCATTCCGGATGACGAATCTAGCTGGGGTGGATTTGGAGTTTTACGTAAGTCTACAAGGCATGATGTTTTAGATATTTTAAAAACATCAAAAGAATTAGGAACTTACACTGAAGGATCTGACCAAAGAAAAGCGTTATTAATTTACGAATCTGAATTAGATACTATTGCACGTAATGAAGCTGGTATTACACCACTACAACCTTTATTAGATAAAATAAATAGCATTAAAAATCTTAGCGATATGCAAACCGTTTTTGCTTCTACGTTAGGAGTTGCAGCACCATTTGCAGGTATTGGAGCTAATGCAGATCTTAATGATAGTAGTATGAATACGGCTTGGGTATTTCCAGGTGGTTTAGGCTTACAACGCGATTATTATATAGATGAAGATGAAAAAACTGTAGAAATCAGAGGTAAATATGTAGATCATATCACAAGAATGCTTCAATACATTAATTACTCAGAAGCAGATGCACGCACTGCAGCAGAAAAGATTTTAGCTTTAGAAACAGAATTAGCAAAGCCACGTTTAGATAAAGTAGCAAGTAGAGATATTAGAAATTTTAATAATCCAACGGCACTTACAGATTTACAAAAAATGGCACCTTCTATTAATTGGCAAAAATTAATGGATGATATGGGTGTTGACAAAAAAGTAGACACACTTACTGTAATGCAACCTGCTTACATGAAAGCGATGGATGCATTTTTAAAAGCGACTCCAATAGAAGACCTAAAAACAATGATGGTTTGGAATACGCTAGATAATTCAGCAAGTATGCTTACAACCGAAATGGAGAAAGCTAATTGGGAATTTTTCGGAAAAACACTTAATGGATCTAAAGCGATGCGCCCAGCAGACGAACGTGCTTTAGGAACTGTAGATGGTAGCGTAGGTGAAGCAATAGGACAATTATATGTACAAGCTAAATTTCCACCAGAAGCAAAAGTGAAAGCTGAAAAAATGATTGCAAACGTTATTAAGGCTTTTCAAAACAGAATTAATAAGCTAGACTGGATGAGCGAAGAAACAAAGAAGAAAGCCATTGTTAAGCTTGATAAATTCACCGTTAAGATTGCTTACCCAGATGAATGGGAAGATTACTCAACTATGCAAATAGAAGAAGGTAACACGTATGCAGAAAACATGATGGCTGTTGGTGCTTGGGCTCAAAAGAAAAACTTAGAAGACATTAACGAACCTGTTGATAAATCTAAATGGGGAATGGCGCCACAAACCGTTAATGCTTATTTTAACCCAATGAACAATGAAATTGTTTTTCCTGCGGCTATTTTACAACCTCCTTTCTACAACTACACAGCTGATGAAGCTGTAAATTATGGTGGAATTGGTGCTGTAATTGGTCATGAAATTTCTCATGCTTTTGATGATTCTGGTGCACGTTTTGACGGAGATGGAAATGTAAATAACTGGTGGACACCAGAAGATTTAGTAGAATTTGAAAAAAGAGGAAAAGCTTTAGCGGATCAATATTCTGCTATTAAAGTTTTAGATAGCGTTTACATTAACGGAGCTTATACTCTAGGAGAAAACATTGGAGATCTTGGTGGTGTACTAGGTGCTTATGATGGTTTACAACTTTATTTTGAAGAACATGGAAGACCAGAAAACATTGATGGTTTTACACCAGAACAACGCTTCTTTATGTCTTGGGCTACTGTATGGAGAACATTAACAAGAGAAGAGGGATTAAGATCACAAATTAAATCTGACCCACACTCTCCTGGAATTTATAGAGCGACACAACCTTTAAAAAATATAGACGCTTTCTATGAGGCTTTTAATATTAAAGAAGGAGACTCAATGTATTTAGCACCTGAAAAGCGTGTAAGAATCTGGTAAATAAATCAATCTAGATATAAAACAAAAAAGCAGCTCAATGAGCTGCTTTTTTTATGATATGTAAAAAATATTAATTCTTTTTACCTGCTGCTTGTTGTGCACGTTGTGCTTTTTGAGCCTCTAATGCTTCTCTACTTATTTTAGCTAAGTTAAAATTAGGGTCAATAGCTAAAGCATCATTCATAAATTTTAATGCAGAATCTATATTTTCAGTATTGTTTTCTGTGAATGACAAAAGGCCTTTTAAATACAACAAACTAGCTTTCATAGAAGTTTCGTAAGGTTGTTGGCGCTCATAAAAAGCACGTTTCATATCGTCTTTTACATTAGCTAAACCATATTCTATATTTAATTTCGCTCCTGCTAAATCTTTAGTTTGAATTTTCATATCTGCTAATTCATAAGCCAAGTAAACATTAGGATCACGCTTATAAAGCACTTCAAAATGATCAAGTGCCATTTTTGGTTGATTTAAGTTTTTTAACGCTAATGCTTTTACCTCAACATTCATATCAGAATCTGTTGCATTTTTTTCAACTCCAATAGTATTTAAAGCTTGCATATATTGTCCATCAGAAAGGTATATGTATGCTAAAGTATCTTTACGCGCCACAGAAGGCTCTATAACTTCGAGATGTGTCATAGCATTAATAACGCCTTGAGTATCTCCTTGTTTTTTCATTTGTTTGTAATAGTCTTCAAAATGATTTTTCAGTTCTGTATTGCTTTGCGCAAAAATACTTACCGAAAATAACATAAGAATTGCAATTGTAATAGTCTTCATCTGTCCTTAAGTTTATTGTTCTTTAATTTATTGAAAATATGAGGTTAAATCTATAAAAATTAATAAGAAAAGGTCTTAAAAATCTATTAATTTCTAAGGCACCACTTTAAAAGTATAATTCAAAAGTTGTACCAATATTTTACTTTCTACAATTTTCCCTTTACTTTCTTCTGCAGTACTAAATTCTGGTAAGGGTAAATTTTTGGCAGCACAGTAATTTGTATAATAGTCTTTTTTACAAATATGGCTTGGATAAACAGCATTGAGTGTTGTACCCCAAAGATCATTATCAAGTATATGAGCAATAATTGAAATGCAATCTGTTCTATGAATTAAATTTATTGGAGCTTCCGGATTAGAAATACCTTTTCTCCCTGATAAGAATTTTGCAGGATGACGCTCATCTCCTATCAAACCTCCAAAGCGTAAAATGGTGGTTTTAAAATAAGGATTAGATTGGAGCATTTTTTCTATTTCTATAAGTTGCTTACCATTATCCGCACTTGCATTAGGAAGTGTTTTCGCTGTTATAACAGGAAAAGGAACTTCATCTTCATATACCGAAGTAGAACTGATATACAAAACGTGTTTTATGCTCTGTTTTTCAATTTGATGGATTAAATGTTCTATTTCTACAACATGATTTTTATTCGGGTTTCTCCTTAATCCTGGTGGAATATTAATAATTACAGTATCACTTCCTGTTAAAAATTGAGCACATTCTTCTGAAACTCCAGATTCAGTTAAGCTTACTAAAAAGGGCGCTATACCATGTAATTTTAATACCTCTAATTTATCTCTAGAGGTTGTAGAACCTTGAACTTTAAACCCTAACTCTACCAGTTTAGTAGCCAAAGAAAACCCTAACCAACCACAACCTATAATACTAATTTGTCCTTTCAATACAATCAAATAATTTACGTGTTTAAAGATAATGAATATTTATGCCTTTACAGCTCCATTTTATTAAGTCATTAATTTTCAGTAACTTTAAGACAATCTCTAATTTATAAACAACAATCTTATGGCTATTAAAAATTTTCAAGGCGCACGTAAACAACAAAATATAACCGAAACAAAAATGTTAAGAGTCAGAGACTATATGTCTACAAATCTTATAACATTTAAACCCAATCAACCTATACAAGAAGTTGTAGAAACTTTAATAAAGAATAAGATTTCTGGTGGTCCTGTGGTAAATGACAAACAAGAATTAATTGGAATTATTTCTGAAGGAGATTGTTTAAAGCAATTAAGCGAAAGTAGATATTACAATATGCCATTAAAACATGATACTGTAGATAAACGAATGGCTATTAGTGTTGAAACCATTGATGGAAATATGAATATTTTTGATGCTACAAATAAGTTTTTAAATTCTAAGCGAAGGCGTTTCCCTATTGTTGAAAACGGTAAATTAATTGGACAAATTAGTCAAAAAGATATTTTAATTGCGGCTCTAGAGCTTAAATCTGAAAATTGGAATAGTACTACAAAAGGAAGCTAATCATCACGTTTTACTAAAGCATAATACTCACCTTCTAGTGGCAAATAACCTTGGTCGTAAACAAAGTAATAAATCGTACCAGCTTTAGTGGTATAAGTACTTGTAAAATAGTTAAAATCAAAACCTTTTTCTATAAGCTTAGCTCTAGAGCACTTCATCTTTTTATTAGGATTAAGTGCTTCTAAAATTCTATAATTTTTTCTTAATCGGTTATTGGTATTTCTAATTAGGTTCTTAGAATCCTTATTGAGACGGTTATTTTGTGCGTTTCTGCAACCATCACTACAGTATTTCTTATCAACTCTACCGATAATTAAATCACCACATTCTGGACATTTTTTTCGCATATTGTAAAATTAAGTTCTTACAATATACTAATTAAAAATCATTATAAACCACTAGCAATGATTACAGTATTGGTATTATTTACTTTTTTATAGATATCAACTTTAAATACTTTTGATTTAAAATAATTCACCAAACTATCAATTTTACTCTCATTAGAAGCCTTTACCGAAGCATTAAAGAGAATAAAACCTTTTGATGATTTTGAGTTTAAAACGGAAGTCCAAAATTCTTGACTCAAAAATTTATCGGGTACGGTAAGATCTATATAAAGGTCAACAATAATTAAGTCAAAAGGTTTTGTATTTGTCTTTATAAACTGAAAAGCATCTGCACAATTGATTTTTAATTGACTACTTTCAGTAATACCAAATTCCGTTTTAGCAATATCAATAACAACAGGATCTAGTTCTACTGCTTCTATAAATTTAGTATAGCTAAAATCACTTCTAAGCGTTTCAATAACACTTCCTCCACCCATGCCTAAAACTAAAACAGAATTAACACTGTTAAGGTTTATTTTCTGAAGTCCAAATTTTAAAATACGCTGTAAAGATCCATAACTGTAATTAGCATTTTCTGAATTAAGATGCTTTCTCCCGTTATACCAAGTAATTTCTAATTCACCACTATATTTTGACGTTATGGTTTTAGTAACGGGATAGATATAACTTAATATTCGCTTCATAATGGACTTAAAGGTAAGATTTATTCTACCTGTTTATAGTTTTAAAATGCTATGTAAAATTACAAATGGTATGTTTAGCACGATTATTTAGTTATTTCAAATAATTTAGCTACGAATATCACAAATTAACACAACTAAAATGTGTTGGATTTTCTATTTTTGAAAACTGAAAGATAATACGCCTTAGATTTTAAATACCATTTTATGAAAAAAGATATTGAATTTCCAAAAGTACAAGATGTTTACGTTACTGTTGTGCAAGAAAAACATTTAGAGTATAAAACTTTAGATTGGAATGCTTATATCATTAACAATAGCGATAAAGATCTAGACACCGTACTTATTGTTTCTAGAGGGTATAGCGACACTAAATTAACACCTGTAATGCGACATACCATAGCAAAACTGCCAGCAAGAAGTTATGCTAAAATTGAATTTTTACAAGAAAAGGTTATAGAACTAAATAACGAATTTAAAGTCACCTTTTTTGAAGGCAACAAAATGTATGATAAAAGCTATTTATTTAGAAAAAACACCATTAATGAAAAGGCCTTACAAACGGTACCTTTAATGCAAATGAAAGGTATTCTTGTAAAATAAAATTCCTGTAAAAAGCAGGAATCTCACTATATGTTTTATAAAAGTTTAATCTAATTTATCTACTAATTTCTCAAAGACTTTTTTAGGGTTTTTATTTTCATATAAAATCTCGTAAACAGCTTTAATAATTGGCAATTGCGCTTTACTCTTATTCTTTTTATTTAAATCGTAAGCGCTTTTAGTAGCGTAATAACCTTCTGCAACCATGCTCATTTCCATTTGTGCAGATTTAACAGTGTAACCTTTACCTACCATACTTCCAAACATTCTATTACGAGAAAACACAGAATAACCCGTAACTAATAAATCACCTAAATAGGCTGAATTATTAATGTTTCGCTTCATTTTGTGTGTCTTTTTAATAAAGCGCTTCATTTCTCGAATAGCATTACTCATCAACACACTTTGAAAATTATCGCCATACCCCAAACCATGTGCAATTCCGGCAGCGATAGCATAAATATTTTTAAGCATTACGGCATATTCTATACCAATTACATCATCACTCGTTTTAGTTTTAATGTAATCGCTAGATAAATTATCTGCAATAGATTGTGCTTTTTCAGTATCGTCACAAGCAATGGTTAAATAAGATAAACGCTCTAAAGCTACTTCTTCTGCATGGCAAGGACCTGCAATGACAGCAATGTTATTAAAAGGAATATTATAGATATCATGAAAATGCTCACCGACTAATTTTCCGGTTTCGGGCATAATGCCTTTTACAGCAGAAACTATTGTTTTATTACTAATATCTACTGTAAGTTTTTCGAGTTCAGAATGAATAAAAGCAGAAGGAATAACAAAAACAAGCACATCTGCCCAATCTGCTATTTCATTAATATCATTACTTATTTTTAATTGATCTGTATGGAATTCTACCGAACTTAAATAACTAGGGTTGTGTTGTTCTTTTAAGAGATGTTCTTTAACATAAGAACTTCTCATATACCAACCGACTTCTTCTAAGTTTTCGCAAAGCATTTTTACAATTGCAGTTGCCCAACTTCCAGCGCCAAATACAGCGTATTTTGTAGTGTCACTCATAAGGTTTTAATCAATTTTAATATATCAAAAGTACATAAAAATTATAGAAAAACTCTTGTTAACACTGAGTAGAAACCATACAATTAGCATCAATTTATATAACCTAAAAAAACACTTATTGTGTATATATAAGATAATGTTCTTTATGAATATATTTCATAATTATAAACCATAAAAAATATTTTTGGCATATGTTTTGAAACTAAACTAAGTAGTAACTATAAACCGTTAAATTATGAAAACGACAAAACTACTCTTAGGATTTGCTTTTATAGCAACATTATTTACCTCATGTTATACTGAAGAGGTTTATATAAATGACGAGCCAGCAATATCATTAAACCAATTATTAAATTCTTACGATTTATGGTATGTCGATATTAATGCAACACAAGGTTATAATGAAACCTCATTTTTACAAATGGCATTTACTATTTCATTTAATAATGGTCGACTATACGCTAATAATAATTTAGTTGGTATAGGAAGCCAAGGTAATGGTTATGGTGTACAAATAGGAACCTATAGTGCTTATGATATGATTATAGATATAGACCATATTATTGATGGTTATGATAGCTTTGATGTATACCAAATAGATAATAATACCATTGAATTGTACAACCCTTATAATGACACGTCTTATTTTTTAGATGGTTACCAAAGATCTAACTTCGATTATGATTTTGTTTTCTATGATAACATTCATTATTTCTTACAAGAATATGAAGCTTGGGAGAAAACATACACAAGCAATTTTGGTGCTTTAAACGACTTTGATAACGAAAATTATTTACAATTTTTAGCTGGTGGAAATGACGATACTTTTAGAAGTTCTCAAGATCAAAATATCTATAACACTAATAATATTTATTGGGATTTTACAGGAAACTATAACGTCGGTGATATTTCTGGAAATATGTACTCAAAAAGATTAACATTAGATTATGATTTCTTTTATAATGAATTCTTCAAACTCACCGTTATAGATGACAGTACGATAGAGTTGTTACATTCAAGTTCTGGTACAGTTTACGAATTTAAAGGACGAGGATACATTGCTTATTACAGAAGTGAGAATTCTAAAAATAAATCCACTACAAAAATTGAAAGTGGTAAAATGCGTAAGCAGAAAACTAAAAAAGTAGAGAATACAAGACATAGTGAAAGAAGCTAAATTTGGTTGGTTATTTAGCTTCAAAAACGCTCAGTAAAACATATAGTTTTAACTGAGCGTTTTCTTTTTTTTTAATAATTATTACTAAATAATAGTTGTTTTTCAGCACTAAGCACGCTATTCTTTGACATTAACCCACTTATTTAAAGTAGAATATAACTCATCCTTAATGATTGGTTTAGAAAGAAAACCTAAACATCCTTTTTTGTAACATCTTTCTTTTTCATCTGGCATTGAATATGCCGTTTGCATAATAATTTTAGCCATAGGATTTATTTTTAAAATTTCTCCCATTGCTTCAATTCCATTCATGGCAGGCATTCTAATATCTAGTAACACAATATCAATAGCCTCTGTATTACTATAGATTTCTACAGCCTCGACACCTGTTTTAGCAAATAAAACATTTGCTCCAGTATCTTTGAGGACTATTTTAAAGAGTAATCTTATTAAAGAATCATCTTCTGCTATTAAAATGGTTTTGTTCTTTAAGAAGTCCTTTCTTTTAGGTAGAGCTACTTTTTTCCTTACCAAGTCTTCTTTTGCATATTTAATAGGGATTGTAAACTCAAATAAGGTTCCTTTGTTTTCCTCTGAACTTACAGTAATATCTCCACCCAATAAAGTTAATATACCTTTACAAATAGTAAGACCTAATCCTGTGCCTCCATATTTGGCATTACTTTCGTAATTAAGTTGTTTAAAGCGCTCAAATATTTCTATTTGTTTACTTTTTTTAATCCCCATTCCGTTATCTTGAACAAAGAACTTAATAGTATTATCATTCACATTGAACCCGAATGAAATTTCTCCTTTTTCAGAAAACTTTAAAGCATTGTTTAAAAGGTTAGAAACAACTTGTTGCAGGCGATGCTCATCGGTAATGATATATAATGGTTTAACGGGAATATGTGTTTTAAAAACAATATCTTTTTTATGCTTTGCTATTTTTAGTTGGTTATAAGTAATCTCTAAGTTTGAGATTAAACTTGAAATATCACATTCTTTAAAAGATACTTTTAACTCATTAGATTCTATTTTAGCAATATCAATAATATCATCGATTAAGTTTAAAAGTTGTTTAGAATTTCCATCTATTATTTCAAGATACTTAAAACGTTCTTCTTTAGTTAAACTATCATTTTTTAATAATTCAGAAAAACCTAAAACACCATTCATTGGGGTTCTTATTTCATGACTCATATTAGCAAGAAAATAGTTTTTATGAAGGTTAGCTTCTTCTGCTATTTTTTTTGCATTTATAAGTTCTACCTCAGATAGTTTTTGACTAGTAACGTCCTGAGCAGCACCTCTTAAAGCTATTTTATTCCCATCTTTATCTTCAACAATTTCTCCTTGTGCTTTAATCCAAATTTTATTTCCATCAGACCTGTAAAGATTTAATTCTAACTCATATGGAGTACCATATTTTTTGGTTTTTTCTATGGCTTTAGATAATTTAGCCCAACTCTCTTTTGTAAAAAGGTTTTCTTGTTCCTTATAGTCTGGGGGTTGAGAATTAGGATCTAATCCATAGATTTTAAATAATTGTCCAGTCCAAGTTACTTTATCGGTTTTTATATCTAAATACCATCCGCCAACGTGAGTTAATTCTTGAACTCTATTAAGTTCTTTTTCACTTTTACTAAGTGCTTCTTCTTTATTTTTTAGCTCTGTAAAATCTGCAATAGTACCTGCAAATTCACCTTTTTTAGGTGAAAATATATTTATAAAATAATGTTTTTTTGAATTTGCAATGTAGGTCTCAAAAGTTTGATTTTCTCCAGACAATGCTGTTTTTCCATATTTTGAAATCCAGTCATTAGGGTCATGCTCTATCCCTGGAATTATTTCTAAAATCCTTTTTCCAATAATTTCATCTGTTGTAAGATTCAATATCTCTTCAAAAGCAGGGTTTACATCAATATATTCCCAATCTACGGGCTCACCATCTTTATTGGTTATAATTTTTGCATGCATAAAACCTTCATTAAGGTTCTCAAACAATTTATGATATTTTACACCGGTATCTAGAAGCTCGAGTTCTGTTTCTATAAGCTTGTTAATGTTATTTAAAGTAATTACTACTCCATTAATAATTTTATTAGATGTAATAAATGGACTTATTCGTAATAAATAGTGGTTATCATCCTGATCTTTGACTTGTTTTTCAACAATTTTTAATTTGTCTAACACAAATTTAGAATCTTGAATAATTGAGTTCCTAGTATCTTCTTTAAAATTAGACGTAAAGCTAGATAATGTTCTGCCAAGATCTACCTCATCTAAATTAAAGACCTCTTTTAATGCTGGTGTAAATTTTCTTATTCTTAAATCAGTATCTAAGAATAAAGTTGCAATTTCCGTATTATCTAAAAGATTAGTAATATCATTATTAAGGTTTGTAAGTTCCTTATTTTTTTCCTGCATTTCTGTATTTACAGTATACAGTTCTTCATTTACAGATTGTAATTCTTCATTTGTACTTTGCAACTCTTCATTAGATGCCATTAACTCTTCATTAGACGATTGTAACTCTTCGTTACTCGTTTCTAATTCTTCAATAGCATTTTGTAATTCTGTTTTAGCTATTTTTAAGGCTGTTTCTAAATCTTCTAATCTTTGATTAGATACCTCATCTAAATCAATATTTCCTAAAACTAAAGGAGTTGCATTTGCTAAAGGTATATCGTTTGTAAACTCAATTAAATAGCAATTATTTAGATTATCATAATCCTGTGCTTTATGAAATTTTAAATCAAAAGAATAAGATTTCCCAAGGGTTTCATTAATAACACCCTCAATGATAACGTCGTGCTTTGTAGCTTCTGCTCTTCTAATACCGCTTCTAATAATAACAGCAATATCTGGATTCACCATTTTTAAGAGGTTATTCTGAAAAATTCCAGAACTGTGCGAAAGACGTTTCCCTGCATCTCCATTAATAAATAGAATATTAAAATCATGATCTATAAATATAGAATCTGGACTAAATTTTTGACTTAAATATTTATGAAACACCAGTTCAGGGCTTTCTTTTATATTTAAAACAGGAGTACTTCTGGGTGTTTCAGGATATTTATACGCAAGTGTTGTTATTCTATCTAAATTAGAACTGTGCGAAGGGATTTGTTTTGGAGGAGAAATATTTTGAAATATTTTCCATTTAACATCAATCGTTTTAAACAACTTAGCAACTTCACCTAAAGACTCACTATTACCTAAAAACAAATAAGAAAATTGATTTAAAGCAAACTGAAAATTAAACATTACCTTTTTTTGAATATTAGTATCAAAATAGATAAGTAAATTTCTACAAGAAATAAGATCCATTCTTATAAATGGAGGATCTTTAATTAGGTTGTGATTAGAAAATACAATCTTCTCTCTAATGCGTTTAATGATCTGAATTCTATCACCATTTTTAATAAAGTACTGGTCTAAATATGGCTTTTCAATTTCATTTATAATATTTACGTGATATACACCTACCCCAGCTATAACAAGTGCTCTTGGATCTATATCGGTTGCAAATATCTTAAAATCGAGATTTAATTGATGTGTTCTTAGATAATTATCTATTAGAATCGCTAAAGAATAAACTTCTTCACCAGTAGAACATCCTGCAATCCAAACACGGATAGTACTTTCACTATTTCTGTTTTTACAAATCTCGGGGATTACTGTGTTTTTTAATCTTTCAAAAGCTTCTGTATCTCTAAAGAAACGAGTAACTCCAATTAAAAAATCTTCTTTTAGGGATTGTTGTTCACTTACATTACTAGACAAATAAGTCGCATAATCAAAAACATGATCTATGTTATTGATATTCATACGCTTCTCAATTCTTCTTAAAAGCGTATTTTTTTTGTACTCCCTAAAATCTACTCCAGAGTATTTATAAACGATGGTAAGTATATCGTTTATTAAAGTTTCATTTGAAGGATGCTTGTTAAAATCTTCTTGAAGTAATGGTCTGCTAATAGGATTTTTATGTAATATTTCTGCAATCTTAGGCGGACTTAAAATGTAATCTACTGTATTAGTTGAAATGGCTGAATTTGGCATTCCATCAAACTGAGCCGTAGAAGGGTCTTGTACAATAATTGTCCCTCCACCTTCTTTTATCGTTTTAATTCCTCTTGAACCATCAGAACCAGTCCCGGAAAGTATAACACCAATAGAACGTTCTTTATATTCTTCACCTAAAGTGTGAAAAAAGATATCTATAGGAAGGTTTAAATTGTGTTTAGGTCCTTTATCTAAAAGATAAAGTTCAGAACCTTTAACATGCAGGTTTTTACTTCTCTGATTTAAGTAAATACAATTGGGTTTTATTGTTTGCTTATCTTCCGCTGTATAAATAGGCATTTTAGTATGCTTACTAAGCAATTCTGGCATAAGACTTTTAAAATCTGGAGACAGATGCTGAATAATAATAAAAGCCATTCCAGTATCGCTTGGCAGATGATCAAAGAGGTTTTGAATTGCATCTAAACCTCCTGCAGAGGCACCAATACCTACAACGTAGAACTTAGGGTCGTTCTTTTTCATTGAGTTTTTGTTGTAAAACAGTTTTAAAAAGGGGAAACTATCTTACTTAATTAGGGGGTTAATTTTTGTGTTGTATTATATATACGTGAAAAAGGAAAAATAAGTTTTATAAAATTATAAAACTTAGACAATGAAATTGTAATCTAACTTTCACTTATATATTTAGGGCGCATGTAATAATCTTAATGTATTAACTAATAATAACAGGCTTATAAAGTTGTGTCGTAGTTTTTTCATCAGCCCGTTTTACATAAAAAGTAAAAAAGGAAGTGATACTTATTGAATACTTACGAAAACGTAAGCAATTACTTTTATAATGAATAAGAATTCTACTACACACATAATTACCACAAGAAATTAGCTTTGCGGTAATACATATTTTTAGAGAATACAGAATTGTTTTACCAAAATCTGCTGTAGAATAAATCATTAAGTAGTTATAATAAATGTCAAAAATAATGATAAATATAACCAATTAAGGCATAATTTATATTAAGTCCAGATTATTAAATTCTGATTACCTATGTTTTAGGTATAAGTTTTATTAATATGAAAAATTTATAAGCCTTTTAAAACAACCTCTAAATCTTCTAGACTATTCGGTTTTGCTATAATTACTTTAGAAGCATCTAATAAAAAATACGTTGGTGTAGAAGACACTCCATAGTTTTTTACTAATGGATTATCCCATTTTCCCAAACCAATTTGATGTATAAACTCAGGGTATTTTTTAATTTCTCTTTTCCAATTAGTATCGTTATTCTCTAAACCAAAAGCAACAACTTGCAAATTTGGCTTATTAGCTACCATTTTTTTTACTTTAGGCAATTCATTTAAACAATGACCACAAGCACTACTCCAAAAAATAAGCAAATAATTATCAGCACCTTCTAATTGATGTAAACTTGTTTTTTTATCATCAGATGTAATTTCAAAATCGGATGCAACAACACCGATTGAAGTATTTTTAAAAGAAATAAGCATATCTTCTAAAACCATATTATTTGTTTCCTTAGCTAACTCTAACAAATAGTGATCTGTAATGTAATTGGCTACTTCATTATTTTCTATGCTTACAAAATTTTGCCAAAGCATTTGTAAAAGACTTATTTTAATAGCAGAATCATTATCTCCAATAGCCTTAGCAACATCATCTATATGTGCTTCGTAAGTTTCATTATTTGGATTTGAAACCATATTAAAAACATATGCTGTTACACGATCTGTTAAATACGAAGAACTCTGTAAAAGGTAATCACTAAAATCTACCTGACTTAAATAATGCGCTTTAAGATGTTCTGAGTAAACACTTATCGTTTCATATTTTTCAGGTATATAAGGACGATTAGCAATAATAAAACGAGAAACCAACTTACCTTCAGCTAATTCTTCATAGGCAGTTTGCGTGTCTTTTAAAGTCTTAAAAATAGCTTTAAACCCTTTTTTATCTGAATTCGATTTACCAAAATAATTACTTATGGTTTGGTTAACCATATCAATACTTTTTAAATAAGAACTCCAAAGTTTATTTTCTTCAGAAGCTGTAAAGACTAAACCATTAGCATGACTAAAATTAAAAGCAACATCTTCTTTTCCGTCGTAGATAAAATCAAAATTATTCTCTTCTGGAGGTGTTGCATATACAATTTTATAAATCCCAGGTGTTAATGTAGAATCTAATTGAATTTCAAAATTACCCTTCTCATCTATTTGACCTCTATTAACATAACTAGCACTCTCTGGTGTTGCTTCGTATAAAAAAGCATAGCTAAAATCTTCTACAGGCGAAAATGTTCCTTTTACACTTTGCGCTTGTAACAGTAATGGTAAAACCAAAAGTAGAATTAATAATTTTTTCATCTTATAAATTGTTTTCATTATACCTCTAAAAAGAGGTCTTGTAAGCTTATAAATTATGATGTAAACTTAATACTTATTCGTATGCTATAATAACGGTTTAACAACTTCAATAATTGTACCATTATAATTCTGTTTTTATCCCTTTTTAGACCTCACACTTTCAATAATAACGGTTGCTAATATTAAACTCCCCCCTATAAATGTATGGATTGTTGGTGTTTCGTTTAAAAAGAAATACGCTATTATAATTCCGAAAACAGGTTGTGTACTTCCTATAATACTTGCTGTACTTGCTTTAAAATGATTTAAACTATTTACAAACATTGTATGTCCTAAGGCAGTCGTTACAAATGCTAATAGTAAAACATATGGATATTGCGTTGTAATTGTAGAGGTCCCCATAAAATATAGAGTAGGCGCTAATACAAAGGAAAGTATAAGTACTTGATAAAACATAAGCATTATACTGTTATAAGTCTTTACATGATTTTTTAACATTAAAATTCTAAGCGCATAAAATAAAGCGGACAATAAGCCCGAGAGAACACCTTGCAAATGGCTACTTTCTAAATCGAATTCTGGAGCCAAAATATAAATACCTAAAAGCACCATAAGACCTAAAACAATATGCATTGAATCTAATTTAACCTTAGTAAAAAAAGGCTCTAAAAGTGCTATTAAAACAGGAAATGTAAATAGAGAAAGCATGCCTATAGCAACATTAGAGAGTTTTAAAGCATAGAAGTAAAAAATCCAATGTCCTCCCATAAATAAGGCTGCAACAATAAAAGTTCTACGGTCTT
Source organism: Winogradskyella undariae (assembly GCF_013285155.1). GTDB lineage: Bacteria > Bacteroidota > Bacteroidia > Flavobacteriales > Flavobacteriaceae > Winogradskyella > Winogradskyella undariae. The sequence goes on along the minus strand of NZ_JABTEL010000001.1, from coordinate 18,404 downwards.
TATGATTTTTTATTTTTAGATTAATGCCTTTGTATAAACAAAATGCTAGTAAAATAAATACAGATAAAATACAACGCCACCAAATAATTACTGGAGTAGGCATATCTATAAATCTACCCAAAGGACCAGAAGTACTCATAAATAATGTTGCCAGAGTTAGCAACAATAGGTTATTTAAATGATTTTTTTCATTCATTATATATCCTTTAAAGCCAGGAGAGCCTGCTTGGTATTTTTAATTTTATCAAATGTAATAAGCAGACGTAATCCTTTTCGGGTTTGTTTTTCTTTTATGGTACATTTTCTCGCATTAGTTTGAACAAATTGCATCACTCTTAAAAAATCTGCGCTTTGATAAAAACTACTTTGCTGATCGTTTATAAAGTAACCAATCATCTTACCCTGCTTCATAATAAGCTTTTCAATCCCCATTTTAGTAGCAATCCACTTTAAACGAACACTATCTAACAAGTCGGCAACTTGTGTAGGTAACTCTCCAAAACGGTCAATAATATCAGCTTCAAACTTAGCAAGTTCTTCTTCGGTTTTAATAGCGTTTAACTTGGTATAAAGATTAAGACGCTCGGTAATATTATTTATATAATCATCTGGAAACAATAATTCAAAATCCGTATCAATGGTCATATCCTTAACGTAATTTTTAGGCTTACCATCATCTTTATATAAATCTGAAAATTCTGTTTCTTTTAATTCTTCTATCGCTTCATTTAAAATTTTCTGGTAAGTATCAAAACCGATATCGGTAATAAATCCACTTTGCTCTCCTCCTAATAAATCTCCTGCGCCACGAATTTCTAAATCTTTCATAGCAATATTAAATCCGCTACCTAATTCTGTAAATTGCTCTAAAGCCGAGATACGTTTTCTAGCATCTGATGTCATTGCAGAATGTTCTGGTGTAATAAAATAACAGAATGCTTTTTTATTACTTCGACCTACACGTCCACGCATTTGGTGCAAATCACTCAACCCAAAATTATTGGCGTTATTTATAAAAATAGTATTGGCATTTGGTACATCTAAACCACTTTCAATAATAGTAGTACTGACTAAAACATCAAATTCACCATTCATAAAAGCCAACATAAGACCTTCTAGTTTTTTTCCATCAAGCTGTCCGTGACCAATCCCTATTTTAGCATCAGGTACCAAACGTTGAATCATCCCTGCAACTTCCTTGATATTTTCAATACGATTATGAATAAAGAACACTTGTCCGCCACGCTCAATTTCATAACTCACAGCATCTCTAATGGTTTCTTCTCCAAAACGGACAACATGACTTTCAATTGGGTATCTATTTGGCGGTGCGGTATTAATAACCGATAAATCTCTTGCTGCCATTAAACTAAACTGAAGTGTTCTAGGTATTGGAGTTGCTGTCAATGTTAATACATCTACATTTTCCTTAATCGTTTTTAATTTTTCTTTTACGGCAACACCAAATTTTTGCTCTTCATCTACAATTAGTAAACCTAAATCTTTAAATTTTACGTTTTTACTAGCCAATTGGTGTGTCCCTATAATAATATCGATATTTCCATTTTCTAAGCCCTCTAATGTTTCTCGTTTTTCTTTAGCAGTTCTAAAACGATTAACATAATCTACCGTTACCGGAAAATCTTTTAAACGCTCCTTAAATGTTCGCGCATGCTGATACGCTAATATTGTTGTTGGTACCAAAACGGCAACTTGCTTTCCATTATCTACAGCTTTAAATGCTGCTCTAATTGCAACCTCTGTTTTTCCGAAACCAACATCACCACAAATTAAACGATCCATTGGACGCTCGCTTTCCATATCTTCTTTTATAGCTGCAGTAGAAGACATTTGATCTGGCGTATCTTCATAAACAAAAGAGGCTTCAAGCTCTAATTGCATATGACTATCTGGTGCGTACTGAAAACCTTTTTTAAGTTTTCTTTTCGCATATAATTTTATAAGATTGAAAGCAATTTCTTTTACTCTAGACTTTGTTTTTTGTTTTAAAGTTGTCCAAGCTTTACTTCCTAATTTGTAAACTGTCGGTGGTTTTCCATCTTTACCATTAAACTTGGTAATTTTATGTAAGGAATGAATACTGAGATACAAAATATCTCGCTCCCCATAGACTAACTTTATAGCTTCTTGCTTTTTGCCTTCTACATCTATTTTTTGAAGTCCTCCAAATTTCCCAATACCGTGATCAATATGAGTTACATAATCACCAATTTCTAGATTTGTAAGTTCCTTTAAAGTTATAGCTTGCTTTTTAGCATATCCATTTTTAAGATGGAATTTATGATAACGATCAAAAATTTGATGATCAGTATAAACCGCAATTTGATGCTCTGTATCTACAAAACCTTGATACAATGAAAGGACTATAGTCTGATAATGAACTTCTTGCTCTGCATCATCAAAAATATCATGAAACCGTTTGGCTTGCTGCTCGCTTACACAAGAAATATAATTGGTAATACCGTTAGCGTGGTTTTCATTTAAATTTTCTATTAATAAATTGAATTGCTTATTAAACGTAGGTTGTGGCGTGGTATAGAATGCAATAAGTTGCTTTGCGAATAGTGCTTCTGTTCCAAATTCAACCAAAGAATACTCTAAAAATTGACGCTTTAATAATCCCGAAGTACAGAATAACTGTTCAGGTGAAGCATGTTTTATATCACTCGACAGATTTTTAAAAGCCTCTTCTGCCTTTCCATAAAAATCATCAATTTTAGAAAATATAAAAGCGGCATTTTTAATAAATATAACCGTGTTATTGGCAACGTATTTTAAAAAACTTTCACGCTGTTCGGCTATAAGTTTATTAGCCACATTAGGTATAATACTCACCTTTTTAATACGCTCTGTAGAAAGTTGTGTTTCTACATCAAAGGTTCTTATACTATCTACTTCATCTCCAAAAAACTCTATACGATAAGGCTCATCATTAGAAAATGAAAACACATCTACAATTCCACCTCTGACAGAAAAATCACCTGGTTCTGTAACAAAATCGACACGTTTAAACTTGTATTCAAATAAAACTTCGTTTACAAAATCAATACTAAGGTCATTACCAACAGCGATCTTTAACGTATTCTTTTCAAGTTCCTTTTTAGTCACTACTTTTTCAAAAAGTGCATCTGGATACGTAACTATAATACACGGTTTTTTACGCGAATTAATACGGTTTAAAACCTCGGCACGTAACAGAACATTAGCATTATTTGTTTCTTCAATTTGATAAGGTCTACGATAACTACCCGGATAAAAAAGAACATCTTTAGCACTAATAAGTTGCTCTAAATCATTAAGGTAGTATGCCGCTTCTTCTTTATCATTAAAAACAAGTAAAAACGGTTTTTCTGCTGTTTTAAAAGCTTCCGCAACCGTAATTGAAAAAGAAGATCCTACTAGACCTTTTAAATGTGTTTTTGCTTCGCTTTGGGCAATAGTAGTTTGTAGATTTTGCAGTTGCAAAGTCTGTGCGAGTGTTTGGGTAATAGTCACTTTACTCAAGTTTCTTTGTTTGATAGTCCTGCAAATATAAAATATTTGAAATGCCCAATACTGATAATTATGTGAATAGAATTATATTTGTCCTCAAATTACTAATATTTAAACATTAAAATATGTCATTTTCAGATTTATTCGATAGCGGATTTAAAAAGCGCAACGAAGACCATTTTGCAGCCATTGTAAGGGTTGCACAAAGTGATGGGATTATTACTGATAAAGAAAAAGCTTTCCTAGATCGTCTAGCAACACGCTTAGATATTTCTGCAGAAGATTACGAAGAAATACTAAAAGATTATAAAAGTCATCCTATTAATCCTCCATCTTCATACGATCTACGTTTAGAGCGTTTATACGATTTAGCACGTATGGTTTGGATTGATGATATCGAAGGACCTAATCAACATTGGTTATTAGAAAAATTATGTGTTGGCTTAGGGTTTCATGCTCAAAATGTAAGATATATTGCTGATAAAGCTTTAGCTCTAGCGCATGATAAAGTAGATGCTGATACTTTTATTACAGAAATGAAAAACATGAACAAATAGTCGTTGACTTAAGTTCTGTAAAAGTAAAAAGCAACCTAAATAATTAGGTTGCTTTTTTGTTGTTGTTTATGACTTAGTTTAAAACTCTTTTTCTGCGTTACGCATAAATTCTTCTACTTTTTCTACCATATTTTTACTACCACAAATAAAAGGTGCACGCTCGTGTAATTCTTTTGGATCTAAATCCATAATACGGGTATATCCGTCACTCGCTTTTCCATTAGCTTGCTCAGCTAAAAATGCCATAGGATTACATTCATATAACAAACGTAGTTTTCCATTAGGGTTTTTAGAACTTTGAGGATACATATAAATCCCTCCTTTAATCATGTTTCTATGAAAATCAGAAACCAAAGAACCTATATAACGACTTGTATAAGGACGATCTCCTTCTTCTTCCTGGCAATATTTTATATATTTTTTGATACCAATAGGGAAATGTGAATAATTACCTTCATTTACAGAATAGATATTTCCATCTTCTGGAAATTTCATATCAGGGTGAGACAAATAATAAGATCCTATTGCTGGGTTAAGCGTAAAACCATTAACACCATGTCCTGTTGTATAAACTAACATCGTAGAAGTTCCATATACCACATAACCAGCTGCAACTTGTGCACTTCCTTTTTGTAAAAAATCTTCAATTTTAACAGGTGTTCCTATGGGAGTAATACGTCTGTAAATTGAAAAAATAGTTCCTACAGAAACATTAACATCGATATTAGAAGATCCATCTAACGGATCAATTAAAACAACATATTTGTTCTGATTATTTTCATCTTGACTATTAATGGCAATAAAGTTATCTTCTTCTTCACTCGCTATTCCACAAACAATATTTCGTTTGGTTAAAGTTTGAATAAATTTATCATTAGCATACACATCTAATTTCTGCTGATCTTCACCTTGAATATTAACATCACCAGCTGTACCAATAATATCTACCAACCCCGCTTTATTTACTTCATGGTTAACAACCTTAGCTGCTAAACGAATAGAATTTAAAAGACGAGAAAGTTCACCAGAGGTATATTTAAAAGACGTTTGATTTTCTATTATAAATTCCCCTAGGGTTTGATTTGGTTTAGACATGAAATATGTTATTGATTATATGCTCACAAATATCGTATTTTTTTAAAGAACTACAACGTTTTCGCTTTCTAAAAATTGTTTTATGAAGCGAGTTTAGATTACCTTTGATGTTTTTTATTCGTAATAATGAAACAACCAAGATTAGCGGTCATACAAGATATGCCAAGAGTGATAGAGCTTATTCAAGAATTAGCAACTTTTGAAAAAGAAACAGATGCTGTAGAAATCACACAATCCGATTTAGAAAAAGATGGCTTTGGTACCAACCCAAAGTTTACCTGTTTTGTTAGTGAGCTTGAAAATAAAATTGAAGGTATTGCCTTAGTTTACCCGAGATATTCTACTTGGAAAGGCCCAATTTTACATTTAGAAGATCTTATTGTTAGTGAAAATTCTAGAGGCAAAGGACTTGGAACTCTACTTTTAGACGCCGTTGTTAAACATGCTAAACAACTTGGTGTAAAACGTGTAAGTTGGGAAGTTTTAGATTGGAACGAACCTGCTATAAAATTCTACGAAAGTAAAGGTGCAAACGTTATGAGAGATTGGAATGTAGCACATTTAAATGAAAAAGGAATTGAAAATTATTTAAATCAATTATAATGCAAATTTATAAGTTTGGTGGCGCATCTGTAAAAGATGCTGATGGTGTAAAAAACTTAGCAAAAGTTTTAAAAACTACAGGGTATGAGAATACTTTGGTTGTTGTTTCTGCAATGGGAAAAACAACAAACCATATGGAATTGGTTATCAAAAATTATTTTGAGCACAAAAATGAATTGCAAAGTGCCATCTATGACGTTATAAAATGCCATAACGATATTTTAATTGATTTATTTGAAAATAATCGTCATCAAGTATTCGTAGATGTCAAAACACTTTTTGAAGAATTAAATGCTTTTTTTAAAAGTAATAAATCACCAGATTACAACTATGTTTACGATCAGGTTATTGGCTATGGAGAATTAATTTCAACCACTATTATTAGTCATTACCTTAATGAAATAGGCTTAAAAAACAATTGGTTAGATGTTAGAGAATTTGTAAAAACAGATAACTATTACAGACATTCTAACGTAAACTGGGAAGCTACACAACAAAATATTTCTTCTAATTTAGATCCAAAAGTTTTAAATATTACACAAGGATTTTTAGGCAGTGATGCCAATAACTTTACCACAACATTAGGTAGAGAAGGTAGTGATTATACGGCTGCAATTTTTGCTTATTGCCTAAACGCTAATAGTGTAACCATCTGGAAAGATGTTCCTGGAGTTTTAAATGCAGATCCTCGTCATTTTGAAAACGCACAATTACTACATCATATATCATACAGAGAAGCTATTGAATTGGCTTTTTATGGTGCTTCTGTAATTCACCCAAAAACGCTTCAGCCCTTACAGCAAAAGGAGATTCCTTTGTTTGTAAAATCGTTTTTAAACCCAGAAGGAGCAGGAACTTGTGTTAGTAAAGGAAAAGCATTAGAACCTAAAATCCCATGCTTTATTGTAAAGAAAAACCAGACTTTAATTTCACTTTCATCATTAGATTTTTCGTACATTATGGAAGATAATATTAGTGAAATTTTTAGTTTATTACATTTATACAAAATGAAGGTAGATATGATTCAGAATTCGGCAATTAGCTTCTCTGTTTGTATCGATAATTTATATGATAATTTAGAAAAATTACTTCAACATTTAAAAGCTAAATTTAAAGTAACATGCCATAATAATGTCAGTTTATACACCATTAGACATTATAATGAAGATGTTGTAAAAGAGCTTGAAAAAGATAAAATCGTGTTATTAAAGCAGCTAGCACAAGTAACAGTACAAATAGTTACTAAATAATTAGTTGTTACATTTGTTTATGGGGAAATCATCAGATAAAGGATTAGTCACCGCAAAGGAAGTTGCAAAGGCAATTCATGTTGATAAATATGGGTTCTTAGGAACCTTTTTGGGTTGGGTATTAATGAAAGTCCTAAAAATATCAACAATAAATAAATTCTACTTGCGAAATAAGCATCTTAGTGATGGTGCTTTTTTAGATGCTATATTAGACGAATTTCAAATTAAGTTTGAAATCCCAGAAGAAGACATGAAAAGGCTTCCAAAAGAAGGACCTTATGTCACAATTTCTAATCATCCTCTTGGTGGTATTGATGGTATTTTACTGTTAAAATTAATGATAGAGCAACGTAGTGATTTTAAGATCATTGCTAATTTTTTACTGCACCGCATTGAGCCATTAAAACCATACATCATGCCTGTTAATCCTTTTGAGGGTCGTAAAGATGCAGCAAGCAGTATTTCAGGTTTTAAAAATGCAATTTTACATTTAAGAGCGGGGCACCCATTAGGTATTTTTCCTGCTGGGCAAGTATCCACATATAAAGATGGAAAATTAGTTGTGGATAAAGAATGGGAAGCCTCTGCAATGAAATTAATTCAGAAAGCAGAAGTTCCTGTAGTTCCTATTTATTTTCATGCTAAAAATAGTAGATTATTTTACCGACTTTCTAAAATAAGTGACACACTAAGAACTGCAAAATTACCATCAGAAGTGTTAACGCAAAAAAGACGTATAATTAAAGTTAGAATAGGTAAACCTATCTCTTTAAAAGATCAAAAAGAACATCCAACGCTTCCTGAATTCTCAGAATTTTTAAGACGAAAAACCTATATGTTGTCTAAAACTTTTGAAGATAAACCTAAACTTTTAAACAATATTCAATCTCAGTTAAAAGTGGCTAAGTTACCTAAGCGTATTGTTACTCCTATTGCACCAAAATTAATGATTGCCGAGGTAGATAAGCTTAGACTTGGAGATTGTAGACTTTTAGAAAGTAAAAACTACGAGGTATTTTTAGCATCTCCAAAAGACATTCCTAATATACTAAGAGAAATAGGCCGTTTGCGTGAAATTACTTTTAGAGAAGTTGGAGAGGGAACTAACGAAGCGATTGATTTAGATAAATTTGACACTTATTATCACCATATGTTTTTATGGGATAATGTGCAAAACGTAATTGCCGGAGCTTACCGAATGGGCTTAGGTTCTAAAATTTATAAGCGTTTTGGTATTGACGGATTTTATCTTCAAGATTTATTTCGTTTTGAACCAGAATTACATAAAATGATGAGCCAATCTATTGAAATGGGGCGTGCTTTTATCATTAAAGAATACCAACAAAAACCAATGCCTTTATTTTTACTTTGGAAAGGAATTGTACACATTACATTGCGTTTCCCTGAGCACAAATACTTAATTGGAGGTGTAAGTATCAGCAACCAATTTTCTAATTTCTCTAAGAGTTTGATGATTGAGTTTATGAAATCTCATTACTACGATCCTTATGTGGCACAATACGTACATCCTAAAAAAGAATTTAAGGTAAAACTAAAAGATGCTGATAAAGAATTTGTTTTTGACGAAACAGAAGCCGATTTAAATAAATTCGATAAAATTATAGATGAAGTAGAACCAGGTGCTTTACGTTTACCTGTATTGCTTAAAAAATATATTAAACAAAACGCAAAACTTGTAGCATTTAATGTAGATCCGTTATTTAATAATGCGGTTGATGGTTTGATGTATATAAAAATTGCCGACTTGCCAGATAGTACTGTAAGACCTGTAATGGAAGAGTTTCAGGCTGAGTTAGAGCGTAAGTTTATGGACAATCAAGATAAATAAGCAAGTCTATTTATCACAAACACTTAACAAGGTTACTTGTTTTTGATTTTAATAATACTTCATAAAAAAACCAGAACTCACGTTCTGGTTTTTTTATAAATATTTTTAAGATCGCTTAAAACCAAGATTTTTTTCCTACTTGGTATGTATTATAGAAGTCTTCATCTGATTTTGTGAGGTAAATAATCCCTTCAATTAAACCAACTAGACCCACAAGCCAAACAACAAGAATACCAACGCCTACACAAGATAAAACAATACCTAATAGTGTAATACCTAATAAGATTCCACCTTCTTTATTGTAACCTAAAATAAATTTATGAACTCCAAAAGCACCAAGTAAAATAGCTAATATACCTGCTAACATTTTCTTATTGTCTCCGGGTGCATTACTAAATGTTTCTTTAGCATCATCAGAAAACTCCTTTGCAGACTCTTTAGCTTCGTCTGTAATTTCATTAACTTTTTTACTTATTGTTTCACCTGCTTTTTTTGCATTGTCTTTAGCATCATCTAACATATCGTTAAGATCATTACCTAAATTTTTATTATCGTCTGACATTTGTTTATTTAATTTAATGGTTAGTATTATTACAGATTTTTGATAGCGTCAAATTTAGTGAAAAAACGCAGATAATTACTTAAATGCAGAATCAATAGGTTCCCATAATTCAATTTTATTATTTTCATTATCTAGAATCCAAGCAAACTTACCATAATCATAAGTCTCCATATCACCTACAATTGTTACACCTTCGTCTTTTAAGACTTTTAAAAGCGTCTCTAAATCTTCAACACGGTAGTTAAACATAAATTCTTTTGGGGAAGGCTCAAAATACTTGGTCTCATCAGGGAAAGGACTCCATTGTGTTGAACATTCTTTACCTTCTTTGTCTTTCCACCAAAACGTAGAACCATAATCATCTGTATTAAAACCAAGATGTTTATTATACCAATCTTTAGAGGCTTTTGGATCTTTTGTTTTAAAAAATAATCCACCAATACCTGTAACTCGTTTTTTCATTTTGTCTTAAATTTTCACACTCTTATAATAAAATTTCGATAATGTAAAGTAACCGTAAGAGCGTTTTATTATTACTTTTTTATTGTTTGCTCATAAATTTTAATCCACTCTTCATAAGTTAACTTCGTAACGAGTTCTCCTATTAATTCAAAAGGAATTTCATCCATTTTTTTAAATCTAATACAGCTTTTTCCCATATCTAATTTACGTTTGCAATGCTTAGGATATTCGTTAATAAACCAATCATGTAATTCTTGTTGGGCATATATACCGCTATGGTATAGATTTATTGAGTTCTTTTGAGAAGCAAAACTCATAAAAGGTAAAGGTATTTTAGGATCACAATGGTAACCATCAGGATATACAGAATGTGGCACATAATAACCAATCATTCCATATTGAATGCCTTCTTCAAAACCTTTAGGTAAGTTAAGTCTAATAACATCTCTTAATTTTTGTAATATTTGCTGACAATCTTCTGGAGCTTGTTTAATATAATCTTCAGCACTTGTGGCCTTATATTGCATAGAGATACGTTTATGAGTTTTCTAAATTAGTAAAAACATCTTTAGAAGCTAATTTAGATTTTTTAAGCACAATTTTTTTTAACATCCAATTGGGGTAATTACTATTATCTTCTGCATCATAAACACGTAGATTTTGTGAGGAATCAGCCTGTATTAAATCGTCTTGTTTGCATCCTAAAATAACGGCTGCAGTTTGAACACCCGAATATCCAGCTCCAGCAACACCATGAGATAATGTACTAGAACCACACATATAGAGATTTTCTATTTCGGTTTTCATTTTATAAGCAAAAGGACCAATATGCTTTAAGCTTTTTTCTGTACCGTAAACGTTTCCTTTTGTAGCATTAATATAGTATTCATTAGTTATTGGTGTCCCTAATTCTTGATGTACAATATTTGAAGTAATACCAGGAACGACCTTTTCTATACTTTTTAAAAACTTCTGAATTATAGCTTCTTTAAATTCTAAATAGGCAGGTGAACGCTTCTCCGTTTCGTCTTTAAAAGCTGCAAAAGCATCGTAATTTATATATGTAATTGCTTCTATTGTGTGATATTTTCCATCAAAACTTACAGGATCTTTTAATGTGGTACAACTAATAAACATACCCGGAAATTCTTCGTCTTCTAAAAGGTCTATTTTTTGTGAATCATTATATACTTTATCTAAATCTTGGTCAGACAATAACCAGATATTTCCGGAATCTAAACCTGCATTTTTCACATCCATATCTACTGTTAAAAACAACATGATAGACGTACATGAATATTTTGTTCCATTTAATTTTTTAAGCAATTTTTTACTTAAATGCGTTTCTCCAATAAGTTTAGAATATGTAATACCAGGATCAGCATTAGAGATAATGCGTTTGGCAAAAAGTTGCTCTCCAGATTCTAATTCTACACCAATAGCTTTTTTTGTATGACTTCCTTCTAATAAAATTTGTTTTACAGAAGTACTAGTTTGTACTACTCCATGATACTTTTTTATTTTATTAGTCATGGCTTTAACTAAAGATCCACCTCCACCCATTGGATAATAGCCCCCAGCAGAATAATGATCCATAATAGCAGCATGCATAACAAAACTTGCTTTAGATGGCGGCAAACCATGATCACCAAATTGCACATTTAAAATACTTTGTAATAATGGATCTTTTACATGCCAATTAACAACGCGTTTTAAACTAAAGGGTGCATATTTTCCCATATGTTTAGTACGAAAGGGAATTGTAATTTGTTGCCATAAACCCTTTATTTTTGGAATAAGCTGCAACTGCCTACCAACATTTTTAACTAAGGTTAGATACTTAATAATTCCTTTTTTTTCATGTGGAAAAAGTTCTATTAAGGCCGCTTTTAAATCCTCGAAATTTGAAGGGTAATCAAAGCGTTCTTTTCCAATGTGGCAATGTTCATAAGCTTTAGGATTCATTTTATAGAAAGCAATATCATTTGCAATACCTAAACCTTCGTAAAGTTCGCTTGTAGATTGACCTTTGTCTAGTAAACCAACATAATGCACACCTGGCGTAAATCTATAACCGTTAAGATAAAAACTATGACACCAGCCTCCAGGAACATCATGTTGCTCTAAGACTAATACTTTTTGACCTGCTCTAGCAAGACATATTGCGGCGGATAAACCACCAACTCCAGAACCAATAATAATGGTATCATAAGTGATTTGCGGAGTGTTATTTTTAGTAGTTGACATACTTACAAGGTACTTTTATTTTTCTTAAAAAAAGCACGACTCTGATTTTAGTCTATTAAGATTGAAATATGTTGAATTTAAACAAAACGTATTACTTTTTTGAAAAAGCGATAATTTTATCCACAATGGTTTGTGAGAGTTTTATGTTACTTTCAATAGTCCAACCAGCGACATGTGGTGATAATAGAACTTTTTCAGAATTTATAAGATATTGAAAAGCTTTAGGCATTGCATCGGAAGAAAATAAATTTTCGAATGATGATTTTTCGTATTCTAAAACATCTAATCCTGCTCCTAAAATTTTACCAGATTCTAATGCTTCTACTAAATCTTTGGTAACTACACTTTTTCCACGTGCCGTATTAATAAGCCAAAATGGTTTTTTAAATCCGTTTATAAAGTCCGAATTTACCATATTGAGTGTTAAATCGGTTTGTGGTATATGCAAGCTTAACACATCGGCTTTTGTTTTTAATTCTTCAAGTGTAACTTGTGTGGCGTTTGCATTACCTACGTCGGGTTTAATATCGTAACATAAAACATCGACATCAAAACCACGTAGTTTTTTAGCAAAAGCATTCCCCATATTTCCGTAACCAATAAGTCCAACTGTTTTACCATCTAACTCTAATCCTCGGTTTTCCTCACGTAACCATTTACCTTCTCTAACTTCTTTATCGGCTTTATTTAGTTTATTAAAAAGTGAAAGTAACATTCCTAAAGCATGCTCACCAACGGCATTTCGGTTACCTTCTGGTGCAGAAATAAGATGCACTCCTTTTTCTTGGGCGTATGTGCAATCTATGTTTTCTAATCCTGCGCCTACACGACCTATAAATTTGAGTTGTGTTGCGGCATCTAAAAATGCTTTATCTATACTAAAGCGACTTCGGATGATTAGACCATCGTAATCGGCAATTTTAGCTTCAATTTCTGATTTTGAAGAGGTAAAGTCTTCGTGATTGGTAAATCCTAAATCATTAAGTTGATTTAGTAATAATGGATGATTGGCGTCTAAGTGTAATATTTTCATAGCAATACCTTCTAAAGCAGGTGTCTTATTTAGAAATTTTATGAAGTAAAGTTACAAAGATTTGTGCTAGGCTTGTGTTCTATTTTGAATGAAAACGAGGATTTGCGTTAAGGATTGAACGGCTTGTTTGAGCTCTTTTGCTTTTTCTGCAAAAAGCGAGTAGTGAAAGCCTGACCTTTGTGGTAACGCCCAAATATTAAATACCTAAAATTAATTTAGCAATAAGGAAATAAATTAAAATCCCGAAAACATCGTTGCTAGTGGTTATAAAAGGACCTGTAGCAACGGCTGGATCAATACCACGTTTGTCTAAGAAAATAGGAATAAAAGTCCCGATAAGAGCGGCCATAATAATCACAGCAATTAAAGCAATACTAATGGTTATGGATACAATATATGGGGTTCCGAAAATAAAATGAGTGATTAAAATAGCAACTAAAGAAATAGCAATACCATTAACTACGCCTAGTAAAAACTCTTTGAATAATCGTTTTAAAATTTTACCATCAATAGTGCCATTAGCAATACCCTGAACTACGATAGCTGAGGATTGTACGCCTACATTTCCGGCAGTTGCCTGGATAAGCGGAACAAAACTTAATAGGACTACAAAATTGCCCATATTATCATTAAACTGCTCTATAATACTAGCTGCACCAAGCCCTCCAAACATACCAATAAACAACCAAGGTAAACGTGCTTTTGTGAGTTTTAGAATACTATCATCGGCTTCTACGTCTTGAGAAATACCTGCTGCTAATTGGTAATCTTTGTCGGCTTCTTCTCTAATGACATCTATAATATCATCGACCGTAATGCGACCAACAAGAATGTTGTGATCGTTAACTACAGGAACAGCTTCTAAATCGTATTTAGCCATTATTTTTGCAACGTCTTCTACATCATCATGGACATGAACCCAAGCCACATTGTCTTTAACAATATCTGCGATTTTTTGATCACTTTTAGAAACAATTAAATCTTTTAAAGATAACCGACCAATAAGTTTGCCTTGTCTATCTACTACATAAACAGAATGTACTCTTGTTACATCTCTAGCCTGACCTCTAATGCGACGTAAACAGCCTGCAACAGTCCACGTTTCGTAAACTTTAACGAGCTCTTTTGCCATGAGTCCACCTGCTGTATCTTCATCGTAAGCTAAAAGTTCTTGAATTTCTTCTCTATGCTCAGTATCTTCAATTTGCGAAATAACTTCGGCTTGCCTGTCTTCGGGAAGTTCTGCTATAATATCTGCAGCATCATCCGTATCTAACTCTTCAATCTCTTCAGCAATCTCTTTATTAGAAAGATTTTTAAGGACCTTTTCTCTAATATCTTCATCAAGCTCCATTAGGATTTCTGAAGTTATTTCAGAACCCAAAAGCTTTATAACATATACAGCTTCATCTAGATTTAACTCATCAAGAATTTCGGCAATATCCGCGTGGTGATACTCATTTAAAAGTGATTTAATTTCTTTGTCGTTTTGTTTTTCGACAAGGATCTCTACCTTTTCTACAAGTTTATCGGTAAGCTGAAATTGGATGTTATCTTGACTATTATCTTCCACTCTTAAGTTTGCTATTTAGAGTTGTTATTATAGGACTTAATGATTAAATGTAAAAGTTAATCTTTATCATTTTCAATTAGCGATGTTAACTCAATAAATTGTGAAACGCTTAATTGTTCTGGTCGCTGGCCAAATATAGTATTTGCTTTTAAATCATCTGACAGATCAAATGTTTTTAAACTGTTACGCAATGTTTTTCTACGTTGTTGAAATCCTGTTTTTACAACTCTAAAAAACAATTTCTCATCGCATGGCAACGTAAAATTTTCTTTTCGCTTAAGACGTAAAACACCCGAATCTACTCTTGGTGGAGGATTAAAAACAGTTGGAGGTACCGTAAATAGATATTCGGCATCATAAAAAGCTTGTGTTAATACAGATAAAATACCATAAACCTTAGAACCTTCTTTAGAACAGATTCTAAGAGCAACTTCTTTTTGAAACATCCCTGAAAACTCAGGAATTTGATCCCTCATTTCTAAAGTTTTAAATAATATTTGAGATGAAATATTATAAGGGAAATTACCAATAATAGCATAAGGCTTACCGTTAAAAACAAGGTTTAAATCGTACCTTAAAAAATCTTTTTCAATAACTCTATCTGCTAAATGAAGGTAATTATTTTTTAAATAAGCAACAGACTCTGTATCGATTTCAATAACATGCGTCGTGGTATCTTTTTTTAGAAGATATTTAGTAAGCACACCCATTCCCGGACCAATTTCTAAAACATCACTATATCCTTCAAGAGATAAACTATCTGCTATGTCTTGCGCTATAGATTCGTCTGTTAGGAAATGCTGTCCTAAATGTTTTTTTGCTTTTACTTGATGTTGATTTTCCACGAATACAAGGCTGTTTTTAATGAGTTGTGATGCAAAGATAAGCGATGGTTAATTGAGAGGCGAAAAGTTCTAAGTTTATTTCAGGAAACAAAGAATCTTGAAACATTGGACACAATTAAAATCTGATTATAAAATTGTAAGGCAGTAAAACCTTTAGGCTGGCTAAGAAATAGAAAATAACATTGGTATTAAATCACCGATATATCATATTAAAATCTCAATACTTAACAGGATGATGATTTATGCTTTCACAAAATATTCATCTATCACTTCTAATTCTGTTCTAAATGATAAAACTTTTTCTCCAAAACGCTTAAGCCCTACTTGTCTTAAACTATCGGCATCATTATCGTAATAAGCCTCTAATGCTTCTCTAGAGTGTGCTCTATATTGCACAGAATACGTATCTGTCTCTTCATCCTCTACCAAAACTTTGGTAAGCTTAGCTTCTTTAAATTTACCTGTAGCCAACACTTCTGCAATATGGTCTTTAATCCATATTAACCATTCGTCATGAATACTTTTATCAATGTTAAGAGTAACATTATATATAATCATTTTATTAAAATTTAAATTGAACGCAAAAATAAGAATTAAAAAATGATAGTTTAATATAGTTCTTAACACGAAAATAGGAAAACGGACTTAAAACTCTATTACAAAATTAAAATACTATAAATAGTTTTGGAAAGAAACTAAAAAAAGAGTTATAGACTAATAACAAAACCTATAAGCGAATACAAATTATCTATATTTGGCAATTGAAAGTATAATTTAATACTGAAAATCAATTTAAAAGATCTCCACGTAACGCTCTAAAACGTCGTCTAGCTTCAATAAAATAAATACTATCTTGGTAATCAAATAAAATGCGCTCGTAATGTTCTTTGGCTTCTTCAGGATTTGCTAATTGTGTATTATAGAGTTCTGCTAAATAGTAATGAGCATCATCAGCTAAAATACCTTCGCCATAATCTTTTATAATTTCTAAATAATTAGATTCAGCTTTATCAAATTGTTTTGTTTTTTCAAAAAGTTTGGCTTGTTGAAAAAGAGTTTGGTCAGTTATACTTCCCCCTTTATGTTCTTTTAAAATTTGAGATAAAAGCGTAATCGCTTCTTTTGTTTTATTCTGAAAGGCAAACAAATCGGCTTTAGCATATTGTTTTAATGCTGTTTGTGTACTATCCTCATATTTGTTATCAGAGATCAAAAGTTTTAAATCTAACGCATCATTTGCAATAAGCTGTGAAGTTGAAGATTTTAAGATATTAAGTTGAGATTCTGCCCAATCAAAATCACCTTTATAATAACTGGTTTTAGCAACTTTAAATCGTGCTTCTTGTGCAAGAGGACTATTTTTTAAGTTGACTTGTATTTGAGAATAATAAATCAAAGCCTCATTAAACTTTTCTTGAAGGACTAAAATATCAGCTAATAGTAATTTAACTTCTGCCTGCTGAAATTTAGATATAGAAAGTTTTAAACTTTTCTTTAAAAATTTAATGGCAGATTCTGTGTCTTTTAAGTTAAACGCTAAGAATTTACCATAAGCAAGTTGTAATGGTAGTGTTCTTTCAGATTTTCCGTATTCTTCAAATAGAGATTGATATTTTTTATCTATCTCTAATATCATTTTATCATCAGCATTATTAGTCTCAATTTCTAAAAGAGATTTATGAGCATTTAAAAGTGCTCCCAAATTTTGAGTTGATTCTAATATAAACTTATAAATCGTCTGTGCCGTTTCATCGTCGTTGTCCTCATGTGCAATAGAAGCTAATTCAATAATACGATAGAAACTTTCTTGACTACGTTTATAAAGTGCCTTTTCTTGAATAAAAGATTTTTTATACGCTTTTTCTTGTACGTATAACCAACTCAACATTTCGTACCAGTAGATTTTTGGCTGTTGCTGTATTTTTTTTAGTAACTGACGTCTTAAATATATATTATTATCATTAGAACTATCTTCAGATACAAAGTCGCTAAATGCACG
This sequence comes from Winogradskyella undariae, assembly GCF_013285155.1. GTDB lineage: Bacteria > Bacteroidota > Bacteroidia > Flavobacteriales > Flavobacteriaceae > Winogradskyella > Winogradskyella undariae. Next base: position 816 of record NZ_JABTEL010000001.1, on the reverse strand, counting down.
CTTAATACTATTGATATGATCAGGAGAATAAGCAATGAAATCTATATAATTAGAAAACATTAATTCTACATCACCTTGATCACCATAAATTCTAGCTAATTGAAGACTATAGTTTTTTTCTGGTGTTAATCTTTTTCCTTTTTCATAGACTTCTATCGCTTTATCTAAAAGAGAATAATCTTCAAATCTCTTTGCTACTGAATTAATGTAGTTAGGATTTTCATCTATAAAGTCAATTGTTTGACCATAATATTTATCCGCAGCTAATTGATTGCCTTCTAATTGATAATTATAACCTAAAACAACAACTGTCATAGGGTTGTATCGCTGTGATAAGATTTTTATAATAATCTCTCTAGCATCACTAAACTGCTCTAACTGTTGGTAAATATCTATGAGCTTTAAATTGTACTGGTAGTGATAAGGACTTTCTTTAACTAGATTTTCATAGATAATTAATGCTTTTTTAAATTCTCCTTTTATATAATAACTTTCAGCCTGGTCTTCGTTTGTTTGTGAAAAACCAGAATACCAGCAACAGATTATAAGTAAAAGAAAAATTCGTTTTAGCATTATTCTATTTTAAGACATTGAGATCATCTAGATCAATTCAAATATAATAAATGAAACGTTATTAAAACATAAAATAAATACTTTAGTATAAGCTTAGCTTTACTTCTAAACATTTATTAGAAATCAAAAGTTCTAAAACACAAAAAACCCTTACTAGCTAACTAGTAAGGGTTCTTAAAAAGGCGGCGACCTACTCTTCCACAGTAAAGTAGTACCATCGGCGCAAACGGGCTTAACTACTCT
>NZ_JABTEL010000019.1 GCF_013285155.1 Winogradskyella undariae | reverse complement strand
GTTGCCGAACAAAAAGCACAACAAGAAGTAGATGCACAAGCCAAACTTGTTGCTGAACAAAAAGCACAGCAAGAAGCGGATGCTCTGGCTAAAGAAGAAGAAATCTCTAACCCAACAGATCAACTAGGGATATCAATGCAAGAAATCACAAAATCAGCTGAAGATTCTAAATCTGTTCAGAATGATTTATTAGAACAATTCAACTCAATTATAGCAATTAAAGATCAAGATCTTAAAGATTTAAAAGAGGAAAATGATCTAAGTGATAAAGGGATCATCACACAACCTAAACCTTTTAAAAGTGTTACTGACGAAAACAATACTCTTAATGCAATTAGATCAGATTTAGATAATGTAATTAAATCACGCAGTGATAAAATAAATGAGTTAACTAAAGTCTATGAAGAAAGAGCTGAAAATAGTGTTTTTGAAATGGACGAAGTCAATCTATTCTACAAAAAAGAAATTAAAAGACTAAAAGCAGAACAGTCTACAGCTAACGATCTAAAAACAAAATTAGATCTAAAATTAGAAGACATTAAGATAGCTACTGAGTTTGAAAAAAGAAGACGAATTAAACGTGCTGCTTTTAATAGCGAAGCAGACAGATATAGCCAAGACAGAGATATGTTAGCTAATATTATAAAAAACACACCTATAAGCGAAACACCTTTAAAAGCAGAAGATTTTGATTTTGGTGAAGTTCAAGAAAACAGTATTAAAATCTTAAAGAATATTAAGAATATTGAAAGCGGCTATTACCTCATTATTGCAGTTCATAGTGATGCGAATAGTAGAAATAAATTTATAACAGATGTTGTCGCTTCAGGAAGAACTGATATTGATTTTTTCAATGATGTAAACACCAGCAAGTATTATATATTCTATGAAAAATTTGATGATATAAGAAGCGCTAATAATGCATTATCATCTAAAGAAGATAGACCATACAATAACAAAATGTCAATAGTTAAAATTGAAAATTAATAAGAATTAAGCAAACTTTCATTTTATGCTTTGCCCCAAGTTATAAAATGAAAACAAAAACAAACAGCCATGAAAAAACCTACTTTTTCTAAAATTGCCTTAATTATTCTTGTACTCATCTTGGGACAGCAAGCATATGCCCAAAACTACGAACCTTTCATGCCAAGGTTTAATGATGATTTAAAAGGAGATATTATCCTTATCGGAAACAATATTCTTGGACCAGATAATAATGCGTTCAATAGTAATTGGCAATTTAATCACCAAGTCAATATGTCTTATATTGATATTGATGGCGATAGTTCTACATTTAGTTCTTCGAGTGCCGATTTAGATATAGATAATCCTAATTGTTATAAAATTATCTATGCAGGACTCTATTGGGGAGCTGTAAATCCAGGTGACGAACCTATTACAGATGTAAAATTAAAAGGTCCTATAGGAGGTTATAATGATATAGAAGGAACTGTAATTTACGAAGCAGGAACAAACACAGTAGATGGTGGGGATAGTTTTTCTTATGCTTGTTTTGCTGATGTAACTTCAATTGTTACAAGTTTTGGATCTGGTGTAGATTTAGGTACTTATACTGTTGCAAATGTCTCTTCTGCCGAAGGTAGAACAGCTGCATACACCCCATATAATGGTACAGGTCAATCTGCAGGTTGGTCTTTATTTGTAGTTTATGAAGATCCTACTCTACCAGGAAAATCAATTACAAGTTTTGATGGTTTTAGTGCCATTAGTGTTGCTGGTGGAAATTCAAACTTAGACATCCCTGTTGATGGGTTTAGAACAGTTCCTGCACCAGCTCCTGTTAGAGCGAATTTTGCTTTTGCAACTTTAGAAGGTGATAGCCCAATTTCTGGTGACCGATTAAAATTAAACGGCGTTAGTTTATCTACAACAGATCGTTCTGCTGATAATTTTTTCAACAGTTCAGTTACACAATTAGATGCTACACCTGTTAATGATAGGGTTCCAAACAGCACTAATACTTTAGGGTTTGATACTGGTGTTATTGCAATACCTAATCCAGGAAATTCAGTAATTGCTAATGACGCTACATCAGGAACCATTAGATTAGAGACTAGTGGAGACACCTACTTTCCTTATTTCTTTGCCTTTGCCGTAGAAATTATAGAACCGCATATTGTACTTACAAAAATTGTAGAAGATGATGCAGGTAATGATATCGGTGATGACTATGTTGGCTTAGGAACTTCTTTAAATTATGTTATTGGTTTTCAAAACACAGGAAATGATAATGCAACTAATTTTCAAGTTAGAGATATACTTCCTGTAAATATTATATTTAACTATCCAGATGATTTGGTTTTACCAACAGGGGTTTCCGTTGTTAGTTATGATCCTGATACACGTGAAATTATTTTTGCTATTGACGACAGTATAGTTGAAGAAAATGATCCTGTTTATGAAATTAGAATAGAAGTGCAAGTTGTAGAATCTTGTAATTTATTAGTTGATGCTTGTTCTAACATTATTAGTAACCAAGCTTTTGCGAGTTACAATGGTTTTTATAATCCTAATTTTCATATTACAGATGACCCTAGTTTAAGTGCCAACGTTGGCTGTTTAATATCTCCCCAAGCAACTAACTTTTTAGCAGATTTAAATTGTACTTTTTCTGAAGAAATTATACTTTGTGGTGATAGTGTAGAACTTACTGCTGCAGACGGATACGATTCTTATGCTTGGTCAACAAGTTCTACAGGAACGCCCGTTATAGGAAATACGCAAACAATTACAGTTACAGAAACAGAAACGTATTATTCTTTTAATACCGCTGTTGCACCATGTCAATCAATTATTCAAGAATTTGATGTTCAACTTTTTGGAGGAAACACAACAAATCCAGTAACTCCTTATGCAGATGAAGTTGTAATCTGTCCTAATGACGGAAAAGAATTACCAAACATTTTTTTATGTGGAGATAACGATTCAAGATTAATTGAAACAAACATTTCTAGCTCTATTTCTGTTATTTGGGAAAAACTAGATGAAACTAGTTGTTCTGCAGTTACAGATTCTGATTGTGCAAATGAAGATACATCTTGTACTTGGAATGAAGTTTCAAATGGTTCTAACTATTTAGCAGATACTGCAGGTCAATACCGTTTAACCATAAACTATCCAGGTGGGTGTTTTAATCAATTTTATTTCAATGTTTATGAAAACATCTTAAATGCTACTATTAATGCTATAGACATTATTTGTGATACACCAGGAAGCATTACTGTTAACGGCGTACCTTCTGGATATGAATATAGCTTAGATGGTATAACTTACCAAAACAGTAATGTATTTGAAGTTACAACACCTGGTTTCTACACTGCTTATATTAGACAAATTAATATTACAACAAACCCTTGTGTTTTTACAGTTCCTGATGTACAAATTAGAGATCGTGATTTCTCAGGATCAGCTATTATTACACAACCATTTTGTCATGGTGATAAGGGTAGTATTCATTTAGCTGCTAATGATTCTGATCCTCAATATACATTCACCCTTTCTCAAGGAGGAACACAAATTAATAGTGTTGGACCTATTGTTGAAAATAACTATACTTTCCAAAATCTAAATCCAGGAACTTACACTGCTACAATAACTTCTGAAAACGGATGTTCTTACTCTGAAGACATTACTATTGTAGATCCTCCTTTATTAACAGCGACTGTAGCATTAACAAGTCCATTAAATTGTACCGAAGGAGAAATAACAGTGTATCCTGTAGGTGGAACAGCACCTTATTTTTACTTTGTAAATGGTTCTACTGACTTTCAAACATTTCCAGAAATCGGAGTAACTACTGGTGGTACTTATAATATTACAGTTACAGATTCTAACAACTGTACTACTGATGTTTCAATTACGGTTGAGGCTATTGAAGGACCTGAGTTTACTATAAGCACCATAGATATTACATGTGTAGATTCTAGTAATGCAGGAATACTTACTATTAATGTTTCAAACTCTAATGGAAATAGTATAATGTATAGTATCGATGGAGGTCTTACTTATGTTAGTTCTAATGTGTTTTATGGTTTAACAGCTGGAGATTATGACGTTCAGTTACAATATACTTTAGGATCTGAGATTTGTGAAACAGACCCTCAAACTACAACTATAAATTCAGCGTCTACAATAGTAGGAACAGTTGAATTAACAACACCTTTAACATGTACATCTGAAGGAGTAATTACAGTTACAAACGCTACGGGAGGAGTTGCCCCATACTACTATAGTATTGATGGTATTAACTTTCAACCTGGTACAGTATTCGATAATTTAACTCAAGGAAATTATACTATTCTTATTCTAGATTCTACTGGTTGTAGTACTGCTACAGAAGAAATTACAATTGAAGCTCTTAACCCTCCAACAGATTTAGAATTTGACAACATATCAGTTACGTGTCCTACAAATACTACAACGGTAACAATAACTAATACAACAGGTGGAACAGGGACTTTAGAATATCAAATAACTGCCCCAGCATCAGCAGCGACCTCATATCAAACCTCAACATCATTTCCAGGATTAGAACCAGGAACTTATACATTCCAAGTTAAAGATGAAAATGATTGTACGTATAGTGAATCTTATACTGTAGATCCTATTACTGCACCAACTGTGGCCATTGTTTTAACTGAAAGTTTAGATTGTTCTGCAACACCAGATGCTATAATTACAGGAACAATTACAGGTCTTAGTCCATATACATATTCTGTTTCTATTGATGGAGCTGCATATACAAGTATTGGAGCTACAGGAACACCTTTTAATTATACAACTGTTAATGCAGGAACGTATCAATTTGAAATCACAGATGCTAATGGCTGTACTGCTGAATCAAATATTGTAACTGTAAACCCATTATCACTGCCTGCTTTTGATGTCGTGGCACAAGTACAACCTATTTTATGTAATGGAGATACAAATGGTTCAATAAATATTGAAATAGATACGGATACAGGTACTCCTCCTTTTCAAACTAATGTTTATAATGATACCACAGGTACTGATTACGGAACACAAACTTCTAGCTTACCTGCCGGAACATATACAATAACAGTTACAGATGCTAAATTATGTACTGATACTGAAACTGTAGTTATTGACCAACCAGACCCTATTAATGTAACATACGAAGCTGTAGATATTACATGTACATCTACAGGAGTTTCTCAAGGTTCTGTTATAATAGATGGTGTAACTGGAGGTATTCCTCCATATAACTATTTTGTTACAGGAACTAATGGTTATTCTAATTCAGAACTTAATAATTTAGGAACTACATCTATAAACTTCGATGTTGTTGACTTTGGCTTATACCAAATTAACGTTGTTGACGCTAATGGTTGTTCCGTATTAATTCAAGATGTATTAGTTGCATCACCTCCAACAGATTTAGATATTGATGTTATAGCGACAGTAGACTGTACTACAGGAGGAGAAGTTGTAGTAAGTATAGGATCCACTTTAGCTAGTGCAGGACCTTTCTTTTTTAGTATTTATGAAGGTCCTGGTTTTGATTACCCTACAGGAACTTGGTTAGCTGAAGATACTGCAGGAAGTCAATCTGCAACTTTCACAGGGCTTATACCTGGTGTTCTATACACGTTTATTGTTTATGATCAGGCTACAAACTGTAGTTATTATGAATCTTCAGAATTGCCAATTCCAACAAATTCAACATTAACAGCAACAGCTGTCAGTGCTAATAACATTACTTGTACAGGTAGTGCCGATGGAACAGCTTCTTTTACAGTAAACAGTGTTTATAGTTCTACAGTAAATGTAGATTATGAAATCTTCGATTCTTTAAGTTTAAACACTACGGGAATCACTGGATCTGGAACTATTGCTGCAAATGGTTCATTAAACGTTGCTGACTTAGGTCCATTACCATATGGAAACTATTTCGTTTCTATTAGAGAAACTTCTGGTCCTAACGCAGGTTGTGGAATTGTAACAGTACCATTTAATATTACAGAGTCTGCTTTTCTTTTAGAATTAGAAGTATCAATTGATCAGGATGCTAATTGTGCACCTAATTCAGGAGTTATAAGCGCAATTGGTTCTAACGGAACTCCACCTTATCAATACCAAATAACAACATCAGCTACTGCTCCACCAGTTTCAGATACTAATTGGGCTTCTACAAGTATATTTAATATGGATGCAGGTAGTTATTATGTACATGTTACAGATGCATATGGCTGTGTCGTTACTAGTGATGTTGATTTAACTATGGTTTCTAGTCCTGAAATTTCAGCAAATGTAACAAATCAATGTACTGCTATTGAAGGAGAATATGAAATAGGTGTCTCTTTAATAGACTTAGGAGTACCTCCTTATTCTGTGAGTATTAATGGTGGTGCTTTTCAATCACAATCATTTCCTTTTATAATTACAAACTTAAATTCAGGAACACATACTGTAACTATCAATGATTTTAATGGTTGTGGAAATACAGTCTCTTTAGATATCACACCTCCTATTACATTAACACCAGAAGTTACTGTATTGCCAACGTGTAATGATGACGATGGAGAAATCACAATAACAGGTACCGGAGGTTCTGGTTCTTATAATTACAACATCTCACCAAGTTCTGCTTCTATTAGCTTAACTGGAAACGTTTTTACAGGAGTACCCTCTGGAACTTACACGATAACTATTACTGATACCGTTACAGGATGTACTGAAGAGGTTTCAGTTGCAGTAGCTGCCGCAGTGCTTCCTACTTTTACTTTAACACCTACAAGCGTAACTTGTTTTGGAGATAACTCAGGATCATTTGAATTAAATGTTGCTAATTATTCTGGTGCTTATACTTATGAAGTATTTGACACTGCCGGAGCTTCAGTTACTGGAGTCGTAAATGCTAATACTTCTACAAACCCTGAAATTGTATCAGGTATGGAAGCAGGTACGTTTACAGTCGTTATAACAGAAACAGATATTCCTTTTTGTTCTGCTACAAATAATGTAACGATAACATCTCCTTTAAACGCTTTAAGTCTTAATATTTCAGAAACATCTAATGTAACGTGTACTGATAGTGAAGGAACTATTAGTGCAATTGCAACTGGTGGTTGGGGAGATTATGAATACGAATTAACTGGAGCAGCTACTGTTGCTTATTCTTCTAATGGATCATTCACAGGACTTTCAGCAGGAAGCTATACTGTTAATGTTAAAGATGCCGGAGGTTGTATTACTTCAGAAAGCATTACATTAGAAATACCTGATCCTATAACAGCTACATTTACACCTAACACTACACTTTTATCTTGTTTTGGTGATCAAGATGCAAGCATAACAATTACTAATGTTATTGGCGGACAAGGTTCAAATTACACGTATACATTAAACACAGTGTTACCAACACCAAGTGCATCTGGTCCACAAACGTCTAATGTGTTTGAAAACTTAGGCCAAGGAACTTATTTCATAACAATCACAGATGGTTATGATTGTGAGGTAACATCTTTAGATATTGTAATTTCAGAACCAGCACCTATAGAAGCTAGTTTAGTAAGAGCAACAACGCAAACCTGTTTAACAGAATCTACTTTAACACTAAGTGCTACGGGAGGAACAGGTTTATATTCTTATAGTGAAAATGATACTTTCTCTCCAATTATTGGAACATTTACAACATCTACAACCTTCTCAGTTCCTGATGGAACATATTCTTACTTTGTAAGAGATGCTAATGGTTGTGTGACTAATGTATCAAATGAAATTACAGTTGATCCACTACTTCCTTTAGAGGTGACTTTAGAAGCTTCAAATTTAACCATCAATTGTTCTGGTGATAATAATGGATCTATATTAGCTAATGCTACAGGTGGACTAGGAAACTATACATATATCTTGCAAGACAATTTAGGTAATGTTGTTACTGCTCCTCAAACAACTCCTGGGTTCTTTACTGAGCTTTTTGCTGGTGATTATGTTGTACTTGTAGAAAGTGGAGATTGTGCAGCAACATCTACACCTATCAGTATTACAGAGCCAGATAATCCTGTTGATGCTACTCTTAATATTAACAATGTAAGTTGTGCAGGAAGTAATAATGGTTCTATTGAAGTTATTGCTACTGGAGGAACTGGTATTATTAAGTATGCTATTTCACCACAATTAAATCAGTTCTTCGATATTAATACTTTCGAAAACTTAGCTCCTGATGATTACACAATCATTGTACAAGATGAATTAGGCTGTTATTTAACATTAGATGTTACTATAACTGAACCGCAACCTGTAATCTTAAGTATTGTTCCAAACTCATTAATCCCAGAAGTTTGTACAGGTGAACTAGAAGGTGAGTTTAGTATTGCTATTTCAGGAGGAACATTACCTTATAGTGTAAGCTTAGATAGTTATGACGGGCCTTATACAACAGGAAACGCTACTCAAACCGAATTTTATTTCAACAATTTAGCTGGTGGAGATCATATTGTATTTGTAAAAGATGCTGAAGAATGTGAGTCTGAATGGAATATCACTTTCCCAGAATCAGTTAGTATTTTACCAGAAGTTGTTATTGAAAATATTTGCGATAACAATACACAAGGAAATATTGTAACGGTTACTGTAGATGCTTCTATTGAAGATCTTACGCTTCTAGAATATTCTTTAAATGGTGGACCATATCAACCTGATAATGTATTTACAAATTTACCAGAAGGTACGGGGTATTACATTGAAGTAATGCATGAAAATTTATGTGTTCAACGTACTGAATTATTCGATATTGATACCGTAGCTCCTGTAACGTTAACATTAGCTGAAGGTGGATTAAATGAATTTATAGCAACTGCAGCTGGTGGTAGAGGTGATTACCAATACACGTTGAATGGAGAAGATGTTGGTTCAGAAAACACTTATATCATTACAGAGTCTGGTTTATATACTGTAACCGTAACAGATAGTAGTGGTTGTTTTGCAACTGCACAAATAGAGTTAGAATTTCAAGATATCTGTATCACAAATTGGTTTACACCAAATGGAGATGGTAATTATGATACTTGGGCACCTGGCTGTACAGAAAACTACCCTGATCTTACCTTCGATATATTTGATCGTTACGGTCGTAAAATAGCAACTTATAGAGTTGGTGAATCATGGGATGGACGTTATGACGGTAAAGAATTACCTTCTGGAGATTATTGGTTTGTTGTTCAAACTAATGACGAAACAAACGATAAAGAATTTGTTGGACATTTTACCTTATACAGATAATAGCACATAATAATAGAAAGATAACATTATGAAAAAAATAGCCCTATATATTCTTTTTTTAGTCTTTGCACAGAGTTATGGTCAAGAGTTAAACCTACCTGTATTTACACAGTATTTAGCTGATAACGATTTTGTAATTTCCCCAACTTATGCAGGAATTGGTGATAATTTAAAAATTAGAGCCAATGGTTTAACCCAATGGGTTGGAATTAAAGATGCACCAGATAATCAATCTATTTATGCTGATTTTAGAATTTCTGAACGTTCTGGATTAGGAATATCTGCATACAATGATAAAAATGGAAACACATATCAAAAAGGTGCGAAGTTTTCTTTTGCTCATCATATTACATTAGATTATAAGTCTAAACAATTCCTTTCTTTCGGGATATCTTATAATATTAATAATTTTAGAATTGCTATAGAAGATTTTAATACCACTTATGATACACCTGTTTTAGATCCATATATTACAGATGACAAAGGTGAATCTAATAATAATTTTGATGCAGGAATTTTATACCGTTGGAAAGCTTATTATTTAAGTTTTAATGCGAATAACATTTTAAATAAGGATATAGATAATTATAATAATATTGAACCTAGCCTACTTTTAAATTATCAAATTTATACTGGTGTGGTTATAAAAAGTAAGAGCAATAGAGACGTAGAATTAGAACCCTCTGTTTTTTACCAAATGTTTAGTAGTGATAAACGTTCTAGTACAGATATCAATTTTAAATATAGAAAATTCAATAGAAAAGGAGATTACTATTTTGTAGGTGGATCTTACCGTTTTCTTAATGATCAATTTATGAAACCTTTAAATGTTGGCCCTATAGCTGGAATAACATTTAATCAATTCTTTTTTGCTTACTCATACCAAGCTACCATTAATGATTTATCTACGTATAACTCCGGAACACATATGGTAACTATAGGTTTAGACTTTTTTCAAGGTGCTAGTAATTGTGCCTGTACAAAAGGAACGAGTCAGAGTTATTACAGATAAGCATTCAGTTTATCATCCATTACTATTAACGTTATTACTTATGGTCTAAAATCATAAATAATAACGTTATTTTTTTATTCATATTCTATAATTCTTAAATCTAATAATAGGCCTCTTTTTTACTCTATAGTAATTACGTTAATACTTATTTCTTTTCAGTTAAAACGAAGGAAGAACAATCTCTATCTTGTTTAAAATTAAAATAAAAACTATGGGAGTAATAAGCAGAGATAAAAAGCAAATTAATTGTGTTTATACAAGTGATTCTGATTTCGGAAAACAACTAGAAGGTTATTTAAAGTCGTCTGGAAAAGAAATTTTGATGATTGACATCACCAATACAATGCCAACACCTACACAATGGCAAGAATTAGCAACAGAACTAAATGTGAGTATTCAAGATTTATTGGATTTATCTAAAGTAGAAGAAATTAAAGAAACTTCAAATTTTGATGAAAACGATTATGTTACCATTTTAGAGAAAAATCCTAAAATATTTAAAGGTGCTATAATTATAAATGGTGATCAAACAAAGCATATTACAAATGTAACAGAGATCATTTAATCTTTGATTATTCATTCTACAGAAATTAAAAAAGTTTTCATACTAAAAAAACTAACATTAATAAATTCAGCTATAACAAGAGTTTTGTCTAAATATATTTTAATTTAGTATGCAATGAATAAAAGCACATTATTAAGATATAAAGGTTACGTAAAAACACCTTCACTTTTTAAATCGAAGGATTTAACTCAAGTAGATTTATTAGAATTACCTTTAACTTTTAAATCATTAGATACAGATAGTGATTTTAAAAATCAGAGATTAGGAAAACTTGTTGAAGAATTTGTCTTCTATCAATTAAAACATCAAACTTCTGTAAATTGGATTACAGAAAACATACAGATACAAAAAGAGCAACAAACTATCGGTGAGATTGATGCTCTTTTTTATATGAAAGAAAAACCTATTCACTTAGAAATCGTTTATAAATTCTATTTATACGATACGCTAGAATCTTATACCAATCCCCTATTCTACTGGATTGGTCCAAATAGAAAAGATGCGCTCTGCTATAAATTAGAAAAACTAAAAAACAAACAATTTCCGCTTCTTTATAAAAATGAAACCAAACATCAATTAGAAGATTACAATATTAATATTGCTGAGGTTTCACAAAAACTCTGTTTTAAAGCGCAGTTATTTTTACCTTATAAAAGAAATGACATTACTATAGATGCAATTAATGAGCAATGTGTATATGGATTCTATATTTCATATAAGGATATCAGCATTTTTGAAGCCTATAAATTTTATATTCCAGAAAAACTAGATTGGCTAATAGATCCGCACGTTAATGTTGAATGGCAAGATTTCAATATAGCTAAAGATATAATTGAAAAACAGATAAAAGAAAATCGTTCTCCTTTAGTTTGGCTTAAAGTGAATAATACTAAATTTGAAAAATGTTTTATTACTTTTTGGTAAACTATGAGTACACAAAATTACTACAAACTTTATAAGCCTTACGGTTATTTAAGCCAGTTTATAAATCATCAAAACAAGCGTAGATCTAAAAAACTTCTAAGTGAAATCTGTGATTTACCAGAAGGAACTATGGCCGTTGGTCGTTTAGATGAAAAATCTGAAGGTTTATTACTATTAACCTCTGATGGAAAATTCAGCAATCATATAACAAGCCAAAATATTGAAAAAGAATACCATGTTATGGTCGATGGCCAAATTACACCTGAAGGCATTTTAGAATTAGAAAATGGAATTGATATTTCGGTTGAAGGAAAGCTGTACAAAACAAAACCTTGTAAGGCTTCAATATTAGAAGATACCTCTCATATTATAGAACGATTTGTTAGAGATGAACGCCACGGCATCACTTCCTGGCTATCCATAACAATAACAGAAGGAAAGTTTAGACAAGTAAGAAAAATGACGGCTAAAATAGGTTTGCCAACATTAAGATTAGTAAGAGTAAGAATTGGGGACTATAAATTAGAAACTATGAAACCAGCCGAGGTTTTAACTATTAATTATTAGAAGTCGTCTCTTCTGTTGTGCTTGCTGTTTTTTCAGTAATGGTTACTTTTTCGTTATTAAAAACTATAGTCGCTTTTACACCCGTTAGTAGGTTCCATTCTTTAGAAGAGATTTGATTTCCTGTGTCATCATAAACAATGAATTCAGCTGTATTTGGTCCAGATTCTCCTTGATTTAAAGCCACTATTTCTACAACATTCCTCCCTTTTTCTAAAGTCACTTCTACACGTCTGTAATTCCCCGTTAATAACAAATTAGACTTTACAACATTACCATTAACTGATATTTTAACGCGATCACCATCTGGATATTGATAATCTCTACATACTATATTTACAAACTTAGTATCTACACGATGTTCACCAAGAAATTGATCGGACATGGTTCTTATAATTCCACCTTTTACAGCCTCCTTAAACCAACGATTTTCAAATATTTCGCCTGGACTTTTTAAACCATCATCATCATCTGTCATAGAAAACGGTTTCTCGGTTTCTTTAAAAACAAATTTTTTCTCAGACTCTTCTGTCCCACCTGCCTTCTCATTTTCTTTTTTGATAATAGGTTCTACCTTTATCTTAACTAAAGCGGAATCTTTTTTAGTTTCTGATTTTGCTGCAGGGATTCTAATAGATTTAGTCTGCTTATCTGTAATTTGAGCAAAAGCCATTGTACTGCATAAAATGCAGAACATAAATAATATGAGTTTTATAGTTTTCAATATTATAAAAAATTGACTTTTAATGATTCTGAAGTTTAAAATACAAAAATCGTACCTTAATACTTACCTGTTTCAAAATAAACGTATAAAAATAGAAATCATTACAAAAAAAAGTTAAAACTTACCATTAAAACTAATTCTTAACTTTCTATTATACTCTCCAAATAACCAATCTTTATAATTCTGAGTACTATTCATAATACAATAACAATACTGCTTTATTCTAAATGCAATTTCATCTTGTAATTCTTTAATCAATTCTCTTGCATCGTAAACGTCTTCACTATTATCTATACACATTTGAGAATGCTGCGCAATAGAGCGCTCAATAACTGTAAAAGATTTTTTACCTTCATCCATTACCTTTTTATATTCTGATTTTACATCAAAATTTAAAGTGTAAGATTTTTTAAATTTTACTTTAAGATAATCTGGCATTTTATAAACAAAATCTCTTTCTAATAAATCATCTCCAATTATATTTTCTAAATAATAATCGGGATTTTTAAAAATATGTTGCCAATCTACCGGTTGATTCCATGGTCCAAATCGGGCTTCGTTATTCCCTAAATCTATCACCTGAAAAGATTTACGATCTTTATAAATACGACTTCCACGACCAATCATTTGAAAATATAAGGTTAATGATCTCGTTGCTCTGTTTAAAATTATGGTTTCTACAGAAGGTTCATCAAAACCTGTCGTTAAGATACTTACCGAAGACAATACGGCATCTGGCGTGTGTTTAAACCATTTTAAAATTTCTTTACGATCTTGTTTATTGGCTGTATTATCTAAATGTCTAACGTTATAACCCGCTTTTTTAAATGTGTAATAAACTTCTTTAGACGTGTGGATTCCATTGTTAAAAATCAACGTCTTTTTTCCTTTTGCCATTTCCTCATAGGCTAATAACAATTTAGATTGCATTAGGCTATTAGTGTACAAAGCTTCTGAAGATTTTACAGTATAATCACCATTGATACCAATTTTTAAAGATGTTAAACCAACATCATAATTTGAGACTTCTGCATTAGCTAAAAAACCATTTTTAATAAGTGTAGAAATATCATCACCAACAATAAGATTTTTATAATTATCTTTCATTGGTAGTTTAATATTACTACTCAGCGGTGTTGCTGTAACTCCTAAAATAAAGCATTTTTCAAAAAATTTAAAGAGCTTTCTAAACGAGTTATAATGGGCTTCATCAATAATAACTAAGCCTACATTTTTTAATTCAAACTCATTATCAGATAAACGGTTGTTTAAGGTTTCAACCATAGCAACAAAACACTCATACTCATCTTGGTCGTGTAAAGTTTTCACCTTACTGTTAATCACTTTGTTCTTAACATTAAAACCAGATAACACGTTAGAAGTCTGCTTACAAAGTTCTATTCGGTGTGTAAGAATTACTACTTTCTTTTGGTGTTGCTCAGCATAACGCCTAACAATTTCAGAAAAAATAACTGTTTTTCCTCCACCTGTTGGTAGTTGGTACAAAAGATTATAATCATCAGGTTCATTTCGCATGACATCAAAAATGCGATTAAGGTCCTTTATTTGATAATCATAAAGGCTTTTTTCAGTTGCATTTTGTTGTATGGTTTCGTTTTCTAACGACATATAATAACTTTAGCTTTGGGTTAATTTCGCAAAAATACCACTTTGTAAAGGTTTATGAAATGAATTATTGAGAAGATTTTAAATAGTGGTACCGTTCTTGCAGTTAACAAAAAATTAACATTTAAATCTTTATAATTATGAAATCATTTCGAAGACTTCCTGTATCGGTCAATGCAGGATCCATGGCAGACATTGCCTTTTTATTACTTATTTTCTTTTTGGTGACTACCACTATTTCTACCGACAAAGGAATTTTACGACAATTACCTCGAGTATGTGATACCGGCGATTGTACTGCTGATATCCATGAGCGAAATTTACTCCGAATTTCAATGAATGAAAAACAAGAAATTATGATTGAAGAAGAACTTGTTCAATTATCGGAGGTCAAAAACATTGTTGAAACTTTTATTGATAATAACGGTATTAATAATTGCGATTATTGTGATGGTTTTAAAAATTCTGAATCTTCTGATCATCCAACGAAAGCAGTTATTTCTTTAAGTCATAAATCTGCAACAAAATATAACTTATTTGTAGCGGTACAAGATGAAATAACAAAAGCGTATTATGATTTACGCAATCGGTATTCTAAAGAAGTATTAAAAAAAAATCCTAATCAATTAACTAAAAAAGAATTAAAATTGGTACAAGAAGCTTACCCCTTCATCGTATCTGAAATTATGGTTGAACGGTCTTTAGAGTGATTGAATCTTTTGAAGGAAGACAATATTCCATTTTAATTTTCTTTCTACCCCATTCTTTTGCTTTAGTGACATCATTATCCATGTAAATATCAATACGTTTTCTCCAACGACCGTGCATTTTATCCTTTACGATATACAAACTGTCAAAACCTTGGAGTTTTACTTTGGTATTATGTACTAATCCAGAATCTAATAGATCTCTAGATACAGCAATATATCTTAATCCTGGTTTTAAACTGTCTCCAAAAGCGGTAATACTCGGATTAGAACTGGTTTGATAAGCAAGTGAATTATATGCTGTGGCAGTTACTAAAAGACTCTTTTTATTACAATCTTTTTCTTTAACTGTTGTGTTACAATTATAAAAGCAAAGAATTAATATAAAAATGAGATAAATGCGTGTCTTCATGTTCTAAATATAATAAATCTATGCATAATATTGTAATTGTATAAAGACTTACACATCTTAAAAAGACTCAAATCATTAGAGTAAAAGAAAACCGTCAGTTCCTAATTAAAGAAACTGACGGTTTTATAAATTTATTAAAACTGTAAAGCTTATTTCTTAATTAGCTTTTGAGTCATTGAACCTGAGTTCGTTGATAATTTTATAAAATAAACACCGCTTTGGTACGATGAAAGGTTTAAAACATTTGTGGTATTAGATTTTAAACTACCTTTTTGAATATCCTGACCTAAAATATTAAAAACCTGATAGCTTACATCTTCATCTAAATTAGTTAAATCTACATTCAAAATATTTGTTGTAGGATTTGGATAAAGATTAATTAAACCATCTAAATTAAAATCATTTACACTTAAAGACTCTTCTACTCTAAAAGTAACTGATTCTGATGCTCCAAACTCTCCTCCTGAAATTATAGTATTACCATTTTCGTCAGTTAAACTATAGGTTCCAGAACCATAAGAACAACAAATACCATCTGAATACTCATCAAATATTGTAAAAGTATAGCATTCATTAAAATTTGTAAGCTCAATTATTTCTTGATTATCAGACAAACCTGCATAATCTGAAACTGGTCCATTACTTACAACTGTTCCTGAACTATCTAATAACTCCCAAGATGTTTCATATCCATAATTGTCCGTGAAAATATCTAAAGTAAGTGATGATGTTACATAAGAGGTAGATACTTTAAAACCATATCCAAATGTATCATTAACTGTATTCTCATCTACAGTTCCGTTTGGACTAGAAACGTTAATAATAAACACATGACTTCCTGAAGAAAGGTTTGTATATGTTGGTGTAGCAACAACGACGCTTTCTCCACTAAGCAAGCTTCCTGTCCAACTTACAGATGTACTAGACTCTTCATCAATATAATAAGAAATCTCAGCTGAAGTCAATGCTAATTCACCTGAATTTACAAGTGTAACTTGAGGAGCAAAATCTTCACTACATATTTCAGAACTATTAGTACCTGCATTTGCTCTTGCATCTATATCATAAGTTTCTGAGGCCAAATATTGATCTAAAATTTCAACACCAGAATCTGATGGATCTAACCATTCTTTAAGTCTTGAGGAAGAAGAGTTTCCATAATCCCAACCAATACCAAAACGACCATAAAGATCATAACCACCGTTATCAGTAGTTCCTGAACATGCTGCAGTACCACCAGATAATGTACCTATTAAATGACCTGTTTCATTAAATAAACCAGACCCTGAAGAACCACCTTCGGTAACTCCTAAATCCCAATCACTGATTAGCCACATTTGAGTGTCACTATTTCCATTAAAATTAGTAGATGTTCTAGTTGCTCCATCATCATCTCTACTCACTTTTTGAATATCTCCACTCGGGTGGTGTATTCCAAAATTAACAACTGGTGTTGTTACTATAGAATTATTCCATCCTGCCCAAACTAGATCTAGATTATTCTCAAAAAAACTAGTATCTGTAATCTCTACTAATTCAACATCTGATTGTGAGTTTTTAGCTCTCACGGTAGATCCACTAACCGTTTGGTTATATGCTCCATTGGTACTACTTGTTGTTGTTCCGCAAGAAGTATTAGTACTTCTCCAATTAAATCTAAATGCCCAACTGCCTTCACCTCCACTACAGTGGTTTGCTGTTAAAAAATAAGGTGTTCCATCATTATTTGTATTATTTACTAAAGTCCCAGAACAAAATCCAGAACCATTAGTTACAAGCATACCTACAGCCTTTTTTACATCATCCTTAAGTGTATCTAAATCATATGGATCAGTTGCAGGAGCAATATCACAATCTACATCTTGATTACAATCACCTGAATCACCTAGGGATTTTTGAAAAGAATCAGCTGTTCTATAGCCATGAATAACAGAACCCACTGTAATTTTAGCTTCACCTGTTACATTAGCTGGTTGATAATATTCTATCCAAGCTTGATCACCTTCTACTAACCATGTACCTAAAACTTCTTCAGAATTATTATTGTGGTATGTAAAAGGTCTTAATAAATCTGTTTTTTCATTATTGTAAACATAAAGTGTAGCTCCTTCTGGAATTTTAAACACATCAAACATAAAGTTTAATGTATATGCTCCTTCAGAAACATAAGACATTCTCCATATACGATCTCCATTATCTAAAGTTGTCCACTCACCGACATCGTTAAAATTATGATCTACATAAATGTCATGACCAAAACGCCAAGGGATGGATTTATCTTTATCATTAATTTCATCTTCTTTTTGTAATTTATCTAAATCAAAAGAAGGCAATTTATAAGGTAATAAATCAATGGCTTTAGCTTTAGTCCAACTTGGTGGTTTAATATCATTAGGAATTGCTTGAGCAAAACAGATACCAGAAGTAATAAGTAAAATAAATAGTAATCTTAATTTCATAAGGGATTTTAATTAAATTATTATAACATATCATTCTATAATTTTTTAAACTTTAATGAACTTAAACTACAAGTTTGACAACCCATTCTGAATAAAAATAAAAATGATCTATAGGAATTATAGAGTATAAAATAAGTTAATAGGTAGAGATTTCAGAAATCTATTAGACGGAAAGAAGATATTTATCTACTAAATAAAGGTTATCAACGACAAACTATAATTAATAAATTAACAATTCTTTTAGAACTTCTTCAAACTTTCCTTTAGCTAAATACTGATTTTCTAACTGACCAATAAAAGGTATTGGTGTTTCCATACTTGCCACACGCTTTACAGGTGCGTCTAAATATTCAAAGCAAGATTCCATTAATTGCGCAGAAATATCACTTGCAATACCTCCAAACAGAGAGTCTTCTTGAAGAATAATAGCTCGTCCTGTTTTTTGTACTGAATTTATTATAGATTCTTTATCCAATGGTTGTAATGTTCGTAAATCAATTAAATCTGCTGAAATACTTGGATTGTTTTCTAAGGTTTCTAAAGCCCAATGCACGCCCGCTCCATAAGTAATAATTGTGACTGATTCTCCTTCTTTTAAAAATGCTGCTTGACCAAATGGAAGGGTAAAATAATCTGTAGGAACCTCTTGTCTAATACTTCTATATAAAGCTTTATGTTCAAAAAACAAAACAGGATTAGGGTCATTTATAGCTGTTGCCAACAACCCTTTTGCGTCATATGGAAACGCAGGATAAACAACTTTTAGTCCTGGAGTTTTTGTAAACCATGCTTCATTTGTTTGAGAGTGAAAAGGACCTGCTGCAACGCCACCTCCACAAGGCATTCTTATAACAACATCTGCTTGTTGCCCCCATCTGTAATGCGATTTAGCTAAATAATTAACTATGGGATTAAAACCTGAAGTTGCAAAATCTGCAAATTGCATTTCTACCACCGATTTTATTCCTGAAATAGATAATCCCATGGCGGTTTCAACAATTGCCGATTCACATATAGGTGTATTTCTTACCCGTTCTTTTCCAAAAGCCTCTACAAAACCTTCAGTGATTTTAAAAACACCTCCATATTCCGCAATATCTTGTCCCATAATAACAAGATCTTTATGCTTTTCCATAGATTGTTTTAGTCCTTCTGAAATCGCATCTACAAAACGTAATTCTTTTGTAAGTTTATTTGGAAGATATTCTTTATAATTAAAGAATTTATAGACATCATTTAGTTCTGTGTCTGCATTTGCAATAATATCTGGCTCAATGGAAGCTGAGGCTAACGCTTTCTCAATTTCAGATTTAATTTCAGAACTATAAGTTTCTTCGATTTCTGGGTTTAGTATTTTTTTACTAAAAAGGAAACTTCTAAAATTTTCTATGGGATCCTTTGCTTCCCACTCTTCTATTAATTCTTTAGGGACATATTTTGTACCACTTGCCTCTTCATGCCCTCTTCTTCTAAAGGTTTTAAATTCTATTAAAATAGGACGTGGATGTTTTCTAATACTTTCAGCTAATTTTTTAACCTTAGTATAAGTTTCAATTATATCATTTCCATCTAAAATAAAAGATTCAATACCATAACCTTTACCCCTATCTGCTAAATGCTTGCAATTATATTGCTCTTCTGTTGGGGTAGAAAGTCCATATCCATTATTTTCAATACAAAAAATAACAGGTAATTTCCAAACAGAAGCCACATTTAAAGCTTCATGAAAATCACCTTCACTACTACCGCCTTCACCTGTAAAAACAGCTGTTACATTACCATTTTTATGTAATAAATTACCTAATGCTATTCCATCTGAAACACCCATTTGAGGGCCTAAATGAGATATCATTCCTACAATATTATACTCTTGTGTTCCAAAATGAAACGAACGATCTCTTCCTTTTGTAAACCCACTTAATTTACCTTGCCATTGACAAAATAAACGCTTTAACGGAATTTGCCGAGTTGTAAATACACCAAGGTTTCTGTGCATTGGTAATATATATTCACTAGACTTTAATGCCATTGTTACGCCTACAGAAATAGCCTCTTGTCCAATCCCAGAAAACCATTTTGAAATTTTTCCTTGACGTAAAAGAATAAGCATCTTTTCTTCTATTAATCGCGGTTTTAGCATATTGTAATAAAGCTTTAACAACGTCTGATCATTCAAATTTCTTTTGTTGTAATCTATGTTACTTTTTGTAATTTTTGGCATAAAGTGTTGTTTCAGTAATCTTTCAAATGTAAATAAAATTGCTTAACAATTGATTATTAGGCTTCAAATAGTCTATTAAGGATGCCTTATTGTTATATCACTATTATTGTTACTTTTGTATATTGACAAAAATTTAAATAGATATCCCATGGATAGAATACCTAGTGTAGATTTAAAGGATTTCATTTCTGATGATCCAAAGCGAAAACAAAAGTTTATTAATGAAATAGGAAAAGCTTACGAAGACATCGGATTTGTAGCTTTAAAAGGACATTTTTTAGAGGATACTTTAGTAGATAGCTTATATTCAGAAGTTAAGAGTTTTTTCGATTTACCTGTAGACGTTAAAGAAGGTTATGAAGTACCTGGAATTGGCGGACAACGTGGTTATGTCTCTTTCGGAAAAGAGAGTGCCAAAGGAAAAAAAGAAGGTGATTTAAAGGAATTTTGGCATTTTGGACAATATGTTGACGATGATGAAGAACGACGTAAACAATATCCTGAAAACGTTGACGTAAAAGAACTAGAAGATTTTAATAAAGTAGGTAAACAAACTTACCAAATGCTCGAAAAAACAGCAAAATACGTATTGCGTTCTTTAGCATTATATCTTAATTTAGAAGAAACTTATTTTGATAATTACATCCATAATGGCAACTCTATTTTAAGACCTATTCATTACCCTCCAATTACTCAAGAACCTAAAAATGCTGTAAGAGCTGCTGCTCATGGAGACATCAATCTTATTACCTTATTAATGGGTGCACAAGGTAGAGGTTTACAAGTGCAACGTAATGATGGCGAATGGATTGATGCTATTGCAGAGCCAGACGAATTAATGATTAATGTTGGTGATATGTTATCGAGACATTCTAATAACAAATTAAAATCTACTATTCACCGTGTTATAAACCCACCAAGAGAACTTTGGGGAACATCGCGCTACTCAATGCCATTTTTTATGCATCCTGTTAGTGAAATGAAATTAGATGTTTTAGAGAGTTGTATTGATGAAGATAATCCAAAACAATTTGAAGATATAACAGCTGGCGAATTTTTAAATGAACGTCTAATTGAATTAGGACTTATTAAGAAATAATAGTCTATTGGCAGTCTACAGTTATCAATCCACTAATATAGTGCATACAAAAAACTGAAGACTGCCAACTAAAATACTGAAGACTGAAAAATGGATTTACAAGATCAACTAAAAAACCTCTTTCCAGAACACACGCCTGAGCCAACAGAGTCTACTAGCGATTCTAAAGACAATTTATGGCTACAAGACGACCCCATAATTTGCAAATACGAAAAGCGAAAAGGAAAACCTATCACTATTCTAGAAGGTTATACCGGCGCTACTGAAGATTTTAAGAAGTTAGCAAAAGAATTAAAAACAAAACTTAGTGTTGGTGGTAGTTTCAAGGACGATAAAATTATTATTCAAGGAGATTATCGTGATAAAATTATGACACTTTTAAAAGAAAAAGGATTTAACGTTAAGCGTGTAGGTGGTTAAACTATGGAAAAACAATGTTTACATATTACAAATGGTAATAATCTAACCGATTTTTTAAAAGAGTTAGATTTTAAAGACGATATACTCACTTGGCAAGAAATGCTATGTGAAGGCCCAACGATTGCAAAAATAGATTCTGATGAGTTTATTGAACTTCGTATTGATTTTTTAAAAGAGCATTACAATATCGAAGTTGACGAAAAAGACATGAAACATGAGCTTGCCAAACTAGATAATGTAGAAGAATATTCAGAAATAAATTTATGGTTTGATTACGATTTATTTTGCCACATCAATTTATTAGGTGTTATCAATTTATTACATCAAAAAGAAATAGAAAAACCTTTATATCTTATTTGTAGTGGACGTGTTAAAGGCGAAAAAAGCCTTAAAGGTTTGTCTGAATTAAGTTCAGGCCAGCTTAAATCTCACTATCAAAACAAGGTTAAATTAACTAGTAAAGATATTAACTTAGCGATTGCTTTATGGCGTACATATTGTGGTAAAGACCATAATATTTTTAAGCCCTATATTGTTGAAGAGTCTAACTTTAAATACATGAGCAATTGCTTAAAAGCACATTTAGAGCGTTTTCCGCATCAAAAAAGTGGTTTAGGTAATATTGAAGCCAATATCTTAAAAATTATAAATGAAAATAATGTTAAATCCATTAACCACTTGCTAGGCTATTGCTTAAATTATCAAGGTTATTATGGTTATAGCGATCTACAGTTAAATCTTAAAATAAAAGAGTTATCTTTATTCTACACCGTTTCAGAAGATAATATTGCACTTAATAGAAAAGGCCACGAAGCCTTATTACAACAACATAATTTTGCAATAGAGGTTAATAATAACATGAAATATGGGGGAATAAATCGTCTAGAGTATCAATTTAGCGAAGAACAAAATAAACTCATTAAAACTATATTTAATGCCGATTAAAAATTCAGAACTTATACTAAATTCAGATGGTAGTGTTTACCACCTTAATTTAAAACCAGAAAACATTTCGGATACCATCATTTTTGTTGGTGATCAAGATCGTGTTGAAAAAATAACGCAACATTTTGACAGCATTGAATTTAGCACTCAAAAGCGTGAGTTTAAAACACAAACAGGTTATTATAATGACAAGAGATTAACTGTTATTTCAACAGGAATTGGTCCAGATAATATTGATATCGTTTTAAATGAATTAGATGCTTTGGTTAATATTAACTTGGAAACAAGACAACCAAAAACAGAATTATCTAGTCTAAATATTATAAGAATAGGAACTTCTGGTTCACTTCATAAAGATATTCCTGTAGATGCATTTGTACTGAGTACTTATGGGTTAGATATCAATGGAATGATGCATTTTTATCAACTTGAAGGAATTACAAATCCAGAAGTTGAAGATGCTTTTATAAAACATACCAATTGGGATAAAAATAAAGCAAGACCAATAATTATAAGTAACAGTGAATATTTAGAAAAGCATTTTGAAAGTGATCAAACTTTTAAAGGAATGACTGGCACAGCTGGTGGTTTTTACGGACCTCAAGGTAGAGTATTACGTTTACCATTACAAGATGCTAATCTTAATACTAAATTAGATAACTTTAATTATAAAGATTTTAGAATTACTAATTTTG
Source organism: Winogradskyella undariae (assembly GCF_013285155.1). Classification (GTDB taxonomy): domain Bacteria; phylum Bacteroidota; class Bacteroidia; order Flavobacteriales; family Flavobacteriaceae; genus Winogradskyella; species Winogradskyella undariae. The sequence goes on along the minus strand of NZ_JABTEL010000019.1, from coordinate 7,212 downwards.
AAATGGAAACTGCTGCGATCTATGGCCTCTCAAAATTATTAGGACATGAAGCTTTATCTCTAAATGCTATTATTGCTAATAGAGCTACTGGAGAATTCAGTAAAGATTCTAAGAAAGTTATCGAAAATTTAATTCAATATGCTCTAGATCGTATTGTAAATCTTTAAACAATCAACTTTTGAAATTATTTATTTCAAAAGTATATCTAGCATTTACTCTAGTAAGAATAACGTATAATTAAAAGATTTCTGCCATCGCAGGAAGTAAACATGAAGAAAGTAAATATTGGTGGAGTACCAGAACACTTTAACCTAGCTTGGTATTTAACATTAAAAAATGGAGAATATAAAGATAAGGATATAAACCTAAGGTGGAATGATTATTATGGAGGTACAGGTGCCATGACAAAAGCTTTAAGATCTGGAGAGATTGATATGGCTGTTATTCTTACCGAAGGTATTGTTAAAGACATCATTGAAGGTAATCCTTCAAAAATAGTTCAAACTTTTGTTGAAACGCCTTTAATTTGGGGGATTCATGTTGCTGCAGATTCTAAATTTGAAACTGTTGAAGATATAAAAGGAACACGTGCTGCAATAAGTAGATACGGTTCTGGATCACATCTTATGGCATATGTTAATGCTAAAAACAACGATTGGAATCTAGAAAAAGATCTCAATTTTGAAGTAATAAAAAATCTAGATGGCGCGATTAAAGGATTAACTGAAGGTCAAGCTGATTATTTTATGTGGGAAAAATTCACCACAAAACCCATTGTAGATAATGGAGTTTTTAGAAGAATAGACAACTGCCCATCACCTTGGCCTTGTTTTGTTATTGCTGTAAGACAAGATTTTATTGATAATAACCCTGAAGAATTAAAAATAATTTTAGATATCATAAATAATACAACTGCTGAATTTAAATCCATTCCTAGTATAGATAAAACTATTGCAAATCGTTACGAGCAAGAATTAGAAGATGTACAGCAATGGTTATCTTTAACAGAATGGTCACAAAGTGTTATGGATGAAAATACTTTAAAAATAGTACAAGATCAACTTTATGATTTAAACATTATTTCTGAAAAAGTAGAATATTTAAAATTAATTCATAAAATTTAGAATTCCATTAAAAATAGATATTTAATTGATTTATCTATAATCCCCTCCATTTATTAGAGCTAAGTATTTGACCTGTTTTTGTTTAGAGTTAAATTTATTTATGTAGTTGTCTTTTTGAATTCAAAAAAAACAATTACATTTGTAAACCCTTTAACTAACACTTAACAAAAACTTAATAAATGATTAACCTATCTTAATCTGGTAAATATGATAATAAATATTGTTTTAATTTTATGTTCTTTAGTTGTGTTGAATTTTTTATTATTAATCTTTAGTTGTAATAAAACAAGTAAGAAAAATGATGGTAGGATACCTCATTTTGCTAAAGAAAAAAAAGAATCTACAGTCGTTTCCAATCAATTACAGAGACGCCAACTTGCTGCAACAGGAAGTTAGTTTTACTAAAGTGCTTATTCCCGAACCAATACCCCCTATTTGCACTTAAAGGAGAAGGATGTCCACTTTCTAAGATATGATGTTTGCTTACGTCAATCAATTTCTTTTTTTTCTTTGCAAATCCGCCCCAAAGTAAAAACACCACATCACTTTTTTTAGCACTCACTATTTTAATAACTTCATCTGTAAATTGCTCCCATCCTTGTTTTTGATGGCTAGCTGCTTCATGTGCTCTCACTGTTAACGTTGCATTTAACAATAATACACCTTGATCAGCCCATGGCATTAAGTTTCCTGATTTAGGATACGGTATTCCTAAGTCTTCTTCAATTTCTTTAAAAATATTAACTAAAGAAGGGGGATGTTTTATTCCATCACTAACAGAAAAACATAAACCGTTAGCTTGCCCTACATCATGATAAGGATCTTGACCTATAATAACAACCTTTACATCATCAAATTTACAACGGTTAAAAGCATTAAAAATATCTGATGCTTTAGGAAAGCAAACCTGATTTTTATATTCTTCATCTACAAAAGATTCTAAATTTTTAAAATATGGTTTTTCAAACTCTAAATTGAGTTCATTTTTCCAACTTTTATTAATATTTACATCCATATTTAAAAACAAATTAAATTCTATAAGTTTATCTTTGGCGTCAAATTATTTTAAAGATGAAACATCTAAAATTTCCTTCAGCACAAACCATACTATTTATAATTGCCGGCTTAGTGACTCTATTGACATGGGTTGTTCCTGCTGGAAAATACGATACTTTAAGTTATAACACCTCCACTGACAAATTTACACGATTAAGTCTAGATGAAGAAATTAGCTTAGATGCATCTCAAACAACACTCGAAGATTTAAATATTAAAATTCCAATAGAAAAATTCACAAATGGAGATATTTATAAACCCATCAATATCCCAGGAACTTATAATAAACTAGAATCTAAACCACAAAGTTTTTATGATTTTGTAAAATCACCTGTAAAAGGAATTATTGAAGCAGCAGATATCATTTTTCTAGTCTTAATTATTGGTGGCTTAATTGGTATACTTAATAAATCTGGTGCTTTTGATGCGGCAATAGGTCAATTAGCCATTTTATTAAAAGGACGAGAACCATTGCTTATTGTTTTAGTCACTACATTAGTAGCTTTAGGAGGCACAACATTTGGCTTTGCCGAAGAAACCATCGCCTTCTTCCCTATCTTAATTCCTGTTTTTTTAGCTGCTAAATACGATGCAATTGTGGGAGTAGCAAGTATTTTCCTAGGTTCAGCAATAGGCACCATGTGTTCTACTATAAATCCTTTTTCTACTATTATAGCTAGTGATGCTGCTGGTATTAATTGGACAACAGGTTTATACGGACGTGTTTTTATGCTGCTTTTATGTCTAACCGTTACTATACTTTATATAATGCGTTATGCTAAGCGTGTTAAAAACGATCCAACCAAATCTTTAATTTATGACCAAAGAGAAGAAATCGCTAATCTATTTGCAATAAAAGATACTACTAATATTGATTTTAACTGGCGATTAAAACTTGCTTTATTCGTATTTACAAGTTGTTTCATTATTATGATTATTGGTGTATCAATGTTAGATTGGTGGTTTGTAGAAATGACAACTGTATTCTTAATAGGTTCTATAATAATAGGAGTTATTATTAAAATTAGCGAAACCGATTTTATTGAAACTTTTGTAAAAGGAGCTAGCGACTTATTAGGTGTTGCTTTAATTATTGGTATTGCTAGAGGTGTTACCGTTTTAATGACTGATGGTTTAATTAGTGATACACTATTGTATTATGCCAGTGATATTACCAACGGTATGAATAAAGGTATTTTTGCAAGTGCTTTAACTTTAATTTACTCTGCCTTGTCATTCTTTATTCCTAGTTCTTCGGGGATGGCTGTTTTAACGATGCCTATAATGGCACCTTTAGCAGATACAGTTGGTATTGGTAGAGAAGTTGTTGTAAATACCTACCAATACGGATTAGGTCTATTTTACCTTATTAATCCAACAGGATTAATTTTAGCATCGCTAGCAGTTGCAAAAATTAACTTTAGCAAATGGTTAAAATTTATATTTCCTTTATTTATAATTCTCATTATAATTACTTTATTAGTATTAGCAGCCTCTTCGTATCTATAAAAGCATATAATACCCTAAATTTGTAATTCTAAAAAAACGATTAACAATACATGATAAATATTCATGAAAAAACTTTAAAAGACCTTGAGTTTTTTACTGTTTTAAATCAAATTAGCCAACATACACTTACTGCTTTAGGTAAAGAAGCCGTATTAGCTATTCTTCCATTTAAAGATGAAGAACAACTAAAACGCGAGCTTATCTACGTTAATGAATATTTATCATCTTATGATAATGATAATAGAATACCAAATCATGGATTCGATGCCATTGCCAAAGAGCTAAAACTACTTAAAATAGAAAATACATACCTAGAAGTTTCAAGTTTACAAAAATTGGTAAGCATGTCTCTGACAGTAAATGCTATTTTAAAATTTTTAGAAAAATTTAAAGAATATTACCCAAAACTTAAAGAATTTAGTCAGCACATAGAAATAAACACATCGCTTATTACACAAATTGATGCCGTTGTTGATCGGTTTGGAGATATTAAAGATAATGCATCACCTATTTTATCTAACCTACGTAAATCTATAAACCTTTTAAAAGGTAAAATTAATAGCAGCTTTTCTTCAGCTTTAAATACCTACAATAATCTCGACTATCTAGATGATATCAGAGAATCTGTTGTAGATAACAAACGTGTACTAGCGGTAAAAGCGATGTATCGAAGAAAAGTTAGAGGAGCTATAATGGGAGGTAGCAAAACGGGTAGTATTGTTTATATAGAACCCGAAACAACACTTCAGCATACTAGAGAACTCAATAATTTAGAATACGAAGAAAAAGAAGAAGTCATAAAAATATTAAAAGAGTTAACGGATTATATCCGACTTTTTACTCCGCTTCTTCATAATTATCAAGAATTTCTAACGCAATTAGATGTTATTTCTGCAAAAGCAAAATATGCAGAAAGTATGAATGCTATATTACCTGAGTTTTCTGAGGAACGTAGCATGAATCTACGAGATGCTTATCATCCTCTACTCTATTTAACCAATAAAGAAAATGGTAAAACAACATTTCCACAAACAATAGGCTTAGAAAAAGATAGTCGAATTATTGTCATTTCTGGACCAAATGCAGGTGGAAAAAGTATTACGTTAAAAACTGTTGGTTTACTACAGGTCATGATTCAAAGTGGAATGCTAATTCCTGTTCACGAAAGAAGCTATGTTTGTTTATTCGATAGAATTCTAAGTGATATTGGTGATAATCAATCTATAGAAAACCATCTAAGTACCTATAGTTACAGGTTAAAACAGATGAATTATTTTCTTAAGAAATGTAACAATAAAACACTATTCTTAATTGATGAATTTGGAACAGGAAGTGATCCAGAATTGGGTGGTGCGTTAGCGGAAACATTTTTAGAAGTATTTTATGAACGTGAAGCTTATGGAATTATAACTACACACTATTCTAATTTAAAATTACTAGCTAATGAATTGCCTCAAATTCAAAATGCTAATATGCTCTTTAATGAAAAAACATTAGAGCCCATGTACAAATTAGTCGTTGGGCAAGCAGGTAGTTCTTTTACGTTTGAAGTCGCACAAAAAAATGGAATTCCATATAGCTTAATTAACAAGTCTAAAAAGAAGATTGAGAGAGGTAAAGTACGTTTTGATGCTACGATAGCTAAACTTCAAAAAGAACGCAGTAAACTAGAGCGAACAGAACGGTCACTTAAAGAAAACGAAAAAAAGAAGATTTCTGAAGCAGATAAATTAGAAGAAATCAATGCTAAAGTTCAAAAGAAATTAGAGAGCTATCAAGAATTATATGATTCTAATCAACGTCTTATTTATTTAGGTCAAAAGATGAATGATATTTCTGAAAAATACTTTGAAGACAAAAAAAAGAAAACACTAATTGACGAGTTATTTCGATTAGTTCAAATTGAAAACTCTAAGCGTAAAAAAGTATCTGCTAAACAGAAAAAAACAATCAAAGCAAAAGAGAAACAAGTAAAGCAAGAAGCAGAAAAGAAAGTTGAAGTTATTCGAGAAAAGAAAAAAGAAGCCAAGAAAAAATCTATAAAAGTAGAAAAACCTAAAGCTATTTTAAGACTTAATGACCGTGTAAGATTGCTAGATGGTAAAGCTGTTGGTACTATAGATAGTATTGAAAAAGGAAAGGCTAACGTAAACTATGGTATGTTTACAACTAACGTAAGCTTAGACCAATTAGAACTGGTGCAAGCCATGAAAAAATAAAATAACATTTCGTATTTAAATGAAGATAGATATCCCAAATAATAAACAATTAATACTTTTTGATGGCGTTTGCAATCTTTGTAACTCTAGTGTATTATATGTTATAAAACGGGATATAAAAAATCAGTTTTTATTTGCTCCACTTCAAAGTAATATTGGAAAACAGGTCATTAAAAAATTCAAAATTGATACTGATGAAACAGATTCTATTCTACTTTATAATCCCATAAAAGATAAGCTATCTTATAAATCTACTGCAGCATTACTAACTGCTAAACATCTTGGTTTCCCTACAAACATTTTAGCTGTATTTTTAATTTTACCTGCTTTTTTAAGAAATTGGTTTTATAATTATATTGCTAAAAATCGTTATAAATGGTATGGTAAAAAAGAATCTTGTATGATTCCATCTCCAGAACTAAAAGCTAAATTTATAGATTAATAAAATAATTAATTGTACAAGTTAACCCAATTGCTACAAGCAATAATTTCATTAGAATAAATCAAAACTTTATTATTCTAGAAAAGGATAACCCAATAACTAATACAAAATTATTCCACTAGTATTATAATAATCCAATAAACAATTCAACTATATTAATAGGACTATAAATTATTTGCGTTTAATAAATAATAATTCATACATAATTGAATCAAGCTTAACAATTATAAAATATGAATATATAATTTCAGAAAAATAATACTATATTTTGTCATTCATTTGAGTTAATTACTTTCTTATTTTTAGTGAAACCTCATTAGCCTTTATATAATATATAGCAAATATTTGAATGAGTTTTAACTTTTAATAAATAATCAATATTCCTATTTTTAAAAAAGTAAAATAATCATTAGCTAAATTTTCCTAACTACAGAATACATAAAGTAAATCACGATATAACAAGCCACAATAATGAGTCTTCGTAAAATTTTATACATAGCGAAATTATTACAATGATAAGATAGGATAGGATAGGATAGGATAGGATAGGATAAAGGAATAAATATTCTATTTTACAAGAGAGTCATTCTAATTAAAAGCTTACAATAATATATACAGACCTCTATAACTAGAAGAGTAAAAGAATAGATATTTATAAGAGAATTCTAAAATAGTAAATAAAGCAAATCTAAACGCTAATAGGATCTATATTATAAGTATTCAGTTTTGGGTATACGATTATCGATATTAAGAGCTTTGGAGTAAATAAAAAACTCTATAAAAAGCAAAAAACCCTTACTAGCTAACTAGTAAGGGTTCTTAAAAAGGCGGCGACCTACTCTTCCACAGTAAAGTAGTACCA
>NZ_JABTEL010000018.1 GCF_013285155.1 Winogradskyella undariae | reverse complement strand
TCTAAAATACTAAACCAACCAATATCATAAATCCCAAACCCAGACTTCAAAAAACTACAATCTCTTAGTTATCAAATTAAACACAGTCCAAATATCTCATTAAGCACAATCCTTTTTACCACATTAAGTATAATTCTTTTGTCACATTGAGCGCAGTCGAAATGTCTAACCTCCAAAATCTAAAATTCTAAACCAACCTACATCATAAATTGTAAATCCAGACTTCAAAAAACTACAATCTCTTAGTTCTCAAATTAAACACAATCGAAACACCTCATTAATAACAATCCTTTTTGCCACATTGAGCGTATTCCTATTGTCACATTGAGCGCAGTCGAAATGTCTCACCTCCCAAATCTAAAATCCACTCCTATCAAACAGTACATTTTTATTTCAAATACGCATTAATTTTATCATAAACCAAAGCAGATTCCCACCCCCGATACAACAAATAATCCGCCACCTTTTTTTTCTTCTTATAAACATTAGGTTCCTTAACCTGAGCAATGCGCTTTTGCACCAAGTCATCTAACGTCTGCTCATAATCATCAAGATCAATTTCTTTAAGTGCCACATCCATGCTATACTTAGAAATAGCTCTAAACTTCAACTCACGTACCAACCTGTTTTTACCCCATTTTTTCATCCGAAACTTCCCACGTACAAAAGCCTTAGCAAAACGTTCCTCGTTCAAAAAGTTATGTTCAATTAAGTGTACCGTAATATGATCTATAACCTCAGGGATCATACCCATATCTCTCAACTTTTGCCGCACTTCTTTATGGCAACGCTCTTGGTAAGCACAATAATGCTCTAGTTTACGCTTAGCCTCATCTACGGTATAAGTTTTACTGGTATCCATAAGTTTCAAAAGTACAGTATTACTAACTATTTGTATAAAAAGAAAGCATAATCATTTTACAGTATTCATACCAAATACACATTTCACCGATGAAATACGTACTTTTTATCGTATTTTATTGCACTTTATAGTTTTTTATTAATGTTTACTTAATATTTTCTTAATAAAAACATACCTTGAGCAACACTAGTAAAAACAACGGTTCAGCTATCTTTGCCGGTATTTAACCCTCATTAATTACCCCCTATGATTAAAAACTACTCCCTCTTTTTTATAGCATTCTTATGTTTTAGCTTGTCTGGTTATGGGCAAACTTATAATCAAATTACCAGTATAGCCGACCTTACCGATGGTAACTATCTAATTGTTGGAGATGGTTCTACTAACGTTGGTTTAATGAAAAACACAACATCAAGTAGCGTTATTATAGATTATACTACAATCGCAAGTCCAGGAGCAACAATTACTACAGGCTACACAGCTGCCAACGTTTTTGAGATTACAGTATCTGGTGGCAATATCACTATTTACAATTCAAACGAAGGGTATGCGTCATGGGGACGATCTGGAGCGACAGGGAATGATGCAGACTTCTATTCAGGCACTGTGGCCAACACAGAAAGATGGACACCAACAGTCAATGGATCAGGCCTATGGTCACTTGCTAATGTTTCTAATAGCAGTAGAATCTTACAATGGAACAACAGCTCTCCACGTTTTATTGCATATACTTCAAATCAAGTAAAATTAAAGCTTTATAAAGAAGATGCTCCTGCTGGCCCAACAATAACCGCAGCACCAACAACACTTTCAGGTTTAGATTATTTTTATAATATGCCTCCCTCTTCTGAAGATACATTTACAGTAGAAGGAAGCCTTTTAACCAATGATATTGTAATCACAGCACCAACCGACTTTGAAATTTCATTAACTTCTGGTGCTGGGTTTACAAATAGTATTACCTTAACTGAAAGCAGTGGCACAGTAGCTTCTACTACAATTTACGTAAGATTAATATCAGGAAAAGCTCTTGGGACGTACACTGACGATGTAGATATTACAAGCACAGGTGCATCAACAAAAACAGTGTCGGTAACTGGAGATGTAGTAGATATTTATTGTAATGCAGGCCCAACAAGTAGTGCCGATTCGGAAATTGAAAATGTTACCTTAACAGGAGTAAGTCTTAATATTAGCAATGATACTAGCGGAACGTGTACAGGAGGAGGAACAGGTGCAATAAATGATTTTACAGCACAAAGTGCAGACGTTTATCCAGGTGGAAGTTATGCGCTAAGTGTAGCTTTTGGTGATTGTAGCGAAAGTTATATAGATTATGATGGAGCAGGTGGTGTTTGGATAGATTGGAATGATGATGGAGATTTTGATGATACAGATGAAGAAATAACAACAGTAACTTTGGTTGGCTTAAATTCAGGCACAAATCAAATAGAAAACATAACAATCAATGTGCCTGCTTCTCAAGCATTAGGGGATTACAGAATGCGAATTGTTCAACAAGAAGGAGGTACAACAGGGGCTATTTCACCATGTGGTACATTTAGTTGGGGTTCTGTTGAAGACTATACCGTTACTGTAGTAGCAGCAACAGGAAACTTAATTACAGTGACACAAGCCACAGGAGGAACAATTTCTCCGGGTTCAACAATTGTAGCAGATAATGCCAACCAGAGTTTTACAGCAACACCAGACGCGTGTTACACCTTTACCAATTGGGTTGTAAATGGTAGCAATGCAGGAAGCACAAATCCGTACACCTTTACTAATGTAACAGCAAACCATACAATTACTGCCGTTTACACCCAAGACACTTATAATATTACAGCAACCGCTGGTGCCAATGGTACTATTAGCCCAACAGGTGTTACTAGTGTGGGTTGTGGTAATAATCAAACCTATACTATAACAGCAGACAGTGGTTATGTAATAGACAATGTTTTAGTAGATGGTGTATCTGTAGGCGATGTAACGTCTTACGATTTCACTAATGTCACAGCAACACATACAATAAGCGTGAGTTTTGCGGTTTATGTAACACCTCAAATTGTAATTACTGAATTTGCAGGTAAAGGATATGGAGGAAGTTTTAATGACGAATATATTGAAATAGCAAATTTTGGAACTACAAGTATAGACTTAACAGGATGGTTTTTAAAATACTATGAAAGCTCTCTAGAAGAAACCGTTAATTTATCAGGTATATTAGCACCTAATACTGCCTATGTAATTGCAGCAAGAAGTTCACATACAGCCGCAATATTACCAGACATAGTAGCATCCTTTAGCATGAATGCTCCAGCTTATGCAGTTCTTTTAGAGGGAACAACCGTAAGAGATGAAGCAGGTTCCAGCTCTAATAAATTTGATGATGATTATAATTATGAATTTACAGATTGCTCTAATGACAATAAACCAACTGCAAATTGGGATAATCTAGGCACAGGAAATGGAACTCCTGGTGTTGTTAATTGTAACGCTCCAAAACCAGAATTACAATTAGTAGACAATACAGCAACTAACCAAGATTGTGGTTTCACCTTAGACTATGGTGATGTAGCCATTGGCTCAACCTCAGACCTAACCTTTGATATTGAAAACAAAGGAACCCTAGACCTTACCATAAGTGCTTTGGCAATTACTGGAGATTATACAATTATAACACCTGCAACAGTGCCGTTTACAATTACACCAGGAAACGCACAAACCGTAACCGTACGATTAACACCACTATCAGATGACCCAATATTTGGGGAACTTACTATTACAAGTAATGATGACGATGAAGGCAGTTGTATTGTTAATCTAGCAGGTACTGGGTTTACTCCTGGCCCCAACATTAACGTTAGAGCTGTAGTAGGTTCTAATCCTACAATTGCAAATGGAAGCACAACAACTGCTGGGTTTAACAACACGTTATTTGCAGCACAAACCATTAGTACAACACAGCAAACAAAAACGTTTAGAATTGGTAACGAAGCAGGTTCTGCAAATTTAACCGTATCTAGCATTACACTATCTGGTGATACGGCAGACTTTTTTGTAACAGAAAGTATATCTAATCCTTTTGCTATAGATACCTATCAAGATTTTACTATTACCTTTCAACCGACTACAGATTCGGGTTTAAGAAGTGCTACAGTAACCATTGCAAATTCAGATGCTAATAAAGACCCTTATACATTTGTAGTAGAAGGTAATGCAAATTGTCCATCTGTAGGTGGCACAATAGCTCCTGCAGAAGGTCCTGTTGGCACGGTAGTTACCGTAATGTCACCTGGCAATGACCTTACAGGTGCTACAGCAGAATTAAACGGAGTCGCGTTAACCACAATAGCATCAAATGCTTTAGAGCTTCAAGTAAGATTACCTAACACCATTACAACTGGTGGTGCTTTAAGTGTAGAGCTTACAAATGGTTGTATTTTTAGCAATACATTTACACTTATAAATGAAACAATTGCAGGTTGCGAAACAACTTCGGGTGGTGGTAGCTTAACAGATTTATTTATAAGTGAAATAACAGATTCATCTAAAGGGAGTTTAACCTACATTGAGTTATATAACGCAACAGGTGCTACAATTAACTTTGCAACTACAAATTATACGGTTAAAATATATAATAATGGTAGCGCAACAACGTCTTTTAGTTTTGTTATTAATACAGGTACCATTGTCAACAACGGCACTTTCATTATTGCCACAGGCCTATCTATAGCATCCTCGCAATGTAGTTTAATAACTGGTGGAGATGGTAGCTTAGGAGATATGACCATTGCAAATTCTGGTGCTAGTATTAATTTTCACAAAGATGGAGATACAGATTTAGGCCATGATTTTATAGGACTTTATAGTGGATCTTCAACCTTAGTAGATGCATGGGGAGTGTTTGGCGACGCTACTTGGGCAACGGGATTAGGTCTTGGAGAAAGCGGAGTAAATTTCCAAAGAGATACTGCAGCAACACTACCAAATACAACATTTTCTACATCTGATTGGATAATCACAGACTGGACAGGTAATGAATGTGATGACGTAGATTATTCAACTATTGGAGCCTATGACTTTTCCACAGGAGAAGCACCAACAATAACCTTACAACCATTAGACGCTGACTTTGGTTGTGAATTTTCTGCCAGTTTTACAATTAATGGTACAGAAAGCTACAACGAATCAGATGACACACAAGAATTAGCCTACCAATGGTACTATAATACTCCAGGAACATCTACATGGATAGAAATACTTTCTGGTAACACAAACTACACAGGGCAACAATCAGCAACATTAAACGTCATAGACAGCTCTAGTTTAAATGGTTACCAATACTATTGTCAGTTAAGAGAAAATAGCGCTACCTGTTTCACAGCGTCTAACGCAGTGAAACTTGAGGTCTTCGTTTCTGAATGGGATGGTACAAACTGGTCAACAATACCAACAATTAACAGCGCCGTTATTCTTAATGGAAACTATGACACTTCTATACAAGGCAGCTTCAGCGCATGTCGTTTAATCATTAACAGTGGAAAAACACTAACAATTACAGATAACGAATATGCCGAAGTCTATTACAACGTCACTAACAACGGAACCTTTAACATAGAAAACAATGGATCGTTAATACAAATAGACAACACCAACACCAACACCGGAAACATAAGCATGCAGCGTACAACAACAATACGCAAACTAGATTATGTGTATTGGTCTTCTCCTGTGGAAGGATTTAACACCGATGATGTATCACCAGATTCACCCACTAATAAAATTTACAAATGGAACCCAACAACAACTAATACAAACGGCAGCCAAGGAAATTGGGTATCCGCAGCTAATAACACAATGGATCCTGGCGTAGGTTATATCATTAGAGGTCCAGATGCTTTTGGCACAACACTTACGGATTACACAGCGACTTTCAATAATGGTATACCTTTAAACGGAACGTATAATGTACCTATTTCAAGAGGTACTAATCCCACTTACGATGATTCAGACGCAATTGATGACAACTGGAATCTACTAGGCAACCCATACCCTTCAGCAATAAGTGCGGAAGATTTCTTATTGACTAATACCAACCTAAATGGCTATGTTAATATCTGGACACATGGATCACTACCTAACACAACCAATACAGACCCCTATTATGAGAATTTCGCTATAAATTATGGAGATGATTATTTAACTTACAATAGTAGCGGTTCTGGATTAGGCCCTAACACATTTGACGGAAACATAGCTGCTGCACAAGGGTTCATGGTTAACATGGTAGATGGATCTGAAGCTACTGAGAATGTAATTTTTAATAACGCAATGCGAGGAACAGGATTAAGCAACGATGGTTTTTATAGAAATGCAAACACTGAAAAACACAGAATATGGCTAGACCTAATACCAGAAGGAGAATCACTAGAACGTATTTTAGTGGGTTATATAGAAAATGCAACAGATGAAGCAGACAGAATGTATGACGCCGATACTGAATTAAGTAACACAAATAACTTCTATACTATGATAGAAAACAAGGCTTACAAAATTCAAGGGCTTCAGTTACCTTTTCAAATTACAGACGTCATTCCTTTAGGTATAAAGACAACAACGGCGTCTAACTACACACTTGGAATACATGCGGCCGATGGTTTATTTGAAACGGATAACCAAAACATATATCTAAAAGACAACACCTTAGGATTTACACACAACTTAACTACACAGCCCTATACTTTTAGCTTAGATGCCGGTACATTTAATGAGCGTTTCGAAATTGTATTTACACCAACAACATTATCTATCGATGATAATTTTATTAACGCAAATAACATTACTATTACAGAACTACAAAATGGTAATGTGGAGTTTAGAGTTGGAAACCCACACACCATAAAACACGTAGACATTATGGATGTTACAGGACGGATCATCTATAATTTACAAGGTAATAACGCAACTGAAGTTTATGATTTATCTAAACTAAGCCAAGCAGCTTATATCGCTAAAATTACCTTAGCTAACGGACAAGTCATTAGTAAAAAAGCCATTAAACAACACTAACTACATTCCTGTAAGAAGCAAGAAAATATAACAACAGAAAATACCAAAAGAGGTTTCAAATTACAATTGAAACCTCTTTTTTTTGTTACCATAATAAAAGCAATTAAATAGCGAGAACCAATCTAATCTTACGAGAATAGAAAACTCATATTCTTCTGTCATTTCCTTTGTCATTCCTGAGAAATCAGGAATCCACTACACCAAAACAATCAACCAACACAACCGCTTTCTTCGTTTTAAGACAAATCAAAAACATCTATTCGATAAAACTCAAAACAAAAGAAACCCCAGAATAAGAAAATTCACATATTTGTCATTCCGAAGTATAAGGAATCACATAAAGAAAACATAACACCTCCTGTCATTCCCCTGAAGGCAGGAATACACAGTAACACCATAACTTTAAATTAAAACACTAATTTCAAGTATATCGCAGACACTCCATAGATAGTCCGTAGATACTCCGTACATAAGCCGTAGTCAGTCCGTACCCATGCCAAAATAAAAAAACGATTACATTATATAAGTTTGAACTAAATAATTCATCCCTTTTGTCATTCCTGCGAAAGCAGGAATCCAATACAGAAACACAAATCATTACTTCTCAAACAAATCCTAAAAACGATACTTTAAAGCCAAAATTAAATTTCTACCAGCAGCCGATAACCCTGAAGAATAAGGTCTATAACGCTGATCTGTTATATTTTCTAAACTTGCCGTAAAACTAAGCTGAGTATTGTACTGATATTGTGTTCGTAAATTTAGCGTGTACCAAGAAGGCGAATAAGGATCTCCATCAGCATCTAAAGCATACAAATAATCTTTTTCAATTTCTGATGGCGATAATTGATTAAATGATAATTCATTATTATAAACTAAAAAAGCATCAAAGAGTAACTTTTTTCTTTCCCAAATTAAATGCGTGCGTCCAAAACTTGGAGCCACATGTCGTATTGGTTCTTCAATTCCATTATTATCTTCTGTACCCCCAATAATATTATACTGCGAACGTAATTTTAAATCCTTTGCAAAATTAATTTCCAGAGCAGCTTCAAAACCATAAATCCAAGCTTTAGAAGCATTTTGCATGGCTTGAACCGTACTTAATTCGCCATTATATACGATTTCTGTTTCTCCGTTTAATTCATAATCTCTTCGAATCAAAGCATTATCTAAAAAGGTATAATACGTCGCTAAGTCTAAAATAACTTTGTTGTTAAAATCTAGTTTCAAACCTAATTCTCCTCCGTAGGCATATTCAGCTTTTAAATCTTTGTTTGGCACAACTACCGATCCAGGTTCAGAATCAAATACCTTACCAATATCATCAATATTCGGAGCTCTAAATGCTGTAGATGCATTTAACTTCCATTGAATCATAGCACTCGGAGACCATGTAATCCCTGCCGTACCCGTTAGTGCACCTGTATTCACTTTAGCCTCATTAAACGGAAGATCTAAAAAAACATTATTCGCTGTAAAATTGGCTTTAGACCAAACTTGATTGTAACGTAAACCCGACTGAAACACAAATTTGGAGTTTGGTTTATATTTAAAACTGGTATAAGCAGCAAAAGATTGCCATGTAGCACCATCTGGATAACGCGTAACATCTAAAACTGTAGAATTAGTGTCTATATTTTGAGCTTCAGCCTCAGAACCTACCTTATTATATAAATATTCTACCCCATAAAACAACGATGTTTTAGAATTGAAACGCTTTTCTAAATCTAAATTAATGGAAATAGCATCAACATTTTCTTCACTTACATATCGTGTGCTAGATCCGAAATCACGATCCATACGACTTTCTTTAAAATTTTGATAAGCTAATGTGGTCTGAATCTTATCATACAAATTAGAACGACTGCTTAATTTAGTCAACTGAAAATTCCCCATAAACCATTGTTGTGGTCCATAATTCCATTCTGCAGAACGCAATTGATCATCTTTATAACGAAGCAACCTATCATATCTTGAAAAATCTGAAGTTGTTGAATAATAAAGTCCTATATCGAAATCTAAAGTGTTTGAAGGTTTATAGCGCACCTTTTGCATCAAGTTTATTTGATCGTAACCCGTTGGCGTTTGCACATTGGGGTTTGAGTTTACTACAACAACATCTTCACCATTTTGTTGCGTAACATATTCGGGCCTTAAATAATCATCTAGCCCATGAGACCCCATCCGTAAATCTTCAAAATTGGTATAACTCACGCTGCTTAAAAACGCCCATTTTTTGTAACCCAGATTAAAATCTAAATGTCCTGTATTTTCATTATTTACCGAAGCATATCTGGTTAACACACTGGCACTAAATTCTAACGCATCAGAATTAGATAATTGTGGTTTTTTGGTATAAAAACTCATTACACCACCTATGGCATCACTTCCATAAACCACAGAACCTGCACCAAGTGTTACTTCGGTATGATGTAAAGCAAAAGGGTCTATCGCAATCACATTTTGAAGATTACCACCTCTAAAAATGGCATTATTCATACGGACGCCATCAACTGTAATTAAAAGTCGATTGGTAGAAAAACCTCTAATCATAGGACTTCCTCCTCCCATTTGACTTTTCTGAATATAGATATGACCTGTGTTTTCTAAAACGTCTGCACTTGTTTGCGGGTTAGCAAATGCTATGTTTTTAGCATTAACACTAACGATTGTCTGCGGTATATCTCGCTTATTTTGTTCAAACTTTGAGGCCGAAATTACAATCTCATTTAAGCCCTCTACTTTTGACTTAAGATATACAACCCCTTTATTTTTAATAATTTCTGATTTGCTTAATTGCTGACTTTCATATAAAAAATCCTTTAAAAACAGAATTTCATTAGCATCGAAAACCAATAGTGAAGCTTCCCCATTTATATCCGTTAATACAATTTTACTTTGATCAATATTATATATCGTAATGCCTGGAATTGGAGTATGACTTCCTTCCTCTAAAATAGTTACAGTTTGCCCAAAAGTCAACTGTAACAAAAAGAATAAAAAAATACTATAAGTAATTTTGTGCCTCACTTGCAAACTCATAATTCATATAAAAATCAGAAATAAATAGCCTAATGAAATACCTCGTTAAGGATCTGAAGGGACTTCGGTTTTTTAAAACTCCCTAATTGTAATTCAAAATAATGCAATAACATATTTAAAAATGTTTGCCTTTGCGTTGCATTAATTCTTACGGTATTTAAAGCATCAAAATTTGTGCCTAATAAGCGTTTTAGCAGTATTAAATTTTCACCAGAAACAGAGTAAATACCATGATTAGTAGCTTCAAAAATACCAGATTCTAAATTGAAGAAAGGATAATTATTATTGATGTTTTCAGGCTGAAACCCTAAATAACGTGTTAATTTTAAAAGAAATAAGAGATGGAAGTTTGAGAACTGATCTTCATTATCTAAATATTGAAGTGCTGCTGCTATAAAGCCAAATAAGTCTTCATTTTTTTCTTCCTCTTTTAACACATTTGAAAGTATTTCGGATAAAAATAATATGATAGAACTTTTATAAATATTAGTGTGAAGAGTTTTATAGATGTAATTAAACTTAACGTCCTTTATATAATGAAGAGACTGATTAGGTTTATAAGTTTCATCGAGTTGAAGCTGTGATAAAACTTGATAATATACGGTTTTAGATAGTCCTTTTTTAGATTTTAAAACACCTCTTAACAAATAACTTACCACACCACGTTGTTCGGTATAGCACTTTACAATAAGATCGTGATCTCTAAATTTTAATTTTGAAAGGACAATGCTGTTGTTTTTTGAAAGCATCTTTTACTTAACTATAAGCACCTTAAGCACTTTGGTTTCAAAAGTATCTAAATCTGAAATTAAGATGACATAAACACCCGTTCTAACCACATTATTAGCGAGGTTTTTACCATTCCATATCGCTGTCCCACCATCGATAGCAAAATTATAATTAGCATTAGACGATCTTAAATTAACACTAGACTGAGCTTCTGCAACTAAATTACCTTCAATATCCGTAATCTTAATATTTACACGCTCTGTAAGTCCTTTAATTTTTACGCCTTTAGTAACATCGTTAAGATCACTAAAACCAAGAATATTGTATTCTGGACGTACAGGATTTGGATAAACAAAAGCATCTTCTAAACTAGATTGTACCGCAGAACCACCAGCTTTAAAAGACAATAAACCTTTTGCTGTAGCGATATAAACAATACCATCATCTTCATTTATAGAAATATCTCTAATCTGATTAGATGGCAACGGAGAATTATCATTCGTAAAGTGATAAATAGTCGTTTGCCCGTCTGGAGACAAATAGAAAACACCAGAATCTAAAGTCCCTATCCATTTATTATTAGAAGCATCAACTTTAATATCGATTATAGATTCACCCTCTAACAATTCTTTTGCAATACCATCCTCTAAAATAATGATAGAACTTAAACTAGGATTGGTATTATCGTAAAACCCAGATGTATTATATAACACTCTCAGTCCATTTGTAGAACCTGTCCATAATTGATTACTATTGTCTATCGCTAGGCTTAAAAAACGAGAATATGGATCTACATTTTGAGATTCAGAATTAATATTACGTAGCGGGTTTGTTGTTATATTTTCATTATAAGCAATTAATCCATTATCGTAAGACCCAATCCATTTGGTCCCATTATTATCAATCTCCATATCAAAAAAACCTTCTTCTTCACTTGGCGGATCAATCAAATTCGAAAAATCGTAAGACCTCCAAGTTCCAGAACTTGAATCATAAGATTTTAACGGACTTTCAATTCTACTAGATATTATCCACAACAACCCACTGCTATCAAAGTCGGTTGCAGAAACTCTTACATCTACATAATCAGGATCTCCAGACACCAATAAAGACTCTAATCCACTATTAGCTTCATTATACAAATTGGTAGCTTCAAAATCATTAATTTCTACCAAACCATTAAAAAAAGAACTAATAAACACCTGATTAGGATTAAATATACTAGGTGTAATCTCATTTAATTCTACAGCATTAAAAAGACTATCAACGGGTATGTCATCCCAAACATCGTTATAAAGATAACTAACCCCCATAGAGGTTAAAGGATATGGATTAAGTACATCAGAGTATTCTCCATAAGTAGCCCAAACCGTATGAGTCGTTGCATTTAATTTAAAAATATTATTATCTATAGGACCACTAGGTTTAATTTGGGTAGAAATAGAGGGGGTAGAAATACTATTAGTTAAAACCCCAAAAGCTGCCGTACCAATAAACACCTCATCTTCTAAAACTGTAGCTGAGGTAAAATCAGTATCAAAATCTTCTGAGGGTTCAAAATTTTGTACAAGCTGTAAATTTTCATCATATAAACGCACACCTCCTGAAGTTGAATAAATAAGATTAGCGCCAGAGACATCTGCATCTACAGGCAACAAAGGCAAACTAAATAACCCGACAACTGAAGCTCCATTAATTTCATAAATCATATTATTACTTCTAACAGAGTACATCTTATTATTAATGGTGTTCATGGTATAAAAACTTCCCAAAAAAATGGTTTGCCATTGATTATAGTCTATTAAGTTAGGACTCGTTAAATCTGCTTTTTTTAAACCATTTCCATCAATACAAGCCGCATAAATTTCATTATTTAAAATTGAAACTTGCTTAACTGTAACCTGAGAACCTCCACTCCCTATAAAATAAGTATCACCAAATTCTAAGCGCTCTAAATCATAAATAGAAATTCCATAATCTGTAGAAATATAGATTAGACCTTCGTTTTCAAAAAAATGATTAATACCTTTATTTGCTGGTGTAATATTTTGTTTATCTAAGATATCTACCACAGTAAATACAGAATTATCTGTTTCAGAATACAATTCTATTAATCCCGTTTCATAACCAATAAGTAAATACTGATAAAACTCACTGTAATAAATTGTGGTAATTTGCTCACCCGATAGACCTTCTACGGAAGAAATAGTCGTAATCTCATGAGTTAGTGTATTATATTCGAAAACAGCATTTTGTGCCGCTGCAAATATTTTATTTTCACCACTAACAACATCAACAATAGCATTATAAGAATAATGGCTTTGCCATAACGATGAATAATCTTGACTATAACTTGAAGCCGTAAGTCCAAATACAAGGATTAAGATTTTTAAATAAGTGTTAGACATTAGTATATTAAGGTTTGCTCAAATATATTTAATACTAACGATAATTTTGTCTGATTCATATATTATATATAAAAAAAGCTTCTGCGAAAACAGAAGCTTTTAATTATGAGACCGATTTTATTAGACAACACCTTGCGCTAACATAGCATCTGCAATTTTAACAAAAGCAGCAATATTTGCTCCTTTTATATAATCTATAGAACCGTCTTTATTTTCTCCGTATGAAACACAAGATTGATGAATAGCTTCCATAATAGCTTTTAAACGTGTATCAACTTCTTCTTTAGACCAGCTTAAACGAAGTGAATTTTGACTCATCTCTAAGCCAGAAGTAGCAACGCCTCCTGCATTTGAAGCCTTACCTGGCGCAAATAACAATTTAGCTTCTTGAAATACTTGAATAGCTTCTGGTGTTGAAGGCATATTAGCACCTTCTACAACACAAATACAGCCATGACTTACTAACTGTTTTGCTTCATCTCCATTTAATTCATTTTGAGTCGCACACGGTAAAGCAATATCACATTTTACAGACCAGGGTCTTTCCCCTACAAAATACTTTGCTTTAGGAAATTCTTCAACATAATCACTAATACGACCACGTTTTACATTTTTCAGTTCTTTTATATAACTTAATTTTTCTGTATCAATACCTTCTTCATCTAAAATATACCCACCAGAATCCGATAATGTAAGCACCTTAGCACCTAATTCAATGGCTTTTTCTGCAGCAAACTGTGCGACATTACCAGAACCAGACATAACTATACTTTTACCTTCTAATGTTTCTTTTTTAAGCTTCAGCATATTTTGAGTAAAATAAACCACTCCATAACCCGTAGATTCTGGTCGCATTAATGAACCTCCCCAAGTTGGTCCTTTCCCTGTTAGAATCCCGGTAAACTCATTTTTTAGTTTTTTATAAATTCCAAACATATAACCAATCTCTCTTCCACCAACACCAATATCACCTGCCGGAACATCAGTATTTGGACCTATATGCCTGTATAATTCACTCATAAATGCTTGACAAAAACGCATTATTTCTGCATCTGACTTTCCCTTAGGATCAAAATCAGCTCCTCCTTTTCCTCCACCCATAGGAAGTGTTGTTAAAGCATTTTTAAACACTTGTTCAAATGCTAAAAACTTTAAAATACTTGCATTTACAGAAGGATGAAAACGTAGACCTCCTTTATAAGGTCCGATTGCAGAATTCATTTGAATCCTATAACCTCTATTAACTTGTATTTCGCCTTTATCATCTACCCAGGTAATCCTAAAAGAAATTAACCTTTCAGGCTCAACCATTCGTAAAAGAATATTTTTACCGTTATACACTTGATTATCTGATATGTAAGGGATTAAAGATTCTGCAACTTCATGAACAGCTTGTAAAAATTCAGGCTCATGACTATTTCTCACCTCTACTTTAGCTAAAAAATCGTCTATTTCTTTTTTCATTTAACTATAATTTAATTTTGAAATTAACTATAACATTGAACATTTATAAATATTAATCTATATTTGGCAAAATATTTAGGATAAATTATTCTAAGAATATTTTAATATATTGTACCCTTATTCTTTTAGAACAAGACAAATATCAATTTTATTATTATAATCTTCTAAAGATATTTATTCCTAATGAAACAAGATCAAATTTTATCAAAAAACCGAAAAAATAAACATTTAATCGGGTTTGCTTGCTAATTTATCGGGTTTACATATATTTGCTTGGTAAGCGCTTCAATTTTAGAATTACATGACACTAAGAATAAAACAATTACTCTTTGCTTTAGCACTAATATTATCTGTGCAATTTAGCTATTCGCAGATAGGCTTTTCTAGTGAGATTGGTATTATAGCTGGTCCTGTAGCTTACCAATCTGACTTTGGAGAACGTTACGATTTCGGCACAAATTCAGGTAACGTTGGTTTTGGTATTGGTATTGTTTACTACATGAACTTTGATTATATCGCTAACTACAGCCGATCATTCAGAAATAGTTATTTTAGAGATCACTTTAAAGTACGTGCAGAATTATCTTGGAACAAAACAACACTTGATCATTACGGACAGTGGGCAGACAAGAATAGTGTTGCCGGTGAAAAATTAAGAGCACATTCTGGAGAAGCACAAAATTTGAATTTAGGCGCACAATTAGAATTTTACCCTAGGAGTCTTAAATCTTTCGCATACGGACGTAGAGGTGGTGATAAATTTGCTCCTTTTATAAGTTTGGGAGCACAATATGTAGCATTTAGCCCTAGTGTTACAACAACTTACGGAGATCAAAACATATATAATGCAGATAATTTCTATCCTGGTTGGGAACCTGGATCGATAACTGACGAAAACGGATCTACACTTTCTATCGTAGGTAGTGTTGGTGTAAGATATAAACTGACTACACTTTCAGATTTAATGATTGATTTTAGAGTTCAAAGCTTTTTTGATGATAAAACAGATGGTTTAGATCATCAATTAGCATCTAACAAAACGAATGACTGGCTTGTTTGGTTAAACTTTGGGTATATTATTTACTTGAACTAAAAACTCACTTTACAATATTAAAAAAAGCCAAATCATATGATTTGGCTTTTTTCATTTTTATAACTGGTTGTAGAAATTAACTTCCGATAGCTTGCCCTAAATCACTAAGCAAATCGTCTTCATCTTCAATACCTACACTTAACCGAATCATAGAATCTACAATACCTGCTTTTTCACGTTCTGCCTTAGGAACACCAGCATGCGTCATACTTGCCGGATGCCCCGCTAAAGATTCTACACCACCTAAAGATTCTGCTAAAGTAAAAATCTTCAAGTTCTCAACAATCTTAATAGCTTCTTCATAGTTATTTCCTTTGGTAGTAAATGACACCATACCACCAAAACCTTTCATTTGTAATTTTGCAATATTATGGTTCGGGTGATTTGTAAACCCTGGCCAATACACATTTTCAATTTTAGGATGATTCGCTAAATATTCAGCAACAGCTTTAGCGTTTTCACAATGACGTTGCATACGGACATGCAACGTTTTTATTCCTCTTAAAGCCAAAAAAGCATCTTGAGGCCCACAAATAGCACCACTTGCATTTTGAATAAAATATAAACGGTCTGCCAAATCTTTGTCCTTAACAATTAAAGCTCCCATTACCAAATCACTATGACCACCAAGATATTTGGTCGCTGAGTGCATTACAATATCAGCCCCCAAATCTAAAGGCTGTTGTAAATAAGGCGTAGCAAATGTATTATCTACAGCAAACCATATTTTATGTTTTTTTGCAATTTTAGCAGCACCTTTAATATCTATAATATTTAACATTGGGTTGGTTGGCGTTTCTACCCAAATTAATTTTGTATTAGAATTGATATAATCTTCAATAGCTTCAACGTTATTCATATTCACGAGATGAAAAACAATACCAAAATCTTCAAATATCTTAGTGAATAACCTGTAGGTTCCTCCATATAAATCATTTGTAGAAACCACCTCATCACCTGGTTTTAACAATTTTAAAATTGCATCTATCGCTGCTAATCCCGATCCAAAAGCTAAGCCATAAGTCCCATTTTCAATACTCGCTAAAGATTGCTCTAAAGCATGACGCGTAGGATTACCAGAACGCGCGTATTCAAACCCTTTGTGACCTCCAGGTGTAGATTGCGCAAAAGTTGATGTCTGATAAATAGGAGCCATTACAGAACCATAAGCTGCATCTGGCTCTTGACCTCCATGTATTGTTTTTGTATTGAATTTCATACTTGTATATTAAAAATTTTAAATGCTTCAACCTTTTTAATCAAGTTAAAAAAATAATGAATGAAGCCACACAAAATTAAAAGATAATTCGCTGTATTAAAAAGTAAACAATACCTTTATATCATGTTTAACAAAACGAAAATGACCTTGAAACACATATTCCCTTTTATAATTGTCTTAGTACTTTTTAGTGCTTGTGACGAAGCGGTAAAACCATTAGAGTTTAAGACGCACAATATTGATACAGCATACGAAGCTAATATCACTGTGGCTTTTGACGAAGCTGAAAAGAATAAAGAGCTAAGTAAAACTGTAAATAAAACAATAGAAAACGCAATAGTTGAAACTGTAAATTCATCAGACAAGGATTCTGATCTAGAAATAGTATTAAAAAACTTTAATGATGAATACTTAAAGTTCACCTCTGATTACCCAGATGTAACGGAACCTACTTGGGAATTGAATATTGAAACAGAATTAACCTACCAGTCTGAAGATGTTATTACAATAGCAATTAGCACTTACGAATTTAAAGGTGGCGCTCATGGTAATGACCAGGTAAAATTATTAAACATTGACACTAAAACAGGTCAAGTTTTAGACATAAATGCAATAATCAACGATATTGATGGTTTTACAAAGCTTTCCGAATCTGAATTTATAGCCTCTTTAAAAGAAGATGACGACAACATTACTATTGAAAATTTCTTCTTTGGAAAACCTTTTCAACTCCCAGAAAACATAGGATTCAGTGAAGAAGGTTTAATATTAATTTACAACGTTTACGAAGTTACTTCTTATGATTTAGGTTATACAGAGTTTATGATTCCGTTTGAAAAAGTAGAATCGTATTTAAAACTTCATTAATTTTTACCGCGTGTTAATCGTCTAATTAAAGGCCCAACAGTTAAACCCTGACCTATAATTGACACCACAACCACAACGTAAGTTATAACGAGGAATAATTCTCTATGCATATTTTCAGTTAAACTTAAGGCTAATGCTATAGAGATTCCACCTCGTAATCCGCCCCAAGTCATAATTAAGTTTGTTTTAGGCACAAAATCTAAACGTCTTGAGAAAAACTTTATGGGTATAAATAACGAAATATAACGACACATTAATATAATCGGTATTGCTAATAAACCGGCATAGATAAATTTACCATCTAAAGTTAAAACTAACATTTCCATACCTATCATTACAAACAAAATAGTATTAAGTAAAACATCTACAAGTTCCCAAAATTTATCTACATATAGCTCTGTTGTTTCAGACATAGCTGAATTACGAACCGTATCATTACCTACAATTAAACCTGCTGTAACCATAGCTAAAGGTGCAGATAAATGAAATTGATGTGCTAACATTGTTCCTCCCATTACTGCCGCAAGTGTTACAATAACTTCAATTTCATAACTATCAATAGAACGCATGAGTTGATAAGTAATCCACCCCAACAATAAACCTAAAACAATTCCTCCTATAACTTCTTGCCCAAATAAAGTTGCGATATCTGATAACTCAATAGCCGCATCTGGTTTAGCTGCAATCGCAAAAATGGTTAGAAACACCACAACACCAACACCATCATTAAACAATGATTCTCCAACAATTTTAGTTTCCAATTTTTTTGGTGCTCCTGCTTTTTTCAAAATACCCAAAACCGCAATTGGATCTGTTGGAGATATTAATGCACCAAATAACAAGCAGTAAATAAAATCAATATTTAAACCCATTATTTGCAGCACATAAAACATTGCAATTCCGACTAAAAATGTAGAGACCAAAACACCTAAAGTTGCAAAAGCTAAAATGGGCCATCGCTGTACTTTAAGCTGATTAAAATTAGTATGTAAAGCACCTGCGAACAAGAGGAAACTTAGCATTACATCAAGCAAGACCGTTTCAAAATCTATCATTGAGATAAATTCTTTTTCTTGTAGTAACAATGTATCATCAAATTGCCCAATAACAACGACAACCACTGTAAACGCAATGGTGATTACCATTAAGCCAATAGTGATTGGTAGTTTTAAAAAACGCTCATTTATGTAACCAAAAAGAGCCGACAAAACGATTAAAATAGTGGTAATTGAATAGTAATCCATAAAACTATAGTGATTTTCTGAGTGCTAAAATATAACCTAAATGCATACCTTCATGAAAATTATTGAATTCAATGGCTTCTTCCACATTATGCAATGTACTTTTCATGCCAACCGTATATTCATAATAGGTTTTAAAAACACCTTTGGTATAATCTTCTTTGGTTTTAAGAGTTATGCCGAAGGTCCAATCCATAAATTGATAATTTTTTTAAATGTAATTAAATTTCATTATAATTAAGGTTAATTTGCATTTTGAAAAATTAGAAATTCACTATTATGAATAAAATATTTTACCTCAGCAGCTGTAGCACTTGTAGCCGAATTATTAAGGAACTTAATTTACCTGAAGATTTTCAACTTCAAGATATAAAGAAAGAACCAATTACAAGCGAGCAAATAGAACAGATGCGAGCATTAACCGATAGCTACGAAAGTTTATTTAGCAAACGCGCTATGCTATACAAAGAATTGGATTTAAAAAACAAATCTTTAACGGAAGAAGATTATAAAAACTACATTTTAGAACATTATACTTTTTTAAAACGCCCTGTAATTTTATTTAAAGATTCTATTTTTATCGGTAATGCTAAAAAAACTGTAGAAGCTGCCAAAGTAGCGATACACGGATAAAACAAAGTGTAATCTTTTTTCACAATAATATCAGCTTCATCAAAAATTGAAACTAATTTGCAAATAACATCTGAAGTTTTTACAACGGTAAACGCTATTCCAAAATCGTATTGGGATAGCGTTAAATGTTGTGCCAATATTTATTATTCACCTGAATTTTTAAAAGCTTTTGAGTCTGCCAACACAGACATTTCTTTTAATTATATTTTCATTTTAAAAAACAAGGAAGCCATTGCCTTTGCAAACACACAAATTGTAACCATTGGGATTAAAACCATTACTAAAAACATTAGTATGTCTGATAAATTAAGATGTACAGTTAACAACATGTTTTGTAATAATCACATTAAAGTTCTATTCTGCGGGAATGTGTTTTTAAGTGGTGAATATGGAACGTTTTTAAAAGAAGGAGAAGATAAAATTTCAACTTTTAAAGCTTTGGCTGATGGTGTGAAACTACTGGCTAAAAACACAAAAAAGCTGAGTGCAACTTTTATTAAAGATTTTAAAAATGAATCGCTTTCCATAACCAATCAACTTAAAACTTTAGATTACGCCGCCATGCAAGTGGAGCCTAATATGATTATTACTTTAAAACCAGAATGGTATTCTTTTGAAGATTACACTAAAGCTTTAAAATCTAAATACCGCGTTAAAGCCAATAGAGCAGATGCTAAAAGTAAAAATTTAGAAGAGCTTCTTTTTACTGAAGAAGATATTATAGAACATAAAAACGAGCTTCAAGAACTTTACCAAAACACTATTGCTAACGCTGATTTTAATGCTCAAATTCTAAATTTAGAAACTTACATTCACCTTAAAAAAGCCTTTAAAGACCAGTTTATAGTCAAAGGATATTTTCTAGACCAAAAATTAGTCGGTTTTTTATCAGCAATGCAAAACGACAGACATCTCGATGCCCATTTTATTGGTATCGACTACGATAAAAATAAAGAATTTGCTATTTATCCTCGTATTTTAAATGATTACGTTAGATTAGGAATTACTACAAAATCGACAAAAATTAATCTAGGAAGAACCGCTTCTGAAATAAAAAGCACACTTGGCGCACAACCCGAAGATTTAACCTGTTATTGCAAACATAAAAGATATTTACCTAACCAGGTTTTAAAACCGTTTATTAAAAATGTGCAGATAAAATCTTTTAAGCAACATTCGGTTTTTAAGTAAAAACAAAACCTATGAAATTATAAAAAATCGCATAGGTTTTATATTTATAAATTAAGAAATCTTACATTTTTAATGGCTTTGGTCTCACGCCATGCTTACGCGTATCTTCTTTTGTTAATACCTTAAAACTGTCTGATTTAGGAAATTTATGAGCTAAATCTAACAAAACCTCAGGTAAACCCGATAATTTTCTAGCCTTAAGATCTATCCAACCACCTTGCATTTCGCAATACGCCAAATGGTCTCCTTTATGGTTGTAAAAATTATGTTCAAACATAAAATACATACCATCTTCACTAATACCCGAAACTTCAATTGTAACTGTAATTGGAGTGCCTAAAAAAGATTCTTTAAAATAATACATATGTTCATAGAACACTACAGGACCCACATTATGTTTCATAATTTCTAGCATGGAAAAACCTTGCTCCGTAAAGAAAGACATCCTTGCATGACTCATAAAATTGGTGTAGGCAGAATTTGCTAAATGACCATTAGCATCTACATCGCTCCAGCGAATTTCGAACTGTTTTTTGTACATAAATTTTGTTTCTGTTGTGAATTACAAAGTTATAAAACTACATTAGTTCGCCTTAATTCTCGCTAAACTATTTAATCAAATAATAAAACCATTCAATTTTGTACCTTTGCGCAACTTTAATTGCAATGCTTTAATGATACAATCCATGACTGGTTATGGGAAATCTGTTCTTCAGCTCCCAACAAAAAAGATTTCAATAGAATTAAAATCTTTAAATAGTAAAAGTTTAGACCTCAACGCTCGCATGCCTTCTATGTACAGAGCAAAAGAATTAGGAATAAGAAAACTTATTGCAAACCATCTTGTTAGAGGTAAAGTTGATTTTTCGCTTTTTGTAGAAATCACAGGTGAAGACACTAGCTCTAAAATTAACCAAACCGTAGTTAAGGAATACATTAAGCAACTTAAAGAAGTTGTAGATGGTGATGCTACAGAGCTATTGAAAATGGCCATTCGTATGCCAGATGCTATCACTACAGAGCGTGATGACATTGACGAAGATGAATGGACACTTATTAGTACAGAAATCAATAAAGCCATTGCCAACATCGTAGAATACCGTAAAGACGAAGGCGCTACTTTAAACCAAGATTTTACAGAAAGAGTTGCAACTTTAAAACGTTTACTCGAGGAAGTAATTGCCATAGACCCAGAACGTATTGATGGTGTAAGAGCTCGTTTAGAAAAAGGCGTTTCTGACCTTAAAGAAAAAGTAGATGAAAACCGTTTTGAACAAGAATTGGTTTATTACATTGAAAAATTTGATATTACCGAAGAAAAAGTACGTTTAGATAATCACTTAGAGTATTTTATAAAAACTTTAAATTCTGACGATTCTAACGGAAAAAAATTAGGATTTATTTCTCAAGAAATGGGAAGAGAAATTAACACCATCGGTTCAAAATCTAATTATGCTCCAATGCAAAAATTAGTAGTTCAGATGAAAGATGAACTTGAAAAAATTAAGGAACAGCTATTAAATGTTCTTTAACATTAGTAAGCAAAAAAACATTACACTTTGTCAGACATTAAAAACGAAAAACAAGGCAAGCTTATCGTCTTTTCAGCACCTTCAGGATCTGGAAAAACAACCATAGTTCGTCATTTATTAAAACAGCCAGACCTAAATTTAGAGTTTTCTATTTCAGCAACATCTAGAGAAAAGCGCGGTAACGAAATTCACGGTAAAGACTACTACTATTTATCTTTAGAAGAGTTTAAAAACCGAATAAAAAACGATGATTTTCTAGAATGGGAAGAGGTTTATAGAGACAATTTCTATGGTACCTTAAAAACTGAAATCGCTCGTATTTGGGCACAAGGAAAACACGTTATTTTTGATATTGATGTTTCAGGCGGACTTCGTATTAAAAGAAAATTTCCAGATCAAACAATTGCTATTTTTGTTAAGCCACCAGATTTAAATGAATTGGTAAGACGTTTAAAAGAACGTGGTGAAGAAAGTGAAGACAAAATAAGCATGCGTGTTTCTAAAGCACCTGCAGAATTAGCAACTGCTCCACTTTTCGATGAAATTGTCATCAACTCTAATTTAGATGAAGCTTTAGCAAATGCTCATAAACTAGTTGCAGATTTTATAGCAAAATAATATGAAGGTTGGTTTATATTTTGGTACGTTTAACCCTATTCATATTGGGCATCTCACTATTGCCAATCATTTAGTTGAACATAGCGATTTAGATGAAATTTGGTTTGTGGTAACCCCGTTAAGTCCTTTTAAAAAGAAAAGCAGCTTACTAGATAATTACCAACGTTTAGATATGGTTCATTTGGCTACAAAGGACTATGATAAACTACGCCCGAGTGATATAGAATTTGGATTAAAACAACCCAACTACACCATTGACACTTTAACGTACCTTTTTGAGAAACACCCAGATTTTGAGTTTTCTCTCATTATGGGAGAAGACAATTTAAAGAGTTTTCACAAGTGGAAAAACAACGAAATAATTTTAGAAAATCATAGTATTTATGTGTATCCTAGATTATCGGAAGGCAAGGTTGTTAACGAATTAAAAGATCATCCTAAGGTTATAAAAGTTGAAGCGCCAATTATGGAACTTTCCTCTACTTTTATTAG
Source organism: Winogradskyella undariae (assembly GCF_013285155.1). Taxonomy (GTDB): domain Bacteria; phylum Bacteroidota; class Bacteroidia; order Flavobacteriales; family Flavobacteriaceae; genus Winogradskyella; species Winogradskyella undariae. The sequence goes on along the minus strand of NZ_JABTEL010000018.1, from coordinate 20,440 downwards.
AAATGAAATTAAAGCAGGAAACAATATTAGACCAATGCTCCCTAATGACGTTTGGAAACTTATAGATGAAATGGGGTTTTATCGTTAGTATAATGTCATTCTAAACAGAATAACAGCCATTAAAAATGATAAAAAGCATCTTCATAATGCGTTATTTTTTCAGTTGTTTTATTCTTTAATACGGCTGTAATATCAAAACGAGTTTCTAGATCAATAGCATTGCTTGTAATATATTCATCCATTGCTTTTACCAACAACTTAATCTTACTTGGTGTTACAAACTCTTGTGGATCTCCAAAAAAATCAGAATTTCGAGTTTTAACCTCTACACAAACCATAAAACCATTGTGTTTTGCTATAATATCTATCTCTGCTTTTTGAAACACATAATTTCGCTCCACAATTTCATATCCTTTTTTAATAAGATAATCCGTTGCCAATTGCTCTCCTAGTTGACCAAGTTCATTGTGTTCTGCCATTATTCCTGAGAAAGTAAGAATCTAAATTTCGCAAATTTTAGATTCAAAATTAAAACCTTGTACTACGCTTATATGTTCTTAAAGATAAGCAATTAAATAGTTTGAGTCAAAACCTCTTTCTTTCAAGCACATAAAATAGTACAATTAGTCCTATCTTTAATTTAATTTCAAAATTGATAAAATGGCGAGTCATGTTAAGTGTCCTAATTGTGGTGTCTACAATACAAATGAAGAATATTGTACCCAATGTAATACGCTTTTGTCTTATAAAAAAAGACGCGAATTAGCCTTTGCTCAAGACAAAAAAGACCGTTTAGAACGTGAACGTCTTCAAAATGAAGCTTCCCCTTCTTTCTATGAAAAGTACAAAGACCATAAATTTTTAATCGTGCGTGTTTTTGTAAAAATCACACATTCTATTTGGCTAGGTTTTATGACTATTGGTGTATTTATCGCTTGGCTCATTACAGCAATTGCAGCATAAAGATCAAGAAATGATTAAATAAATTCTGTGTGAGCTTTAGAAAACAATAAGACTTTGAAAATATTAAAACAGCCTTTATTCTTAATCAGTATTGGCATCGCTTCTGCTATCTATATTGCAAATCGATTTGAAACACCGCTACCAAATTGGATCTATTTTTACGTGAATGACTTTCTATGTATGCCTATTGTTTTAAGTCTATGCTTGGCTGTTTTACGCATCTATAAAAAAACAGAAATACTTTACGTGCCATTAGTAATCATTATGCTATTAACCACTTTTTTCGCTTTGTATTTTGAAGTATTCCTACCAAAAACAAACGCACGTTATACAAGTGACCTTATAGATGTTGTACTCTATTTTTTAGGCGCGTTTTTATTTTATAAATTTCAAAAAAAGTTATTTTAAATATTTTAAAGTCGACTGTCCTTTACCCACAACCAATTTCACTTCTTTTCCTAATATCAACGCACGATTGTCTTTTTCGTGACCCGCAGGCATATTAAACGTAATTGGAAAATCATATTCTGATAAAGCATCTAAAATCAACTGCTCTACAGAAGTTCCCCAAAGCGTTGTGTTTTTTCGCATTCTCGTCATGTCACCAACTACAAGTCCGCTTAAATTATCAAAGTAACCCGCGCGTTTCAGACTTTGCAACATACGATCTACATGATATTTATATTCTCCTATTTCTTCAATAAAAAGAATTTTACCATCCGTATCTAAACTTTCTTCAGAACCTAACATGGTATGTAAAATGGTAAGATTCCCTCCTATTAATTCACCCGATGCTTCGCCTACTCTATTATATTCCGATCCTTTTAAAGTATAATCTACAGGCTGACCAAAAATGGTAGATTTAAATGTAGCAACTGTTTCTTTAATGGTGCTTATATCGTTTGGTAAACTCACACACATTAAAGCATGTAACGACTGAAAACCTTCCTTATGCATTTGATTGTGCAAAGCTGTTATATCTGAATAGCCAATAAGCCATTTAGGGTTTTCTTTAAATTTGGTATAATTCAACTTATCTAAAATACGAACCGTTCCATAACCACCACGGGCACACCAAATCGCACTAATTTTAGGATCGTCCATAGCTTTTTGTAAATCGGCACAACGTTCATCATCGGTTCCCGCAAAATGATTGGCTTTACTAAACACATGTTCTCCAACAACGGCATGTAATCCCCAACTTTTTAAAAGTTGTATCGCATGTTGTACTTCACCTTCTCTATTTTTTAAAATTCCAGAGGGCGCTACAATAGCAACTGTATCTCCTGCTTTTAAATATGGTGGTTGAATTAATTCTGAAGTCATTTCAATAGATTTATTAGTTTCTATTTGGGCTTGTATTTTCGATGATGTCATTAAAATAACGACAAAAACAAGAGCCATTAAGTGTGGTCTAAAAGTCATAAATTCTGCTTTTGGTAAAAGTACATTTTTTTTCTAAATCCCTTATATATTGCGTACTTTTGTAGCTTCAAAAAACAAGAAAAACATGTCTAAAAGATATACCATAACAGCAGCATTACCTTATACCAACGGCCCAATACATATTGGTCATTTAGCCGGTGTTTATGTGCCTGCCGATATTTATTCTAGATACTTAAGATTAACAGGTAATGATGTTGCCTTTATTTGCGGAAGTGACGAGCATGGTGTGCCCATCACCATTAAAGCAAAAAAAGAAGGCGTAACACCACAGGATATTGTGGATAAATATCATGCTATTATCAAACAATCTTTTCTAGATTTTGGTATTTCATTTGACAATTACTCACGTACCTCAGCTAAAATCCACCATGATACAGCTCAAGAGTTCTTTAAAACACTTTACAACAAAAATGAGTTTGTAGAAGAGGTTACTGAACAATTATACGATGCAGAAGCCAATCAGTTTTTAGCAGACCGTTTTGTAACAGGAACTTGCCCTAAGTGTGGGAATGAAGAAGCTTATGGTGATCAATGTGAAAGCTGTGGATCGAGTTTAAATGCTACAGATTTAATAAATCCTAAATCAGCAATAACAGGAAATGTACCAAGTTTAAAAGAAACTAAGCACTGGTTTTTACCTTTAAATAAGCATGAAGAATTTCTTCGTGAATGGATTTTAAAAGGGCATAAAAAAGACTGGAAACCTAACGTTTATGGTCAGGTGAAATCTTGGATCGATGATGGTTTACGTCCACGTGCCGTAACTAGAGATTTAGATTGGGGAATTCCGGTACCTGTTGAAGGCGGAGAAGGAAAAGTCCTTTATGTTTGGTTCGATGCTCCTATTGGGTACATCTCTTCTACCAAAGAATGGGCAGAACGCGAAGGTAAAAACTGGGAAGATTACTGGAAAGACGAAGACACTAAATTGGTGCATTTTATAGGAAAAGATAATATTGTATTTCACTGTATCATTTTCCCTTCTATGTTAAAAGCTGAAGGCTCTTATATTTTACCCGAAAATGTCCCTGCAAATGAATTTTTAAACTTAGAAGGTCAAAAATTATCGACTTCTAAAAATTGGGCCGTTTGGTTACCAGATTATTTAATAGATTTCCCAAATCAGCAAGATGTATTGCGTTATGCATTAACGGCAAACGCGCCAGAAACTAAGGATAACGATTTCACTTGGAAAGATTTTCAGGCAAGAAATAATAATGAATTGGTAGCAATCTTCGGAAACTTTATTAATCGCGTGGTTGTTTTAAGTAATAAATATTACGATGGCATTATTCCTGCACCTTCTGATTATTTAGAAATTGACAAAGAAACTTTGGCTGCTGTAAAAGCATATCCTGCTGTAATTTCTAGCTCAATTGAACGTTACCGTTTTAGAGAAGCGAGCCAGGAATTAATGAACTTAGCACGACTAGGAAATAAATACTTAGCAGACGAAGAACCTTGGAAAACGATTAAAACAGACGAAGCACGTACCAAAACAGTAATGTTTGTAGCCTTACAAATCGCTTCTGCTTTAGCTGTTTTATCTGAACCCTTTTTACCATTCACTTCAGATAAGTTAAAAGGTATTTTAAACATGAATGACAATGGTTGGGAAGATGTTTCTACGAAAGACATTCTTATTCCTGCGTTACATCACATAGGAAAAGGCGAATTGTTATTCTCTAAAATTGAAGATTCAGAAATTGAAGCACAATTAGAGAAACTAATCGCTAGTAAAAAAGCTAATGAAGCTGCTAATAAAGTTATAGAACCACAAAAAGAAGAAATTGTATTTGAAGATTTTACAAAATTAGACTTGCGTGTAGGAACCATTATAGAAGCTGAAAAAATGCCTAAAACCAAAAAGCTTTTAGTATTAAAAGTAGATACAGGCATTGATAAACGAACTATTGTTTCCGGAATTGCAGAAAGCTTTAAACCAGAAGATGTTATTGGCAAACGTGTAACCGTTTTAGTCAATTTAGCACCACGAAAATTAAGAGGTGTAGAAAGTCAAGGTATGATTTTAATGACGGAAGACGAAGGTGGTAATTTGGTGTTTGTAAATCCAGATACCGATGGTGTAAATAATGGACTTCAAATAAGCTAATTACATTTATCATAGGTATTAAATTTATATAGGTTCCATTTTGTAAAGACTACAAAATGGAACCTATTTTATATTCATATTTTTTGCTAATGCATCAATATTTTTTTCTTTACAAGTAAGAAAACCTTAGTCTTTAAACTAATTTTGACCAGAATCATTATTTAAAAGACTATGAAAAAACTAGCAATATTGTGCTTAACAGTCTGTTTTCTGGCTTGTGGCACATCAAAAACAGTACGTCAATCTAAAAAAACAATTAAAGGAGATTGGTCATTAACATCCGTAAAATATTCTGCTTTTGGAGATTTAAAAATCACGCTTCTTAACGATGCTGAAAAAGCCTGTTTCGAAAACAGTACTTGGCAATTTATACCCAATAACAATACTGGAACATATACACTGTCAGGAATGAACTGCGACACAGATCAACGTAATTTCTCGTTTACAATAGACGAGGTTGATGAGGATACTGGCTTGTATAATTTCCTATTAAAACCCACTACTAAAAAAGGAAAATCGGAAACCAATATAGGCTACCGAATGGATTTAACAGCACTTTCTGAAACTTCAATGCAATGGGAACAAGTATTGACTCTAGATGGAAAACCCATTACCATTACTATGAATTTCACAAAAGCATAAAACAAAATGTTCAAAAAATTATCATTGAAAGAAATGATGATAGTGAACATCAATCATAAAAAAAGATAAATACATGAAAAATTATAAATCGAATATAGCCTTAACCTTATCACTAGTTTTAGTATTAATGACAAGCTGTAAAGCTGTAGACAATGCAAATAACAAACAAAAAGGTGGAGTCATCGGTGCAACGGGCGGCGCCCTTTTAGGTGCTATCATAGGAAATAATGTTGGTAGCGGAAACAATAGCGAATTAGGTGCTGTTATTGGAGGTGTAGTTGGTGGTGGAGCTGGAGTGCTTATTGGTAATAAAATGGATAAGCAAGCCCAAAAAATTGAAGAAGAAATTCCTGGAGCAACAGTAGAACGTGTGGATGATGGAATTGTATTAACTTTTGATGAGCAAAGCGGTGTTTATTTTGCAACCGAAAAATATAATATTAACGAAAAATCTCAAGAAACACTTAATAAATTAGCGCGTGTGTTTTCAGAATATCCAGATACCAACATTTTAGTTGTTGGTCATACAGATAGCTCTGGTAATGCTGATTACAATATGACTTTATCTAAAAATAGAGCTGAAGCTGTAACCAATTACCTAACTGGAAAAGATTTAAGTAGTGGACGATTTACAACACACTGGTATGGTGAAGAACAACCTACAAACGACAATAGTACCGCAGAAGGACGTTCTAAAAACAGACGTGTAAACATTGCCATTGTACCTAATGAAGCTATGGTTAATGCTGCTAAAAAAGAAGCGAATGCGAATTAATAACAAAATTATATTTTACAACTAAATTAGTTGCAATAGCATACCTGCTTTATTATAATTTATGCGTTTTATTTTAGAATTTACAACTAAAATAAAAACGCATTTTTTTTTATAAAAAATTTTAAATTCCGTAGCAACACAAAAGAAACTATTTAATCTTTTTAGAACCAGAACCCTCATTATCTCTTATTTCAATTAATATTAACATGGTTTCAATAAACGGATTCATAATTAGAAGCATATTTTTTAATGAAAATCAAAAAAAACCAACAATTAAATAAGATAAGCTTAAAAAATATACTAAAAAAACAAATTAAAACAGCTATTCATGTGTTTTTTTTAAAAATAATGTAATTTGCTAAAAACTTAATACATTATAAATATGAAAAAAACTACTTCTTTAAAATTATCTAAACAACTAGCTAAATACGGTGCTTTAACAGCTGCCATTGTTGGTGTTAATGATATTAATGGGCAATCTATTATTTATAATGATATTACAGACTTCACAGGAGGAGTTGGTGACATTTTTCAATTGGATATAGATAACAATGGAACTAATGACTTTCAAATAAATAGTGAATCAGGGTATTTTAGTTCCGTTAATTTATTTATAGAGCCCTTAACAGCAAGTAATGAAGTTTTAGGTTCTGGTGGTAGTACTTATGCATATCCTTTTGCATTGAGTAATGGAGCAGCCATTTCTAGTGGAGCTAATAGTTGGTATAACAATGGCTTTACTTCCGGATTTCAATCTTTAAATTATGGTTCGTGCAGTTTTGGAAATTGGTGCTCTATTACCGATGGATACTTAGGACTACGATTTAATATTTCTGGAAACACACATTATGGATGGGCACGCCTTGATATAGATGGTGGTGGTAGCGTTTGGACCGTTAAAGATTTTGCTTATCATGACACTCCAGATACTCCAATTACCGCAGGACAACAAACTTTATCCATAGAAGATAGTGTTTTAAATGATATTAAAATTGTAACACTAAACAAAAGCATAGGGTTATATAATTTAACAGAAGCTACTAATTACCGATTAATTAATATGACTGGTAAACAAGTTATGGACGGCTTAACTACTAGTGATGATTTTGTTATTGAAGCCAACTCCTTAGCAACAGGAATCTACATACTAGAGTTAACAGATTCTAACACAAAAGCTACTTTAAAAAAGAAACTTGTACTTTAAACAAAACATATAAGTAAAAAGCGTTTACCTTAAATAGTAAACGCTTTTTTTTGTTTTATACCTTATTTCTATATAACGTTTTATCAACGCAAGATTTCATTTGCTCTACATTCATAGCTTCTTCACCAATAAAGGAAATTACTTTTTTTACTACATCCTCCGTATCATATAATGACTCTTTATAATCTACATAAATAAGTTCCACACTTGGCTCTCTATCTTTCCATGTTTCTACTTGCTTTAAATGTTTTTTATAGGTTTCATATAATTTTACTGGAAATACATCTACATCTTTTCCAATCATTTTTTGTTGCGATTTTATAACTTCATTTAAATCTCTAGTCATAAAAACAACTTTGTAGCGATACTTAGGATCTAAAAATTTAAGTAAAGGCGCAACCACTTTTAAGGATTTATTTTGTGCCTCACCGAGCCAACTATTGTCATGATGTAAAGCCATTACGGGTGCATACTCTAAATAGCCCTTTGGGTTAGAAGCATCTGCTTTTCTATTGGTATCCGTTAAAGCATTTATTCCTCCTTTATCAAGCATTTGCATCATTAAAGAAGTTCCTGACCTTGGCAAACCAGAGACTATTACAATTTGATCTTTTCGATACTTAAAATCGCTTTTATCTTTAAACGCTATTGAATCTATTATTTTATCTTGAATATTCTCTATAGCCTTTTCTGCTCTATGGTACGTTTTAACTTTTAGTTTAGCAGCCGTTTCATACGCTTTTTTTGCATTTTCAGTATCTCCCAATTTCTCAAGCGCTTCTCCTAATGTATAATGTGCATCTGGAAAATATTTTATCAATTCAATAGCCGTAAGTGCATGTTCTGCCGCTTCTTCATAATCCTCAAGTCTTATTAATACCACAGCAAATGCTTGGTGATAATGTGCATTATCAATTTCAAACGTAAGCGCATTTTCAAAAGCAGCTTTAGCATCCTCTAACTGATCTAAGCGCGTATATATTTTTCCTATTTGAAACCAAACTTCACCATTAGGCTTGTTGTTTTTTGCTTTAACTAAAAGCTCAAGCGCTGCATTCACCTTATTTTTGGATAATAAAATTTTAGCTTCAGAAAAATAGGTGTTAATTTCAAACTTCTTTTCCCTGACTCTTAATTCATTAAGATAGATTTCTGCTTTATCAAATTCCTCTTCATTAATACTAATTGTCAATAAATCCATATAATACGGAATAACATCTACAGGTTCCTTTTCTTCAATTAGTTCTAACAATATCAATTTTGCATTTTCATAATCTTTTTTACCTAGATAAACACGCGCAAGATTATATTTTAAATCACATTTTGTCTTCAAAATAGAAACCTCTAGTTTTTCATCAGGACGATCAATGTAGCCTAAATCAATTAATTGTTGCATTGCTTCCTGATCACTTAAGGAATCCGTATTATGATTTTTTGAATGTTCTCCAAAATCACCTGCAACCGTTTCCCAACTGTCTATAAATTTAGGTGGTTTTATATTTTCAAAAATATCTAAAGCAATTTTACCATCCATATCTTTACCGATAGGCAAATTGAACATATGCAAAATAGTAGGCGCAACATCTACAAGACCTAATCCAAAAATCTTTTCATTCTTCTTTATATTGGGTCCTGCTGCAACAAACATTCCAAATTGCCGATGCTCTAAAGAAGGAGCGGCTTGATATTTTGGCATTTCAAGAATACGCTTATTACCAGATTCATAGCCATGATCAGACATTACAATAATGGTAGTATCATCATCTGTTAACTCTAACATTCTCCCCAACATCATATCCTGAAATCGGTAAGCACTTAAAACACAATCGTTATAAAGTTCAAATATTTTTTTAGGAATAGGCCCTAATTTAGGTGGATGAAATTTCATAAATGCATGACAAAAATGATCTATAAAATCATAATAAACCCCCATAAAATCCCAATCAGTAGTCCGCATTAAATTAGTAGCAGCTGCGTGTAAAGACACATTTTCAGCCATAATTTTAGAAAACGTTTGTAAACTTTGGTCTTTATCTTGGTCTATTTCTCCTGCTTTAGGTATAAAAGGTAAAATATGGGCTTCCGTTATTTCAGAAGGATGCACACGTAAATCATGCAAACTTTCCACCAAACTTTCTGGGTGAATTGTACCTTCTACAATAGGACTTTTTTTATTGGGATTAATATTAACCTTCTGAAATTTATCAGTAACCACCACGCCATTTATAGGTTCGGCAGGAAAACTTGGCCACCAACCTACTAGATTACTTTTTAAACCTTGATTATGAAAAATATTCCATAATGCTCTAGATTTTCTTGATTTTACAGTTACAGGCCTAACCCCTTTTAAATCTGGCATTAACTCTAAAAACCCTAAAACTCCATGTTTGTCTGGTGTTTTCCCTGTTGCAACGGTAGACCAAAGCATAGGGGAGTATGGTGGATTCATTGTTGCCATATTACCATAAACACCTTTGTCAATAAGTTTTTTTAAGGAAGGCATTTGTCCTTTTGCTAATAATGGTCCTATAATTTTCCAATCCGCAGCATCCCAACCAATTAATAGCACTTTACTTTTTTTCTTCATTTTTCCTCTTTTGTTGTGCTTCGTTCTTTACTTTTCTCCATGCTCTCAATCCTATATCACCTAATGCAAGGATACCTAGCGATCCTTTTTCGGTAATAGTATAAGGGAGTTTCTGTAATTCTTTACCCATAAGTATTTTTAATAATTTTGTAGAAATAGAATAAGCATTAAATTTAAATAAATTAGGTTTACTTATTCTTAAAAACAGGTTTTAATGACACAATTATTACAATTTATAATATCAAAAACGCAATTAAAAGAGACTTCCGTTAAGAATACCATAAATCTATTAAATGAAGACTGCACAATTCCCTTTATTTCCCGTTATAGAAAAGAAGCGACAGGAAATTTAGACGAAGTACAGATTGGAGACATCGTTAAATATAAAGAACAATTTGAAGCTTTAGAGAAACGAAAAACAGCCATTTTAAAAGTTTTAGAAGAACAAGATATCTTAACAGAAGATTTAAAACAAAAAATTGAAAAAGCTCAAGATCTCACAGTGCTTGAAGACCTCTATTTACCCTACAAGAAAAAACGAAAAACAAAAGCAGAAACAGCTCGTAAAAATGGTTTAGAGCCTTTGGCTAAAATCATCATGAGTCAAAAAGCAAATGATATAGAATCTATTGCATACAAATATGTAAAAGGAGATATTAAAACGACAGATGAAGCTTTAGAAGGTGCAAGACACATTATTGCCGAATGGATTAATGAACGTGCAGATATTAGAAATAGTTTAAGAAATCAATTAGAACGACAAGCTCAAATTTCTACTAAAGTTATAAAGACGAAAAAGGAAGATGAGAAGGCACAGAAATTTAGAGATTATTTTGATTGGTCGGAGTCCTTATCTCGTATTCCATCGCACAGATTACTCGCTATTTTAAGAGCAGAAGGCGAAGGATTTATTCGTGTTAAAATTGAAATTGACGAGATTAGAGCCTTAGAACTTATTGATAATAGAATTATAAAGAGTCAGAATGCTTGTGCAGATCAAATAGAATTAGCAATATCAGATGCTTATAAACGTTTATTATTTCCGTCGTTGAGCAAAGAAACTTTAAATAATGCCAAAGACAAAGCAGACGAATCTGCGATTACGGTTTTTGCAAAAAATCTGAAACAATTATTATTAGGATCACCTATAGGAGAAAAGCGGGTTTTAGCTATAGATCCGGGTTTTAAAAGTGGTTGTAAAGTAGTTTGTTTAGATGCTCAAGGGAATTTAAAACATAATGAAACCATATTTCCACATCCACCCCAAAATGATAGTATTGGTGCTATTAAAAAGATTTCGTCTTTAGCGGAAGCTCACAAAATTGAAGCCATTGCTATAGGAAACGGAACAGCATCTAGAGAAACTGAAGCTTTGATTCGTAAAATTCATTTTAAAAATGATTTAGAAGTTTTTGTGGTTAGCGAAGCTGGTGCTAGTATTTATTCGGCATCACCAATTGCTCGCGAAGAATTCCCTAATTATGATGTTACCGTTCGTGGTTCAGTTTCTATTGGAAGAAGATTGCAAGATCCGCTGGCAGAATTGGTAAAAATTGATGCAAAATCTATTGGTGTTGGGCAATACCAGCACGATGTTGACCAAGCCAAGCTTCAAAAACAATTGGATACAGTTATAGAAAACTGCGTAAATGCTGTTGGTGTAAACATCAATTCTGCTAGTAAACCTTTATTAAGCCATGTCTCTGGAATTGGTCCTAAATTAGCTGAGAATATTTTTGATTACAGAGCAGAGCACGGTGTTTTTAAATCACGAAAAGACATTTTAAAAGTACCGCGTTTAGGAGGAAAAGCTTTTGAACAAAGTGCTGCATTTTTAAGAATTAAAGGCGCTAAAAACCCATTAGACGATTCTGCTGTACACCCTGAAAGTTATGCTATTATTAAAAAAATGGCAAAAGATGAAGGTGTTTCACTTCAAGAATTAATTGGTAATAAATCTAAGCTTCAAAATATTGATTTAAAAAAATATGTATCTCAAGAGGTTGGTTTGTTAACGCTTCAAGATATTATTAAAGAATTAGAAAAACCAGGTTTAGATATTAGAGAGAAAGCTAAGGTTTTCACTTTTGATCAAAAAATAAAAACAATTACCGATTTACACGAAGGACAATTACTACCAGGAATCGTGAATAACATCACTAATTTTGGTTGTTTTGTAGATGTTGGTATTAAGGAAAGTGGCTTAATACATGTGTCTAATTTATCTGATAGTTTTGTGAAAGATGTTAATGAGCACGTGCAATTACATCAACAAATTATGGTGAAGGTTTTAGAGGTTGATGTAGCTCGGAAACGAATTCAGTTAAAACTAGAAAAGTAATCTATATAAAAACACATAATCTCTTGTATTGTAACAAATTAAAATATATCTTTTTTTAAAATTAATAAATAGATTATTTTTAATCCTAAATCTTATATATGAATTTATCGTTAACAGTAAGAAGCCTATTCATTCTACTTTTTTTGTCATCACTCACAATAATTCACGCTCAAAATGATAGCTTATATTCAAAATTTGATAGTTACACTGAAGCACCCAGAGAGTTAGCTTATGTTCACCTTAACAAATCAACTTTTATAAAAGGAGAGGTTCTTGCTTTTAACGCATATATTTTAGACAAAGACAGTAAACAACTGTCTTTGCTCACCACAAATTTGTATTGTGAAATTATAGATGAAAATAAAAAAGTTATAAAAAGTAAACTCATTAAAGTTCTTGGAGGTATAGCACCAGGTGAGTTTTTTGTTGACAGTTTATTTACTTCTGGAAATTACACTTTTAAAGCCTATACCAATTGGATGCGGAATTTTGATGAGCAAAACTATTACGCTCAAAAAATACGAATTATTGACACTGATTTAGAAACGACAATAGCATCAAAAACCATCACAAACACCATTGATGTACAGCTTTTACCCGAAGGCGGACATCTTGTTTCAGACACAGAAAACTCGATTGGAATTGTAGCAAAAGACAGTTTAGGATTTGGTATTGAGTTAGAAGGTTATATTTCTGATGGTTCTGGAAATCAATTAACATCTTTTAAAACCAATGCTTTAGGAATTGGTAAATTTTTATTTACACCACATAAAAACACAAATTATACAGCACATACAACGGTTAATAAAAAAACACAAACATTCCCTTTTCCTCCTGTAGAACATACAGGAATTAACCTTATACTATCTGATCTTGGATCAAAAGTAGCCATCACATTTAGAACCAATATAGAAACACTTCAACAAATAAAAAACAAAACCTACACACTGAGTTTTCATAACGGAAAAAACATAAAAACCACTGAATTTTCATTTAGTGAGACTACAGAAGTTATTAAATTTATTAAATATGATAACCTATCTACAGGTATTAACATTTTTACCCTTTTTGATTCACAGAATAATCCGCTTTTAGAACGTTTATTCTTTAAGTATGAAGGTTTAAATACTATAGAATCTAGAAATGTACTTACAAAAACTCACCTAGACTCTATACATATCAAATTACCAATAAAAGCAATTGACACATCCAAAATTAATAATTTTAGTATTTCCGTTTTGCCTGCAGAAACAAAAGCTAATATGCAGCATCACAACATTATTTCTTACACCTATTTACAACCTTATATAAAAGGTAGTATTGAAAATGCAGCTTATTATTTTGTTAATATTAATAACAAGAAAAAATACGAGTTAGATCAATTGTTACTTACTCAAGGTTGGAGCAGCTATGATTGGAACAATATTTTTAATTACCCTCCAAAAGCACTTTATGATTTTGAAATAGGAATTAAAATCAATGCCAATGCTAATAAAAAGAAAACGGGGCAGTATTTAGTATTCCCTTCAAAATACAGCCCCTCAAATGTAATTTCACTCGCTAAAGAGGAAACAACATTTATACGTAGTGAATTTTTCTTCTTTGATGATGAAACCTTAAAAATCGGAGAACTCTCCAGGAAAGGAAAAGTAGAAATCCCTGGTTTATATATACAATTTACACCATCAATTATTCCAAATTTAAAACTAAAAAAAGATCCGTTAGTTGTAAAAGAACAGGTATTTATGGATTATTCTCAGAAAGGATTTCAACCCGCTTTTGACAAAACCCAAATCTTAGATGAAGTGCTTATTACTGGGGAAACAAAATCAACAAAACTCCAAAAACTAAAAGGAAGCGCACCTGGAAATATAACAATATTCGATGATGCTAAAAGAAATCAATATTTTGACTTTGCAGCCTTCGTACAAAGTCAAGGTTATACCGTGCAGCAAATTGATGGTCAACTTTCAATTTTACCACAACGAAGCGTTTCAATACAAGCCCCAAAAACCGCACCTCAAATCTATTTAGATGATATGCTTATTTCGGATTTAGATTATTTTTACAACTTCCGCTTAGATAATGTTGATTATATATTTGTAGATAAAACCGGATTTGGAATGGGAGTAAGAGGTAGTAGCGGGGTTATTAAAATTTATACCGATCCTCTTATAGGAGCATACAAAAAGTATGGGAAATCTTTTAGAACCTACAAAATACCTTTATCATTCACCACACACAAAAGGTTTTATACCCCTGTATACGAAAGCTATCATTCTAACTTTTACAAAGAATATGGTGTTATTGATTGGTTTCCTAATTTAAGCACAGATGCTCAAGGCAATCTCAATTTCAATATCTATAATACAAACCTAAAAACAGTTAAACTTTACATAGAAGGCATAGCTAACGACACACAATTTATTTCTGAAGAAAAAATAATAGATGTTAACTAAAAATAACAAATGAAATTATGAAAGCTAGTTATCGCTAACACTTTAGAGCTTGTTATGATGAAAATTGAATTCAATTAAAACGTATTAAATAATGCTGAAAATAGCATTTCACCCAATATACAGACACCATATACCCGAAGGTCATCGCTTTCCTATGGAAAAGTACGAGCTGTTACCACAACAACTTTTGTATGAAGGGACTTGCAATGAAGATAATTTTTTTCAACCAGAAGAACCAAATGACAAACACATTCTGGCTGTTCATACACCAGAATATTATTACGATTTAATAAATTTAACATTAAACCAAAGAGCGGCTCGTAAAATCGGATTTCCATTGAGTAGAAATTTAATTAAGCGAGAAGTTATTATTGCAGACGGAACCATAAAAGCTAGTGAATTTGCTTTAAAATATGGTATCGGCATGAATATTTCTGGTGGTACACATCATGCTTTTACAGACCGAGGTGAAGCTTTTTGTCTACTACACGACCAAGCTATTGCTGCACGATACCTTCAAAGTAATGGACTTGCTAAAAAGATTTTAATTGTAGATTTAGATGTGCACCAGGGAAATGGGACAGCAGAAATATTTAGGACTGACACATCGGTATTCACCTTTTCTATGCACGGTAAAAATAATTATCCTTTTGAAAAAGAGAAAAGTGATTTAGATATCGAACTAGAAAACAATACCGATGATAAAACGTATTTAAAGTTATTAAAAGCGACGCTTCCAAAGTTAATAGAAGAACAGCAACCCGATTTTATATACTACCTGTCTGGTGTAGACGTTTTAGCCTCTGATAAATTAGGTCAAATCAGCTTATCTATTGATGGTTGTAAATCTAGAGATCGTTTTGTTTTAGGGCAGTGCAAACAAAACCAAATTCCTGTAATGTGTAGTATGGGAGGTGCTTATTCCCGAGATATAAAAAATATTATTACCGCACACGCTAATACGTTTCGTTTAGCTCAAGATATTTACTTTTAGAGTTAATAGTGCTAAAAAAAATCACATATATTAGAGAATATTAAAAGCGATTTATCACAAATATTTTATCGCGGGATGAACAATCCTTATATTTGAATTAAAACACCACACTATGTTATCAAAATCTATCGAAGCCGCATTAAACAAACAAATTAGAATCGAAGCAGAATCTTCTCAAGCTTATTTAGCCATGGCAATTTGGGCAGAAGTTAAAGGATTAGAAGGTATTTCTAATTTTATGTACGATCAATCAGACGAAGAACGTGCGCACATGCTAAAACTTGTAAAGTTTGTTAACGAACGTGGTGGACACGCACACGTTTCAGAATTAACAGCTCCTAATGTGACGTTTGAATCTTATAAATCAATGTTTGAAAAACTTTTAGAACATGAAATTTTTGTTTCTGAAAGCATTAACGAACTTGTTCACATATCGTTACAAGAAAAAGATTATGCCACACATAACTTTTTACAATGGTATGTTGCAGAACAAATTGAAGAAGAAGCAACAGCAAGAACCATTCTTGATAAAGTAAAAATGATTGGAGATGATAAAGGTGGTTTGTATTTGTTTGATAGAGATATTCAGCAACTCACTGTAAATTCTGCTGCGGAAACACCTGTAGCTTAAAACGTTAAAAATTATTTAGATTAAATATAAATAACTACTTTTGTACTATTGATTTTTATCCAATGGGCAAAAAAAAGAAAAATAAGAAGCTAAAGAAAGAACGCATTAAAGTTCTTGAAGCTAATGGATTAGACACTTTAGACAATGTAAAATCTAAATGTTGCAAAAAATTTAAAAAATCAGAAAATAAGCGTTGTAAAAAATGCCCTTGTTTTGATTTACTTAAAAAAGTAGCATAACTAATAAACCCAAAGGACAATTGTAATTATTGCTCTTTGGGTTTTTATATTTCTACTATTTGCCTAACATTAAAAGTTCGCTACAAACAACCTCTGTCGTATAGCGCTTAACACCATCTTTATCTTCCCAAGACCTGGTAGTTAAACGACCTTCAATAGCAACTTCTTTTCCCTTTGTAATAAATTTCTCTACTACCTGAGCCGTTTTACCCCAAGCTACAACATTATGCCATTGCGTATCGGTTACTTTTTCTCCTTTAGGGTTTTTATACGTTTCATTAGTAGCAACAGAGAATTTTGCTAATGTTTTTCCGGATTCAAAATTGGTGATTTCTGGGTCATTTCCTAAGTTACCAATCAACTGTACTTTGTTTCTTAATGTGTTCATAATTCTAAATTTTAATGGTTAAACAGTTAATACTATTGAACCTACATCGATTCAACACTGCAAAGATGTGCTGACTGACAAATAATATTCGGTAGTTACCTATTTACATCCGTTTGTAATTACTTGTTACCGTTTGAAAACTCATAATCACTTATTGATATTGAGTTTTGTTGTATTTTTAGATTTATTGGAAATAGTGAACTTATTACACGTTGTGGTGCATTTAACGAAACCCATAAATGAATAGAAATCATAGAAACATATTAGCCGAAAACCTTCGCCAATATCTATCTGGAAGAATAACAAACTTTGAGTTTATGGACAGAATTGAACCAATTTATCCAACAGATGATAAAGGAGTTAAAGCGGTCGAAAATAGTTTCTGGTATTGCTATGATGATTTAAGAAAACACAAAAACACAGGAAAAGACAAATTAACTGTTGAGGCTGAAGGTCATATTAAAAGATTTATTCTGTTTCTAAAGTCTGACAATGAATACGAATGGAAAGACCCAAAATTCTCGAATCCGATTAAATGGATTTTGAGTTTAATAACGTTCGGAATTTATCCAAAAAAATCAGAGGGAAAAGAATTGGAGAATATTGAAATTGGAGACGAAGAAGTTTGGCCATTTTTCAGACCAACTGAATTTGAAAAAGAAATTAATAACCCAAAATATCTAAATGGATAAAGTAACATTAGAAACGGAATCTTATTTAGTTGAAGAAAGAGGAAATGAAAGATTTTTTCCTTTTTTGGAAATAGAGTATAATGAAACTATTATTTACGAAAATGAAGTTCCAAAATATTATTTATCATTTTCAAGTGAATTAGAATCTGCTAACGGTTTTGGGAATTGGTTTATGGAAGAATTACAAAAGAAAGGAAATGACTTGAGCGGATTTATAGTTGAACTTGGAAAAAGTCTAAATCTCAATTGGGATGTTTTTTACACAGGTTTTGGAGAAATAATTGAGGACAGTTGGAATTCCGAAATTGTTGAACTAATTGAATTTAATGACAGACTGATAGAAAAATTAAAAACGACACCACAACACCGTGTATAATTAATTGCTTCTTTTAAGCCTACTTACGAACATTCCTGCGGAATATTCTATCTGTGATTTATTTGCTAGCTTTAGTGATTAAATCACGCAACTAACCATACACAATCACGTTACCCTTCATTAAAAAAAGAGCAACATAAATGAAAATAAAAAAAATTGAAATTTCGAAATTTCGCTCTTATGAAAAAATAACAATCAACTTCAATAATGTTACAGCATTAGTTGGTCAAAATAACGCTGGTAAATCAGGTGTTTTTCGAGCTTTGAATGCATTTTTCAATTTTGAAGATGAAAAAATATCTTTCCTTCAGGACAAACATCTATATAAAACTAGAACAATTCCTATTATAGATATAACTTTTGGTAACATTCCAGAAAAAAATATTTATAACGATAAACTTGTTGGAGACGAACTTTTATTAAGATTTAAATATTCTCATAAATCAGCTAAATACTTTTTCAAATCCCCAATTAGTAACTCTTTCGAAACAATCGACCAAGAATTTATTAATAAATTAAAAGAAGATATCACTTTTGTTTTAATACCAGTAGTAAGAGATTATCGCCTCGCTCAAGCTCGAGAAGAATCTATTCTTAGAGAAATACTCAAATTTTATCTTGAAAAGCATACCGCCAGAATGGACAGACTTTCTCCAAGTGTCAATAAAGCTGTATCAATTTTAAAAAATAATGCTTTATCTAAGATTTCTAATGAAATAAAGAATTTTTATGACATTTCAAATGATTTGGAGTTCGAGATAACAACTGACTCAGGAATTGATTATTCAATATTTCTTGATAAATTAGTTATCAAAGTAAAAGAAAATGAAAATTATTTTGATTTAAATGAGTGTGGAAGCGGTATTCAAAGTGTGTTAATTATTGCACTTTATAGATATTTATCCAAATTAAAAAAACAAAATATAATTCTAGGAATTGAAGAACCCGAAATAAATCTACATCCACAAGCAATAAAAGAATTCATCAAATCAATTCATAATAATGAATCAGTAAATCAATCTATAATAACTACACATTCTCCTGTAGTTGTAGATTTATTAAATCATTCTGATATTGTTCTTTTTCGTAAGTATAAAAACTTATCAAGAGGTGTAATTACTAAAACAACTCAATTATTAAAAGATTTTTGGGAAAGAAATAATCTTAATGAAATCAAATATCTAAAATTCTATAAATATAAAAACAGTGAATTCTTTTTTGCAAATTTTGTTATAGTTACAGAAAGTGATTCAGATTCTGAAAT
Source organism: Winogradskyella undariae (assembly GCF_013285155.1). Lineage (GTDB taxonomy): Bacteria > Bacteroidota > Bacteroidia > Flavobacteriales > Flavobacteriaceae > Winogradskyella > Winogradskyella undariae. The sequence continues at coordinate 1,326 of NZ_JABTEL010000018.1, read as the reverse complement.
TATTGAATATATACTTGAAAATAGAAATGTAAGTCTTACTAGAAAAGGGGGAGCAATGTTAAACCTTGATGGTGTGGGGAAAATAAATTATCCATTTAATCTTTTTAAGGAGCTAGAAATACCTGTGCTTTACATTCTAGATAAAGACTTTTTTCTACCGTATAAAATAAATAACAACAAAGAACAAAGTAGAGTAAATGGTTACTTTACTTTCAAGAAAGAATACCACAATAATTCTATGATTTCTAATCTAATCCCAAATGAAGCTGATAGGAATCTAATTTTAGATTTATTTTTTGAAAATCATTCGAAGGCTCAAACCGAATTGAATAAACATAATATTGTTTCAATGAATATCAATATGGAAATGGATATTATGAAATCGGAAAAAGCATTGAATCTGGCGTATGAAAGATTCAATATTCTTGAAGAAAATAAAAATTCAGAACATTTATTAACAAGTCACAAAAAGAGTATTAAAAGCATAACTAGTTTAATGCATTTTTTAGAAAATATGGAATATTCAAATTACCCTCACAGTTTGAAAAGAATAATAAAGTTAATAAAAGAAAAAAACGAAGGGTAACACCGTATATAATTTATTGCTGGCTTCTCGCCTACTTACGAAAGTCCTCGCGGACTTTCTTGGTCGGTAATTATTTACTAAATTAGTTGCTTAAAACACGCAACAAACCATATACAAAAACGTTGGCAACAAGCTGAACCCAAAGATAAATTCAATAACCCTAAGCAACCTTTTGGTATATATCTCATCTTAAAATAAAAAACATTATGAAGTTTTTCAATTTAATTAAGGCATATATATTATTTATTGTTATTGTAACAAGTAGTTGTGGCAAAAATAGCGATGATAATATAATCATTGAACCAGCAGGTTCAGCAGAGTATTTTATAAATAATGAAACAAATAAAGATATTGTTATAATTTATCAGAAATCGGAAGAATTAGGATTCGAAATAGATACAACTGATGTTATAGAAAAAAACACTTCTCTCAAAATTTTTGAAGATGGTATAATTGGCGTAAATCCAGTCCCTAAAAATTCATTTAGTGAAATTAAATTTTATGAATCACAAGATTTGATTAATACTTTTTCAATCTTATCACCAGTTGAGAATGAAGATTGGACAGTCATCAATCAAGATTTAGGAAGTTCAGGGTATGGCTTAACAACTTATGAAATTAAATTGACTGATTAAAGATTAATATAACATAAAAACCAGTTGCCAACAAAGTACTGTGGTAAAAAACAAGTAAAAACTTATTAATTTATTGCTAAAGTACTTCTGTAATTATTATCATAG
>NZ_JABTEL010000017.1 GCF_013285155.1 Winogradskyella undariae | reverse complement strand
CTGAAATAGGTTGACTAAAAATTAAACCATTAATTAGAGTCACTTATGAAAACAAAAAATGAACACTGGCGAAAAAACATAGTAAATCCACCTAAACTTACGATTTAAAAACAGACCCATTTCAAACTATTTTTTCGCCTGCTAAACGGCTAAAAAAATCTTTTGAATCTAAAAATATTAACTAAAAAAGAGTCAACCTATTTCAGTATAATACAGTCATAAAATTTCCAATTCTTACTTTCCTAATCATTAGAAATTAATTATCTTGCTTATAATATTTTTTATACAAATAATTAAACTAAATAATAAACAAATGAAAAGACTTAGCGACAAATACATCATCACAAAAGACATGGAATGGGAAGTTCTTGGAGGAGGAGTATCAAGAAAATTCTTAGGTTACGATAACCAAATTATGATGGTAAGCGTAAAATTTGATAAAGGCGCATTAGGTGCACCACATCAACATTTTCATACTCAGGCTACTTATTGTGTTTCAGGTAAATTTGAATTCGAAATTGACGGCGTAAAACAAATTGTAGAAGCTGGAGATGGTGTATATATTGAGCCTAATTTATTGCATAGTGCAGTTTGTTTAGAAGAAGGACAACTAATTGATACATTTAGTCCTGTAAGAGAAGATTTCTTAACTGGTGATGGACCTTCTTACTTTAGTGATAAAGACTAAGAATAATATCTAATAGCTTATTACAATGAGCTAAAACAGTTTTCTTTGATCTCTTAATCAAAGAAAACAAATAATAAACATCTATAATTTGATTTTCATTCTCTTTACAAGAAAATTAAATCATAGATGTTTTTTAATAGAATTAAAAGTTAATTAGCATTTTAACTTATCCCTAAAGATGTCTGACTTTAATAGTTCCCTTCTTCTACAAAGTATGTGTATTCACATTAAAAAAGAAACTCCCACTACTCTATTATATCTTTAATCTCTATATAATTACCATTATTTTATATCTGTACTTAACGACCGTAAAATTGAGAGAGTATATCCTTTTTTATATGAAAAATATGGCTACAAAATAAAATAGTATAAATCTATTTTAATCTGTAACCATATTGACTAGATATATTTTATAAGGTTAAAAATAAAATTTAACCAAAAAATATTATTTTTCTAATTTCAAGAAATAATCAAATATTTCAGGAACATTTCCATTACCCATATCTGCAGCTACAGCAGCATTAAGGTTAGAAGATGTTGCCTCTGCAATCGCAGATGTTGTTCCTAGATCATTCATCATTTGAACAAAATATCCAAGATCTTTATTCGCGTTATTAATAGAGAACCCTAAATCACTTACGTTATCTACAGCGTAATGCTTACAGAATTTCATAAATGGAGAGTTAGATGGACCAGCAGACATAATATCAAATAATTGTTGCGTATCTACACCTGCTAATTTAGCTGCAGCAAAAGCCTGAGACATGGCAACTACAGTTGTCATTCCCATAAAGTTATTAATAAGCTTAGTTGTATGACCCGCACCAAGAGCTCCTAAATAAAATACGTTTTCACCTTGTTCGTCTAAAACAGGTTTAACTTTTGCAAAAGTATCTTTATCACCGGCAGCCATAATGTTAAGCAATCCGTCTTTTGCATGGGCAGGAGTACGTCCTAATGGAGCATCAATCATACCAGCACCTTTTTCAGCAAGATCTTTACCAATTTTTTTAGTCGATGCAGGAATAGATGTTCCAAAATCAATCAAAACAGCATCTTTTTTAATACCCGCTAAGATACCTTCTTCTCCGTAAACAATCTTCTCTACAACAGCAGAAGTGGTAAGACAGAACATTATGATATCGCTTTTTTCAGCTAATTCTTTTGGTGTAGCGGCTTCAGTAGCATTACCACGAGCGATAACTTTTGCTACTTCATCTTTATTAAGATCCATTACTGTTAGCTTAAAACCTCTTTTTTGAAGGTTTTCAACCATGTTACCTCCCATAAGGCCAAGTCCTATAAATCCGATAGTGGGTTTGTTCATTTTTAATTTAATTTTAAATTATAATTCTTAATGCAAAGATATGCATCTCTAAGCAGATACAAAACCATTTAAAAGTACTCCTTTTAATTTCACAATTTAAAATAGAATAAAGCACTAAGAAACAGACTTTAACAAAACAAAATTACAAATAAATTACTACATTTTTTTAAACATAAAATAATTATCTCATTAGTTTATCCATCTAGTTAATTTCTTCACTAAAATTTAGTGTTCATAAAATATTCATAAGATTTACAGTTTTTCATATAAAAAAATCATAAATTAATAATCTAGTCACATCAAAAACTTTAATTCAATAAATAAGAATACAATTATTCGTAACTTTGTAAGCATTGATTTAGGCAAAGCCCTTTATTAATTAAGAACTAATAACTGCGTAATGGAGTATAAACACTTAATAGAAGAAATAAAAGAAAATAGTCAGCATTACAAAAATAAAAATGCAGTCTATTATAAAAATAATAAGCTTAATACATGGGAAGGAATTTCATGGTTAGATTTTGAATCTAAAATAGAAATACTCTCTAAAGCCCTCATAAATTATGGTATATCTGTACAGCAAAACATTGCTATATTTTCTGAAAACATGCCAAATTGGATTATTGCAGATATTGCTATTATGCGTGTTAGAGCTGTAACTATTCCTATTTACGCTACTAACTCTAAAAAAGAAGCAGAATATGTAATAAATGATGCTAATGTAAGTCTGCTTTTTGTTGGTGATCAAAATGAATATGATAAAGCTTACGAACTTCTAGAAACTACTAGTTGTTTAAAATTAATTGTAGCTTTAACAAAAACGATAAAGCTACAACCAAAAAATAATTCTATTTATTTAGAAGATTTTGTAGCATTTGAGCCGACAGAACAAATTGAAACAGAACTTCAAAAGCGATATTACGAATGTGATTTAGAAGATATAGCAAGTATTATTTACACTTCAGGAACGACAGGCGAACCCAAAGGTGTAATGCTAGATTACAATAATTTTGGGGGCTCTTTGGCTGCACATGATTATGAACTAACTCTTACTGAAAAAGATGCGTCACTAAGTTTCTTACCATTAAGTCATATATACGAACGCAGCTGGGTATTCTTTTGTCTGAAAAAAGGTATTGAAGTGTACTTTAATCAAGACCCTAAAAAAATTGTTGATGTTATAAAAGAAGTTAAGCCAACTGTAATGTGTACAGTTCCTCGAATATTTGAAAAAATATTTTCAGCAATACAAGATAAAAGAAAAGAAGCATCACCTACTAAAATGAAACTAGCTAGTTGGGCTTTAGGTGTTGGTAATAATTACTACAACAAGCATAAACGACTAGAGAAAAAAGTACCAGCAGTTTTAAAATTAAAATATAAAATTGCTGATAAATTAGTATTAAGCAAATTACGTGATGTATTTGGTGGTCGTATAAAATTTATGCCTTGTGGTGGCGCTCCTTTAGCTGCAGATATGGTGTCTTTTTTCCACTCTTTCGGATTAAATATTAAATGTGGATATGGATTAACAGAAACCACAGCAACGGCTACACTTTTTGGAGATACACATTTTGAATTTAATTCTGCAGGAAAACCTATTGAAGGAACTGAAATTAAAATTGGAAACAACAATGAGATTTTAATAAAAGGACCTGGCGTAATGAAAGGCTATTATAAAAAACCAGAAGCTACTGCTGAAGTTTTTGAAAATGGTTGGTTTAAAACCGGAGATGCAGGTAAAATTGACTCTAAAGGAAACCTAATAATTACAGATAGAATAAAGGATTTAATGAAAACTTCTGGTGGAAAATATATTGCACCTCAAAAATTAGAAAATGCTTTAATTACGGATTCATTTATTGAGCAAATTGCTGTTATTGGAGATCAACAAAAATATGTTACAGCATTGGCTGTGCCTAGTTTTGAAAATTTAAAAAAATACGCTTTAGAGCACAAAATTAGTTTTAAAGATATTGAAGATTTAATTGCAAATAGCCAGATTATAAACCTTTTTGAAAAACGATTTGAAGAGCTTCAAAAAGAATTTTCTAAATTTGAAAAAATCAAAAAATTCACTTTACTTCCTAAAGAATTTAGTATAGAAGCAGGGGAAATTACAGCCACCTTAAAATTAAAAAGGAAAGTAATTCAGAAAAAACACAAAGAACTTATTGATAAAATGTATAAAGAGTAAGTCTTTATTAGGCTTCGTTTGTATCTAATCTAATTCTATATTAAAAATTTATTACAGGCAGGGCAGATAATTACCTAAATACACTTCTTATATTGAGATAAAAAGATGCTATAAAACCTATAGCATCTTTTTATCTTTTATTCATTATTTAATCAAGCTTATTTTTAATTGATTAAAATCACTTAATTACGTATAAATATTAAAAAAATATTATTAATCTTCGTTTATTTTATTAAATCTCATACATAGCATTCTAAAATCAGCACCTATACAAGTTACGTATTTCCCAAAACTTAAAGCAATAATTTAATTTCACTAAACTGAATAAAAATCGATAATAAATAGAGACATAAAAACTATTAACACTTTAAGTTTAACAATGCCATTTTTACTTAAAAATATAGGGTTTCAAGCTTCAATAACATTTGAAAAATGATTAAATTAGCTATCAAATAATGACAGCTGTATTTTAACTAAAAAACTACATCTTTCTTTATATAAACAACAAACAAAACATAAGAAAAAAACACAACAAGAATGAGTTTATTTGGTATCGAAAAGAAACGGAAAAATTCTATTATTAAATCTAATTTTTCAAAAACAAAGGGATTGCAGTTACTAATATTATCAATTGTATTTGCTAGCTGCTCGCCTAAAAGTAAAAGTGCTTATCAAAATTATGAATCTGATGTTTATCAAACATCTTATGCTGGTGATAATTTAAAATTACTAACCAATGATGAAGTTAAAACAACATTTTCAGATGTGAAAAAAGTAAGTTTAGAACTTCTTCCTGATGAAGAATTTCAAAAATATTATGGTTTTGGAGCTTCATTCACAGAATCTTCAGCATGGAACCTAGCAACTATTCCCGTAGAATCTCGTAAAGAGGTTTTAACAAAACTCTTTAGCCCAACAGAAGGCGCTGGTTTTACACTTACTAGAACTCATATTAACAGTAGTGACTACTCTAACACTCACTATACTTATGTTGAAGAAGGTGACGAAGATCTTTCAACTTTTAGTATTAATGAAGATCTAAAAGGATTTAGTGGTGATGAAAACGAACAGGTAAACGGTATTGAACTAGTAGACCCTAAATATGACCTTATTCCAATGATTTTAGAAGCTTCTAGTATTCCTGGTGCTGACTTTAAAATTATTGCTTCGCCTTGGAGTCCTCCATCTTGGATGAAAACAGGAGAAACTGCTGAAATGACTAATGGAACTTTACTTCCTAAATATTATGGTCTTTGGGCAGAGTATATGTCAAAATATGTAACAGCATATAAAGAACAAGGAATTACGCTTTGGGGATTAACGCCACAAAATGAGCCTTTACACGCTAAAGATGCACAATGGGATAGCAATGGCTTTACTCCAGAACAAGGGAGAGACTTTTTAAGGGATCATCTTGGTCCTCAACTTGTAAAAGATGGTCATCTTAATCTTGATGATTTAGAGTCTGGATTACGTGTCCTTATTTACGATCATAACAAATCAACCATGAATGAATATGTAGCAGCAACTTACAATGATCCTGAAGCTTCTAAATACGCATGGGGAACTGCTTTTCATTGGTACACTAATTCTGAATTAAAAGAGAATAATTGGTATGCTTATGAATTATCTGAATTACAAAAAACATGGCCAAATAAAGGAATGATTCATTCGGAGTCTAGTATTGATATTGATGCTAAAGATCCTATAGGACAATATTGGAGAGCAAGCACAGATTACGCAGGTACTTTTGTTCCTTTTGAAACTTATGCTTACGATATAATCACAGATTTAAATCATGGAACTCAAGGCTATGTTGAATGGTGTAGTATTCTTAGCCATAAAGGACAACCGAATCCATATAATAACTTTAATAGTGCTCCTGTACTTATTAATCCTACTACTGACGAAGTAATTTACACACCATTATATTATTTATTAAGCCACTTTAGTAAATTTATTAGACCTGATGCTCATAGAATTGGTATAAATGGAGATAAAGTAAATGGAATTATTTATACTGCTGCAAAAAATACGGATGGCTCAATCGCTGTTGTTGTTTACAATAATAATGATGTTGCACATGAAATATCTTTAAAATTAGAAACAAAAAATTATACAGTACAAATTGCAGCTAAGGCTGTACAAACGATTTTATTAAGCAATAAATAAAATAGCTTTTACAAGTGCTAAAACAAATACAATTTAGCATGTATATAAAGTACATTAGGAATCATTGCTAATAACAAGATTCTAAATTTTAGGGAAGTTGTCAAGTTTTAAAACGGATAGCTTCCCTAAAATAATTAATAAGATTAAAACGAAACACCAATATTCTACATAACGTTTCGGGTTGCTAAGACAGATAGAAAAAAGCTACATAATACATTATTCTTAGCATATTAATTAAATTCAAACTTAATAAATAGCTACCATATTACTATTTTTAGTTAATACATAAAATCTATAGGAATTTTCTATTTAATTATTATTTATTACTTTAGGGTTTTAAAGCACAAAATAAATTACACAAATTTGTTCTACATTATTGATATAGAACATAAAAATCGATCCCTATGAAAACTAATTTATCAAGTGTCAAATCGGAAGTAGAAAACTATGCCAAAGAATCTAATTTGACAGAATTACAAGTTGTAGAAAAACTTAAAGACTTTTATTTTAATAAAAAAGTAAACGAAAATATAAAACTCTACAAAAGAGGAAAGAAAAAAGTTAGCGAAATAAACAAAGACTTAAAAATATCTTCTAGAAGGTTTTATGCTATATTAGAAAAGAAAAAAATACCACATAAAAAGTACAATAAGTCAACTCCTGAAACAACAGAAGAGAACGACAACTAAGTCTAAAAAAACGATTGGCTTGCATTCTAATAAGGATACAAGCCAATCGTTTTTAATAACACTTCTTTACCAATAACTGGTCGACTTAAAAAATCAAGAATCTTTTTCTTTTTTATACAAACTAGGTAAACTAATCTTAAATCTTGCTGCAACCAACCGGACAGTAATAACTACTAAACCTGCTATAATGAATAGGTAATTTCTATCTTCAAAAAATTGTAATAGCACAAAATAAGTAACACCACCCAGTATACAAGCTGTAGCATAAATTTCTTCTCTAAAAATTACAGGAATTTCATTACACAAAGTATCCCTTAATACACCACCAAAACACGCTGTCATTGTTCCCATAGCAATGCAAATTGTGGGATGTAAACCAGCTACAAGCCCTGTTTCAATCCCAACCACAGTATAAAGTCCAATGCCAATGGTATCGAATAAAAATAGAGACTTCATTAAAAAACTAATTCGGTTTCTAATAATCACAGCAAAAGTTGCAGAACCAATAATAACATATACAAAAGTTATATTTCGCATCCAAGAGACAGGTTCAACACCAATCATAAGATCTCGCAAGGTTCCTCCTCCAACGGCAGTTACAAACGAAATTATTAAGACCCCAAATGGATCCATTCGCTTGTTCATTGCTATTAACGCACCTGATATCGCAAAAGCTATTGTTCCTAATAAATCTACAATCTGAATAAACATTGAGTCTTAAATTAAGTATTAATATAACTAAGTAAATTAAGGGGATATCCCTTTTTATTAAAATTTTAATTTACCACTTACATATTCTGGGTATAATAATTATAATCCTTAATTACTTTAGCCACGAAATCTACAGGTTTATCTGCTGTTTCAATAGATAACACCTTTAATAAGCGGACGTGTAAATTCAGAATAATATTATGATTACCTTTTCTCAAAGCATCATCATACAAATTTTTAATTGTTTGCATATCCTGATCATTTAGCATGGTTACTTGACTGTAGGTTGGCACATAATCAAGAGGAATGTCCTTTATCAATGTATCTTCAATTGTTAAAAGCTGTTTTTCGCTAATAACAGTTGTACCCGCAGCAATATCACCTAAACGTTGTCCATTTCCTTTTATCAAAATAGTAAAAGCGGCAATACCTCCAGAAGTTAAAGCAACATCTATAATACGAAGAATCCAACGTACAAAATAATTAGAAAATCCAGGTTTAGAACCATCAATTTTCACAACCCTAGTATTCATTATTATTTTCCCAACGGTCTTTCCATTCAAAAAAGTCTCTAGTAGCACATAATATAAAAACGCAGGTAGGGTTACTAATAAATAAATAGGCCACATATCTCCCATATCTAAATTTAGAGTCGTCAAAAGAAGCATAACTCCAATTGTATACAGTAAAATAATTGCGCTATCTATAAGATAACCAAGCATTCTATCACTAATACTAGCAACATTTTGATTTATCCCCACATTTTGGGCAGTTTCTATTTGAAATTCATCCATATTTTCTTTACTTTGAAAGTCTAAAAGGGAATATAATGCGCGAAGCGGCTTTTGTAAAGCAAAATAAAGATAAATGGTTAGAATTTGAAAACATTCTTGCAAATAAAACGCAATTAGATCCCGATTTACTTTCGGATCTTTACATTGAAATCACCGACCATTTAAGTTATGCTAAAACATTTTATGCTAATAGCAATACAGAGCGCTATCTTAATCAACTAGCTTCCAAGACACACCAAATTATTTATAAAACAAAAAAAGAACCTAAAAACAGATTAATTTCTTTTTTTAAAACAGAATTCCCAACACTATTTTATCAACATCAACGCGAACTTCTCATCACCTTTTTAACTTTTGCATTTTTTGTTTTTATAGGCGCCTACTCTACTGCTACAGATGCAGATTTTGTAAGATCATTTGGTTTAAATGATGCTTATGTGAATGCAACTTTAGAGAATATAGAAAAAGGAGATCCTATGGCGGTATATAAAGAACAAGGAGAATTTAATATGTTTCTTGGTATTACGCTCAACAACATAAAAGTAGCGCTTATGGCCTTTGGTTACGGCATTTTACTAGGTGTCGGAACATTATATGTTATGATGCAAAACGGAATTATGTTAGGTGGTTTTCAATACTTTTTTTACGACCAAGGCTTATTATGGGAATCTGCACGTACCATTTGGATACATGGTACAATTGAAATATCTGTTATTATTATTGCAGGTTGTGCAGGTCTTGTTATGGGAAATGGTATGCTGTTTACAGGAACTCTTCCTCGACTTGAATCCTTTAAACGTGGCGTTATAAATGGACTAAAAATATTAATGAGTACAATTCCTTTCTTTATCATTGCAGGATTTTTAGAAGGCTTTGTGACTAGACATACTGAAATGCCAGATTGGCTAGCCATATTAATTATTACAAGTTCTCTAGCTTTAATCCTATTTTACTACGTAATTTACCCCATTCAATTACATAGAAAAACTAAACAACTTTTAACTGTAAAAAACACTATAAAACTAACCAATAAACTAACCAATAAACTAACCAATTAAGCATGAATAAACCCTATATCGAATTTAGAAAACAACGTGATTTTAGTGCTATCTTTAGCGATACGTTTGGCTTTATTAGAAATGAATTTAAGCTTTTTATAAAAACTATTTTTAATATTGCAGGTCCTGCTATTCTTGTTTTTATGCTTTCACTTGCCGCATATAATTATGTTGCTGGAGATCTTTTTAATTTCACAAATATCGAAGCAGCAAGTTTTAACTCTAGCAATATTGCTGTTACAATCTCTGTTCTTATAATATACCTTATTTCTGCTATTGTAGCTTATATCCTTACTGCAGCAACTACACTTTTCTATATTAAATCGTACATAGACAACAAAGGAACTATCGATCCTGTAGAAATTAAAAAGAATACACTTCAATCATTTTGGTCTTTTTTTGGACTTAGTTTTTTAAAGGGTATGACGATACTTATTGCTACTATGCTCTGTGTTCTTCCGGTGCTTTATGCTATGATTCCCATGGCAATTGTTTTTAGTATTTATGTTTTTGAACCTAAACGCTCTACAACAGATGCATTTAGTCAGAGTTTTAAATTGGCAAATTCAGATTTCTGGACCGCGTTTGGTGTTTTTATTGTATTAGGTATTATTTACTATATTCTTAGTATGGTATTTTCAATTCCATCAATTATTTATGCTTTAGTAAGTACAGGTATTTTTTCAGGTGAAATTGATCCTTCTAACATGAGTACTTTTACTGCAGATCCTGTAATGATTGTTCTTAATGTTCTTAATACATTTTTTCAATTTTTATTAAACATTATATTAATGGTTGCCGGAGCTGTTATTTATTTCCATCTACACGAAAAAGTAAACTTTACGGGAACTTACGATCGTATTAATGAAATTGGTAAAATAGACGAATAAATGCTGACATTTAGGTGGTTTCTTTTTTGTTTTTGTATTGGGCTATTTTCAATGGCGCAACAAAATCAGCAATCTGTAAAGTTCGATGATACTTCTGTTGAAAAACAAATTATCACCGAAGACCATTTAAAAACCTATAAAGCAGATAAAGAGTTTAATTATACAGAAGCTGTTGCTGAAGAAAATTTTATAGACAAAGCTTACCGATGGTTTCAAAATATACTGAGAAAATTTTGGGAAGCTATTTTCGGAGTTGGCACAGCTACAGGATTTCTGTACTTTGTTTTTAGAATTCTCCCCTATTTATTATTAGCTTTTTTAATCTTTTTATTAGTTCGGTTTTTCTTAAAAGTAAATTCTAATAATCTTACAGCTAAAGCAAGAAAACAGGGTTCTATACTATTTACTGAAGAAGAACAAATCATTAAAAATGAAGATATTCCTTCTTTAATACAAGAAGCTGTTAATCAAAATAATTACAGATTAGCAATTCGTTATTATTATTTATTGTCATTAAAACACCTTACGGAAAGTGACTGTATTTTGTGGAAACCTCAGAAAACGAATGAAGATTACATCAATGAAATTAGTATAGATCACTTAAAAACTGAGTTTAAAAATATCACTCGAATTTATGATTATGTGTGGTATGGCGAATTTAATATCGATGCCATCAAGTTTGAAACCTTAAGACTTCCTTTTGAACATCTTAATAATACCATTACAAAACGTTGAACAAAAAAGGTAAAATATATATCATTCTTGTCGCATTTACACTTTTAGCCATTGTTGTTCTGGAAATGAACAAACCGAAGGCTATAAATTGGTTTCCGTCTTATGCTACACATCACAAAATACCGTTTGGATCTTATGTATATAATGAGCAACTAAAACGCATTTCTAAAGATGTAAAAACTATAGATCGCCCACCTTTTGAGTATCTAAAAACTAATAATATTAATGGAACTTATGTTTTTTTTAACGGTGGAATTGCTTTTGGAGAAGATGAACTTAATAGTTTATTAAATTGGGTAAGTAAAGGGAATACACTTGTTGTATCTGCTGTGAATTTTGAAGAACAATTACTCGACACCTTAAATCTAGATACAAAAACGATTAATACCATAGAGAATTTTAATAACGAATATCAAGTCAATCTTGTAAATCCGGAGTTAGAAAACACTAAATCTTATAAGTACGACAGACCATATACGTTTCATTATTTTAATAAAATTGATACTTTAAAAACCTCTGTAATTGGATTAATCGACACCTATAGAGGCGAAAACAAACCTATAGAAGATTCCTTAATTAATAGTATTAAACAACCTTTTGGTAAAGGCGAAATTTTCCTCAGTACATTCCCACAAGCTTACAGCAATTATTTCATGCTGCAATCTAAAAATCAAAATTACACAGCAGGACTTTTATCGTATATAGATACAACAAAACCTATTTTTATAGATACCTATTACAAATCAGGTAAAACATTTTACACCTCTCCAATGTATTTGTTTTTAAATACACCTTCTTTAAAATGGGCATACTATATCATTTTAATAGGTGTTTTAATTTATATTATTTTTGAAGGTAAACGTAAGCAACGCGCAATACCAATTGTAAAACCTTTACAAAATCAGACAGTAGATTTTACAAGAACTATTGCTAATATGTATTATGAAAACGGAAAACACAAAGATATTTCCGAACATAAAATCCATCATTTTTTAGAATATATAAGAAATACCTTGCATCTTTTAACAGCTGAAATAAATGCAGATTTTATACAAAATCTGTCAGCAAGAAGTAATAATACAATTGAAGATACTAAAACCTTATTTGGGTTGATTCAAAGTATAAATCAAAAAACAGAAATCAATTCTACAGAATTAGAAAGGTTAAATACCTTGATAGAACAATTTAAATCCAATAATCAATGGAAGAAGAAAACAACATAGAACAAGATAACAACTTAAGTTTTAATAATAGAATTCAATTAGAAGACTTAAAAAATGCAGTAGAAAGCATTAAAGCTGAGTTGAGAAAAGTTATTATTGGTCAAGATAATTTTGTTGAATTGCTTATTGTAGCATTATTAGCAGATGGACATGTTTTAATAGAAGGGGTTCCCGGAATTGCAAAAACAGTAACCGCAAAACTCTTTGCAAAGGTTCTAAAAACAGATTTTAGTCGAATTCAATTTACACCAGATTTAATGCCTAGTGATGTTTTAGGAACTTCTATTTTAAATATGAAGTCTTCAGAATTCGAATTTAAAAAAGGGCCTATCTTTTCTAACATTGTATTAATAGATGAAATTAACAGAGCACCTGCAAAAACACAAGCTGCTTTGTTTGAAACTATGGAAGAACGCCAAGCGACTATTGATGGTACAACTTATAAGTTTGATAATCCGTTTATGGTTTTAGCAACCCAAAACCCTATTGAACAAGAAGGAACTTATGCCTTACCAGAAGCGCAATTAGACCGTTTTATCTTTAAAATAAAAGTCGATTATCCGACTTTAGAAGAAGAAATAAAAATCATAGCATCTCATCACGAACGTAAAGGTGAAAAGCCTCAAGCATTAATTAATGCAATACTCGATACGGCTTCACTTGAAGATTACAAAAACAAAACACAAGAAATTCTCGTTGAAGAAAAAATCATTAAATATATCGCTGAGATTGTTTCAAAAACGAGAAATCATCCTCATCTATACTTAGGAGGATCGCCAAGAGCATCAATTTCTATTTTAAATACAGCAAAAGCTTTTGCTGCAATTAATGGTCGTGATTTTGTAATTCCTGAGGATATAAAAAAATCATTAAATCCGGTATTAAATCACCGTATTATTTTAACCCCAGAACGCGAAATGGAAGGTATGACTACTGAAAATGTTATTGAAATGATTGTGCAATCCGTTGAAGTTCCTAGATAATTAAAAGTTAAAAACTAATAGTTAAGAGTTATGAGAGAATCAATTTTACGCAATAAAAGTTATGACTTTGCTTTAAAGATTGTTGAGCTCTATAAATCTTTAACTTCTGAAAAAAGAGAATTTATACTTTCAAAACAATTAATGAGAAGTGGAACATCTATTGGTGCAAATATAAGAGAAGCTGAATTTGCTCAGTCTAATAAAGATTTCATTCACAAAATGAGTATTGCCTTAAAAGAAGCAAACGAAACTGATTACTGGTTATCTATTCTTAAAGATTCAAATTATATACCAAATGATTCATTTGATACACTTTACAACAAAAATCAAGAATTAATAAGAATGCTAGTATCAACTATTAAAACCATGAAAAACAAAGCTTAAAGATGTTAAAGGTTTCTCACTATTAACTTATAACTATTAGCTCTTAACTAATTATGAAATTTTTAAAATCATTATACGTACACAAACAGCTCTATATTTATATAGCAATGGCTTCTGTATGTTTTCTTTTGTCTTATTGGTTTTCTATTTTTTATCCCGTTGCATGGATTATTACAATCTTAATTTCAGTTTTATTATTGATAGATTTAATGTTACTCTACAAACCTACAAGTGCTATAAATGCGAGACGAATATTACCGGATAAGTTTTCTAATAGTGATAATAACCCTGTACCAATAACCATCACAAACAAATACAGTTTTAAAACTTACATTGATGTTATAGATGAATTGCCTGTACAGTTTCAAAAGCGAGATTTTTTATATCAAACGACTCTAAACCCGAATGAAAATCATGATTTTGATTACCTAGTAAGACCCGTAGATCGTGGTGAATATTATTTTGGACATCTAAATATCTTTGTGTCTTCTGTTCTTAAAATTGTAAAACGAAAATATCAGTTTCAAAATCAGCAAATGGTCATGGTTTACCCATCGATTATTCAGATGCAGAAATATGATTTTTTAGCTATAAGCAATGCTTTAACTGAATTTGGCCTAAAAAAGATTAGAAAAATCGGGAATACTTCAGAATTCGAACAAATAAAAGAATACGTTAACGGCGATGATTTTAGAACTGTAAACTGGAAAGCCACAGCTAAACGAGGCCAATTGATGGTGAATCAGTTTCAAGATGAAAAATCCCAACCCATCTACTCTATCATTGATACAGGAAGAATAATGAAAATGCCATTTAACGGATTAAAACTGTTAGATTATGCCATTAATTCTACATTAGCATTTAGTAATGTTGCCTTAAAAAAACATGATAAAGTAGGAATGCTTTCGTTTTCAAAAAAGATAGAAGCTTTTTTACCTGCCATTCAGAAATTAACGTATCTCAATCGTATTTTAGAAACTTTATATAATATTGATACACAGTTTACAGATAGCGATTTCAGCCTACTCTACGCACAGTTAAAACGAAAAGTAACCCACAGAAGTCTTCTCTTATTATATACCAATTTTGAACATATTAGCGCTTTAAAACGACAATTACCGTACTTACAAGCCATTTCTAAAAAGCACATGTTAGTCGTTGTTTTATTTGAAAACACAGAATTAGATATTATAATTAATGAAAATGCTGAAGATTTACAATCCATCTATCACAAAACGATAGCAGAAAAATTTGCTTTCGAAAAACGTTTGATGGTTAAAGAACTTCAAAAACACGGCATTCAATCTATTTTAACTGCTCCAGAGAATTTAACAATAAACACCATTAATAAATATTTAGAGATTAAAGCACGTGGACTTTTATAGAACAAAAGATTCTTTACGAATAAGATACCTAAAAATTTTAAAAACAAAAAAGACTGCCGTTAAAGCAGTCTTTTTTAGTTCTTTATATAAAATTTTACTAACCTACAGCCTTCAACGAATCTAACTGACGTTGTAGCGCATTAATCTTATCCGAATTATCTTCTACCTTTGGAATGCTAATAATAGAATCTATCTGCTGTTCTATAATATCTTCATCTACTTTTGGTACTTCTTTATAAAAATACCCAATGCCTTCACTTGCTCTCCAAGCTTCATTTAACTGATTATAAACTTCCTCATCCCAAGAACTGGGATGCTTTACATCAATCCAAATAACATCTCTATATTCACTATCAATTAAAACTAAATCTGGCGTCGCAGAGCCATCAAATTGTTGTGCATCTGTTGAGCTGATAGAAGAAATTGTTCCTAAGAAAAACATACGTTTTCTTCCTGCAATATTCTTAATATAAGGTCTAAACTCTACAGGTGTACTTGCAGACCAATCGTATTCTTTTCGAGATTCCTTCACTTTTAAAGGCATTGCAGAGACACCTGCATAACCTTGTTTTTTTGAAGCGTGATCGTAATAATATAACTTACCTGATCCATCTGCTGGCACAAATACACTATAACTTAAACTAGTACGCTGATTTCCTACAGGCTCTAAACCAAACCAATGATATAATCCGCTGTAAGCATCAGAATTTGAATCTGAAAAATCAAAATCCGTAACATAAGGTTGTTGGTTTTGATCTTTTGGCATTAAAGGAATTTTTACTGCTGTTTCCATATTCCATGGTAATGGATCACTAAAACCACCTAAAAATTTTAAAGACTCTGCTTCTAACTGCGATACTTTTTCAGATAATGTATTCTGTTTCATCAAAAACGGATAATTTTTAATTTCTTCAGGACTCACATAAGTTCCTTTTCCTATAGTAATACGTTCTAAATAATCATTAAAATCATGTTCTCCATTTTCAATAATCATTACACCTCCAAAACTTGGATAAGGAAAAAAGAAGCCTTTCCATTTTATTAAACTCACGACTTGAACCCATTGCCCTGAATCATTTTTCATGTAAAATGTATCACTTGGCTCGTGATTAAATAACATCCAAGGATTAAAACGTTGCACTACTGCATTGTATGTATTTCTACTAAACTTTAAAGATTCACCTATAGAAAACGTAACATCAATACGGTTTTCGTTTGAAAATCTAGGAAATGGCGTGGTACTACTCACGGCAAATAATTCTTCCGTATTATCATTAATACGTTGCATCACGTACTTTTCGCTTGGTTGAATAGCCATTGTCCACTTATTCTGACCATCAACTCTTACTAAATGCGGTAACGAAACATCTTTGGTTTCTCCTACACTTTCATTAGCCATAGAAAATACATTTCTTAAGGGTTGAATACGTTCGTTTTGTGTTAATGGAAGTTCATTAATTTCAACTTTATCCATACTATTAAACACATTGTACGTTTTCATGTAATCGTACATTTTATAATGCCAACCCACAACATATAGAATTCCGAAGAAGACAATTAATAACGCCAATATTCCTAAACGAGAACCAACATTTGCAGACTTCCTAAATTTACGTAAGCCTAAAAAAAGCACTAAAGCACTCATTAAAATGATGAATATATACTTTCGTACAAATAATAAAACGGGCTGATAATCGTCCCTAAAAAAGAATAATAACACTATTAGTAGCAATACTACAAGAATGGTAATTCCTTTTTGCTTCCCTCCTTTTTTCCAATATGATTTTATCATGATATAATTTCCTGTAAGAACAAGAATCTCCTATTTTTATTAATAATTGTAATCCTTTTTGTTATTAAGCATCTTAGATATTCTTGATTTCTCAAGAATCTATTACATAAGACCCTTATCTTTTAAACGGTCACGTGCACTTTGCTTTTCGACCTTTGGTTCTGCATTAATATCTTCTTTCAATTCTTCAATTTCTTTTGAATCTCTAGTTGTTAAATCTTCTATAAAGTCTTTTCCTTTTTCCACAACATCGTCAAATTTATCTTCTAAAGAATCACTTTGTTCCTCTATAACTTCGGTTGTTTTAATCACAAAACTTGCTAAATAAGTTCCTATTAATGCTCCTACAGCAAAAGATGCAAAAGCAGATACGCCGTTATAACTGCTAAATACAGAAATTGGCGTTAAAAATTCAACAACCAAAGCAGCAACTAAAACTAAACTTACCACAAAAAGGATACGTGGCAAAAGGGTTTGCTTATAAATAAATCCTTTGGGATTATCGGGACTCATTTGCAACTCTTTACTATTGACAATTTTGTTTAAAAAACGGTATGCTCCATTACCGTTAGATTCTCTCCAATACAGAAAGATTCCGAATAAAATGGCTGCGATGAAGATAACAAGTTCTATTCCCATGATTGTTTGTTTTATATTTTAGATTCCGCGTTAATTACAGAATACTGGTACCTATTATATTAGTCTAAAAAACTTAGATATTGTTACTGATCCTTTCAATTACCCAATCTTTAAATGAATCTTCCCAAGTTTCGTAACTCTTATAAAATTGCTCTTTATCATACCAATACAAGAATAACATATCCTTTGGTGCAATATTAATCAGTAATTTATGAATTAAATCGCGATGTTCTGCTGATAATGATGAATGTGGTTGATGTAACGCAAAGTAAAAAGATTG
Source organism: Winogradskyella undariae (assembly GCF_013285155.1). Classification (GTDB taxonomy): domain Bacteria; phylum Bacteroidota; class Bacteroidia; order Flavobacteriales; family Flavobacteriaceae; genus Winogradskyella; species Winogradskyella undariae. The sequence continues at coordinate 37,164 of NZ_JABTEL010000017.1, read as the reverse complement.
TTCTACAATATCTTCAATCTTATACGCATTACTGCGTTCTAATTTTTCGAGATAAATTTCGACACTCATAACTTGCTTACGAGCATTAATATCTATTTTATTTAAATAACTTTTAAATAATCCTTTATCATCTAAAATAGCTTTAATTGGATGTTCTGTTTCTTTAAGAAACTGTGCCAATTCAAACTTTTTAACTCGATCGTAATTTGATGTGGTTACAACAGATTCTAAATCGCATTCAATAATAATGTGGTCTTTAAGCTTAGCGACTAACTCAGGTTGTGAAATGTGATAAATCAATACATCATGAATGGTATCTTTGATGGCTTCTTTATAATTTTTTTCATCTTTAAAAATAACGATTGGTTTTATAAAATCGCGAAGCAAATACACACCTCCAAAAGCTCTAGTAAAAAATGAACTGGTTGTAAAATGTAAAGGTTCTAGGTGTAAATCTCTAGCTCTTAAATCGCCATAAGTTTTAGCTGAATCTAATAACTGTTGCTGAATATCTTCATCAATAAAATTATTTCCATTTCTAAATTTATCAACGAGTTGTAACTGCTCTTTTTGCTTTTCTTCTAAATTATCAATAAGTCGAAATGTTATTGTAATGTCTTTATATTTTAAAACATCTAAAGGCTCATAAAACACATCTATATTTTGATCAAATTCTATACAAATTGCAGAGTCCCGGGTAATATCATTAATCTTTTCTCCATGTGTTTTAAACACTAATTTCATCATTTCTCTATCAAAAGAATGAAATGGTAAATAGACTGGTTTCCCTTTTTGTAATGGTGAAATTATAATTCCGTTTGGGTTAGCTTCACCTTGATTAAGGTATTGCATATTCTTCTTTTCTTCTGCAACTTCAGGACTCCAACCTACGCCGTCAATAGAAAATGACTTGAGATTGGTTTCTGTAAACCCTAAAGTTTTTAGGCATTTATTATAACGATCTACTAATTTTCCGCTAACAGGAATTAGTTCACTTCTAAATAAATTAGCTTGTTTTAATTTGTCCATCTTCATTTTCCACTAAAGTGGAATACTATTTTTGTTATTCCTGAGAAAGCAGGAATCTAATTATTATAACAACTTATTGATTTGCGCATACTGTACTAACATAATTGTTTTTGCATCAATAATTTCTTCGGTTTCAATCATACTGATAACTTTAGAAAACGGAAGTTCTAATACTTCAATCTCTTCATTTTCACTTTCCAATCCGCCTCCATCACTTATTTTTAAAGCATCGGTATATTCTGCTACATAAAGAAATAATTTTTCGGTTAATGCACCTGGTGAAGTGTAAGTTTTAAACACTTCTTTAGCCTCACTAATTTTATAACCAACTTCTTCTTCTGTTTCTCTAAGAATGGTTGCTAAGGGCTTATCACTATGTTCTATAGAACCAGCACAAACCTCAATAGACATGCCTTCACTTTTAGTGTTTTCATAAATTGGCATTCGGAATTGCTTGGTCAAAATAACAGTTCCCTTTTCTACATTATATAAAAATATTGCTGCTCCATCTCCACGATTGTAGCATTCTCTTGAAATCGATTTCCATTCTCCATTTTTAAATTGGTATTCATAATCAATTTTATCTAAAGTAGCCCAATCCTTAGAAAGGTTTGTTCTTTTTATATTTTTTAAATTTTTCATGAGATTCCTCTTCACTCATGCCTAGTTATGTTGGATTAACAATAACTGAGCACTTTTACTTTTTAATTTATTACTTATTCCCAAACAGCTCGCGAGCCTTACTATCAATATTCATTTGGTTTATTCTAGAATCTACTTGACGTTTAAAATCGGTATCTGCAATAGTAGCAACATTATCTAAATAACGAATCACTTCTTGTCGTCTTATATCTGAAAAGTTTAAACCTTTCATATTAGATTTCATCAACTCTTGAAGCATATTAAACTTAGTTTCGTAATTCTTTTTGAAATAGGTTTCAGGATGCTCAAACCAATCTTGTTCTAAATCAAAATCTGTAAGTCGTAATGAAATTGCCGATTGAATATTACGTACATCTCTTGAAGAGAAAAACGGAAATATTTTCTGAATTTCTTTATATAATGCGGCATAAAACATATGATCAGTCGTTTCATGAAGCTTTTCTACCTTATCAAAAGTTTCATGAACACGAGTTTCAGAAGGTACATCTATAGTATTTAAAATCTCACCCATACTATTAGCTAAGCCTTGTTCTGATAGATATTTATAGACTTCAGGATCCTTCATATTTACAAAATCTGGCATCGTATCTTGTAATTTTTTCCACCAAATATAATCTTGATCTACAAAATCGTGTTCAGAACGTGCTCCATCAATTTTAAAACGTCCTTGCACACGAGAAATCACCGCTTTATCTAACATTTCGGGCAAATTGGTAAATAAACCAATAGAACTGTTACCGTAATTTACAGCATAAGCCCCCTCTGTATATCTTAAAAATACACCAATAACTTCTTTTACCCCCGCAGAAACCCCTTGAGTGGTTCGTTCTTGTAAATTATTTTCGGCATCATCGATAGGTGCAAAAATTAATTTGGTTGGGTCTTGCAAAGGTTTCATCCACTCTACCATTTTTTCGGCAGACCCCCCTTGAAACGTACTAATTAAAGTATCTGGCATAGGGTGAAACAAAAACGGAATGTCTAAATTATCGGCATGTTCTTTTAATCGTGTTGCAATGGCAGCAATAAGCATACTTTTCCCTGTTCCTGGAATTCCGTACCCCATAAATACAGGCATAAATCCTCCTAATTCTTGAAACGGATTTTTCTTAGCTTCAATATCATAACTCAACAAACGCTCTGTTAAACGACGACCAAAATGCTTAGCATCTTTGTTCCCGACAATTTGTTCGAACTGAATTTTATTGAATTCAATACTCTTTGCGGTTCCTGAAAATGCATTGTCCCAACCCGAAATAGAAAATTCTGATTTTTCGAGCTTATAGGTTCTATCTACAATAGTTTCCGTGTATTCTAAACTACTTTTACGTAACTGAATCTCTTCAATTAAAGCTTCAAAATAAACCACTGTAAAATCTAAAACATCTTTATCTGATTTAATAATCTCTGGATGACCTAAATATTTATCATAATAAAACAACTGGCAAGAAATTCCTTTTAAAGGTGTTAAAAAGGACACTTCAGGAATTCCTGCAAATTTCTGCTTCATTACTGATAAATCTTCAGAAGCATGAGGTTTTAAATCGTGTAAAATTTTATAAGCCAAAGCAAATAACATAAATGCTGTTGACGTATGCATTTTACTTTCGTACTCACGTCTTCCTGAACTATCTAATGCTGATTTATTTTCACTTAAACTTGATAATCCTGAAGCATCGTAATAAGAATCCTTGATCCAAGTTCCTAGCACAATCCCTTCTTGAACGGCATATAAAGTTTGGTTTAAGAAAATAGGAAGTGCAACAGATTCTGGCAATAAACGTTTCTTTAGTGCCAAAATAGTTTTAGAAACGGAAGTTACATTAACATTACTTCCATTATTGGCTCGCGATAAATACAAAAGAATAGATTCGTCTTTAGCATCATTATCTTTGCTTTTTGCACGTTGACTCTGCTCCCACTGAATAGATTTTAAATAAGTGGTAGCTTCATCACGAAGCATATCGAGTTCATTTTGTTTTATAGGAAAAGTTGAGTTGTGTTCCATTTTTTTATAGTCTTCAGTCCTTAGTATGCAGTCTTCAGCGCTTACTGTTGAGGCTTATCTCGGACTTATTTATATTTTATAATCCGAATTTATTAGGGTTCTTGATCATATAATTGATAAGTTTTCCTATTTCTTCGCTTTTATATTGTAATTCTTGTTTCTTAATTTCTGTTATATATCCACATGCTAAAGCAAAATCTAACCATAATTGTGTTTCAGAATTTTCACTATCTGCATCCGATAATTTACTTTTAAAATGCTTTTCATATTGCCGTTTTCGATAACCTTCAGCAATATTTGAACATACAGATCTACTTGACCTAATCATTTGTGATGTTAAACCAAACATTTCAGACTTAGGAAAATCTTTAGTCAATTGGAATATTTCCATTGCTAATTCGAATCCTTTTTGATAAGCCAATAATGTTTTAAATGACATATTCTTTTTTACTTTTCATTACTAACAACTGAAGACTGGATACTGCTTACTTGAACTGGTGACATCGCCAACTTATTCATAATTTCAGGTGTTTTATTATATAGCATTTGAATGATACGATGTGGTGCAAAAATATAACGCTGCCTATACATAGCATCCCAGCGTTGAAAGGTTTGTTTACTAAAAAAGCTACCTTCTTTAAATTCGCTACTCGATTTTAATTCATCTATTTTAAGAGATATAGCATAAGATTCTAACGGAATCTCTTTATTTGCTATACTCTGTAAAATGGCATGCGTTAATTTATTTTCGTCCTTTGCAAATACATTGTGAATTGGGCCTAAATCGACACGTTTTATAAGTTTCGGAAATACTTTTGGTAAACGTTTATCAATTCCGTAAGCCATGGTATCGAAAGCCATTTCTCTATCCGCAACATTTTTTAGCGTTTCATAGATTTCATCTTTATAACTTTCTACATTTTTACCATCATAATTAAAATACATATAGCAAACAAATGGTCGGTTGTGGGATACATCATAAAAACTCCAACTTACTAAATGTTCTGCTACAGAACCTTCTGGTGCTGGTATAATTTTACCTTGTACAAAACGGTTAAAAATATATTCCTTTTTAGCTGAAGAATAATAGACTATAGATGCTGCTTGAAAGAGTTTTCGTTTTGGAATTGGCTCTTTTTTTCGCATTAACGTATCTAAGAATTCATCTTTTAGTGTTTCAATTCCTGTGAGTTTTTCTAAGTAATCTTCTCGTAAAGCTAAATCGTTAAAGAGATAACGGAATTCTAAATAATTTGGAAAACTAGAATCTGTTAAATCAACCTTCATATTTTCCTCATCATCATACATGTATTTTACACGCATGGCTTCTATTGAATACAATAATAAATCACTGTATTGCTTAAATAAGAGTAATTCTTGCTGATTTAATATTTGTTTTTCTTGTACTGCGACAATGAGTTCCTTGAGTGAGAAATCTATCATTTTATGATAGAACACGTATTGCTCTTTGGAATCTAATATGGCGGAATCTAAAGGTGTAGCGATCATTTTATATCAATTGGTTGGTTGTTGTTGGTTTGTAGAACATGAAGTACCATCAACCAACAACTAACAACTATTTTACCCTAACAAATCATCTTCAGTAGATGCTGGTTTTGGTGCACTCGCTGGTTTTCCTGCTGTATCTCCTGAAGGAGCATTTGCATCTGCTGCGTAGTAATCTTCAAAAATTTCTTTCATATCGATTCCGTAACGCTCTGCAAAATTCTTCTGAATAGATTTATCCTTCTCTCTAATTTCTTGTAACGCTTCAGCATAACTTCCGTAAACACCTTGCATAACTTTTTCGTGAACAGGAATATTGTCCATCATTTCTTGACGTGCACGAGCACTTGCGGTATGCATTGCTGCTAACGTTTCTCCAATATGCTCATCTGTTTTTACACCTAAATGTTCTAGTATTGCTGCAAATTCTTGATCTGTACGAGCTTTTAAAGCCACAACATAACCATCATAATACTTAAGACGCTCGTCTGTATCACTCTTTAATTTTGCGCGATGTGTTTGTAAATTACTACGTAACGACGTTAATACTTTAATCGTTAAATTATGCTTGTGTACAAAACTATCTTTTGAAGCTGCAAGCGTAGTGTAAGCATTTTTAAGCCCTTCTAACTCCTCTACTTTTTGCTCTAAAGTAGTCACTTTACTAAGTGCTGCTGAGTATTCTGTAGATTGCTTATCCGATACTTCTTCTAAAGCCTGACGTGCTTGTTTTAATAAAGCATATTCCGTTTCCAGCTTATCCTCTACTTCTTTTTTCTTTTGAAGTGCTTTTGTGTGATTATTAGAAGCGTCTACAATAGCTGTTTTAAGACTTTCTTCAACTTCTTTAATTTCTACTTCTCTATCTTTTAAACGTTTGATAGCAGCCTGACTTTTAAATGATAATTCATTTAATAAAGTCTGAATATCTGCAGTTTCAATACGCTGTTGAAACATTGCTTTTGCTTCATTATCTGCTGCATCACGTGTTTTTTGTGCATTTTTAAGTTCTGCTTCTGCATCACTAATTTTACTTTTTCTTCCCCAAAGATTATTCCACCAGGTATCTGGTTTATTATTAGCATCTTCAAGTTCTACTTTAGCACGCTCTAAACGTTTAATAGCATCGTCTATCACCTTTTGCTCTGAAGCATTTAATGCCGAAAAACCTTCGAACATAATTCCCACTTCATCTTGATAATCTGTTAAGTCTTTAATAGCATCTAATAAGGTAGAACGGTCTTTTTCTGCCATATCTACAACATTATCTAACGTTGCATTAAGTATTTTCTGACGACTTTCGGGATCATCTTCCTGAGCAAGCTTAGACTTCATTTGGTCTATGGCTTTTCCCCAGTTAACATCGACTTTCTCAGTTTTTTCTTGTGAGTTGGTTTCTAATAAATCAAAATCATCAGACATATTTTGGTAGTTTTAAGGTTGAATAGTTTTAGGTTAACAATTTCGGTAAATTTTATGATTATAAAAACTTTACTTACTAATTATATGTAGTTAATGTTATAAAAATGTTACACTCTGATCGTTTTTAATGCAGAATCAATATCTTTATAAAAACCAAAAATAACATGAAAACACTGACACACATCTTATTACTCGTTATTATCACAACTACTTTTAATTGTAAAAATGATACTAAAAAAGAAATTACAACTACCACTATAACAGAAACAAATGTAAAACCAACACCAACCAAATCTTCGTTAAAAATCATCCCTATCTCTCATGCAACAATGGTTTTAGAGACAGAAAATGAAACGATCTATGTTGACCCAACTGGTGGATCGGAAGCTTTTGAAGGACAAAAAACACCTACTTTAGTATTGGTAACAGATATTCATGGTGATCATTTAAACCTTGAAACTTTAGAAGGAATAGACATGTCTAAAGCAACACTTATTGCACCAGCTGCAGTTGTAGAAAAATTATCAAATAGTATTGCTTCTAAAATTATAACCTTAAAAAATGATGACTCTTTCAATATAGAAGGGATAAATATTAAAGCTATCCCCATGTATAACCTGAGAGAAGAAGCTTTAAAATTTCACACTAAAGGTAGAGGAAATGGCTATTTATTAACTGTAAATGATGAACGTATCTATATTTCTGGTGATACAGAAGACATCCCAGAAATGCGAAATCTAAAAAATATTGATATTGCTTTTGTTTGTATGAATTTACCATATACAATGCCTGTAGAAAGTGCAGCAAGTGCTGTGTTAGACTTTAAACCAAAAAAAGTATATCCTTATCATTATAGAGGAACCGAAGGCTTAAGTGATATTAATAAATTTAAAGCTTTGGTAAATGAAGGTGATAAATCTATAGAAGTTATCTTTTTAGATTGGTATTAACAAAAAAAAATAAATTTGTTAATAAGTTTACAAAAACGTTGAATTTAGCTTAAAAACAGTGTGTTTTATCGGATTAAACAGTTGGTTAATCGGTGTAATTTCACCTATTTTCCTCCAAATAATTTAATATTAAGCACTTAACATTCAGTTTTTATTTATATTAGCAGTATAATATAGACCCCAATATCTAAATACGAATTCGATGCTTAATATTTCACTCATCAAGCCTTTAGTTGTGACGACATCAGAACTGACTATGATCTTAATCATCGTTGCCTCTATATTTTTAGTTTTTATACTTGTAGCAATTATAAAAATGCATAAACTTAAGATTGAGAATAAAAAATTAATGGAATCGAATGCCTTTAAAGATATTGATGAAACTTATAAGGATTTTACAGGAGGCCACCTTTACGGAGATAACTAAACTCATCAATTAATTATGGTATTAAATTTTATACTTAGAACGAGAACTATATCTAATTCCTCTTATTCAGATAAGATGATTAGCGTATTATCAATAGGTTTAATAACAATACTTATTTTATGGTTATTGCTTTATCTTAAATCTCGAAAATTAAAAGCTAAAATAAAACGTTTAGAAAACAAGAAAGAAAATTTATAGAAACAAAAAAGTCAGCAAATTGCTGACTTTTTTGTTTCTATAATAAGTTGAAAATATTATCTCACTAATTTTTTATACTTAATTCGTTTTGGCATTAAATCTCCACCTAAACGTTTCTTCTTATTTTCTTCATATTCACTAAATCCACCTTCAAAGAAATAGACTTGAGAATCTCCTTCAAACGCTAAAATATGTGTACATATTCTATCTAAAAACCATCTATCATGACTAATTACTACAGCACAACCAGCAAAGTTTTCAAGCCCTTCTTCCAACGCTCTTAATGTGTTTACATCCAGGTCGTTAGTTGGCTCATCTAAAAGTAACACATTACCTTCTTCTTTAAGCGTCATAGCAAGATGTAAACGGTTACGTTCTCCACCAGAAAGCAATTTAACTTTCTTATTTTGCTCACCTCCTGAGAAATTAAATCGACTTAAATAAGCACGAGAATTTACTTCTTTTCCGCCCATCATTACCAACTCTTGCTCATCACTAAAGTTTTGCCAAATTGTTTTTTCAGGATCTATATTAGAATGCTTCTGATCAACGTAAGCAATCTTAGCGGTTTCACCTACTTTGAATTCACCTTTATCAGGAGTTTCCTCACCCATTATCATTCTGAAGATTGTAGTTTTACCAGCACCATTGGGACCAATAACACCTACAATACCTGCTTGAGGAAGATTAAATTTTAAATCATCGTACAACAATTTATCTTCATAACCCTTAGCAACACCAACAGCTTCAATAACATTTGTTCCTAAACGTGGACCATTTGGAATATAGATTTCAAGTTTTTCATCAAGTTGTTTTTGATCTTGACTCATTAACTTATCATAATTCTTTAAACGTGCTTTTTGTTTTGTTTGACGTCCTTTTGCTCCTTGACGTACCCAGTCTAGCTCGCGTTCTAATGTTTTTTGACGCTTAGAAGCGGTTTTACTTTCTTGAGCCATACGTGTAGATTTTTGATCTAACCAAGAAGAATAGTTTCCTTTCCAAGGAATCCCTTCACCTCTATCTAACTCTAAAATCCAACCAGCAACATTATCTAAGAAATATCTATCGTGTGTTACAGCGATTACGGTTCCTTTATATTGTGCTAAATGATGCTCTAACCAATGTACAGATTCTGCATCCAAGTGGTTAGTAGGTTCATCTAATAATAAAACATCTGGTTCTTGTAGTAATAAGCGACATAAAGCAACACGACGACGCTCACCACCTGAAAGCACACCAATTTTCTTATCACCATCTGGAGTTCTTAAAGCATCCATAGCGATTTCTAATTTGGTATCTAATTCCCAAGCATTAGATGCGTCAATTTGATCTTGAAGTTCCGCTTGACGATTCATAAGCTTTTCCATTTTATCTGGATTGCTATAAACCTCCTCTAAACCAAACTGATCATTAATACTATTATATTCATCAAGAATTGCAACGGTTTCAGCTGCACCTTCTCTAACAATTTCCATTACAGTTTTATCATCATCTAATTTAGGTTCTTGTTCTAAGTACCCAACAGAGTAACCAGGTTGAAAAACCACATCACCTTGATAATTTTTATCTACTCCAGCAATAATTTTTAATAATGTAGATTTACCAGATCCATTAAGTCCTAGAATACCAATTTTGGCACCATAAAAGAAGCTTAAGTATATATTTTTTAAAACAGGTGTATTCGCTCCAGGAAAAGTCTTAGTTAGACCAGACATAGCGAAAATCACTTTTTTATCATCACTCATAATTCTTTGTAATTTTTTGTAAAGTTAAACATTACTATAATATTCAATACGGCTTACATACGACCTTTTAGAGCATTAAAAACCCATGCTATACAATAGAATCCTCCTCCAACAGCTGCAAATCCCCAACCTGCAACATCATCGTATCTAAATGCACCTAAGGCAATCAATCCGCATCCTACAAATACCATTATCCATGTAGCCCAAGCCAATACTGTGTTTTTATTCATTGCCATAGTCAATCCTTATTTAATATTTAGTTAGTTTACAAATATCGTGAAATAAACCAAAATTAACCTAAAAAGAATGATGCTTTTACTAAGTTTTTAAATTCATCCACTCTCTAAAAATAAGTGATATAGCCTATATAACAATCTTATGAGTATAATAAACTTGATTTTTGTTTTTATAATTTAGGCATTAAATTCATATCATTTAAAGACTATTACTAAACGTTTTAATTTGTTCTAATAGTTCATTATTTAGCTTTTCATTTGTAATCTTTCCTTCAGAAAAATTATCATAAAATAGAGGAAAAGAAAATTTAGAAACAATATTAGCACTATGTCTAGGAAAACGCTCTAAAGCCATTTCTAATACAGTAGCTCCTCCCCTTGCTCCAGGAGATGAAGCCATTAACAACATTGGTTTATCTAAAAAGGTTTTTTGTTCAACTCTAGAAGCCCAATCAAACACATTTTTAAATGCTGTAGAATATGCACCATTATGTTCTGCTAAAGACGCAATAATACCGTCTGCATTTTTAATGTAATTAACAAAGTTTATAGCCTGTTCTGGAAAACCAGATTTTTCTTCTCTATCAGTACTAAATATGGGCATTTCAAAATCATTTAAATCGAGCACAGAAACCTTTACTTCATCAACGAGCTGAGAAGCGTAAATTGCTAATTGTTTATTAATCGAAGTCGTACTATTGCTTCCTGCAAAGACTATAATATGTTTCATTTTACTTATTTTATTTAATGTTAAAAATACAAAACCACTATTTGTGTTCCAAATCATAAATTTTCAGGTATTAAAAATCACTTTCGAAACATCAAAACGTTTTTTGTAAATTCGTGCAAAACAATTTTGCTCAATGGACATTAAATTCAACATAAACGAAGATCATAATAAACTTTTACTTTCCGATTTAAAAAAACGATTGGTAAAAGTAAAATTAGGTGGTGGCGAAAAAAGTATTGAAAAGCATAAGGCTAAAGGTAAGATGACTGCACGCGAACGTGTGAACTACCTTTTAGATACTAATGCAAAATCTATAGAAATAGGTGCTTTTGCAGGAGAAGGAATGTATGAACAATACGGTGGTTGTCCATCTGGTGGTGTTGTGGTAAAAATGGGTTACATAAAAGGAAAGCAATGTATAGTAGTTGCTAATGATGCTACAGTAAAAGCAGGTGCTTGGTTTCCTATTACAGGAAAAAAGAATTTACGCGCACAAGAAATTGCTATTGAAAACCGCCTACCAATTATATATTTGGTAGATAGCGCTGGTGTTTTTCTGCCTATGCAAGATGAAATTTTCCCTGATAAAGAGCATTTTGGACGCATATTTAGAAACAACGCTGTCATGAGCAGTATGGGAATTACACAAATTGCTGCTATTATGGGAAGTTGTGTTGCAGGAGGCGCTTATTTACCAATAATGAGTGACGAAGCCATAATTGTTGATAAAACTGCTAGTATTTTCTTAGCCGGAAGTTACCTCGTTAAAGCGGCTATTGGAGAGTCTATTGATAATGAAACTTTAGGTGGAGCGACCACACATTGCGAAATTTCTGGTGTTACGGATTATAAAGCTAAAGATGATAAAGATGCGTTAGATAAAATAAAGTCTATCGTTGATAAAATTGGAGATTTTGACAAAGCGGGTTACAATAGAGCTGAATCTAAAAAACCAAAAGAAAATCCTGATGACATATTTGGTATTCTTCCCAAAAGTAGAGCTGACCAATATGACATGAAAGAGATCATAAAACGTTTGGTTGATGATTCTGAATTTGATGAATATAAACAAGATTACGGAAAAACTATTATTACAGCTTACGCTAGAATTGAAGGTTGGGCTGTTGGTATTATAGCTAATCAAAGAAAGTTAGTTAAAAATAAGCAAGGTGAAATGCAATTTGGAGGTGTTATTTATAACGATTCAGCTGATAAAGCCACGCGATTTATAGCGAATTGTAATCAGAAAAAAATTCCATTAGTTTTTCTTCAAGATGTTACAGGGTTTATGGTAGGGAGTAAATCTGAACATTCTGGAATTATAAAAGATGGTGCTAAAATGGTAAATGCAGTAAGTAATTCTGTAGTTCCAAAATTTACTGTTATATTAGGAAACAGTTATGGTGCAGGTAATTACGCCATGTGCGGAAAAGCTTATGACCCAAGATTGATTGCTGCTTGGCCTAGTGCAGAACTCGCTGTAATGAGTGGTAATTCTGCTGCTAAAGTTTTATTACAAATTGAAACCGCTTCCCTTAAGAAAAAAGGAGAAAAGATTACTAAAGAGAAAGAAGATGAATTATTTAATAAAATAAAATCGAGATACGATGACCAAGTATCACCTTATTATGCCGCTTCTAGAATTTGGACTGATGGTGTTATTGATCCATTAGATACTAGAACATGGATTTCTATGGGAATTGAAGCCGCTAACCACGCTCCTATTGAAAAACCTTTTAATATGGGAGTTTTACAAGTGTAAATTATGAAGAAAATTATTTTATGTTGCATTCTTAGTACTATTTCAATATCTAGTTTTTCTCAAGAGACAGACTTAGAAATTTTAAGAAACTATCAGAGCGTCAACTTATATAAAGGCAATATTCAAAAAGATTCTTTAAAAACGAAAAATACAATCATTTTAAAGAATGATACTTTAGTTGTAGTTAGTAGTAAAAATAAAGATGTTTTTAACTTAAGCTATGGAGAAATTAATGACAATCTATTAAAAGAATACAAAAATATTGTTTTTGGTAACGAAGAAAAAAGGAATAATTATTCTTATAAAAAGTATGAAATTAAACTATGGAATTCGCCCATAAATTTATTTTTTCATAAAAAAGTACCGAAATACTTAAAGCAAGAATTAACAAGTCTTATAAATGAGATAAATACAAATATAGATTCTGTTCAAATTAATATTGTAAATAAAAAAGAAGCATCTAATTATTTTATTTATATCACTAATTCTAAAAATAAGGAAGAACTTCACCCTAATATCAACACCAAAAGATCTATTAGTTATAATTTACAGTCAAATGGACTAAATCATATATATAGTGGTGTTTTAAGAATAAACCTTGAAAGTATCTACAATAAAGAAGAGCAGATTATTAAATTAAAAAGACTTTTCATTGGCTCTTTAGGTATATTTCATTTAAGTGATTCTTTAAAGTGTAATAATTTTTTATCCAGTTGTTATACTGTAAATAAAAATCTGACTAAAATGGATATAGATTTAATAAACTTTCATTACAAAAACAAGTTTGACCAAAAAGTAAATCTGAATAAATTCGAAAAAATAATTTCTGCTTACATTGAAAAGAATGAATTTACAGATAACGTAATCATTAAATTATGATACATAAAACTGACATCAAAATATCAATTATAATATTATTTTGCTTAATCTGTAAGTTATCTTTTTCTCAAGATTCTACAAATATATCAGTTAGAATGATGCATTATATGAAGCTAAATGAATATAAAAAATTGCATGGTAATTTAACAAAAGAAGATTCTTTATCTTTAAAATTCCAAGACTCAGACACCTTAGTATTATTAACTAAAGATAAACTACCAAACTCTATTAAAGTTCCATACGAGCAAAGAGATTCCATTTTTTTAGATCTCTATACAGATGTTGTATTTAACAAAAATAAGAGTACAGAAAATATCAAAATGAAATATTGGAAAGAAGATATTAAACTTTTTTTTGATAAATCAGTTGATAAGGATTTAAAAAAAGAATTATTAGAATTTGCAAAAAGCATAAGCTCTAAAATAGATTCTTTAACAATTTATGAAGTAAAAGAAAGAACTGCTTCTAACTTTTTTATTTATGAAATAAATGAAAACTCAGACTATAAATTTGAGCCCAGAATAAAAAAATGGAATGGAAGCGGATATTATATCAATTGGGATGGAAGACAGCGCTTATATCAATGTAATTTAGAAATAAACCGAATGCAATTATTTAATAAAAAACTATTACATAATAAGGTAAAACAAACATTTTTTAAAGCATTAGGGCAATTTTATGTTATTGAAAAATTAGATTGCACAAGTCTATTTTCTAATTGCTATAAGGGTTCTGACCAAATATCTTCAATAGATATAGAGTTATTAAAATACCATTACTCCTATGGTATCTGTAAAGGTACAGATTTAGAAACCTTTGAAGAACAGCATAAAATTGCTAAAGAGTTATTAGAAAAAGCTAATCATCATCTTGAATATTATTATAATGATTAGAAAAAAGGTATAAAAAAAAGAGCGCAAAATGCGCTCTTTTTTTATGCTTAATATATAATGAAAGCTTATTCTAGTGTAATACCTTGACGTTTCGCTTTCTTTTCTTCTTTAATTTCTTTTAAACGTTCCATTGATGCACCTACAAGCCAGTAAGGTACTACAAATGTTAAAAGGAAAATCAATAACCAAAATCCAATAGTTAATATGGTTAAAAATGCTAAAAATCCTAAGTATTGATCAAATTCGAACATAATTCTTGTTTCGTTTACGTTTTACAGCTACAAAGATATAACCAATATCTAAGTTTTACAACAGCTTTCACTAGTTTTATTAACAGGTTATTAAAAATTAAAGTGCTTTCACTAATAAATCTGCTGATGCAGGATTTGTAGCAAGTGGTACATTATGTACATCACACAATCTCATTAGCATAAGTATATCTGGTTCGTGAGGATGACGATCTAATGGATCTCTAAAAAATAAAACCATATTACATTTACCCTCAGCTACTCTAGCTGCAATCTGAGCATCACCACCTAAAGGACCTGACATTAATGCATGAACACTAAAACCAGCTTTAATTACTTTTTCTCCAGTTGTACCTGTTGAAATTAAATTAATTCCTTTTTTATGTAAAATCTCATTGTGTTGGTTTAAAAACTGAACCATTTCAGCTTTTTTACCATCGTGTGCTATAATTGCTATTTCCATATTAAAGATTATTTATATGATAATTGACTAATCCTTCAATTGGTCGTCTTACAAAATTACCGATTTTAAATCCTAATTCTTCTGCAACTGCCTTAATTTCTTCTTGAGCAAAATAAGCAATAGAACCAGCAAAATGTACAGGAATTCCTGTTTCTAATTCTTCTTTATATTGAAGAATCATATTTTCAGCAAATAGACGAATACCCTTAGCTATAAGATTACTTATATACTCTGAATCTTTATTTATAAACATAAATTCAGCATGATCTGCCAAGTATGCACTAGGATTCGTTTGCTTATATAAATTATATTTAATGTAATCTGCGTCTAAACTATGTTTGTGAGCAAAGGCAACACTTATAGTATCGGGCATTTTATTAAAGTAATAATCTCTTATTAATTGTTTACCAAAATAATTCCCACTGGCATCATCCATTAAAATAAAGCCAAGACTAGCTACACGTTGATTTAAATTAGCACCATCAAAATAACTACAATTTGAACCTGTACCTAATATACAAACTACGGCAGCTTCATCATTAGAATTTATACACGCTCTAACAGCTGCATAAGTATCTTCTCTAACTTCTACTTTTGCGTTTACAAAATAATTTTCTAATATAAATTTTAATAAGAGTCTCGGTTTTTCAGTACCACAACCTGCGCCATAAAAATAAACATGAGTTACATCTTTGGCAATAGCCATTAACTCATCACTCTTTTTTATAATTTTATTGATTTTTTTCTCTGCAACTATTGCAGGGTTTAAACCCTTGGTTCTTATTTTATCAACGGCTTGCTTACCATTTTTATCTATTGCAATCCAATCGCATTTTGTAGAACCACCATCTGTTATTAAAATCATGATAATGTATATAAATAAAAATTCCGTAGTTTATGACAAATCATAATTCTACGGAATTTTCAGAATTAATAATATGTCTTAAAGGTTATTTACCTTTTGAGCTAAATCAACTAATTTATTAGAATAACCAAATTCGTTATCATACCAAGAGATTAACTTGAAGAATGTAGAATTTAATTCAATTGAAGCATCTGCATCAAAAACACTAGTTCTTTCTTCACTTACAAAATCTTGAGAAACTACAGCGTCTTCAGTATAACCTAAAACACCTGCCATAGATCCTTCTGAAGCTTTTTTCATAGCAGCTTTAATTTCTGCTAAAGTTGTTTCTTTTTTAGTTTTCACTGTTAAATCTACTACAGAAACATCTACAGTTGGTACTCTAAAAGCCATACCTGTAAGTTTTCCGTCTAATTCTGGAATTACTTTACCTACTGCTTTTGCAGCACCTGTAGAACTTGGAATAATGTTGTTAAGAGCTGAACGACCTAAACGGTAGTTTTTACGAGATGGTGCATCTACAGTAAATTGTGTAGAAGTTGCAGCATGAATCGTTGTCATTAAAGCTTCTTCAATACCAAAGTTATCTTCAATTACTTTAGAAATTGGAGCTAAACAGTTAGTTGTACAAGATGCGTTAGAAACAATTACGTCACTAGCAGTTAATTTATCATCGTTTACTCCCATTACAAACATTGGAGCATCTTTACTTGGTGCAGAAATAACTACTTTTTTAGCACCACCATCAATATGATATTGAGCCGTTTCTAAAGTTGTAAAAATACCTGTACATTCTGCTACAACAGTTGCACCAGCTTCGTCCCATTTAAGACTTTTTGGATCTTTTTCTGCAGTAACACGAATTGTTTTTCCGTCTACAACTAAATGCCCATCTTTTACTTCAACAGTTCCGTCAAATCTTCCATGAACAGAATCATACTTTAATAAGTATGCTAAATGCTCAACGTCTAATAAATCGTTGATCGCTACAACATCTACATCGCTACGTTTTACTGTTGCTCTAAATACTATTCTTCCAATTCTACCGAATCCGTTGATTCCTAATTTCAAATTTGCCATTACTTTATTTTTATATTAATTTTTATTTGTTCTTAAATTGACATGATATCAGAAACTCTTAAAAGTTCCTTGTTTATTTTTGATTTTCCTTTTACTGCTTGGTCAAATGGAGTTAATTCCATGATATCATTTTTTAGACCAACCATATAATTACTTTTTCCTGTAATTAAACTTTCTACGGCTTTAACTCCCATTCTACTTGCTAATACACGATCAAAACAAGATGGAGAACCACCACGTTGCATATGTCCTAAAACAGATACACGTACTTCGTATTCAGACATGTTTTCATCAACATAATCCTTAAGTTCAAAAACATTTTTACCGATTTTATCACCTTCAGCAACAATAACGATACTAGAAGATTTACCAGATGCTTTACTACGACGTAAAGATTCTAATAACCTATCTAAACCTAAATCTTCTTCAGGAATTAAGATTTCTTCAGCACCAGCACCTACGCCTACATTTACAGCAATATGCCCTACATCACGCCCCATTACTTCAATAAAGAATAATCTGTTATGTGAACTTGCAGTATCTCTAATTTTATCTACAACTTCTACAACTGTATTTAGAGCTGTATCATAACCTAGTGTATGTGTTGTACCGAAAATATCATTATCGATAGTTCCAGGAATTCCCATAACAGGAAAATTAAATTCTTTATTAAAAACCATTGCACCAGTAAAACTACCATCTCCACCAATAACAACAAAAGCGTCGATACCTGCTTTTCTTAATTGTTCATATGCTTTTTTTCTACCTTCAACAGTTCTGAAAGCTTTAGATCTTGCAGATTTTAAAACGGTACCACCTTTGTTAATAATCCCTTTTACACTTCTTGCATCCATTTCAATAAAATCCCCATCTATCATACCTTCATAACCTCTATAAATGCCGTAGCATTTTTTGTTATGAAATGCACAAGTTCTTACTACTGATCTAATAGCAGCATTCATGCCTGGTGCATCTCCTCCCGAAGTTAAAACACCTATTTTTTTAATTGTTTGTAGCATTGTCTAATTTATTTACAGTAAAATTAAGAAAGAATCTATAGATAAAACTGACTAATATCATAAAAAACTCAGCCGAAAATCAATTCAATCGTTTTCGTTAATAAGTATTCAAAAAAAAAGTAACTTATTTAGATATTTCATTCTTTAGTTTCCTTTTTTTCTTCTTTTATTGTCATGTAAGCAGGTAAAAAGTCATTATCTTCTGGCTCCTTTTTTTCTTTTTCTTGAGTTCCAGTTTTAACTTTTTTATTTTTTCCTGAAAAGATAATTTGAAGCAATTCCTTAAATGAATCGAATTCTACATTATATGATAGTCCTACACCTTGTGTATAGCCTATTTCTTCACCAAAATTTCTAATACTATTTTCTCTATTAAATACTTTGGCTCTTAATGTTCCGTCTTCGTTCAACAACAAATCTATTTGAACATCACCACTTATAACTGTCTGACTTGCACTGCCAAAAGGTACACCAACTTTACCGTTAACCAAAATCTTATCACTAATTTTTGTTTGAAGTGTAACACCTACTTTATTATCCGTTTGTAATTCTGGTGTATCTTGACCTATTTCAAAATCAAAACCAACATCTAAATTCCCATTACTGGTTCCGAAGAGGCTATTAACGATTCCTGTGAGTCGTTCTGAAATGGTACCTGTAAAATTAGCTCCCGTAACTCCACTTGAAAATCCACCAGACATTAAAAATATTAAGGCTTGATTGTCTCGTTCCTCTTTTGAAGAAAGCCTATATTCTAACTCGGATTTCACAGTAGAACTTACGTTTGGAAATCTAAATGCAAATTGAGGGTCTGGTTGTTCTAATTTACCTGTTAAATGAATTTCTACTTCAACATCAATACTTTGATTAATAGGGTTATCTAAAAGAACTGAAGGGTTTGCATTACCTGCATAAAGTGCTTTTAAATTAATTTCAGCCCCCAAAGGATCACCTTCCCAAACAATACTACCTCCTTGTTCAACTTTAAATTTCTTCTCTACAAAACCACCATATTTAAAATTATAAAAACCTTCTAAGACTACAAAATCCCCCCACATATTAAAGGTTCCATTAGTGTTAATTAAAAAGTTTAATCCACCTACACCTTTTCCCTTAATGGTACTTCCAGCTTCTTTATCTATTACAATTTCTATGGTTGCATTTTCATTAACATTTAAATCGAAATCTAACACTAACCCTTTAATTTCTATCTGCTCTGTAATTTCACCTTTTAATCTCGTTGCTTTCTCTTCTGGGCTTAAAAAATGGATAAAAGAGTTATCACCAAAGCTTTCTGAATCATTTAAAGGTATAAAAAACTCGGTTCCAGATTCTGTCCTTCCATTTATAACTTTAATGATTAACTGTTGAGTTGGCCCCTTTATTTCTGCTTTACCAGAAATAAATCCGGTACCATAATATAATTCATCTTCCGACTCTTCTGTATCTAAAACTAAAAGTCGGTCCGTAGTTAATTCTAATCCTAGTTTCCAATCTGAAAAATTATCGTGGGCAATAAAACCATTTAAGTTTCCTTTAGAAAAGTACTTAGAATCTGTCATAGCAACATTATTAAAAATGAATTGCTGACCTCTAAGCGATACTTTAGAATCAAAATCAAAACCATAATCTACATTTAGATACGGAATAGACAAACCTGCACGATCGAGCATTAACTCTCCATAAATAGCGGGTTTGTTTAAGCTTCCTCTAACATTTGCAAAACCAGAAACTAAACCTCTAATATTATTAATAACACCTTCTCCTAATGGGTTTAATGGATCTAGCATAAACTCCTCGAATGTTACATCTAAATCTATTGTTGGATTTTGATTAGAGACATCAATCATTCCCTTAGCTTCAAATGATTTTAGATTATCATTAATTAAAGAGACATCTACATCATAATTAGTAATGGAATTATTTCCTTCAATTTTAGCACTAAGATTTCCTAAATCATAATCATTAACAAATAATCCACTTATTTCTATATTAGATTTTGGTAAATAAACACCATCGGTTTCTACGACATCTAATTTACCATTTACAATACCTTTTAATGCTAAACTATCTATACGAGGTGTTATTTTAACCAATTCAACATCCTTAAAATCGACATTAAAGTTTTTATTTAAAGAATCTTTTACCGTTCCTGAAACTAATATTTCTTCATCATCGTGAACTATACTAATCGGAAAAACATTAAAAGTTTTAAAATCTCTATCAAATTGTACTTTGTTTAAACTGTCTCTTTTCGAATTTAAAAACCATCTATACCCTTTAAATTTGACATTCGATCTGTTAATCCCTACAACGGATTTGTTCGTTTTATCTATCGTATAAAATAGATTTAAATCAAATTTATCAGTGTTATTTTCACCTCCTTTAAATTCAGACTTAATAAACAAAGTATCTCGTTTTGTAACATTAATAAGACTAAATTGAGATGCATTATAAATACCTGTACTAATACTATCCATCTCGATATAAGTATTATACAATGGATTACTATTATCTATTTCTACATTAATATTATTAGCGAAATAATCTTTAAATTTTATTTCTGGCGAGTTAAAAGTAAGTTCGAATCCTTTTTCGTCTGTTTCAATCCGACCTTCTATAAAGGTGTTTTTTCCAAGTGTTAAATCCTTAAAAAATACAGCTGCAATTTTAGAATATATGTTGAATCTAAAACTAAGATATTGACCTTCATCAACCACATTTGGTACATAATTAGTATAAATACTCCCAACAGAATTTTCAACTAAGCCAAGAATATCTTTGGTTTTAAACTGACCTGTTATTTCACCATCTATAATATCTGGTGAGTTTATAGAAATTGTACGTTCCTTATTTTCAAAAGAAGATACAATATCAAAATCTTCAAATGTGTAATCATTATCTTGATTTTTATACGTTGTATTTTTAATATTAATTGCTCCAACAGCATTATCTAGAGTTATACCAGTTGCAGTCATTGTAACTAATCCTCTAAATTCTGCAATACTATCTCTCGTTACAAAATTTAAATTAGTAAGATTAGCATAACCAACGTTAGCTTTAAAATCGAATTTTTTTAGATCTTCAGAAAAATCAGCTAATCCATTAAAATCGAGTTGAAGGTTTAAATCTTCAACTTGTAAAACTCCATTAAAAATACTATTACCTAGATCACCTGAAAGTACAATGTCTCTATAAGTATAGTTGTTGTAATTTAAAACAGAAACTCTACCTTTCACCTTGGTATTTAAGTTTTCTATGGTAAATCCTTTCCCATTAACATCGAGATCTAATGTTGTGTTTTTAACTAAAGGATCATTGATTAATTCACCGATATTAAATTCGTCTAAAATAACATTACCAACATAACTAGCATTATCTATATTATCTATATCAGTCAGTTTTAAATTAGATTTTATAAAACCTAAATCAGTATCTATCTCTAAATCTGCTTCAACACTTTTAGCGGTAATAAATGATGTTCCATTGATTTTAAAATTTCCAACTTTAGAAATTACTGTTGGAATAGAATTCCCCAAAAGGCGTGGTAATAACGCCGTTAAATCTCTATAATTAGAGGCTAAATTTTGAAAATCACCATATAAAGCAAAACTATTTTTTTCACTACTAAATAAATTTTTAAATGTAATATCTCCTAAAATCCTAGTATTACTACTTGTGCTTACATTAAGGTTTTTAGCTTCAAGATTATTTAATGTCCCTGATAAATCCGCATTAAAATTAGCATGCTGATCTGTACCAAACTCATCAAAAAAGGCATTTAACTCTGTTAAAGAAATATTTGAATCTCTAAAACTAGCTTCTACATTAACCTTGTCTGTAAAATGTTTAAAATCTTCTCTATTGTAATTAAACCTTAAATCACCTTTTAATTCTGAAGCATCTGTTTTTATATTCAGATTTCCAAAATTCATATGATTTAAAGTATATTCAAAATTTGCCATTAAATTATTAACAGCAATACCTCTACTATCTTTAAAACTAAATTTATTAATACGAGCTCTGACTTCAGGTCCGTTAATTAAAAAATTGGTTGTATTGGCATTTAATTCCGTGAATTGAAAAATTTGTGGAGTTTCTAAATTCTCATCAATCAATCTAAACACACCATCTTGTATAGAAACATCACTAGAAGAAAACAAAAACTCACTTGGTCCGACTCTTGGATTATCTGAATCGAATTTTGCGACAAACACATCTAAATTTGTGT
Organism: Winogradskyella undariae; assembly: GCF_013285155.1. Taxonomy (GTDB): domain Bacteria; phylum Bacteroidota; class Bacteroidia; order Flavobacteriales; family Flavobacteriaceae; genus Winogradskyella; species Winogradskyella undariae. The sequence goes on along the minus strand of NZ_JABTEL010000017.1, from coordinate 14,807 downwards.
CTTTTTCTCCTTTATAAGTTTTTAAATTAAAAGCTACATTTTTAAGATCAATATCTCCAAAATTAAGCTTACTGTTATATAAATTTCTAAAACTAACAATTGAACTATTAAGCTCTCCTACACTAATTAAGGTATCTTTCTTGTAATCTTTAATTAAAATTTCTTTTAATTCAATATCTCCATTGAGCTGAAGACCTACACTCCCGATATTTATATTTGTCTTAAAATCATTATTAACTCGATCTGTAATATACCTACCTAGCTTAGTTTGTACAGCAGGAATTGAAAGTATCAAAAACAAAATAAACAAAAGGAGGAGTATTATCCCTGCCAATTTACCTATTATTTTGAGTATCCGTTTGATAGATTTTATGAGTTTTAATGTGTGAATTCTTATTACCTTTGCCTTTACAATACGTTGTTAAATATAGTAATGGACTATAAACGGTAAAATTAACAATTATTGTGCCTAATATCTACTATGAAAAAAGAAAATATTTATATCCTTGGAATTGAATCATCTTGCGATGACACCTCTGCTGCAGTGCTATGTAACGACAAAATTTTAAGTAATGTTGTGGCTGATCAAAAAATACACGCAGAGTACGGAGGCGTTGTACCAGAATTGGCTTCACGCGCACACCAACAAAACATTGTTCCTGTTGTACACCAAGCCATTGAAAAAGCAGGGATTAAAAAAGAACAATTACATGCAATTGCATTTACAAAAGGCCCAGGATTAATGGGATCTTTACTTGTGGGGACTTCTTTTGCTAAATCTTTAGCCTACGGATTAGATATTCCTCTTATAGACATCAACCACATGCAAGCTCATATTCTGGCGCATTTTATTGATGAAGAAGATCACAAAAAACCACCTTTTCCATTTTTAGCTATGACAATTTCTGGCGGACATACCCAGATTGTTAAAGTAACGAGCTATTTTGATATGGAAGTTTTAGGCGAAACTATTGACGATGCCGTTGGTGAAGCTTATGATAAAAGCGGAAAAGTTTTAGGCCTAGGTTATCCTGCAGGACCAGAAATAGACAGACGTGCACAATTAGGAAACCCAAAGGCTTACAAGTTTACAAAACCGAAAGTAGATGGATTAAAATTTAGCTTTTCTGGACTAAAAACAGCTATTCTTTACTTTGTTCAGCGCGAAGTAAAAGCTAATCCTAATTTTATTGAAGAAAATCTTAACGATATCTGTGCCTCTATACAATACACCATTATTGGTATTTTAATGGATAAATTAAAATTAGCCGTAAAACAAACCGGTATTAATCATATTGCTATTGGTGGTGGAGTGTCTGCTAATTCAGGAATAAGAAAAGCATTAAAAGATGCTGAACAAAAATTTGGATGGACAAGCTACGTACCTAAATTTGAATACACTACAGATAATGCTGCAATGATTGCTATTGTTGGCTATTTAAAATATTTAGAAAAAGATTTCTCTGATTTTGATGTTATGGCTACAGCGCGTTTAAAATTGTAATTACTTTAATTTATTAAAAAATAAAAAAATATAATAACGGCCTTTAACTCTCTATTTTTTAAATTGTTAAAACATCTGTTAATATCTTATTAGCTTTACTTCTATATTAGTTTAAAATTTAGTTGTTTTGTACTCAACCCAAATTAAATAAAAAAATTAAGCATGAAACATCTTTTTACACTACTATTTTTACTACCATTAATCGGTTTTTCGCAATCTGAATTAGAAAAACAATTAGATTCTATTTCTACACCAGAACAAGCCCAAATCTTTTTAAAAAAGAACAAACCTAAAAAAGGAAAACTATTCACTTTTAATAAAGCAAAACATAAAACCAGATTAGCTGACGAGTTATTTAGCATGGCTAAAGGTGGAAAAAAAGTAATTAAAACAGACTTTAAAAAAACGTTTTACAAAGTTATTGACAAGGCCGATGTTGATTATGCAAAATTTAGAATTATTGAATTTAAAGCCGCTAGCACATCAGATGAAGAAGCAATATCTAGACGAAAAAAGGTATTATCACAATACATGCAAGGGTACCGTTTTAAAGACTTAGCAAAACACAACTCTGAAGGATCAACGGCTAAAATGGGTGGTGATACCGGATGGATTAAAGAAGGTGAAATGCCAAAAGCTTTTGATGCTGTTGCTTTTAAAGAAAACCACCCTCTTGATGAAGCTTTTATGGCAGATGACACAGAGCATAAAATCTATTACCTGATTGTAAAAACCGAACCTATAACATTAATAGAAGAGGTTACTGTTTTAAAATTTACTGAAGCTATTGAATAATGCAATTGTTCTACAACCAACATATCACAGAAAACGATTCCGACTTTAATTTCGATAAAGATGAAAGTCGGCATATTGTAAAAGTTTTAAGAAAAACCATTGGTGATACCTTACAGATCACCAATGGTAAAGGTTGGCTTTTTGAAGCAGAATTAACTTTAGCAGACCAAAAAAAATGTTCTGTAAAAATTCTTTCTAAAAGCTTACAACCAAAACGAAATTACAATCTTCATTTAGCTGTTGCACCAACAAAAATGAATGATAGATATGAATGGTTTTTAGAAAAAGCAACCGAAATAGGAATTGAAACTATTACACCTATCATTTGTGACCACAGCGAAAGAAAAGTAGTAAAATTAGAACGGTTTGAAAAAATTCTTCAATCTGCAACCAAACAATCTTTGCAATATTATTTACCTAAGCTTAATGAACCAATGAGCTTCAAGGATTTTATTAGTCAAGATTTCACGGATCAAATCTTTATTGCACATTGTGAAGAAACAGATAAAAAATCTTTAAAATCTCAATTAAAACCAGCAAGCAACTGCACTATCTTAATTGGTCCTGAAGGAGACTTTAGCATTAAAGAAATTGAAATGGCGTTGCAACACAATTTTATTCCTGTAACTTTGGGTGAAACACGTTTACGTACAGAAACAGCAGCCATTGCCGCTTGTCATTCTGTCGCTTTTTTAAATGAATAAACACATGAGAATCATATTCACGCTATATTTTACCTTTTTTACTGCTTTATTGTTTTCTCAAGATGTTGCCATTGTAAAATACAAAGGCGGAGGAGATTGGTATAGTAACCCAACAGCATTACCTAATTTAGTAAAATACTGTAATGACAATATAGATACTAATATTAATGAAAATGTTCAAACGGTAGAAGCAGGAAGTATTGATATATTTCAATTTCCTTTTTTACATATGACAGGGCATGGAAATGTATTTTTTAGTGATGATGATGCCGAAAATCTAAGAAATTATCTTATTTCTGGAGGATTTCTTCATATTGATGATAATTACGGAATGGCTCCTTACATCACTAAAGAGTTGAAAAAGGTATTTCCTAATAGTGAATTAATCGAAATTCCTAAAGATCATAAAATATTTAGTTCTGCTTTTAACTTCCCAAATGGCTTACCAAAAATCCACGAACACGATGGAAAAGCACCACAAGCATTCGGTATTTTTAAAGACAATAGATTGGTTTTATTATTCACTTTTGAAAGTGATTTAGGAGACGGATGGGAAGACCCTGAAGTACATAATGACCCTGAAGACGTCAGAGAAAAAGCACTTAAAATGGGTGCTAATATTGTAAAATATGTTTTTGAAAATTGAATTCACCTTTAGAAAAAAGATAATCATATTACAATTATTCACCACGGACTAAAATGCAACTTAACCACTATAATACCAACTTCAAAAAACACAAACACCCCATAAAGGTTATTTGCGATAATGTAAGCAATGCTCCAAATATTGGAAGTTTATTTAGAATTTCAGATGCTTTTGGTATTGAAGAACTAATATTTTGTGGTGAAGATATTCAACTTGGAAAACGCATGAATAAAACATCGCGTTCTACAGAAAAATACGTTACACACTCTATAAAAGAGAATATTGAGAACATTATTGAAGATTTAAAAAATAATAACTATTATCTTATTGCTCTAGAAATTTCAGAAAATAGCCAAGCTTTAAATGAATTTAAACTTACAACCAATCAACCAATTGCTTTAATTTTAGGTGATGAAAACTTTGGAGTATCTGAAACTATTTTAAAACAAGTAAATGCAACTGTACATATTAATATGTTTGGAAATAATAGTAGTATGAATGTTGTACAAGCCACAAGTATTGCACTTTACGAACTAACAAAACAACTAAATTTCTAAATTTGCCTTGCTAAATTTAATTCAGCATCTTTGAGTAAATAAAAACAGATGGAATCTAAAACAATATCTAAAGGAATTTTAAGAGCATTAGGAGTTGTTATTGCTACTCTTGCTGTTTTATATTTCCTTTTCAAAATTCAATCGGTAATTGTTTACATTGTTATTGCTGTCGTGATCTCTTTAATCGGACGACCAATAATACTATTTTTAAGAAATAAACTAAAATTCAATAATACTATTGCTGTTGTAACAACAATGCTTTTACTCATCGGACTTTTAGTTGGTCTTGTAGGACTTTTTATTCCTTTAATTATTGAACAAGGTCAGAATTTAGCATTACTAAATATTGATCAACTTCAAAGTAATTTTGAAGATTTATACGATCAAATTATTACTTATTTTCAATTTAACCATATTGATTTAGAACAATCCATAAAAGATTCTAGCCTATTCTCTAATTTAGATTTTGCAATTATACCAAATTTTCTAAATAGCTTTATCAGTGGATTAGGTAGCTTTAGCATTGGTTTATTTTCTGTTCTTTTTATCTCTTTTTTCTTCTTAAAAGACAGTAAATTGTTTGAAGATGGTATGATGACTTTTATTCCAAAAGGAAATGAAGAACGTTCAAAACGTTCATTTACAATAATTAAAGATTTATTATCACGCTATTTTGTTGGACTTATATTTCAAATTTTAATTCTATTTATAATCTATACTATTGTTTTACTCCTTTTCGGAATTGACAATGCTATTGTTATTGCTTTTCTTTGTGCCCTTTTAAATTTAGTACCTTATATAGGACCATTAGTTAGTGGTTTTTTAATAATGCTTTTAAGTATGTCTAGCAACTTAGGGGAAAGCTTTAGTGATGTTATTTTACCAAAAACAACTTACGTAATGATTGGTTTTATCTTTGCTCAGTTAATTGATAATTTCTTTAGCCAACCATTTATATTTTCTAAAAGTGTAAAATCTCACCCTTTAGAAATTTTCTTAATTATTATTATTTCAGGCATCTTGTTTGGAGTTGTAGGAATGATTGTTGCCATACCAACTTATACAGCACTAAAAGTTGTTTTAAAGGAATTTTTATCAGATTACAACATCGTTAAAAAACTTACTAAAGGTTTATAATTTAAGTTTGAACAGATCCATATTAAATATTGAAATTCAAGAATTTATAAACAAACATATAGATTCTAATCCTTCAGAATTATTATTGAAAGGTTTACCATTTGAAAACGTAGATCCTAAATTAATAATAGAACAGATTGAGGCTAAAAAACGTTGTCAAAAAAAACTAAGTACTTGGTTTCACTCTGAAAATATATATTACCCTAACAAATTAAATATAGAACAAACATCTTCTGAAGTTACAGCAAAATACAAATCGTCTTTAACCACAGGAGACACTATAATTGATCTTACAGGCGGATTTGGAGTAGATGCTTATTACTTTTCAAAACAAGCAAAAGAAGTCACCCATTGCGAAATTAATACCGAACTCTCAGAACTCGTAGCGCATAACTTTAAAGCGTTAAATGTTTCAAATATTAATTGTGTAAGCGATAACGGTATTGAAACTCTAAAACGTATTAACAAGCCATTTGATTGGATTTATATAGATCCATCTCGAAGAGATCATTCTAAACAAAAGGTCTTTTTACTTTCAGATTGTGAACCCAACATTAAAACCTATAAAAATGTATTTCTAAAATACTCTAAAAACGTGATGATTAAAACATCACCTCTATTAGATTTAACAGCGACATTGTTAGACTTAGATAATGTAAAAGAGATTCATATTGTAGCTGTAAACAATGAGGTTAAAGAATTACTTTGGATTTTAGAACGCGACTTTAATGATAATACCATCGTTAAAACAATAAATTTAACAAAAACAGGTAATCAGCATTTCGATTTTAAATTTAAGGACGAACCATTTTCTAAAGAAACTTACAGCTCACCACTTACCTATTTATTTGAACCTAATGCTGCTATTTTGAAATCTGGTGGTTTTAATTCTATAAGTGAAATATTAAGCATAGATAAACTACACAAACATTCTCACCTCTATACTTCTGATACATTGGTAGATTTCCCTGGTAGACAATTTAAAATTGAAAAAATACTACCTTATAATAAAAAAATCATTTCTAAAGAACGTATTACAAAAGCTAATATAACTACACGAAATTTCCCAATGCCAGTAAGTGATATTAGAAAAAAATTAAAAATTAAAGACGGAGGATATATATATATGTTTTTCACAACGGATTATGAAGACACTAAAATAGTTTTAGTATGCTCTAAAATTTAAGGCTTGTTACAAACAATCTTATTGAATTACTCAACCATTATTCTTCATAGCTTTACTAATGCCTATTTTTTTAAGTTCTTTTTAAAATCAATAATCGCATATTAAAAAAAACGTTGATGATTTATATTTCATAAATTGGGTTTACTTAAATCAAAAAAATATTTTACATAAAAAAACATGCAAAACTATACACCTGATAAATAAATAGTTAAAAACACAATTTAAAATAATGTTCTTTTTTCAATAAAAAAGTTGTAAAAAAGTTGTGTTATTTTAAATGTTAATGTATATTTGCACCCGCAATTAAAGACATATGTTCTTTTAAATACTGGAGAGGTGCCTGAGTGGCCGAAAGGAACGGTTTGCTAAATCGTCGTAGGTGGAAACACTTACCCAGGGTTCGAATCCCTGTCTCTCCGCAAAATTTACTACAGTAATTGCACTGTAAGTATTTTTTAAGATAACCAATTCGGGGTGTAGCGTAGCCCGGTTATCGCGCCACGTTTGGGACGTGGAGGCCGCAGGTTCGAATCCTGCCACCCCGACTTTTATTGAATTTTTAGAGTTTTACTCTAAATGGTCGCATAGCTCAGCTGGATAGAGCACCTGCCTTCTAAGCAGGCGGTCGAAGGTTCGAATCCTTCTGCGATCACAAAAAGCCTTAACATTTATGTTGAGGCTTTTTTGTATCTAAAAAACACTCACATCATCCTGTAAATCAAAACCATACACCTTTTTATTATTAACAATAACAAGTCTGAATTGAACAACAATTATGATTAAATATTAATTATTAAGTGAAATTATTTTTATAAGATTTCTCGATTACGCACACTTTACGCACACAAATTGATTTTTAACACTATTTTAATAAAATATGGTGGCAAATACCACGAATATAATTTCGATTACAATTTAGAGTCTATTTAAAACTCTCATTCTATCCGAGAATTGAGAAAATTAAATCCTAGTAATTTTGTTTTATTTAAACGAATAGGCCATCACTAAGCTAATTACTTAGATAATTAGTCACTTTAACTTTATATAAATCTCCAATAAAAGGCACTCCACCACTCTACTTTAAATTTATTAGGCTATACCCTATTTCAACCCTCATATATACACGTCCTTGTTTGTGTATTTAATTACAATATGACTACAACCTTTTACAAACACACTTAAACCTTATCTTTACTAGGGTAAAACACAATATAATCGTGCTACAACGACGCTATAAGCATTACATAACCACGCTATAACCTGTTACTTTATATTTCTGCTTTTTGGACCTAGATACAGACTAATGTTTGAATAGAAATCCTTAATTAATGGTTGACTTGACAATAGGATTTGCAGTAAATAAATTTTCTATAGATAATATTTATAAAAGTTTACCACATTCTACCAGTAATTTTTCTAGATGAACCGACCACAAGCTTAAAGTCCATAAAATAAAAAAAAGGACGTCCTGTAATTAAACACCTATGGTCATTTATAGCAGACAAAGACTATAACACTGAAGCTATTAATACCATGTTCCATGAACAAAGTTGGTTTGATCTGTATAGGGTTTTGGTTATTATAAATTGGCTATTACGGTTTACCGTAAGTTATTTAGAATAGAAGGTATTAACTTGGCTTTTAATGAAGCGCAGCTGTACGTAACTTTACGAATAGTTTTTATTAGAAATAGAATTAACTTCGTAGCTCGTAATTTTAAATATTTAAAACACTGGCTATTACCTACCTAATTAGTGGATATGAGTGATAAAAGTTATGATATAATACATTGTGCTTCATACTTAAAATGAAACCTAGAAAGCGTTGACGAAAAAGAAATATTTACGAGTACTTTCTTCAATAACTTCACTCTGTGTATCTGAATCAGCTCCGTAATTTACAAAATATGGATGATAATTAGCTTTTACATATTTAAACGTAAGTTCAAAGGGAACTAATATTTCTTTTAAAGTATGTTTGTATTCACCTTTTAATGAATAATTATCCTCAGTTGCTCCTGCGCTAATAGCTAGACCAATTTTCTTATTTTCTAATTTATAGCCACTTTTACTGCCAAAAGCCCACCCATAAATTAAAACTTCATCAAACCATTTTTTTAAAAGTGGTGGTGAGCTAAACCAATATAAAGGAAACTGAAAAATAATTTTATTATATTTTTCCATTAATTTTTGCTCTGCTATTACTTTAATTTTTTCATCTGGATAAACTTTGTATAATTGATGAATGTCAAAATTATTTGGATATTTCTCTAATTCCTCAATCCACCTTTTATTTGTCACTGAATTTTCTATATTTGGATGAGTTAGAATTATTAAGGTCTTCATATTTTAAATCGTTAAATTTCCGATACAAAAATAAACTCCTATATTTAATTATTTAAATGAACAACCAATTGTACGATACTAACAAAAATGTATGTAATGTCTAAAATCAAGGAAACATCCACAAACTTTGCCAATAAACAAGCTTTAGCTAATGAATGTCTTGAAGTTTATTCTACAAATATCATTGGTGGCCAATGGTCACTACCTATTTGCTATGCTTTGTTAAGTGGTAAATTACGGTTTGGAGAAATAAAAAAGGTTTTACCGAACATAACGGAAAGAATGCTTACGTTAGAACTCAAAAAATTAGAGAAAAATAAAGTTTTGACTCGGAAAATTTATCCAGAAGTTCCACCCCGTGTTGAATATGAATTAACGACCATTGGTTATGAGTTAAAACCAATAATTAAAGAACTTGAAAATTGGGCTATAAAACATAAAACAATATTGTAAAAGTACTAACGCACAACAAAGTACTATGGCAAAAAACAAATAAAAACTCATTAATTTTTAACTAATGTACTTTTATAGTTTCCATCATATATTAATCCTGATTTAGCAACTGTAAAAGCCTGTTTTAGCAGTTTATTACACACTGCAATTAATGCTCACTTTTTGCTCTTTCCTTTAGATACAATTTGTTCATAATGATCTCGGCAAGCCTTGTTTTGTTTACAAGCATTAAAACTGCACATAAATAATAAATTTCTCAGTTTCTGATTTCCTATTTTACTGATTCGTGGCTGTCCACTTACCCTACTCCCACTTTGTCTTATTACTGGTGTTAATCCAGCGTAACTACAAAGTTCACTTGCTCTTGTAAAACGATCAAAACCGCCTGTAAAAACAACTAACATAATGGCTGTTTTAGGTCCTATTCCTGGTATAGTTTTTAAGCGCGTTAATAAATTTTGATATTCTATTTTTATTAAAATCAATAGCTTATCTTCTAAATCTGCCATCTCATTTTGTAGTTGCTTTAAACTATGTATTAAAGATCTCACAACCACTTTACTTGGATTACCTAATACATCTTCACCGTGTAGTTTGTTTTTTAGTATAGTACTTTCTTTTGTATACACAGAAAGAGTTCTAACAATTTGAAGACATTCTATCTCATTCTTAAAATTACCTTGCCAAAGCTTTAATTCTAACTGCTGAGCATAATCGCAGATAAGTTTAGAATCACTTTTATCGGTCTTAATTTTAGATAATTTCATCTGTATAAAACGTTTAACGGCTAATGGGTTTTCTACAGAAATTTTAATCCCAGATTCTAACAAATGGTAAGCCAATTGATAGTGATAATAACCTGTGCCTTCCATGACGCAATGTCTATTAGAATCTAAGAGTTTCGAGTACTTTTTAAAACCAAACTCATTGTTTTTAAACTGGTAGTAATTACCATTTGAATCCGTGACATCGAAAACTAAACGACTAATGTCAATTTATTCATCTTTTATTATTTTATTTTAGGAATTCATGATGTGCTTCGCAGTTCAAAATATTTAATATATTTATTCATAAGAAAATGTTTTTTTTTGATAGGACGACTACCCGAGTTTCAACGACTTAAAATCGAGGTCTAAAAGTCTCATAGAACTGTACGAAATCTGTGTAGTAAAAGAGAAGGGATTTTCAATGTTGACGAAGTCGAAAGCTTCTGCGTATATATCAACCTTTCTCTCTTTTGTTCTTTCTAATTTATCCCTAAATTTAATGAATTGTAAACTTAAGCCTTGTATAATTCATTGCTAGTTATAGTATATTTACGAAAGCCCTCGTGGCCTTTCTATCTATGTTTTATTTGCTAAATCTAATACTGAAACACGCAACAAAATCATACACAAATACTTTATATGCAAGTTGAAAAAAAATCTAAATGTTCGAAAAGACTTTAATCAATTTCATTCTCAATTTGTGATTTACAAATTGCTATTTGCTTTTTAATTGCTTTTAATTCTTTCATTTTCTCTTCTATTTGCAGTAATTTTTTATTTAAAACATTAATTTTTGCTGTTTTACTTAATTGCTTCTTATACCAAGCATCAACAACCTCTTTTATTTCGGCTAGAGTAAAACCAACAGCTTTTGCCATTTGAATAAATCTAAGTTTTTCGATGGTTTCTTCATTATAATAGACATAATTATTGGTGGTTACTTCTTTCTTAGTTTGACCACTAATAAGTCCGCTTTTTTCGTAAAAACGAATTGTTCCTATTGGAATTCCTGTTTCTTTAGAGAGTTGATTTATTAACCTCATTTTCAAACGCTTAAAAAAAATAATAAACTATACAGTATACTACATACTTGTAGGTTGCAAACATACTCCTTAATTTTGCACGTTACAAGTTGAGAACTAAAATAAATTTGATTATGAACAGACGGGAAATCATAAAACATGGAGGAATTGCATTAACAGCATTAGCAATGCCTTTTCCATTAACAACATTTACAAAAACTTAATAGTATGACAGATAACAAAAATTTTAACTCCGAAGAATTAATCAAATCCTTACCAGATTTCACCAATCATTATACTGAAGTAAATGGAACTAAACTACACTATGTTATTGGCGGACAAGGCAAACCATTGATTTTAATTCCGGGATATCCTGAAACTTGGTGGGCTTATCATAAAGTAATGCCAATACTTGCCAAAAAACATCGTGTTATAGTTGTCGAAATGCGAGGAATGGGAAATTCAGACAAGCCGATTGCTGGATATGAGAAAAAGAATATGGCTAAGGATATTTTTGAACTTGTAAAAAAGTTAGGGTTTGATAAAGTGAATATTGGTGGACACGATATCGGTGCACACGTAGCATTTAGTTTTACAGTAAACCATTCAGAGACAGCATCCAAATTAATTATGATGGATACACCACACCCCGATGCAGGAATGTATCATTTGCCAATGTTACCTGTTTTGGGAGCAAATTATCTTTATCCTTGGTGGCTTGCATTCAATCAGGTAAAAGAACTTCCCGAACAACTTCTTGAGGGACGTATGAATATCGTTATAGAATGGTTGTTTAAAAACTTATTGAAAGACCAAAAAAGTATGAATGATTTCGACAAATCCGCGTATGCTTCTGCTTATAATAGCAAAGATGCAATTCGGGCTTCAAATGCTTGGTATCAATCTTTTCCTCAAGACATTGAAGACAGCAAAACGTACGAAAAAATAAACATACCAGTATTGGGCATTGGTGGAAGTGGATATGAAATGTTACAAATGTCATTAACAAACTCTACAACTGACTTACAACTCAAAAAAATAGAAGATTGTGGACACTTTATTCTTGCTGAAAAGCCAAATGAAACGGCAAAGCTTATCTGTGACTTTTTGGAATAAATAACGTCCAAGGACAGAAAGTTAAAATAAACAAATAGCCAGGCGAAAAACTTTGAGTCCAAATAAATGAAATTTTAGGCTTATCTATTTTCAGAAGAATTATAATCAATAATTTTGTAAATTGTAATAAAATAAAATATTAAGACTGAGGAAAAAGTCTGCATATAACAAGGTATAAAAGCAATAGCGGTTCGGGTGTAAACTCGAATCACTATTAATTTTAATAAGTATCTTGTAACACGAAAAGCAAGAGTATTTAAACCGCTACTGATCTTATACTAACCGTAGCCAATTAAAAAAAACAGAATGTCAATAACAAAAGAATCAGAATTAATCGGAATGAAAAAAATTAGTGAAGTTGTTGGAACTACACTGAAATTAATGAGAGAATATGCTAAAATAGGAATGTCGACTAAAGAACTGGATGAATATGGAGGTGAAATTCTAAAGAGTTATGGTGCTAAATCAGCACCTTATGAAACTTATGGATTTCCTGGTTATTCTTGTATAAGTATAAATAATGAAGCGGCACACGGAATACCATCAGAGAAAAAAATATTGAAAGAAGGAGATTTAATTAATATTGATGTTTCTGCGGAACTAAACGGTTTTTGGTCTGACAATGGTGGCTCTTTTGTTCTTGGAAAAGACATTCATAATCACCAACCTCTTGTAGATGCTTCTAAAAATATTTTACGCAAAGCAATAAACAATACCAAAGGCGGAGTAAAAATTTCTGAAATTGGATACTTAATAGAAACCGAAGCAAAAAAATCAGGATTTAAAGTCATTAAGAACTTGGCTGGTCACGGAGTCGGTAGAAGTTTACACGAAGAGCCTGAAAATATTTTAAACTACAGAGTTAAAAGTAACGGAGAACGATTCAAGAAAAATACAACAGTAGCAATAGAAACTTTTATTTCAACAAATTCAACTGTTGCTATTGAATTGAATGACGGTTGGACTTTAGTCGGAAATAAAGGTGGATATGTAACCCAACACGAACAAACAATACTTGTAACTGATAAATATCCTGTCATTTTAACAGCATCGAATGAAATTTGGAATTAAATAACTGGCTACAACAAAGTATAAAATTAATGGCTAGTTCTCGCCTACTTACGAAAATCCTCGCAGATTTTTGCTACGCACAGTTCGCTACGCTTTTGTCTATTTGGTTGGTATTTGCTAAATTCGTTGCTTAACCACGTAACTAATCTTATTCAAAACCCTTGTGCGGCATGCAACTCCCCCTCTGAAAAACATGAACGAAGAAAAAAATATCCAATCCCTTCTCAATTTTATAGAAATATAATGTAGACTTCCCCTTTTTGTAGGCTTCACTAAAAAAGGACGTCCTGTAATTAAACACCTAACCCCATTTATAGCAAACCAAAACTATAGCATTGAAACTATTAATACCACGGTGCATAATCAAAGCGGGTTTGATCTGTATAGGGTTTTGGTTATTATGCATTGGCTATTACGGTTTACCGTAAGTAATTTAGAATAGAAGGTTTTATCTTGGCTTTTAATGAAGCGTACGTAACTTTACGTATAGGTTTTATTAGAAATATAATTAACTTCGTGGCACATGACTGTAAATAATTAAAACACTTGCTATTACCCACTTAATTTGTGGGATATGAGCGATAAAAGTTATGATATAACAAGTTACCATAAATACAAAAAAACTATGATAGAAATCGGAACAAGATGTAAAATTAATTTAAGCGAAACTGAATATATAATTACAGATGTTAGGAGAAAAAGCATTACTGTGAAATTAAATGAAGATACGACTCATCAGATGATTGATTATCTAGTCGACTTGAAAGAAATAGAAAACCCTGAAATTATAGTTAAAGATATATCAATAACGAATATTAGTACTTTTTAAATGAGTTTTTCTTTTAGTGATTTAATTGATTTTAGCAAAATTCCAGTAAAAATTTTTATTTTATTTGGTATAGTAAGTGGTATATTATTATTTGGATCTGAAAATTTTATTGAACAATTGAAACTTTCAGAATTTGAGAAAGAATATGGAAAATATTTTGGAATTATATTTATAGTTTGTATTGCTTTTATAATTCTCTCAATCATTTATTTTATAATTTCAAAAATAAACAACAAGTCTTTTAAAAGAAAACTAAATAAAGAAGTTACTGAAAGTATAAAAACATTAGACCTTTATGAACAAAGTGTTTTAAGAGAATTTTTTATAACAGGAAGAACAACAATATCAATGCCAATGGATAATCCAGTTGTTTCTGGACTTATGGACAAATATATATTAACAAGAAAATCTGATATAGGAAGAGGATTATATTTTGCAATGTCTTTAACTAAAATAGCAAAGAAAAATTTAACAGAATTTGATTTAGGAGCAAGAAAAAATATGTCTGAATCGGAAAAACAACAATTAATTAAGAATAGACCTGAATGGACATCAGATTATTTATACAATAATTCGAACAAGTAAGAAGTACTTATGGTAACAAAGTACTGTGGTAAAAAACAAGTAAAAACTTATTAATTTATTGCTAAAGTACTTCTGTAATTATTATCATAG
>NZ_JABTEL010000016.1 GCF_013285155.1 Winogradskyella undariae | reverse complement strand
GTATCTGCAAAACCTTCGTCTATAAGACCGTTACCGTTATTATCGATACCATCGCAAATTTCTTCAACTTCTGGTTCTTCACAAACATCACCAATACCGTTTCCGTCTAAATCAGCTTGATCTGGATTCGCAACTTCAGGACAATTGTCTATACAATCTGCAACACCATCACCATCAGTATCTGCAAAACCTTCGTCTATAAGACCGTTACCGTTATTATCGATACCATCGCAAATTTCTTCAACTTCTGGTTCATCACAAACATCACCAATACCGTTTCCGTCTAAATCTGCTTGATCTGGATTTACAACTTCAGGACAATTATCTACACAATCTGCAATTCCATCACCATCAGTATCTGTAAAACCTTCGTCTATAAGACCGTTACCGTTATTATCGATACCATCACAAATTTCTTCTGAAGGTGTTGGTGGAAAATCTATAGTCGTATCAAATAAATAAGGATGAACTTCCCCTGAGTTTTGCTCAAATACTTCTGCAATAATTTGTCCGTCAATATTAAAATTACTTCGGTTATTAAAACGAGCACTTGGTGCATAAATAGTTCCATAAACTTGAGCACCACCAGTATAATTAATGGTAGAACTTACATTAGCAAAATTATATAAGATATAAGGCGCGTAACTTAATGAACTTCCAACGATATTTGGCCAGCTATGAATTGAAACAACATCTGGAGTAACACTAATATCTGTAAGATTAATGATTAATGGAGTTGTTTCTGAAGGCACTAAGTCATTGAATTTTATTTCACTAAATCCATTGAATTCTGCAACTGTTAAATTAATAACGTTAGTTGTATTTGGAATTAAATTGATCCATAACTTTCCTTGAGTAAACTCATCAGCATTCCAAGTTACATTGGTGATTTGATTTCCTAAATAATTAGAAATAGATTCAAACTGATTAAAAGCTTCATTAAAATCTATTTGAGGATTTCCTGAAATTGAAGTGATAGTTTGATTTGTAGATAATTCAATCCTAGGGTTAGTATCAAAATTACCATCAATAGGAGTAATTCTAGTATTACTAAGTACATTGTTTTGGTCTAACTCAAAAACAGCACTTGTAGATAGATCACCTATTTTAATATAATTGCTTTGTAGAATCTGTAATTTACCTGAGTTGTAATTTACTTTTCCGTTAACAACAAGAGCAGTTGCTTGTGAGTCGCCGTTATAATAATTTATACCGCCAAAAATATTTAGGGTACCGTCTAAAGTTAAATCTCCACCAACGGCCCAAGAACCTTCCGATTCTGTTTTTATAGCTATGGCATCGCCAGAGGTAAAGACATTAAAGTTATTTGCTGCTACCGTTGGATTAATTGGGGATGTTTGGGCTTCCAAATTATTGGTAACATTTGCAAATAAGGAGCCGACCGCTAAACTGAATAGTACAATTTTTGCTTTCATTATTTTTGATTTGTAGGTTAAGTCTAACAAAAATAACAATTTAAGCAACAATTATGTGTCAGTCATCGAATAAGCGGAAAAATATATAATTTATTATTGAAACTACAGCACTGAGTAGGAGACGAAATAGACCTATTTTTCCGTTATAGGATTGCTTTATCAGTTATAAAATGAACATAAAAAAAGCTCTCATAATAAAATGAGAGCTTTTTTATAAAACTTGTTTTAGTACTACATGTCTTTAGAACTAGAACCTTTGAATTTGTAAGTAATTCCAAAGTTAATACCGAATGAAGAATAAGGTACTTTTACGGCTAATTCTTTTGAATCATCTGTATTTGTATGAGACAATTCATCAACATAAGTTGTTTTTTTGTTTCTACCTTCTGGTAAATTATCTAAAGAGTAAAAACCTTCAAAAGCTACTGTACCGTCTGCTGCAACGATATTAGTATTGAACTCTTGTAATTCAGAATCTTTACGTTTTAAGCTAATTCCATAATATTCTGCTTCAGCAAAAACACTAAAATTATCATTTATAGGATATTCATAACCAATAGCAGCAACAAAACCTAAAGGAAATTGTCCATGAAAATCTTCTACATAATTAGTTTGAGAATAAGCTCCTGGATCTAAACCAAAAGCAGCAGCTTCTCCATCTGATAACGTTTGTTTTTGACTCACAACAGCTTCTGTTTTACCTCCTAATTTTACTAAAGCCCCTAAACGACCATAAATGTTATTGTTAAATTTATATACTAAAGATATCGCTGCACCAAAAGCACGAGCTCTAGCAACAGCATCTATTTCTGTTCCTGGTACATTAACTTCAGAGATTGTTTGATCTGAACCATGTAAATACCCAAGACTTAAATCAGCACCAAAAGTTTCATTAAAGAAATAAGTTCCTCTAATTTGACCATTAAAACCTTCTCCATAACTACCGTAAGCATTTTCTGTTTGTGTAGTACTTATTGTTTCTCCTGTTTTCATTCCTGCACTACCAATAGCATAACCACCACTAGCCGAAATTTGAAATTGAGCGTAAGACACAGAGCCGATTAATAAGGCTGCACATAATAATATTAATTGTTTCATAATTATCAATTTGTTATTTTTTAGTTTATTTTTTTCAAATATTATTAAAAAAATTGACATAAAAAAAGATAATCACCAATAAATGGACTTATTATTTTTTATACCACAAATAGAACTATTATTAAATAGCCCTAAATTATTCAGTTTTATATAAAACTAAAGCAATGTATTCTTTTTTAAAAAGTCTGATTATGAGGAACAAAGCATAATTTCATACTATATAACTCATATATCGGTAGTTAACAAAAATACTTATTTTGTTTCATATTTAGTAAAAAAAAATAATAGCCTTCAAGCTATTAAATGAGTTAAATGAAGAATTTACTTGTGAAATAAGAGGAATTACTTAGATCTGATCTGTAAACTCTATTCTGAATAAATTGAATAGAATTACACCCCATTATCACTAAAGATATTATGATAATAAGATTATAAAGATTGAAAAGTTGATATGTTTCTAAACTGTATGCCTTTTTTACCTTGAATAGTAATCACTTCTTCTTTAGACGTATTATTAGAAGAACGTATAGAAACACGGATGGTATTTTCTCCTTTATTTAAAGGGATACGAGCATAGTAAATACGATTAGGAAGACTTTGCCAATTACGTGTGTCAGCACGTTCTGTTAGTGCATTAAATAGACCTAATGCAGCACCTATATCTGCGTTTTGATTTTTAACTAAAGACTCTGATATTTTTTTAGTACCTAACCTTATCGCTGCTTTTCCTATTTCGCGTAGTGTACGGTCTCTTAGGGTTTTAAAAGCTATTTCATCATAGTTTTGCGCCAATTGAAAATCAGTACGACCAATAGCATCAGAGCTAATAGTAGCTTTTGAAAAAGCTGGAGATCTTTCAACATACTTAGGAAAGGCTACATTAAAAACATTAATATCCGAAAAGTCATTTTTATTTCCATTCCCACTAGGAATAGGGATGGGCAATGTTAATCCTAATTCTTCATTGTAAATAGATACAATTCCGTTATTGCTCCCTGGCAACACAATAAAATTAAAAAATGTTTGGTCCTTATAAGGTACTAAACCATTTTCCCAAAAAAGAATAAGTTCTCCTTCATGAGTTGTTTGAGGGGCAATGTATTTTGTATTTAATAGCTTTTCGTAGCGTTCAAGTTCATTTGTAAAACCTAAAACAGCAGCAGTTCTTAATACATCTTGCTTTAACTGATCGGGTAGAGGTGTACCAAAGAAAGAGCCTTGGTTTTCTAAATAGAGATCAACAGCATTTCTGTAAGAAATAAAGGCATTATTAATATCGCCCGAAGCTTCGTATAAAAAACCTTGAAGGTTTAAAGCAAATCCATCTGAAGTATACCGGTTCTTTTTACCTAGAGGATAGCTATCATTAATAGCTTGTAATTGTAAATTAATTCGTTTTGCTTCTACTAAGGCATCATCAAACTTATTAAGAAATATATAATTTAAGGCTTTATAATAATGAATGGCTACTTTTTCAAAATCTTCACCAGTATAAGTTTCTGCTTCCGGGTTTAAAAGTACACCCAAAGCTTTTCCTCCTAAATTAGCTTTATTATCTTCAATAATAACATCTGCTTTATTAAAAAAAGAATTACTTAATTCATAATCCTTATTTAAGTAGGCGACTTTACCTTTTTCTAAATAATATAAAAGAAGATTTCTTTTTTTGTGTAAAAATTTATTCGATTCTATAGAAGTAGAAGCTTCCTTAAAATCTCCTCGTTGAATAGCAGATTGAAATTTTTGTGCTTTGGTATTATAAGTCGCACAACTATTAAATAAGGAAAGGATTAGAAATGTATAGACACAATAAAAGATATTTTTCATTCCGTTTTCGTCCTTTTATTTTAGGGAAGCTTTGACTCTTGTTAGTTTTTAATGTATTTTTTTATCTTTTTATCTCCAATCCAAACCTTTTCATTGGTTTCAATATTAGTTAGCTCTAAATCGATTTGATAATAAGTTACTTTTTCTTTTTTGTAAGCATCAACTATAGAGTTAATGTTTCCTTGAAGCATATAATCTGCACCTGTTTCTAAGCCGAATTTTTTTATAGTAGAACTCGATGCATTGTTTTGCTGATCAGCACGTTCAGATCTTAACTCTTCTCGCATTTCTCCACCAGAAACAATTCTTGCTAATTGCTTTTTAATCAAAGCTTTTTCTATATCCTTTGTAAAGGTTTCGGCTTCAATATGTTCATGAGATTTGTTTCTTACCAAACCAACAATTAAAACGGGTTTTTCACCATCATTAGCTTGCATAAAATCGGTTAACCAATCTCCAGATAAAATTTGTTCTGTAAGTGCTTCAGCAGCCAATCTAGAATCCGTATCATTCCATCGTCCACTAATATCTATTTGTGTGTCAGACTCTACACGTGTAATTTTTCGTGCACAAGAATTAAAACTCATTGCACCTACTAAAATTAACCCTAGAATAATAATTTGTTTTCTCATCTTTCTATTATATATGTATTTTATTTTTTTGATTAAATTATCTAAATCTAAAAGATCCTCCTATGCCAAAGTTAAATAAAGACCGTGCGTAAAATCTTCTATTGCTAAGGTTGTAATACGATCTATGATAGTTACTATGAAGGTTATTATAGTAGTTTGCACCAAAGTTGCTGCTAATTCCGCTAAAATATCTTGTGTTTTTAGCACGTTCAAGCCTCACTTCTTGTCTCCATAAGGGTCTTTGAGATCTGTAGTATTGTCTTAATTCTTTACGTTCTCTTTTAGCTTCCATAGGATCAATGGCTGTATAAGTATCCTGTACTGTTGTCCCTTGTTTTAACGTAAGATTATCAACGTTATTTGCTGTTGTATATTTATCTAAACTTACTTTATAATTAGGATTTTGATCTGGTACTAATTCCTCGTTAACCTGTGCAGTGCCAATAAAACTTACTAAAGAAAATAAGATGGCAGTATAAATGGTGTTTTTCATAATGTTATGGTTTTATATGTTTTATAAAACAATTATTATACCAAGGTACAAAATTACGCACTTTTATAATAAAAAAATATAGGGTTTTGTTCATTAAACTAGAAATTATAGGGTAGAGGTGATAGATAAACATACCTAATGATACTATTATTTTGAAATGATAAATCTTAAAATAGTGCACTAAGTGTATTGAAATAAAAATATATGCTCATGCTTTCAACAAAAAAGAACCCATTATAATACAAATTTTAATGAATTATTTTTCATAAACAGCAAGTTAAATCGTTTGACTTTTTTATCACACTTTATTGGTTCATGACCATATTGTGCTCATATTTACAACATTCAGGTAAACTTTTATAAGCATCTTCGCTTCCTTCAACCTTTTCAGTATCATAACCCGATGCGGCAATGGCATTATGAATTTCCATAGTATCTGTTTTGCTATCATCGAAAAATATATCTATTTTCTTTTTATCGACATCCCAGGTTGCGTTAGCAACACCTTCGACACTATTAGCCGCTTTTTCAATGGTACTTTTACACATACCACAGTTTCCTCTTACTCCAAAAGAAATATCTGCGGTAGCTGTTTCTTTAGAAACTTCTGTCGTTGCTGTTTCTGTTTTTTGTTTGTCTTCATTTTTACAACTTGTAAAACCTATCGATGCTATTACTATTAGACTTAAAATTACTTTATTCATTCTTTTAAAATTTAATTATTATGATTTGGTTTTTAATTATTCTATGACTTGTTTTACTTCTCCGCAGGTTAACATGGCACCTCCAAAATAGGGATTCACTACTTTTTCTTCTTTACTTAACCAATAAGCCCCTTTGTTATTATCAGACATTGGGCAGTATAAATGATATACTTTTTCATGGACACCAAACACTTCTAACGCGGTGGCCATATTTGATGATAAATGCTTAAAATAGGTTCTTTGAACTTTAATATCGTCTGTATTTGAAATTAAATGAGCAGTTGTTTTTATTTCCTTTTCTAATGGCATCCAATGCTGATGTGCATTTTTACTCTTTAATAACTTCATATCCACTTTCCCTAAATTAGCTATTAATTGTTTAGATTGTGTTTTAAGTTTCTGAGTATTATCTGTTGCCAAAGCATTTTTCAATTCAATATAACTATTAAAAACCACGTTTAATTGATTTTGAAACTCTTTAGAAACTTCTATTCGCTCATTTTTATTTAACGTTTTTTTAAAATCAGTCGTATTTATTTCCATACCTAAATGTCCTTCATGCCCCGTCATTACTTTGCCTCCTTTTTTATTCATCATCGATTTTTTGCCTTGTAATTGCGCAGCCGCATCTACAGTAAAGGTTCCGTTGGTTACAATTTCATCTCCATTATTTAGACCTTCTAAAACCTGATAATTATCTCCAAATTGGTTTCCTAATGTTATGTCTTGCATTTGAAAAACAGGTTCATTTGGATTTGTTTTTATGTACACTACAGATCGTTTTCCCGTCCATAAAATTGCAGAAGCAGGTATGGATAAAACTTGCTTTTTAATTGAAGGATCAACGCCGTTAATTTTACCTTCTACAAACATGCCTGGTTTAAAAAGTTCGTTTTTATTATTCAATACGACTCTTAATTTTACCGTTCTTGTTTTGGTATTTAAAATAGGATCAATAAAATCGACCTTTCCTTTGAATGTTTTATTAGAATATGCCTTAGTGGTTACTACAATATCTTGTCCTTTTTTAAATTGGCTAATTTGATTTTCATAGACATCAAAATTTGCCCAAACCGTATTTAGATTTGAAACCTTAAAAATTGGTTTTCCATCCATGATATGCGAACCTTCATTTATAGCGATTTCGGTAACTACACCAGAAACATGGGAGTAAATTGTGAAACTCGTTTTCACTTGTCCGGTTTGTTCCACTTCCTCTAATTGCTTACCATGGATCATCCAATTCTTAAACTTGTTTTTAACTGCATTATACAATTGAGGTTGTGATGTTTTTAATTTATAGGCTGTAATTAATTCTTGCTGTGCTGCAATTAAAGCTGGTGAATATATTTGCGCAATCGCTTGTCCTTTGTTAACACGTTCTCCTAAGGAATTCACATATAGTTTTTCAACTCTTCCATCAAAATGCGCAGGCATTGTCGCTGTTTCATTTTCGTTTTCTGTGATTTTCCCTGACAAAATAAAACCTGAATCTTCATTAGAAACACTTTTACCTACTATTGAAGTTTGAATATTAGCCAAAGCCATCGCGTTTTCAGATAACTTAAATTGATCTACCAATAATCCTTCTGCACTGCTTGTAGCAGGAATTAAATCCATACCGCAAATAGGGCAGGAGCCAGCTTCTGGTTGCATAATTTGTGGATGCATAGAACAGGTCCACATTTGACTTGTACCTTCAACAGCTTCATGATGATGTGCTGCTTGAGTCTTTGATGTCCCACCAAAAAGCATCCAACCTAAAAGTAAACCAATAGCTAAAATGGCTATGTAAATGCTATATTTCTTCATTATTTATATTTTAATTCTTCTTAATCGTAAGGCATTCGAAATCACAGACACCGAACTAAAACTCATGGCTAAAGCTGCAATCATTGGAGATAATAAAATACCGAAAATTGGGAATAAAACACCGGCAGCAATAGGAATTCCTATGGTATTATAAATCAAGGCAAAAAATAAGTTTTGTTTGATGTTTTTCATAACCGCTTCACTTAAATGTTGTGCTTTTACAATACCGTGTAAATCGCCTTTAACTAAAGTAATCATGGCACTTTCAATAGCGACATCTGTTCCTGTTCCCATAGCTATACCAACATCACTTTTTGCCAATGCTGGGGCATCGTTAATGCCATCTCCGGCCATCGCAACTACTTTTCCTTGTTGTTGTAATTTGGTCACTTCTTCTAGTTTATTTTCGGGTAACATACTTGCTTTAAAATCGGCAAGATTCAATTCTGTTGCAACAGCTTGTGCTGTATCATAATTATCACCAGTAAGCATGATTACCGCAATGCCTTTATCTTGAAGCGCTTTAATTGCTTTTGCACTGGTTGCTTTTATTTTATCACCAATAACCACATAACCAACAACTTTTTTATCTACTGATAAATAAGAAACCGTTTTACCTTGTTTTTGATAGGCTTTAGCTTCTTCTTCCATTTTAGAAGTGATTTCTGCATGGACATAAGCCATCATTTTAGGGTTTCCTAAGGCAACTTTTTTACTGCTAATAGTGGCTTCAACACCTTTTCCTGTAATGGCACTAAATTCTTCCGATTTTAGAATTTCAGTATTTTGGGCTTTACCATATTTTACGGTGGCTTCGGCTAAAGGATGCTCGCTATTAGAATTTAAAGCCACAATATATTGCAGCACTTCTTTATCACTTAAAATGGTATTAAATGCAACTGCTTTTTCTACTGTTGGTTTTCCTTCGGTAATAGTTCCTGTTTTATCAATAATTAAGGTGTCTACTTTTGCCATTCTTTCTAGTGCTTCGGCATTTTTAACCAATACACCATTTTGTGCGCCTTTACCAACACCAACCATTATAGACATTGGCGTTGCTAAACCCAATGCACAAGGACAGGCAATAATTAATACCGCAATAGCATTTACAAAGGCATAAACATAAACAGGTTCTGGTCCCCAAATGGCCCAAATTCCAAAAGTGATTACTGAAATAAAAACTACAACGGGCACAAAATAACCAGAGACTTTATCGGCTAAATTCTGAATTGGAGCACGACTTCTACTCGCATCATTTACCATTTTAATAATTTGAGAGAGTAGGGTATCGCTACCAATTTTCTCTGCTTTCATTAAAAAAACTTGATTTCCATTAATGGTTCCGCCACTTACTTTATCGCCTACTGAGCGATCTACAGGAATCGGTTCTCCTGAAATCATAGATTCGTCAATAGTGGTGTTTCCTTCAGTTATTATTCCATCTACAGGAATTTTATCTCCTGGTTTTACTTTTAGAATATCGTGTAACTCTATTTTATCAATACTG
Source organism: Winogradskyella undariae (assembly GCF_013285155.1). GTDB lineage: Bacteria > Bacteroidota > Bacteroidia > Flavobacteriales > Flavobacteriaceae > Winogradskyella > Winogradskyella undariae. The sequence continues at coordinate 65,494 of NZ_JABTEL010000016.1, read as the reverse complement.
ACCGCTACATCTTCTCCATTTACTATTTTTATCGCCTTATTAGGTGCTAGTTTTAGCAATTCTTTTACTGCTGAATTTGTTTTGCTATGCGCACGCGCTTCTAATAATTGACCTAAAAGCACCAATGTTAAAATCACCGTTGCTGCTTCAAAATAAACATGTACAGCACCTGATTCTGTTTTAAATTGCGCAGGAAAAACATCAGGGAAAAACATGCCGAATACCGAAAATAGCCAAGATATCCCAGCACCAATTCCGATAAGGGTAAACATATTTAGGTTCCAAGTTTTGATACTTCTGTAAGCGCGTTCAAAAAACATCCAAGTGGCATAAAACACTACTGGAATAGAGAGTGCAAACTGAATCCAGTTCCATTGTTTTTGTTCTAATATGGTATACAATGGATTATTAGGGATCATTTCACTCATCGCAATTAAAAATATGGGCAATGTAAATGCGACTGCTATCCAGAACTTTTTTAGTAACTTATTATAGGTTTTCTCTTCAGCAGAAAGATCTGGTTTCATAGGTATTAAATCCATACCACAAATAGGGCAGTCCCCAGGTTCGTCTTTAATAACCTCAGGATGCATGGGGCAAGTGTATTGTTCTGCAGTATTAATGGCTAAGTTTTGCTCTTCCACTAAATCCATTCCACAAACGGCACAATCGCCTGGTTTGTCATAGGTTTTATCACCTTCACAATGCATGGGACAATAAAATACACCGGTTCCTTTCCCTTTTGGAAGCTCTTTTTTTACTTCTTTAATATGGTGATGTTCTCCTAATTTATGAATACTATATGTGTCACCATCCTTTTTTAACGCGTCTTGAAATTTTTCAATAGGAATATGAGATTCCATTTCTATGGTAGCTTCTGCTTTGTCTAAATCTACGGTTGCTTTTATAACACCATTGACTTTAGAAAGGATGTCTTCAACATGACCGCGACAGCCATTACAAGTCATTCCGTGTATGTGATAGCTGTGTTTCATTCCGGTTTCTTCGGAAGTGGAAACTTCCTTCTCGATATGTTTATGATCGCCTAATTTATGAATGCTATATCGATCACCATCGTTTTTTAACGCGTTTTGGAAGGTTTCTAAAGAAATATGAGATTCCATTTCTATAATCGCTTCTGCTTTGTCTAAATCTACGGTTGCTTTTACAACACCGTTGACTTTAGAAAGTGTTTCTTCAACATGACCGCGACAACCGTTACAAGTCATTCCGTGTATGTGATATGTATGTTTCATTTTATGTGTTCTTTATAATTTAGCAACAAATGTATTGCTGTTTTAAAGCATAAGTTTTTCTAATTCTGGTTATATTTTATACAATTTGGTCTAACTCTTTCCGATCCCAATTTTGTATTTTTTTATATTCAGACATCGACATTCCTGTTACTGATTTAAATTGTTTTGCTAAATGACTACTCGTATTATAATTGAGGTTGTATGCGATTTCAGAAAAGTTTAATTGATTCAATTGAATGTATTCTTTGACTTTTTCAATCTTTAAATTGATGATATATTTCTCAAGTGTGATGCCTTCTGATTTGCTGAAAAGCTTGCTTATAGCCGAATCATTCTTGCCAATTTCTTTTGTGATTTTTGAAATAATATGGTCGACATTATTTTCTGAAATACATTGAATAACCACTAGTTTAACTTTTTCTATCAAAACTTTAGACTCCTCTTCAATCAATTCGAAGCCTAAATCTTTAAGTCCCGTTTTAATCGCCTCATAGTTGTTTTTCAATTCTTGTTTTACAACCACTTTTCCTAATTCGATGGATTCAATATCAAAATTATATCGTTTTAAAAGGTCTACAATTGTTGATTTACACCTTGCACAAACCATATTTTTTATAAGTAATGTATTTCCCATTTTTACTGAATTAAGTAGTTAATATTTGTGGTTTGAATATAATAATTATAGATGGATTCAATCTGGTTCATTTGAAATTTTAATTGCAATTCCTGAATATCTAAAACGTCATTAAAATCAATGGTTCCGGTTTCATAGCTTCTAATTAAAATGTCTTCTGCGGCCTTAGCTTGTTGTAAGTTTTTAACTTGTGTATTATAACTAATTCTTGCCGAAATTCTATCGTTTATTGCTTTGTCTAAAAAGGTTTCTAAAGTGTTTAAACGTTCTTTTTTTTGCGCTTCAATTTCTTGTTGTTGTAATTCGTTTTGCTTCGTTTTCGATTTATATTTCTTATTAAAAAACGGAATAGATAACGACACCGTTGGCATCAAAATATCTTTTCCTTTTTCACTAAAAGTGATGTCAGGTCCTGCATTAATATTGATGTAATCGAATCCGAAACCAAAGGAAGGCTGACTTTCTTTTTGATTCATTAATTCGGATTGTGCTACGGATTGAAACAGTTTATCGTATTTTAATAATTCAGGGTGTAAGTCTAAATTATTAGTGTTGATGTCAAAATCTTTAGAAGACATTAACAAAGCATCTACAACATCAATTTTAATCGTATTTTCTCTATTTAAAAGCTTATTAAAAGCAGTTTGTTCTGCTAAATACTGTTGTTCTAAAACCAATTTGAGTTGTTCTAATTCATTCTGACGCATTTGTAATTTTAAAACATCTACTGCGGAGGCTTTACCGACTTCAATCGATGTTAATGCTAAGGCTTCATAGGTTTTAAGGAGTTTGCTGTTTTCAACTAAAATAGCTTGTTTGGCTTTGTTTACATATAATTTATAGTATGATTGTGATACGGAAACCATCAGTTTTCGTTTGGCGATTACAATGTCTTCGTACTTCGTATCGGCCAAAGCACTCGCATAATTTTCACGAGAAGTAATGGTTCCAAACCAAGGTAGCATTTGTTTTGCAGATACTTTAAAACGTTGCGTTCCTGTTCGTGTTTCTGGCTCTAATACAAAATACCCAGCACTAAATTCGGTGTTTGGTAAGGTGTTGACTTCATTTATTTTTTCTGAAGCAATGCTATATTGCAACTCGAATTTTTGAATTTCAGGATTGTTTTTTAAAGCGATATTAATGTAGGTTTCTAGTTCTTGACCATTTACAGAGTTAACAATGAAAAGTGAAAAACTAAAAATAATGAAATGCAGTACTTTTTTTATAGAATTCGTCATTACAATCTAGATTTTGATGTTTTTATGGAACTCACCAACATAGCTACCAATTCTTTATTTAATTGATAATGATTTTCATGTTGTTGTTTATCAATATAATTTGTGTCTTTTAATAAATCTATCCAATACAAAGTTTCATTTGCCTCTTTAAGAGAGATACTCATTTTATGAATAAAATCAGCTTTACTCTGTGCAAATTCCGCCTCACGAATTAATGCACCAATAGCAGTACCGCTTCTTAAGAGTTGTTTACTTAACACATACTCCTTCTTTTCTGTAACTAGTAACTGAGATAATTTCACAATTAAAATAGCAAAGGCATAACTTTTATCTTTTAAAATACTTTTAGCCATAATTTTAGTTTTTACTATTAATTTTTTACTTTAAACTTTTCATTATTAGTTTTTCACTTTTAACTTAATTTCCTCTCTCCAGCTATATAAAACCGGAACGATAAAGTAGGAGGTAATGTCAATTACCATTCCTCCAAAGATTGGAATTGCCATTGGAATCATAATATCGCTTCCTTTTCCTGTGGATGTTAAAACAGGTAATAATGCCAAAATAGTAGTTACAGTTGTCATTAAACACGGACGAATACGTTTCTTAGCTGCCTCTAAAGCAGCAACTCTAATACTCATTTTATCTGATGGTTTTTCACGATCAAAAGTTTGCGTTAAATAAGTTGCCATGACAACTCCGTCATCTGTTGCAATACCAAATAAGGCAATAAAACCAACCCAAACGGCCACACTTAAATTGATGGTTTTCATATTGAAAAGATCTCGCATATTCTCGCCAAAGAAGCTAAAATTGAAGAACCAATCTTGTCCGTATAACCAAATCATAATAAAACCACCTGCAAATGCAACCGCAATTCCGGTAAATACCATTAACGAAGTGGTTACCGATTTAAACTGAAAATACAGTATCAAGAAAATAATAGCCAATGCTAAAGGCACCACAACTGCTAGTGTTTTTTCTGCTCGTAATTGGTTCTCATAAGTACCCGTAAATTTATAGCTGATTCCTTTTGGAACCGTTAATTCCCCTGAATCTATTTTTTGTTGAAACAAAGCTTGTGCATTTTCAACCACATCAACTTCTGCAAAACCGTCTATTTTATCAAACAAAACATAACCTACTAAAAAAGTATCTTCACTTTTTATTACTTGCGGACCTTGTTCATATTTAATAGTCGCTAATTCACTTAAGGGTACAGGACTCCCTTTTTCTACAGGAATATAAATGTCTTTGATATCTTCCGGATTGCCACGTAATTCTCTTGGGTAACGTACGCGAACGCCGTAACGTTCTCTACCTTCAATCGTTTCGGTTAAAGCCATACCACCAATAGCAACTTTTAGTACACTTTGTACATCCTCTATAGAAATGCCATAGCGTGCTATTTTTTCTCTATCAATATCAATTAATAAATAAGGTTTACCAACAATTCTATCCGCAAAAACAGCTTCTATTTTAACACCTTCCGCTTGTTTTAAAAAGCGTTCTAACTCTAAACCAAAAGCTTCAATTTGTTTTAAATCTTGCCCTTTTACTTTAATCCCCATGGGCGCTCGCATACCTGTTTGTAGCATTATCAATCGTGTTTCTATGGGCTGTAATTTCGGAGCAGAAGTAACACCTGGTAACTTGGTAACTTTAATAATTTCTTTCCAAATATCATCTGGATTTTTAATTTCTGGTCGCCAGTTTCTAAAGAATTCTCCGTCGTTGTCTTCTATTAATTGAGCGTTTTCAACGGATGTTCCTGAAGTAATAAAACGTTTTGTTTTGTCAGTATTAGCAGGATTCTGAGATTCCTCGTCGCTCGTTCCTCGCTCTGTCGGAATGACATTCGTTTTTAACTCAAACAAACCATCAGCATTCACTTTATAACGTTGTCTTTTTCCTTCGGAATTACGCATATATTCCGATTTATACTGAATCATGTTTTCGTACATCGATAAAGGCGCAGGATCTAAAGGAGATTCTGTTCTACCAGCTTTACCAACCACTGTTTCAATTTCTGGAATGGTCGCAACCGCCATATCTAATTGCTGTAACACACGTTTGTTTTCTTCAACTCCAGCATGCGGAAGAGAAGTAGGCATGAGTAGAAAAGATCCTTCATTTAAAGAAGGCATAAATTCTTTTCCTGTGTTGTTCATAATCCAAAACCCAGAAATAAGAACCGTTATCGGAATCATTAAAAACAACACCTTATTCGCTAAAGCCCATTGTAAAATTCGGCCGTAATATTTTCTAAAAACAGAGAATATTCCTAAAATTCCGAAGCAAATAATAGACACAAAAATAAGGTTGATAAAGATGCTGCGATTAAAACCTAAAGGTCTCCAATATTCTGCCAATAGAAATACAATGGCAATTGATGAGATAATGATATTTACAAAGTTTTTAGAAAGCGAAAAATGAAAAGTGAAAAATGAAAAGTTAATTTCAGTTTTATTAAAATACAAACTCCATAAAGACAAAATTCCAAAGGCGATTAAAATAGTTCCTAACCAAAATCCGCTGATCACAATTACAATTCCTGCAAGAACTAAAGCAGCACTTACAATGTATTTAAACGAGTTTTTTAGCGTTGTTTTACGGAATAAAAAAGCAGCAAATGGCGGAATGATAAACAAAGCAATCACTAAAGAAGCTGATAATGCCATTGTTTTTGTAAACGCTAAAGGTCTAAACAATTTACCTTCTGCACCAATCATTGTAAATACAGGCACAAAACTGATAATAGTGGTTAAAACCGCTGTTAAAATAGCGCCAGAAACTTCTGCTGTAGCATTGTAAATAACTTCGCTTATGGATAGTTTGTTGTTATGAGATGCCTCGTCGCTCTTGCCTCGCGCTGTTGGAATTAGATTATCGCGTTCATTTTCACTTTCCACTTTTATCTTTTCACTCTTCACTTTCCACTTTTCACTTTCCTCGTCGAGATGGCGAATCATATTTTCGGCGAGAATAACGCCAACATCAACCATGGTTCCAATAGCGATGGCAATACCAGATAATGCCACAATATTGGCATCCACATTAAAGAGTTTCATAGTCACAAATACCATTAAAATAGCAACAGGTAACAAGCCAGAAATTAAAAGAGATGCTCTTAAATTAAAGACCATTACAATAATCACCAAAATGGTAATTAATATTTCAAGAGTCAATGCTTCACTAAGGGTGTCTAAGGTTTCTACAATCAATTCGGAACGATCATAAAAAGGAACGATTGTTAATTGTGATGTACGTCCGTCTGCTAAAACCTTAGAAGGTAAACCCCCTTTTAATTCTTCTATTTGGGCTTTTACATTCGTAATCACTTCCATAGGGTTTGCTCCATATCTAGCTACTACAACACCACCAACTACTTCTGCGCCTTCTTTGTCTAATATCCCGCGTCTAGCGGCAGGACCTAAAGAAACTTTAGCAATGTCTTTAATTTTAATGGCCGTAAAATCTTTAGAAGTGACGACGGCATTTTCTATATCTGCTATCGATTTTACATAGCCTAAACCACGGACTAAATATTCAACTTTATTAATTTCTAAAGTCTGTGCACCAATATCTTTATTGCTTTCTTTAACCGCTTTTACAACTTGATTTAATCCAATGTTGTATTGGCGCATCAATTCTGGATTCACATCAATTTGATATTCTTGCACATACCCACCAATAGAAGCCACTTCAGAAACCCCACTTGCAGAAGATAAACCATATTTTACATAGTAATCTTGTAGGCTTCGTAATTCTTGTAAATCCCAACCACCAGTAACGTTTCCGTCTTTATCTCTACCTTCTAAAGTGTACCAATAAATTTGTCCTAAACCTGTAGCATCTGGTCCTAAAGCAGGGTTTATTCCTTCTGGTAATAAATTACTCGGTAAGGAGTTTAGTTTTTCTAAAATTCGGCTTCTGCTCCAGTAAAACTCGATGTCTTCTTCAAAAATGATATAAATACTAGAGAAGCCAAACATCGATGAACTACGAATGGTTTTAACTCCTGGAATTCCTAATAGGGAAGTGGTGAGCGGATAGGTGATTTGATCTTCTATATCTTGTGGCGAACGACCATCCCACTTTGTGAAGACAATTTGTTGGTTTTCGCCAATATCTGGGATCGCATCTACAGCTACGGGATTGCTTGGTAAAAAGCCAGTATCCCAATTAAAAGGAGCGTTTACAGTTCCCCAACCAATAAAAAGGACCAATAATAAAACTGATACGATTTTATTCTCTATTAAATATTTAATAATCTTATTTAGCATGACGCTTGATATTTAAAACAATTAGAAAGTGATGTTAGAAAAACACCGAATACAGCGACATCATCCAGATGAAGTGAATCATTGGATAATACAGTCTATTGTTTTAAAAATCAGATTAAATAGGTCTCATCAAGCTTAAAGAGTTGCTTTCGGACCAATGGCGGTTTATAAGTCTTGTAAGAAGGTATTTTTTCTTCAAGATCTTCAATAATATTAATGTAAGTGTAAACAAATGAAGCAATAAAAAGCTGTTGTTCTAAAGTCACCTTTTCCAAAGACAGTTGCAGTTCATCTTGACCATCAACGACAGACTGTTCATTTTTACAACAATCTTTTTTTGTAATGGCACAACCTTCAGCTAGAGGTTTTTCCATTTTCATGCCACAACCCTTTGCTTTATGGAATAACACTGTCTCCACTAAAGTATCTCCACAATAATGCATGTTCAAAGTAAACGACATCGTAGAGCATAACACTACAAAAGCCATTGCAAAAGACATTATTTTATGGAAAGCTTGTTGCATACGTACTGCAAAGATAACAATTCAAAAAATCTTTTTAATAATTTATTGTTAATTTACGGATGGTAATTGTAATGTGGGATAATGTAAAAACGACATTTAATAAACGGACTTCTAATAATTTAAGTTTGGTTTTTATAATGTATTCTTCTGAACTTAAAATTCACATTCTAATTCCTATTTTTGTAAAAACACAACGGATCTCTAATGTTTAAATTCATTCAAAAACACTCCATTTTATCCTTTTCAATAGCCATCATTTTCACCTGCACTGTATTGGTATTTTTTGCTACTGAAGCAAGTTACAACGCCATAGATATTGCATCCTTATGGGTACGGAATTATTTTGGATATTTCTACCTCTACTTAGGTTTTGCTTGTGTTTTAGCTTTGTTAGCAATAGCCTGCTCGCGTTACGGAAACCTAAAATTAGGTCAACCTACAGCCCAACCTGAATATTCGCTTTGGGCATGGACGGCCATGTTATACAGTGCGGGCATGGGGTCTGGTATTTTATTGCGAGCCGTACAAGAGCCTGTTTATATGCAACAAAACTCACCTTACAGTTCTAATTTACCCGCAGATACGTTAGCACTAGAGTTTACGTTTTACCAATGGGGATTAACTGCGTGGGCCTTTTATGGTCTTTTTGCCTTAATTATTGGTTACGGCTTGTATATTAAAAAAAGAAAAGTAAGCATCAGTGCCACAATAGAAGATCATGTTAAAAGTAATACTGTTAAACATACCGTCGATGTCATCACTATTATAACAACCGTTTTTGGCCTAATTGCCGCCATAGGCTTGGGAACAACGCAAATAAAAGGAGGTATTAATCATATAACTGATGCCAACTTTGGCTTAACAACAACTATTTTACTTTGTCTACTTATTTCTGCTGTGGCTTGTTATTCTGCTTGGCAAGGGGTTAACAAAGGGATTCAAATATTTTCTAAATTAAATATTATAATCACGCTTGCCATCCTCATATTTATTTTTGCTACCAGCGATATGAGCGCTATCTTAACGTCTTTTGCTACTGCTACTTTTTATTACATCATAGATTTTATCCCTATGAGTTTGGCGATCGGCGATTATAATCCCGGAACAGAGTTTTTAACAAGTTGGACGTTCTATTATTGGGCATTCTGGTTATCTTGGGCACCTTTTACAGGTATTTTTATTGCTCGCATTTCTAAAGGACGCACCATACGGCAGTTGCTATTAGGGGTTTTAATTATCCCTTGTTTAGGCACCTTTTTCTGGTTTTCTGTTTTTGGGACTGCTGCTTTTAATTTAATTGAAGGATGGGGAGCCTATAACAATGAATTCGGTAACGTATTTTCTTCCATATTTGTCTTTTTTGAACACTACCCGTATGCGACCTTTTTAAACATAACATCGGTTTTCTTATTAATCAGTTTTTTAATCACCTCAGTAGATTCTGCCGTATTTGTATTAAGTATGTTTACGGATAAGGGAGCTAAAAACCCGAGTAAAACACATCGTGTCATTTGGTCTATTTTCATTTTATTAGCTACCATAGCTTTAGTATTATTAGGAAATGTAAAAGCTAATATTAATGTTTTAGAAGCTGTACAGCGCCTCTTAATTATAACCTCATTACCTTTTGCCTTTTTTATCATTATTATGTTTGCCTTTTTTATTAAAGATCTTAGGACACATAACGTTCAAGAAAGAAAATAACACCTCTTTTCTGTTAGGTTTTGACTTTTTATGCGATTAACAGACCAACTATTTGGAGGGTATTAACATGGATCTATTGCATCAAACCGATTTATTTTCTACTGATGAAATTCGTAAAACAACATTTGATTTACCAGGTGCTGATGTAACGTTATTTGAAAACTTTTTCACTAAAGCAGAAAGCAATGCGCTATATACAGCTCTCTTAAACCAAACCGCTTGGGAGCAAGATGCCATGACCATTTATGGCAAACAAGTCAATTTACCAAGACTTACGGCATGGTATGGCGATACGGATTTAGAAGTCGCTTATGTTGGAAAAAAAGCAAAGCTACGTCCTTGGACTGCGGAGTTAATAAAAATTAAGGAACGCATAGAGCAGGAGGTCGATGTTAAATTTACACGCTGCTTACTTAATTACTACAGAGACGGAAAGGATAGTGTCGATTGGCATCAAGATTATGAAGAAAGTCAACGGAAAAATACCGTTATTGGTTCGGTGACTTTTGGAGCCACAAGACCGTTTCAATTAAAACACGCCACACGTCATGATTTAAAACGGATTTCTATTCCGTTAGCGCATGGAAGCCTACTACTTATGCAAGGTGCAACGCAAGATAATTGGAAACACAAAATACCAAAAACCTCAAAACAAATTCAGCCTAGAATTAATCTCACTTTTAGATGGATAAAGTAAATTTATAATTGTAATAATAAAGATTCACATGATTTTAAATCGTATACATAAGGATGACTTCACTTAAATTAAGAGAATTTCATACTTAAAAAAGCATCAAAACCTTCTCTTGTACTTAAAGAAAGAAGAAGGATACCTCTAAATTTGTATCACATTAATCAACCACTTTATAAAACCATATAATATGACAGTACCAAACATCGCTAAAGCAGACATCTTAAACGCTTTTAATTTCAGACTTGCGACTAATTTCAAATCAATTATAGCAGCATTAGGCATAGCAACATTGTTTGTTAGCCATACTGCAAATGCACAAATAACAACTAAAGATTCTATAGCAACCTCAAAAGTGCAACATTTCAATTTTGATGACATGGAATCTGAAACAATTGGCGAAGGAATCAAACGTAAATGGTTTCATGGCGAAAAAGGACAAATGACCATTTTTAATTTAGAAAAAGGAGCTCATATTCCTTGGCACCAGCACCCAAACGAACAGATTACATACATTATGTCTGGAAAAGTTAAAATCAAAACAATGATTGATGGTATAGAAACGTTTGTCGAAGTTAAAGCAGGAGAAGTCATTGTGTTTCCAGAAAATGTACCACACGAGTTTTGGGCTTTAGAAGAAACCGTAGATTTAGATGTGCATGTTCCTGTACGTGAAGATTGGTTAAGTAAAGAGTTACCTGAGTATTTAAAAAAAAGCAAGTAAAAAAATGAATTGAGCCTTCGCTTTATAACCTCAATAGTGTGTTAGATTAATTATTCTTCTTCCATTTGAGAGGCTATAAAGGGACGTCTTGGTGCTAAAAAATAGCCTGTTAAACTCGCAAATAATATAGGGATAAGGTGTCCGAATCCTGTTAAAGTAGCTAATAAAATAGTGGTACTCATTGGGGTACGTGTAACACAAGCATTAATTGCAGCCATACAACTTACTATGGCCAAAGTAACATTGACCGAAGGAAATAGGTGATTTATAATTAAACCTAAAACAGAACCTACAAAAAATAAGGGAATAATAAATCCACCGCGCCAGCCTGATGTCACTGTTATTGAAATGGCAACAATCTTAAAGAACAAAATGGAAAATAATAAGGTCAAAGAAAACTCTCCCTTAAGTAAAGTATTAATTTCATGATGCCCAAAGTACCTCGTTATTGGAAAATAAAAGGCTATAACGCCTAGTAAAACCCCACCTATAAGTGTTTTAATGTAAATAGGAATAGGACGTTTCTCAAAAAGTGTTTTAAAAAACTTAGTGCAAAAAATAAAGGCCCATCCAAAAGCAGCGCCTACACTACCAAAAAGAACAGCATAACCAAAATCAAAAAGGCCCGAATATTCATAGGCAGACAAATCCCATATGGGCCCAAGTCCTAAATGAACAATTAAAGCAAAGACCAAATAACTAAAAGAACTGGCAACAAATGCAGGCATAATAGCCTTATAATATTCTACAGCGTGCTTATGATGAAGTATTTCTAAAGAAAATAAACTCCCCCCTAAAGGCGCGCCAAATAATGCCGTAAAACCTGAGGCCATACCAGCAATACTTAAAGATCGTAAAGCCTCTCCTTTAAGTCGAAACAGTTTTCCTATCCACGTACCTGTAGAACCTGTAACTTGTATTAGTGGGGCTTCTGGACCTAAACTACCTCCGGAAGCAATACATAGTAACGATGATAGCACCATCGACGGATTATTCTTGGGATCTAATTTTCCTTTATTAAATTTAATATTGTTGACGATTAAATGTATTTCTCCTGGATCACCAATAAAGTGAATGATTAAACCTGCCATAAGGCCACAAGTAGCCATTAATGGAATGACCTGCCAACCCGTAAAAAAAGTTAATTGATGGGTTAAAAATTCAATTCCAATCCAATATACTCCTGCTATAACACCTCCTAATAAGCCCGTTAAAGCCCATAATAAAAACGTTCTACTAAAAACAAAAGGATTAAAACGGACTGGTTGGTCTAAAATATTTAAATAAGTGACTAATTTTCTACGTTGTTTTAACTTCATTTTCCCATCTTGCTTTAATAACAATAGTTCTAAATTACAGTTCTATTTAAAATAGCGTTTCGTCTATTAATCTATCGATTGGTTAGAGCTACTATTTTAAAAAATTAGCGCTATTTTTTAGATCGGCAAAACTAGTTTATTCTATAGTGTTAGAGTAGCGATTCAAATTATTTAACTCTTTTTTCAGTAAATATGACATACGCTCTAAAACAATGAAATTGTTTACAAAACAAAGCGTTTAAACGAGTACACGCATAAAACGTCCAATAGTACTTCCAAAATTCCCAAAACCAACTAATATCATTTTTTGTGATTTAGCGATGTGATCCATGGGCGTAAAAGAGAGTCTAAAACGAATTATAATCCACAACGAAAAGATGATTATATTTTTAAGGCGAAGAAAGAATTAGAACAACAAGAAAGATTCTTAAACGAAGATTTTAAACGTGGTATTGTAGACTTTGATAACCATTGGGATAGTGAACACATTAGAAAGACCTTAGAGAACACTAATACCTAAGAATAGGACAGACACCAGAGTAGGGATTACATCAAAAAACAGATCACTTATATATCGTTGTGATCTAAATCACATAAATTAAGACGACATATCGGTTGCCACAAGACTCTCTAAAGCATAAAACAAACGGTTCTTAGCATTGTCTTGAGACCCAAATACAGAACGAAACAATTCACCTTTCTCAGAAATCAAAACCCATTGTGGTGTGCCTTCAGACGCCAACTGATCATAAACTTGGTGATTAGGATCAATATAAATAGGAAACGGAAGCTCACCACTTGTAAAAATGGCTTTAATATTAGCTTTATTTCCTGTTCTACCTACAAAATCCGCATGAATCCCAACCACCTGTATACTAGGAAAATCCTGCTGAAACTCATAGGCCAAAGGAATCGCGCGGCCCGTACAACCTAAGCAATCATTGTTATAGATAATAAGTAATAACGTCTTGTTACTATAGAGTTGCATTAAATCTACTGCAACACCATCTAAATCTAAAACGGTAATGGAGGGTATAAGAGGATTCATAATTAGGGTAATAGCGTCGTGATGGTTAATTTTAATACAAATCTAAATATTAAATACTAATTAAATAATTTTTTTGAAATACCGTATCATAAACCTCTTTGCTAAACATATAAAGTTGCGCCGGTTTTTTAGAAACACCAACTTGTTTTTCATCTAGTGCAATAATGTATTTTTTGTTAATTAGCTTTCGTCTAAAATTTCTATTATCGATTTCTATGCCTAAAATAGATTGATATAAATCTTGCACCTCATTAATCGTAAACTTATAAGGAAGTAGTTTAAAGATAATGGGTTCAGATAAGCATTTCACTTTCAAATCCTCGTATGCTTCTACTATTATTTGTTTATGATCAAACCCTAACTCTGGTAAAGCGTTTACAGGAAACCACTGTGCTTTGTTTTTATTGTTTTTTAAATCTACATCCTCAGTTTTTAGTAAAAAATAATAAGCTATCGTAGTGGTTCTTTTATGAAATTCTGCATTTTTTATCCAAATAAGATCTTTCGGATTCATTAATCGATCTGGATCACCAAAGGCTTTAAATTGTTTTTTGTATTGCCCTGTTAAACCGGTTAACTCTTTTAAGACTCTTGTCGCTGTTTCATCTAAGGTCTCTGTTTTATAAACATGATATCCTGTTAGTACATAATCGTCAACCAATATGTCTTTAGTTGTTTCAGATTCTAAATAGCGTTTTATTAATAAAACATTTAAAGATTTAGTACTTGTGTCATATCCAAAAACAACACAATCTACAGATATATTTAATATTTTTTCGGGCTCCATAACTTCATTCTATGACAAAAATAAGGCTTTGTTTTGTTTGTAACCAATATATTAAAAAAAATATTAAACGTCATATACGGTTTAATAATTGAAGATTAAGGCATGGTTAAAAAAGACTTTAAGTATCAATATAGCACACATAATAAATAATATAACACACATTTTATTTAAAATAGTTGGATTGTATTGTTTTTTTATAATACATTTGAATAGCAAACGTATTTTTGACGTTTATAAATAGAGCCCTATTTTGGATTATTAAGATTTAAAAGTTGATCATTTTATAAAAGTTGATTTAAAATATAATAAAACAAAAAACTTTTATTGTAATAAAAGCTAATTTCAAAAAAAAACCATGGGAGCAAGCAATGAATTCCAGCAGTTCGAAAACTTAGACGAAGAACAATTACCAATTGCAAAACAGCGATTACACAATTGGACACATTTTGCAGGGATATATGCCGCTGAGCATGTTGCTGCAACCGAGTTTGTTATCGGAGCAACCTTTGTTGCTTTGGGAGCCACAACTAAAGATATCTTACTCGGATTATTAATTGGTAACATACTTGCTGTTTTAAGCTGGACGTTGATTACATCACCTATTGCAGTAGAGACAAGATTAAGTCTATATACCTACCTTAATAAAATAGCAGGTGACACCATGACTAAACTTTATAATTGGGCTAATGTCATTATTTTCACAGTCATTTCTGCGGCTATGATAACCGTTTCTGCAACTGCGGTTCGGTTTGCCTTTAACATCCCTCCACAACTTAATTGGTACCCTACCAATTCATGGTTTGTACTCATTGTATTAATTGTAGGCTCTGTTGTTGTATCTATTGCTATTTACGGTTTTAAAGCCGTCTCAGAGTTTGCTGGTATTTGTGCACCATGGTTATTTGTGATGTTTACTTGTGGGGCCTTTGTTATGCTACCGGCATTATCTTTAGAGGTCTTAGACAAAACCATACCTAGCAGTTGGAACGATTTCATTGCCTTAGGTAACCAATCGATATGGACAGGCGTAAACAGTGATGGACAGCCTGGTATTGGTTTAACAGAAGTGATTGGCTTTGCTTGGGCTGCTAATACCATTACGCATTTTGGACTTATTGACATGGCGCTATTGCGTTTTGCTAAAAAGAAATCTTACGGACTAGCAACAAGTACCGGAATGATGTTTGGGCATTATGTTGCTTGGATTTCTGCAGGAATTATGGGCGCTGGTGCTGCGGTTATTATCGGTAAAACTATCGTAGAACTAGATCCAGGTGATGTGGCTTTTTATGCCCTAGGTTGGTCTGGTTTTGTGATTGTAATTGTTGCCGGGTGGACCACTGCGGTAGCGAACCTCTACAGAGCGGGTTTAGCAGCACAGGCGATATTTAAAAACCATTCGCGTAAAAAAACAACAATAATTGTAGGCTTAATAACAATGATAGTGGCTTGTTTTCCTTTTGTGTTTTCGCAAATATTACCTTTATTAACCTATGCGGGTTTATTAGTGGTTCCTGTAGGCGCTATTGTATTTGCAGAACATCAAATATTTCCTAAAATTGGCTACACAAGATATTGGTTGCATTACCGCCAATTAACCTTTAGTACACCTGCAATTGCTGCTTGGGCACTTGGGCTTGTGTTTGGTTTTGGGCTCAATGCCTTAAATGTGATGTCTTTCTTTTACTTATTTATACCCACTTGGATATTCACTATAATAATTTATACCCTTATAGCTGGACGGTATGGCGCTAAAAACAAATACCCCGAAGCTGAAGAAAAAGAAAGATTACGTAACATAAACATCTCTAAATTTCAAGAACAAAAAGCAGAAGGGCAGCATATACATGTTAAAGACACAACGCTTTTCACAAAAATATTAAGAACTATTTCGTTATTCGTTTTACTTATCACTGTAATCTTAGCTTGTAATGTTTTATTTGGAAGCTCAGATGAAAACATGTACATACAAAATCGTGAATTATTTTATCAATACGCATTTATTTGTACGCTACTTTATTTTGTAACTGCCTATTGGGCACTTAAACGAGGGAAAATTAAAAACATCTAAATATCATGAAAAATACAATCAAACTTAATCAAAAGAATTTGGCTGAAATTGCAAACCAAATTCCTTGCCCAACATACAACAGAAGTCTCCTTAAAACAGGGATTGTACACGTGGGGATTGGTGGTTTTCACAGAGCACATGAAGCGTTTTATACCGATCAATTATTGCAGGACCAATCTGTAACAGAATGGGGCATTTGTGGTGTGGCTTTATTAGATTATGATACCAAAATCTATAACACCTTAAAAGCACAAGATGGTTTATACACGTTAATTATTAAAGAACTCGATGGTACACACACCAAACGTGTTATTGGGGCTATTACAGAGTTTTTGTTTGCGCCAGAAAACCCCAATAAGGTGATCGAAAAAATGGCAAGTCCTGATGTTAAAATTATATCATTAACCATAACTGAAGGCGGTTATAATTACAACGAAGCGACTAAAGCATTTGATTTTGAAAACCCCTTAATTCAACATGATTTAGAGCATCCTAATACACCAAAAACCATTTTTGGTTATTTAACACAAGCCCTAAAACTCCGACAAGAACGCGGATTAAAAGGCCTTACCATTCAATCTTGCGATAACATCCAAGGTAACGGACACATGGCTAAACGTATGTTAGAGAGTTATGTTGCTAAAGCTGCACCAGAATTATTAGCTTGGATAGAAACCAACGTATCGTTTCCTAATGCTATGGTAGACCGTATAACACCGGCAACATCTGCATTAGATATAGAAACTTTAAAAACCACTTCGAATATTGATGATGCATGGCCTGTGGTATGCGAACCTTTTAAACAATGGGTCATTGAAGACCATTTTATAGCGGGAAGACCTGCTTGGGAAACCGTAGGCGCACAATTTGTAGACGATGTTGTTCCGTATGAAAAAATGAAATTAAGTTTACTTAATGCCGGACATTCTGTATTAGGAATTCTTGGTGCATTATACGGCTATTCTACTATAGATGAAGCGGCTAGTAATGCCGATATCAGTTCTTTTTTAAGAATCTATATGGGTAATGAAGTAACACCAACTTTAGGGCATTTAGAAGGCATTAACTTAAAAAATTATAAATTCTCCTTAATACAACGTTTTGGAAACACCTATATCAAAGACCAAATAGACAGAATCTGTTCACAGAGTTCTGCTAAAATTCCCATCTTTATTTTACCAACGGTGTATGCACAATTAGAGCAAAAAGGAGCCATAGACCATGCGGCTTTTATCATTGCTGCTTTTGCAATTTATAGTTTAGGACAAAACGAATTTGGTACGCAACTTATTGTTAAAGATGCGATGGAAACCGAATTAAACGAAAAAGCGATTATAGCCAGAAATACTCCTGAAGCATTTTTAGAAATAGAATCTATTTTTGGTACCCTTAAAAACAATAAAACCTTTGTAGATACCTACATTAGTGCTTATCAGAACATTGTTAAAAATGGTATTGAAAAAGCAGTGAAGGATATTAACAGTAACGTTTTAAACGAGATTTAAATGAAAAATATAGTTTGTTTTGGCGAAGTATTATGGGATGTTTTCCCTACACACAAAAAAATAGGAGGGGCGCCTTTAAATGTAGCATTACGCTTGCAATCTTTAGGTAATAACGTGTCTATAATTAGCCGTATAGGCAAGGATAAAAAAGGAAATAAAATTAAAAACCATATTATAGATCAGGGCGTCAACCTCGACAACCTACAAGTTGACGAAACCTTAAAAACAGGAAAAGTAAAAGTAACGCTTAACGAAAAAGGATCGGCGTCATACAGCATTAAATTTCCTCGTGCTTGGGATAACATACAATTAAACCCAAGCATAAAAAAAGGAGTTGAAGAGGCAGATGCTTTTATATACGGAAGTTTAATAACTAGAGGAAGAACCTCTAGACAAACGTTATATGCACTTTTAAAATTAGCCCAATATAAAATATTTGATATCAATTTAAGAGCTCCATATTATAGCTTAAAGATCTTAAATCATTTAATGATAGAAGCCGACTTTATTAAATTTAATGATGATGAAATTTTAGAAATAGGCAAACAATTAAATACAAACACAAATAGCTTAGAACAAAATATAAAAGTTATTGCTACGCAAACCCATACTAAAACGATTTGTGTTACCAAAGGACAACATGGAGCTATTTTATATTATAACGATGCGTTTTATTACAATAGCGGTTACCATATTGATGTTGTAGATACCGTTGGTGCTGGCGATTCCTTTTTAGCATCTTTAATTAATAAGCTTCTTAAAAAAGATAATCCACAAGAAGCCTTAGATTTTGCTTGTGCTATGGGTGCTTTAGTAGCAGGTTGTGAAGGGGCAAACCCAGAAATTAAATCTGAAGACGTGTATAAGTTTATGGAAGTGAGTTAAATAATTCACCTATCGGATGACGCATTTTTTTCTTAATAAAATATTACGTCATCCGATTCAACTAAAGTTAGACTCCCTTCTATAAATTTACGAGTAAAAACATATGTTTTATAAAATCACTTAAACCGTACTATTTAAGGATTGTAAATGAAAACTCAGCACCTTCATTTGGTTTAGATTTTACATAAATATCACCACCCAAACGGGTCACTAATTTTTTCACAATAGCTAAACCTAAGCCAGACCCTTCATTTCCATGTTTGTCTATTTTAGATAATTTTACAAATATGACAAAAATCTTGTCTTGGTAGGCTTCATCAATTCCTGGGCCATTATCACTAACGCTAAATTTATAGTGCGTTGGTGTTTCCGTTACAGCGACATCAACTTTTACAATGGCTTTATCACTATATTTTTCAGCATTATTTATGAGATTGGTTAATATCTGACTCACAATAATAGGATTCATTTGCAAACATTCTAATGCCGTTGTATATGTCAATTTTAATGTGGTATTACTCCCATAATAAACATTTAGACTGTCTTTGAATTCTGCTATGGTGATGTTTTTTTTAGAATGCTCTAATTGATCTAGTTTTGTACTATATTCCATTAGGCGATCTAAAAAAAGATATAAATACTCCGTTGATTTTAAGATCAGCTCAATAAGTCCCACACCTTCCTTGTCTAACTTACTTCTGTAATCCGCTAAAAACATACCTGCGAGATTTGAAATATTTGAAAGCGGGGATTTAATATCGTGTGAGGCAACATATGCAAATTGCTCTAAATCTAAATTTTTTTCCTCTAATTTTCCAACCAAGTCATTTAACTCAAGGTTACGTTTTCTAAGGGTTAATAAATTTATGACTTGTCGCGATAACGCATCAAGAGCCTCTTTCTGGCTAGCACTTAAAACTCTAGGTTTAGAATCTATAACGCAAAGTGTACCTAGCGGTAAACCACTATCTGTTTTTAGAGTGACACCTCCGTAAAATATAACATTTGGTGCATTAACAACTAAAGGATTATCAAAAAAGCGTTTGTCTTTTCTTGCATCTTCAACCATCAGCGCATTATGCTCTTCATTTATAGCATGTCCACAAAAAGATACATCACGTGGAGTTTCTTGCGCATCAAGTCCATAACTCGACTTAAACCATTGTCGATCTTTATCTACAAGACTTATCAGAGCTATAGGTGCATCACATATTTGTGCTGCAATTTTAGTGATACCGTCATAATCTGCGTGAGGCAAGGTATCTAATATATTGTAAGATTGTAAAGCGGCTAAGCGTTCGTTTTCTTTAATATGTTTTGTTGGGGCAATCATATTATTCTAATATTTAAGTCTGTAATATACTGATTTTTTTTAATTTACAGGTTTACCCACAAGAATCTCCGAGCCTCTGTGATTTTTGAGCCTTTGATTTTTTTAAAACTCCAAAACTCTGACATCAAAGCCCTTATTCTGCCACAATTTTTTTCATAATAAAATGTTATTTATGGGTGGCGGCTAATTTTAAGCTCCTATTATTACAGCATTAAACCCCTTGTTCATCAACTAATCATCAATCATGAAATCAAAACCGCTATTACTTTTGTTATGTCTTATAATGTCATTTGCAAAAGCACAGAACAATCAAACAAACACTATTACCTCACAAGAAACCATTAAAGGAACCATCGTTGATCAAACCGATGGTATTCCCTTACCATACGCCTATCTCAAAATAGATAAAACAGCTTTGGGAACTGTAACCGAGGGCGATGGTAAATTTCAAATCACCATCCCTAAAAAATACGATACTTATACCATTACCATCAGTTACTTAGGGTTTGAGGATCTTATCCTCAATATAGCCGAATTCAGAGCACTGAACGGCACTACCATTAAAATGACCTCCGAATCTGTCTCTTTAGATGAAGTCCTAGTCGAAGAAACAAAAGAAAAACTCCCAAGCGCCAAGTCGGTACTAAGAAAAGTAATCAAAAACATACCCTCAAATTACTCCAATGCGCCAAGCCTAATTACAGGTTACTATCGTGAAACTATAACCGAAAATGGCGAATACACTAAGTATACCGATGCAGCTTGCGAGTATTACGAAGCGCCGTACAGTAAAAAGAAATACAAATGGAGAGACTATCAAAGTCCTTACGATTTTTCTATGAGTAGTGGCACATTTAATTTCGAAGCCAGTTCGTTGCATCGCATTCATTTTCACCATCAAACTTTAAAAGAAGAACAGGTAAACGTTATCAATTCCAGATCTAGCGCTAGTTTAAGCAAGCGCGAATTTCATGGTAATATAGAAGGCGGACCTTTAGGTCTATTCTCTAGAAATAGAGTCAAATACCAACAGAGTTTTCTGGGTAATAAAGCCACGCGCGATTTTGATTATATCATCTCAGAAGAACTAGACGACTCAGGTAATTGGGTTTATGTTTTAGCCTTTCATACCAAAACCACCAAAAAAGATCTCGATGCCGTAGCCTCTCCTAATTCTAGAAATAGAAAACAATGGCGTAAAGCTAACAACCGCAAATTACTAAAAGGTAAAATCTACATTAACCCAGATAATTATGCGGTATTACGTTACGAATGTAGTGTACCTAACCAACTTAAAGAATATTTTTGCGGTTACAAATACAACCAAGTCAAACATTTTGATTATAAACTAGATGTCCGCTTTAAGAAAAACGGTGAGCACTATGTTATAGATAACATGCGCCACGAAGACGAATTTATCTATAAAGACAGTATAACGCAAACCACGACCTATTATTCGGCTATTTCAGAATTTAAAACTTCCAAAATCAACACCACCAACGTCAAGAAATTCCCTAAAGAAGATAATTTTGCTAATACCATGTCTAATCATTTATACGAGTATCCGCTCGACTATGATAGCAAATTCTGGCAAAACTACACCCTCAAAAACCCGATAGCCACCATAGACCCGACTATTAGAAAGGATATGGAATTCAAAAAAACACTAGAGCAGCAATTTAAAGACAAACACATTCGTAACGATTCTATGCCGCAACCCAAAGCGCCAATCATAGCTTCTAGTTTTAAAATTCATGGTGAAACTTATACGGACAATTACGCTTGGCTTAAAGATACCAAAGCGCCAAAAAACAATCAACCTGTAATGGCGTATCTACGCCAAGAAAATAAATACACCGATAATTACAATATTCCTCTAAAAAAAGCACAGCGTAGCATTTATAAACAATTGGTAAAAACAGTCGAAAAAAACACCAGCTCATTACCAATCCAAAAGAATGGCTACAGCTATTACAGCAGCTACACCGAAGATGATGAACACCCTATCTATTACAGAAAAGGCATCACCAAAGATACCCTTACAGAAGTCTTACTAGACGTTAACCAATTAGCAAAAGAAAAAGACTACTACACCGCAAGCCCTGGTGCTGTTAGTCCTAACAACCAATTCATCATGGTTTACGAAAACACCACAGGCACTGATGCTTATACATTAAAAATTAAAGACCTCACCAACCGTACTTTTTTAACCGATTCTATCCATAGCGTCGGTGGAACGGTTTGGTTAGACAACAACACTTTTTTATATGTTAATGTTGAAAAAGGGACCTATAGAGCTTCTAAAGTGATGCGTCATATTATAGGGACAGATGCCCATACGGATGCCACTATCTACGAAGAAAAAGAGCCTAGTTTTAGCGTTTCCATTCATAAGTCAAAATCTAAAGACTATATTTTTTTAACGGCATCGAGCAGTACTACATCAGAACATTGGTATCTAAAGACCAACAACCCAACGGGCGACTTTAAAATCATCAAACCACGCGAAAAAGATCATATCTACGACGTGGCACATCATAAAGACCTGTTCTATATCCTCACCAATAAAAACGCCATCAACTATAAAGTAGCAACCGTACCAGTGAATAGCATAGACACCGAAACATGGACGGATATCATTCCGCATCAAAAAGGCGTATTGATTCAAGACTTTCAGGTGTTCGATAACTATTTCGTGATTAATGAAAAAGAAAATGCACAGTCAAGACTTAAAATTATCGATCAAACCACACAAGAAAGCCACATCTTAAAATTAAAAGAAGACTTTTACAATATTGGTATCGGTTACAATCCAGAATTTGCTACAGACAGTTTACAGTTCAGTTACAGTTCGTTTGAGACACCATCGACCACGTATAACTACAACATGGCAACCCAAAAAAAGCGCCTAGTTAAACAACACAGCAAACCCATTACGCATCCCTTTTACAAATATGTCGTAGAGCGCAAATGGGTTACTGCTAAAGACGGAAAATTAATTCCCTTAACCCTTATTAGTCACAAATGGCGTGCGAAACAAAAAAACAACCATAAAGTCTACCTAACATCTTATGGCTCTTATGGGGCTGGCCAAGGCATTCCTGGTGGCGCCACCGTGCATCATTTGGTCAACTCGGGCTACGTTTATGCCATTGCGCATATTAGAGGTGGTAACGATAAGGGTAACGAATGGTACGAAGATGGTAAACTTTTTAACAAGAAAAATACCTTTACCGATTTTATAGCGTGTGCAGAATACCTCATTTCAGAAAACTACGCCAAAGAAGGCAGTATTGTAGCTGAAGGCGGAAGCGCAGGTGGTTTACTTATGGGGGCCGTAATTAATGAGCGACCAGAACTATTCAATACCGTTATCTTAGACGTGCCTTTTGTAGATGTTATTAATACCATGTTAGATGAAAACCTACCGTTAACCGTGGGAGAATTTGACGAATGGGGAAACCCAAAAAACAGAAAAGATTACCAATACATTAAGTCTTACAGTCCTTACGATAACGTCAAAGCGCAAGACTATCCCAATCTGCTGTTCTTTACAGGTCTTAATGATACTAGGGTAGGGTACTGGGAACCCGCTAAAATGGTAGCCAAACTAAGAGCAACTAAAACCGACGCTAACGTTTTGTTACTAAAAACCGACTTTTCAAATGGCCATGGTGGCGGATCCGGACGCTTTGCAGGCTTTAGAGATAGTGCTTATAAACTAGCCTTGATTTTTGAATTGGATCGCTTACGAAAAGTTGAGGAATTAAAGACACTTAAGCCTTAAGACCATATAAACACCAAACATCAGTTCGAGTATCCCGACTTTTGTGTGTAGGTATGTATCGAGAACCTTCACGTCAGTTCGAGTGTCCCTACTTTTTTGTCAGGATGTATCGAGAACCTTCACGTCAGTTCGAGTGTCCCTACTTTTTTGTCGGGATGTATCGAGAACCTTCGCGTCAGTTCGAGTATCCCGACCTTTTTGTCGGGATGTATCGAGAACCTTCGCGTCAGTTCGAGTGTCCCTACTTTTTTGTCAGGATGTATCGAGAACCTTCACGTCAGTTCGAGTGTCCCGACTTTTTTGTCGGGATGTATCGAGAACCTTCGCGTCAGTTCGAGTGTCCCGACTTTTTTGTCGGGATGTATCGTGAAACACAGCAATTTAAGCCTCTAAACCGATCTTCGAGCAGTCCTCTAGAGTAGCGTAAAAAGTAGCGTTTAAAAAGCATTTTAAGCACTAAAAAAACAAGAACACATTTACAGGACATTTATAGACAAAGCAGCTCTTTTTTAGCGGTGTTATAAGGGATAGTGTATTGGAAAATATAAAGACATTAATTACCATTCTCACAAAATTAAAAATCTTTAGTTTTGTTATTCCTGCGAAGGCAAAAACCCATGATAAAAAAACCAAAGTTAAGAGATACAAAACACCAACTTAAATACTTAAATACTTAAATACTTAAAACTACAAATTCATTAACTTTATTAAAGGAAAAACAAACACAATCAATGGAGAAAATATATTATGATAATTAAAACAAAATCACCTCTAGGTGTTATTAAAAAGAGCCTAGAGATCGCTGTATTACAAAATAAACCTCAAGTTTTTTTAGATTATTTATTGTCAAATACTATTAAAACGTCTTTCCCTAATAAATTAAGCTTTTATAATTTCTTTAAAGAAGAACTTGTTGCAGCTTATAAAACGTCAACAGGTCATTTGCATTTAAAAATTGAAACGCCTAAGTATGAGAATCAAGGCTATTCTCATTATTGTTTTTATGATAAGGTTCACAAAAACAGCCGCATATACATAAAAGTGAAGGTCTTAGAACAGATTCTTTATTTAGATATGTTACCATTCTAAAAAAAGACGAGACATCAGTCGCAATGAGAATCTATAAAACGATGCTATTTTTTAGATATATGTTGTGCTTTGTATTTATCTATATCATTGTCAGTTTTCTTGAGTTTGTCAAAAGTCCATTCTCCAATTCGGTGCTGTTTTAAGATTAATTGAGAATCCTTGTCTTTAATTTCTAATTTTAAGTAAGGGTTGTTTTTTCCACTTGGAACTATTTCTGTGGTAATTTGCGCATTATTAAATTTCTGGTATTTATATTTTCCGTTTTTTTGCCATTTTAGTTCTGTTGTTGTTTCTGATATTCTTATTGAATACAGATATATTGTTGGACTAAAAATAAATTGCGTTACTAAAATTAGGATAAATAAAACTCCAATAATCTTTAAAGGCAGAGTGTAATTGCCATTTAAATTTGGGGTTATAATCGCAAAGAGTATAAATGCTAAAAAGAGAATCAATAAAATTGATAAAATTGATTTTAGAATAAATGTGCTAAAATTTTGAGGCTTAATTTCTAATTTTAATTCTTTTGGCATAATCCTTTAGTGCGCTTTGAAATGTAATAAAAGCATAATTTTAAGTCGTAAAATTGTTCTTAAATCGTGGTTTTTATATCATGCACAACGTATTTCTATATGGTTTGTTCTGTGGTTAAAGCACCTAATTTAGAAAATAAAACACAGATAGAAAATCTGCAAGTATTTTTGTAAGTAGGCGAGTACTAGCAATAAATTAGATATGGTATTGTAAATAGTACTTTATTCCGTTTTAGTTAGCCTTAACTTAATCTCTGTATTCATGTCCTAAGCATTAGCAAGCTACTACATTAACCCCCCAAAAAAGGCATGACAACTGATAAAAGCGATGACTGATAAAATAATACCAATCAGAAAGATATGAAACGATTTACGTAATAATTTAAATTTACGGTCTATCGTTTTTCCTAAATGATAGGTGTCTTTTGCTATGGTTTTATAAAGTTCATCACCTTCATTCATTAAGTTAGTAATGCTGTCTACATAATCAGCTTCTTCCATCTCCTGAAAGTTGCCATAAAACATTAAGTTTTTAGCGTCACTTTTTCCATGTACCAATTCTGGACGTGTAGCAAAAATAGCATAGGTAATAGAGGCCAAATTGGTAAATAAGATCATGATTATCGGATAAATAAGATGCGGGTCGTTATGCAATTGCCCCATAACGGTTCCTAATATCAACGATAATATTAAGGCATTAATAGATATCAAAATATTAGATTTTGTATCGATCATCGTATTCAACGTATACTGGTTTTTAGACAACAATTTAAATAAGGTTTCTACACCTCTTTCAGACCTTGGTGCTACTTTAGCCAATTTCTTTTTTAATTGCTTTAAGGCGTCTTTATCAATATTTAATTCTTCCATTAAATATTTGTCTTCTGCTTTTTCTTTTAATTTATTGCTCATTGTAACGTTTTATAAATTTGATGTTGCGAAGATTCACCTAAGGCATCTTTAGCAACATAATAGTTGTTTTGATTAGCATCTATAACTCTTGATTTTACGTTATCGTTGAGTTGTAATTCTAATATTTCTTTTAATTTTAAATGAATATCCCGATCTAAAATAGGGGTTATAACTTCTATTCTATGGTCTAGATTACGAGTCATCCAATCTGCTGAGCCAAGATACATTTTTTCCTTTCCATTATTTCCAAAAACATAAAGTCTGCCGTGTTCTAAAAACCGATCTACAATACTGGTTACAATAATGTTTTCACTTTGATTTTTAATGCCCGGAACCAAACAGCAAATCCCACGGATCAGCAACCTTATTTTTACACCTGCACAACTTGCTTTATAGAGGTGCTTAATCATTTTGGCATCTTGAAGGCTATTTAACTTTAAAATGATATAGGCCGTTTTCCCTGCTAAGGCATTTTCAATTTCTAAATCTATGAGTGCTGTAAATTGACGTCGTGTTGTAAATGGAGATATTAAAAGTTGCTTAGATTTTGGAATTATAATTTGTCGTTCTAGGATCTGAAATACTTGACAGAGTTCTTCTGTTATTTTGGGGTTTGCTGTCATTAACCCAAAATCAGTATAGATTCTTGACGTTTTTTCATTAAAGTTACCCGTACTGATATAACCATAAGCACGCGGTGCGTTTGCTTCAATGCGTTCTATATATAAAATTTTAGAATGCACTTTTATACCAGGGTAGCTGTAAATAACATGGGCGCCGTTTGCTTCTAAAACTTTACCCCATTTCATATTATTTTCTTCATCAAAACGTGCTTTGGTTTCAATAAATACAAATACGTCTTTTCCGTTTTTAGCTGCATTAATAAGCGCTTTGGCCACCTGAGAATCGTTTGATATGCGATATAAAGTAATTTTAATTTTTAAAACATTAGCAGCATTAGAGGCTTCTTCTAACAATTGTAGCACCGGACGGTAAGATTGGTACGGAAAATACAAAAGCCGATCTTTAGATTTAATAGCTTCAAAAGTATTTGAATACCCCACAAATTCGTTATCTAATAAAGGCGGTAAATCTAAAAACGACAAGTTTTTAGAGGTCGGATTAGGGAAGCCAAATAGGTCTTTAAAATTATGATAAGTCCCTCCATTGACAATATCTGTTTCATTAATATCTAAGACCTTATTTATTTTTTGTTGTAACTTTTTTGGTGTTAATTCATCAATTAAAGCTCTTGTAACTTGTCCATAAACTCTATTTGGGAGGGCTTTTTTTATTTTATCTAACAAATTACCAGAATATTCATTGTCGATATACAATTCAGCATCTCTAGATATTTTTACACTGTAAAAGTCTTGCTTATAAATCGCTTTTAGATTGTGTTTTAAAATATCATCAACAAAGGTGATACAATGCTTGTCATCTGATGAGGGAAGCGTTACAAATCGAGGAGTGGCTTCATTAATTTTTACCCAAATAAGCGCTTCATTTTCCATTTGAGCAACTAAATATAAGGCCTCGTTTTCTAAAAATGGTTGGTCTTCTCTTATGCTTAATGATTGTGTAAGCGCAAGGGTGTCTTTGTAATATTTTTTACTAAAAGCCTGCTGCGCTTCATTAAATGCTTTATAAGATAACAACTGAATACCTTCATTTGCTAACGCAGGAATAATTTCAGTAAAAAAGAGGCGTCCAAATTCTTTTTGTTGCAACTCAACTTGTTTCTTAATTTTCCGTAATAATTTATTAGGCTTTGTTATTAAGCGTTTTCTAAGCGGCTTATCTAATTGTTTTATTTGCCTAATATCTGAAACTCTAACTTTAAAAAACTCATCTAAATTTGAAGAAAATATAGCTAAAAACTTAATACGCTCATACAATGGATTTCTTTCATCTGCCGCTTCTTGAAGCACCCGATGATTAAACCTTAGCCAAGATAAATCTCTATTATAATAGTCCTTTGTATTCAGCATTGTTCTTAAATTTTAAATCTAATTCCTGTTCTTAAGTATAAGGCATTAGAGCTATCTAGTTTTAAAATATCATCTTTGTTTTTGGCTCTTAAATTTACAGAATTATTTAAAAGATACGAGCCTCTTGCATAAAACTGTATGTGTTTAGAAATATGATATTCATATTGCAATCCACCTAAAACTGTAGACATATTAATACTTTCGGCCTCTAAAGTATTATTTATAGTAACACCTTGTTGTAGATTCGCTGTAAAACCATCAAGTTCCGCATACAATTTAAACCGATGCTGACTCGAGGCATGGTACTGTAAATTGGTTTTTGGAATCCCAATATTATAGGACCATTTGGAATGAAACTTCCTGTAATAACTAATAAAAGGCAAGGGGAAAGGGTAACCACGATTTCCAGAGTAGGAAGCTCCCAAAATAAGTCTCCAAGGTTTTTTAATAGTCTTATCCTTGGTCTTATCTTTAATAAAAACAACATCTCCAGAAATGATAACATCTTCCAAACTTAAATCATCAGCCGTTAAATTAGAACTAAAACCAGGGGTTAATCGCACACCTAAACGCCAATCATTTTTTAAAGGTGCGGTATATCCAATATTAAGATCTAGCAATTGAAAATCACTAAGCGCTTCTTTATTAAATGATGGATGCACATCCATAACAAGTTTAATGTTAGAATAATCGAGTCCTAATAATAAATAAGAGCCTTCTTTTTTGAGTTGAATGGGGTAGTTAAATAAGCCGCGTATGCGACTATATTCAATTTCCGAGTTTCCTCTTGGAAGTATGGTGTAATCTATTTTTACCAAATCGCTTAATTGGGCAAAACTAAAATTTGTAATAAATACAGCGCTTATAAAGCTTATTATTGTTCTAATTTTCATTCTTTTTCCCTGCTGAATTTATGAGGTGATTTTGGTGCAAAATGTTCCATACGAAGTTTTTGTATTATAATAAAAACACCGTACAATGTTTGCAATAAGTAATTTTATACACCTATACACTCTTAAAAAACAGGGTTTTGCAGCGTTAATTGAGGGATTCTAATTTAAAACTGAGATTGAAGAACAATAACCTTTCCTTTTCTTAAAACTTCAATAAGAACTTGATCACCTGGACTAAGCAAGTCCAGCTGCTTTTTTATATTTCCTAAATCGTGAGGTGCATTACAACTTAACCCCTGAATACTTAAAATAATATCACCACCTAACCATAGATTCTGACCTAATATTTCAGCTTGAAAAAGTCCAGGTTGTAATCCAATTTTATCTGCAAATGATTTAGGGGTGACCCGTTGAATTAGAACACCTGATTTTTGAGGTGTATTAAAAACACCTGCTAAGGCTTCGTTTAAAAAAACACCATCAAAGCCGGTCCAAAAATTATTAACATCAAATAAAACCTTTTTTGCAGTGTCAATATCCACAGCAAAGCCAAGGCCTTCAAAACCTCCACTATGCGACAAAATAAAGCTTACAATACCAATTACTTCCCCCTTTAAATTAAACATGGGACCGCCTGAATTCCCTTGATTAATAGAAGCATCTGTTTGTATAAAACCTGCCATCTCTCCATTAGAAATCATGTTTCTATCCATTTTACGACTCACATGTCCTACGGATAAAGAATGTTCTAAACCCCGTGGCGCACCAATAATAAGTATTTGCTCGCCTATTTTTGAGTCATTAGAACGTCCTAATGTTGCTGGTTGTAATCCTGGCGGTACAATTCTTAATTTAAGAAGCGCCACATCGGCAGCTGTAGAACTAGATATAACATCTGCCGGAAATGTAGTTCCGTTTTGAAGCTTTACATTGATTTCATTTGCAGACTCAACCACATGTGCTGCAGTAAGTATTAATCCTTCCTGGTCTATAATAACACCAGATCCTAAACCTCCAGAACTTGTTAATTGTTGGTTTTTCACTTTATATTCTACCACTTCTATAGTTACCACGGAAGCATCTAACTGTTCAAACAATAGAGAGAGATCTTGAGCATTTACACTTGTAGTAAGGCAGAGCAATAGGAAATACCCAATACATCTTATTTTATTTATCATCATTTTTATAGGGCTTTAAAGGGCTTTAAAAGCCCTTTTTATTTAGGTATTAACAAGCATTTCTAAAATGCACCATCAAAACAACAGTAGAGTGGTATAGAGGTGCATTTTAGAGGCTCCAATTACTTTTTTAATAATAGCTTCAGTTTATATATCGAAAATCCAAAAAGTACGAGGGCAATAATCACAAGTGGCACCTCTGGCTTTGGTCTTGCAAAGAATTCCATAATTAAACTATCAATCATAAAAGACAACAATAAAAAATAAGCCAACTTTCCTAAATTATTAATGTTTCTAATGGCATAGGCTAAAATAAGAAGCGCAATTATAAGCTCTACAGTACCTGTAACGATTCTAAAGACAGTCGGGTTGAGTGGTAATAGCGTTCTAAACTCTTCAAATCCTTGTACACTTTTTTCAACGCCTACTAACTTTGAAATTCCAAAGAAAAACATAAGTCCAGAAGCAACTAAATTGCTTATTTTATTAAATAAAGTCATTTTTATTGGGTTTTTATTTTTAAGTATTTTTTATTTAAAATACTGTCTTATACCATAACTCGCTAAAACACCCTCACCAGTTGCAGCTGCAACTTGTGCAATAGCACCTTCTCTACAATCACCTGCAGCAAAAATACCTTTAATATTTGTTTCTCCTAATACCGTGGTTGTAATAAAGCCTTGTGAATTCAATGCAATCAAATCTTTAACATTATCCGTATTAGGAATTAACCCTATAAAAATAAAGCTGCCATCGGCGTACAACTCTTCTTCTTTATTGGTGGTTTTATCTTTAACTTTCAAGCCCTTAAACTGGCCTTTATCATCTTTAAGAAACGCTAAGGATTCTTTATTCATGTGGGTTTCAATATTGGTCATAGAGGGTAACTTTTCAATGTAAGTTTCTGAAGCTGAAAACTCAGAACCACGATTTACAATAGTGACCTTTTTACAAAAAGAAGCTAGAAAAATACCTTCTTCTAAAGCACTGTTTCCTCCACCGATAACAATAATCTCTTTGTCTCTATAAAAAGCACCATCACAAGTGGCACAAAAGTGAATGCCTGCACCAATTAAATCGACTTCATTTGGTATTCCTAATTTTCGGTAGGTAGATCCTAATGCCAATACCACTGTTTTAGATTGGTATGCTCCCATATTAGACGTCACAGAAAAAAAGGCGCCCTTTTTCTCAATAGACTGTACCTCAACACCCGTTTCAATTTTAGCACCGTAAGTCTTGGCTTGTTCCGACATGCGTTGCATTAGTTTTGGTCCTGAAATATTAGTAAAACCTGGGTAATTCTCAATCTTTTCAGTTAAAAAGGCATTACCGCCAATGTTCTTTTTCTCAAGAATGATAGAACTAAATCGGTCGCGTTGTATGTATATCGAAGCGGTTAAACCTGCCGCTCCTGCGCCCACTATAATAGTATCATAAATGTGCTTTTCGGCTTCATGACCGATATTTAAAACCGTTTTTAAAACCGAGTTGTCGGGATTGGTATAAGATTTATCATTAACAAATATGGTAGGGATAATGCGTTTGCCGTTATTGGTTGCTTCTACAAGTTCTGCTGCCCATGGGTATTTATCAACTTCTATATATTGAAAATTGATACCGTTATCTTGAAGATAAGATTTAGCACGTTGACAATCCGGACACCAATCAGCGCCATAGAGTTTAACAAGTCCTTGTTCGTTAATCCCAAAAACGTTGGCTAATGTGGCATTATCGGGGTTGGTATAAGGTTTATCATTAACTATAACCGTAGGGATAATACGCTTTCCATTATTAATTTCTTCAACTTTAGCGGTCGCACTTTTGTCAATATCAACATCTATAAAATTAAAATCTATATTGTTGTCTTTTAAATAAGCTTTTGCTCTTTGACAGTCCGGACACCAATCGGCGCCATAAAGATCTATTGTATTCATTATAAGTTGTTTTTTAATTGCTTTATGGTCGCTTCAAAAAAGGCAACACCTTCTTGTACGGTTAACGCCTCTGCATTTAATACGGCGCCTACAAAATCACCAGATTTCCACGTCCCCAATGCTAATGCAGGAAATGCAGACGTTGCTATTTTTTCTCCATTTTTGTAACCTGCGCTGTATAAATAATATTTGTCACATACCGTATCAGGAATGGCTAAACCTAAGCCAACAGTAACATCGGAATCGGGTAGTGCACTATAAATCCCAGAATCAAAGTGATGTGGCCAAACTCTAATCGATGCTTTAAGGTTATAGTGTTCATCTATGTTTTGAAGCACCAATTGCGCCATAACTCGTAACGCTTTTAACGCGCCTAATTGGTCAGAATCAGACAAACTAAACGTAAAGTTGTCATCTATAGCGTAAGGTAAATCGTAGTGAAACTCATAGTGATACGTTTTGTTTAATTGCGCTTTAGAAGTCTCTGTTAACCAGCTTAATACTTCAGAATGCATAGCGCCATCCAATTCAAAAGTGGTCGTCCCTTTGTTCGATGTCCATTCTAAAGCAAACCGTTCGTAACTTAAACACAATTGATCGCCTTGATCTGAAAGTACATGAGTACTCAGACAGCCGTTTTTAATATCGAAGCCTAAATTTGTATGACTATCGTCTGCTTTTTTATCTAAAAAACTAATTCCCGCTGCAGCTAAATACTGAGCCGCTAAATGCATTTGTTTTATCATGGTCTATTGTTTTATCTTAATCCTGCGTAATTGATTCCTGTTAAATAATGCATATCTCTATCGTATGTAGATAAATCTTCTTGGTTAAATTTTGTCACATCATCATAACCACAAGCACGTGCCACAACGCGAATTAAGTCGTTAGTGGCTTCAAAGTAATTTTGTAATTGTTTTGCTGAAGCCTCTATAATTAGTCGGCTACGTAACGATTCTTTTTGTGTTGCAATCCCCACCGGACAGTTGTTAGAACCACAAGCACGCATCCCTAAACAACCAATCGCTTGCAATGCCGAGTTAGATACCGCAATAGCATCGGCGCCCAACATCAGGGCTTTTGCAAAGTCTTCGGCAACACGTAATCCTCCTGTTATAACAAGCGTAACGTCTGTAGCACCCACCTTATCCATATAAGCTCTTGCTCTTGCCAATGCCGGAATTGTGGGCACGTTAATATGATCTCTTAAAATAGTAGGAGCAGAACCTGTTCCGCCACCACGACCATCTAGAATAATATAATCGACACCAACATCGAGGGCAAACTGAATGTCTTTTTCTATATGACTGGCAGCAATTTTAAAGCCTATAGGAATACCTCCTGTACGTGCTCTTACTTTATCGGCAAAAACTTTAAAGTCTTCTACCGTATGAAAGTTTGGATTTGCTGCTGGCGAAATAGCCGTTTCGCCTTCTTTTAGTCCTCTAACCTCAGCAATTTCTTTACTGACTTTGCTGCCTGGTAAATGCCCACCAGTTCCTGTTTTTGCACCTTGACCGCCTTTAAAATGAAAGGCTTGTACGTGGTCTAATTTATCCCAAGAAAATCCAAACTGTGCAGAGGCTAATTCGTAAAAATATTTTGAATTACTCGCTTGTTCCTCGGGTAACATACCACCTTCACCAGAGCATATACCTGTTCCTGCTAATTCAGCGCCTTTAGATAAGGCTATTTTAGCTTCACGAGATAAGGCTCCGAAGCTCATATCACTGACAAAAAGCGGCATATCTAATGTTAATGGCTTTTTGGCTTTAGGGCCTATAATCACCTTAGTGGCAACGGCCTCTTCATCTAACAAAGGTCTTGAGGCCAATTGTGCGGGTAAAAACTGAATGTCGTTCCACTTAGGAAGCGTATCTCTATCGACTCCCATAGAGGCCGAAAACCCATGATGCCCAATATTTTTTAACCCATTTGTAGCCAGTTCTTTAATATAACCGGTGTAAGGTTCTGTTTCTTCAGGATGTGTGTCTGCATAAGCGCCTAAATACGCATCACGATTAAAAGGTTGTGGGTAGTTTTGTAAATAAGCATCTATTTCAAAAGCATCTACAAACAAATCATCACCTTCTACTTTAGTCGAAAATTTATGAAGGACTTCCTTATTGTTATATTCTGATACGCCTGAATCTACACGGTAATCCCATCCGTGAACACCACATATTAAATTCTCGCCATCAACATGACCGTCAGACATTAAAGCACCTCTATGCAAACATCGTCCATAAAGTACAGAGATGTCTTCATCAAATTTTACAATGACCAAATCTAAGCCGTTAACGAGAGCATGTTTGGGTTCCTTGTTTTCTAACGTACTGACTTGAGCAATAATTACTGGTTTTTTCATAGGATTATAGTATTTGTTAATATCTCATTTAAAAGGCAAAGCCTAACACAAAAGCAATTCTGCCACCATCACTACTGCCATAATAGCCTACGTTAGCGGTAAAAGATTCTAAGCCACTGACCCAAAAAGAACCTCCAACACTATTATGCCATTTATCTGAAGCATCATCTTCTATCCAAACACGCCCATAATCAAAGCCTCCTGTAATTCCGTACTTCAATGGGATAAAGCTGGTTTTAAACTTTCCTAATAGTAATCTTAAATCGGTATTGTGGTACATGCTATACTGCCCAGAAAAGCGTTCTTTTCTAAAACCACGTAAATTATCACCACCACCTAATTGTGCGGCGTGGTACAGTTCAAAATCATCACCGAGAATTGCTTCACCTCCTAATTTTGTGGCTAAAACTAAGCTTGCGCTCTTATTTAAGCGGTGATTGATTGCTAAATGCGGTTTAAGATACCCAAATTTATTTTCTGTTGCACCACCATCGACATTGGCTTTATACCCTGCGGTAAGTCCCACATCTAAT
Source organism: Winogradskyella undariae (assembly GCF_013285155.1). GTDB lineage: Bacteria > Bacteroidota > Bacteroidia > Flavobacteriales > Flavobacteriaceae > Winogradskyella > Winogradskyella undariae. The sequence continues at coordinate 30,265 of NZ_JABTEL010000016.1, read as the reverse complement.
CCCATGGTAGGAAAAGAAGCATCATCTCTATTTTTAAAACTGTAGTTAACTTCTGCACCCGCGTAGGTTTGTCTATCAAATAGGGTAGCGCTTGCAGGTAAACTATTAATAAACCTATCGGCAACATTTTTAACTTCAAAAGATTCTATTAACGGTTTAAAGTAGAAAGACCCACCGTCTCTACCATACCATAATAATGCGATAGCCGCATGCCATTCTTTAATACTTACACGGTTAAAATCAATATCCACATCATCTTTATCATAAGTGGTTTCATTACCAAAGCCAAAAAAGTTTTGTGCAAAGTTAGGACTGGTATGTTTGGCTTCTACGGCAAAATTCCAATCGTGAAAAATATTAGAAAACTCGCCTCTATAAGACACATCATAACCCGAGTTCCCCGTGTAATACGACGCGCTTAAACTGTGTTTTGTAGTAAACGGATTGCGTTGTAAACCGTAAGTTGTAAAATTATCTACAAACCCAATACGGAACCCATCATCTGGATTGGCACCTAAGATGGGTAAAAACTGGTTCATGCTATACTTACGTTTTTTATAATCGTAATTATTTATACCATAATCATTTACTAACCACTTCTTAGAGCGTTTGTTTACAATGGTATTGTTCTTATCTTTATAATCGTAAAGCTTTACTTTTTTGGTATTCTCAAAATTATAGGTATCATTTTTCTTTCCTCCAATAATTTTAAGTGTAATAAAATCATCGCCTTCTCCAGTGACATTAAACGTATCATTTCCATCCAATCCATAAATCCATATTTCTTTGGTTTCGGCTTTGGTAAATGTTCTTTTAAAGATGTCTAGATCTTTTCGTTGCACTTCTACAGTGGTCTTTCCATTAGGATGTCTTATAATTTCAAAGCGATCATCTTTTTGAGTTCCTGTAATGACTTCGTGTTTATTAACATAGTTGTAATACGTACGGGCTATAGACACAATGTTTCCACGTCGGCCTTTTAGCTTTTGCTTAATCTCTTCTATGGTAGCCCCTTTAACTTCTTCTGGTAAATGCTTAAAGGCGTCTTCTATGACTTGGTCTGTAATACCTGTTTGTAGTGCTTTAGCTTCTCTTTCCCAATCGGCCCAATTCGATTGATTAATAAAGGTCATATCTAAGGGGTAAGGCTCAAAACTGAACCATTTAGGACTTGGTAATTCGGCATCAAACGATTGCATCATACGGATGCTTGGTATTGCACAGCGTAGAAAAGTGAGTAGACTTCCATCAAAAACAGAAAAGGCTTGGTCGCGATCCCTAGGGATAGGTTTACAGATTTCGGAACCGTCTTCTTTTTCAAAAAGGGCCCATCGCCATTGGTCTTCATGACGATCCCAATCGCCAATAAGCATATCAAAAAGTCGGGCTCTAATGTAAGACGGTTCATCTACAATAGATTTCCCCGATTTATTAATTTCTTGCAACACATCAGTGGTGCTTAAAATGGCTTTAGGTTTTCCGAAACTCTCTAAATCCCGATGTCCAGATTCTACACGTTCTTCAATAATATAAAGTTCATCACCATATTCATCATTATAAGCCCCTAAAGTGCTTTGTTTAGGGATGTAGTACAACTCAGGATTGGTATGAAAAATAGACACTGCATCGGCAAGTGTTCCTATCGTTGTTGGGGTGTAGGGGTGTGCTGTGGTATAAAAGTCGAGTAGAAAACGATCTGCAAAACTACCTTCTAAGTCTTCCTCTACATACTTGTCTTGAAAAGCGGTAGATTGCAAAAACTTAATGGCACTTTTACGTAAAGCACGCATTACGTATTGTTTACCGTCTTTATCCTCTAAGCGTAACGATTTAGATTGATGACCTCCACCACGTCTAATAGGGGTTAAGCCCCCTTTTAAGGTATCTATAAAAGCCACTGGTGCATTTACGGCTTTACTGTAAAATGTTCTGTAATGTTGTCCCCAAAGCCCTTTGTAAGTCTTGCTTTTTTCAGTTTCTTCTGAGGTATATACCGAAGCACTATACGTCTTATCAAAACTTGTTTTAGGTTTAAAAGTATAAGTCGCTTCATTATTTAAGGGCGCAATAACGGTGGTGGTATACGGTGTGGTAATCCCTTGAAACGTTACACTAACAGCACCGTCTTTAAAAAGATCGATACGGGCATACCCATTTTCGTTAGCACTAAAATCGTTTTCATGTCTTGGACTTGCTTTCTCTATTTTCCCTGCGGCTCCACTTATAATTTGAGGCACACCATAGGTGTTAATGTACTGTAGATTTTTATCGTGACCTGAAACAAAGAAGATATTTTCCGTTTGCCTAGCCAGGGTTATTAATCGGTTTCTAAATTTTGTGTTTTGCTTATTCTGAAAATCATGTAAAGCCGTACCACCTGTTCTTGCTAATAAGTCTTCTTTAGTATTCGAAAAAAGCGCGTGGTGCATAGCGACCATTATGGTTTTGCCTTGCGATTTTTTTAGCATACTCTCAAACTCTAAGAAAAACTGAGTACGGTTTTTAATATCACAATCTTCGTTCAGATAGGTGTGTGTATTCCAATCTTCTAAATACCATTGCGAATCAATAGTGATTAAAACCACAGCATCCGTCAATTCTGTTTTTTTAATAGGGCAACCTTCATCGGGATAGAATTTTGCCTTACTGTTTTTTTGAATAAAGTCTTCTATAGCCTTTACATCTCTATGACCATTCTTAGCCCATTCATGATGCCCAGGTGTAAAAATCACCTTACCATCAAAAGCTTCTAAAACCGCTAATGGCGAAGTGATATGTGCTTTTGAAGCTTTGTTATAACCTGTTTTAGGTACCACATTACCTAAGATGAGTAATTTTGAATCGTCTAAGGTTTTGGCTTCTTCAGTGATTTGTTTTAGCACCGAAGTATCGGTGGTGGTCCCCGTATTTCCTGTCACAAAAACAGAGGTCTCTAATTCTTGTGCTCCTGAAAAATAACTGACGAACAACAGCATTAAAAGCATGCTGATTTTGATGGGTAAATTTGTTTTCATATTATTTTAGATTGTTGTTTTTTAAATGATAAATTTTTAGAAGTATTAAACTGCTAAAAAGCACTAACGAATAGTAGCACATAGGGGTTCCAGATGCTGTTTTGGGACATTCTGCATGTCCCATAAATTGCATAACGGAAGCCACAAGTGCAATGCTACCTGCTAAGCCTGTAAATATAAAATACAGCGCATTTCCTTTTTTTAATAGGTGTGCTGCAAGCGGAACACTAAAACAGATGAAGACCACTAAACATATAGGGATATGTAACAGTTTAGGGCAACCTTCACCCGTTTTAAATTCTTCAACAACTAATGCTCCAGCACCAAATACTCCAATAATGAGGAGTATGAGAATGCTGAAATAGGGGGTTTTTTTTAACATTAGTTTATAATTCTGTTGCTGGGGGTAGAAACATTCTGTTCCATTTACAGCAGTGACATTTTTAAGCGCCCTTACAATTTAGGCAAAATAAGGTAAGCATCACCATTTAAATTTAAGGTTGTGATTTCATTATCAGTCGTTTACCAAACCAACTACGGTCTTATAAATTGGTAGGAGACTTTAGTTATAAATAGGGTTTACTGGTCTTCAGTAGTGAGCTGACTAACGGTTTCTGTAGCGCCTTCTAAAGTTGCTTCTTCTGTTGCTTCTGTAGTGGCTTCATCAATTAAAGCCTTTTCAACTTCCGCTTTTAAATCTAAAATGCTATTAATTTCAGGATGGTCTATAGAAATCTCTTTAGCATCAGCCAACAGTACTTTTACATTTAAAACGCGCGCTGTAGTTCCTAATCCAAATTGAAGCAATGCGGTTTGGTCACTGGCTAAACCTTCACCTGTTACTAACCATTCCGTAAGTGTTTTATTTGGGGTCGTTACCGTTACTTTGGCACCTTGAACATTAATAGACTCGCCTAAATCGACTTGTAGGTAATTGTTAGTACCGCCTTGGTTGATATACGCTAAGGCTGGGGTATCTATATTCACCCAAATCATATCTAAGTAGCCATCGTTATTAAAGTCGCTTACTAACGAGGTAATTGCAAAATAAGGATTGCTAAGACCGCTTTCTGCTTCGGTAGGCGCAAAGGTGCCATCTTCTTTTTGGATCAGCACACGACTTGGTAATTTAAACAACTTGCTAGGAGGGAAGTCCACATAATTTTCGCCCACCATTAAATCTTGTAAGCCGTCGTTATTAAGATCTGCAAAGGTACAGCCCCAAGCAAATTCGTAATCGGCTATTTTAGCCGTTTCAGCTACATCAGTAAATTTAAAATCCCCTTGGTTTTCAAACAACATCCATTTGTCTGTAAATAAAGACGTGTCTTTTATATCGCCATGCGCTATTTTGTTTGGCAATGTGCTCCCGGTGTTAGAGAACATAAAGTCTGGTAAACCATCATTATTATAATCTCCAACAGCAAGTCCCATTGGGTAAGCAAATCGCTTGGTCATTGGGTTGGCAATCATTGTAAAGGTTAAGTCGCCATTATTTTTATAGGTACGCACTTCGCCGGTATCATGCACCACCACTAAATCTTGCCAAGTATCATTATCCATATCCACAAAAACACCTTGAAATGTATTGTGTACATAATCTAACCCAGCAGCTTTGGTGATACTCTTAAAGGTATTATCGCCATTATTAAGCAACAATTCGCTTGTTGCACCATAGTCGTAATCTTCAAAAATATTCTGTCCTTCCATCAATTCCTTTTTAAGGTAAGTGGCTAAAAAGATATCTAAATCGCCATCTTTATCAATATCGGCTACCGTAATTCCGGCAGGATTTGATTTGGCATTCACAGGGGTATCTATAAGCACGTCTGTAAACGTACCGTTGGTATTGTAATACAAATGAAGTCCGTCTTCACGACTCAATATAAGATCTGTAAAGCCGTTGTTATCAAAATCAGCTGATACCGCACCAACCGTTGTGGTAGTGTTTCCTTTTTTAGGCAAATTAACCTCTTTAGAAATGTCTACAAATTCATTATTACGATACGCAAAAATAGCATCCTCTTGTAGCATACCGCCACCAAAAAAGACTTCATCAACGTTGTCATTATTAATATCTATTAAAGCCGAAGGGGCAATAGGCAATGATTTTTCACCATGATATTGATGTACAAAATCTAAAGTAATAGGCGAAAATTTAGGAATGTCTTTATCGGCAATACTAATATCGTATTTATCGGAAACCGAGTCGCGCCAGAAAAAGCCCATTATAAATAAAAGGAACAAGACTACGGCAATGCCGACAAGTTTTAAAAGGTTTTTAACGAATTTCATAAGATTTGGTTTTTAGTTGGTATAATGATAATGCGAATACTATAAAGTGAGTGACATTCATAAGTATGGGTAGCATATGCTTCCCTATAGAAGGGATGAGCTGGCCTATAACGACCAATAGAATAAGAATAACAATAGGGTTAAAAAAGGCCATCCATTTTTTATAATACGTGCCGCCTTTTAAAATAGCAACAGCAAAGACTACCGAAAGGGTGGCGATAATAACCCGTAGGGCTTGTACCAATATTTCCATATGATTGGTGTAATGGTCTAATAGATCTTGGTAAACAGTGGGGTTCATAGCTTCCTTTAAGTGCACAATGTAACCAATTGAGGCTCTAGACCCTATCCAAACACCGCCCACCGTAAAAGCCATAAAGCCAATAGCCAAAACAAGTTGCGCTAAGGTTTTATTCCCAGGTTTTAACATGCGGTAGATATGAATATAGCCCGCAAAATAAAAAGGGATCCCAATCACCGCTAAAAAATGACCTATAGTCAGATGCTCTAAGGGCACCTCTTTAAAAAAGGCATAAGCTTCAGAATGTTCTAAAATAGAAGGGGAGTAGTGTAAAAAGTATTCGCCTAATCCTACAAGGATAGAAGCAAAAAGACCGAGATAGCCTAAAATTTTGGTACGTTTCATTAATTTTTTAAAAGGTTGGTTTTGAGTCTGTCGATAACTATTTAAATTCCTTTCAAGAAAAACAAAAATGCCTTATCTTATTGTAATATTGAGGGTTATAAACATGAGCGTTATCTTTACATGAAGCTTATGTTATAAGGGGTGTAGGGGTATTTTAACCATTACGCCCCCAACAAATACACCAGGTCTAAAATGTCGCAAAAACGAATGAGGTATAAAGGTTTTAAATGGATTGTTTATAACATTACAACCTGCTTAAAAAACAAACCGTACTAATTTATGACTAAAAGTTAAGGGAGAGTCCGTTGTTTTTTATACCTTATTAAAAGTTTACTAGGGCCTTGCTTTATACACGCACAAAACAGCACAAAACAGGAGTTCTAGGGCTAAAACCTTTATTTATAAAACGCAAACACCATCTATTACATGAACATTATCACCTTAACCATAAACCCCGCACTCGATAAAAGTGCCACTATTAATCACCTCGTCCCAGAGCAAAAACTAAAATGCCACGCCATTGAATTTCAAGCCGGTGGCGGTGGGGTTAACATCTCTAGAGTGCTACACACTTTAGGCGTTAAAAACAACTGTATGTTTACTTATGGTGGTGATACTGGCAAAACCTTAAAAGGCTTATTAGAAGCCGAACACCTAGAGTGCACTCCCATATCTGTAGCAGCATGGACCCGCGAAAACCTAGCCGTTGTAGATGCTAAAACCGAATTACAATACCGTTTTGGTATGCCAGGAAAAGGGTTAAGTCCTACAGAAATAGAAACCCTCAAATCTACTATAAACCAAAGTGTTACCGAAGACACCATCTTTGTAATGAGTGGTAGTATACCAGACGCTATGGCCGCCGATTTTTACATTCAACTTAGAGACAGCCTGACGGCTAAAAACGTTAAAATTATTATAGATACTTCTGGCGAAGCCTTAAAAGCGAGCCTTAAAAAACCGGTGTTTTTAATGAAACCCAACCAAGGAGAACTTGCCCAATTAGCAGGCAAGGACTTTTTAACCAAACCCGAGCAAGAGGACTTTGCCATGCAACTCATCCATAACCAGCAAGCCGAATATGTGGTGGTTTCCTTAGGCGCTCGTGGTGCCTTTTTAGCCTCGGCAGACGGTATATACTACCAAAATACGCCTTCGGTAAAAGTAAAGAGTACCATTGGCGCAGGCGACAGTATGGTAGCAGGCTTAATTTATGCCATTGCTCAAGGTTTACCCTCTAAAGCCATTTTAAAATGGGGCGTTATCTGCGGCGTGGCAACGACCATGACAGGCGGTACCAATTTAGCATCCAAAGAAAATATACAAAAGGTGATAGACTTGTTAGAGGATTGATATAAGATATAGATCTCATCTGCATGCCTTAGAACTCTAACCGTCAATTGACGCGTCTTAACTTTTCCGTCGGGATGTATGGCGAACCTTATCATCCGTTGAGGTTTTTAATTTGAAGCACTAACCTTAAATATAACTGGGATCATGCACCATTTAAAACCCTACGTTTAACCCATCGCATTTTTTTAATAGATACTTAATGAGTATATTAGACCACGGTAAGTGTTAACTAAAAGTGTTTAAACCTCATAAACTGCATGATTAAAAAAGACCCTAAACCCAGTACGTGCTCTGATACAGAAAAGCAAACGCAATTAGAAAAAGATAAAATTATTGAAAGGCAGCTGCGCTTTCAAGACTTACTTATAAGCATTTCTACCACCTATATTAATGCCGATTTATCAGATATTGATACACTTATTAACACCTCATTGCAACAAATTGGAGAATTTGTAGCCTCGGATAGAAGCTATATTTTTTCATATAATTTTAAAGACAACACCACCTCTAATACCTACGAATGGTGCCCTACAGGTATAGCGCCCGAAATTGAGAACCTTCAAAACGTTCCTATCGATTATATACCGCAATGGATTGAAGCCCACCAAAAAGGCGAAGCTTTTTATGTTGAAGATGTCAGTCAGTTACCCAAGGATGGCAAACAAGGTTTAAGAGCCGTACTAGAGCCACAAGGCATTAAAAGCCTTATTACCATTCCTAAAATTAAAAACGGAGAACTTATTGGTTTTATTGGTTTTGATGCCGTAAAAAAACTAAACAAGTACACCGAAAACGAAAAAGACATTCTTTTTGTATATGCCAATATGCTTGTTAATATTATAAAGCGTAAAGAGAATGAAGAGCGCATAAAAGCACAGAAAAAGAAAAAGGAAGAGCTTCTACAAAGCTTATCCTTACAAAACGAAGAGCTTAGCGAATACGCCCATGTGGTGTCTCACGATCTTAAAGCGCCACTTATCAATATCCATACTCTAATCAGCTGGTTTATGGACGATCATAAAGCCACCTTTACTGAAAACGACCTTAAGCCCTTGCACCAAGTGTTGTTTAATGTCGAGAAAATGGACTTCCTTATTAAAGGGATTTTAGATTACTCTACCATTGATAAATTAGAACAACAAGACAAGCTGGTTAACCTTAATACCCTTATTGCAGAGATTTTACAAACCTTTCTTATTCCTAAACACATCAGCATTACCGTACAAGACAACCTTCCAAACCTCTATGGCAATACCTGGAGATTCAAACAAGTCTTTCAAAACCTTATTCAAAATGCCATTAAGTATAGTGATAAAGACAAAGCTCAAGGCACTATAGAACTAGGCTATACAGAACAAGATGGCCTGTTTCAGTTTTATGTAAAAGATAACGGAGTGGGCATTAAACCTGAGTATTTCGAAAAAATCTTTAAGGTCTTTACCAAATTAGAAAGTAGCAGCTCATCTTCAGGCATTGGACTCTCCATCGTAAAAAAAATCATCACCTTTTACAAAGGTACCCTATGGCTAGAAAGCGAAGAGGGCAGTGGTACCACCTTTTATTTTACCTTACCTAAATCCGGATCTCATTAAAATTGTTGAGGTCAGTACGCCTGTCCCGACTTTTTTGTTGGGATGTCGCGTAGAACCTAATTCACTATTAAATTACAAAAGCCCCTAAATACTTACTCGTAGCCGTAAGTGCTACGTTATTATTAGTAAAGGTAGCCCATAGGTGTACGGTTTCGCCATAAAAAGAATCTTGAAAATCGAGCAAACACGCTGTGGTTTCGCGTAGGCAGTCCGTTGTAAAATAATCGAAACGATGTAAAGCAGGGGCGTACACCACCACCAAAAGCGTATCGGTAGGGTAAGCCAATCCCTGTGTGCTGTTATCTTGCCAAGTGATATTTAGGGCATGTGGTGCCACAGGTTGCACTAAAGGCTGCTCTAAGCCACATAAACCACCCATACCCACCAGCACTTTATTATACGCCATTGTAAACCCTGTTTCGGTTTCTTTTACAGCCTCTTTCATGTGGTAAGACATGGCATTATTAAAGGGAGTTTTAGTCCCCACATTAGCTCCAAAAGTATCGGTAAGTAAGGCTTTTAGAGGCGTTAAAAACTGTAAAACACAACTAAACTTATCGCGTTGCCGCTGCTGTGCGGCACTTACGGGTTTGGTAGATTTACGCGGTGCAGACCGCAGTACATTTTTACCCCGCCAATTGCTGCCTACTACAGTGCCTACTTTACCTGAAAAACCGCCCAAAACACCTTCGTTAAATGTTGCCATAACCCTGATCTTTAATATGTTAATAGAATCTAAAGTAATAAAAAAACCATTAAAAATACATGAAGCCTTATTTTTTAAGTTTAAAAGAAGTTGATTTACAAGGGGTTGGTTCTAGTTTCCTTCGGGGATTCTTCGGGAATTCCCCCTAAAACAAGGGGTTTTATGGAGAATCCTCGAAACAATGTAGGAGGAGAGTGGGAGAAGGTTGGGTTGAATTTCTTGTTTTTTTAGCTGGTGGGGTTTTATGGGGATTGCTGTAAATAGTGCGTGTGGTTCTTAATGTAAAGCATAGCAAAGCCTAAAGAAATGTATTGAGACCCCATTAAAACAATAGGTCTAACACAATGCCAGCAAAACCTTTAAGCGTTAGCCATTTTAAACCGCCATTATAGCGGCCATTTTAGACCTACGGAGTCCTGAGCTAGCTATAGTAAAACACCCCAATTCGGTGTTACACCACAACATCTCCTTTGTCTTTAACAACAGACACTCCCCAATTTGCAATAGATTGAATAACCGGAATGAGCGTTTTCCCTAAATCGGTTAACGAATACTCTACTTTTAAAGGGGGTTTAGAAGTATATACTTTTCGTTTTACAATACCATCTTCCTCCAAAGTCTTTAATTGTAAACTTAAGGTGCGCTCTGTAACCTTAGGCATTTCTTTTCTTAATTCATTATACCGAAGTGTTCTATCCATTAAATGATATAAAATAACCGTCTTCCATTTACCTCCAATAATGCCCATAGTTAAACTTGCGCAACACGGGTAGTCTTTTCCTTTATAGTGATACATCATACCGTTAAAAAATTATAATAGTCTTAGGTTCTGTAAGCGCAAATATATTGTACTATATTAAGCAATACAACTATATTTTTTATAGTTCATTATTTTACAACTAAACTATTATAAATCAATTATTTAAAAAATAAATTTTATACTATACTTTTTGACCGTTATTGTAAAAAACTAAAACTACACCTACTTTTGTCACTATACTTTTAATAGTCTAAATTATAAAAACAATTAAACCGCTAATACTATAGAATTATGAATACACCAAACATTGCGAAAGCAGACATCTTAAACGCCTTTAATTTTAGACATGCGACAAAAGAATTTGATGCTACAAAAAAAGTATCAGATGAGGATATGAAATTCATCTTAGAAACCGCACATTTATCACCGAGTTCATTTGGGTTTGAACCTTGGCATTTTATTGTGGTTCAAGACAAAGAATTACGTGAACTCTTAAAACCTGTAGCATGGGGAGCGCCTTTAAAATTAGATACCGCAAGTCATTTTGTATTAGGTTTAAGTATGAAAGCACCAATGGTTAAACACGATTCAGAATATATTATGCACATGATGAAAGATGTTAAACAACTACCACAAGAGGTTATTGAGATGTACTCTACATTTTACAGAGAGTTTCAAGAGCGTGATTTTGATTTAGATACCGACAAAAAGTTATTCGATTGGTCGTCTAAACAAACCTATATTGCTTTGGGTAATATGATGACTGCTGCTGCATTAATAGGTATAGACTCTTGTCCTATTGAAGGCTTTCACCAAGAAAAAGCAGAAGCCCTATTAAAAGACAAGTTTGGCGTAGATACCGATAAATATGGTTTATCATTTATGACAGCTTTTGGATACAGAAAAGCAGATCCTGAATTTGGAAAATCTAGACGAAACTTTGAGGATATTGTAACCTTTAAGTAAACCATACTTAATGATTATGGCTTTTTTAGTCATTCTGAATATTATTAATACCCCAACTAACCGTAAGCCTTTTAAATAAAGGGTTTACGGTTATTTTTTTGTTATAAAACGGTTGTGTTGTATAAAACCTTAAAACTTTATAAGTTCTGAACCCTAACTTTTAAGCACTTCATAAACCAACAAGTAATCTAACAAACACCTCAAAACCGTTGACGTCAGTTCGAGTGTCCCGACATTTTCGTCGGGATGTATCGAGAACTCCAACCGTCAGTAGGTGTATGCATGAAATGGTTAGAGATTATAACTTTAAATCATTTACGGTTTTCCGTAACTTTCTTATTATTATATTTTGTAAATTTAGATACTCCCTTAATTATAATTCTGGTATATAAAATATACGATTATCTAAACAGGAAAAATACATGAATGATAGTAATACCGGTGAAGTTCCTGCAATTGCAGGATATTTTAAACAATATGAAATATTTGCTACTAATATATATGACAACTTATTAAATAATAAAATTGAATGGGTTGAATTAGCAAGTAGCGAAGCTGGTAAGTTAGATGATGTTTTAATAGGATTGGATGATAAAATAATAGCTTATCAAGTCAAAAATATTTCTTCTTCAAAATTTTCATATTCATCATTCACTTCCTCAGAAACAGAAAGCATTTTAAAAGGTGCGTTTAAAGGTTGGTTAAAAATAAAAAATGAATATCCTAATCATATTATTGATGCTAAAATTGTGACAAATCAAAGTCCCTCTGATAATGATAGGATAGCTGCATACAAAGGAATACAAAAACCTTCCTTTAAAAAGTTTAATTCAAATTTTTGGAATAAAATAAAATCCGAAGTTTATACATTAAAAAACATCCCTTCAGTTTGGCATCCTGTTTTTGAAGAGTTAAAAAAAATAGCCAAAACAGATGACCATAATTTAATACAATTTATAAAGGATTTTGAGTTCGTTTTTGAATACGAAAGTGATAACAATCAAATTTTTGATAGTTATATATGGAATAAAAGGAGATTAGATATAGATAAGATTGCTAAATCAATATTCGAAATTATAGGAAGAAATGGTAATGTGAAATTTGCAAAAGAGAAGTTGCTTACTGAGTTTGGGCTTGGTTATAGATATGAAACTCATTTTAGGCATTCGTTTTTTATTGATGAATTACATTATCAGCCTATTATTGAAACTATTAATTATTTAGAAGACTTGACCAATGCGAACGATAGAGGTTACATTGCCTTAATTGGGAATGCTGGTTCAGGTAAATCAACCTTGTTAACTAAATGGTTAAATGAATGTGACCATAAAGTTTTGAAATATTATGCTTATGTAAATAAAGACATGAATTATAGTTCAGGTTTTAGAGGTGAAGCAAAATTATTTTTAAAGGATTTATTAGTTCAAATAAGAGAGAAAGGGGTCTCCTTACAAGATAGACTTCCAACGAATGATATTGAAGACCTCCAAAAACATTTTACCGAAGAACTTATTAAAATTTCTAGGAAAGGTGTTAAAACATTTATTTTAATTGATGGACTAGATCATATAGAAAGGGAGCAAAACATAAACAAAAGTTTAATATCTATTCTTCCATTACCAGACCAAATTCCTGAAAATATTTATTTTATACTTGGAACAAGGACAATAGAAAGGTTAGATGATCTTCCCCAACGAATAAAACTTGACCTAATAGATAGTGATAGGCTAATTACAATAAGTCCATTATCTCGAACACAGGTCGATAATCTTGTAAAATCATATGAAATTCCTCTTGACCAAAATCAATTAGAAAAAATCTATAATAACTCTAAAGGCCATCCTTTATTTTTAAGATATACAATAGAAGAAATTTTAAGCAAAGGGGTTGATGAATTCGATAATATCATAGATGCTAATGTTTTTAGTGGTGACATTTATGATGAATATCGAATATTTTGGAGTAAAGTCAAAAACAATGCTAAATTTATTGAATTACTTGGTGTTTTAGCACGTTTCAGATATTCTTATATAGATATAAAGCTTTTATCTAACTTCTCTTTTACAAGAGAGGAATCAGAAGAAGCAAAGAAAATGTCAGAGAACTATTTTTACAAAAACGGCAAATTATGGCAATTCTTTCATAACAGTTTTAAAGAGTTTCTGATTGAAGAAACTTCAAAAGATATATTCACAGATGAATATGACAGAAAACAAAATATTGATTTTCATTTAAAAATATATGAGGGCATAAAGGATATTAATGATGAGTATAAATGGAATATTATTTACCATCTGTTCCAAGCTGAGCAATATACTTTAATTACAGAATTAATTTCACAAGAATATTTTAGGGAACAATGGTTTGCTTACAGAAATACAAACTATATAACAGATGATATTAAACTTGTAGCACAGGCTGGAGGTTTTACAAAAAACATTAAGTCTCTACTTGTTTGCGCTTTGTCAGAATATGAACTTAGACAGAGAGTTAACAACTTTACTCCAAGAATATATTATGAGAGCTATCATCAATTATCTATGATAGATTTAGCTAACTCTTTTATATATAATAATGTAGAGTTGTTTGTTGAAAAAGACATTGCATTAGAGTATTCATTGTTATTATATCAAAAGGGCTATAAAAAATTAGCAAAGGAAATTTTCTTAAAAGCTGAGCCTACGTTTTTATTAAATAACATTAGAGAGATTTCTCCAAGAAGAGTTCCTAAAAATTCTATATATCAATTAGATGAAATTGAGTTAATAAAAACATGGGCTAAAACATCAAGTTTGTTTAATCCATTAAACGAAATTATTAAAAAATTAGAACTTTTTGATGTTGTTAAAGAGTATCCAGCCGATGAGGGTAGAGATGTTCTTTCTAAATCTTTAAACGAAATATTACATCTAAGAATCGATAAAAATGACTGGGAAGGCCTTGAAGAACTTTTTCTAAAAACCAAGGGCATAGTATCAAAAGAGGATTTGTTTTCTTACTCCTTTGAAGTGGTTTGGAATATGAAAAATGAGCATGATTTTTACAATCAATGCAAAATTGAACTATCTCAATGGCAAGTATCTGACAACAATTCTATAAATTATAGGCTGTCTTTATATGAAGTGATTATTAATAAGAATGTTGAAAAAGGTAAGTTGGCTTTTGAAAAAACAAAAACGCCAATAGAAAGAGGTGTTAGTAGTTCTTCAATGACTCATTCTAGTACTTTGAATTATGTGTTTAACTATTCAAGACTTTATTATTTAATTTATAATGAATACACAATTAGTACAACAAAGTTCGTACCTGAATTTAAGAATAATTATTTAAAATCATTTTGTAATGAGTATGCAGAACTTGGTATGTCATATGCTTATATAGAAATAAATAAAAAAGAAGCTTCAATAAATTTCGTTTATCGAATGAAGCAAATATTTAATTACTTCCATAATGATTTTACAAGTAAAGGTTATGAGTATTCAATCCATGAAAATAAAGCAGATATACTTACACTTATATTAAAAATGGCATTAAAAGTTTCTGAAGATTTATTTAATGATATACTATCTCAGATTTCAAAAGAATGGGATGAAAACATAAGATATTGGAGAGAAAATAAGCAACAAGAGGTTATTGAATGGGTTATAGAAAGTAACAAAAATAATGATTGGTGTATAGATAATTTGAAAAGACTTGACGATTCGATTTTTCATGATGGTTATAATACAGATAGAATAGAAAAGGGTGTTTTACAAATTAAGTTATGGTCTTTATTAGGTGAGATTGACAAGGGAAAAGAAATATTAAATAAGTTAATGGAAATCTCTCTTGATGTTAGAGGGGAAAAAGACTATCAAATTGATTACATAGTTGATTGGTTAGGGAAGTTTG
Organism: Winogradskyella undariae; assembly: GCF_013285155.1. GTDB lineage: Bacteria > Bacteroidota > Bacteroidia > Flavobacteriales > Flavobacteriaceae > Winogradskyella > Winogradskyella undariae. The sequence continues at coordinate 15,042 of NZ_JABTEL010000016.1, read as the reverse complement.
AAGAGGTGGATTCGAATGAGTTAAAATACTATTTAGAAAGATTAGATTCGATTCATCAAAAGGTGAATTCTGCTTCACATACACCAGCTAAAGAGATTTTCATATACTCGCTTGAAAAAGGTAATGGGTTTGAAATATTCAAATATTTATTGATGGAAGGCCTTGTTGAATTGAATGATGGATTAGAAATTCTATTAGAGCACTTTCTTAAAAAATTTCCAGATAAAAGAACACTTATTGTCACATTATACATAAGGCTGGTTTTAGCCTTTGACAATAATCACTATAGTAGAGACAGCTTCTTTTATAAATTTTTAAAACTTGATTTATCACCCTCTGAAATTAGAAAAATAGTAAATGACATTAAGATTTATGCAATTCTTGAACACAGGAACTATTACTTGTTAAAACTTAAAAATTACTCTTTAGAAAATGGCTTCAATTTAGATGAGATAGATTTAAATGATGAAATAATAAAAGAAAAGAAAGACTCAAGTTCTTACCTGACTCTTAAAGATGGAACTTCATACTCTAAAAATGAAGTTATTGATGTCGTCAAAGATTATAATTTGTTGGTTGAATTTTTAAATAATGAAATTGACCATAGTTATTTCCCTTGGCTTGATCTAATTGAAAAATTATCACCAACTTTAAGTTTAGCTCAATTAAAATCAATATTGGAGATTAAAAAATTTGATCGCATCGATTTAGTTAAACTTGCTCAACTTTTTTATGACAAGGAAGATTTTATCACTACAAAACAGCTAATAGAAGATGCTTTTGATAAAGTCTCAACCGATAGTTGGTCTGAGGTTTTTGATGATGGATTAAAGCGAAAAGCATACTTATTATATCATAAAATTGAAGATAAAGATATAGTACAGAATATAGCATTTAAAGACTTTACTAAAAACTTTGTTATTGACAATGAAGCTATAATTAGTAAATATGATTTAATCTTTCAAGTTATGTCTGATGATCTAAATTTGGAAGAAATATATGCAGAAATCTACAACTATAAAACTCAATTGCTAAAATCTCATTATATCACTGATGGAACACCTGAGATAGAAGGTGATTTATCAAATGAAGAATTATTATATCAAACTATTGTTTTCTTAATTGAAATACCTTGCAGGTTTGATGATTTTATTAATGAAATTTTACTTAAAAACTTCAATGATAATAAAGACTTAATTAGAGTGTTATTAAAAAGGTTATATGATAAAAAATATTATTACACTTTTATTAAACTTATCGCTGGTATTAGCTTAATTGATGTTGATTTTTTGAAAAATTTTATTGATGAGATAGTTAATATGTACAATCATGATAGATTTGATTTTCATATTACAGCCATTAGGATTCTTGGCAGAATGGATATAAATACTGAAGGCTTATATAAATTGAAAATAAAAAAAGAACCTTTAATATATAATCTAAAATTAGATGGAAAAGGTAGTTTGATAATAAGTGAAAAAGATAGGATTGAAAGGATTGACAAAAGTGGATATTTACCAGAAACAGAAAATCCAATCGAATATGTTTGGATTTACAAAAGTGAACTTGAGTTAATGAGCGAAAAATCTGGTTATGAATTAATCAATTTGGCTACGAGATTAAAACATCATTCTAAAAACATGATGGTTCCAGAATGGTATGATGGATTATCTGAACAGGAATTAAGAAACCTTTTTGATAGTAGATTCGGAGTTAAGACTACATATATAAGACCAAGAACTCAGTCCGTTATTAATGGAATGATGATTGTCTTAAAAGAATTAGTAGAGCTCCGAAAAATTGATATCGGATTTGCTAAATATATATCAAATATTTTTGATGAGTCAATGTATTTTATATTTCCTCAAGAAAAACCAAAATTTATATCAACAATTTTAAAAAATGATAATTATGCGCCTTCGTCAGATGAAAAATGGGCACATGAGATTACAGAAGAATATTTAGATAAAACCCTCAATTATAATGTCTCTGAAGAATTTATTATACTTGCAGAGACGACTATGATTAAAGGTCATGGTGATGGAACTACAAGTGAGAATAGACAATCTTTCATTGATTGTTTTGATTCTACTGTTGATTCTAATCTAATATTTTCAAGTATTAATAAATGTTACTTTGAAGATTATGAATTTGGAGAGACTACAAATAATATTTGTTATTATAATTGGCTCAGGACTTTTAATCATAAAAGAAATTGGTTGGCTTTTAATGCAAGTTTAGCTCGATTTATGGGATTAAATCTGAGTAACGAAGGTTATTTTAGATGGCTTGATGAAAATGATGAATTGGTTGTTGAATCAGTTCATTGGCAATCTGGAGAAGAATATAACAACAGTCGAAACTTACATTCAGAAAGTGGAAATGGTTGGTTAGTTTTAATTACAAAAAAAGGATTTGAAAGGCTTAAAAAAGCTTTAGGGGAAACAACATTATATCAACATCAAAGAATTGAACGAGAGTTAAAATTTATACAAAGTAATTATGATACCTATATACATGAAAAGGATTATAAATACAATGTTATTAAATTGAAACAATAACTTATTAAATAAGCTACTAATTTTAAACCAATTACTAAGAAACAAAACAACTCTTTTTACTCTTTCACAAATACTAAAAAACTCACAAACAAACACATAGAGTTAGTAATCCCATCAGCTTCTGCAATTTGTTTTTTAAAAGCAAAAGGATCTTAGGCTCTTAAATTTGAGCTTTCTCTAAACGCGCTTCTTTTAGTAATTGGTTAACGATTTGTCCTAGTAAACGATTACCCCGAGAACAGCTTACAGAAATAGAATACTTTATTTATAGGGCTTAGAAGGGGGAGATAATACACATAGTTAGCACAGTAGGTCACTTTTTATAAATAACACAAAAATGAGTTTAAATCACTTTAAAGAATCATTAAAATAAATTAACGTCTTGCTTTAAACTCATTTTAAACTCATTTTAAAAGCTTGCTTTTTAAGATTCAAAAAGGCCTAACAATTTGTTTACTAGCGTTTCATCCTTTTTGTTTTGTTCGGTTCTTTTCTCTAATGCTTTAACGGCTAAAGATTTATAGTAGGTTAGGTCCTCATCAGGATTGTCTTTTATCAGTGTTTTAAAAGATGTAATTGCTTTTTCTAAGTCGTTATTCAGTATATAAGCAGTTGCTAAGTACTCCCTATAACGTTTATTGAAACTGGCGTATAAAAACGATGCTGAATTACGGTAAGGAAAAGAAGGCGTGTGTTATAAAATTTCACACCAAACCCCTAAAAAGATTAAAAGCATTGTTTTAATTTTGTGCCTTATAAACGCTGCCTAAATTAAGACGCTTGCTAGAAAAAAGACCACAATTACCCCAAGAACAGCTTACAGAAACCGATTACTTTATTTATTGCTTAGAAGGCGTTGATGATGTAGATACAAACCAAGTTACCGAAACACAAAACAACTTAGCGCAATTGGCCTTAAACTACGGCATAGCCAGTATTTATAAAACCTGCGACACTATTGAAGGGCTAGAGGAGAGCTTAAACGCCTTGGTATTAGACGATCATTATTTTAAGGACTATGAGATTATCTATTTAGTGATTAGGGGAGAAGCCAACAACATTTGTTTAAATGACTACTACTATAGTTTACAAGAAATTGCAGAATGTTTTGAAGGCCGGTTAAGCGGAAAGGTTTTACATTTTTCTAATGCCAAAATTCTGGATTTAGATGAGGAAGAGGCACAATATTTTTTAGATATTACGGGGGCTAAAGCGGTTTCGGGCTATGGTAATGCCTATAATGGCATTGCGAGTACAAAACTAGATGACGTCTTTTTTAATTTATTTAAAGACGATGATGATCTGTTAGCCGTTGTAGAAGAATTGCACCAAAGGCATTATAACGTTTGCCAATTACTAGATTTTAGATTGTATTATTAAGGGCTGTGTTTTATGGCATGTTTGAATAGGGTATTTAAACCAAAGTTAGCTGTAATTAAAAATTGAAAATAATTGAGAAAAAGGAAAAAGATTTTATTGGGAATTGTTACAGTTTTAATTATTGGTTTTTTAATTCCTCAAAATTTAGAAATGCCTGTAAAAGAAGCAACTAAATCTGACTACAATTCTAAATCCTTTTGGTTTTACCCTTGGGGAAAATCAGTTACTCACAAAGGGGTAGACATCTTTGCTAAAAAAGGCACTGAAATTAATTCATCTACTTCTGGATTAGTATTATATGCTGGAGAAATAAATGTTGGAGGAAAAGTTGTTGTTGTTGTTGGACCTAAATGGAGAATTCATTATTACGCACATCTAAATGAGCTGAATACTTCTTTATTTTCATTTGTGAGTAAAGAATCAAAAATTGGAACCGTTGGGGCAAGTGGAAATGCCGTAGGAAAATCACCACATTTACATTATTCTATTTTAACAATAATTCCTTACCTATGGAGAATGGACTCTGATAAACAAGGTTGGAAAAAAATGTTTTATTTAAATCCAATTGAATATTTTGAAAAAAATAAGAAGTAAAAAAACTACAGCTAACGGTTTTGTGTATGCTTTGTAGCTGGCTTCTTGCTTACTTGCTAAAGTCCTCACGGACTTTCTTTGTCCGTAATTATTAACTAAGTTAGTTGCTTAAAACACGTAACACCCGAGCGCAGCGAACAGACGAAGTAAACCATATACAACAATGTTGGCTATACCTAATATTATTTTATATATTGGCGTACAAAATACGCATATATGAAACCATCCATAAAACTTTCAGTAGACGCCGTTGTATTTGGGTATGAAGAAGGTAATATTTCAGTATTATTAATCAAAAGAAAGTACGCCCCTTTTAAAGGGCAGTGGGCAATTCCGGGAGGCTTTGTTTTAGACGACGAATCATTAGAAGACGCTGTAGAAAGAGAATTACACGAGGAAACAGGAATTAAGATTAATTACCTAGAACAGCTCTACACGTTTGGAAAACCAGATAGAGACCCTAGGGGTAGAGTTGTGTCTATTGCCTATTTTGGATTGGTACACCCCAATGCCTTTAAACTATTTGCTGCAACAGATGCCGAGCAAGCCCAATGGTTTAATATTAATGCATTGCCAGAATTATCTTTTGATCATAAAGAGATTCTGCAAACAGCAATTAAAAGACTACAAGGTAAAATAACTTACGAACCTATTGGTTTTGAGTTGCTTGATGATAAATTTCCGTTTTCGGATTTAGAAAAATTATATACCACCCTTTTAGGTCGAGGAATTGACAGGCGTAACTTCCGAAAGAAAATTATAAATCTAAATGTACTTGATGAACTTGATGAAAAAGTATCAAAAGGTTCAGGAAGACCCGCTAATTTATTCCAATTTAACCAAAAACGCTACTTCCAGTTAAAACAAGAGGGGATTATTTTCGAAATATAAAACACACAATTACAATAGATTACATGGTTTGTGTAAAATAAACACAAATTAAATTAGCTCACTATTAATTCTAAACATATATTTGTGTTATAATTACACAAAAACTATTATTATGAACGCACTATTATTAACAGACGGTTACAAAACAGGCCACCACCAACAATACCCAAAAGGGACAGAAGAAGTTTATTCTAACTGGACCCCAAGAAGCAATAGCTATGCCCCAAAAGGATGTGACAAAGTAGTTTCATTTGGTCAGCAATATGTATTTACATGGTTGCATAATTACTTTAAAGATCACTTTTTTTCTAAACCAAAAGCGCAAGTTTGTAATGAAATTAAGGAAGAGTTGTCTTTATATTTAGGTACCGCATATGATGTAACGCATTATGAAGAATTACATGATTTACAATATTTACCCATAAAAATAAAATCATTGCCAGAAGGCGTAGAGGTGCCTATTAGAGTGCCTATGCTTACGGTGGTAAATACCAATCCAAAATTCTATTGGATTACTAATTTTTTAGAAACGATTTTATCTACCATGTTATGGCAACCGATGACATCTGCTTCAATAGCCTTATTATACAAAAGGATTTTTAAGAAATGGACTTTAGCAACGGATAAAGAAAACATCGCTTTTATTGATTTTCAAGGTCATGATTTCTCAATGCGTGGTATGTCTGGTTTACAAAGTGCTATTATTTCAGGAATGGGACACGGCGCTGTATTTTTAGGTTCAGATTCACTTCCTGTAATTAGCAGTTTAAGAAAATACTATAAAGCAGAAGGCTTTGTATTAGGTTCTGTTAATGCTACAGAACACTCTGTAATGTGTGCCGGTACAAAAGATGATGAAATAGGAACTTTTAGAACATTAATGACCACTTACCCAAGCGGTATCTTATCTGTTGTGAGTGATACTTGGGATTTATGGAAAGTACTTACCGATTATTTACCGCAATTAAAAGAAGACGTTTTGGCAAGAGATGGTAAGTTAGTTATAAGACCAGATAGTGGAGATCCTGTAGCTATTATTTGTGGAGAATCAAAAACTCTGGGCGGTAATACCCCTAAAGATAAAGGCGTTGTAGAGTTGCTTTGGGATATTTTTGGAGGCACCGTAAATGCACAGGGTTTTAAGGTTTTAGATCCCCATATTGGAGCTATTTATGGCGATAGTATTACCACAGAACGTGCCGAAAATATTTGTCAACGTTTAAGTGATAAAGGTTTTGCAACCACCAATGTTGTTTTAGGTATTGGTTCATTTACCTACCAATTTAATACCAGAGATACTTTTGGTTTTGCAATGAAAGCAACTGCTGTTGTTGTCAATGGCGAACGAAGAGCAATATTTAAAGACCCTATTACAGATGATGGTATTAAGAAATCTGCAAAAGGATTGATTAAAGTAGATGTACTAGATGGTGAATATGTTTTAATTGATGAAGTTACACCAGAAGAAGAAAATGAAGGTGAGTTACAGGTGATTTATGAAGATGGTAAGTTTTTAAATTCAACTACGTTACAAGAGGTTAGAGATCGAATTAATGCTACTGTGTAATTGTAAATGTTACCCCATATCTTAAAACGCTTTTTTTATAAAAGCGTAAAATAAGATTACTAAGACCATAGGGGGAGAGCTGGTTTAAAAAAATACCCTAACCATTTAAAAAGATTGACAGATGAAATACGAAATAAATAAATTTAATGACGGACAAGTGACCGCTAAAATCATTGAAAAAGGAGATATTCATATCAAAATTCGTGGGAATAGTTATGAAGATTTGTTTAAAGCCGCGGCTATAAAAGAAGCTTGGGATGCAGAGAACACTGAAAATAAAACTGCGATAGCAAAATTAACGTTGTTTTGTTTGCTGGGGCAGCGTTCGGATAGACGCTTTCATAAAGGAGAATCTTTTGATTTAAAAATTATAAGCAAGTTTATTAATGCTATGCAATTTGATAAAGTTTCTATTTTACACCCGCATAGTCCAATTTCGTTAGCATTAATAGAGCATTCAGAAAAAATATCGCATTTTAAATTTGTAGAACAGGTGTATAACACGCTCGACAATCCGGTATTAGTGAGTCCAGATGCAGGAGCCTACAAAACAACACATGAAATTGCCGAGAAACTAAATGCAGATTTAGTTCCATCTAATAAAGTTAGAGTAGACGGTATGCCTATAATTAGCATTCAAGGAGATGTAAGAGGTAAAGAATGTTTAATTGTAGATGATTTAGCAGATGGCGGTAGAACCTTTAAGTTTTTAGCTAAAGCCTTAAAAGAACAAGGTGCTACAAAAGTTTTTCTGTATGTTACACACGGACAATTTAATTATGGTTTTGATGAATTAAAAGAAACAATTGACCATATATACTGTACCAATAGTTTTAAAAATATAGAAGATAAATTTGTTACACAATACAAATTAGAGGGGATTATGTAAAATAGAACAGAAAAGTGCTTTGGGCTTTTTTGATAGGAATTGATGTTTTAATGACCAAGCCATATGGATTAACCTTAGATTAAAATTATTAAATATGTTGTATCTTTAAACAGATAATACGTCTATAAATTAAAATATATGTTTGGAATTTTTAAAAAGAAATCAGAAAAAGAAAAATTGCAGTCGCAATACGAAACGCTTTTAAAAGAAGCCCACACGTTATCTACAACCAATAGAAAAATGAGTGACCAAAAGACTTTTGAAGCTGATGAAATTATGAAAAAGCTTGAAAAATTGAATTAATATTATAAACCTTCTGTTAGTGTTTCTGTTGGTGTGGTTACGTCGGTTAAGAATCAATCGCTTTTTGGTAGCTTACAGTCCAGTAAATGGTTTGTCTTTCCTGCAAAAGCAAGATTCCACAATATAAACACCGATAAGAAAATCGGCTGTCATTTCTGCAAAAGCAGGAGTTCACAAAAGATACGTTGTTTTAATTCGGTTAAGAGTTGATCGCTTTTTGGTAGCTTATCTACAATTTGCTTGTACCTAATTATTAACGGTCTATAACAGCCCTAGCTGTCATAGATCTAGAATTCAGAAATCAATACAAAACCCAATAGTTGTATCAATCGGGCATTTCAAAATAAAAAGCCCATAGCGCAGCATAAGAACCTGATTAGAAAGCTAAAGCCATTACAAATACAGCAATAAGAAACCAACCACTACATATAAAGCGCACATACTATTAAAATACCACATAATAGCGAATCGCTATAAAATACCAAACACTATTTAATGTTCTGTAATGTACATGCGTTACGTAAATATGGACTTTATTTATAAGATTTATATTTTAAATTATTGAGTTCATGAATCTTCGATGTTGGTAAAAGCACATCTTAAATATTACTTTTCTTTTTCTTTCTTCTCTCATATTTATCTACTCAGTTAATGAAATCGAACTATTTTGTGAGATTCACGATTTCTTAAACAATAAGAATGTTATAAGTAAATGTGTGTGTGGAATGTATGGATAAAAAAACACACTAATAGCTTATGGCTTTTTAGTTGTATTGCTAAAGTATTGTTAAATTAAATAACAAATACCGTTTAGGCATAGTGTGTACTGTATTTGTAAAGGTGAAATTTTACGTAATGTGGTTTATGATTATTAAATTTATAATTCACAATTAACAAGTTCTTATGAGGTATAATTTTAGTCAATCGTTCAGAGTATTTCTTTTTTTTCTAATATGTAATTCCTTTTTTATAACTGCTCAAGTTACAGTTGGAAGCGGAAGTTATGCTACAAATTTTCCTGGAACAGATTCTGCAGGAAGGAATGGCTACCCTTCAGGATCTCCACAATTAAGCGGAAATGCAATAGGTAAACCCGCACCAACTAACGATTGGTGGTCTAAATTGATTAAAGAAAACCACGCTGATAATTTATTTAATTATCCGATGACCATGAAAACTACAAATCAAGGTCTTATTGTAACTTATATTCCTTGGGGTGTTATTGGTGATTCGGCACCTATTGAAGTTGGACTTACCGGATTAAATACTTCAATGACTACAGTTTCTGATTATTCAGATTGGACCGTTACAATGGATTGGTCAGATAGTTCACATCAACTACAAGCGACTTCTGGCATAGGGATGCCATTTATCTACTTTACTAAAGATAATGACGATATTGTTGAAATCACAGTCAACTCCGGAACGGCATCTATAGCTAATGAACTATTAATTATTGAGAACGCTACTAGTGGAGCAGATTTTGTTTTTTATGCGCCTGTTGGGAGTACTTGGACGCAATCTGGTGCTGTATATACATCAACATTAAACGGAAACGATTACTGGTCTATGGCCATGCTACCACAAAGTACTTCTAATGTAAGCACAGTGGCACAAGCGTATAAAAAATATGCCTACGTTTTTCCAAGTAACACCACGTCTAACTATACTTACAACGAAACAAATTCAAAAATAACGACAACATTTACGGTTACTACAGATGTAAAAGAAGGTACAGATACTAACGTATTATTAGGTCTATTACCACATCAATGGAACAATTTAACAGCGGGCTCTCCAACGCCTAATGAATATAGTTATGATGTTGTAAGAGGAGAACTTAAAACTATGGATGGAAATAGTTTTACAGTAGAAAACACATTTAAAGGTATTCTACCAACCTTACCATATTTAGATAATTATAGTCCTGGATTTAGTCCTGCGGAATTGGATAGTAAAATAGCACAGATTGAAAATGATGGTTTAGCAACTTGGACAGATTCTTATAATGAAGGTCAGGTAATGAATAGGTTAATTCAAACCGCAAGAATTGCAGACCAAATGGGTAATACAGAGGCAAGAGATAAAATGGTTGCTACCATTAAAGAACGATTAGAAGATTGGTTAAAAGCAGATGATGGTGAAGTGGCATTCTTGTTTTATTACAATAACACATGGTCTTCCTTACTTGGTTATCCTGCTGGACATGGACAAGATACCAACATCAATGATCACCATTTTCATTGGGGCTATTTTATTCATGCCGCTGCTTTTATGGAGCAAATGGAACCTGGTTGGTCTAATCAATGGGGTGAAATGATCAACTTATTAATACGTGATGCAGCTTCAGATAATAGAAATGATGATACGTTTCCTTTTTTAAGAAATTTCAGTCCTTATGCTGGTCATAGTTGGGCTAATGGTTTTGCTTCATTCCCTCAAGGAAATGACCAAGAATCAACCTCAGAGAGTATGCAGTTTGCGTCTTCTTTAATTCATTGGGGAAGTATTACCGAAAATGATGCCATTAGAGATTTAGGAATTTACATTTATACCACAGAACAAACCGCAATAGAAGAGTATTGGTTTGATATGTACAACCGTAATTTTTCTGCATCGCAACAATATGGTTTAGTTTCTAGAGTATGGGGAAATTCTTATGACAACGGTACTTTCTGGACATCAGATATTGCGGCATCATACGGTATTGAGTTGTATCCAATTCATGGTGGTTCTTTATATTTAGGGCATAACACATCATATGTACAATCCCTATGGACCGAAATTTCTGCAAACACAGGCATTTTGAGCAATGAAGAAAATGCTAATTTATGGCACGATACGTATTATAAATACTTGTCCTTTATAGACCCTCAGGCTGCTATAGATTTATACGATTCTAATCCAGATCGTTCCTTAAAATTTGGGATGTCAGATGCCTTTACCTACCATTGGCTACATGCTATGAATACTTTAGGAACGGTTAACACTTCTATAACTGCAGATTACCCTGTGGCAGCCTCTTTTTCAAATAATGGTGTTATTACTTATGTCGCACATAACTATTCAGATGCGCCTATTACCGTAACGTTTTCAGATGGATATACATTAGCGGTTCCTGCTAACCAAATGGCAACGAGTAGAGATATTGATGCTTCTGGTGTTTTAGTCGCCGATTTTTACCAAGCCTATCCTGGCGGAAGTGTTAATCTTACAGCTACTGTTACAGGATCTGGAATTACGAAAGTAGAATTTTTTGATGGCAGCACGTCCATTGGCGAAGACACAACAGCACCATATCAAATAGAAGCAACAGACTTAACCTTAGGTGTTCATGGTATGTATGCTAAAGTGTTTATTAATGATCAATTTAACACTACTAATAGCATCACTATACAAGTTGGTGAGCAAGTTCCGTATGCTGGAACACCTTTTATTATTCCTGGCAGTATTGAAGCTGGTAATTATGATAAATTTGAAGGTGGTATTGGACAAAATATTTCTTACGTCGATACCTCACAAAACAACGAAGGCGATTACAGAACCAATGAATATGTAGATGCCGTTTTAGATGCAACAGAAGGACCAATTATTGGTTGGATTGCGGCTGGCGAATGGTTAGAATATACTATAGATGTGCAAACCGCAGGTAACTATGATGTTACTTTACGTTATGCTTCTGGAAATTCTAATGGTGGTGGTCCTTTTCATTTCGAAATTGACGGTAATATTATCAGTCCAGATGTGACATTGGCAACAACTGGCGCGTGGGATTCTTGGACAAACGCTATAGTTAATAATGTAGAATTAAACCAAGGCGAAAATATATTGAGACTCGTTTTTACCAATGGCGAAATGAATCTTGGTGAAATGAATTTTACTTATGCTAGTCCGTTAAGCTATGCGCCACCAATTGCAGATGCTGGAGACAACGTCGTGGTAGTATTACCTACAACGACTGCCACCTTAGACGGATCGTTAAGTAACGATCCAGAAGGACAGTCCATAACTTATAATTGGGAACAAATTTATGGGCCATCTTTAATAGCTTTTAACGATCATACATTACAATCGCCTGCTATTTCAAATCTTGAAGAAGGCGTTTATAAATGTCATTTAACGGTTAGCGATGGCACGTATACTGCAACAGACCAAGTCTTAGTTATTGTTTCAGCTACAGGGAATTCTAGCCCTTCTATTTCTATAACATCTCCTGCGGAAGCGGATGCATTTACAGAGACTTCAGATATAACCATATCAGTAACTGCAACAGATTTAGATGGTACTATTACGTTAGTAGAGTTTTATGATGGTGCCACTAAAATTGGAGAATCACTTACAGCACCTTTTACTTTTGTTTGGTCTGGTGCAACAGTCGGAGCGCATCAAATTTCTGCAGTAGCAACCGATAATGGTGGTGCGCAAAATACATCGCAAAGTGTTAATATAACAGTTAACGAAGTCATGGCTTGTACAGAAACGTCAAACGAAGCGCAACAAGGAAGCTTTTCTACGGGTTATATTGCAACTTTCGAAACTGTTGGCTCTACCGTTACCTTTACCTTTGAGTTGTTAGACACCGATAGAGTAGGTGTGGTAGCCTATTTATGGAATGAATCACCGTTTACAGAAACGGCGATGGATCAGGTTTCCGGACTCACATTTACAAAAACATTGAGTGGTTTCACCGATGGAGAAACTATAAACTATGCCTGTAAATTTGCTTTTGCAGGTGGTTCAGCTGTAACTAAATACATCTCTTATGTAGTGGGTAGCAATTGTGCCTTAGGTGTAGAAGATAATGAACTTGTCAATGCTATAAAAATATATCCAAATCCTACAAGCGGAAAAATAAACATAACTTCGAATCCTAATGTTGAGATTGAAAGTTTGGCGTTGTACACCATTACAGGCAAATTAATATTTGAAGCTAATAATCCAAGTAATACCATACATTTAAACTATTATCAAAACGGTGTTTATTTTCTTAAAATAGTGTCTAATAAAGGTCTAGTGGTTAAAAAGATTATTATTAAATAATTAAAATTGTGGGTTAGTGAGTCTAAATGCTAGAGCTTATTAACCCACATTAAATTGCAAAAAAACTACACACCATACTAGACGAAAACTTACCCTTAACCGTGGGGTGAATTTGAAGAATGGGGTAATCCTAAAATTAAAAAAGACTATAACTATATTAAGTCGTATAGTCCTTATGATAACATTAAAGCACAAAACTATCCTAACCTGTTATTTTTCAAGGGGCTCAACGATACTAGAGTAGGGTAATGGGAACCTGCTAAAATGGTCGCCAAATTAAGAGCCGCTAAAACCGATGGTAACGTATTGTTACTTAAAACCGACTTTTCTAACGGCCATTCTGGTGGTTCGGGTAGATTTGCTGACTTTAGAGATAGTGCTTATAAATTGGCTTTAATTTTTGAGTTGGAGCAACTAAGTAAACGTGCAGAATAAGAGGCTCATAGTTATAATTATACTAGATCTAAAAGAGTTCGTATTTTTACTTTAAATAAATTAAACCTTAATGAGATATTTTTTTGCACTAATATTAGCCCTTGGTTACACTTCGAAAACCATAAGTCAGGAAGAACAAATCTTAGTCCAATGCGACCCGATCACTGGTCTTTGTGAAATACCAGATTTTGAAGCTACTGAAAAGGACATTGTATGGAACGATGACGAAGAGCTCTTTTATATTGGTGACCCTATGTGCAGTTGGTGTTGGGGAATTTCTCCACAGATAAACGCTTTAGAACGTTATGCGACACAAGAGCAAATAAAATTTAATCTCCTTATGGGAGGATTAAGGCCCGGTGGAGGTCAAGACTGGAGTAAATCTTTTAAGCGTTTTTTAGAACACCACTGGCATCAGGTTAATAAAACATCTGGTCAACCTTTTGATTTTTCCATATTTAAAAAAGACGAATTTAATTACGATACCGAACCCGCTTGTAGAGCCGTAATTACCGTTAGAACAATAGCACCAGATAAAACTTTGACGTTTTATGAATTGGTACAGTATTATTTTTATGTAGAATCTAAGGATCCTAAGCAATTAGACTTCTATAAAGTGATTTGCGAAAAACTAGACATCGATTATCAGACCTTTAGTGATACATTTAATTCTGAGAGCATGAAGCTGGCTACCCAAAACGATTTTATAAAAAGTAGAGAGTTGGGAGTCCGTGGATTTCCATCTATTATCTATAGGCATAAAGATCAATTGTATACTATAGCTAGTGGTTATACCGAATTTGAAGACTTAAAAGCGGTGATTCAAAAATTGAAAAGCAAAAACGATTAATAATTATTATTAACTAACAAGCCCTCCATATCCTTTTTAAATTCTAAAATTACCACTTTTAATAGTTAAAAGAGAACGTCTTTAGAACAAACTTAATATTCATTTAGAATCCAATTATTTTTTATATAACAGATTCGTATCATAAAAAAACGTTTTACAACAGCCGTGTATAATTAATTGCTTGGGCAAGTGCTTAATGAAGCAATTATGTCAAATTTCATACAAAAACATTATTATACTAACAAGAAGACACAACAATTAGCTTGTACATAATCATTAACGTTATAGAACACTGCGTGTCACTAGAACTATGATTATGTGAAATTTCACACAAAAACATTATTAGGCTAACAAGAAGATACAACAATTAGCTTGTACATAATCATTAACGTTATAGAACACTGCGTGTCATTAGAACTATGATTATGTCAAATTTCACACAAAAACATTATTACGCTAACAAGAAGATACAACAATTAGCTTGTACATAATCATTAACGTTATAGAACACTGCGTGTCATTAGAACTATGA
>NZ_JABTEL010000015.1 GCF_013285155.1 Winogradskyella undariae | reverse complement strand
GTTCTTTCTAATTATATAGCTTAAATTTAGTGTTTTTATTAAAATGCTAACTTAAGCCGTATATAATTTATTGCTAGCCCTCCCCGACTTCCATAAATCTAATCAAATACCCTATTCCATTTTGAGCTACCTATTTAGCGGCTTAACCACCTAAAGACCAAAAGGCAAGACGTCTTGTCCTTGGTACAATGTGAAGACATAAAAATCACATTTTCTGCTATTGGTTCTAACGATTATCGCTAAAATTAAATATCTAATAGAGCAGCTGAAACCAGAACACATGTGACGCTCATCTTACTTAAACCCACATGGCATTTTACAACACCCTAGATTAAAAAAAAGATTTTTTTCCTAACTTTAACCATGGCAAAATCAAAACTCCCAAGATGGATTAGAATCCTTAGGTATTATCTAAATTGCTTATGGTACTATGTTTTGTTTCCATTAGGTGCCGAAGAAGACGACTTTACGAAACAATGGAAAAAGAGGAAATGAAGACTCTTATCGCAAAGAACTCAAAAAAAATAAAATTCATTCATACAGCTAATTTCAAGATTTTTCTTCCAATTTAAAATCTATATCAATTAATTCCTTTGGGTGAATATTCAAACCTTGAGCCAATTCAAATAATGTAGTTAGTTGAATACTCACTTGCCCTTTTTCAATTTTACTAATCTGGCTATGATCTACATCACATTGCTGAGCTAATTCACGATAACTCAAACCTTTATTTAATCTTACTTTTCTTAACAATTGTCCAAATGAAACTAATAACTTCTCCTTGATAAAACTCTCCATAACAATTTAGTTTTTGAGAAATATCGAAGAAATAACCACAAAAAATGTAGTACTATAATACCACATTTAAAGAATTTCATTATATTTGTTTTAAATATTATAAATTTGCGATCCTTCGTATATAAAAACATTTGAAGTCATCGCTTTAAGTCTCACGTTAGAAAACTGGTAATTTTTGCAACGAGATGATAAGTAGATAGGCTCACGTACCCGGGCGTGGGCTCTCTTATCGTTGCACGGTATACCAGTACCTCTGACGTGGTAAGTTGAGTACTGCGCCCTATTTTTTCTGCACAGTTTGAAAATTAAAAAAACGCTTGGTACTCTACATTAAAAAGGAAATCTTTTAAAATTTCCTTGTAATACCAATGCATTATGTCTACAAGCCAAGTACACCCCAAAAGTATGGACGGGTTGAAGTCACTTTTTGAGACCCTCTACCCTTCGTTGTGCTTATTTGCCAACACCTATCTTAATGATATGGATACGGCTAAAGATGTTGTACAAGAGGTCTTTATTAAGATCTGGGAACGCGATACCCCATACCCTAATTTTTATGCGATAAAAGCGTTATTGTATACATCCGTTAAAAACCGCTGTTTAGACTATCTGAAAAGTAAATATCATAGACGTATGGTGCAATCTCCAGATATTGACTTTGACCATATGTTAAGCGATGACTTTTTTTATACCCAAATAACACTTACAGATACCTATGCCCAACTAGAGACCGCTATAAAGCATCTACCAAAAAAAAGTGAAGCTGTTATTAGGTTAACGCTAAATGCCTATACCAATAAAGAAATCGCTGAAGAACTCTCTATAAGCAAAAACACCGTTAAATCTCAAAAGCGTATTGCTTATAAGAAGCTAAGGCATGCGCTTGGCAGCCTCTTAAATATTTTTTAATTCTTTTTTGCACCCTCTTTTTAACTTTTGTCGTTTTGGTGTTATAACCCACGGTTTATTATGACAATTTTTAGAGACCTATTTAAACTCAGCAAGAAGCTATCTAAAGCCCTACTTGAAAATAAAGGCTTAGAAGATTTGGAAGCGTCTGATTTGTTTTCAGATGATGCCAAGACGCATATTAAACAACATCTATCTAACGAAGCTATTAAAGAAAATTTAGAACTCCTTAACCAAATTGATAAGGAGGCGGATTGGAAAAATGTAGCGCAAAGCATCTCTGATTATGGTAAAGTAAGACCAAAAAAGCGTCGTTCTATGTCTACTTTTATGAAAGTGGCGGCTGTGGTTATTCCTTTAGTATCGTTAACCTATTTAGTACTTCATAATCGTACTAACAACACACTTTTGGAGGTAGAGCCGCTACCAATTACAGCAGGAACGGATAAAGCCATTTTAACCCTAGATGATGGTAGCGCTATAGCTCTTGAACAGGATAACCCCTATGAAAATGCTATGGTTAAAAGTGATGGCGAGCGCCTAACGTATAGCAAAGCCACTACCCCTTCTAAATTGGCTTTTAATTACCTCACAATACCTAGAGGTGGTCAGTATCAAATTGCTTTATCTGATGGTACTTTAGTCTGGTTAAATGCAGACAGTCAACTAAAATATCCTGTAAATTTTGTTGAAGGAGAGCCTCGCATTGTTGAGTTAGTCTATGGCGAGGCTTACTTTGACGTGTCCCCTAGTACCGAGCATCAGGGGAATCATTTTAAAGTGCTCACCAAACAACAAGAGGTGGACGTTCTCGGTACCGTATTTAATATAAAGGCCTACCAAGATGAGCCCTATATGTATACCACCTTGGTTGAAGGTCGCATAACTATTCGTACAGACGGCACCTTAGCTCAATTAATCCCCACAGAGCAAACTCAAATAGACTTAAGAACAGGCCAATTGACTAAGTCTATAGTGAATGTAGATCACCATGTGGCTTGGGTAAAGGGCTACTTTAATTTTAAAGATACCTCTTTACAGGACATTATGAAGGTGCTTTCTAGATGGTATGATGTGGATATATCCTTTGCGTCTGATGACCTTAAAGACGTCCGTTTCAGTGGTCTTCTAAATAGAAAACATAATATTAATACTCTACTAAACGGAATTAAAAACACACAATTTATAAATGCCTATGAGATAAAAAACAAGACGATTACAATTAAATAAGAAAAGGGAATAAAGCTACTACCTGGACAGTAACGCGCTAAATCCCCTTTATACACTAACCGGTTTTAAACCAATTAACGCACAAATTTATGCAAATTAAATTTACAAGCCTGCATTTCTTTCGATGGAAAGGCATGTCGATGTTCATCATGAAAACTTTATTCCTCCTATTCTGCACGACTGCTTTTAGTCTTGCACCAAGCGCTACTTTTTCGCAAAACGCAAAAGTGACCATCGCCTCTGATAAGACTATGAGTATTTATGAAGTGTTAGAACTGATAGGACAACAAACAGAATGTACCTTTATTTACCAGTCTGATATATTTAACGATGTCCCAAACATCCCACTCAAAAGCGGAGTGATTAAGGTTATGACGTTATTATCACAATGCCTTCCAGAATCGGATTACACTATTACAACGACTAACGAGACTTATATTACCATTAGCAAAAAGGTGTTGACACCAACACAACAGCGCCAAATTGAAGTTAAAGGTCAAATTACAGACACCGAAGGACTTCCAATTTCTGGGGCGTTTATATCTATAAAAGGAAGTCATAAAGGCACTACGTCGTTAATTGATGGCACCTATAGTATCAATGCTAGCGCTGATGATATTCTTGTCTTTTCGTATTTAGGTTTTTTAAGTCAGACTATTCCTGTTGATGGCCAACACGTGATTAATGTGCAGTTGCAAGACGATGTTACTGCGTTTGATGCTGTGGTACTTAATGCTGGGTATTACTCTGTAAAAGATAAGGAACGCACGGGTAGTATTACTAAAGTTGATGCAAGCGTTATAGAAGGGCAACCTGTAACTACTGCTTTAGATGCTTTACAAGGACGCGTAGCTGGATTAGACGTTGTGTCTACTACTGGCTTGGCCGGTGGTGGCTATACAGTACGCATTAGAGGCCAAAATAGTATTGCTGCAGGAAATGATCCTTTATATGTAATTGATGGGGTACCTTTTGATAGTGGTAGTATGAGCAACGGTAACTTATCCGTATTAATTATGCCCAATGGAGTGATAAATCCCTTAAACACACTCGCCCCTTCATCAATAGAGTCTATAGAAGTCTTAAAGGATGCTGATGCTACAGCAATCTATGGCTCAAGGGGTACCAATGGTGTCATTTTAATTAGTACTAAAACGGGAAAAGCAGGAAAGACCTTGTTTTCTGCGGACATCTCCACAACTTTTATGACTCCTACTCGACTCATAGATCTTTTACAAACCGATGACTATTTAAACATGAGAAGGGAGGCCTTTGTAAATGATGGCATTACCGACATACCTATTGATGCTTATGATTTAAACGGCACATGGGATGAAAACAGGTACACGGATTGGCAGAAGGAGTTAATTGCAAATAATGCCTACAATCATACTTTTAGGGCTTCCGTTTCGGGAGGGGATGAACATAATCGTTTTATGCTAGGTGGTACTTATTTAAAAGAGACCACTGTATACCCAAAGGATTTTAATTATAAACGCGGTACAGCTAATACTAGTTTTACCCATACCTCCATAGATAATAAATTTGAACTACAGTTTTCGGGTAGTTATGGCAATGCTATTAATACGCTACCTGCAAGCGACTTATCTCGCGTGGCTCGTGTTTTACCGCCAAACGCACCTGAACTTTATGATGAGAATGGAGCTTTAAATTGGGCAGAGAACACTTGGACTAACCCAGTTGCCGCATTAAATGCAAAATATGAAAATAAGACTACTACCCTAATAGCTAATAGCACCTTAAGTTATCGTTTAACTCCTAACTTAAATGCACGACTAACCATGGGCTATAATAAGGGCTTGATGAATGAAATTCAATTAAACCCGCATACGATTTATAATCCCGCTTTTGGATTAAACAGCAGTTCATCCTATTCCATGAAAAATAATTCGGATCGACAATCTTGGATTTTAGAACCTAAAATAGACGGTTCTGTCTCTTTAGGCTCAGGACAATTGACATGGTTAATGGGAGCTACTTTACAAGAGCAAAAGAATGAGCAGTTAGCTTTGATGGGATTTGGATATGCTAGTAACCAACTTTTAGATAACCTGAGTGCAGCAAATAATTTAATACCACTAAACGAGGCCTCTTCAGAATACAAATATGCTGCAGTTTATGGACGTGTAAATTACAATATAAATCAAACCTATATTTTCAATATCACTGGTCGGCGTGATGGTTCTAGCAGATTTGGGTTTGGTAATCGTTTCGCAAATTTTGGGGCTATTGGAGCGGCATGGCTATTTTCTAAAGCCTCTTTTTTTGAAGACTCAACTTGGTTAAGTTTTGGAAAACTCAGGGCCAGTTTTGGTACTACGGGTAACGACCAAATAGGAGATTATCAATATTTAGATTCGTATAGTATCACCGATGGCAATTATGACGGAAATATAGGGCTTACCCCCTCTCGTTTGTTAAACCCCTATTATGCGTGGGAAACAACTAGGAAGATAGAGGGCGGCTTAGAGATGGAACTCTGGAAAAACAGCATCCGTTTTGAAGTGGCTTATTATAATAATCGTTCAGATAACCAATTATTAGGAATGCCTTTACCGGGTACCACTGGATTCTCATCCATTAATGGCAACTTGGATGCTTTAGTTGAAAATTCAGGTTGGGAGCTCAGCTTAAATACCGTTAATATAGATCAGGATCAGTTTCGCTGGGAATCGTCCTTTCAATTTACCTTACCTAAGAATAGACTGCTTGCTTTTGATGGCCTAGAAGACACTACTTATGCTAATCAGTTAGTAGTTGGAGAACCACTTTCGGTCTACAGGCTATATAAACTTATTGGTGTTAACAGCAATACAGGATTGTTTGATTTTGAAGACTTTAATGGTGATGGCATGATTACGGCATCAGAAGACCGACAATACAATGCCGATTTGAATCCTCAATTTTATGGGAGTATTTCTAATAGGTTTCAATATAAGAACTGGAGTTTAGATCTGCTATTACAATTTGTGAAGAAAAAGGGGTTAAATGCATATTACACTACAGAGCCCCCAGGTATTATGCAAAACCAGCCCTTAGGTGTATTAGACCAGTGGCAGAATCCTGGTGATGAAGCTAGCATGCAAGCCTATACTATTGGTTGGAATTATGACGCCTATATTGCCTATTCGCAATTTACGGCAAGTAGTGGGGTTATTTCAGATGCCTCTTTTATGCGTTTAAAATCTATGTCTTTAAACTACCGGTTGCCATTGGGAGAAGCAACTCCGGAATGCTCAATTTATTTACAAGGACAAAACTTGCTGACCTTTACTCGATTTAAAGGAGGGGATCCCGAGCAAAACGCAGGCTATTTGCCACCACTTAAGCGAATTTCATTGGGTATGAAACTAAAATTTTAACTAAAAAAAATATGAAAACTATGTATGTTTTAAATTGGAATACAAACGTCGTTAGGTTTAAAATACTGTTACTTAGCTTACTTTTTATAGGATGTGAGGATTTTGTAGAAGTAGATAGTCCTACAGGACAAATATTCAGTGCTGACGTATTTGAAAACGAAGCTACCGCTGAAGCAGCTGTAACTTCATTATATGGGATACTAAGAGATGATGTATTACTAACAGGGACTCAGTATGGGGTTTCCGTTTTGATGGGTTTATATGCTGACGAGTTGGATTATTATGGAGCGCCAGGACAACCGATTGATTGGTTTTATCAACATCAAATCATTGCTTCTAATGCGGTGGTTAAAAATATATGGGATAGTAGCTACAATTTGATTTACATGTGCAATTCAGCTATTGACGGTATCGCTAATTCGCAAACGTTAGAACAGGAGGTAAAAGACCAATTAATTGGTGAAGCCCTTTTTGTGCGTGCCTTGGTTCATTTTTATCTCGTTAATCTCTATGGGGATATCCCTTACATCACCACTACAGACTATACTGTGAACCAGGATGTATCACGATTGTCTACAGCGCTTGTTTACAGTGAAATTTTAAGTGATTTGATTATCGCAAAGAGTCAAATTAGTGAAACTTATGTGAGTGGTGAGCGTATTAGAGCTAATCGATATGTGGTCTCAGCGTTGTTAGCTAGAGTTTATGTGTATTTAGAAGATTGGGAAGCCGCCGAAACAGAAAGTTCTATTGTAATCAATGCAAACTCAATTTATAACTTTGACGGGAATATTACAGATGAATTTTTAAAAAGCAGTCCTTCCACTATTCTTCAGCTTCAGTCAAAAAATGAAGGTGACAATACCATAGAGGCAGGTACATTTATTTTTACAGAAGGCCCACCTGTATTACTGGCTTTGAATCCTGATTTTGTCGCCTCTTTTGAAGCTAATGATTTAAGATTAGAGCATTGGATACTTAATGTGAGTGGGGACACTGAAAATTGGTATGCCCCTTATAAATATAAATTAAGAGATTTTACAGGAAGCTCTATGGAGTATTCTATTGTATTTCGAATAGCAGAACAGTATCTCCTACGTGCCGAAGCCAGAGCTCATTTAAGTCATATTAGTGGAGCTATTGACGATTTAAATAGCGTTAGAACTCGAGCAGGTTTGCTAGGCACATCAGCAACAACAGCCCCTGAGATATTAGAGTCCATCTTAGAAGAGCGAAAGTTTGAATTCTTTACAGAGCATGGTCATCGTTGGTTTGATTTGAAGCGAACCCAGCGATCAGAGTCGGTATTATCGCCAGTAAAACCTAATTGGAACATTTCAGACCTTCTCTTGCCAGTGCCGGAAATAGAGCTCTTAATGAATCCGAATTTGTCTCCTCAAAACCCAGGTTATTAATCTTACTACTGATGGAATATTGTTACCTATATAAAAGAAAGTCATTTTGCATTTACATTCTTAAACTGTTTTGCTTTTTATCTGTAGTACTTGTACATGGACAGAAGCCTATTCATGAGCGTACTAGAATAAAGGCCTCTGACACTTTATTGAGTAAGAACACCTATATTCAAGTGCTAAGCTCTGATGGTCGTTGGGTTGTTTTTAAAGAACTCTTTGACAATAAAGCTAATGTATTGCATGTGCAACACACGTCGAATGAAAAGCGTTTTGAGCTTGAAGACTCTTATGATTTTGATTTTTCGAATAATAACCAGTGGTTTGGCACTAAATCTAAGGATAGTAATAGCTTTAAATTAATAGATCTATTACAACAGCAAGAAACCGACTTTGGGTCTATATCTTCATTTCAGTTTAGTGCAGATTCTCGATTTTTAGCCCTACTTAATGAAAGTAACTTAACGCTTATTAACCTCGAAACTCAAGATACCCAAGAGCTGAAGAATGTTAAAAGTTTCAAGTGGCACCCTCAATTAAATAGGCTTATGATTCATCGCGTTACTGCAACTTTATCTACAATTCTGGTTTATGAGGCTTCGACAAAGTTGTTGGTCATTCTAGAAAAAGGAAAGCATTTTGAATACACGAAAATGACTTGGTCCGGATCTGGAAACTCTATAGCTTTTATAGAAAGTAGTCCCTTACAGAAACTACATCATTTTCGATTTAACGACCATAATCTTGAACACCAGCATAAGGTTTTAAAAGTCCCCTTGGTGGAGGGCTCTATTATTGAAAAGAACATAGAGCTAAAAAACGACGGGTCTGGCGTTTTTTTCTATCGCTCCTCATTGAAATCAGAAGGTTCTGTTTTTTCTGGAGCTGAAATCTGGACTACTCAAGATCCCTGGATAGTTCCTAGAATGAAAGCTTACAAGGCACGCGAGCACAGTTTTAAGTTAGTCTATTGGGATGTTCTAAATAGCCATACAGAAGATCTTAACGACGAAAAATTTCCGTCTTACAGGTTTCACCCCGAACATCCCAATGTGCTTGTGTATAATATGTTGAGCTACGAGCCTCAATACAAACAATTTCCTGATATTGATTTGTATATAAAAAATCTACAAACTGGAAAACTCAAGTTGATAGTTGAGAAAATTTCAACTGCACCAAATACATTTAGTTTTTCCCCCTCTGGGAGATATGTTTCCTTTTTTAAAAATGGAGATTGGTGGGTTTATGATTGTATCAGTGAAAACAAAATTAATGTTACCCACGACATAGCAACTTCCTTTGAAAATAAACAGTTATATGGCATTGAAAACGTTTTACCTTATGGCAATCCTGGTTGGACGGCGGATGAGAAGCAGCTATTTCTATACGATCAGTACGATATTTGGATGGTCGGGATGGATAATGGAGACCCGCATAAAATAACCTTGGGAAAGGAACAAGGCATATCCTATAGAATACAGGTAGATGACAGCACTCTTTTAGCTTCTAAAACCTACAGTACTAGCAGTGTGTTTGATATTGAGGAGGGGTTGTTGTTAAGCATGAAGGGTGATGATTTAAAAAGTGGCTATGCTTATTGGTCCAAGGATTTAGGCACAAAGGAAAAGGTTTATAAGCCTGCGCATGTTGAGGAGGGACAGGTATCATTGGAGGGAGGCATTATAGTATTTAAAAAGAGTAAGTTCAACAGTCCGCCTAGTGTACAAGCTGTGTCACTAGAAATGTCAAAATCGAGGCTTTTGTACCAGAGTAATCCTTCATTGCTTCCCCTAGATTTAGGACGTGAGGAAGTGTTCCATTACACGGTGAATTCTGAATTTCAAGAAAAAGGAGTGTTAATATATCCTTCGCAATTTGATCCAAATAAGCGCTATCCTATGGTTACTTGGATTTATGAGCAAAACTCAGTGGAGGTAAATAATTTCTCTCCACCCTCAAATGCAGGAACTATAGGTTTTAATATACTTGATTATGTATTGGATGGTTATTTTGTTCTCCTTCCTGATATTTCTTATAAAATTGGATCACCAGGCGTTTCTGCTCTACAGTCGGTATTAGCTTCGATAGAGGTTGTACTTAAACAAAAGTCTATAGATAGGACACGTTTAGGACTGATTGGACACTCCTTTGGTGGCTATGAAACCTCTTATATAGTTAGTCAGACAAATTTATTTTCTGCGGCTGTAGCAGGAGCAGCAGTAACGGATTTAATTAGCAGTTATCACGATGTGGCATGGGATTGGAATATGAATCAAATGTGGCGCTTTGAAGCCCAACAATTAAGAATGGGGGCCTCCTATTACTCATCAAAAGATGCTTACCATCAAAATTCTCCCTTAAATTATGTAGAAGATATCAAAACCCCATTATTGCTTTGGGCTGGAAAACAGGATGGCAATGTCAATTGGTCTCAGAGTGTTTATTTATATATGGGTTTAAAACGCTTAAATAGCGAAGCAAAACTAATATTATTTGAGAACGAAGGTCATTTTTTAATCGATAAGGTTAATCAAAACTTTTTAAGGTTTGAGACAAAAAAATGGTTTGATACCATTTTAAAATGAGCGAAGAATGACAAATCACTCTTCGCTCACTACTCAGAATTACGGTCTATGAGTCATGGGCACACTACAAGACGTGTCGCCCTCTTTGTTTAAATAGACTTGATTACCTAAGTAAATACAAGCAGGGCCAAGTAACTGGTTACAGTCTTTTGGTGCTTGTATACACTTACCATTCTGAAAAATATAACCAGTAACCAAAGTTTCCTCTGACTCACTTGATACATTTTCACTGGCGAAGGCAAATGCTATTGCCATCATAAATACCATAACTGGTAATGCCCTTTTTAAAAGATTTGTTTTCATAATTTAAAAATTTAATATTATGGCCTACTATATATACAGGTGTTCGGCCTTCCTCCTGAAACAACGCGCTGTTTACTCTTTAAAATATCCTTCTTTTCGAATTCGATATACCCATAATTGATTATCGACTAAGCCCACAATTAGATTTTGTTCAACTTTAAATTCACCAAGTTTTTGATTCGGTTGGTGATAGAAATAAAAACTTTGGAGGTATGCGTTATCGCTAATTTTATATTGATCTATAATACTTGCTGATTTGAGTATTTCACCATCTTCAAAACGGCCTAAGTGATCACTATTGATATATAATTGATCACCATAGGTGGAAGCATATCGATTGACCACGACCGATTTTCCAATTTTAAAATGAGCTTCTTTTTTATAGTAATCTACATCTATTTGGGCCTGCTCAATGGTATCTATAGTTTTTCCTGTAGACTGATAAATTAGCTGACTGTTAGCTATTTCATATTGGTTTCGGTAATAATAGACATATACCACATTTTTATTTTGATTATTCCACAATAGTATTCCATCAGTATCAAATGTTCCCGTAGATTGGCTTTTAAGGATGTCAGGTTGTAAATTGAAGCTAATGCTATCTTGATTTAAATGTAAGATTCCTAAAGCATTGGATTTTGTAGATGTACTAGTTGTAGATAGAATAAGAGTTGAACTGTCTATAACAGCAAACTGATAAAAATAAGCATCGTTATAGGAAAAAGTTTTAGCTTGCCAATTGTTCGTTTTACCATGCAAAATGACAGGTACAGTGCCATCCCCTATAAAAAAATCCGAATCATTTACATTTGTTCTCACTCTTTGATAAGGAAGCGTATAATTATCAATTTCAATTTTTATATCCTGAGAAGTATCTAAATTAACGTCAACAGCTTTAAGGTATAAGGGGGCGTTATAGTTACCCAAATAAATATTGCTACTATCTATACCTGCAATGTAGAAAGCGTCAGACTCCAATTCAAAGACTCCAACTTTCGATAAAGCGTGAGGCATGTATTTCCTTTGGAATGCATTATTTTGTTTCATTTTATTGTCAGATATTAGAAAAAGTCCAACAATAATACAAACAGCAATTAAAGTCATTAACAACAACCTGACAGCTAATTGATTTTTATTCATTTTTTCAGATAAAAAGATAGCCCATAGCGCTAAAGCTATAAATGCACAATTAAATATCAAATGCTCTGTCCAGCTCAAATCTTCTAAAACCCCTCCGCATGAACAAGGTGTGAAGGAAGTAAAATTTAGGATAACTACAATGTAAGCAGTAAACATTACCATGAGTATATATGCTATATATAACCCTACAATTCTTGTTTTTTCTAAAGCTAATATTAAGGAGGTAAGTATCTCTATAATGATGACCCCATAGGCAATTGGAAATGCAAAAGCTCCAAGGAGTGGTGACTGCCCTAATTGCGTTTGAAAATTTTGAAAATCTAGTAGTTTACTGCTCGCTGCATAAACGAATAATAGAATATATAAAAGTTTAGATAAATTTGGTATGTATCTTAGTATTGATGAAACCGATCTCATATCTTTTGTTTTGATATGGTAAAGGTGTTAAGTAATTTTGATTTTTAACGGATAAGCCCTTTACTCTAAAGGATTATATATAAATACAAACGAAGTTATTACTTATCATTAGAGATAGAATTCTTTCTCAATGCACTTGGAGAATACCCATAACGCTTCTTAAACACTCTTGAAAAGTGAGGCATACTTTTGAAACCTACCCTATAGGCAATTGATTTAAGCGACACATCACTATATTGTATCATCATTTGAGCTTTTCTCAACCGTTCTTGCATTAAAAACCGATGCACCGTGGTGCCGTACAGTTCCTTAAAACCATACTTTAATTTAAACTCATTAGTTCCTATTTGTAAGGCAAAATCTCTTAAAGACGGCAGTTCAGCATCTAAATTATTAATAATGATGTCATGTCCTTCTCTTATTTTACGGATATCTTCGAAGCTTAATCTAAGTTTTGGTTTGGACGTTTTATTTTTGGAGTTGACACCCGACTTACTGTCTTTAATAACTCGCGCTTTTAAGCTTGCATCTAATTGTTTTTGAAAACTAGAACGATGAACAACCGATAGCAGTGTTTTACTATATTTAGTATGGGGGTCATTAAAAGTTGTGATATACACATTTTTAGGAATGAGTAGATTTCCTTTGGATTTAAATTTTAAGGCTATAGCGGTATCAAAAAACGCCTTCTTTCTAATGTGTTGCCATGTCTTTTTCCATTTCTGAATAGAAGATTTCGCTATAAAAACCTCAAAATAGTTACCTATAAAATCTTCATACAAGTACGACAAAACATTACATGCCTGCTGATTAACCATTTGAATACGTCCTTCTGAGTCTAGAATAAAACTCATTTGAACAATGTCTAAAAGCGTATTTTCAGTATTTGTAAACCCTTGATGAATGATTGTATCTTGAATTTCTTCTGCCAACATGTTTAAAGTTACAATAAGCGCTTCAAGCTCATCATTTTCTTTGGAACGTTCGATGCGATAGAAGAAATTACCAGATGCCATTTCTAAAAGCATTTGATTAATAAGTTTCATTCTTTGCGCTATAACATAATCCATCTGAATCGGTTTACGTCCTCTATATCACCAACAGGTATGACCTATAACCATAACTGCTGCATAAATCATTTATATTGATTCAAAAAAATTAACGCTTGTTCCATAGTCGTAAATGCTTCTGTAGGAATTGGAGGTTTACTGGTACGTAGATAGAATTTAGACAACATATCTGAAACAGGCGATTCTACAATAAAAGCTACAGCTTTAATTAATGTAGAACCTTCAATGGCTAAATACACTCTTGCAGCTTTATTGATTTCTTTAATTTGACGTACATCGCATAGCACCGGCAGAAAAAGACCTTCATGAAGTGAAAGTCGATCCTTAACAACATACACCGCGGCAGGTAAATCTAATATAACATCTTTACGATAGGTGACATACAAGATTCCATTAACAATATTATATGTAGCATACTCATTTTCAAGTGCTATTGACATAATGATTAAGAAAACTGGTTATTGATAAATATAAATTTACAAAATAATCAATATAACAATTGTACCTCACTTAACTATCATTAGTCAATATGGATTAATCATTATCTACAAAGGATTAACAGTTGCCTTAAAAGGATTTAGCAGAAGCGTATTTATTCAATTTTAAATAAAAGCTATTAAATTAATTGCAAAACAAATTACGATGGCAAAAATTAAACACAATAACTTCCTAGATACTGTAAATAATGTTTTTACAGATGCCATAGATGAAGGTGTACTCCACCTCTATGCTGAAGGAGACAATTTTTCGGGCAGAACTATTGGTGTAAAGAACCAAAATCTCTTTCATTTTGGTACTACGGGGTATTTAGGATTAGAGCAAGATCCGAGATTGAAAGAAGCTGCTATTAATGCCATTCGCAGATACGGCACGCAATTTCCATTATCTAAATCATACATTTCTAATCCGCTCTACAAACAATTAGAAGAAAAAGTTTCTGAAATGTATCAACATCCCGTTGTGATTACTAAGAATAGTACTTTAGGCCATCTTGGTGTTATTCCGAGTGCTGTAAAAGATCAAGATGCAATTATTTTAGATCATCAAGTACACTGGAGTGTGCAAAGTGCTGCTAAAGTATTAAAAACAAGAAGTGTTCCCATAGACATGATTCGTCATAATGATTTAAACATGTTGGAGGATAAAATAAAATCATACACCAATAGCCGAAAAAAGATTTGGTATATGGCAGATGGTATTTATTCTATGTTTGGGGATTTCGCTCCTATTAAAGATTTAAAAACTTTAAGCTTAAAATATCCGCAATTGCATCTTTATTTTGACGATGTCCATGGTATGAGCTGGATTGGAAAAAATGGTACAGGTTACGTTATGAATGAAATCAATGCACTTTCAGAAAATATGCTCTTGTTTGGAACCTTGAGTAAAACCTTTGGTGCCAGTGGATCCGTATTAGTCTGCTCTAACAAGAAAATGCACAAAGACATAAAAACCTTTGGCGGGCCTTTGACCTTCTCTGCGCAATTAGAACCAGCATCTGTTGCAGCAGCCACTGCTTCTGCAGAAATTCATTTATCCCCAGAGATATATAGGCTTCAAGACGACTTAAGATTAAGAGTTCAATATTTTAACTCCTTATTAGAGCAGACAGATTTACCTGTTGTTGACAAAAACATGTCACCAGTATTCTTCATTGGAACCGGTATGCCTAAAACGGGATATAATTTTGTCAATCGTTTAATGAAGGAAGGATTTTACGTCAACTTAGGTCTCTTCCCTGCTGTTCCAGTAAAAAACACAGGTGTACGAATTACAATATCAAGACATAACCAACGTACAGAAATTAAAGCTTTGGTGGATGCTATGGTCTATCATCTACCTAAAGCACTTGAAGAAACACATACAGACTTACATCGCGTACATCAAGCCTTCAAATTAAAATCAACAATTAAGACTAAAAAAACAATAAGTAAAAATCTAAGCTTACAATTAGAAACTTCTATTTCAAAAATTGATAAACAAATGTGGAACAACTTGGTTGGGGACTGTGGTATTCAAGATTGGGACGGACTTCAATTTTTGGAGAAAACATTTAGAAATAATGTGCTGGGAGAAAATAATTGGAATTTCTGGTATCTCATTGTTTGTGATGCGCAAAAGCATCCGGTCTTAGCCACTTTTATTTCCTCATCGCTTTGGAAGGATGATATGCTAGCCAACGCTACTGCGTCTAAAACTCTTGAAGAAAAGCGCATATCAGATCCTTATTACATGACCTCAAAAGTTTTAAGTTTAGGATGTTTATTCACTGAAGGTAATCATCTCTATGTCAACGGTAATCATCCACGTAAGCAAGAGGCACTACATATGCTTATGCAAACTTTAGAAACATTGGAACAGCGCTCTAATTCTAAAATGATTGCACTTCGGGATTTTAGCATGAACGATAGCTTAAATCGTTATTTTCTTGGTCAGGGTTTTGTTAGAATACAAATGCCAAATTCATGTCGCATTAATTTAAGAGCTGATGAAGCCATTGAAGTTTATGTATCTCGACTTTCCTCAAGAAACAGAAAACATTTGAGGAAAGACATTTTAGCTTATGAACCCTCCTTAGATATCTCAATCTTGCAAACACTCAATGCTCACCAACTCAACCAAGTTCATCTATTGTATAACAATGTCCGCTTAAACAACCTTGGACTAAATACCTTTCCGTACCCTATCAATTTGTTCAAAAACATGTCTGATCATCCCAATTGGGAATTTATACTCATACATCATCCTGAACAACTAAACAAAATCATTGGAGTAATGTTTTGCTATAAAAATAACGCTCAAACCTATGTTCCGTCCTTAGTCGGTATGGACTATGATTACCTTAAAATCTATCAGACTTACAGACAATTATTATATCAAACGCTTAAGAGGGCTATTCAATTAAAATTTAAAACCATTGATTTGGGACTAACCGCTTCATTTGAGAAAAAGAAACTTGGTGCTGTGGTAGAAGAGAAATATGCCTATATACAAGCTTCAGACAATTTCACTTTGGAACTTTTGGGATTACTAGAATGTCGTTGAAAATGAAACACATGGCTTTGTATAGTTATGAAGTATCAAGAATTAATATCAGAATTTGAAACAACGGTGGAGTCTTTGGAGTCCCGTACTGATGATATTTTATACAAAGCCGAAAATGGCATTGCTAAAGCTGAAAAATGCATTAAGAAACTCCGAAAAAGTGTCCTAAAAAAAGGGTTTAGTTCAAAACATGAAGAAATTAGTTTTTTTAAGCATATAAAACCTCAAATATTCAGTCGATTGATTTATTACGTTAGGCTCTTTAATATAGAAAGTAAACGCCCTAGAAGTAGCTCCAAATACCAAATAGAATATTTAAATAATCACATCAATAAATTACAAGTCTTTTTCAATGATAATTTAGAGTTCTATCACTACTATCGCAGAGGGGCTACGACACTTGATGAAGAATATTTTATTAGAGGCAAATCTGATTTACGATTGCCAACTGAATTCTTTCACTTTTTTATTGATGACCAGTTTTCTACGTGTCAAGACACCACAGTAGCCACAATTATAGCCTATGATATGTTGATTGTTTACCTGCAACAAGAAATTGAAAAATTACAATCTCATAAAGACACAAAAAATAAGACAATGAAGCAAACATCTTCAAAACTTTTCTGGACAGGAAGCAAAACAGAATTAACGGAGTTAATTTATGCTCTGCATAGTAGCGGATCCATAAATAGCGGAACTGCCGATATTAAGGAATTAGCCTCTATGTTTGAACAGGTATTTAACATCGAACTCGGTAATTACTATCACACTTTTATAGAAATAAGAGCTAGAAAAAACAGTCAAACAAAATTTTTAGATTGGTTGACAAAAGTACTTCTGAAACGCTTTAAGGATTCGGATGAATAATCCTAAGTTTCCCCCAAGTTGGGAATACCATATCTGCTAAAAAACTCCATTATTTTTAATACAAATTAGGGCAATACCTTTATTGAACTCGCCCATCTCATCTACAAAACTATTCAAAACTTATATTAAAAAAAACTCCCATCTCTGGATAAACTATTGAAGACCATAGAATAATCCCTCACAAATTTGCATAACGAAAGTCAAATCAACAGAACAGAGACTATCAAAATGTTTAAAGACCTTTTTTTAGTCTCTTTCTTTAAAACCCTTTTATTATGCCAGCCACTATAATCACAACAGATGATTTAAGAGAATTTAAATTAGAATTACTCGCTGAAATTAAGGACATCTTAAGCAAAAAATCACAGGGCCAACTGAAGAAATATATAAAATCTTCAGAACTCATGGATTTACTCAAAATTAGTCCAGGTACATTACAGAACCTCCGCATAAATGGTACCCTTCCTTTTACAAAGGTTGGAGGTATTATATACTATGATGCCGCAGAAATTCAAAAGGTAATGGATAAGAACCGTGTAGACAATACCATTTAAAACGCTTTATGAACTATATAAAACATCTCAATTCAATATTTCAAATATTCTATTTAGATAAGCGATTAAATCCAACACATGTCAGTTTATATATGGCACTATTTCAATGTTGGAATGTTAACCGGTTTCCAAAAGAATTTTATATCGATAGACAAGAAATTATGATACAATCTAAAATTGGATCGAAAGCAACCTATCATCGCTGCCTTAAGCAATTACATAGTTGGGACTACATACATTATTTGCCATCTCATAACCCTTATAAAGGGAGCAAAATTAGGATGCTCATTTTTGATACAAGCTCTAAACAAGTTCTAAACAAGCATGAAACAAGCACTGAACAAGCATTAGTACCTAATACAAACTTTACTAAACAAAAAGAAAACATAACTAAAACTAAGCTACCAAAAAATGAATTTGAAGTTATTCTTTTTTTTAAAAGTAAAAAATGGCCAACGATTGAAGCTTCAAAATTTTACAATCACTATCAAGCGATTGGTTGGAAAATTGGTGGTAAAATAAAAATTGAAGATTGGCACGCCAGCGCCAGTAATTGGATGCTTAAAGCAAAGGCACTTGAAACTAAAAATGAAGTGTCTCATAAAAAGGACAACTTGAGCACCTCAAAGCAAAAAGATTATGGTCAACCCTTGTAAACTCATTGAAGAAAATATAGAATATTCCATTGGATCTTTTAATCGCAAAGAAGTGATTTACGACTTTGAAAAAATATTAATTTACCTCGATGTTAAAGGAAAATTGCTATTTGGCAACCGTTTTAAAATCTATGAAGAGGACCACGACATTATTTTAAAACTCTGCCATTACCTTATAAAAGATGAAGACAATTGCAAAAAAAATAATATTGACATCAACAAAGGCATACTGCTTTCTGGACCAGTGGGCTGTGGTAAAACAAGCTTAATGTTATTGCTAAAACATATCGTCCCGCTACAAAAACCATATATTTTAATTCCGTGTAGAAATATTGTATTTGGCTTTAATCATATAGGTTATAAAATTATTGAAGATTATGGCTGTAGGCAATTCTTTTGCTTCGATGATTTAGGTGTGGAACCGATGGGACGACATTATGGAAAAGACTGTAATGTTATGGGAGAAATTCTAATCTCGCGTCACGAGCTTTTCATGGATCACAAGATAAAAACACATGCCACTACAAATCTAAATGCTCAAGAGTTGGAAGATCTATATGGTCATCGTGTCCGAAGTCGAATGCGCGAACTATTTAACCTTATACCCTTTGATGAAAACACCAATGATAAACGCAAATAAAAACACGTATTATGAAAATCGCCACCTTTAACATTCAGAATTTATTTCACCGAGACAAAAGCTTACTTGACAAACCTTTTGGAAAGAACCTCAACGATTGGATACAAGAACTCGATACATTGATGCTTCATCCTTCTAAATCCGTGAACCAACAAGACCGCATTAAAGAGTTATCATTTCTCATTGGTTTTGAGAAACCAAGCCCTCGCCCTTATGCTATTTTACGAAGAAAAGCAGGATTTCTCTATATGAAAGGCTTAAGTCATTCTTTAGAAAATAAAGCAAATAATATCACCAATTGGAATGGTTGGGTGGAACTACAAACTATTCCCATTCAAACGAAGGCAACGGATCACAAAGCACTGGTTATTGCTGACATAAATCCTGATATATTATTACTTCAGGAAATTGAAGACAGGGCCTCTTTTGAAGAATTCAATCAGCTCATTCTTCCAAAATATGGATGTCAACCGTATTCACAATCATTTGTCTTACAAGGTAACGATATGAATAGTTTAGAAATGGGTATTGCGCTTAGAGAAGGGTATCATCTTGAGACTGTAAGAACGTACAACATCAACACCACCCTAAACGACGACGGTAAAAACCTCATCGTATATGAAATTACCACACCTTCGCAAAAAACAATTTGGCTGCTCAATGTCTACCTCATAAAAGACAAACAAGATAAAACCTATTCTGACACCCTTAGAAAAAATCAAGTTACGCGAATTGCAGCTATTTATAATCAGCTTAAAGCAGAAGGTAAAACCAATATCATCATTGCAGGCACATTTAATGCTCCTCCTTATTGCAATTCTTTATCTCCAATAATCCAAGACACAAACTTAAAAGACATTACTAAACATCGCTCTTTTCATGTGGATTCTGATAAAGGGAATGATGCTACTTATTTTAGATTAGGTGCTTACCGTATGGGTGTAAATATTAAGCAAAACGATTATATGCTCTTCTCCCCTGCTCTATTTGATAAGATGACTTCTTGTGGTTTAAATCGTAAAGCGATGTGGCCAGAAAAACAACCACAATGGTCTATTTACAAATCTGTTTCTAATAAGAATTTAGCCGCTAGTGCGCATCCTTTGGTTTGGGGAGAGATTAAAATTTAAACAAGCCCTGATTATATTTAATAGTATTTTATACTTTAGGTTAACCATAATATGATAAATACTAGCACTCTTTCCGTCTTTTGTTACCCTTATTTTTATTACGGATTCTTTATCATCAAACATATACCCTTTTATAAGCACTTAGGTTATAGTTAAGATTTGGTTAATGTTTATATTGTATTTGTAGAATTTTTCCACATGATGAAATTAAAACAAAGATTTGAGACAGAACTAATTGTTCCCCTTACTCTTTATTAGGGTTGCAAAATTTAACTTTAAGTGGAGAAGAAGAAGAACATATATTTAAAGTCTTTTATAGCCCTGAATAATGACATAATATTTAAATTATAATTGCTAATGCTTTTTTGTACTTATACAACAAAACTAAAATTTTGATTTACTGCGTTAAGCTGCCAAAATAGAAGTGACTAACTTAAAGTTTAGCATAGTGTCGTTGTGCAAGAACAATTTTGTGTGATTTTCCAGAACAATCAAAAACACAAAACTTCTTTGGAAAAATTAAAATTCCTTTCCAAAGAAGCTCTGTCAAAGCAATGGTTTACAAACGATGTTA
The DNA here is from genome assembly GCF_013285155.1 of Winogradskyella undariae. GTDB lineage: Bacteria > Bacteroidota > Bacteroidia > Flavobacteriales > Flavobacteriaceae > Winogradskyella > Winogradskyella undariae. The sequence continues at coordinate 59,351 of NZ_JABTEL010000015.1, read as the reverse complement.
TATCACGTTATTCTTCAAAATACCATTCCTTTTTTTTTATAATATGAGGACTAAATTCAAATATGTCAACAGGATAATAATTTAAAGTGTCTTTTTTAAAATAAGTTTTATACACTCCTTTTAATTCTCTTTTTATTGGTTTAAAATTAAATTTAGTCGAATCAACAGACTTCAAAACAATATTTACAAATTCAGAACAATATAATTTTGTTGAATCATTAAGAGAAAAATATCGGTCAAACTCGATTTTATTTTTTTTATACTCTTTTAATACTGAAGTAATTAAACGAGTTTCCTTTAAATCATTTCCTTTTATAGTCCAAACACTCAAGTATAAAACCTTTCCATCTCTACATGTCAAAAATTCATTTAAGTTTTGTGTCTTAAAATCAGAAAAATTGTCCTTAAAATCAGATACATTATAAATTAACCATTCGGAATCTTTGAATTGTAAGATACCAACATGAGTACTTAAACTATCTTTGATATTAAATTGTTTAGCGAAATAACCTTGTTTTGTATTAGTTCCTCTGAAAATTAAATAGGTATTATCCTTACTAAAATTAAAATCATTAAAATCAATATGGTTATTTCGCTCATTGCAACTTAACAAAAGTAGTATGGCAAAAATGCTTAAGTATTTCAACTTACTTCGGTTATTAAAATTTATAATTAAAACCTAACAATACTGAGTACATATTTGTTAATTTGTATTCAGGTAAAGAATTTTTAGAATTATTAAGTATGTCAGATTTTGATTTAAATCCTATATTAAACTTGAAAGCATCATCAAACCTAATACTTGCTCCAATACTTGCTTGAAGACCTAAATTTAAACCGACTCCATTCTCTGTATTAGAAATTTCATTTTCAATATCTTCAAACTTGCTCTTTAATATATATGAACCATAAATACCTAAATCTCCAAAAAAAGAAATATTGTTATCAGCCTCTTTTTTGATTCTATAAATAACAGGAATATTCAAATATTTATTGTTAAGATAGTTGATTGTTTGTCCAGACATTAAATTTCCCGAAATATTTAGAAATTCAACACCCGTAATTAAAGAATTATTTTTACTGAATTTTAAAACCTCAATACCTAAAAAGGCTTCAATACTTAAAACATTTAACTTTAATGAATTTTGAATTTCAAGAGTCCCAAAACCAATATGGCTATTAAAAATCAGTTCTTTTCCAGCTTTACTTTCTTGAGAAAAACCATAGCATAAATATGTTATAGTTATTATAAATGATAAAATTATTCTTTTTGACATAATTAATAAATTTTATTTTCAAGAATTCTTCGCTAAATTATTTACATATGTGCCAATCAAACCGCCAAAAAACATACCTAATGGGCCAAATAATACTCCTCCCGCAATTGCTCCAACCCCAAACGAAGTAAAGCCATCCCAAAAACGTGCTTTTTCGGTTGGTGTAAATGAACTTGATTCTTTTGCAACAGTGTTGATAAAGGTTAGCATTTCTTTTTCATTTGTAGCTAAATTTGCATAGTTAGGACTGTTCTGTAAATCAGATATCCAAGCTTGTCCATCAAGAATTTCTTGTATTTTTAGTTTTGTGAATCCTGTTAAATTGTAATCATCCAAAACTTGCATATATCCATATGTTATTAAATCTTCGTTTTTATCCATTACCTCTTCAACTAATGCTACAGTAAACTCCCCTTTATCATACCCAGCTGCTACTGCGTATTGGTCAACTAATTCTTGGGTTATTTCAACGCCATTAATTTGCTTTTCTTGAAAGCTATTCTGCAACTCACTATTTACTAATCGTATTGCATCAGCTATTTGCTTGGCAGAACCTTCATATTTTTGGGCAATTTGATCATAAGTGGCATTTTCTTCAAATTCGTTTGTTAATTTATCGGTCGTACAAGAATACATTGTAGGAAACAAAAAAACGATTGTTAATGCATAAGCAATTTTTGATTTAAATTTTTTAATAATTTTCATGTGATTAATTTTATTATTAATGAATTTTTCGAAACCATAATTTTATTTATCAAGTTTTAAACTCGGTCATTTTCATTTCACTCTTGGCTACTCTTTTTTTATTTATAGTTAGATTTTCGCTTTCACATACTCTAACTTAATATGGGTGGCTAGCCCGTTTGTCACCGTCATGTTGTTTTTAATGTGCTATAATAGTGTGGCCTTCTCCATAAACTTGCTTTTTAGGCCATTATTTATACCACATAATGTCTGCTGTTTTATTTTAATTTTTATAGAAATTGAATTCGAAAATTAATGAACATAAATACCTTTATATAATTACACTACAGGTAAGATTTGATTCATAATCTTTTGTTTTTTCTTAAATTTTGCCTACTTGATAAAATTAAAACATAGATTTGAGACAGAACTAAGGGTTCCCATTACTCTTTGTAAGGGGAACCCTATTCAACTTTTTGTTCGCGTTAAAATGGAGATAACGAACCTTTATTTAAAAGAAAATACTTAGGTGATATTTCGTAGAATATTTTTGACTTTCACTTTATAAAGCCTTGTTCAATAAAACTTTCGAGAGTTAGTCTAAAATTTATAAAACTAAAAAAGGTAACGCATCTATAAAAGAGCTGTCTTTTTTACCTATTAAGGCAAATGTAATTGTATTAAAGTAATATCGTCTTCAAGATTAATGGATATATCTGATAAAAGTCTAAAATTTTTGACTTGTACATTTTTAATTTTCATGTTTTTTTTAATATTATAATTAGGACGTTTCTAATGTATTTACACTTTTAAATTTTGTTATTCTTTTCCACTAGCATATTCAAACAACTCGATGAATCAACACCTTTACCCCAAAAAAGCTTATGTGCTCTAATTCCTATTACACCAATATGACTCCAGAAATTCAGTGATTTCGGGTTAATGATGTTAAAGAAAATATTTTGTGTTTCGATATCGGAATTTAAAAGTTTAAAACTGCCATTTTCCTTTTTATCATCTGGTCTAAAGTTTGATGATAAAATGTCTATTTCGGAATATATATTGTACCACTCCTTTAAACTTGAATTATTAGGTAAAGCTCGTTCAGAAAAATAATTTGGATAATAGGTACTTATAAAGTCATGAGGACAACCAATTGTGACTATTCTTTTTACTTCTTTAGTTAACCTTAGTGCTGGCTTATTCCCATAGGGAAATATAGCATCAATTAAAACAATAGTACCAAAGCTATAACCATGAATTTCTACGACATCATAATCATCATTTTCTGAAATTCTTTCTATTAAGGCTTCAAGTTTTCCTATAATTTCTAACTTATTATCGCTTATTGTTAAATAATAATCAAGGCATAAAAATTCTGTAGCTGTATTTGAAATAAAACTTCTAAAATTAGGAATAATGGTGGTTAATAATGCTGTTATTGTCGTAATCCAATAAGAAAAAACCACCCAAGAATCTAAATTGATTACGGACTGACTTAATTGAAAAGCATCATTGGTAATTACCTGATTTAACAATCCCGTAAAAGAGGTCAAAATTGCTGGAAATAAAATAACCGCAAATATTGCAATAAGGCTCAAAATGGTAAAAAAATAAACAGCTTCAATTCTCTTTTTAATATTTAAAAATTGACTTCTAACGAATGTTTTTATCAAGACAATTGATTTACTAAATAATGTAAATAATATCAAAACCAGTTTTAATATTATGTTCTTACTATTAAATTTTTCTGTTAGACTATCTGCATAATAGAATTCATGAATTCGATGAGTCTCCTTCTTATCTTCAATATTAGAATCATATTCATAAATAGATGTTATTTGAGAAATTATATCATTCTGAAATCCATACTTCAACTCTTTTTTTTCCAGTAAATATTTTATGTTTTTATCTGGATTCATTTTATCCATTGATGACATATATCTCTCTGCATAATTATAACCGGAAACATCAGAGTAATCATAACCTAGACCAGGTAAGTAAACAATAATTTTCATGGCTATAAAGATATTTGGAAATTCGCTTCTAAGAATTTATTGATTATTTGTTTAGCTAAGCCTAAATATTCTTCATTTGGTGATAAGAATTGCTTTAACTTTTTAAGCTCCTTTTTTAAAATTTTATCGAAGTATATTTTTTTAATACTAGAACTGTTATCTGCAAAATCACTCACATTTTTTATCGCCTCTTTTACGCGTTGGATCTGCGCTAATATTTGTATTGCCTTTCGTTCTCTTGCCTGAACTAATGGCACTCTTTGTAAAACATATACTCTTATAGACTCCTCTGCCATTTTCTTTTCTTTTCTGGTAGTGGGTTTCGGGACAATTACTCCAGATTCTATATCATATTTAAAAAAGTCTTCTGGATTTTCTCTACATGGATTAATTAATAATCTAAAAGGCTCTTCTTCTGAAATATCCTTTTTGTGATTTTGTATATGAACTCCTCCATCATCTAATGGAAATTGATCCATTTTACCCATTGTCTCCTTTTCTGTTTTTCCAACAGTAAGGTGCTTTAACTTTTGATTACAATTTCTACAAGACAGTAGTAAATTATCCCAATTTGATGCTAACCAATAATAACCAGGTTTGGGATTAGGAGCTTCTGCAATTTGTCCTTTGGGTCTAAAATGTTCTACATCTCCAGAATAAACATGCAAAAACTTACTTTCACAATAAGCGCATTTTTCTTTAAAGAGTTTTATTAAAGTGTCCTTTACTTCAGAATTTGAATAAACAGTAAACTTCATTGGTTTACTAACATTTGCTTTTGAATAATACTCAATAGCCCTACTTGTTTCTTTTACACCGCGACCATTTGGATTGGTTAGTATATCTGGAGGCTGAATTACATTTCTATCGACTTTTATCATTAGTTATCATTTTCAGACATAAACTCCCAAATATTCTTTACTCTATCTAATGCCTCTTGTTTTATACTATCATCGATAATTTTAAATCCTTCTTTTTTTACTTGTTTTGCTAACAATTCGTCAATTACATAATATACTAACTCATCTCTTATATCATCTCCAATATGTTTTTTATTGGGTAGTAATTGATTTAGTTCTGAAACTCTATTTTGCTCTTCGTCAGTCCTATTCTCTTTCGCTAAAAGATTATAATATTCCTTAAAAAGAGCTTCTGTCTCAAAGTCAAGTGTACTATTTAGCCCAAAATATTCGGAAGTAAGTAATTGGTCTACTCTGAAATCTGAAGGATTGGGTAATTTATTTAAGGAAATTATTTTCCCTTCATCATTTCTCTTTAAAACTAAAACCTCATTACTCTCTAAACCTCTTAGGCATAAAGGCTCATGAGTCGTAACAATAAATTGTATTTTGGGAAATGTTTTTCTGAGCCTGCTTACAACTTCCATTTTCCAACGTGGATGAAGATGTGTTCCAATCTCATCAATAAGGACAATTGCTTCAGCTGTTTCAAATGCTAAATTATCTTTTGACAATGTATTAATGATATCCACCGTTATTGCAAAAATGGATTTATAGCCATCACTTAATTCATCGACATCTATTCTATTTTTTGTTTTGGCATAACTTATATATAAAGCATTTTTTGATTTACTTCTCTTAATAACATCGTCTTGGTCTAACATTAGCAAATCTTTTAATGAGAGTGCTACTTGATTAAACATCTTAGATGGTATTTCTAACAACCATTGTCGTGCATCAGAAAGAGAAATCGAATAATCAAAAAGGTTTTTTGTTTTAACATACTCAACATCAGACTCTGGCATTAGATTTCCTTTTGGCAGAAGTCTAGTTGAACCATAACCCAATAGATAGCAAGGTGGCTCTTTAATATTTGAAGTTAGATGTTTAGAGTCTTTGTTAAATGTAATTTCAAAGAACTCATCTTTTTTTGAGCCATATACTTTTATATATCCAGACCATTTCCCATATTTAAGAATCTTACTCGCATCAAGGTTCAAAGAATTCAAATAATTTTGTCCCATTAAAGCTAAAGCGACTGCTTTAATTAATGAGCTTTTTCCAACTCCATTTTCTCCTAAAAACACCAACCAAGGTTCTTTGTCGGTTACGGTGTTTTTTGAGAGGTCTATTTTTAATGAATCAAAACATTTGTAGTTTTTAAGTTCAATCTTATCGATATAAACGTTTTTTAATAATTTTTTTATTTCAAGTAATTCTTTATTCTTGGAGTAAGGGTTTGTTTTTTTTACAAAGTCACTATCTTCAATTGTAGGCCTTTCAAATGACTTTAATTCACCAGAAGGACGATTTACCTGACTAAACGAAATTGACTCTTTAAAAAGTGGTTTTTCTTTTGAATTAATAGCGAGTTCGAATGCTGTTTTTATCTCTAAATTATTATTTAAATTATCATTTAGAAATGCTCTTCTTGCTCCAACAAATTCTTTTTTAGAAGAATAATTTAATAGTTCAACCCAATGATTAGTATTTCTATCCTCTATTATTTTTTTTGTTTTCCTATATTGATTTGATATACGTTCCCAACTATCAAACTCCTCTTTTATTGCAGATAATCTTCCGCTAACAAGCCTTCGTCTATTTAGTTTAAGGATTTCGATAGTAGTTTCACCTTTTTTATCTAAAGGAATAATGTTACCTGTCTTAAAATCATAACCTATATGTTCTACAATTTCCTCGTAACAAGGGTCAATCAGTAAATTATTTTCCTGTGTAACAATTTCAGGAAAATTAGTTATTGGCATTACTCTTTTACCTTCAACAGGAAACCAAGTGGATTTGAATTTCTTACACTCCAAACAGCTAAGATACATGTTATTCCAGTGGTACATTAGCCACCAATAATGATCTAAATCTGTTTGATCTTTATTAAAACCTTTTGCGTTATTTCTTGGTCTAAAATGGTCAAGAAAATCATTAGATTTATCCAAAATAATTTTAGATTCACAATAAGCACATTTACCATTAAACAGTTCATTTAAAGCCTCTATAATACCAAAAGGAGCGTAGTATTCTACAAATCTTTTTTGCGCTCTTTTGGATCTAGGAATTTGATAGAATTCTGTCAATTCAGATATCTTCGTTTCGCATTCTTTTGAATAAAAGAATTTTGGTTTTTCAACTTTATTTCTATCTACGTAAATCATAAAATGTTTAAGGCATCATATTTCTGTTCGCAAAATCTTTTTCCATCGTTTTTATGACGCTATTTACAATTCGTTTCGTGACATTACCTTTAACAATTTTCAGTGCATTTCGCAACAACCATTTTTTTTCAAATCTTGTATTAATTTCGAAACACAGAATTTTACCCACTCTATTTTTTAAACTTGGTTTAATACTATCAAAATATCCCTTTTGTAGTTTAGGAAATTCATCAATTGTATAATAATAGGGGTTGGTATGACCAACGTCTTTATCTGATATAAGATTTAGATCAGGTATAATTGGAAGATATAGGGTGTCTACTCCGTCGTTATTTTTAACTTTCCTTCTAAAAAGATCAATTGCTTCTTGATTTAAATTTCTAAATAAAGGATGGAGATTGTTTTCATCATATTCAAGCATAAAAAAAGCTCTCAAAAAGTTTCTAGCATTATTTCTACCTAAAAAGAAATCATGTTTTCTAAATTCAATATCTAAAAATCCACCAAACCCACCTAAAGCAGAACAAGCCAAGGGAGGGTGGTCTTTAAGTACACCATTTTGTTCCCATTTTACAGGAAAAACTAGAAGTCTTAAATAATCCTTGTAAAACGAACCACTATGTTTGACTCTTACTTGCTCTCTAAATGTTGTGTAGGCTTTAGGAATTACACTCCAAAAGTTTTTTTGAAAAAATGAACCATTAAAAGGGTCTTCAATTGGTGCTGCCTCATCCTGATTATAAAAGTTAGGAAATGGATCTATCATTATGGTTCCAAACAATGGAAGTTCAGGGTTATAATTTGGAGAAATTTCTTCTAAAACTTGAACTACCTCAGAATAGGGCTCGTTATTTATTGTTCCACCATCAATATTTGTAAAATCAAAGTTTTCATCATCAATTTTAATATCAATCGCGGATTTATTTTCTTCACTAATATCTAAGTTTCTTAAAATGCAATTTTTTATATATTCTGTTGATAATTTCCCTTTAAAGTGTCTTGCTGCAAGACCTATAGGGAAAGCGCCTGTGCCTTTTGTACATAATTTAAGTAACGCCTCTGAGTCCTTATCATAAGGGTCAAATTTTAAATAAATATCCTTGTCTAGGTCTTCATCATACTTTATTTTAAAATGTGCCACTATCATATGCTCATTCATTCTGTGACCAGGTGTATGAGGAAAGTGAGATGATAGCATATTTTCAAAATTAAGTTCAAATGGCACTCCTCTTAAACTACAAAGCGTTATTAAGACTCTTAAATCTTCTGATATATATTTAGGCCTTTCTCTTTTCTGGTCTTTTGGTACGAGCTCATCGAAAACCTTATCAGCTATTCTATCTATAGACTTTGAATTGAGTAGAGATGGAACGCCATCATCATTATTTTCAAAATCATCTGTATAAAGCATTTTTTGAAAGGTCGCTACTTTATTTTCTATACTAGTGTCGATATCATCATCAAGCAAAACCCAACTATCATATAAAATATTTCCCGTTTTATCATTTGTTGGTTGTTTTACAGAAGGCATTTTTGAGTATGTGGAAAGTGCTGTTATCATTCCAACCATTCCACCTGCCGAGGCTCCACCTAAAACATTAATACAAACATCGTGCAGTGGAACCTTTTTCTCATATTTACTTAATGGTTCATTTTTGGCTAACTTTTCTCGGATTATAGTTTTTTGATCTTCCCAAAGTTCCAAAGCCTCGATAAGATAATCTATAAAACCCGCAGTATAAGCTCCCGCTGATACTGCACCAGCCATAGTAATTCCTAAGTGAAATGTGTTTTTTTCTTCCATAATTTTAATTAATCAACTTTATTAATAGGAATTCCAGGTAAAGTAAAGGGTAGGTTGATACCGAAAGACCAGTATGGCGTATCTAGTGTAACATTATAATTAATGCCAACACTCAAAATATCTTTAAATGCAGTAAGCATAAGACCTGCACCAAACTCAGGAGTGCCATCGGTATCAAAATCTGGTGTTGAAATTGCCAAACCAAATCCAAAATCTATAAAGTCATTGTATAAGTTAGAATTACGAGAACCAATCTTTAATAGCAAGGCAGCGGAAGGAGCATATAAAAAGCGTTTATCTTCTATTGGTAGAAAATTATTCTCATTGAAGGAATCTGCCATTATAATACCAACAGCAGTTTCAGAACGTAATCCAATGAGTTGCATGGTAAGTGTTCTTTTCTCTAGTATTCGTTTTTTTTGTTCATCGACCTTATCATCACCAGATTTAGGCGTAATTACTAATTGTATCTCTAGACCATCACCATTGTCTCTTTTCCCTGAACCTTCAAGGTTAATATATCCTGTGTCTGGTAAATTATCGAATGAAAATTTATAAACCTCCTCGCCAATAGTCTCATTAGCTATATATCTAGTCTGCTCGAGTTTTAAGGTTTCCAATAGCTTAATTAAGTATTCAACACCTGACTGTATTTCTCCCTCACATTTATTTAGCTTATCAACTAGGGTACTAACTTCATTTTTAATATCTGTAATAGCCAAACCTGTAAACTGAAATCCAGAAATCAAAGTCGGTATATCATCCTTAAAATCATTTAGTCTTTTAACTTCTTCAATAATATCAAAGGGTCTTGTAATACTCCAACTAGAAATATCCTCTTTTGATATTGACAATAAATCAAAAATCCCATTATACTTTTTTTGTAATACCTCAATATCTTTGGTCAAAGCGTCCGTGATATTACTTTCTACATTAGAGTCATCTAAAAAAGTTTTTATATCATATTTTAAGCTAGTAGCACACTCCAAATTAGGAATATAATTTTCTATATCTGACTTTAAACTATCAAAAAAACTTGCTGCACTTTCATTTAAGGTATTGGCTTTTTTAGCAATAGCTTCGAGCTCTTTTTTTTGTTCAGGAGAAATATTGGTAACCCATCTTTGAACTCTATGAAATTCTCGCTCTGAATAAGAGTCAAAATTCTCAATATGAACTCTGTCACCTCCTTGCTTATTTTTTAAAAAAGCCAAAATACTAATGTCAAAGCTTTGTCCTGTATGGTTTGATAAAGATTTACCTAAATTTTTATTATAAGCATTAAACTTTCTGAGAATGTAGAGCTCGTAACCAACTTTTTTATCATCATTATCATCACTTAATGTATCCCATTCATAATATAAACTATTATATCTATTCTCTAAATCAGTATCCTCAATTTCACTCATAAAATCAAAAACATAGTCATTAAGAGATTTATCTTGAGCAGCAGTCCTAATATTTTTCTCTAGTACAGTATATATCTTTTCTTGATTCTCTAAAGCTTTATTTAAAAGATTAATTCTATTCTTAAGTTCTATTTGTTCAGCAAATGATGGGTAATCGTTTTCGATTCTTTTAAGAAGCTCTTCCTTGGATATTTTAACTTCTAAATTTCCGTTTATATCAACAATATTTTTTACAACTTTAACTCCTCCGTTAACGTCCTCCGAAACCTTTAAAATTTTTTGTTTATTTTGAGTCCATCCTATTGAAATAATAAGAAATAAAAAAAAGAAAATTGAGTGTTTTTTAGTCTTCATGTTATGAATTTTTGAACTTGTATATTAACTATTTTTTATGGCCTCTCTAAAAAGTTTGGTAAGTCTAAAAGGGCTCAATGAGCCATTCAGATGGATTCTGGTATTTACCTTTCTTGGATGTTTGGTAAAACAAAATGCTTTAATTTCTTTATAGGGTGTATCTACTTGTATAATATCAGCCGTTTTTAATATTGGCTCTAATTCATTTTTCAAAGTAGTGTGGTTTCCTATCCACATTACCACTAAGGTCTCGTTTGTCGTAATTTGTCTAGTCAATTTATCTGCTAGAATAAGTCCTTTTTGTATGGAACTAGAATCGCCTAGAATAACCATAATTATTTTATCACTGTCAATCAGTTGTTGGTACATTCGGAGCGCTAGCGCATCATCATTTAATGGGATTTCGGTAGTATTTTGTAATGACATAGATTTATTGCGTTATTTTAATTAATATTCTCGTTCAAGGAAAACTTTCTTTAAAGATTTCCACTTTAGTTCTTATGATAGCGCTGACATGAAAATCAATTATTTTTTGCCTTCCCTCTTTTGTGTTTAAGATGGAGTCAAACTCTTCAAAATTGTCCATGAAGAAGTTTTCTGTTAGAATAGCGGGCATTTTTGTTTTAGTAAGCACATAAAAACGACGTTCTTTGTCTAGGTCACCATCCGAAAAGTCAGTTCTTAATATTCTATTTGGAAATACCTTATGATACTCTTCTCCAAAAGCTGTAGCTATTTTGTCACTCTTAGTATCGCCTGGAGATGTGAAAACCTCACTTCCTTTTCCACCACCAGCATTGCTATGAATGCTTAGATAGAAACAGTTGTTTGAAGGGAATTTATTGGCACGTTTAACACGCGTTTCTAAACGCACGTCCCAATATTCTGGTGCTATGTTTACGTAAGGAATTTTATAGTAAGTAAGTTGCTCAATAATACCATTTACAATGGCTCTATTAAATTCTCCTTCATAAATAATTCCTTTATCCAGCCAGTCTTTTCTCTTGCCAGCAGTTTGATATTTACCGTTTATTAAAGCACCATGCCCATTGTCTAATAATACAATCATCTCAATTTTAATTATCAAGAGATTAAATTACAAAAAAGGCTTTCCATTGAAGTAATGGAAAGCCTTAGAATTAATAAGGTGTTTTATTATTTAATCCGTTAGAAACGAAATTCCAGAGATGCTAGTCATAGTAGAGTTGTAAGAATAACATATAACATCTCCAGTAGGATAAACATCTGTTCGAAATACACCATTCGCTCTATAAGAATTAAAGATTATTCGCTTACTTGGTCTATATCCATTCGGAAGTTTAAAAATTGTAACTGTACCTGATGCTGTACCGCCTTTAACGACTCCCTCTATATAAACCACATCATTCTTCTTCCTATATCTAGCGCCATGATAAGTTGAACTATGATTAGTTATACTATTTAACAATGTAGGTGTTTGCCAACCTGTATCAAAATCTGTAATTACCTCACCAGTAAGACCGTTAACACTTTGAACTGGCGCAGCTGCAGGAGCAAAGTTTGCAATGGCATTTTTAGTACCAACTGGAGTCACATAGGCATCTACATTTGCACCATTCAGTTCTTCAACAAGTGTTGATTTCCTCACAATACCTCGATTCGAGGTCGTTGAATTTGGAACATGTGTCTGAACAGCTTTCAAAGTAGTTGCTGGTGTCATATATTTATCATCATCTGTACCCTCCTGAGCATCAGATAAATTTGCCTTATCTTCACTAATATTTAACGAACTATCAATTAAATCTTCATATTCTAGTTGAGTCGGTTTTTTTCCTGTTTGGAAATAAATCTTTAAGTCGCTTCTATTTGACATATCTATTCTTTTTTTGTTAACTAATTTATCTTGGCGTTATCTAATTATCTTGGTCTTCGTCTTCTCTAACTATATTTGTGTTCTCTATTATCATATCTCCAACACCCTCATTCTCTGCTATACTATTTACGTTAGGAATGGTTAGTATTTTATCTTCTGTACTTAACATACTTGCAGAATTTTCGGAAACAACTTTAAAATGATGGTAAATAGGATTACTATCTTCATTTTCAATAATAAGTGAACCATTGTTTAAGGACGTGTCTGCTAATAAAAGTTGCAACTCAATCTCATTGGAAGTAAGCGTATGGACATTAACCCAATTACCTTGGTTATTCATTTTATATACATGGTATTTGCCATTGTGCACTTTTTTATACCACTTAAGAATTACATGGTTTATTACATTCGAATCTTCCGTATCGAGATCAAAATTATAATGTAGTATTGGAGATTCTGGATTCGCATTTTCTACAATACTACTTATTAAGAGTTTAGAAGCTTCTGAAGGTGCATATTCTGTTATTAAAGAATTATTATCACCTACGGTATTACTACCATCAACATACTGAATCTCTCTTAACGAAGTTACTCTATAATAGAGTGGATCTCCATAAGGAACATATCCTAAGTCCGTGAACTCATCTTTTATTTTCCAAATATTATTAAGCAATTGATTATCTGCATCTAAATCAATTGTTTGTATTAAATCCATTGTCCTTACTGATAAGGCATTCTTTGGATTCAACGTTCTATACAACTTTAATTGCTTGATGTTTTGAATTTTTGGATAAGCATTCACCTCAACTGTTACACTCGGAAGAATATTTAAATTGGCATTTTTTAAAATTGGAAGCACTCTTTTAATTTCTGGAGTTTGCGGTGGTTTAGTATTAACCAGCTTAATAGGCCCTAATATTGGACTGTAATCTCCTAATTGCATGGTGTTACCCATTTCCCTAATGGCATAGAAGTAAAGATTATCAGAAGTGCCATCTAGATTAAAATCTGTAAACAACACTCCAGTCTCCATATTAGGAAATTCTGCTTGCAAATCTTGAATGGTTTCTTGAGACATTAGTTTTGCCATTGGTGCCATATCAAACTTAGAATCTGTAGGTGACAACAATGTGCCATTATCATCACGAACAACCTGTTTTTTAGGTATTGGTTGATAATTAGACTCATTAATATTATCATATACTATCGGAATCTCTGTCAATGGAGTAAACACATTGAAGATTACCGATTTTATATAATCTTTAAATGTAACAGAATCATCAATTCCTTCTAATTCTAGTGATGGGATAACAATTTCTGTTAAACTTAATGTCCCAATATCCCCATTAATGGTGTCATTATCTGGATCACCTAAGTCATATAAATCATAGCTTGTGCCATAATTATTGTTTCTATATTCTAAAATATCATTTATAGATTTATATAGTTGGTATTTATCTGGATTAGGAAAACGATAGCCGTCTTCATTTTCAGGGTATTCAAAGAATTCATTATCTGTTTGAAATGTTTCGTCATACTCAAAATCAAAGCCAAGTAAATTTTGCCAGCGTTTAACCAAGTGAAATTTCGGGTCAATATCTTCCTTTAATTTTGCTTTAATTTTTAACACGGTAGCAGAATTATACAATGCATTTAAAATTGCATCATCATTACTTCTGTAAAATTGAACACCATGTGGTATGTGCGTAAATCCTGGTTTTAATGTAAAAGTAGACTTACCAAAGGTATCAGGTCTTGTTGCATATACAAATTCTTCACCGTTAGACATTAGTGGTGTTTGAGGTCTAATAATTTCTTGCGCGAAAAACTGTGCTGGTTGACTAATTTTAGATCTATACCATCCATTGCTATTTACAGCATCATCAGGATGCGATGGGTCTTCTGTTTGTAATCCAAAAATTGAATATTTCAACCCTTCACCTGCGCTTGGTAAAATAGCATCCTCTGTTAAATGGTGTGCTACATCATGATATAAATATAATCTATAACCTGGATAAAAGTTTACCTCTTGTTCTCCAATTAAAATTGGATCAAATCCATCGACTAAATTAACATCAGCGACATTTACAGGATATTGCGGATCTATAGCATAAATCACCAAGTCTTCACCAACACCGATATTTTCTATTTTAACAACTTCTAAAATTTTACGTTTTTTAGTAGGATTATTTTGGGTATGTATCCTTACAATTCCTTGATACCAATCTACATTATGGGACATATATTGTGGATGATGGGCTAAATCATATCCAGGAAATGTAATCTTATACATTCCAACATGCCGCATTTCAGTAATGACATTGCCCTCATTATCAAATTCTTCTGGTAATTTAGTTTGCAATCTTAATTCTTCAGTAATGATTGCTGCATCCCACCATATACCTCTAGATTTTTCAAGAATCTGCTCAGGGACACCACTAATACTTTCTTCTTCAAGTATTTCTCTATGGATATCACTTAAAGAATCATAACCTATATCAATTTGAAAATCTAATTTATTAATTGCCGTCGATGAGCCTACTTGCCAATTACTATCAGTCAGCATGTTTTCAACCGCATTAAACATAGTAATACCATTGAATACTGGCAAAGCTAAGGGTAATGTTGGGTCAGGATCAGTACCATTCAACATCGCTTCTGACACTAATTGTTTGTAAACATTAAAAATTGGACCTTCTCCAGAAATATTAGATTCTATTACTTCATGAACAATATATTTAATAGTGTTAAACATAAAAATACTTCCCACATAATGTGATAATTGACTCGTTTCAATATTAGGGTTGATCGTTTCTCCTGTACTATTTAAAACATAGGATTCTGTTCTGATTACTGCTAAAGCATTATTAGTGTGTTCTTGTATAGATTTTATCTTTCCTGCAACTGTCGCTGGTGGTCTATTTCTAAAGAAAAGATTAATTTTATCCGCAAAAACCTCCCGACTATCTTTAAATATTGAATCTTTATCTTCTACTGGATCAGAATAACCACCCATAGATTCATCATTAATTTGATAAACAAGTCTATCTTGATTTATATGATGATCGAAAGTCAGTCTAATTAAGGTTTTATCTATAGCTTCAGCTTCGACTAAAGTATTATGCATTTCCTGTTCATTTGCAGAGGTTAACATCAAAGGACTTTCTTCAACTACCAAACAAGCCTTAATATTACTTGGAGGCAATAGTCTATTTTGAGGCTTAAAAAGGGTTTCTAAATCCCAAAAAACAGTACTCATTTGTGATCTACCAAACCAATTTATTCCGTACGAGCCATAGCGATGCCAGCCTTCCTCTCTTTCTCTATGAAGAAATAAGGTTTCATTAGCATCTGGTAACATTAAAGGTACAGTTTCATAACTCGCTGAAGTTAAAGGATCATCAGTTGAATAATTATAAAACTCAGAATTGTTAGAAAGTTCTGGTTTTCTCCAACTAGCAGCATCAGGGTTTCCTAATTCAAAGCGCTTATACTCTATACCAGCATAAACTGGTTCTGTAAACTCAGAAGTACTAAATTGATTTTCAGTTTCGTAGAAAGCTACGTTGGTTTGACTGTCCAAAAGTTCCTCATTAATCAGACTAATAAAACGCTGTTTGCCATCATATAAATACCCTTCTTCATCTAATAAGTTTGATATATTATTATCTGAATTGGTAGTACCTAAAATAGGTTCTAACAAATTCACAGGCATTGGTAATCTTTCATTTACCATAGCTGTTGGGAGAGACAGGTATAAGTGTTGTATTTCATCATTATTAGTTTGACCATTTGAAAGATCACTTATTGTAAAATACTCCGCTACATAGATATATTTCTCTTCAATTTGGCTAAGATTTATTGCGCGATCTATATGTCCTAAACCTAATATTCTAGCCAAATGAAAATCCATTGAAGCCAATTGAATTAAAGTTAAATTAGAAATATTTTGCATGTCATCTTCTTGCTCAACCCCTTCTGGTAAAATATCACTGAAAGGAATGGCTTCTTCTGCAATAGGGTTATTAGGGTCGTCATCACTTATCTCAATAAAACGTCTAACAACTGTTTTTAAACGTCGATCATAATATTCGAAATACTCAGGATCAAGCACATATGATTCTACTTCTTGTCCATTCCATCTATCTAAGTAATTAGCTTTATTAACGGTTTCTCCATCATTAAATCTTGGCCAGTGCCCATTAATTGGTGCTGAACCTGATAGATCTTCTAATCTATTTATTGCTTCACTATCACTTGTTGTTAAAGCATAAGCTCCTAATGAAGTCCATTTATCTTGTGATGTGTAATATTCTAAAGAATCTGCATACAACTCAAATCTTATTCTCTTTATATTATTAGATTTTGTTTTAAATCTAATAGTTCTAATATTTTCTTCAACAAAACGCCCTGTACCAGTAAAGGTTCTTCTTGCTGTCAGATATTTTATTGCACTTAAGTTATTATTTTCTACACTTAAAGTTTCTGCCTCAATAATGGTTGAAGGAGAAGAAGGTTCTAACTCAACCGCAAAAGACAGCGTTGTTTTATGATCTATTTCAATAAGTTCTTTTCCATAAGCCTGTATAAAACTATAACTTGAAGTTAATGGATTAATAGATGCTTTAACTTCGTTATATTTTTGCAAATTCTTAAAATATACATAAAATGGATTTCCGCTAATATGGTATATCCAAAGCTGATTGTTATTATCAACTACGTTAGGACTAGCTTCCTGAAAATCTAAGTCTAAATATTGAGGCACATAAAGAGCTCTGTAGATTCGCACAAAATCATCCGTCTTATTGAAATTATTATTGTTAGTCGCATGATTACCTTTTGGTAAATGCGTATTTCCTAAATAACCTTTAAGAATCCATCTTAAGTGCATACCACTAAGACTTCCGTCATTCCCCTTTGAACCAGCAGCTTGCATATATAAATTTGTAGATTGCAACCTACTAGTTGGACTTATAAAAAAGCGTTTATATATATCAACTGTTGCAGTGTTTCCAATAGCTTCGTTAGATCCAACTTTAAAACTAAGAATAACGTTTTCTTGATTATTGCTTGATGATTGTAAAACAGCAGTGTACACACCACCACCTTCATCTTGCCCATTACTTACAAAAATAGCCGAATAATTATTACCATTGGCAAATACAATAGTCACCGTTTGGTTAGTAGTCACTGGATTTCCGTTACTATCCAATAAGTTAACAGTAATCGTAGAAGTGGAAATCCCATTTGCCAGTATTTGAGTCGGATTGGCATAAATAGTACTGACACCTAAATCTACATCACCATTATTATCATCACAATTTTTAGAAATTGTTACATTAGCTGTTTGTGCTGCACTATTACCATTTACATTAAAGCTTAATGTTGCTATACCGATACCTGTAGCCATTAAAATCGCAGAATAGGTGCCATCATTATTATTAGTAGTAGCACTAATATTACCCAAGGAGGTACTAATTAAAACTGTATTACTTCCATTGGTAACCAAATTACCATTTAGATCAATTAACTGCACATTTACAGTAGATTGACCTCCAGAAGGTAAAATACAATCTGGATTAGCGATAATTTCACTCTTTTTTAAATCTACAATTGTAGTAGGACAATACTCTATTTTATTTGATTCTATTCCATTCTTACTTGGTTCCGTATTAATAATTTCATAGTTGGTATCTTCTAAAATAATATCAATCTTCTTTAAATCATTTTTTTCATTTACAGTGATTGGTGTTTTTAGCACTTTTGTTAGGCAGCTATCCAAAGCTTCATTGGTTAAGCAAATAGAGGTTTGGATAGAGCGGTTATAGATGACACAGTTAATTTGTTGAGTTTCTATATTATTATTAATAGAATTCACCTGAGTAGTTCCATCTGCATCAAAAGATTTTACCCAATTAAGTGTAAGACTCTCATCAAAATGATATAAAACATCACCTGAACTTGATGAGGAAATTCCAAGCACATAAAACCCATTCTTACTAGACATCAGTCCATTTGTATATACCTCTTGTGATTGAAATTTTTTAATTGTTAATGAAGTCAAATTATCAATCAATGAAATGTATAGACTATTTTGCTTTTTAGCGTAACCTGAAATTAAAATTTTACCGTCCAAATCTAGAATATCGGAAATATAAATATCAGGGTTAGTAACAAATACAGTTCTAGGTAATTGTTTCAAATCATTATTTAAATCTATAATTATAGCATTCTGATGTCCTATTTTTTCTTTTTTGATACTACCTGCAAGAATAACTCCATCTTTATTAGCTGTTAAACTCGTTAACAAAAAATCATTTTCTTTATCAATATCAATAGATTTCCCTTTCAATAAATTTCCGACTTTATCGAAAATTCCAATATAATTATCTGCAATATTGGAAGCTGTTACAGCACCTAATTTTGAAAATGCAAAATAAAAGCCAGATAAATCTTTTAGTGGTTCTAGAAAGAGTTCATAATTACCATCAAATTTAAAATTGCCTTGTTTTGACCAAAGAATATTACCTAACACGTCAATACTAACAAAGAAAACATTAGTAGAGTCTTGCACTAAAATAATATATTGGAAAGCACCTTTATCTAACTTATCGCTATTAATTTGAATTATTTGCTTGAACGAATTTTGATCTACACCTTTTTGCCAATATACATTTTCCCAGATAGCATCTCCAGTAATACTATCAATGCATGTAACCAAACCTTTTTGTTCAGAGTCTGTACCAATTGCTAAAACAAACCTTTTTCCGTTTTCAATAAACTCCTTACTGAAAGCGTATCGATTTTCTACTTTATCTCTACTATATCTATTTATAAATGTCATTTGGACTTTTAGTTTTCAGGGTTTAATATTAAATTCACAGTAACAGGAGGATCAACAATATCATATTTATTTCCATCCCACAGCTTATATTGAAAGCGAATATCCAAACTATCAGTTGTTAATTTTTTACTCGAATGCATAATTAATGCTTGAGAATAATCTTTTGAATATAGAACTGTATATGCCAAATCCCTCTGAGACTCATTTAACGCAACCGCAATAGTACCTTGCTCTTCAATAGCTTGAGAATTATCAATACCTCTAATAATTTCTAACGGAATTTTAGGATCATTAAATGGTTCAGGATTCCTTATTAATAACCCAATAGCTTCATTATTATTTTGATTTCTTATTACATTAAATTCTGTAGTAACTGGTGGGTCTAATGGAGGCATTCGTAATACCCCAACTAACACTCGATCTAAATAATCAATGTATTGAGATTCTAAATCATCATTAGTAGTATTTTGGCCTCCAACTATAGCAAACACATCATCAATTATCAGACTTGTAAGGTCAAGATTGACATTAAACAATGCTTGGGTTGTTGGAATCCCATTCTCATCTGCTTCTAGAACATAACTGTTTATCTGCTCATCAAAATTCAAATAACGTGAGGTTTGGAAAACATAATTATGAATCTGTTTTGTGACGTCTTCAAATGTATTTGTGAAAATAGCCGTGTACATTTTACGTGGCTTTAAGTTGTGTAAATTAACAGTTGTGTATTGACTTGCCGGTTTTATAACTTCACCAGGATTAAAATTACAGTTACCTCCTTGAGCCTCTACAAAATGTTGCATATACTGAAGCATTAAGGGCATCGGCGGAGCAGTATCAACATCCCATTGCTCAACAGTTTGAGGAATGTTATCCACAATGACTTCTGGTGGCATTGGGTGCTCCATAAGAATATTTGTCACAGGATCTTGAATGAATACTTTTAATGCTTGCAATCCATTTGTGTTAGTAATTGTCGGTAAATGATAATTTCCATCAACATCTTCTGTTCCGTAACCATTCCAAATGTCTTTCAACATATGCGCTACGTAAGGCTTTATATAGAACAATAATAATTTGGCATAATCTTGACTGTAAAATAATGGTTTTGACTGAAGTAAATTACCATCAGCATTTGGATATGAACGTCTATAGTCTATATATTGCTCTATTGATGTTAAAGCATATTGATCTGGGTTGGTTAACTTACCATTCTCATCTCTATTAATTATTTCATTAGTACTCGTATCGTACTGATTTCCATAGACAACATTTGGTGCATTATGATAATGACCAATGGTACCTGCAGTTTTAAATCCATAATGATATTTAAACGTTTCTAGACTTTCATCATCATTTACAATATCCTTGACTTCAAACGCGATGTAATACCTTGTATTTGGTCTCCAAATTGGATCAACTACTTGATTAATACCTGCAACCATGGCCTCATAATCTAGTTGTATCGCAGCTTGGTCTGGTATATTTAGGTTATAAGTCCAATCTTCTACAGATTTCCAACAAATTGAGTGTAAAAGTGTATTGCACCTTAATTGCGGTTCATTCGCTTGATCTTCACAATTACAATTTCCTAATTGACTTATCAGGGAAACGATTACTTGTGTATATATAACAGCAACGTTATTGTAAAGCGTTAAGGCTTGTGACTCTGTTAAATCACTATTCCCTTCAAAATAACTTATTAATGTAGCATAGGTATTAGATAAATATGTAAGATTTTGAGCAAGATAATCTTCAATATCCATAGCACTAATAGTAGGGTGTTGATATTCCGTATCAAAAGTTTTTACACTCTCAATAATAGTACCGATACAACTAAGATTACTTTGGACCTCATTAATAGTAGATGCAGGTTGAATACAATCTGTATAAACAGTATTTAAGGCCTCATAATAATTACAAAGTATATCATCCTCGTCACAATCAACATTATTTTGAGAACAATCACAATTACCTAAAACATTCAGTTTGTTAATAATAATCTCTGCTTTTTCTCGCATTTGATAATATCTATCTACATCTGGATTTTCTGAAATAGCTTCTAAAAGTGTACTGTATTCGTTTAATGTTGGTTGGAGATTAGCTTCTATAAATTCTTGGGGGAGACCACTATGTATGTTTTCTACAAATAATTTATACTGAGATATAAAATCCCTGATTTCATCCCTAGAATCTATTTGTTCAGGAAAACTTCTTTTAAAAATTTCAAATAAGAGATCGTATAGCCCACATATTTTTTCATCTTTTTTACAATCCCCTTCTACAGGCACACAACTTTGGTGTTGTATCGTTTCTAACTGATTTAATAAATGAAAATAGTTTGCTGCATCCAATGGCACCTCTACATTTGCACCCTCGGGAGTGCCACTACCTAATTGTTCATAGGTGTCATTAAACAGCTGCTCTATTTGTTCATAGATACCATCTATATCAGCTTGTATAGCACCTAAAACTGGTTTAATCTCTATTTTACTTATAGGGATCATCTCTTCGTTAATATATGTGACTCCATCATTATTATTAGATAATTGGGACTGAGAATAGGTAATTGATTCAACCACTTCATATTCGATTAAATAGCCACCTTCAGGAAGAAAAGATTTATAATAAGTCACTTCAACTGATTGAGCATTAGTACTTATTTTAAACGAAATTTCAACGGAGGGCTGTGGGAATTTAAACTCTAAAGTACTCGAATTAGGAAACTGTAAGGATTGACTAAAACCAAAAGTATTAGCGTCATTAACTACAGTAGCAACCGAACTCATTTCGATACCATTGACATTTGATGACTCCCCTTGAGATATATCAAAGAACAAATCTTGATGGGAATGGAAATATGGGAAATGATTAACGGTATTATAACTAGTGTTTAATGGTATATTTAACCAATTAGCACATTGGGCTGTTCTTTCTTCTCCTTCACAGAAAAATGTGGCATTTGTTAAACCTAATTGTTCTGGAATAAACCAACCTGGCTCCCCTTGTTCTGCATAAGAAAAAGGAGACGTTGCTAAAATTCTTATCGCATTATATTCTTTACTCGATTTTTGCCAATGACCTATACGTAAATTAGAAAGATCCAATCCTACTGGAGCTGTTTCTGCATTAATAATCGCTTCATAAGGATGATATGGCTCCCAAGCATTTCCTTCTTCATTAGCGGCCATAATGCTTATGTTAGTGATCTGATAGCGGTGTTTTACTTGTCGTAATTCATTACCTTTAATCACTTTTACTGGTGGAATTAAATCCTCGTAATTTTCTGGTGGGTTGTTATAGCTCCCAATAATTTCAGATATTTCACCAGGTAATACTGCTTTATCAAATTTGATATCTATATAAGTATCTAAAGGTATAATTGCACCATCTAATAAATCAGTAGTAGCAGGTGGCTCTTCTCCAAAATTAATGAGTTCAAAACTCTCTCCAGTAAGCATATTTATACCTTTCACCGCTTGATCTCTTAACGCTTCTGCTATAGCTGGGATAGTTTTAGTATCAACTTCTCTACTCTTCTCCCATTTCATTTTAACGGTAGCACATACTTTAATCTTAATGAAAGCTATTTTAATGCGACCACATACTCTAATCTCGGCATATATTAAAAATGGTTTTGCTGCTTCTGCTGCAAAGTGCACAAAGAAGGATACTCCTACCGTAATAATTCCAAATAAATCAACTTTAGCACCAGCATCAACGGTCATAAAACCACCTATTTGTGGTCTTTCAAAACTAATGAAACCACCAACTTCAGCTAATAGCCACGCTTTAACGCCAATAGGTCCAAAACGTTCTTCAATATCAAATGAAATCCTAGCACCTGCTTCGATACCACTTGCAGACAGCATTAAAAAGCTCTCCATCTCCACAAGGGTTAATACCTTCGCTGTTATTGGATCTTCACGAGTTCCCATATTGAGAAACCATCCTGAAGGATTATCCCAAAAATACCCAGCTTGCATATACACATGGAGGTCTATAATTTCACCGCTATCTTGTGGTAATTTAAAATCAACACCTGCACCAATCTCTATACCGTTTTCGGCTAAAATCATATAAGCAAAAAACGGTGGCTCTCCTGTATCGTCTAATCCCCATTCTTTACTTAGAATACTTGCTCTCCCATCAATCATTAACATACTTGGAATAGACAATAACACCATTACTCTTAGCGATATAACATCGCTGGCTCCCATAGTCGCAATAGTAACACCTGCACCTATACTAAATGCATTTGTTGCATTTTCTGATTTGTCTGGTCCATTAAATTTATTAACATTAATACCACGCTCGGGATGTGTGTAATAATCATACCACTTATCATCATGAGAATGTAAACCAACAGCTTCTTTTTCAGCGACATACCTAAAACCTGCTATACCTCTAAACCCTGTAATCCCTAATCCTGTGGATGCTAATGGAATTGGTATAGGAATATCTAAATAGGCATCTATTAAAAATGCTGGTGGTTTTGGTTGTAAGCGCATATCTGCACCACCTGCCATTTTAAGTTTTGGTAATTTAAGTGATACACCACCTGCGTATTCTACTTCGTTAATGGATAACCAACCTTTAATAATTGCTGTTGCAGCAGATGCTGTTGCATTGCCAGGAATGGTTAAATCTACTTCTATAGTTTCTATTCTAATGTAAGAATGAGCTTCTTTTGCTGCTTGGTAGCCTGCATCTCCTTCATTGCCTACTGCTGGTCCATTATCTACCGTATAAAAATATTTTACACCTTCTCCACGTGCCTCTACACCAATATTCCCTAAACTAATGCCACCATCAAATCCAAAATAATTATAGCGACGCATTACGCCATTGTGCTCTTCTTGAAAAGAACCAAAATTGATACCAGTAATAGAAACCTCTACTGGTCCAAGTTTTAATGTAAAGTTGGTTGGCACAGAAATCGCACCTCCAACAATTTCAAAACTACCATCGCTATAAATACGTAGTCGTTCTATTTTTATTGATTGGTCTCCTATAAACTTTTTGATAACTTCATTAGTGAATGTAATATCACAGGCTGTACCAATATAAAATGGATCGTCACTACTTTCCCTACCCACTTCTAAAGAATTAACCTGAATATTTAAAACTTCTGGTATAATTATAGGTCGAAAGCCATCTTGTTCTGATGCCGTAACATTAAAACCGCCATCATCATCTATATGACCAAAAATATCAATATTAGCAATTTCACCAGTTGAATCTTTTAGCTTAGGAATTTTTAAACCTCCTTGAATGTTGGACTCTACAATATGACCTTGCTGAAACGTCATATCGAAACTTGTAAACCAAATCTCGAAACCGTTGTCGCCAATGCGCTTACTTAAACGTGGTCTATTATTTTCATCGCTATCATCGTAAAGTATATTTAAATAGGAATAATAATCTGATACATTTTCAAAAATTGTTGGTTCCGTTTCTCCAACTTTAGTAAGGCTCAATGGAAATACAAACTGCGTAGCGTTATGTGTCTCTAATTGGCTTTTTAATTCTGTATGATTATTAATTGGTGTAACTACTAGGTTTTCTGCATCATTATGTGTGGTTTTTATCGGATAGACAAATTCAAAATAGTCTTGGTAATAATTAAGTATTGTACCATCTGTATTTCTAAACGTTTGGGTTTCTAAAGCTACAGTTCCAGAAACACCACCAGTACCTATTAGCATGTTGTAACCAGCTACTTTTGCGGTAATACCGCCTACAACTTCATCATCATTAAACCATGTTGGTGGTAACGTAATAGCAGCATATTCAACATAAACTCCCTTAAATGTATCTGGTCTTCCATCTGCTGTTGCTTCTGGTACGTTTTTGTCTGTTCGGAAATCAAACTTTAGGTTTTGGATTTCTATTATAAGACCTGTATTACCTATTTGAGATGGTGTTAAATTAAATGAATCTAATTGATTGAATTCAAAACCATATTCAGAACTAAATGCTAAACTACCAGCATTATACGTTATCATAGATTTAATAGACTCATCTTCAACAACTTCTAATGTTGCAGGATTAATTGGTTGTAACCATGTTCTTGGAAATTCGAGCGCTAAAAACAAATTGGTAAGAGACGCATAGAATTTCGGTAATAGGAAATGAGATAGGTTATCAACATTAAATTGTCCGAAAAATGAATAAAAGATTCGTTCTATTTTATAACCAATGGATCCAAAATCATCATCTGCTAAAAAGTAATCATTCAAAATGAATTCAAAAACACTATAGTCATTTCCATTAGAAGACAGTTGCAATATTAAATCTTCTATAATTTCAATTTGACCATTTAGCTCATTAAACACTAATGGTGTTGGAGGATTGTTATTAGCATTAAAATCATCAACAAATTTCTGAAGTGGTTCTTCAGTGCCATCTTCACTATAATCTGGATAAAATGTATCTATCACACTATTAAAAAGTTGATTTTCATCTATATCACCTATATCAAGAAGTAAATAGAAGATTGATGAAAATGAAAAATCAAAGCTGCTTATATCAAAGCCATTAATATATTTTAATAGTGGCCAACTGTAAGTAATATACATAGGGAAATCTGACGTTTCTCCATCTACAAAGCTAGGATTTAGCACTAAAGCAAATCCATCATCACCACCAAGGTTTAATGCTAATCTAGTTTTACTAACAATTTTTATATTGTAATGTGCCTCTTCACTATAGTAGCTTTTTTTTGAATAGAAGTCTCTAAAATAGAGTTGAGAAAATACAGTATCCAATCCACTTTCAATAAACCCCAAATTTGATGGTAGTTTATCTAAAGAAATTAAAACTGAAAGAGGTGGTAAATATCTTGACATAATATGATACTGTATTATTGTTTAATGACATTAATTTTTCCATCTAACGACACTTTTATTATATGGGTTTTGCTAATGCCAATTTTATTTTTATTATCGTATTCGAAGGCTTCATTTTTATAGCCTTGATATATCTCAATTTGATTGTTTGTATTGATGTTAAAAAAACGAAAGTTACCATCACTATAATCATTTAAAACGTTTATTATGTTGGCCAAATGAGTCCTTGGATCATATAAGATCAAGACCCCTTTTAATATTCCATAATCATTATAAATACTGAGGTAAACCTCGTAATTCTTTATTTCAGGCAATTTAAAGTCGTTAATATCATCGCTGTCAATTTCTATGTTTGAGCAAATCCATGATTTTTGTAGATTTTGCAAAAGCCCTTTATCCCAATATTCTACGTAACCAAGATTGATTTTATTGAGGTTACTAGTAATTGGAAGCGTATAAAAACTATGCTTTCTCTCTTTATTTCCTGGAAACTGATAAAACTTAAGTGTAGAGTCTAATAACTTTAAATTATCTTTAAAGGCACTCAATTCCTTTAAAGCAGGTGAACCAAATGGATAAGTTGAAACCAATGGCTGTATTTTATTGAAAACACTATCTCTTTTGGTTGAAAATTCTTCTTCATTGTGTTTAAATCTTAGGCTTACGGAATTAAGCCCATCCTTATTATATTTTTCTTTATCAATGGCATCGTCTAAAACACATTCTTCATTTACGACCACAATGCCATTGCTTAATATTTCAATAGTGAATGCATTTACCAACCAACTATTTGATCCTCTATAAATGTAAATTTTATTGTCATTGATATAAAAAAACTGAGTGTTTAAAAGATAACCTTGCCCTCCACTTTTCAATACAAACCCAGGTATAATAACACTGTGCTGTTCTAATCTATCATACAACATAATATAACCTGTACTCTCACAATAGTAGTCTTCACCGAAACAACAATTGTCTGCTTTTTTTAGATGGACACTACATTCAGAAGGGTAATTTGTAGCTGTTGTCGTATAATACACTTCATATTTTCCTATATTAGAAATGCGCGTTTGAAAGCCAACATATCGAGGATTAATCATTTGATACTCGCTCTCTATATCTATACCTAAATTGAGATATTCATAAGTACTCACAGGAGGCGCTAACTTTTCTACATAGTTTTCGCTCAAATCTTCACCTGCAGGAGGATGAAGCTTTAAAAAATACATCCAAGTATCATAAATGGTTTTTCGAGCTCTAATGTTTCTAGTATCATTAGTGAGATCTTGATTTGTACTAAATGAAACTTCGTTTTGATTATTTGCAATGAGCTGTCCTAATGCTTTAGGTCCAAAAGGCAATATGGAGTCTATTGGGTTTACTATACCTTGTAAACTATCTTTTCGTTTAATATAAGCAGTCCAATTAGTTGTGCTGTCTTTTTGATGTCGACTAAATGCTAGCTCTTTGTAATAAATGCTATCGGTGAATTCTCCTTTTATTAGTTTTTGAATCTCATCCATATCAAGAAAATGGGAATAATTTACAAGACTACTTATTTTATCTCTTCGTGATTTGTATAATTCATTATAGATAATCCAATCTGATAGGGAATCTTTATTAAATTTTAACACCTCATTAGGTAGTAAATAATATTTGAATGAGCTAGGTATATTTTGTTTGTAGGTGTTTAAATTTCTTTTGAGTATAGTGATTTCTTTTTTTCTATTTTGAGTTATTAAAATGTAGTTTTTTCGATAATCAATACTATCTTTGAATTTGTCAAAGTTATTTATTAGAGAATCTACTTCTTCTGGCAAGAGGTACCATAAGTAAAGGCTGTATTCATTATACAATTCTTTTTTTAAAGAATCTTTCTCTGAAAGTACAACATCATTAGAGGTTGACTTTGTGTTATTACAAGAAAAAAACAAGCAGCAAAACACTAATGTTAACAAGTCTATATGTAGATGTAATCTATTCATTATTCCTAGGCCTTAATAAAGGTATAAATCTCTGCGCATGAATATGATCTTCATGATGTGGAAACCTTGTCCCTCTATAATCATCTTCCAAAGTATTAATATAATTTGCTGAAGTTCCGTATATTGCACCGCCATTTTGTCCTATTAAAAAACTATTAAAGCCATAAAACCATAAAGCATTCATCAACTCACCGTCCTCTTGAATAGCTTCTTCTTCTGTCAAATCTAGAGAGCCTCTAAGATCTAAAGAACCTTTATATGACATATCAAACGCAAGACCATTGACATGTGCTCTACTTGGGTAAGATGAACCATCTGGATATGCAAACCCTTGAGATTCAACAAAACTAGCATCTTCATTAAGTTCAAAAAAACGTATTAGACCACCCATTACAGCAGCAGCCAACAAAGTATTTGCATACAATCTTACAGTAGCAGCATAGCGCATATCAATATTAAGGTCATCATTTGTAAAACGAAATGGGTCATATAGTGCATCATTTAATCCATGATAATTTCTTTCCCCATTTGTACAGTTCCAAATCTCACCATTTCCGTTATTTGTAACCATTCGTACCATAAAAATTTTTCTTATTCTGTCTGATGAGGATTTATCCTGAGAATATCGTTTCGTACCATAAGGTCTATTACAAGGTACGGTAGTTGGACCAACAACAATATCACCAGTTGTATTGTTTTTTTGTACCAACCCAGCACTAACACCATCAATTCGATTACCAGCATCATTGTAATTTATAACCTCAGTATATCCAGTTGGATGGCTACCCAAATTATTACCGATATATTTCATCTTATCAGCCATCACAAATTCAAGATTACATATGTCAGTTATATTTGCTTCTTCAACTGTTGCAACCGTATTAGCAGCATTATAATACTTATAATATATATTTGTAGAATTGGTACCGTCTGCATTTAATAATAGTGCTAAGTCTATATTATCGCTAATCTTGATAACGCCATCATTATAAATATGAAACTCTGGTCTATTAGAACCTGGAGTAATTTCTTCATCAGCAGAAAATTCTGCCGAATGGAAAAACTGATTATCTCTACTGTATAGAACGATATTATTAGCTTGATAGCTCGGATTTTCAATGTCTCTCATACCATTCTCATCTAAGCCTTCCAACCTAAGTAAATATTTGTAATATCTATATTGGATATCATCATCATCTGCCTCAGTAGTATGATATGGTGTATTTGCCGTAAAATCTATCATTAATTCTAATTTGATGAATCTTTGATGCACACTATTTAAACCCGTTTCCTGAATAGCTGCCAACTGATCTCTACTAAGCCCTAAAAGCATGCAATTTTCCTTATGGTTTTCCCCCGAACTTCCTCCTCCTGCCAAACCTCCACTGTCAAAAAAATTAATTCCAATAATATTAATAGTTTCATCGGCTTCTATTTCATAGGGCTTACAGATAAATTTAAGTCGGTTCCGATGATAATTGAACTCAGTTGTTTCAAAATTTAAATTGTGGTCATAGGTGTTGAGATATTCTTTTTCAGATGTTTCAGCTGAATTCTCATAATCTAAACGAGCATACATTAACACTCGTTCATCATCCCAATAAGCGCCATTAATCATATTGAGTTGAAAATTGCCTGTTCCATCATTGTTGTAGGGCTCTCTCACATAGATTGGGTTGGCACTTTCTACCCATCGACGTTTATTGGCAATATTACCTATAGTAGGAATATCTATAGAACAAAAGGTAGAATCATAATAATGTTGATTTCTTAATACGGTATTAGGTGCTGCATTAGCTCCACCAATTTCAGTGTTATACTTGGTTTTAAAGTAATAAAGTTTACAATAATTACTAATATAATTCCTAGTACTACCATCTTGAGTATTTGGAAATCTTAGTCTAAACTCATTAGTCCAATCTAAACGGTCATTATCATCATCATCATCTGGATTATCAATAAGTGTCTTTGTTTTAATGTAATTACTGGTAGGTTCCGTCATTTTGGTTGTTACTGGATTAGCAGCTGTTCCTCTAATGTTAACCTTCTCCATGTACAGAATTGGCTTTAGATTATCATTAATACGTAACTTTAAACGCAAAGAGTTTTCATTACCTGTGGCATGCTCACTTTCTAAGATCAATATGGGCCATTCATCTGTTAAATATTCTTGTATAATATAAGGATTAGACGTTCCAGGATTAACCTTTACTTGAACGTTATTATCATTATTTTCAGCTGTATCCCTATAATTTTGATACAAATTATAAGAATATCCTTTTTCGCTTCGTATATCTAAATACAATTTATTTTTTGTAAAAAATTTAGAAATTAGTTTAGTATATATAAATGTTTCTTCATCTGTTGGATCGGTATCTGTCTCAGAAGTATTGTCAGTACCATCAGTATCGTAATAACTCACTTTTTCCATGAAATACATTCCGAAAAAAGCTGCTGGATCTATAAAGTGTAATATTTCCTCTCTTTTCACTCTTTCATTATATCCCGCTAGTCCATTTACATCAATTTCATAACTACCAACACTGGCATACTCATGTGAAGCGACAAACCTATTATTGTTCAAAAGTATTTCAAAACCTATATCAAAATCTTTAGTGAATGTCCCAAACCATTCACCTTCATTAATATAACAAGGCACTACATCCGGAACATCTTCATCAAAAATTCTATCAATACTATCAAAATCTGCAGGAATATTATTGTTATCTAAATAACCTAAGTTTTCATTAGCTGGGTAGATATCTGGTAATGACCAAATCCTGTTTATTAAAGTGTTATTATCGTCTGAAGCATCAATAACATTATTATCACCGCCAACCAACGAATCTCTTTTTATGCCTCTATAGATATAATACTTAACATCTAAAGGCAAGTCAATACTATTACTTGGTTTTAAAATAACATTGACGAGGGATGCATCTTCTAAAGATTGTACAATGGCAATACTCCCATTTTGGCAAGCAAATGCTCGAGCCTCATTAGTAAGCTTAAATTTGGATGTAATGTTATATTTTAATGTTGCATCAACACCACTTTGCGTGCCATCACTATTTAACACTATGCTTACTGGACCATAAGAATGGTATTCGTTTTGTAAAGTTAAGTTAGAAGGATCAATAAAAAAATACATAAAAAAGCGTTGAGTTTATTAATAATTAATTCTATTCTATTCCATAAGCTTTAAACTCACCATTCTCTATAGTAATAGTTGTGTCGTCATCATTGGTTACTGTAGCTGTGAATGTGCCTTCTATATACTCACCAGTAGTTTGAGTTAAATTCATTGTGCCACTTTCTGCAAAATCGAAGTCGAAATTTAAAGCATCTGATGTAAATGACACTTGGTATTCAGCAGTGAATGAATCTTCTACATCAAAAGCGCCATTAGATATAGCCAATGGCATCCAAAGTGCTATTTGTGTATCTCCTGGATCTGTAAGACCAGCACCATTATTACCATTAAGTGTAATAACACCAGATTCCGCAGTAAGGATATCTGTAAAGTTGTAAGCTGTACCATCAATTGTAAATTTTATATAAGTGTCTGGATTTTGATTTCCAGAACTATCATCGTCCGAGCTACAAGATGAAAGTACAAGACCAAGAATAACAATTAGGCTAAGTAAATTGAATTTTAAAATTTTCATAATAATAAAGTTTAAGAACTTCACGAATCCATATACCTTTATATGATTACGTTACAGTTAAGATTTGGTTAATATATTTTTCTATTTTGTAGATGTTTTCTACTTGATGAAGTTAAAACAAAAATTTCAAAGACAAATAATGGTTAACCTTACTCTTTGTAAGGGTTGCAAAATTTAACTATAATTTAGCTTTATATTAATGTTTAAATTGTGAAGTAAACTCCTTAGCTTGAAGTTAAATACTTAGGTGTTATTTCTTAGAATATTTTTGACTTTCACTTTAAAGCCTTGTTCAATAAGACTTTCGAGAGTTAGTCTAAAATTTATTAAACTAAAAAAAGGTAACGCATCTATAAAAGAGCGGTCTTTTTTATCTATTAAGGCAAATGTAATTGTGTATTCACTTGGTTTTAATTGCTTTCTATCTAATGGTACAATATTTCTTGTGGCTTTCATTTTACCTAGTCGTGCTCTAAAATTCTTTCTAAAGCTATCGTCTCTTAAGATTGCTGTTGATGAAATTCTGCCCTGAGCAAACAAGTGACTTAATGTTGATGAACTCGACCTTGGTTTAACATGAATAAACTCCTTATTAGAGATAGATAAAACATCGCAGACCTCTATATTAGATCGATTGTAATAATCTGATTTCACTAAGTTTTTATCAAACAATAGATAATCTTTATTAGATGCTGCAAGAAGCTCGTTATACTCACCTTCGCTAGCGTCTTTAGCACATGGAATGTAATTTAATTGTGATTCTTCGATTCCTTTTACATAATTACGAATATCATCTACATAATTCTTATTAATTTGATACCATTTACCTAAAGTGAATAGATAAATAGCATCTTTATATTCGACTTCAAAATTAATAAACCTCCAAAAAGGAGCAGAGGCACGAATTTCGTTATTTACATATTTTAAATAGATTGAAAGTCGCTTTATGACATCCCAATTTAGATCTTGTAATTTATCAGCTTTGTATAAATAGAAGTCTGAGATATCTAAATCCATTTTTAAATCATCATTTACCGATGAATATGCATAACCTTCATAGTTTTCCCAATTAATTATGTTAGGAGATGCTAAATGGATATTTGTTGTGTCTTCATTTTTTAAAGCTTCAATTAGCAAATCTCTTAATTGATCTATTAATTTAGGATTTTTCTCTTCTTTTAAATTATCAATCCAGTCAAAATTCTCTTTGTATTTTTCACTTTCGTAAGCTTTTATGAGCTTTTTTAATTTGTCTGGAATATCAAAAAAATTAATTTTTGGAGATAAATAGACACCTTCATTACCTGTAATAATGCTTCCTAAATCATTTGAACTTTTACTAATACCAGCTGTAACACCTCTTAACAAATCACTTATAACATCTAAATTAAAAGCTTCTGGTCTCGATTTTCTACTAGACTGCATTTTTGTGAGAAGTGCCATATCACTAAGATTAGCTTTATCTATACTTATAAATTTTTCTGAATCGAGTAAGTTTAGTGCAGTGCGTAATCCAAAATCTCTTTCTATAAGTTCTTCCTTAATAATATGCTTTCCGTAACCAAAAGCTATGGCAAAAACTCTTCCTTTAACTTTAAAGAATAGAACAGCTCTATTTGAAGCGTTTTTTAGTGACGTAATTTTAGTTTGAGAACCTTCTTGCAGTAATTGTTCCCATGAAGGCGGATTGGTTCTTGTGATCCCAATTATAATTAATCCTTCCGCATTTGCCTGAGTTTTAATTTTATGTTCTTCGTAATCATTGAATCCTTCTTTTAAAGCATTGGTAAAGTCTTTTAAGTAAGATTTTAATAAAAAAACACTAAGCTTATGATTTTTCTTCATTGATGGAGGTCTTGTTATTACAAAACCACAACTTAAAACAAATTAAAATCGATCCAGTAATGACAAACCTTACTAATAATAAGGCAAATAATCATATAAAACCTTTCTCTTTAGCAATAGCAATTAATACCTTATCTTCTCCTCCAGACACATCAAACACATCTTTTAATTGTCGCTTTCTCCTTTCTATTCCTCCAATAGACATATTGAGAATATCAGGAAGTTCAATCATTTTTGTCCCAATAGATAGCTGATATAACAACTGTCTATCAATATAGTCAATACTAATATCGTTTGTTGCCAACTTGCGGAGCAATCGTTTTACCGTTTTAGTATAGGCAGGAATATCTTCTAAAACTTCTTCGATAGCATTTACTAAGGCTTTTGGTGTTAAATCATTTTTTATAAGTAGCCCTTCTGGGTTTAAACTTTTAAAAATATTATTGATTCGATGATTGTCGTTGTACGTCGTAGCAACTACAATTTTAGATTTCGGAGCGTGTTTTCTAATTTCCAATCCCAAATCTTCACCAGACAGCAATTTATTATCTGAAGACTTAGGGAGCTTAATATCTAGAAGAATGACATCGAAATAGAAGTCTTTTGATTGTAATATAAGATTATTAGCGCTATCGATTGTAGTTACTTCAGTTATAGTAAAATCATAGCGATTGCCTCCCTTGGCAATTTTCTCAAAGGCTAATTTAAAAGATTCAGCAATTTGCGGATGATCATCGACTATTAGTATATTTAAATTTTCCATTTATATGTTGTATGGTATTTTTATCTCAATGACTGTTCCATTATTTGGTTCTGACATGATTTTTACTTTTCCACGCAGGCTCTCCGTTCTAGATTTAATATTCATCAACCCAATTCCCTTCTTAGCATTTGTTATGTTAAACCCTACACCATCATCCCTTATAACAACGACTAAGTTCTCATTATTATATTTAAAAAGCAAAGAGACCTGATTTGCTTTTGAGTACTTTATGATATTCTGGAGTGCTTCTTGGACAATTCTATATATATTAATTTTTATGGTTTCGTTGCTATCATTCCAAAAAAAAGAATCCTCACTATCTATAAAATATTCAAAATTTCCCAAGACGCTTTTTTCTTCAACTAAGTCTTTGATCAGAGATATATAATCAGCATTTGAAGATAAAATTTCATTTTTCAACTCATGCGAAATATCTCTAATCTCTTCTTCTATTTCTCGTAGATTGTGAATGTATTTCTGATGTTTTTCCAAATCGTGTGACTCTCCATTTAATTCTAAAAAACCAAGCCCCATTCTTGTTCCAAAAATTTTACCTAAAACACCATCGTGTAATTCTTCAGATACTCTATGTCTTTCCTTTAGGCGCCCTTCTTCTAATTTAGACTGTTGCTTTAACATTAATTTATAGATTTGCTCATTAGCTTGTTGTTGTAACTGTTCTTGTTGCAACTCTTTATTCTTAGATCGTTGTACTTTTATCAAATACAACAATATTAAAATTGATACAATAGCAAAACCAAAAGTTAAAATCAACGTTTTTTGTAGTGCTAATTTTTCACTCTTTTCTATATACTCATCCGTTTCAAATTGTATTCTTGCAAATTTATTTTTTAATGTTCGCTCGTATCTTTGTAGGCTTTCAGTTAACTCTACGTGCTTTTTTAAGTAATGACTGGAGTTTACTTTATCAATTCTAGAAAGCAGTAAAAGCGAGGTCAAAATGTCATTATTATTCTTTGATTTATTAGCTAGCTCATTGGCACTATCAGCATACTCAAGTGCGTGTAAAGTATCACCGATTTTGAAATAATACTTGGCAAGATGAATTTTATTAATAGTAATGCCTGAAATATTATTTAAACTGTCTCTAATTTTTAGGGCTTCCATTAAATCCTTCTCAATACCTAAAGTATCTCCGTTAAGCAATTTTGAATAGGCTAAATTATCAATTAACCTTGCATATAGATGTATGTCTAGTATTTTTAAATTACTATTATTAAGGGCTTTATCAAAAGTTTGTATTGAAGATGGATATTCTTTTTTAGTTTGATAAAGCAGGCCTATGTCATTCAAACTGCGCTCATAATAAGATTTCTTATTCTCTAGATTCTGAAGAACTTTGATAGATTTATTATGATATTCAATTGAATTTTCAAAATCCCCTAACTCTGAGTAATTATTACCGAGTGCGTTGTAACATCTATATAGTGCTAAATTTTTCCCTAGCCGCTTATAGGTAGAGATAGCTTGAAAAAGTTTGGATTCACTACTCGTGTAATCTTTTAATCTGCTCTGTATAAATGCCATATTATAAAGCATTTTGGCAGCATAATTTTCAGATTCAATCAGTGAATAATATTTATGAGCTTGGAAATAATGATAATATGCAGAATCTAACTTTTCTTGTCTAGCATAAAACGAACCAGAATTCCAATGCGTTTCAGCAATACCCATAGAATCCTCAAGTTTAACAGACAGTTTTACAGCTTCTTCATTTGCCGTTTTAAAAAGTAATGAATCAGAGTTTTTAAAAGCCTGAAAAGCTATTTTTAAAACATTTACTTTTTTTAGTGAGTCATTATGAATTAAATCATTTAAAGCCTTTGCCTTAGACAAATTCTTATTATGTTTAAGATAATAATTGATACTATCATTTGTTGACTCAATACCATTTTGATTTGGTAAGTTTTGATTACATGAAATCAAAGCAACCCAAAAAAAGCAAGTTAATAATAGTATCCTGTTTTTATTCTTTTTCAACATAAAACAAATGTAAAGAAAAAGCCCTTAAATATTATTTAAGAGCTTAAATCAATAGTGATAGAGAAATTAGTTATCTCTATCATTATCTATTTCACCAGAGCTATTATCACCAGTGGCATAAATATCCTCAGTAGCTACAGGTTCTTCATCTAAAAGACTTTCTGGAGTACAAGAGAAAAATAATATTGTAGATAATAATAAAACGAATAGATTTTTTGGATTCTTCATAATTTAAAATGTTAGGTTATACAAATAGGCCACCCTTTGAAATTAGGTGTGACCTGTTATGCATTGAGACTTATTTAATTCTCAATACATTATGAAGAAGCTTCTTATATGATAAACCTAAGTAAGAAAACTATTATAAGAATGACTTTTGAATCACATTAAGTGAACGATAGGGTTCCGAGGGTGAATAGCGCCTATAGAAGAGCGAAATTAATTTAAATTAGAAATAGAAATATCAGACAATGACTCTTTTATGAATTCAATATTATCAATATATGTTTTCGTAAAGGGTAGCTTATGTGTTGTATTGGTAACTGTACATTTTGACTTACCATAGTTGATTCTCGATACATAATTCTTATTTATTATATAACTCTTATGAATTCGAAAGAAATTATTAGGTAAAGTACTCTCAAATACTTTTAATGTCTTAAATGCACTAACTACAGTACCATCTATCATATAAAAGTCAGTTGTATTATTATCTGCTTTTAAAAATAATATAGTGTCTGTATTTATATACCGAAAGTCTTTATAAGATTGTAAACAAAGATTTTTATTAGTTTGAAGCTTTTGTTTTTTTTTAAATTTCATTAATAGCTTTCTAAGCTCTAATTCCAAAATGGATTCCATTAAGTAATCCTTAAAATCATGTTTTAGCGCTTTATACGCGAATTCAAAAGAGGTGGAGATTCCGACAAATTCTGGAAGAATTTCAAAACAACTATTTAGTTCATTAACAAACTCGAAAGGATTCTCTAATGCGTCGTCAAAATTGATGAAAATCAAGTCAGGTTTTCTTTTGAGAATAATTGTCATCGCATCATTGTAAGACGTCGAATTTCCAAATGAGTTGAACATTGAAAAATCTCTCGTAACTTCTTCAATTCGATTAGAAATACTCTTATCATTATTTAAAACAAAATAGCTATACAAAATATTACCTTTTCTTTTTAGGAAATATATTAAATATCTAGGCATTTCTAATAAGGTTTTCCATTAGTCTTTTAAAGGGTTTTATTTTATCTAACAAGTAGTTTTTAGCAGATTATTTTTTTCTAAGCATAATACTATTTGACGAAAAACCTAAGGAGTTAAAGATACTTCTCGTCACTAAAAGTATTCTATATTGTAGTTCTTTAACTTATGAATTTCTTTTAGAAAAGTTTTAATTACTTCTTTTAACGTCTTAACAACCGCTTCTAATAACTCCTTCATTTTTCAAAATATTTCCATAGAATTTCTATGATAACCAATGCTATATAACTACTATATTTTTTATCAGCTAAAAATGTTGCTTCATCAAAATGAGACAAAAATCCAAGCTCAACTAATACAGCAGGACAAAATTCATACAACCCTCTCAAAACCTGAAAATTAGCAAACTTCACACCTCTAGATTTTAGTCCTATTTTCTTAGAGAATACTCTCTGTAAATGATAGGCCAACAGAATTGAAGCTCTTGAAAAATCACTTTCGCCATCCCAAATATAAATTTCAGCACCTTCAGCTTTCGGATTCCTTGAAGCGTTACAATGTATTGATAATAACACATCAGCTTTTAGTTTTTTGGCTAATTCTGTTCTATTACGTATTGAAATTAAGGTATCGGAATATCTAGTTAGATAGATTTCCATAGGGTTTTCCATTATATTGTTCAGTCGAATTATTTCCATAGCGATATTCAGAACAATATCCTTCTCATATACACCATTTACTCCAATGGCTCCAGAATCCAGTCCACCATGTCCAGGATCTATAACTACTGTTGTTTTGTTTTCTTGGTCTTTCTCATTCTGCGTATAAGAAAGATTAAAAAAAACCAGGCAGAGTAGTAATACTATAATTTGATTTAACGTATACATCATAATCATTTTAGATTACACAATATTCAAGGAATCAACCGCTTCCTTAACAATCTTCAAAAGTTTAACACCACTTAGCGTTAAAATTTAGAGATTTCCTTCCGTCAGCTTCATTTCGTAATAGATTTCATAACGTATTAATCAAAACCTGCCATTTAGATCCCTTCGATAAATGGCTAAATCTAGCACTTATGAAAAAATTAATGTTTACGCTATTCGCATTTTTACTGACAACAGCCACAAGCTTTGCTCAGATTGGTGGTATTGAAGACTCCGTTAATGATGTTTCAGATACCATAAGAACCATATTTCCCATTATTTTGGGAGTCATTTTTTTAATTGGCTTCCTCTTTAACGCTGGTCATTTCTTTGGAGAAAACGCAGATCTTAAAAAGGGCATTACCCGAGTTCTCGTATTTGTATTGATTGCAGGTGCAGTGGTAGGCATCTTTACTTACCTCATAGGCATCGTTGTCTAATGAAACGGTTTGAAGTCTATAAGAACATAAGAAAACGGGCAGTCATTTTTGGATTGCCCATTGCTCTATTTGCCTTAATGATGATGGTTGTTCTAGCCTCATTATTAATCATCATTTTCTCATTCAGCTTTGGGATTATAATTGGTCTGATGTTTTTTAATGCCAGCTTATATGTGGCTTTAACACGGATCACAAACCATCCACAGCTTTTCCAGATGACAAAAGCCTTTCCAAAACTTATAAGTAACAAAAGAATTTCTGATTTAAATTATGAACACGATTAACCTTTCAAAATATTACCCCATTGTCGCTATTAAAGACCATATGGTATTTGCCAATAATGGTAATGTGGTATTGTGCTATAAGGGGCATCTGCCAGAAATCTATTCCTTATCTGAAAAGGATTTTGAAGATATACACAGTGCATGGTTTCAGGCGTTCAAATCCTTACCTATTGGCACCGTGGTCCATAAACAAGACATTTATCTCAAAAAAACTTATAACTCAGACCCACTTCCAAACACCACCTTTCTCGAAAAAGCCACACACGCGCATTTTAAAGGTCGTGAGCATATAACACACCATTGCTATTTGTTCTTCATCTTAACCAAGAACAAGGCTCTTAACCATCCTAAATATGTCAACCCTTTCAAAACAATTTCAAAAGGCATTGCACAAGAACTAGATGAAAATATTAAAAGCTTCTCCAACGCCGTAAACGATTCCGTTTCCTTTATCAACAACAGTCGTAAAATGGAATTTCTTCCACTACCACCAGAAGCTATTCAGCAATTAACACGTCAATATTTCAATGGTTTCAATGAGGGGTTCGACACGGACATTTTATTGGAAAAGAAAAACGTCACCATAGGCGAAAACCATTTTGATGCGCTTGCCGTCAACAGTGAATTATGCTTTGGGGACAATGTACAAAGTAGCAAAACCAATGAGAAATTTACTTCGGACGATTTTGTATTTCATCAAGGATTTATTGATGGTATAGGGCTTACACTTAACGAGAATCACATTGTTAACCAGATTCTTTATCTGGACGACAAGCAAAAGTGGCGTAAGCTATTGGATAAGAAAATCGAGGAACTTAATAAGAGTTCCAATTTTGGTTCACAAAACAAAGTCGTTCTAGGAAAAATTCAACACATTCTAGATCAAATTAATGCCGATGATAATTCACGAATCATTCGTGGTCATCTCAATATTATCTATTGGTCAAAAGACGCTAAAACTTTAGATAAGATCACCTCACAAATTAAGACTGAATTTAAGGAATTGGATATCATTCCTTATTATCCAAGAGGTGAAGAACGCAAAAATTATATCCTGAATAGTTACTGTTGCTTTTCATCCAATTTCTCAAACAACGATTTATACGTTACCGATTTGAAACACGCGCTTTGTCTATTCATTAATAACACCAATTACAAATCCGATAAAACCGGCATTATTTTTAACGATAGAGAACATAACATTCCGGTATTAAAAGATGTTTGGGATGAAAATAAGAAGCGCATCAAAGCTCGTAACTTCGCCATTTTCGCTCCCACAGGTGAAGGCAAATCGTTTTTAGCTAATAACATCTTACGGCAATATTTTGAAAGTGGAGTACGATTAGTCATCATTGATTTGGGGGGTTCTTATACCAAATTTGCCAAACTCTATCCTCAAAACTATACCGTATTGCGTTATGAAAGCGGACAAAACTTAGGGATCAATCCCTTTTATATCAGCGAGGTCAAAGATCTGACTCCAGAACGCTTAGAGGATTTATCCGTATTTCTATTTGAACTGTTTGCTTCCGATATAAAAGTCACCAAAGCACAATCGGTTTCGGTTAAGAAAATATTGCGTCATTATTATCATCACACTTCTAAACAGCATTCACTCGAAGGCTTCTACAATTATATAGAAAAGCACCAGAACGATCTTCTGAGTCGCTTAAAAATCCATCCCGACTACTTTAATGTGACCAGCTTTTTGCACGTTATGTCTGAGTATGTTGGCGATGGTCTATATAGTTTTCTATTTGAAGTAAGCGAGGATCAGACGTATAAAATAGAAGATAAACGCTTAATTGTTTTTGAGCTAGATGAAGTGAAAGACAATAAGGAAATTTTATCGGTAATGTTGAAGTTAATTAAATCGGCGATCCAAAGAACCATATGGAAAAACAGAGCCGAAAAAGGCATCATTTTATTCGATGAGTTCGCGAAACAACTGAAGTTTGACAATGTCTTAGAAAGTGTTGAATTTTACTATCAAGCGATACGAAAACAAAATGGAGCTATTGGG
This sequence comes from Winogradskyella undariae, assembly GCF_013285155.1. Classification (GTDB taxonomy): domain Bacteria; phylum Bacteroidota; class Bacteroidia; order Flavobacteriales; family Flavobacteriaceae; genus Winogradskyella; species Winogradskyella undariae. The sequence goes on along the minus strand of NZ_JABTEL010000015.1, from coordinate 17,987 downwards.
ATCATCCTACAATCCATTAATCAACTTCCAGACAATGCAACCTCAGCTAGTATTTTAGAAAACACCCAAGTTATCTATAGTCTGAATAATGAAAAAGGTTATGAGGAACTTGTAAAAAGACTCAATCTATCAAACCATGATTTAAACCAATTAAAATCCATTAAAAACAATCTTTCTGGTTCACGGAAGTATACTGAAATGTTCATCAAAATCGGTAAAGAAAGCAACATTTTCAGGCTCGAAGTCCCGAAGGAAGTCTATGCCGCTTACTTAACTGATGGACAAGAAAATGAAGCTATAATGGCAATTTATGACAAGTGTCAAAATATGGAAATGGCAATTAAAAAATTCACATCAAAACTATAATATTATGAAATTATCAAACAAAATTCTCGAACACTTAAGCTATAGACTTGCTCTAGGTAAAACAAAAATCAAAACATTAGTTTTGGGGGGCATCTTTAGTATTACTCTTTTATGCCCTGGTAGGGCTACTGCCCAAGGCATGCCCACCTATGACAACACCAATTTTGTTAGTCTTGTCAAGCAATTGGTAGAATCGGGCAAACAAACTGCGCAAATGATTAAGTCTGTACAATTTTTGAAAGACGCCAAAGAAGCGATAGAAAAAGTATCTAGTGTCGTACAACAACTCCGAGCGGTTGAGGAAATTGCACAAAACAATCAGCGTCTAATTCAAGTGATGCAAACTGATTTGCAGGACATTTTGAACTCGCCTTATATACAACCTGAAGAAGTAACTCGAATTGCAGAATCCTTTGATGCTATAGTTCAAAACGCTTTAGATACCGTAGATTTTATTGACGAAGTCCTATCGAGTGACCATCTAAAAATGACGGATGCAGAACGTGCTGAAGTTCTCAGAAAGAAGGAACAAGAATCTAAAGAAATGGTTGTGAACATCACGATAAAAACGAAGCGCTACAGCGCTATTATTTCCTTTAGAAAAATGCAAGACAAAGTTAATAATCGCGAAACAAACTTTTAGAAATGACCGCAGCGATTATTTTAGGAATTGGACTTGAGTATATCGATACGATTTTTCAAACCATACAAAACAGCAGCTTCTCGCAATACACTATTGCAGGAATGAAAACGCTAGCGGTTTTATTTTTCTTAATCAATATTCTAAAAAAATACAATGAAGGTGTTGCGGATAAAGATGGGTATTCGTGGGGCTTAAGTCCTGGTGAGCTCGCAAAGAATTTTGCTGTTGTGCTCTTGGTTATTTTCTCAACGCAGGTGTTAGGTTTTTTTGATGGCATATTAGTAGCCATTGAGGGGCAATATAGAGGGACTGCACCTGCGTTATTACCATTACAACTACAAGATTTACCACTTGAAGAAGATGTAGGCTTATTAGATGCTGCAAGTATGGCAATGACCCTACTTTATGAAGTTTTACTTACACCACTCTATGGATTCAAGCTCTTAGCCTTTATACTAAGCACCATGCTTTGGATTTTGGATCTATTTATCTACCCCTTGTTTTTAGCAGAACGCTTCTTTCTATTAGGAATTATGCAAGCCTTTTTCCCTTTGGTTATAAGTCTCGCCGTATTTGAAAAATTCCGTTCACTTGCCTATACCTTTTTTAAACTCTATGCAGCCGTCTATATGTTAGTTCCTGCTTTCTTCTTAGTCAATGTATTTATCAATGCGATCTATACGGAATTAAACACCAATTTCTGGACCAACTTATTTGGGACCGATTTTGGTCAAGGCTTTTTTGCACCCGTTGTAGAATTAGGCACCGTTGGCTTTATAGTTTTCTTAAAATTTAAACTCTATAAGCGCGCCACATCATTTACGCTAAGACTATTTACCAGCTAATCCATCTCAATATGAAAACACCCTACAAAAACATCTATAACGTATTAAAGCTCAATCGATTTATTGTTTTAGCCGTGGTTATTTGCGCCTTACTATCGAGCACTTTTTCCGTTTGGGTCGCATTTAAGACCCATAAAAACGCCATGAATAGTGCTTTTGCCATCAATACAGATGGTAGCATTATTCCCCTGAAACTCATTAACCAAAAGGAAAATTTTAAAGTGGAAGCTTTGGCACATTTAGAACTGTATCACAACTACTTCTATAATATTGATGCCAGCAATTATGAAAAAAATTTGGAAAAGGCGCTTTGGTTAGGCAATAGTTCTGTAGATAATTTGTATCGGCAAAAAAAAGCAGACGGTGTTTATAACCGATTATTACAATATTCCTTAGTTCAGAAAGTACTACAAATTACTTCAGAATTAAAGGAACACAATGGCTCATATACGTTTACTACAACCACCATTTTTGAAATTAATCGAGGCTCTATTGTCGATACCTATGAATTAGTTTCCACAGGGAACTTAATTAGCGTTGACCGGAACTTCCCAAACAATCCACATGGTCTTCTGATTACCAATTATTTTGAGAACACCTTAAAAAAGCTAAACACTAAAAATTGAGTCACTAAAAAAATCCGCAAATGAAAGTAGAAAAGAACAAAATAGTATTTATAGCAGTATTAGCCATTGTGTTCATATTCCTTATTTCTTATAGCCTAATGCTCATGGGAGATGACGAAAATGAAAAGGACAGTCTTGAACAGACGTTGATTCCTGATTTAGAAGACAACCAGAAAACATATGATTCTAAATTAGATGCGCTTAATGATTTAAAAGAAGTACGCGAAACCAACGCTCCTAGTATCTATGATGAAAAATTAATGGACTCCATGGGGTATTACGATACAGAACTACCAGAACGTCATAAAAAACGCATTATAGACAGTATATACGCCGCTGGAAAAATTCAATATTCAGAATTAAAATATCAAAACTTTGGACGACATAACGTAAAAACGAAGCCCCCAATAGCCATTGATTCTTCAGAAATAATTAGGGAGTTAAAAATACAAGCTAAAGAATTGGGCTTGGAACATCAACTATTTTTTGCGGCTGCACCAAAACCAAATACATTTTCAATCATCGGTCATACGGATACAACCATTTACGCCGTTGTTGATGGAGACCAAATAGTAAAAGCAAATACGCGATTGCGAATGCGACTTACTCAAGCTGCATTAGTCAATGGAAAGCAAATGCCCAAGAACACACTTTTATTTGGCTTTATAAGCTTTCAGCCCAATCGTGCTTTAATAGAAATTGAGAATATCAATCATCATCCCACAAAACTAAAAGCTTTCGATTTACAAGATGGCAGTGAAGGCATTTATGTGGAAAACAACTTCAGAGCCGAAGCGACCAGTGAAGTTCTGGACGATGTTATAGGAGATATCAATATTCCAACAGTTCCACAAGTCGGTGGCATTACAAAAGTATTGAAACGTAGTAATCGAAATGTGAAGGTTACCGTACTGAACAATTATAAACTTATTTTAAAACCAAAATTATGAGCTCACAATGAGCATTTAAATACACACTCTTATGAAAACGTATATGAGCATTCTAACCCTTATTATCACTTCCGCTTTTATGGGAGCCCAAACATCAACAACACTTGACACTATTTACGCCAACGACACCAAAAATGTGGCTCTCTTTTTCCCAGAACCTATCCGCCAAGGCATCACAGGTTCAGATAATTTTGTATTTACCTACAATCGTGATAAAGAACAGTACTTCGGTTTATTACAAGCCAAACAAGGCAAAGAAAGCAACCTATTAGTCATTAACAACAACGGTTCCATATTTTCCTACATTGTAAAATATAAAGCACAGCTTTCTAAGCTTAATTATTTTATTCCACTAGCCTCAAGTATTGGGAATGAAAAACCAAAAGTTAAAGATTCTATTCAAACTGAAACTTCTGAAAAAAGTATTGAACACGACACTTATTATTATCAAAAATTCTGTTCATATTTACTAGATTTAAAACAACACTTTGGTTATTTTACAAAGCGACATAGTCGTGTGATTCTGAGTCTTGAAAATATAGTTTTTGATAAAGAAGCGCTTTACTTCGTTATTCAAATTCGGAATAATTCTACTTTAGATTATGATTTAAACTTCTTAAAACTTTCCATTGAAACGCGACAAAAAGGTAAAAAGAAATCATTACAACGTTTATATCAAGAGCCTATTTTTAAACATCATCTGCCTTCTAAAATTGCTGCCAATGAAACGGTAAGATTTATATATGCTATGCATAAATTTTCACTTTCGAAGGATCGAAGAGTTATTTTAGAATTGAACGAGAAACATGGCGAACGTAATATAGAACTTAAAGTATCGCATAGATATATCAATAACCCCAATTAATACGGTAATGAAAGGCACCGCTATGCTCCCATTGGAAGATTTTTGACCTTTTTTGTATCCAAAAAACATAAGAGTTACAATTTTTAAACATAGAGTAAATATTTGCACCTCCTATTTGGATACACTTATTTCCTAAAAGCCGCAGACATTAGCGTTATCTCCGAGTTTTTAATTCCGATGTCCTTTGCCACTGCCTTCCAATCTTTAACTACGGTTAACACGTCAGTAAGTATGCCATTCATTTCTGTATCATTTAACCTAAAATACGCGCCAACACTTTTAGCAAGGTCAAAGCTTAGAGCATTATCGTCCATATCTAAATTCAAAGACAAACCTTCTTTTTCTATTGAAGGATTTAAATCGTACGCTGGTGATAAAATCCAACCTTTAGCCGTTAATAGAAATCCATGATTACGCATATGATCATCCGTATTAGAAATCGCAATATTGAATACGATTCGACGCCAAAGTTGATGTAAATTAGCGTCTACATCGGCACCATAATTCTCTATAAATTCAACAATTTCAAGATAACTTGGTGCAGAATCTTTTATAATATCTTCTGTGTTTCCTGTCATCGTCATTGCAGACGCGAAGTGAATACGTTTTCTATTGTTTCTATCAAAACGTCTCGTTAGAAAGGTGTGGTATTCACCACTAATCTTTTCTATTTTAGAATCTGCCATTTGAATTCCTGCAGCAGTCGCTAATTGATATGCTAAAAACTCCCAAGCAGCTTTATCAACGGTATCGGTCTTTGATGGAAATTTTGCAATCCAAAGATTCTTCTTGGCATCCAGAATATTCGCCTTTGGTCTTGCGCCACCTAGAGAAGATCCAGGCGCTATTAAAACGGCAATCCATTTTCTTATAGCATCACTATAATCATCACTTTCTAATTGATTTACAGCCTCTTGAAGTTCACCAAGTGAAGACCAAGGAGGTGTTGGATTTTGGTTGTCATTATCTAAAAAAGGACCATCTATTTTCGTTTTAAAGCGCAGGGCTCCCATTCGACTCTCATCATAAACTCCAAGAAGATAATCAATTTCATAGAGGGCACTTGCTTTTTCATTCTTTGCCCTAGCCTCTTGCGCCGCCCTACGCTTCATTAAGGTCTTCCCCCAAGTGTCTGGCATACTATCCAAAAAAATCCCAAAATTATCCTTGTTGTTAGGATATTGAGGTCCCGAATAAAAAACGATATCGGGATCTAGTAATCGTTGCGCATCGGTCTTTAGCCAATCTTTATCATACTCAAAACTAAAGGCCTTTTTACCTTTCGCAAAATGCGCAGAAAGCACACCAACAAGGGTTGGAGTTTCTAAACCATCCCAGTCTGCAAATACGTATATGTCAAATTTTCCTTTAGCCATTTTGTTTATAATAAATCAAGATCCTGTAATTTTCGTCCAAACTCATCATCAACGGCGAGCTTAAGAAAATCATCCTGAAGATTCAACACTCTAAACACATTAAAATAGTGCCCTATTGCTACAGCTGGGTCTCCTTTTTCAATACGATAAAGTGTTGCTCTGTGAATACCTGCACGTTCAGAAACCTGCTCTGTTGTTAACTTTCTTCTTTTTCTTGCCAGCTTTATATTCTCACCTATCTGTTCAAAAATCTTCTGATATTTAGGAAGAAGAATGGTTTTCTTAGAATTCATTTTGTCGCTTATTTAAAACAAATATAGATATATTGCTACAAATAAGCGACAATAATCGACACACTTTACGCCTAATCACTTAAAAATTGATTGTACCTCTTCATAAATCCTATCAAAATTAGCTTGTAAGTCAGCCTCAGAATAATCCCGTGACCTTCTTGGTAATCGTTTTTCAATTCTAGGTAATTTAAATTGAACTTTTCTATCCTTTCCGTCAGCGAACGTAATAAATTCACCTTCTTTTAGTCTAAAAAACACATCAGCTCTAATTTTGGAGACTTCACGTTCCCCTGTTGTAATTCGGGTGTCAAAATTGAGATTATGACCACGATTAACACTAGTGGTTTCTTTCTTTACAATTTCAAAAAAGCGTTCATAATATTTCGCGGTGTCTGGATCGTTTACCTTTCCGAAGAATTGATAGGATAAATTACTTAAAATCGCTTTACTCGCCTTATCTCCATACATCATATCGTTTTGAATTTTGTCTTGCATCACGTAAATCGTCGCAATATCATAGCTTCTTAATGTAGCAGGAATTCTGTGCATATTTAAAAGCCGAATAGTTGGTGCTTCTTCCATTAAGAGAAATGAAGCATTTGAATTTCTCACACTCATTTGCTTCGTAATGGTATGAATAATAGTAGCAATAATTGGCGAATACGCAGTCTCATATTTTGGAGTATTAACGACTGAAATCACAAGCGGTTGCTCTTGCGTATTAATATTAAGAGGAACATCATCTGCAGACAGGATCATAAAAATACGTTGTGTACTTATTTTTTTAAGCGCATTAGCCAAAGTACTTTTTACTCCTGCGGTTTGTCTATCAGAATCCTTACCACTAATAAAAGCATCCGCCATCGCTCTAGATGTTGTATTAGAACTTAAAAATGCGATTAAACTATCGGTATCTAAAAATTGATACATTGCTATTAAGTGGGGCAATGTACACAGGTGTGGATAGGAGGTACGTAATTTCCAAATCAGTCCACCGATTAGTCCTTCAGCGGCATCATTAAAGAATTTTGTTGTGCCTATACTCCCCGACTCTCTTTGTTCTAATAGGTTTTCGATTAGTACTCGTGCGACTTCGTTTACGCTTTCCTCATTAATCATATATCGCGGTGCTATTGGATTTACACGATCGTAAATAGTATCGAATGAAATCACATTAAAATCAATTTGTTTTTTTTCAAATAAAGGGAATGCCATTTCTGTAATTTCAAGGTTTTTATAATCGTGAATGACACCCGAAAATTTGTAGTTGCTAAAATGCTGAAGAAAATTAAAAACGACACTCTCTGTTTTCCCACTTCCTGCAGCACCGATAATTGAAGCGCCTCGTTTGATATTATTAATTTTAAAACTACCCCGTTTAGTTTTAAAATTAACTTGGTGCTTAGCATCAAAATTATATTTTTCCTTGTGAAGAAACACATATAAAACGGTGTTTATAAGCAAGAGTATACAGCCTATAAAAAGCAACACTATATACCATTGCTTTTCGTAGTAGCTGAAATTAAAAAGTAGTCCTAAACAAAGTACTGTCCAAATAAGATTCACAAAAAAGGCATATTTAGTTATTTTAAAAAGGCTATAAAACAACAAGCTCATTCCACATATCACTCCAATAACAGCTATAATTCCCTTTATCTCCATATCATATACCAATGGAACTTGATTTAATTGCCACCTCCACACCACGTTTTAAATACCTAATGGTTTTAAGAGCTAACTGTACTTGACTTGTTGGAATACTAGCCATAGGCACACCAGATTTTGATAGCATTTTAAAAGCAACTGCTTTTTCACTTACTGGCAGGCCTAATAGTGTTGTAAAGTAGAGCTTCGGATTTTTAATAAAATCTTTTTTCGATTTATAGGATGCCACATAGTTCCGTTTGTAGCCAAACGTTTTATCAAAAGTGCCTTCTGCTTTTGTAAAAAAGGCATCTCTATCAAATCCTCGTTTCACTAATTTTCCGTTCATCATAACTTCCGACGCTTTGTATTTAGATCCAGGAGACAAACTCACAGAATTTGAGGTGTCTTTTCGACTCACGATGATATGAATATGACTTTGATTACCCGCTTTTTTCATGCCTTGAACAATTCGTTTTCCATTCTGTTGATATGGAGCTTCAGCCTCCAATTTAAGTATATCGGATTTCATCTGTTTCGTATCACCTTCTAATTGACCTTGCTCAATTTTTCGAATATCCTGTTTTAACTGCAATATTTTTGTAGCAAATGGTTGGTTCTCTCTTACTTGTCTATCTGTGCCTTTAAATTTACGTTGGTGTTCAATTTTAGCAAAATATTTTATGTTGTCGACAGTTATCGGTTTACCATTAATTTCACGATTGAAGGACTTTGCATAATCAGTCATTAGAGCTCTGGTATATCTTTTTAAATCTTCAGAATTATTTTGTAAGTTTCGTAACTCTGATTCACTCGGATTTATGGTAATAGAATAAAATTTCGGTTCTTTCTTTTTGAGTTTTGCTGTATTACCATCAATTTCTTTCATGACTTCTTTAGCTTCTATTTCATCTCCATATTGATTAAAAAAATGCTCGACATCGTCTTGCTCCAAGCCTTGATTTTCTTTCTCAAGATATGCAACAAAATCCACAGAACTTTGCGAATACTCTCCTCCTAATTTTTGAGCTGTGATGGTGATATACATATTCTTATAATTGATTATTAGACTCTTTTTTTTCTACAAACTGAACGTTCTTTTGTTTGAGTTCTTTTTCTAAAATGCGTTTCTTTTCTGCTGGCTCAAATTCCATAAACAAGGATTGTAACATGGCAGTTGTAGGTTTATCATGGTACTTTTCAATGTCTTTTATGATGGCGATTACCGCATTGATTCGTTTCTTGATTTGACTTTCTAAGGTTTTCATATGCGGTCCTAAAGTTTCGTTTGGAGATATCCCATTAGTTTCAAAAAAGTCGAGCATCATTAAAAGTGTCATTGATTTTGAGTGCGACATTTTTTTACAAAATTCATTAAATTTTTGAGCCACTGAAGTTTTAATACTTAGGCTATCAAACCGTTCTTTTTCATATCCTTTATCCATATTTCCTTGAAAAATTTGTTGTTTTTATTGGGCTAACAGCTTTTATCCGTGAAAAACGATGCTAAAACTTCAAAAACCAAAACAATCAATCGCTGTAAACTATTGATTTTACTCGTGTTTTGGAAAAACTAAAAATTGAAACATCGCGCTAGCGTGTTACCCTCTTGCTATTCCTTTTCGTCCAGCGCGCTGGACAAAAAAATACCATTACATCCAAAAATGTAATGGCTTTTACCGTAATACGAATTGAAATTTGATTTTTTATGAGTGTTCTCTTTGAAGTTTAAAAGTATCTTTAGTAAACCACTCTTTTTGTTGCAGAATATAAAATAACAGGGGGGGGAAAAAGACCTTTAATAAACTTAAAGGTCCTGGGTTAATAATTCGATCTTAAATATTAAAAATATAGTCATAAGAATATAAATTTCTTAGAGCTTCTTCTTCCAAAAGTAAAAGTATATCATATTCAACATGATGTTCTTTGGCGTAGCGTTTCAAATCATTTCCAAATTTATGCTCAACATCTTTTTTGGAAACTGAAACCAAACGTTTTTGGGTTTCGTTATCGAGGTTTGTATAATTTAGATATACCATAACGCATATTTTAATATTCGCTTGGAAGCATAAGCGTATTATTTACAAAAAATAATCGCAATTCATCCAAAGGAAAATCGGTTACATTATATCGGTGCGTTTCAAAAACATTGTCATTTCCATCACTATAATTAATGATGGCTTCGCATTGCTTTTCAATCTGTTCCTTTTCAGAAAGTCGCTTAAAATCAATGGTAATAAAAGAACTTCTATTTGATAAATTTTTTGCAATTACGGATGCATCTGTAATCAGCCAAAAGCATTCCGTTTCATTAGCTAAATATTTTAATCCGTCAGTAAAACGCGTTCCAATTAATGGAATTTTAAAGACGATTTCGGTACCGCAAAAATGTTGTAAATCGGCTTTTATTTTGTTAACTTGTGTCTTCATTGTAATTCTATTTAGTAAGATTAATAATGAAAAAGAGAGCGCATCTTTTGGATAGGAACGCTCTCTTTTAATTTTTAATTATTCAGTAGCATTAGCGCCTTTAATTCCTAAAAGCAAGATTTCACCGACGAACACTTCGGTAACGTATCTCTTTTCTCCGACTGCGGTTTCATAGGAGCGTGAGGTTAATTTCCCTTCTAATGCTACTTCTTTTCCTTTGCCTACGTATTTCTCTACGATTTCGGCAATCTTTCCCCATGCTACAATAGTGTGCCATTGGGTGTCTATCACTTTTTCTCCCTTAGAATCTTTGTAAGATTCATTGGTTGCGATTGAAAATTTTGCAACTTTCTTACCATTTTCAAGGTTTGTAATTTCTGGCACGTTTCCTACGTTACCAATTAACTGTACTTTGTTTTTTAGAGTACTCATAATTAAAAAATTTAAAGATTAATATTGACCTATCTGAACGATTCAGAAAGGCTTTGTTATTGATTTACTTATTATATCCAGAGCGTTTTCCTTTTTTTTGTTTTTTAACTTTTGTTCCGCTTCCTTTTTATTTATTTTGTAAGATTTCATAAGATTCATTTTAGATTTACTTCCCATAGAGCCGACGCTGTTACCTTCTTTTGTTGCTTAGTGCTTTCGATATTCAGCTTTGTTTAGACATATAAAAAGTGCGAGGGTAGCCTGCGCTTAGCATTATCGAGAAAGGAAATATATTTTCTCTTGAAGATAGCTAGCGAAGCTATTAGAAGTGAGCCTGGTTATGCTGTCGTTCAAAGCTGAATGTTGTTATTTTGCTGTCAAAAAAAGGGATGACGGTGTTGGATTAAGGAAGTGATTCTAAAGTCTTTGTGAAATATAAAATCATAGGAAGTGGAACAAAATGTAAATATATTTTTATTCTATTTAGCGAACTTGATTCACGCTTTTTACGTGAGAATAGAGTGTTCCTTTCCAGCAGAGCGGAAAGGGTTAACGGAATGAAGCGTCAAAAGTGGGGATTAGGTTCAAGACCTTTTTTAATGAAGCTCTTTTATCGGAATGAAGCTTTTCGCGGCATGTAGAGAAATGTGCTGAATGGAATACGATGAATTTTTATACCTGCGCGTTTAATGTAAATTATCAAAATAAAGATGCAAAAAATCGTTTATTCTAAGTAAGATTAATTATGACTTTTAATCATTCAAAATTTTACTGTAGCATCAGGATTAAACCTAAATACTCTAAAACATATCCCCTATCTGTTGCCATTATTAAAGATCCTCTATAACTAGCGTAATAAGAATCATTCCACAAAAATGAGTCTACTACTATAATTATATTCTATAGAACTTGATTGTACTGTTCTAACATTTTAAATAAAGTCATAATATTCAATAAGGGCTTTCTATTTCTGAACCATATAATCCTGCCATTTTATTAGTACATATTTATGGACACCATGCTCTGCTCTTTTTAAAAATCCATATTCATACACAAAAAGATAAACATCACCTTTTATGTTTTTCCAATAATGTGTGAAAAAATTTGGATCAAATCCTTCTTGAGTAAGCATGCTTGACCGAACTATAACTTTACCGCCTTTATTATATTCCTTCAATATTTTTCTGTTAAGTTTTAGCTGATTGTCGACTATATTATAAAAACGTTCCGGTTTTTCTTTTGCTTGTTGATATTGATAAGCACTTTTACACTGTGGGTCGCAAAATTTCTTATCGGTTCTTCCCTTTAACTCGTTCTTACAATATATACAAGTTTTATAAAATCTCATGTTCCTTATATTAAGTGTATGTTATACGTATCCTATTCGAATAAGATACGATTAAATCATTTACATCCAATACATTGCATTAAACAATACTTTATGGAAAAAGGAAGGAGCGTTACTTTAAAGCATCTTTTAATAAAAGATAAAAGATATATCGGCTTACAATTCAATACAGACAAAATTATTCAGGCACTTGTTAAAGAGTTGCCTAACGTAAGATGGAGCAATGAATTTAACATGGCTTATATTTTAAACTCAAATGAAAACCTTAATAAAATATTTAATATTTTTAGTGGTGTTGTTTGGGTGAATTGTAATTACTTTTTTGATAAAAAACCAATAAATGATACTATTGAGCCCATGGATATCACGTGGTTTAGACAACGATCTCTATCAAATAATTTTCGACACTGTCCTACTTCGTACTTAGATAAGTTACAATTAAAAAAATACGCTAATAATACTGTAAAATCTTATATTCTTGCTTTTGAAACCTTCATAAACGATCACAAAGCCAAAGAATTGATACAGATCAATGAAAATGATGTTAGGAACTATATTCTCAAATTAATTCAAGAAAACAAATCTGATTCTTATATAAATTTAGCTATCAACAGTATCAAATTTTATTACGAATCTGTATTAGGTATGCCAAATCGTTTTTATCAAATAGAAAGGCCTAGAAAGGCAAAAAAATTGCCAAAAGTTCTATCAAAAGAGGATGTTTTAAAAATCATTACAAATACAAATAATTTAAAACATAAATGTATTGTAAGTCTTTTGTATTCCTCTGGGATTAGAAGAAACGAATTAATCAATTTAAAAATTACAGATATTGATAGTAAGCGAATGCTAATACTCATTGAAGCCGCTAAAGGTAAAAAGGATCGTTATACGTTACTTTCTAATACATTATTAAAAGATTTACGTGACTACTATAAACAATGGAAACCAGAAACTTATATTTTTGAAGGAGCGTATGGAAAACAATATTCCGCACAAAGCGTTGGCCAAATAGTAAAAAATGCCGCAATAAAGGCAGGAATACAAATTACTGTCACACCACATATGCTAAGACATAGTTTTGCAACTCACCTTTTAGAAGATGGCGTTGATTTAAGACAAATCCAAGTTTTATTAGGTCATAGCTCTACCAAAACAACGGAGATTTACACCCATGTTGCCACGACTACTTTTAAGAAAATTAAGAACCCTTTAGATATTTAAGAATATATAAAGGATATATATAACATATGTTTTATATATCTTATATTTGGGTGTATATAGAACATATGTTCTATATACTATTGTTAGCCTTCATTATGACCAACAAATAAACAATGATTAAAATTTTTAGAAAAATTAGATACGACTTAATGGAGAAAAACAAAACTGGAAAATATTTGAAATATGCAATAGGAGAAATTATACTTGTGGTTATTGGGATTCTAATTGCTTTGAGTATTAATAATTGGAATGAAAATCGAAAAAATCGAAAAAAGGAAAAAGTTTACATTACTAATATTCAAAGAGATTTAAAAGCTCAATTAGTGATTCTAGACCGCGCAACAAAAGGTGAGTTATTAAGTTACGCAAATCTGTCAAATGCTCTGAAATCATTTCATCAACACAATGGATTTGTGGTTAACACTGAGAGCCTTTCAGAAATTTCAGCTGTAAATGACCGGTTTACTTTTAATATTATTGATACAGCTCTAGATGAGATAAAATCTTCAGGAAATTTAGATATCATACAAAAAAATGAAGTAAAAGATAGTTTACTAAAGTATTACAATAAATTAAGGTTGTCTGGACAAATTATTGCAAGCAACAACCTTCAAAATGACAATTCGGCAATGGCCAAAAGTTTAGCTTTAACGAGTGTTATGGGTGATGATACGGATGCGTTTGTAAATTTCGATGCTGGAATAGCCGATACTTTTAAAAAGGTTCCAGATAATATAATTCAACTAGTATCTAAGTCAATTAATATTCCTGAAAACTCTTTGATACTATATAACCTAATAAATTACAAAAGAGGTGTTTCTTATTTTCATATTAGTCTATATAAAAAGACAGAAAAGAATATCTATGAATTAAACAAGTTATTGCTAGAGAATTATTCTTTTCTTGAATAATAACGAAAGGCTAACAACGTGTATAATCAATTGCTTGATTATCGCCTACTTGGAAATTCCTTCGGAATTTCCTCTGGTTCGTTTTTGTTTACTAACTTAGTCCTAGCCAACGCAACTGAACCATACACGAACACGTTGCCAGTAATTTGAGAAAAATTGAGAAAACTAATAATAATTCTAACAATACTTTCTTTTCTATCGTGTAATAGAAAAGACGAAATTCCGAAAGAACTGAATTATTCTTTTGAGTATTTAAATGAAGTTTGGAGTCCTGAAAATATTGAAAGTTTCAAAAACATCAAAGAAAACGACACAACGCCAAACAATTTGCATTTTGGAATTGGATTAAATTTGAGGAACAATTTATTACGCCACCACGCCAAATCGGATTCTATAGTGGCATATTTCAATTCTTTGGGCATAACACACTATGATTATATGTCTGGACTAATATTATATTCTTACCATCAATATTTGAACGGCGAAAATGTTTACATCCAAGACAAAGTGAATGAAATTATCGAAAGTGAAAAGCCATATAAGGAATGTATGGAAAAACAAAGGGTAATAGGTTTAGAAAAATATAATCGGTTTAAAATAAGTGACACAATTAACGTAAAATTACCTGTTAGCGAAAATAATAGTGCCGTAGATTATGGATGTCCAAATTTGGATTGGAAATTTCGAGATTCCATTGATTTATCTATCGACGGAATTATAACAAATAAATATTATTCAAAAGATTCCATCGATGCGTATTTGAAAGTAAAAATTTTAAATAAAAATCATCCAAAAACTGAAATAATGATGGAAGATTTAGTTGTTAATGACGAGTTTGAAATTCAATTAATTAATAGCGCTTGGAAAATAAAAACTACTGGCAACACCGTGTATAAGCCATAGCTTGGTCATCGCTCATCTGGAAAATTCTTGGGAATTTTCCAGCGAAGTTTTGTACCTTTAATGGTTCGTGCCGAGACACGCAACGGCTCATACACATCAACGTTAGCACCAATTTAAAAAAAATCCCGTAAATGATTGAAATATTTAAGGAATTAAGCGATTACAGTAAGTATTTCGAAAATCAATTGAATTTATCTGGAACGATTTTAGGTTTATTAATTGCAACAAGTACATTTATTTTACAAAGTGGATTTACTTCTTTTAAATATAGTAGAAGTATGTTTCTAAAATACTATGTTGAACAAAGCAAGTTTATATTCTTGAGTTTAGCATATAATATCATTTTTTCATTAATCGTTTTATATCTAAACCTTAATTCTTACACTCTATTTTTTATACATATTATTTTTGCATTGACGTTCGCAAAATATTTTTTAGACTTCTATTCTCATAAAGGTTTTATAAATACAATTCATTCAACAAAATACAACCCTCATAAAAGTCCTTTATTGAAATATTTTCGATACATAAAAAACTTGGGATTTATTCCTAATATTTTGATTTACGGAACTATTTATTTGGTTTTCTTTTATCCATTACATTTCAATTATCCTTTTCAGCTAAATCAGAACCAAATATATATGACAACTGTAAGTTGTTTTGCTTTTAGTATCCTAGTTGTAATTAGAATTATTCCCCAATTTTTCGAATTTTCTGAACAGGAATATAAATCAAAAACTAAAAATGAAGTAATTGACAACTTAGACGCAGACGTTTCAGAAGAAAATAAAATCCTGAAAGATATTTTAATAAAAAATGGACGAACTGAATTACAAGAAAGCAGGAAAATAGAGAATTTTGAAAGCTTAACTATTTATATGCCTGAGAATAAAAAAGAAGCTTTTTTTGTAATTAATGCTGAATTTAAGAATAAAGACATATTTGAAATTGTTGAATCATTACAAGAATATAGCTTTGAATTTTACAAAGAGCTTTCTAGCATTTCAGTTGACATAAATAGTTTTGTTTTATCATACTTTGTTAAAATTGACAATGATAAAAATAGAAGCTATTTCTTAAGGTCAAATAGAACAGAAATAGATAATTTGAAATCTAAATATCATACACCAAAAGAGTTTATTGACAATTTAGATAATAAAGTAATAAATGAGTTGTTAAGAAATATTTGAAAAAAACTGGTGCTAACACCGTGTATAATTAATTGCTATGTTCTTCCCTACTTGCGAATATTCCTGCGGAATATTCACGGGTTCGTAAAAGTTTGCTAACTTAGTTACTTAACCACGCAACTAACCATACACAAAACCGTTCTACGCAATTTGCCAGACCAATGAAAATCATATTTAACGACAGCGTAATTGATAATAAAATAGTCGAACCTGACTATGAATCTGAATTTAATTCTGCGAAAGAAAACGGATTTGAAACTGAAATATTCAGCTTTGAGGAAATAGAAGATGGAAATATAAATAATGCACTGAAATTCATTAAAACTTGCGAAAAAATTGAATTAGGGATTTATCGAGGTTGGATGATGACACCGAAAATTTATGAACAGTTTTACAATGGACTTCTAAAAAAGAATATTCAGTTGATTAACAATCCAACAGAATACAAACATTGCCATTACTTACCAGAATCCTATGACAAAATAATTAAAGAAACACCAAAATCCAATTGGACTAAAGACATTTCCAAAAACAGTATTTTAGAGTTATCAAGTGAATTTGGAGATAAGCCGATTATTGTGAAAGATTATGTGAAATCGGAAAAGCATAATTGGAATGACGCTTGTTTTATTCCAAACGCATCTGACAAAAATAAAGTTTTGGAAATAGTCAATCGATTTATTGAATTACGAGGAGATTATTTGAACGAGGGATTTGTTTTCCGAGAGTTTATAGAATTAGAGTTTCTAACTGAACACTCTAAAAGCAAAATGCCATTAACTAAAGAATTTAGAATTATTTTCTTAAATAAGAAAGTTGTTCAAATTTTCAATTATTGGGACGAGGGAAATTATGATTCTGAAAAACCTGATATTGATTTCTTCCAAAATATTGCAGAGAACATAGAAAGCAATTTCTTTACAATGGACGTTGCGAAAAAGAAAAATGGAGGTTGGATAATAATGGAATTAGGAGATGGACAAGTTGCTGGACTTCCAGACAATGCGAATAGGAATAAATATTATAACGAACTGAATAAAAACTGCGTAGAACACCGTGTATAATTAATTGCTTCATTGAGCCTACTTGCGAATATTCCTGCGGAATATTCACGGGTTCGTAAATGTTTATTAACTTAGTCGCTAAACCACGCAACTAACCATACACAAACACGTTGGCAAACATTTGAAAAATGAAATACCTAAAATATTTATTTCTTCTTTTTTTAGTTTTTGGTTGCCAAAAAACAACTGAAAAACATGTTGCAATCGGAACTTGGAATAGGTGCAATAAAGATGGTAGCTACATCGAATATAAAATCACCGACCAATACATGCTAATATTAACAACTAATAGACCCAACGAAATAATTATATTCGGAAATAAGATTTTAGACGATAAAATAATTTCATACCAATTAAAAAACGGAACAAAAATACTCACGGACAACGATACATTAGTGACGATAAAAGAATCCTCAAAAAAAGTTGTTTTAATGAGTACTTGGGGATTTGATAAATACGAACTAAATAAAGCGGAATTTAATTTTGATAAAATTGATTCAACAAATTTAGAACAATGGAAAGACAAAGCTTTGACGGAATTTAAAAAAAGAGCTGAATCTGTAGCTTGTCCTGACTTGAGAACTGAAGAAGAAAAAATCATAATTCCGACTTTAGATCTTGACGACTCTTTAGAAGAGGAAATAGAAATCGAAAGTTTTGAAAAATAAAAACGATTTGCCAACACCGTATATAATTTATTGCTAGTTCTAGCCTACATACGAAAATCCTCGTGGATTTTCTATTCGGTTTTTATTTGCTAAATTACGTGCTTAACCACGCAACAAACCATATACAAACACGTTGCCACACATTAAAAAAAAACATCGTAAATGATTAATCTGATAGTTGGAAATACTGGTTCTGGAAAAACAACCTA
>NZ_JABTEL010000014.1 GCF_013285155.1 Winogradskyella undariae | reverse complement strand
CTTCTAAACGGCTGAAAAAAATCTTTTGAACGTCTAAATATTAACTAAAAAGAGTCAACCTATATCAGTATAATACACTAACTGAAGTTAATTGGATGTTACTCATTGCAGGTCTCATTTTTGGTGGTGCAGGTGCAACGATGTTTTATACTATTTACAAGCCAAGAGTTTTCGATAAACAATTAGGTTACTATTACAAATCTTATAAAACTAAAATTCATAGAAGAGATATAGCGAATTCAAAAACATATATTCCTTTAAAATCTATTAAGGCTATTCAACTTATTGGCGAACATATTAAATCTGATGACAGCTCTTACAACAGTTTTGAACTAAATTTAGTTCTAGACGATGCTTCTAGAAAAAATGTTGTAGATCATGGCAACTTAAAATCTATCATTGCTGATGCTGAAACTTTGAGTGATTTTTTAAATATTCCTATTTGGCATGCAGGATCTTTAAAGGATTAATAAAATAGAAAAGCTATAAAACCTATAAAAACAATTGCCGTTGGTATCACTATAGACATAAAGGTAAATGTTACTATTCCATTTTTTAAGAAGCTTAGAAACCAACCTTGTTTATAGAAATTCCTTAATGCCAAAAAGAGATATAAATTGGTAGATAAAACAATTAACCAATCTATAAAATCTGGCATATCCCAAATTAAATTAATACCTAAAATGATACTAAACACCATAAACAAATATGAGAAATAGTACAAACTAAATACTAAGTGATGAGAATATCTTCCTTTTAAGAAAAACAATAACTTTAAAATAAAGGCGAATATTGGAAGTAAAAAGAACAAGGCAATTGGTAAAGTATCATAAAAGGTTTTAAGAATATTACCGCCATCTCTAGCTTTATAAAACTTTAAAACTTGAGAATACAATTTTGCTTTAAACCATCCTGGATTTTCATCCAATCCCATAGTTTTATAGATCTCTTTTTCGCTAACATCAGCTTCTATTAAAGAATCGAGTTCTTTTTCGTTAAACCCAAAATCTAATTTAGGTTTTAATAAATCATCTTGAGAAAAGATCGAATCGATTTGACTATCCGTCATCCCAGTATACTTCTTATTATTTTCTAACGCAGTACGTATCGATGAATTTTCTATAGAATCTTTAACACGTTTAATGATTATTCTTTCATTAGCTTTAATACTGTCTGAAATAATAGCACGACTTGATTTTAATGTTTTTTTCAATTCATTATTAACCATATCTCTTTGGTTACTTGCAGTAAAAGAAAATAAAGCAAAGAACACAATAGTAACAAACAAATACATCTGAGCAGGATGCATATATAGAGAACGCTTGCCCTTGATAAATTCTTTTGCAAGAAAGCCAGGCTTAAACATTAATGGTATAAAACTCTTAAAAATTCGAGCATCAACAGAAAAGTAATTATTAATGGTATTATAAAATAAAACACCTAGCGTTAATTGATCATTTACTTTTTGACCACAATGTGGACAAAATTTAAAATGATCATCAAAAGGTTTTTCGCAATTCTTACATTTAACTTGGTTGGTGCTCATGGTTGGTTTTTAATCAGGACTAAAATAATCATTTTTAGTTCATGGTTCTTATAGATAAGAAGATTGAATTCTAAAATTGTTACATTAACCATCTTCTAAAACAACCTAAAACACTAAAAAACAAGCATATAAATATTTTGGCACGTTGTTTGTTTTATACCAACTGAGTTTAATTTAAAACCCATTTATTATGAAACGAATTATATATTTATTTGCAGCCTTAGTCGCTATAAGCACAACTGCATTCGCAAACACTAACACAACAGCAGAAGCTGAAGCTTCTATTAACAACTATGTGAAAGGTTATGGCAATTCTTTCATATTTAATGAAGAAGGTATTGAGTTTTCAGTATTTGCTGATGGTCAATTTGATTTTTATTTACCAAACTATGGTCCAGATGTAAGTGTCGGAATTAATACACCTGGTTTCAGTTTAAGCTTTAATACAGGTTATGATTATAATCCTTACGTACAATATGATAGCTATGGCGCTATTATTCAAATTGAAAATACTCCAATTTATTACGATTATTACGGTCGTGTTAATCAAATAGGAAATATTCTGATTAATTATAATGGATTTGGTAGAATTAGTAGAGTTGGTGGATTAAATGTTTATTACAGAAACAACATATATTATGGTTATGATGGATTTATCAACACTTATAACAGATCTTATATTTATAGACCATGGCACCGATTTTATGCCGCTCCACATGCTAATTTTAGTATTGTACATGCAAATCCATATAGACAATATTATACAGTTACAAGACATATTTATTACAGACCATACACTAATAATGTAAGACATTATAATATTGAAAGAAGAAGTAACGGATATGTTACCAGACGTTCAAATTCTGTAAGAAATAACAATTATACACAAACTCCTAGAAATAATTCTGAACGAACTATTAGAACGCAAGTTCAACGTAGAAATACAACAATAGCAAGTACAAGAGCAACACGTAGTACTAATAATACAACTAGATCTCGTTCTAATACTAGAACAACATCGCCTAGAACAAGAAATACTACAACGACAAGAACTAATACTAGAGTTGTAACACCAAGTAGAACGCAAACACAACGCTCTACAAATACGACCTCTAATAGAAATGTGACCAGAAATAATACTTCTGTGTCTAATAAAACAAGAACGACAAAAAAGTCGACAACTAATACAAGTAGAACGAGCAACCAGAGTTCTACAAGATCTACCACTAGACGATCTAGAGGATAAAAAGTTTTTTTGGTTGGTTAGTAAAATGTCCCGTTAGTGTGTGCCTCAAAGCACCTTTCGGGACTTTTTTATGTCTTTATTTTAGTCTAAGATATTTCTTCATCTGATTAGAAATATCTTCAGAAATATTTAATTTATAAATTAAGACAATATAAATAAGTCCTAGCAATCCAGACTTTAGGATTATGTTTAATATAGGATGAAATAGAAAATCCCAGAAATAGAAACCAGATGTTAAAACAATTAATACCAATACAATTTTAACAGAACCCATTGAAAAAGGCATCATATTAAACTTCCGCTTTACAAATATAATTTTGATGGTATTATAAATAAAAACGGCTAAAAATGTAGCAAAAGCAGAACCTTCAATTCCATAAATAGGAATAAAAATTGCATTTAATACAATAGCCATAATTGCTAAAAGCACACCAAAAAACAAAACCATTCTATAATAATCGCTATTAAAGAGAATAGCATTATTATTCCCTAAACTATTATCATACAATTTTGCCAAGCTTACAATGAGAACGACAAATAAACCTCCTGTAAATTTCTCTGGAAGAATTTCGTATAATTGATTAATATTCAAAATAATTAATAAGAAAATAAAGCCGCTAATAACCAAGAGCGTCATTGAACTTCGCTTGTATAAATCCTCTAAGGCAACTTTATCATTTTCATTAAGAAACTTAGCCGTTAATGGCAACATAATTTGATGCATAGCACGTTGCGGAACAGCAATAACCGTGGCTATAAAAATAGCAACACTATAATAAGCCACTTGCTGAATATCTGGTAACATTAAGCCAATCATAAACTTGTCTATATCTAGAATTAGCATTGCTATAGAACCTGCTACAATCATTAAACCTGCATACTTTAATATCGAAAACTGATTCTCTAATTTTTGAAATTTCAACTTCGGAAACCGTACAGAATAAGCATACAATTTCATAATAACCATACGCAGCACATATACACCAACAAGTACAGTAATAAATTGATTTACAGTCAACCATTCTACATACACACCAAATAATAAAAGCATAATACAAACACGATGAAAAACTTCTTTCATCAGATTACCAAAAACGGTTTGCATGTGTACTTTAGTCCAAGCGAAGAAAATTTCAAAATAGGCCATTGAAACTGCCAAAATAAAAATATACCAAACGTAATTTTCTACAATTTTATTTTCGTTAGAAAGCCACAGAACAATTGTATCATAAGCGAAATATCCTATAAATGCAGCCGGAATTATAAAGAATAAAGGCAAAAACAACATCAAGGTTAAAAAGCTATTGATACTATTTTTTGTTTTGAATGTGGAATAGAATTTTACAATTGCATTATGAACACCAAATGCCATAAATGGAGTCATAATATTTGCTGCTGAAAGTAAAAAAGCAACTAAACCGTAATATTGATCTGATAAAAAATTAGTGTAGAGAAAAAGTGTATTAATAGCACCAAGTCCAAAACTAAAATATGTGGTGACTGTGTTTTTAAAAGACTGGTTTAAGACGATTCCCATAGTGAAGCAAAGTACAACAATTTAAGACTAAAGTGTAGGTAGTAAATTAACTATCCTTAATGATTTCGCTTAACTTTTTTGTCAATGCTTTTCTACTATAAGGTTGTAAACCAATAGCATTAACTTGTAAGTTATTATTTTGAAACGCTTCAAAATAATCTAATATTTGTGTCTTAAGTTCTGCTTTCTGCTGATAATTAAAGTAGGTTCCTGTGTTTGTTGATGTTATAATTTGTTCTACATCAGAATCTTTTGGTCCTATGGCTAATATTGGTGTTTCTGAAATGAGATATTCAAAAACTTTTCCTGCTATAATAGCCTTGGTATCTTCTGAATCTATTTCAATAAGTAATAATAACTGTGATTTCATTTGAAACTGTAAAGCTTCATCATGGCTCACATAACCAACAACATCTACATGGTTCTTTAATCCATTTTCATGTATAGATTCTACAACATCATCGCTAACAACACCTATAAGTTGTAATTTAAATACTTCAGAGAAGTCTTTATTTTCTTTTATAATTTCTGAAAGTACATTCCATAAAACCATAGGGTTTCGTTCCGATAATAAAGATCCAATATGAGATAAGCTAAACTGAGCATCCTTCCCTTCTACTCTAACCTTATGCGTATCGTAACCATTAGTAATAACAGAAATAGGTTGTTTTGTTTTAGTTTTAAATTCGTTTTTAGTGTGATTACTGGTTACAACAATTTGGTCTGCCGTATTTAAAACCTTTTGCTCTAAATCTAAATGTTTTGCTTTAGAAGAATCTGTTAGTTTTAAATCTTTATGATAACCAATCGTTGTCCAAGGATCTCTAAAATCGGCTAACCATTTTACACCTAATTTAGCTTTTAGCTGCAAACCTATTAAATGTAAACTATGCGGTGGACCAGTAGTAATTATAGTTTCAATTTGATGCTTTTTAATGTATTCTGACAAATAAGAAACCGATGGTGTTACCCAATTTTTACGCGCATCTGGAATAAAGTAATTTCCTCTTACATAAAGCATTGCTTTTTCTATAAAAGATTGCTTTTTAGCTTTAGGGATAACTCCCGAGCTTATTTTTTTAGCACTTCCTTTAGAAAACAAACTTGCTAAACCATAAGGTTCATTAATCGGTTGTTTTAAAATGGTAATATTATTAGGAATTTCATTTACCAAACTTTCATCCATAATTGGATAATTTGGATTTTCAGGACAATAAACAATCGGTTCAATACCAAATTCAGATAAATACTTCACAAACTTTAACCAACGTTGTACGCCAGGACCACCCGCAGGTGGCCAATAATAAGTTATAATTAGTACTGTAGAATTCATATCTAAGCTTTCGCTTTTGTGTCTTTAAATTTAAAAAACAATCCTGCTAAAATCAACAATCCTAAAATAGCAGAACTAGCCAAAGCAATACTGCTTCCTGTTTTAACCACTTGTGGTTCAAATTTAAATTCTATTGTATGATTTCCTTTTGGTAATTCTAATGCTCTTAACACATAATTTACTCGAAAATGTGGTACTAATTCCCCATCTATATAAGCATCCCAACCATGGTTATAATAGATTTCAGAGAATACAGCTAAGCCTTTACTTCTATTATTAGATTCGTATTTTAGATAGTTAGGCTTAAATTCTTTTAATTGAATAGTAGCCGTAGAATCTAATTGATAACTAGGTTTTAAATTATGATCTGTAGCAACCTGTTTTTCTGTAACAGCCGTAGTTTTTGTATTTAAACTATCTAAAGCTAAAATTTCTTCATTCGCACCTGCAACTACTTTAAGATTTGAAACAAACCAAGCATTACCATTTGCATCTGTATTAGTATATGGAAAAACGGTGTTTTTTTCTTCTGCTATAATATATTTAGTGTTAAGCATATTAAGAACATTCATATTATTGTTGTACACATAAAAATCCAACAACTCTTCTACTCGTCCTAATTTAGCGGCACTATAACCCATTAAAGAATTATGATAATACGCTGCTTTTGCAGGCTTTCTTTGTCCTTCTGTAGACATATCCATCACTCTAAAATGGCTTTTATCTTTTAATATTTCTTTATCTGCGTTATTAGCTTGATATGGTTTATCAACTCTTAATGCTGAAATAAAATTATCATTATTAACATATTTTTTATCTACTGTTACTAAATCAAAAAGGATTAAAACAGCAAATACAACGACCACTAAATTTTCTGATAATTTCTTCTTTAAGAATAAATAAATGGTTCCTGCCGATAGCAAAACAAGAATTAACGTTCTTAAGGTATCACTTGACATTAAAGCTTTTCTGTCATCAATAACAGAATCCATAAAAGCCTGTCCGTAAGCACCAATATATTGGTCATCTCTTAAACCTTCAAAATCAAACAATATGGATTTAAACAACAAGAAGATTATAGCTAAACCTGCTGTGATCCCTACAGAATATAATAATGCTTTAAGTTTTTCTTCATCTTTAAAGTCGTTACTAAACAAACGTGATAAGCCTAAAATTCCTAAAACCGGAATACATAATTCTAATAAAACTTGTATAGAACTTACTGCTCTAAACTTATTATAAAACGGCACATAATCAATAAAGAAATCTGTTAGAAACCCTAGGTTTTTACCATAAGATAATAAAAGAGATAATAGCGTTCCACCAACAAGCCACCATTTTAATCTTCCTTTTACCAAAAACAATCCTAAAACAAATAGAAATATTATAACTGCTCCGACATAAGCAGGTGCTTCTACAATAGGTTGATCTCCCCAATACATTGGTGCATTTCTGGCCGCATCTAAAGCTTCCATTGGCGAAGCGCCTAAAGCAATATAAGCTTTATAAGTTTCAGAATCTTTACCTACATCTTCGTAGTTTCCTCCTCCCATAAATTTTGGGATATAAAGATTAAAAGATTCTAAAATACCGTAACTATATTCCGTAATATAACCTCTATCTAAACCTGTTGTTACTTCTTTAGGTGAACCATCAGAATTTATGGTTAGATCACTTTGACCACGCGCACTTTCTTTAACATATTCTTGCGTTGCCATAATACCTGTAGCATTAAGACCTACAGCTAATAGTGCTCCAACAGACAGTAAACCTACAGATTTAAAAAAATGAGGTAATTCTTTCTTTTTATAAGCACCTACCAAATAAGCTAACCCTAAAACTAAAACCAAGAGCAATAAGTAATACGTCATCTGGTAATGATTCGTTACAATCTCTAAGCCTAAAGCAATAGTCGTCAATAAGAAACCAAGAATATATTTCTTTCTAAATGTGAGAATAATTCCAGATAAAACTAAAGGCATATATGCTATTGCATGTGCTTTAGAATTATGACCAACACCAAGTATTATTATAAGATACGTTGAAAAACCAAAAGCTAAAGCACCTAATGCAGCGAGTTTAAAATCAACTTTTAACGACAATAATAAAATATAAAAACCTATAAAATATAAGAACAGATAATCTGCTGGCCTTGGTAAGAACCGTAAAGCTAAATCTATTTTTTTTATATAATTATGTGGGTATTTTGCTCCTAACTGATAGGTTGGCATCCCTCCAAATGCACTTTCAGTCCAATAGGTTTCTTTACCTGTAGCTTCAGCAAACTCCTTTTGTTGCTGTGCCATACCAATGTAATGCATTATATCACTTTGGTTAATTTTTTTCCCTTGTAAAACAGGACTAAAATAGACTAAGGAAAGTACCACAAATCCAATTAAAATTAAGATATGAGGAAGTAATCGTTTAATAGATAATGACATATGAAAACTTTATTGAATGAATTCTGAAAAGTAATTGTTTTTTTGAAACCAAACTGAAGATTTCTGTAATCACGAAATGATAGATATTACTCTATTTCTTCGTAATCTACATACTCACCAACATTTGGATTTGAAGAACTATTTTTATTAGGCATTTTGTCTATAACGGTTTCGCCTTCTTTTTGCTTTTGTTCTTGTCGTTGTTGATTTGGATTTTGAAATCCTCCAAATTGACCTCCAAATTTTT
Organism: Winogradskyella undariae; assembly: GCF_013285155.1. Taxonomy (GTDB): domain Bacteria; phylum Bacteroidota; class Bacteroidia; order Flavobacteriales; family Flavobacteriaceae; genus Winogradskyella; species Winogradskyella undariae. The sequence continues at coordinate 85,483 of NZ_JABTEL010000014.1, read as the reverse complement.
CTTCTGCTTTTTTAGCAACAAATTTTAACAAAAAAGGAGAAAATAATCGTGCTAATATCTTAAAACCGAAGTAGACAAGTACAATTATTAATATAGTTTTCAGTAATCCCATGGCCGAAGCTTCTTGTATCATAAATAAAAATAATATCAAAAATACAATTATACTCATTTATATTCAGCTATTATTCCTTAAAAAAAGTATAAAATATCTATATTTGAATTTAAACGAAAAAATAATGCAAATACTCAAATCATTTTTTGTCCTACTTCTCTTAATTTCATTTACTAATGCAAACGCCCAATATACTGAAGTTATTAACTCTAATAGGCCAGGTGTTTCTAAAAGTGCCTTTTCTGTAGGAACAGGTGTTGTACAATTTGAAACTGGTGCTTTTACGGTAAAAGAAGAACATGCACTAGCCGATTATGACGTCTCAGGTTTTGGCTTTGATTTTGCGCTACGCTACGGTTTATTTTTCGAGCAATTAGAATTATCTTTAGATGGTGTTTATCAAAATGACACACAAACATTTAATGGAGGTTCTATTCCTAGAGAAAATAAACGCTCAAACTTAAAAAATTTTACTTTAGGTGCTAAATATTTAGTTTATGATCCTTATAAAAATGCAGGAGAAGAAAAACCTAACATCTATAGTTTTCATGCTAACAATAGATTTAGCTGGAAGTCTTTAATCCCTGCAGTTGCTGTATATGCTGGAGCTAATTTTGATACAGAAGATAATCCTTATACGGCACCTGATATAGAAGGATTCAGTCCTAAAGTTATGCTTGCAACGCAAAACAACTTTAATGGCGGATGGGTATTTGTTATGAATTTAATCATGGATAGAATAGCTACAGACCAGTCCGATTTTCAATACATATTTACATTAACACATTCATTTACGCCACAATGGGTAGTTTTTGGTGAAGCACAAGGTATTAAAAGTGATTTTTATGCTGATAATATTTTTAGATTTGGTGGTGCATACTTATGGACCAAAAACTTCCAATTAGATGCAAATGTTGCCTTTAATACAAAAGACACACCTACAGTTTTAAATATTGCTTTTGGAGCTTCATATCGTTTAGATTTTCATAAGGATAAAAAGATCGACAACGGAAATGGAAATGATGGTAGTTTCAAGAAAAAAAAGAACAAGAATAAGAAGAATAAGAAGAAAAATGTTGATGACTTCGAATCTTAATATATAGCCATCTTTAAGTACATGATAACAATAAAAGAAGCAAAATCTAAAAAGGAATTAAAGGCATTTGTCAAATTTCCTTTTAAATTATATAAAGACTCTAAATATTGGGTTCCTCCAATTATTAAACAAGAGCTAGAAACTTTTAACAAAGACAAAAACCCCATTTTTAATGATGCAGAAGCCCGCTTTTTCTTAGCCTATAAATCAGGTGAAATAGTAGGCCGAATTACAGCTATTATTAATTGGCTAGAGGTTGATAAACAAAACATCAAAAAAATGCGTTTTGGTTGGTTTGATTTTATTGACGACTTAAGCGTTAGTAAAGCTTTATTAGAAACTGTAGAAAATATAGGTAAAGAGCATAAATTAGAATATGTAGAAGGACCTGTTGGCTTTTCTAACTTAGATAAAGTTGGAGTTATGACAGAAGGTTTTGATCATATAGCTACAATGGTTACATGGTATAATCATCCTTATTATGTAAATCATTATGAAGGTCATGGTTTTAAAATTGAAAAAGGATACTCAGAAAGTAAATTTCCATTTAAAAATGTAAAACCAGAATTCTTTAAAAAAGCACAAGAACTTATAAAACGACGTTATAAGCTAAAGGCTCTAAAGTTGACTAAAACTGAAGAAGTTATGCCTTATGTAGATCGTATGTTCGATTTGTTTAATGAAAGTTACGCATCCCTATCTTCTTTTGTTGAAATAACAGACATTCAAAAAGAATATTTTAAAGAGAAATTTATCAGTTTTATCAATCCTGAATATATAAAATTTGTAGTTGATGATAATGACAACCTTGTTGGTTTTGCTGTAGTAATGCCTAGATTTGCTAACGCTTTACAAAAGGCTAACGGTAAATTATTTCCTTTTGGTTTTACACACATACTGAAAGCAAAAAAACATAGTAAAGAAGTTATTTTCTACCTTATAGGAATTCATCCCGATTACCAAAACAAAGGTGTACACGCCGTAATCTTTAATGAGTATTACGAAACCTTTAAAGAAAAAGGTATTGAGATGTGTTATAGAACACCAGAGCTAGAAGATAATCACGCCATAAAACAAATATGGAAACACTTTGATCCTAAAGTTTATGCTAGAAGAAAAACATTTAGAAAAGAATTATAATCTTTTCTAAATGTTTTATTTAAATAAAAAACGGTCAATACAAATAATGTATTGACCGTTTTTTTATGTGGTATAAGTTATAATTACTCTCCCATTGCAGCAATTAAAGCTGCAGACATTCTTTTATAAGTACCGTTTTCTAAACGTTCTCTAATAGCATCAAATGCATCTAAAGTTTCTTTTACATCTACTAAAGTATGCGTAGCAGTAGGAATCATTCTTAATAAAATTAATCCTTTTGGTATTACTGGATATACAACAATAGAACAGAAAATTCCGTAGTTTTCACGTAAGTCTCTCACTAAAGCCATGGCTTCAGGAATACTTCCTTTTAAATACACAGGAGTTACACAACTTTGTGTTGTTCCGATATCAAAACCTCTTTCTTTTAAACCTGATTGTAATGCATTTACAATCGTCCAAAGATTATTCTTTAATTCTGGCATTGTACGCAACATATCCAAACGTTTTAATGCTCCTACAACAAGTTGCATTTGTAAGGACTTAGCGAACATTTGAGAACGTAAGTTATATTTTAAGTAATCGATAATTTCTTTATCTGCAGCAATAAATGCACCTGTGCTTGCCATTGATTTAGCAAAAGTTGCAAAATACACATCGATATCATCTTGTACACCTTGCTCTTCACCAGTACCAGCACCTGTTGCACCTAATGTACCAAATCCGTGAGCATCATCTACAAATAGTCTAAATTGGAATTTTTCTTTAAGGGCAACAATTTCTTTTAAACGACCTTGCTCACCACGCATTCCAAAAACACCTTCAGAAATCACTAAGATTCCACCTCCAGTATGTTCAGCCATTTTTGTAGCTCGCTCAAGATTCTTTTCTAAACTTGCTACATCGTTATGTTTGTAAGTAAAACGTTTCCCCATGTGTAAACGCACACCATCGATAATACAAGCATGTGCATCTACGTCATATACAATAACATCATCTTTAGAAACTAAGGCATCAATCGTAGAAACCATTCCTTGGTAACCAAAATTTAATAAGTAAGCTGCTTCTTTATTAACAAAAGCGGCAAGTTCTTCCTGTAATTTTTCGTGTAAATCTGTATGGCCAGACATCATTCTGGCTCCCATTGGGTAAGCAGAACCGTAAGCTGCAGCTGCTTCCGCATCTACTTTTCTTACCTCTGGATTATTAGCCAAACCTAAATAATCATTAATACTCCAAGTGATTACATCTTTACCTTGAAATTTCATTCTATTAGAAATGTGACCTTCAAGTTTTGGAAATACAAAATAACCTTCTGCTTGGGCAGCCCATTTACCTAGAGGTCCTTTATCTCTATAAATCTTTTCAAATAAATCCTTCATGCATGCGTATTCTTTACTATTAATGGTTAATTCTATGTTTTAAAAACATAAACTGAACTATTAATTGCTATTAATTTAATCTAGTTAGTGCGTGCAAAATTAGTTAATAATATTATGAATGCATAATTTATTTAGTGAAGTATTCACAAGTTATAAACCGATGTTCATAATAACTATTTTAATTATTCTGCAAAAAAAGCCCCATTACAACCATTGCAATGGGTATATCTATTTTAAAGTCAGACCTATTTTACGTAATCGACAACAGACTGAACTTCATTCTTAGTATCAAAAAAACCTTGATCTTCCATCCACTTATCACTATATATTTTACTCATATATCGTGACCCATGATCCGGAAAAATCACAACAACCTTATCTGTAGGCTTAAATTCACCTGCTTCATTAAGTTGTTTTAGTGCTTGCATTGCTGCTCCACTAGTATAACCAACAAAAAGACCTTCTGTATTAGAAATCTCTCTTGCTGTATGTGCGCTCTCTTCATCAGTAACCTTAACAAACTTGTCTATTAAATCGAAGTCTGTTGCTGCAGGAATAAGGTTTTTACCTAAACCTTCAATTCGGTAGGGATAAATTTCCTTATCATCAAATTCTCTAGTCTCATGATACTTTTTAAGTACAGAACCATAAGCATCAACACCTATAACTTTGACATCTGCATTCTGTTCTTTTAAATATTTAGAGATTCCAGAAATAGTACCTCCTGTTCCACTACAAGCGACTAAATGTGTAATTTCACCTTCAGTTTGCTCCCAAATTTCAGGACCTGTAGTTTTATAATGTGCATCAATATTTAATTTATTAAAGTATTGATTAATGTATATAGATCCTTCAGTTTCTTCATGTAAACGTTTAGCAACCTCATAATAAGAACGAGGATCATCTGCTTTAACATGTGCAGGACAAACGTAAACTTTTGCTCCCATAGACTTTAACATGTCTATTTTATCTGGTGAAGATTTAGAGCTTACAGCCAAAATACATTTATATCCTTTGATGATACTTACCATAGCAATACTGAAACCTGTATTACCAGAGGTTGTTTCTATAATCGTATCTCCTGGTGATAATATACCTTGACGTTCTGCTTCGTTTATTATATGTAATGCAATTCTATCTTTTGAAGAATGACCTGGGTTGAAAGCTTCTACTTTTGCGTAAAATTCTCCATTAAAGTTAGCAGCCATTCTATTTAATTTGACAAGTGGTGTATTTCCTACAAGTTGAAGGACATTATCAAATACATTTTTATTTTGCTTCATATAAACTATTTTTCAGTATCAATTAGACACCTAAAATCTGTCAAAAGTAACATTTTTTATTTAAAACTAGTTTTTGATCCCTTCTAAGTCCAGTAAAAAGGCGAATTCTTCTGCGTCTTCTTTTAAACTTTCAAAACGACCTGAAGCACCACCATGACCAGCATCCATATTCGTTTTTAAATATAGTTTATTACCATCAGTTTTCACATCTCTAAGTTTTGCAACCCATTTCGCAGGTTCCCAGTATTGCACTTGCGAATCGTGAAGTCCGGTTGTAATTAACATATTAGGATACGCTTTAGCTTCCACATTATCGTAAGGCGAATACGATTTTATATAATTATAATATAAAGCATCGTTGGGATTTCCCCATTCGTCATACTCTCCTGTTGTTAAAGGAATTGAATCATCTAACATTGTTGTAATGACATCCACAAAAGGTACTGCTGCGATAACACCATTATACAATTCAGGTGCATCGTTAACAATGGCGCCCATTAATAACCCCCCTGCGCTTCCACCCATAGCATATAAATGTTGGGACGACGTGTAACGCTCTTTAATTAAATGAATAGAACAAGCTATAAAATCTGCAAACGTATTTTTCTTAGTCAGTAACTTTCCATCCTCATACCAATCACGTCCTAAATATTCTCCACCTCTAATATGTGTAATGACGTAAATGAATCCGCGATCTAATAAACTCAATCTCACCGTTGAAAAATAAGGATCTATTGTAGCTCCGTAACTTCCGTAAGCGTATTGTAATAATGGATTTTTACCATCTTTTTTAATTCCTTTTTTATAAACTACAGACATTGGTATTTTTGTACCATCTTCTGCAGTTGCCCATATTCGTTCTGAAGTATAATTATCTTTATCAAAAGTACCTCCTAAAACTTCTTGTTCTTTTAAGATCGTTTTCTCCTTAGTTCTCATGTTAAATTCAATAACAGACGATGGTGTTGTCATTGAATTATAGCCATAACGTAATATTTCTGTATTAAACTCTACATTTGTCCCTGTGTACGCCGTATAAGTTTCATTATCGAAGGGTAAGTAATAATCTTCACTTCCATCCCAACGCATAATTCTGATTTCGTTTAAACCATTTTTACGCTCACCAATTACTAAATAATCTTTAAAAATATCAATATCCTCTAATAAAACATCTACTCGGTGTGCTATAACTTCTGTCCAGTTTTCAACTTCAGTTTTATCTTCTGAAGTCTTCATGAGTTTAAAGTTCGTTGCCTTATCTAAATTCGTCATAATGTAGAAATGATCATCATAATGCGAAATGCTATATTCTAATCCTCTAACTCTAGGTTGAAATACTTTAAATTTTCCTTCAGGATTATTAGCATCTAAAATATGATATTCATTAGTTAACGTACTGTAACATGCAATAATGATATATTTCCTAGATTTTGACTTATAAACAGCAGCTCCAAATGTATCATCACCTTCTTCAAATACAAGTTCATCTTCTGTATTATCTCCTAATCGGTGTTTATAAATTTGAAATGCTCTAAGCGTTACTTCATCTTTTTTAGTATAAAATAAAGTTTCATTATCGTTTGCCCAACTTGAAGAACCTGTGGTGTTTAAAACACGGTCTGAAGCAACTTCATCAGTTTCTAAATTCTTAATATATACGGTGTAATTTCTTCTTCCTGTATTATCAATACCATAAGAAACCAATTTATTATCTGGACTGATACTTATACCAGATAATTTAAAATAGCTTTCTCCTTCTGCCATTTTATTACAGTCAAATAACAATTCTTCAGGATGATCTAGATTTTCTTTTTTACGTGTGTAAATAGGATAATCTTTACCTTTTTCGAATTTAGTAATGTACCAATACCCATTATATTTATAAGGAACTGAAGAATCATCTTCCTTTATTCTGGCTTTCATTTCTTCAAATAAATCATTCTGAAAGTCTTTAGTATGTGCCATTTGGGTATCGCAATACTCATTTTCTGCATTAAGGTAATCAATAACTTCAGGGTGTTCCCTGTCTTTCATCCAAAAATAATTATCAATACGTACATCATCATGTTTTTCTAATTGATGTGCTATTTTTTTGGCTACAGGTGGATTTATATCCGAATTTTTTATCATTTGTTATGAATATTTGGTCTAAAAAGAGGCGCAATTTAGTAATTTTGCACCTTAATAAATTTAAAAGACAAGATTATGTTTGGAGATATGATGGGAATGATGGGCAAATTGAAAGAAGCTCAGAAAAAAGTTGAAGAAACTAAAGAACGTTTACATACCGTTTTAATTGACGAAGCTAGCAATGACGATAAACTAAAAGTAACAATTACAGCAAATAGAACTATTAAATCTATTAGCATCGCTGATGAGTTACTTCAAGACAAAGATATGCTTGAAGATTATTTAATTCTTGCCCTTAATAAGGCTATTGAAAAAGCAACTAATGTACACGAAACAGAAGTTGCTGCTGTAGCTAAAGAAGGCATGCCAAATATTCCTGGTATGGATATGTTTAAATAGTTTTTAATTCACTTAAAAGCTTATCATGCATTTGGTCTGTATAATCCAAATGTGTAACCATTCGCAATTTGTTGCTACCCATACCTATAATATGTATGTTTTTTTCAAGAAGTTGCTTTAAAAAATGAGATTCATCAACATCATCGTTTAATTCAAAAATGATGATGTTGGTTTCTATAGGTTCTACTTTTTTAATAAAAGATAATCGAGATAACTCCCTTCCTATTTCTTTTGCTTTTCTATGATCATCAGCCAAACGCTCTACATTATGATCTAAAGCATACAAACCTGCCGCTGCCAAATACCCAACTTGTCGCATATTACCTCCAAAAAGTTTTCTTAAGCTGAGTGATTTTTTCATAACCTCTTCACCTCCGACTAAAACAGAACCGACAGGGCAACCTAATCCTTTACTTAAACAAACAGAAATAGTATCAAAAGCATTTCCATACTGCATTGTGGATTCATTTTTAGCAACCATAGCATTCCATAAACGTGCACCATCTAAATGAAAACCTAAATCATTGGTTTTACAAACTGCTTTTATTTTTTCAATTTCTGCAAAATTCCAACAAGCACCACCACCTTTATTCGTTGTGTTTTCAACTTCAACTAAACTGGTTTGACTGTAATAATATTCTGAAGGACTAATCGCTTCTTTCACTTGTTCTGCAGTAAACATACCACGGTTTCCATCTAAAAGTTTACAAGATGCACCACTATGAAAAGCCACACCTCCTACTTCATAATTATATATATGTGCATATTTATCGCAAATAACTTGTTCCCCAGGATTGGTATGAAGTTTTATAGCCACCTGATTAGCCATACTTCCAGAAGGAAAAAATAAAGCTTTTTCTTTTCCAAACATTTTAGCTAAGCGTTCTTCTAAGACATTCATCGTAGCATCTTCTCTAAAAACATCATCACCTACTTGTGCAGACATCATAGCATCTAACATCCCTTTAGAAGGTTTTGTTACGGTATCGCTTCTTAAATCTATTATCATTTCATGGAAAATTTAGATGCTAAAATTACGGATTTTTCAAAAAACCGATTCAAAATTATGGCACTTTAACTTCACATCTTATATTTGTAGAAAATACATATATTTATGATTACTTCAGATCAAATAAAAGATCTTAATTCCCGTCTAGACGTACTTAGGCAGTATCTTTGACTTAGATGCCAAGCTTGTAGAAATTGCCAACGAAGAAGAACAAACTTTTGACCCTAATTTTTGGAATGATTCCAAAGCCGCAGAATTGGTTATGAAATCCATTCGTGAGAAAAAAAGTTGGGTTATAGATTTTAAAGCTGCAAAATCTCTTTTTGAAGATTTAGAAGTTATTTACGAATTTTACAAAGAGGATGAAGCTTCAATGGAAAATGTTGAAACTAATTTTGAATTGACTGTAAATGCAATTGAAAAATTAGAGTTCAAAAACATGCTTTCAGAAGAAGGAGACAGCTTAAGTGCCGTGCTTCAAATTACAGCTGGCGCAGGTGGGACAGAATCTTGTGATTGGGCAAGTATGCTAATGCGTATGTACCTAATGTATGCTGAGAAAAGTGGCTTTAAAGTAAAGGAACTTAACTTACAAGACGGAGATGTTGCCGGAATAAAAACCGTAACCATAGAAATTGAAGGTGCTTATGCTTTTGGTTGGCTTAAAGGCGAAAATGGCGTACATCGCTTAGTCCGTATTTCTCCTTTTGATAGTAATGCCAAACGACATACAAGTTTTGCTTCGGTTTATGTTTACCCATTGGTAGATGATTCTATCGAAATAGCCATCAATCCTGCTGATATTGAAATTACGACAGCAAGATCTAGTGGTGCTGGTGGACAAAATGTAAATAAAGTGGAAACTAAAGTACAATTAAAACATAAACCTTCTGGGATTCAAATTCAATGTTCAGAGACACGTTCTCAGCAAGATAACAGAGCAAGAGCCATGCAAATGTTAAAATCTCAATTGTATGAAATTGAGCTACAAAAACAAATGGCACAACGTGACGATATTGAAGCAGGGAAAATGAAAATTGAATGGGGAAGTCAAATTAGAAATTACGTAATGCATCCTTATAAATTAGTAAAAGATGTACGTTCCGCTCACGAAACAGGAAATGTAGATGCTGTTATGGATGGAGATATCGAACCCTTCCTAAAAGCCTATTTAATGATGATGGGTCAGAAAGAAGAATCATTAGATAAATTATAATACACAGAAATTATGATTACAATATACCATAACCCAAGATGTTCTAAGTCGAGACAAGGACTTGCTTTAATTGAAGAATCTGGTAAAGATTTTAAAATTATTAAATACCTTGATGAAAAATTAACAGCTAAAGAATTAGAAGTCATTATTTCTAAATTAGAGATAAAACCAATAGATTTAGTTCGAAAAAACGAAGCGATTTGGAAATCTGACTATAAAGGAAAAACATTATTAGATAAAGAGATTATCGATGCCATGGTGCTTAATCCAAAACTTATAGAACGTCCAATAGTGATCAATGGAGATAAAGCTGTAATAGGCAGACCTACAGAATCTATATTAGAAATTATATAACACATCAATCATGAAAAAAATAATCTTAATCCTTTTTACACTCTTTTTAACTTTAAATATTCAAGCGCAACGAAGTCGTCGAAGTAGCATGGGTGGTGTTCCTCAAACAAATAATGAACCTACAGATAAAGAAATAGCTAAGAGAGAACGAGAAATGGAAGAACGCAAAGAGGAATATATTGATAATTTCTTATCAACCTTAGAAGCAGATGATTTTCAAAAACATATTATTAAACAAAATATAAACAGCTATTTTGAGGAAAAAATGGCTCTTTTTAAAATACAATTTGAGCATTCTATTGACAGAAAAGCTGCGGTAAAAGAATTAGATGATACTCATTTCGTAGAATTACAAGAACTTATTTCTGAAAATGATATGACCAAATTAATGGAAATGATAAAGGGTGGTTTTGATGAAAAAGAAGTTGTAAAAGAAAAAAGAAAAAGGAAAAAGGATAAGGATGATTAATAATCACATTATGTTAAACTTTTTAGGCTTTAACACATCCTTATTTGCTTTAACATAAGATTAACCAAATACATGACAAGGAACCTTATTTTTGTTGCTTAACTAAAAACTTGCAATGAAAATAAATATTATAACCGCTACCTTTATTCTTTTTTTTCTAAATTTTTCGTTTGCTCAAAAAGACGTAAAAATTAAGGGTGTAATTGTTGAAAAAGATACTAATATCCCTTTAGAATATGCAACTGTTGTTGTTAAATCCAAAGCAGATAATACAATTGTAACAGGTGGTATTACAGATCTCAACGGTAAATTTGAAGTTGAAGTTTCTTCTGGGATTTACGAGATATCCGTAGAATATATTTCATATATAACAAAGACTTTCCCAGAACAAAACATAACAAAAGATCTCAATTTAGGAACCATTAATTTAGAATTAGATGTTTCTACCCTCAATGAAGTTATGGTTGTTGCAGAAAGAACTACTGTAGAAATTAAATTAGATAAAAAAATCTATAATATAGGCCAAGATTTAACTACTGCTGGAGGAACTGTAAGTGATGCACTTAATAATGTACCTTCTGTAGATGTTGATGTTGAAGGCGCTATTAGTTTAAGAGGAAATGAAAATGTCCGCATCTTGATTAATGGAAAACCATCTGCAATGGCAGGTTTTGGAGACAGTAATATATTAAGTCAATTACCCGCTGAAGCTATAGAGCGTGTTGAAGTGATTACATCTCCTTCTGCAAGATACGATGCTGAAGGTACTGCAGGAATTCTTAATATTATATTAAGACAAAAAGAAACACTTGGCTTTAATGGATCTATTAATTTAACAGCAGGTAACCCTGATAATTTAGGTGTCTCTGCTACATTAAATTACCGCAAAGAAAAATACAATCTATTTTCTAATTTTGGATGGCGTTATTCAGATGCTCCACGTACAACTTTTACTGATGTAGATTACTTTGATACCTTAAACGATGATGGATCAGTTGATGAACCTGAATTTAGAAGAATTAGTGAGGATAAAAAAGTAGATCGCTTAAGCAGAAACTACAATGCTAACATTGGAATGGAGTACTTTTTAGACGAATCGTCTTCTATAACAGGTAGCTTATTTTACAACTTTGGAAATGATTCTGACGTTTCTAAAAATAATAGTGACCGCTTTAACAATAATGTGATAGTTGAAAGAACTCTTAGAATGGAAAGGGAAACAGAAAAAGACAACGGCTATCAAGTTGCTCTTAACTATGTGAAAAAATTTGGAGAAGATAGTGACCATAAACTTACCGCTGATTTTCAATATGAAAAAAAGAAAGAAGATGGAATAACTTATTTAGATGAAGATTACATTTACACAAACCAAACTAATCCAGAACCTTTTCAAATAGAACAAGAGTTTACAAACGAAGATCAAAATGAATATTTACTTCAAGCTGATTATGTATTACCGCTTGGAAAAGATTCTCGTTTTGAAGCTGGGTATCGTGGAAGTTTTGAAAATAGCGTAACTGATTATCAATTAAACCAAGAAAATCTAGATACAGGAATACTTGAAATTAATGACGTTAATTCAAATATTTTCGATTATACTGAAAATGTAAATGCTTTATATACTCAATATGGATCTAAAATAGGGAAATTCTCTTTCTTATTTGGTTTAAGATTGGAAAACACACAATTAAAAGGAAAAATTAATTCTCTTCTAAACGAGGATGAGTTGGTTGCAGAATTTGGCTTTCCTATTGACACTGATTTTGACAATAATTATTTAGGTCTCTTCCCTACCGTTAATTTTATTTATAATTTAACTGATTCTGATTCTGGAAATGAAGAAAGCATTACACTAGGTTTTAATAGAAGAATTAACCGTCCCCGTGGTTGGTACATTAACCCTTTTCCTTCGCGTTCTAGTAGAACAAATATATTTCAAGGAAACCCTAATTTAGCTCCTGCATATTCTAGTACTTTTGATTTAGGATATTTAAAACGTTGGGAAGAATTGACTTTAACCTCATCTGTTTATTACCAATACGAAACAGATTCTTTTGAACGCGTACAGGAAAACACAGGACAAACAACTACAGATGGTATTGATATTATTAGAACAATCCCTATTAATTTAGCTACAAATAAAAGAATAGGAACTGAACTTGGTATTATGTACAGTCCAGAAAAATGGTTAAGATTAAACTCTAGTTTTAATTTCTTTCAATTTGAAACAGAAGGTGATTTTAATGGCGTTGATTACGGAGCAAAAAACACAAGTTGGTTTGCACGTTTTAGCTCTAAGGTAACTTTACCTCTAGCTATAGATTGGCAAACAAGTGCTTTTTACAGAGGTGCTAGACAAGAAGCACAATCGGATACCGAAGGTATTTTCTCTTTAGATTTAGCATTCAGTAAAGAAATACTAAATAAAAAAGCGACTATTTCAGTAAACGTTAGAGATTTACTTAACTCTAGGAAATATAAATCTGTAACGACTACAGATTTCTATAGTAGTTATAGTGAGTTTCAATGGAGACAACGCCAAGTTAATGTTTCATTCATCTACAGATTTAATCAAATGTTAAATAATAAAGAGCGTTCTAACCGAGGAAATGGTGGGGACGATATGGAATTTGAAGGATAAACCTTCACTAAAACATACAAAACAAAAAAATGTTGCTAATTTACTTAGCAACATTTTTTTTATACTATAAAATAATATTTTATCGACTAAACCAAAGGTTTAAAAAATTCATCACTTTTTGAAAAAGCAATCTCACTAAAATCAGAAATCACATAATTAGCAATTTTATAATTTTGATTCTTAGAATTTAAACTCTTGTAACCCACACAAAAAATTCCTGCCGCATTGGCTGCTTTAATTCCGTTAGTAGAATCTTCAATTACCATACATTCAGACTTATCAAAACCTGTAGATTCTGCTGCTTTTAAAAAAATTTCTGGGTGTGGTTTAGATTCTTTTAAATCTGCTCCACTAAACTTATTAGTAAAATAAGGATTAAGATCAAAACGATTAAAAATAAGTTCTATACCTGGCATTGATGCAGAAGAAGCCACGACTAAAGTTACACCATTAGCATGAAAATCTTTAATTCGCTCTAAAACCCCTTCAATAAGATCTAGCTCTCCATTATCAAACAAATATTTATAATGCTTACGTTTTAAACTCACTAAATATTCTGGTGTTTCAGTTAAATTAAACTGATCGACTAAGTATTTACAGATATTAATAGTGGATTGTCCTGTAAAAGATTCAAACAATTCATTCGTAACATCGATGTTTACCTCATCAAACATTTGAAAATAAGCTTTACGGTGTAAAGGTTCGGTATCAACAATAACACCATCCATGTCAAATAATACAGCTTTTAGCATAACTTTTTCTAATTTGAGGCGAAGATAAAAAAGTAAAATGGCATTGTAGAACAAAAGCGATCTACAATGCCATTAAGTTTATATTAAATTATGCTTAGTTTTGCAACTTGATACTTATGATTTAACCATGGCCAAAAAAGGACGCGAAAAAAACACAGTTAACAAAGCTAAACATAGCAGGCTGATTAACCAGAAAAAGAATAAATTGAAGTCTAAATCTGACGAACGCAAAGCTAGACTAAAAGCTATTGTTGAACTTGCTAAAGCTAAAAAGGAAAACGAATCTTAAATCTATAAGACGTTATCCATTATTTCTTGCACAATTTCAGGATTCAGTAATGTACTTGTATCTCCTAAGTTACTAGTATCATTACTTGCAATCTTTCTTAAGATACGACGCATAATTTTACCACTTCTTGTTTTAGGCAGACCATTTGTAAATTGAATTTTGTTCAACTTCGCAATTGGTCCAATTTGCTCTGTAATTAATTGATTGATCTCTTTACGTAAGTTATCATGATTTCTACTTTCGCCTGTTTCTTTTAAAGTCACATAACCATAAAGTGCATTTCCTTTAACATCATGAGGAAAACCAACTATGGCACTTTCTGCAACAGCAGGATGTTCATTAATTGCATCTTCAATTGGTGCTGTTCCTAAGTTATGACCAGAAACAATAATAACATCATCTACTCTACCTGTAATTCTGTAGTAACCAACCTCATCTCGTAATGCACCATCTCCTGTAAAATATTTACCATCATAAGCAGAGAAATAGGTGTCTTTATAACGCTGGTGATCTCCCCAAATAGTTCTCGCCATACTAGGCCAAGGGAATTTAATACACAATCTACCATCAACTTGATTCCCTTTTATTTCTGCGCCATGCTCATCCATCAAAGCCGGCTGAATACCAATAAATGGTAAAGTAGCATACGTTGGTTTTGTTGGTGTTGCAAAAGCAATAGGCGTAATCATTATACCTCCAGTTTCTGTTTGCCACCATGTGTCTACTATTGGTGATTTCTTCTTTCCAACGTTATCATCATACCAGTGCCATGCTTCTTCGTTAATTGGTTCTCCTACTGTTCCTAGTACTTTTAAGGATGATAAATCATGTTTTTCTAAATGCTCAACGCCTTCTTTTGCTAAAGCTCTAATAGCTGTTGGTGCTGTATAAAATTGATTGACTTTATGTTTTTCTACAATTTCCCAAAAGCGCCCAAAGTCTGGGTAACTTGGTACACCTTCAAACAATACCGTTGTCGCTCCATTACATAAAGGACCATAAACAATGTAACTATGCCCCGTAATCCAACCAATATCTGCCGTACACCAATACACATCTTTTTCTCTATATTGGAAAACATTTTTAAAAGTATAAGCCGTATATACCATATAACCAGCAGTTGTATGCACCATACCTTTAGGCTTTCCTGTTGAACCCGAAGTATAAAGTATAAATAATGGATCTTCAGCCTTCATGATTTCTGGCTCACAACGCTTATCGGCACTATCTAATAAAGGTTGTAACCAATGGTCACGTCCTTCTTTCATATAAATTTCAGAATGAATACGCTTCACAACTAAAACAGAATTAATCGTTGGACATTCATCTAAAGCTTCATCTACGATTCCTTTTAAATCTATGGTTTTTGAGCCACGGTAAGAACCATCACTTGTAATGACCATTTTACATTCTGAATCATTTATTCTTGTTGATAATGCTGTAGAAGAAAACCCTGCAAAGACCACAGAATGAATCGCTCCAATACGCGCACATGCTAAAGTCGCAATTGCTAATTCGGGAATCATTGGTAAATAAATACAAACACGATCTCCTTTCTGAATGCCTTGTTCTTTTAAAACATTGGCAAATTTACAAACGCGTTTATGTAATTGTTTATAGGTAATATGTTCGGCTTCTTCTGTAGGATCATTAGGCTCAAAAATAATAGCTGTTTTATCTCCTCTAGTATAAAGATGTCTATCGATACAGTTTTCTGTAATATTAAGTTCTGCACCTTCAAACCACTTTATTTCTGGCTTTGAAAAATCCCAACTTAATACGTTATCCCATTTTTTTCGCCACATAAAGTGTTCTTCAGCTATTTCTTCCCAAAATACTTCTGGATTTCTGACCGATTTACGATATACTTGATAGTATTCTTCTAAATGCTTTATATGATAATTACTCATTCTTTTTATATTTTATTGTTATTTCTAAATTTCTCAAACGCATTATTAAACACGAGAGGAAACGAGTTTATTGGTGATTTCTATTTTTAAAGATATTAAATTTAAATCCTAACTATGAATCCCTATTTTATGTATTTGATATACTGCTTTTATTTCATCTACAATAGCAACATCATCAATGGTTGATGGTATATTAAATTCTAGGTCATCAGCGATATTCCGCAATAATTTACGTAATGTTTTACCGCTTCTTGTTTTCGGTAAACGCTGTACAACAAGTACTTGTCTAAAAGATGCCACTGCTCCTATTTCTCGTCTAACGTCTTTTATTATTTCCTTTTGTGTTTGTTCTGCTTCATAAACTTTATCTGTTTTTAAAACCACTAAACCTAAAGGCTTTTGTCCCTTTAATTCACAATGCACACCAAATACAGCGCATTCTGCAACCGCTTTATGTGAAAATACAATCTCTTCCATTTCTGCAGTAGATAAACGATGTCCGGCAACATTTATAATATCATCTACACGCCCCGTTATAAATACGTAACCATCTTCATCTTTATAACCGCCATCTCCAGAAAAATAATACCCAGGAAAACGATTTAAATACCCAAACTTAAAACGATCAGGGTTCCCCCAAAGATTGCTTAGCGTTCCTGGTGGCAATGGTAGTTTTAATGCCACATAACCTTCTACACTAGATTGGACTTCTTCACCTTCTTCATTTAATATTTGAATATCATAACCACATACCGATAAACCTGCTGATCCTTCTTTTATAGGTTGAATAGCTACACCTACCATATTAGCTAGCATAGGCCACCCACTTTCGGTTTGCCACCAATGGTCAATAACAGGAATATTTAATTTTTCTTCTGCCCAATTTAAAGTAGCCACATCACAACGTTCACCTGCTAGAAATAAATATTTTAAGCTAGATAAATCGTATGGTTTTAATAAACGACCTGTTGGATCTTCTTTTTTAATTGCTCTTATAGCTGTTGGTGCCGTAAACATCGCTTTCACTTTATTTTCATCTATTACACGCCAAAAAGTAGAAGCATCTGGTGTTCTAATCGGTTTACCTTCAAAAACAATAGTTGTATTTCTATTTAATAATGGTCCGTAAGCAATAAAACTATGCCCCACAACCCAACCAACATCACTTGCTGCCCAAAAGGTTTCACCTTCATCTACACCATAAATATATTTCATAGAGAACTTAAGCGCTGTTGCATATCCGCCTGTATCTCTAATAATTCCTTTAGGTGTTCCCGTTGTTCCTGATGTATACAATACATAAGAAGGATGTGTTGATGCTACCGCTACTGCTTCTATAGATGGTGATTTTTCAACTAAAGTTGTATAATCTATATCATAATCTTTCTCTGGGATTTCAACCCCGAGTTCCCGATCAAAAACAATAACATGTTTAGGTTTATTTACGGCCTTTACAATGGCTTCATCTACAAAAGGCTTATAAGGAATAATCTTTTCGATTTCTACACCATTAGATGCTGTAATAATAGCTTTGGGTTTACAATCGTCAATACGAATGGCCAACTCATGAGGTGCAAATCCACCAAAAACAACAGAATGAATAACTCCAAGTCTTGCACAAGCTAACATTGCATAAATAGCTTGAGGAATCATAGGCATATAAATAATACAAGTATCTCCCTTTGTAAGTCCTAAGTTTTGTAAACCACCGGCTAATTTTGAAACTTCGTGATGTAACTCATTAAATGTAATTTGCTGCTTTGTATTAGTAACAGGTGAATCATAGATTAAGGCTTTTTGCGCTCCATAACCATCCTTAACATGCTTATCTATACACAAATAACTGAGATTCAACGCTCCATCTTCAAACCATTGATTATAATCATATTGATCTTTAGACAAAATAGTTTTAGGTGATTTAAACCAATCTATATTGCTCGCTTGATTTTTCCAAAATTGCTCTGGGTTCTGTATACTTTCGTTATAAAATTCTTGGTATTTCATGACTTTGCTTTTTTAGAGTTAAGTAAGCCAAACCAATTAGGATTGAGTATTTTGAGTTTTATAAGTACCCAAATAATCACCAAGAAACAAATCCCCATAACTATAGAAAGCATAGGTGTTACATTGGCAATGTTTTCGTATTTAAACCTTATAAAAAGCGTTGCAATTGCATAGATACTTATAATTATATCTGACGCTAATGGGTTAATGTGAAACTTCATGTCTTTAAATTTTAATTAAACTTAGTTTGTTTGCACACAAAACCAATTTCAAATAAGATTTAACAGACTGTTTCTAAGTCACAAGTTCCTGAATTTCAGAAACTATTTTTTTTACTGAAAAGGGTTTAGTTAAATATTTATCGGCTCCGAGACTTAGTCCCTTTTCAACGTCTGAAGCTTTATTCTTTGCGGTTAAAAACACGACTTTAATGTGTTTTAAACTCTCTGTTTCTTTTATAAATGTTAAGGTTTGATACCCATCTACATTTGGCATCATAATATCTAACAAAACAACGTTAGGCGTATGATGTTTTAATATTTCTAAAGCCTCACTTCCATCTCTTGCAATAAACACTTCAAAACCTTGTTTTTTGAAGGTGTACTCTAACGACATCACAATATTTGGTTCATCGTCAACAATTAAAATCTTCTTCTTCATACTTTAGGGTATCAATTTACTCAAAAGGTATTGTAAAAACAAGCGTTGCACCATTTTTCATGTCTTTTTTGGCCCAAATTTTCCCTTTATGCTTTTCTACTATTTGTTTTGTAATCGCTAAACCTAACCCACTACCTTCTGGTTTTCTTGTATTTTGATTTTTAGATTGGTAAAATTTATCGAAAATATAAATAAAATCTTCTTCCGGAATTCCTTTTCCATTATCTGCTACTGAGATTTCAACGACTTGGTTACCGATCTTATAATCGACTATAATTTTTCCTGTTTTTGTTTCGCAAAATTTAATAGCATTAGATAATAAATTGGTCAATACTTGAAGAATACGGTCTTCATCATAGTTAATTACAAAAGGATGTATATTGTTATTTACAATTAAAACTTCTTTTTTTGCTGCAATTTGAGAAACACTAGCAATAGCTTTACCAATTGTTTTTTGAATATCTTGTGGTTGTAAGTCTAAATGCAAACCACCTGTTTCTAATTTTTCAAAATCTAAAATATTATTGATTAAGCGCCCTAAACGATCCGAATCTTGTAAAATATTCTTTAAAAATCGGGCTTTAATTTCTTTAGGCATTTCCTCATCATCTAGAATGACTTCGGCTGCTGCACGAATTCCTGTTATTGGCGTTTTTAACTCATGGGCGACAGTATCTAAAAATTCATCTTTTTGCTTGTCTTTATCTATCAACTCGTCATTAGCCTCTTTCAATTGAAATGTTAATTGAGATAACTCATTCGACTTTTCTAGAAGTACTTTATTGCTAACTATGTTCTCTTTAGATTCCTCTAAAATCTTTAAAACCTCAACCAAACTAATCTGCTCTTCCTTAACCACACTTGCAATTAATATTTTTGCTGATGCAGAACCAATACTTCCTGTTAAGAGTTTTTCTGAAAAATTAATTAAACGTGCATCTGCCAACTGTGTATCTTGAGATAATTTATACTTTGTGAAAAATATTTTTAAAGCACGATTCGCTCTTTTTTCACCTAAAAATCGTGCTAAAACATTTTTAATATCTGCCACATAAGCTTCACCTTTCCAAACCAAGGCACTATCCTGAAGATTTGTAAAGTTTTTACTATCTACAAACATTTCAGCATAATTACGTTCTCTATAATTTCCTTTAGACATTAATGAAAACATTAAATAGCTAAACAAATTAAAGGTTATACTCCAGAAAAAAGCGTGAGCTGGTGGACTTAGAAAATCAATTCCAAATAAGGCATAGGGTTTTAAGGCTTCAATACCCATTAATCCATATTGACGAAAATCGTCTGTACCTGTATAAGCTTCCAATGTAAACGGCAAAACCAAGGTATAAATAGCAATACAAAACCCAACTATCATTCCGATAATAGCACCTTTTGATGAGCCACGATTCCAGTATAAACCTATAAAAAAGGAAGGTGCCAATTGCGAAATAATCACAAAAGAAATTAAACCTATTGAGTAGAGCGATAATGCTTTTGAAAACAACACATAAAAGAAATATGCTGCGATAATGATGGTAAAAATAGAAACACGACGAATAGTTTTAATATATTTTGAATTCCGTTCCGGTTGATTTTTTATAAATTTATCTAAGAACCCATACGGAATCACCAAGTTGTTACTCACCATTGTAGACAACGCCAAAGTAGACACTACAACCATAGAAATCACCGCTGAAAACCCACCTAAAAACACAAGCGTTGCCAAAAAGGTATTCCCATGCTCTAAGGGCAATAATAGCGTATAGTATTCTGCATTTTCTGTGGACCCAAAAGTGAGTTTCCCTGCCCAAGCAATAAAGATGACAAAAATATTAAACAATAATAAATACAATGGAAATAACCAAATAGCCTTCTTAAGATGTTTTTCTCTGTTATTCTCTAAAACGGCAACTTGAAACTGTCTTGGTAATAAAAACACGACCATAAATGATAACCCAATCATAAAAAACCAATTAAAGCCATCTTCCATTTTGCCAAGTGTCGAAAGTTCTTTAAAGTTATCTGTTACAGAAATTTTCTCGTAAATATCCGAAGTCCCATCAAACAAGTAGAATGTAATATACGCTCCTATAGCCAGAAAAAACAACAACTTCAACATCGACTCTAATGCCACTGTAGCAACAATACCTTTATGTTTTTCTGATGCATCTGTATTTTGAGTTCCAAAAAAAGCAGCGAATATGGCTAATAATAAAGCGATGTAAAATGTAGAATCGTCAATTACGGTGGTAGAAACATAACTATTATCTCCAGATATAATTTCGAAGGTTTCTGAGACGGCCTTCAACTGTAAAGAAATATAAGGCAAGGTACCAAAAAGACAAATCACAGTAACTAATGCGCCCAAAAATCTATTATTTCCGTAACGTAAAGAAATAAAATCTGCAATTGAAGAAATTTTATGTTGCTTAGATATTCTTATAATTTTCCGAAGCATTACAATCCATAAAGGCGCAGCAATAACAGGACCTAAATAGATTGGTAAAAAATGGATTCCGGAATTAGCGGCAATGCCTACGCTTCCATAATACGTCCATGCTGAACAATAAACCGCTAAAGACAAGGTGTAGACGTATGGATTATTTACCCATTTACTTTGTCGTTTCTTTTCAGCAAGAAAAGCAATGTAAAACAACATTGCTAAATAGATAATAATGATAATGATTACGGCGTAACTATTCATAATGGCGTTTTAAAACGATATATGAAATCACAATTGAAATCATCCAAAACGTAAATAACGAGAAGTATAGTGTTGGAATCCCGAAAATGGCGCCTTCAAAATTAAAAATGAGGACAAAGGGAATATTGAATACAAAAAACAAAGCTATTGACAATACCACTAGCTTTTGTTCGTGACGTTTTTTCATGAATTCGTAATTATTAATAGAAATAACTAAATATCTACTAATATAAGAAATCAGTATTACAAAATTTGCAATACTGATTCTCTAACTAAGTAAAATTAAAATAATGATATATAAAACTATATAGACATTAGCTTTTTAATGGTCTTGTGCTTCTCCTGCACCTGAAGGTATTCTGATACTTTCAACCATATCTTGAACATCTTGAGGTGGTGCAACTGATAATCTTGAAATAACTACCGAAATCACAAAATTGACGCACATAGCAATGGTTCCAAAACCTTCTGGTGAAGTTCCAAACCACCAATCTTCACTGGTTCCGCCTCCAAACATATCGAGTTTAAAGCGCATCATGTAATACATCATTAATGTAATACCAACAATCATACCTGCAATAGCACCTTCTTTATTCATTCGTTTATCAAAAATCCCTAAAATAATGGCAGGAAAAAAAGATGCGGCGGCAAGACCAAAGGCGAGCGCGACGACGGCGGCGACAAATCCTGGTGGATTAATCCCGAAGTAACCTGCAATTAAAATCGCTACAAAAATTGAAATTCTTGCTGCTCTTAATTCATTTTTATCAGAAATATCTGGTCGCAATTGTTTCTTAATTAAATCATGAGAAACGGATGTAGAAATTACTAAAAGTAATCCTGCAGCTGTAGATAAAGCTGCTGCAAGCCCACCGGCTGCTACCAATCCAATGACCCAATTTGGTAAGTTTGCAATTTCAGGATTTGCTAATACCATGATATCTCTATCCACATATAATTCATTGACTTCACCGCTACTGTTAGCAACAATACGCTCACCATGTTCTCCTCTAGCATCTGTAAATTCTGGTTTACTACTAGACAATGCATTTCCTGCAACATATTGAATTTTACCATCGCCATTTTTATCAGACCAAGCAATTAAGCCTGTATTTTCCCAATTTTTAAACCAAACCGGAATTTCATCATAACGTTGGTTACTTACCGTTTCAATTAAATTAGTTCTAGAAAAAACGGCTACAGCAGGCGCTGTTGTATACAAAATAGCAATTAAGAATAATGCATATCCTGCAGATTTACGTGCATCTTTCACTTTAGGCACTGTAAAAAAGCGAACAATAACGTGAGGTAAACCAGCAGTACCAGCCATTAACGCTAAAGTAATAGCTAATACATCCCAAGTGCTTTTGGTTCCGCTGGTATATTCATGAAACCCTAATTCTGTATGTAAAGAATCTAATTTATCGAGAAGAAATGCTCCGCCTTCAACTTTACCACCCATTCCAATTTGAGGAATAATGTTTCCTGTCATTTGCAATGAAATAAAGAATGCTGGCACCATAAAAGCAAAAATCAAAACACAATATTGTGCGACTTGCGTGTATGTAATTCCTTTCATACCACCCAATAAAGCGAAGGCCAGTACCACTGTCATTCCTATAATCACACCTACAGTAATATCTACTTGTAAAAATTGAGAAAACACAATTCCAACACCACGCATTTGGCCTGCAACGTAAGTAAATGAAACGATTAACGCACAAATTACAGCCACCGTTCTTGCGGTGTTTGAATAGTAGCGATCTCCAATAAAATCAGGAACTGTAAACTTCCCAAACTTTCGTAAATAAGGCGCTAAAAGCAATGCTAAAAGCACGTAACCTCCGGTCCATCCCATAAGATAAACAGAGCCATCGTAACCTGCGAAGGAAATAATACCTGCCATACTTATAAAGGAGGCGGCACTCATCCAATCGGCAGCCGTTGCCATACCATTTGCTAATGGAGAAACACCTCCACCCGCAACATAAAATTCTTTAGTTGAGCCAGCTCTAGCCCAAATTGCGATTCCGAAATACAGCGCAAAAGTAATGCCGACTAATAACCAAGTCCATGTTTGTACACTCATAATATTTTTATTTAATGTTGTTAGTTAAGGCTTACTCGTCGTAACCGTATTTTTTATCTAGTTTGTTCATTAATCTTACATAAACGAATATTAATACCACGAAAACATATATAGACCCTTGTTGCGCAAACCAAAATCCTAGTTTAAAACCACCTAGTTTAAATTGGTTTAACTCTTCTCTAAATAGAATGCCACACCCAAAGGATACTACAAACCATATTGTTAGAAGTATGGCTAGATACTTCACATTTTCTTTCCAGTACGCTGTAGCGTGATCCTGTTTATTACTCATAGTTTCTTAGTTTTTATAGGTAAATCATAGCTTGAAGCGAAATAGTACTAGTGTCTACCGATCCAAAGCTTTGATTCATGTATTCTAAAGTTAATTTTGAATTATGCCCACTCATATAAGCATTGATACCAACACCTAATGTTGATCTGTTATCATCAACAGCATCATAACTATGTGTTCCGTAACTTACATAGGGTTGAAATCTTGTTTTTAGCTTATCACCTTTAAGAACATAACCAACATGACCATAAAGCATATCACCTGTTCCGTAGGCGCTGTACAAATAGTTTTTTCCGTAGTTACTATTCTGATAGACAGCATACGCAGTAATAGCACTTCCGTCTTCACCAATTGGTGTATCATAAAAAGCATCGACTGCAAAGATGGATACATCTTCACCTTCAAGATTTGGTGCAATAGCTGTGCCTGTATCAATTACTGAACCTTCAGGATGTAAAAAGAAACCTGCACCAATATTGAATACTTTTTTCTCTCCTAAGTATGTTCCAACTTTATAAGGCAAAAAGTTTGACTCTTGATCTAAAAAATGATAATCGAAATAACCAGCATAGGTTTTTCCTGCGGCTTTAGAACCAAGATTAGAGCGACCATTATAAACGGCATCACCACCTGCAACAGCTGTACGACCATCTAAAGAAGATACAGATGCATCGTTTACAGCAACGCGATATTGTAGCTTATTGAATTTCCCTTTCATAAACACACCTAGATGTCTTGCAAATTGATCTGACAAACCAATAGTTGCCCACGACTGACGGTTGTTATCTAGCGTCATGATATTAAGTGTACTTTGATTGTTTAATCTAGAAATACCATTGAAATAATGTAAACCTCCACCAACAGTATGATTTTCGCCTACATTATATTGCGCCCAAACATCGTGAAAGAACAGTTGAGAACCATCTCCTTTTCCGGTTGGACTTAACGTAGAACTTGTTAAACTATTTAATCCAAAATGAGTTAGAATTAAAAAGTCCTTGTTAATTTGAGCGAACATTAAAACTCTAGCACGGCGTAAATTAAAGTTTAATTTACTGTTTTCGTTTCCGTTACCATCAAAGGTTTCATCTGTATTGTAATTGGCTTGGACTTGTGCCCAAGAAATGAGACGAAGATATTTAGAGCCTTCTTCGTTGAATTTGAATTTAAGTCCACCAGAATAATCTGGCGAGCCTTGAGCAATCATAAATTGAAAGAACATGATAAACAGTCCTATCAATACAAAAGTTTGATTCTTCATTGTTTAAAAAGATTAGTTAGTACTTAAAATTAGTTTTGTGTGCACCACTAAGCTCTTAAAAACATCTCTTTAATTCATATTTTATATACTAATTTGTTAAATTGATATACTAATCTTTAAAACGCTCCCATTTAATCAACATGAATTTGTCACCTAACTCAGTAACAATAACACCTGCACCTTTTATATTTTCTGTTTCAGAAAAATACCGACTAAGTTCATTAGCGTTTAATATTTTGTAAGTTGGGTGATAATTAGAGTTATAAGGACGTTTTATGTTATACTTTTTAACCCAATTCATTACACTTACGTGAGAAATACCAAGAATGCGCTCAATTTCTCTATAGGTGAGACCTTCTAAATAGAGTTGTAAGGACTTGTTAACATAATAGTCGTCTATCTTCTTCCCTATCTTATTAACAGTAAAATAGTAGTTGCATTTTTTACATTTAAAACGCTGTCTTTTATTGACTACTCCGCTCTTAACATACTGATCACTACTGCAATTTGGACACAAATCTATTGTCATATATAGTTATTTAGCATAAATATATCAAATTAGCAATATACACAACAATAAATAGTTAAAATATTTTCAAATCAACAATAATTAAACTTAAAATTTACCATTTTCATTATTATAAATGAATAAATTATCAAAATCAAAAAAGACCTACACACAACGTATATAGATCTTTTTTCAAAATAAAATTTATAATAAAGATATTACAGTAGATCAATTGGCTAATAAAGCTCACATGAGTGCTTCTCATTTTCATAAGCAGTTTAAAAATACTTTAGGTATTTTGCCTATTAATTATATCAATTCAGAAAAAATTAAATTTTCTAAGAAACTTATTAAATCATCTCAAAATTTAAGAATGTCGGAAATAGCATTTCAATCTGGCTTTAATAATACAAGTTACTTCAATAGACAATTTAAAAAAATGGAAATGATGACGCCTCAACAATTTAAAGCTTCCGTAAATCATCAGATATAACCATTACATGTTCTGTATATCTTAAAGTTACTTTAATTCAAAAAAAAGTAAATTATACAAACTAAAAAAGGCTACAAATTAGCAGCCTTATATATTCTTAAATATGTAATTTAATAATCTATTATTTTATTGAAACCAAGATTCTTTCTTTTTTCTTAGTTCTATACAGAGTCAATGTTGCCATAACACTCCATATTATATTAGATACGAAAGACGGAATTGCACTATAGTAATAACAGTTAATAGCAATTAAAAGTGCTCCAAAAAGATTTAAGTACTTAGCATAGTCAAAGTACCTTTTGTTTTCTATAATTGTTAGTCCATAAGCAAGAACTAAAAAGCCAGAACCTGACCAACCTAATACGTCAATTACTAATTTCATTTCTCTTAATTTGTTTCATTTTATTTAAGTGAATCATGAAGCAAATTTGCAACAACCTCCTTAATTTAAAATGATAAAAAAGCAACAATAAATGGTAATTTTTCGCCCTAATAAAATTATCTAGAAAATCTATTTCTAAATTCAGTTGGCGTTATACTTTGATGTTTTTTAAAGTATTTCACAAAATTAGTAGGCTCCTCAAAACCAAGTGTGTAACCTATTTCTTTCACACTATAAACTGTATGTACTAATAAACGTTTAGCCTCTAAAATAACTCTTGCATCTATCATGTGCTTTGGAGTAATAGCCATAACCTTTAAAGTCGCTGAGCTTAATCGTTTTTGAGTTACGTTTAATTGGAAAGTATATTTTGTTACAGATTTTTGCACTTTAAAATGCTTATCTATAAGATCTCTAAACTTAATAACAAAATCTAAATCAGTTCCTTTATTTATAATAACATTATTTTGATTTTGCTTTTCTCGTTCTGATATCAATAACAAGTTCTTAAGCTGATTTCGTATAATATCTGAACTGTAAATATCAACGTCATTAGCTAATTCTGTTTTAATAAATTTAAAAAAACTATTAAAAATCGGAATTAGCTTTTTTATCTTCAATGTTGTCACTGAAAACATATCGTTAAACAACATGTTACTCATAAGAAACTTAGTATCTTCTTCTGTTTTACAGAAAAAATTATCTGTAAAAAGTAAAACCTCTCCATCAATCTGCTCCGTTTTATCAAAACATTGAACACTATTTTTATCTACAAATAAAATTGTATTTGGTATTATCTCAATGGTATTAAGATCAACCACATGCTTAGGGAAACCTGTTTTAAACCATATAATTTGATAAAAATCGGCACGGTGCGGAATGATTAATTCATTAAACGAACTAGAATAAAGCGCTCTTAGGTTACGATGTTCAAATTCGTAAGGTAATCCCTGCTTAAAACCATATTTTCGAATACCTGATATCACTTAATATTTCTTTTAACTTAGAACAAAAGTATGTGTTTTTTTCAAAATGAAAGTTGAACATCAATAACAACTAATAATTTAGTTTTAATTAGACTCAGTAAATCATTTTGAATAAAATTTAACAAAAAAAATCCTACTTTCGTAGGATTCTTATCTGACTAATTATAGTCTATTAATTTATTAAATCATTTAAATATTCGTTTACTTTTTCTTTGGTTTCTCCTGTACGTTTTTGGATTCTCCCCACTAATTCATCTTCCTTTCCTTCCACATAATCTAAATCGTCATCGGTGAGTTCTCCCCACTTTTGCTTAATTTTTCCTTTAGCTATATTCCAATTTCCTTTTGCTTTATCTTCCCATGCTTTTGACATAATTCTTGAGTTTTTGTAGTTAATGCAAATCCTTGTGATTCGCTATGGTGTAAAGGTAATAGGCTTTGTAAAGGTATTTTAGCTCTATTCATTTATTAGTTGACTCGTTTCACTAAACAATGTTATCCTTGTTAATAGTAGATAAGAATCTATTTAATAAGACTAAACATAAACCTTTGTTAAAAAAAAGAATGAACGTTCATTTTTACTTACATTTGTACCAGAATTAAAATTATCATGGCAAAACTTCAAAAAAGTATAGACAAAAGAAACGCATTAGTTAAAGCAACCATAGAGTTGGTCAATAACAATGGATTTCACGCTACTCCAATGAGTAAAATTGCAAAAATGGCAAAAGTATCGCCTGCAACAATTTATCTCTATTTTGAAAACAAACAAGATTTAGTTAATCAAACTTATATCGAAGTTAAAGCAGAATATACCAATTATGCTTTTGCAACTTACGAAGAAAATATGTCCGTTGAAGATGGTTTTGAATTGATTTGGAAACGCATAGCAGATTTTAAATTAAAAGAGTGCGAACACGCTATGTTTTTAGCCCAATGTGATAATACACCAATGATAGATGAACCCAGTAGAATTGAAGGTATAAAACACCTACAACCCCTACTCGATCTTTGGCAACGCGGCAAAAAAGAAGGTTTAGTAAAACCTCTATCTGATTTTATTTTGTACGCCTATGCCATTAATCCTCTATCATTTTTAATGATTACTCAAAAAAGAGGTGCATTTCAGTTAAATGAATCCCATATCGAAGAGGCTTATCAAGCGGCTTGGGATAGTATTAAAGTGAATAAGTAATATGAAAAAAACAGCTATCCTATTAGGAGCTTCAGGCTTAACAGGCTCTCATGTGCTTCAAAAGTTAATTGCTGATGAACGTTACGAGACCATCAAATTATTTTCGAGATCTAGAATTGAAAGTTTACCTCAAAATAAAGTACAACAGTTTACAGGAAACTTACTAGAGTTAGAACAATTTAAAACCGACTTTATAGCGGATGAAATATACTGTTGCATAGGTACTACAAAATCAAAAACACCAGATAAGGTGATGTATAAAAGAATTGATTATGGTATTCCTGTTGCAGCTTCAAAATTAGCAAAAGCTAATGGCATCAACACCTTTTTGGTAGTCTCTGCAATGGGTGCGAATAAAAAGAGTAGTGTCTTTTATAACAAAACTAAAGGAGAAATGGAGCAAGATGTATTAGCACTAAAAATAGCTAACACTTATATCTTCAGACCATCTTTAATTGGAGGTAATCGTGAAGAAAAAAGAACTTTAGAAAAAATAGGGCTAGCATTATTTAAAATTATTCAACCCTTATTTATCGGAGCTTTAAAAAAATATAAAATTGTTGATGCTGCTATTATTGCTGAGGCAATGATTAAGACAGCAAATACTAAAAAACATACTGAAGCCATTATTACTTCAGATCAAATTAATACAATAGGTAATAACAATTAAAAAATAAAATATGGAATTATTAGATAAATTAAAATGGCGTTACGCAGCTAAAGCAATGAACGGTGAAACTGTTCCTGAAGAAAAATTACATAACATTTTAGAAGCCGCACGCTTAGCACCAACATCAAGTGGTTTACAACCTTTTGAAATCATAGTAGTTGAAAATAAAGACTTAAAAGAACAAATTAGACCAGTAGCTTGGAACCAATCGGTAATTACAGATTGCTCTCACCTACTCGTTTTTGCAGCTTGGGATACGTATACACCAGAGCGTATTAATCATATGTTCGATTTAACAAATGATATTCGTGGTTTTAAAAATCAAGGTTGGGAAGACTACAGACAAATGTTATTAAATTCTTATCCTCAAAAAGATGCTGAAGAGAATTTTAATCACGCTGCTAAACAAGCCTATATCGCTTTTTCTCAAGCTTTAACTGCTGCTGCTTTTGAAGGTGTTGATGCGACACCAATTGAAGGTTTTGACCCAGATGCTGTAGATAAAATTCTTGGATTACGAGAAAAAGGATTACGCAGTGCCGTTTTAATGCCAATTGGTTATAGAAAAGAAAATGAAGATTGGTTAGTAAATCTTGTTAAGGTGAGAAAACCTATGGAAGAATTAGTAACTGTAATGAAATAAAAACAAAACATGATGACAAAGACTATATCATTAAAAAATAGACCTCAAGGAAAACCATCACTATCTAATTTTGAATTTACAACAGACGATTCAGAATTATCAATTAAAGATGGAGAACTCCTTTTAGAAACCACTTATGTTTCTGTAGATCCTTATTTAAGAGGAAGAATGAGCGATGCAAAATCGTACGTACCACCTTTTAAACTTAACGAACCTGTACATTCTGGCGTTATCGCTAAAGTGATCAGTTCAAAAAATGAAAAATTTAAAGAAGGAGACTATGTTTCTGGTATGTTAAACTGGCAAACAAAACAAGTTTCTAATGGTGAAGGACTTAATAAGGTAGATCCATCTAAAGCACCATTAAGTGCTTATTTAGGGATTTTAGGGATGACTGGTTTAACCGCGTATTGTGGATTAACAGAAATAGGAAAACCTAAAAAAGGAGAAACTTTAGTGGTTTCTGGTGCTGCTGGAGCCGTTGGTTCTGTGGTTGGACAAATCGGAAAAATACTAGGATTAAGAGTGATTGGTATTGCGGGTTCTGATGAAAAAGTAGAGCTATTAAAATCAAAATTTGGTTTTGATGAAGGCATCAATTACAACACGACTGAAAACATGCAAGAAGCTATTGCTAAAGCAGCACCTAACGGTGTAGATGTTTATTTCGATAATGTTGGAGGACCTATTTCAGATGGTGTTTTAGTGAATATTAACCAATTAGCAAGAATCATAATTTGTGGTGCAATTTCAGTTTACAACAGTACAGAAGCACCAAAAAGCTTAAGTGTACAACCATTTTTAGTAAAAAACAGTGCTTTAATGCAAGGGTTTATCGTTTCTAATTATGCAGCTAAATTTCCAGAAGCGATTAAACAATTAGCAACTTGGTTAGCTGAAGATAAATTAACCTATTCTGAAACTGTAGTTGAAGGTTTTGATAACATTCCTCAAGCTTTTATAGACTTATTTGATGGTAAGAATAAAGGTAAAATGGTTGTTAAAATTTAAAAATCAAATGACAACTACTCCCAACATTTCCATTTATAAAATGATCTATTAAAGAGCATTTTAGAATGGATTAGAGTAAATAATAAAATTAAAAAAAGAAAAGAAAATGAATAATTTTGAATTTAAAAACCCTACCAAAATCATATTTGGTAAGGATACCATAGAAAAACTAGAAAACGAAATCCCTAAGGATGCAAAAGTCTTATTACTTTATGGAGGCGGAAGTATTAAAAAGAACGGCATTTACGACCAAGTAAAAACAGCTTTAGCAAAAGTCGATGTTGTTGAGTTTGGAGGTATTCCTGCTAACCCAGAGTATTCTAAATTAATGGAAGCTCTAAAAGTAATTAAAGACGAAAACATCACCTATTTACTTGCTGTTGGTGGTGGATCTGTAATTGATGGGACTAAGTTTTTATCGGCTGCTGCTTTATATGAAGGCGATACACCTTGGGATATTTTAACTCAAAACATCAGAACAGAAAAAGGAATGCCTTTTGGTACGGTTTTAACTTTGCCAGCAACAGGTTCTGAAATGAATTCTGGTTCTGTTATTACAAGAGCAGAAACTAAAGAAAAACTAGCTATGGGAGGTCCTGGTTTGTTTCCTCAGTTTTCTATTTTAGATCCACAAGTCATTACTTCAATTCCGCAACGTCAATTGGCAAACGGAATCACGGATGCTTTTACACACGTTTTAGAGCAATATATGACCTATCCTATTGGCGCTTTATTGCAAGATCGTTTTGCTGAAAGTATTTTGCAAACCTTAATCGAAATCGCACCAAAAGTATTGAAAGATCCTACAGATTATAAAGCCGCTTCTAACTTTATGTGGAGTTGTACTATGGCTTTAAATGGATTAATTCAACAAGGTGTTCCTGGAGACTGGGCCGTTCATGCTATTGGTCATGAGTTAACAGCCTTATTCGGAATTGATCATGCACGTACCTTAGCGGTAATTGCACCAAGCCATTACAAATATAATTTTGAAGATAAAAAAGAAAAATTAGCACAGTACGCTGAGCGTGTTTGGAATATTACTGAAGGAACTACTAATGACAAAGCTTATGCTGCCATTGATAGAACGGAAGCATTTTTCCATGAATTAGGAATTGATACTAAACTTTCAGATTACACTAAAGATTATGAGGGGACTGCTGAAGAAATTTCAAAACGTTTTGTAGAACGTAAATGGATGGGATTAGGAGAGCATAAAACCTTATCACCAGACCGTGTAGAGAAAATTGTAAAAATGGCTTATTAATTTTAGAAATGAAATTAATAAAAACCATGGCTATTGTGCTCATCAGTATAACAGCTTTCAGTTGTAATAATGCACAAAAAGAATCACCTTCTGAAAACGTTTCAGAAGCTATAAAAGAATTTAAAAAACAACATACAATGAACGTATTATTTGTATTAACGTCTCACGATCAATTAGGAGACACCGGAAAAAAAACAGGCTTTTGGGTTGAAGAATTCGCTAGTCCATATTACACCTTATTAGATAAAGGTGCAAACATTACTATTGCAACACCAAAAGGTGGTGCAGCACCAATAGATCCAAGTAGTGATGGTCCTGATGCAGCAACAGCAGCAACAGAACGTTACAATAAAGATGATGAGGCAAAACAAAAAATAGCAAACACAAAAGTATTAGCAGATATAAATGCTGATGATTTTGATGCGGTATTTTACCCAGGAGGTCACGGACCATTATGGGATTTGACTAACGATGCTAATTCTGTAGCGTTAATTGAGAAGTTTGACCGTCAAGAAAAACCAATTGCTTTTGTTTGTCACGCCCCTGCTGTTTTAAAAGATGTTAAAAATGCAGATGGAACAGCTTTAGTTAAAGGTAAAAAAATAACTGGTTTTTCTAACAAAGAAGAAGCTGCTGTTGGTTTAACAGAGGTTGTACCTCTTTTATTAGAAGATATGCTTATTGAAAATGGAGCGATGTATTCTAATAAAGAGAATTGGGCACCTTACGCTGTGCAAGACGGAAACTTAATTACAGGACAAAACCCTGCATCTTCTGAACTTGTTGCTGAAAAATTATTGGAAGCACTAAAATAATCTCTCAAGATTAATTACCCTAATTAATAACAAAAAGCCTGTATAACATTATGTTTACAGGCTTTTATTTGTTTAGTTAGTAATTAAAATCAGTTGTGTTTAATCATCACATGTAGCAATAAATAAACTGTTTTCAGTGAATGTAATGCCTTTTAAATCTTTTACTTCTGAAGCAATTTTATAAAATGGTTTTAAATCATTTTCATTAGGATGTTCATAATATGGAAAAAACTCATTACCATATTCTAATATTTGAGGCAAGATTTCTCTTTCGGTATACGTTTTGGCAAAATTTAAAGTTTCTTCACTTAAATCTTCATAATTTTTACCTTTTCTAAGCTTTGTATATTCATCTAACAACAAAACACCGTCATGGTATTTCGCAATAAATGAACCGGCTTGAGAATAGTTTTCTGATAAACCAGCCAAAATAAAATCATTGTAATTTTCTTCAACTTTAAAACTATAAATACTTACACTATCCGTTGGCTCATCTTCATAATAATAGTCGTCTCTTGGTACACTTACTTCTAAGGTATTTAATTTTCCCTTTTGCTTATAATAGTAAGGATAGCTGAAACAATTTGCATTTTTATTAAATATTGGTGTAAAAGGTTCTTCACTTATTTTATTAAAACGAACGGCTAAATCTTCTCGTGAATCTACACCTATACTAACATTTACAGAATCTTTAAGCTCTGAATTAAAACGTCCATATAGCACAAACTTCGCTTCGGCATGATACGTAAATTCATAAATACCATCTGCTTTCAGTTTCCAAGTTCCTTTTCTTGCTCCACCAAAATAAGCCACTATAAAAGTTTGGTTGGGTAGAACAATAAAGGTGCTACC
This sequence comes from Winogradskyella undariae, assembly GCF_013285155.1. Taxonomy (GTDB): domain Bacteria; phylum Bacteroidota; class Bacteroidia; order Flavobacteriales; family Flavobacteriaceae; genus Winogradskyella; species Winogradskyella undariae. The sequence goes on along the minus strand of NZ_JABTEL010000014.1, from coordinate 51,508 downwards.
GCCTTCGGGGTTACCGCTGCTTTGAGCATAGGATCCTGAAATTTGATCATTCTGTGCATATAGGTTTGAAGAAATAAGTGTCATAATTATAAATAAGGCTTTCATCATATCGTAATTTATAAAATTAAAGATATGTTGAATTTTTAATACATAGGAATTATTAAAATATATTTAAATAAAACTTATGTAACCTTCCTATGATTAGCATACACTCCACTAAACATTTGTATTTTTGCATGCTTGTTGCAACATCATAACCTTAATTAAAAACATGATCGTATCTAAACTACATTATATATCTGAAGGAAATACACCTGAAGAACATTTACAAAACATACAAAGTGCTTGTACCTCTGGCGTAGAATTAGTGCAACTAAATTTACAAAATGTATCTGAAGACCAACTATTGGAAGTCGCTAAATCTGCTAGAGAAATTACATTACATTTTCAAACCCGATTGGTTATCAGTAAAAATTACAAAATAGCAAAAGAAGTTAAAGCGGAAGGTGTTTATTTGGAAACAACTGACGTCTGCCCTACTGAAGTTAGAAAACATTTACACACTTGGCAAATTATAGGAAGTGCAGCGCATAATCTTCAAGATTGTGAAACCTTAATCACTAAAAAAGTAGATTATATCTGTTTGGGCCCTTTTAAACCTTCTACAACTAGCGAAACTCAGATTCCTGAGCTAGGATTAAAAGGTTACGAAGCCATCACAGCTATTTTAAATACAGAAATCCCAATACTTGGTTTTGGAAATATTACCACAGATGATGTGACTGACCTCTTAGAATCTGGCCTTTCAGGAATTGCTGTAGACCAAGCCATCACGCAAAATTTTGATAGTATTAAAGTCTTTAATCATTTACTAAAAGCAGCTGTTACAGCAGAACAACGCCATACTTTTGAATAAGTACTTAAGCAAATACCTAAACAACCAACAAATCACCATTCACAAATAACGAATCACCAATCACCAATCACAATAAATATGTGGATGTATTTAGGCTTATTAGCCGCACTTTTTCTAGGACTACATAACTTATGTAAAAAACATGCTGTACAAGGAAATGAAGTATTCCCTGTACTTTTAGGTACCGTTTCTAGTGGGTTTCTATTTGTAGCGAGTTTCTATGTATTGTCTTTGTATTTTCCAGAATATGCCTTATCAAACGGTTATAATTTTCAGAAAATCCCTTGGCAAACGCATGGTTATATTTTTATAAAATCGATAATCATGGCGAGTTCTTGGATTCTTGCCTACCAAGCGCTTAAGCATTTACCGATTACCATTGTAACACCAATACGATCGGCGGGTCCGTTTTTTACCTTTATTGGCGCCATTTTAATTTATCAAGAACGTCCTAATTTTTTACAATGGATTGGTTTTTTCCTCATTATCTTCTCGGTTATTCTCTATTCTAAAATCGGGAAAAAAGAAGGGATTAACTTTAAGCGTAATAAATGGATCTTTGCTATTATTGGCGCGACTTTTTTAGGGGCTTCTAGTGGATTATACGATAAATTTTTAATTCAGAATCTGACCTTAAATCCGCAAACCTTACAGTTTTGGTTTTGTTTATACACCATTCTAATTCTATTAATTATATTAACCGTAACTTGGTTTCCGCATACCGAAAAACGTAAAGCTTTTAAGTTTAGATGGTCTATAATAGCCGTTGGTATTTTATTACAAGCGGCCGATTACTTCTATTTTAAAGCACTTCAGGATCCTGATGCATTAATCATGTTGTTGTCTGCTATAAAACGAAGCCAAATACTAATAGCAGTAGTTGTTGGAGGTCTTGTTTTTAAAGAACAAAACAAACGAAAAAAATTAGTGCCTCTAATAGGTATTATGATCGGTGTAGGCTTAATTTTGTATTCATAAAAAATAGATCAATAATTTTAACAAAGCACTATACATGGGATCCGATTTTACAATCATCATTGAGAAAGCATATAAGAAAATAAGTCTGATTAAAGATGAAGGAAAAGTAGCAACTTACATCCCTGAATTAGCTAATGTAGATCCTGATATGTTTGGTGTGCATGTTACTAAAATTGACGGGACTAATTTTGGAATTGGTAATCATCTCGAAAAATTTTCAATACAGAGTATCGTTAAAGTATTATCCTTAACGTTAGCGTATAAAATTGTAGGTGAAGATTTATGGAAACGTATTGATGTAGAACCTTCAGGTACTAAATTCGATTCCCTTTTATTGCTTGAAACCTATGGGGGGATTCCTCGTAATCCGTTTGTAAATTCTGGTGCTATAGTCATTTGCGATGTTTTAATTTCACATTTAAAAAATGCGAAAGAAGAATTTTTAGATTTTGTAAGAGATTTAAGTGATATTCCAACACTCACCTACTCTGATAAGATTGCCGATTCAGAAAAAAGAACAGGCTTTAGAAATGTAGCGCTTTGTAATTTTATTAAAGCCTTAGGTAATATTGAAAATGATCCTGCTGAAGTCTTAGATTTTTATTTTGATATCTGTTCTTTAGAAATGACTTGTCAGCAGCTTTCGCAGACTTTTACTTTTTTAGCAAATAATGGTCGTAAAATTAGTGATGATAAAAAAATAATATCTAAAACGAAATCAAAACGTATTAATGCTTTAATGTTAACTTGTGGTTTTTATGACGAGTCGGGTGAATTTGCTTTTAGAGTTGGTTTACCTGGTAAAAGTGGTGTTGGTGGTGGTATTGTAGCGTTATATCCTAATAATTACACAATAGCTGTGTGGAGCCCTAAACTAAACAAACACGGCAATTCTTTTAAAGGTATGGAACTGCTTGAAGATGTCACAACATATTCTGAATTGAGTATTTTTTAATCCCTTAAATTATGGTTTTAAAATCATTTTTGCTTTTCTTTATATTAATTCATAAAAATTTAACAAACACTTTACTACAATATCATTTTCAGGTAAAATATCTTATTTTGCAAAGAGATAGGTCACTTTCAACCTTTCGTTACTAAAACCTTATACTTCTTATATGGCATTAAAAATTGTAATATCTCACAAAACGACCTACAAATACGATCGTAAAGTTTCATTGTCACCACATGTTTTTAGATTAAGACCAGCACCTCACTCTAGAACACCAATAGAATCTTATTCGATTAAAATAACACCAGAAGATCAGTTTTTTAACTGGCAACAAGATCCATTTGGTAATTACGTGGCACGTTTGGTATTTCCTGAGAAAACAGATGAATTGTCTGTAGACGTAGAAATTATTGCAGATTTAAAAACCATAAACCCTTTTGATTTTTTTATTGAAGAGTATGCAGAAGAATATCCCTTTGTATATACCGATACTGTTAAGAAAGAATTACAACCATATTTAGAAATCACAGATAAAGGCAAATTATTAGAAGGCTTTTTAAAAACCTTAGATTATACACCGAGGAAAACGATCTATTTTCTAATAGATATCAATCAGAAAATTTATGAATATCTAAGTTATAATATCCGAATGGATCCTGGTGTACAAACTTGCGAAGAAACTCTTGAAACTAAAAAAGGATCTTGTAGAGATTATGCTTGGTTATTTGTACAAACCTTACGTCATTTAGGTTTTGGGGCACGTTTTGTTTCCGGTTATTTAGTACAATTAAAATCTGATGAAAAGTCTTTAGACGGACCTTCAGGACCTGAGGAAGATTTTACAGATTTACACGCTTGGGCAGAAGTTTACCTACCTGGTGCTGGTTGGATTGGTTTTGATGCCACTTCGGGGTTATTAGCAGGTGAAGGTCATATACCATTGGCTTGTACGCCTTCTTTTGAAAGTGCAGCTCCGGTTTCGGGTATGACAGATGTTTGTGAAACAGAATTTTTCTTTGAAAATTCTGTAAAACGAATTTTAGAATCACCAAGGGTTACAAAACCTTATACAGAAGAACAATGGAAAGCCATAGATAAGCTTGGAAATAAAGTAGAAAAACAACTTCAAAAAAACGATGTTCGCTTAACTATGGGAGGCGAACCTACGTTTATTTCAATTGATGATTTAGAATCCCCTGAATGGAACACAGCTGCAGATGGTCCATACAAAAGAAAACTAGCTAAAGACTTATCTAAACGGTTATATGAAGAGTTTGGTCATCGTGGTGTTTTTCATCATGCACAAGGAAAATGGTATCCTGGAGAACCTTTACCAAGATGGCAAATAGAAATTTGTTGGCGTAAAGATGGAAGACCTATTTGGTTTGATAAAAAATATTTAGAAACCTTTGCAGATGCTATTGTTATTCCTAAACATACAGATAAGTTATTTTTAGAAACCTTAACCAAATACTTAGGTGTTTCTACGCAGCATATTCTACCTGGTTTCGAAGATGCGTTCTACTTTTTATGGGAACACGGAAACCTACCTATAGACATCGACCCTACCAAGGACAGAGATAATACACTTGTAAAAAATAAATTAAAGGAAATATTAGAAGGTGGAACATCCGAGCCTGTGGGGCATTTATTACCTTTAAATAATACACAAGGAAAATGGTTTACAAGCGAATGGACGTTTAGAAGACAACATTTATTTCTAACCCCCGGGAATTCGCCAATGGGATTAAGATTACCTTTAAATTCTTTACAAGAGAAACCTGAGCACGAAATTTTTCCTTCTTATGAACCTGATCTATTTTCTAAAAAGAAACGTTTACCAAGTTTTAGAAATATCATAAAGAAAAGGCATCAAGATTATATTGAAAACGGTTTAGACCCAAACCAACCTAACTATTTTGTAAGAACAGCAATCTGTGCAGAAGTAAGAGAAGGTAAACTCTATTTATTCTTACCGCCTTTAGATTCGGCAGAAAGTTTCTTAGATTTAATTACAGCGATTGAATTTACAGCCAAAGAATTAGATGTTCCTGTTATTATGGAAGGTTACGATCCGCCAAAAGATAACAGACTAGAGTCACTTAAAATTACACCAGATCCAGGTGTTATTGAAGTTAATGTGCATCCGGTAACCAATTGGAAAGATTTATGTCATAATACATTTACTTTTTATGAGCAAGCCAAATTATCGCGTTTAGGAACTGAGAAATTTATGCTCGATGGTAAACATACCGGAACTGGAGGTGGAAATCACGTTACTTTAGGAGGTACAAGTCCAGCTGATAGTCCACTACTTCGTCAACCAAGTTTACTAAGAAGTTTATTAACCTTTTGGCAACATCACCCTGGTTTAAGTTACTTATTTTCAGGATCATTTGTGGGACCAACAAGTCAGGCTCCAAGAATAGATGAAGCTAGAACAGATAGTTTATACGAACTAGAAATTGCCTTTAGCCAAATCCCAAAAGATGGCGAAGTTCCATTTTGGTTAACCGACCGTTTATTTAGGCACCTTTTAACCGATTTAACAGGAAATACGCATAGAGCAGAATTCTGTATCGATAAATTATACTCACCAGATTCTTCAACAGGACGTTTAGGGATTTTAGAATTACGTGGTTTTGATATGCCACCACACCCTAAAATGAGTCTCGTACAAATGTTGCTCGTTAGAACCTTAGTGTCTTGGTTTTGGAAAAAACCATACGAACATAATTTAGTACGTTGGGGAACCGAATTACATGATAAATTCTTAATAGAACATTATGTAAGAGAAGATATTAAAGACATTGTTTCTCAATTAAATAAAGCAGGTTATCAATTTGAAGAAGATTGGTTTAATCCATTTTTCGAATTTAGATTTCCGCTGCATGGTATGGTTGAAATTAACAATATTCATTTAGAATTAAGAGCAGGAATTGAACCTTGGAATGTTCTAGGTGAAGAAATGACTGGCGGCGGAACGGCAAGATATGTAGATTCTTCTCTTGAGAGATTACAAGTAAAAGTTTCTAATTTTATAGATGAACGCTTTGTATTGACTTGTAACGGCGTAAAAATACAATTGAAGAACACAGGAGTTCGCGGCGAATATGTTGCAGGTATTCGTTATAAAGCATGGAATCCATATTCGGCTTTACACCCAACCATTTCAGAAGATACCCCTCTAGTTTTTGATGTTGTAGATACCTGGAATAAGCGATCTATTGGTGGTTGTACGTATTTTGTAGCACATCCTGGCGGAAGATCTTACGATGCTTATCCTATAAATAGTTTTGAAGCTGAGTCTAGAAGAATCAATCGTTTTTGGGAATTTGGTCATACACAAGGTGAAATTAATCCGGTAGAAAACATTAATCAAGAAACGGAAAGTCCAAATAGATCGGTTGAGAAAAATAATAGTTCAAAAAGTTTTACTTACAAAGAATTACCTATTAATTTTGAATTCCCATATACGTTAGATTTACGTAAAAAATAAAAGATTGGATATTCATCCTATGAAGACCAAAACAAAGACATTATTTGAAAATTATTTTTCAGCATCAAAAAGTTATGATGAGCTACTCACTTCTAAAATGAGTATTAAAGACAATTGGAAAACATTGTCTAAAAACATATTGAATATTGGTCCTGAAAACTTAGCGATAAAGCAAACAGAAATCAATTGGCTTTTAGCAGAAAATGGTGTTACTTATAATGTTTATAACGATCCAAATGGATTAAACCGTCCTTGGGATTTAAATATTGTTCCTTACATCATTCATCAAAACGAATGGAACCAAGTAGAAAAAGGAATTCAGCAAAGAGCCGAAATTCTAAATCTTGTTTTAAAAGATTTATACGGTAACAGAGCGTTACTTAAAAATGGAATAATTCCACCAGAAGCCATCTATGCACATAGTGGTTTTTTACGTGCTTGCGACCAGATACAATATAAAAGCGCTAAACAACTTTCAATCTATGCGGCAGATTTAGCTCGTGGTCCTGACGGAAGATTGTGGGTTGTAAATGATAGAACACAAGCACCTTCTGGTATGGGATATGCTTTAGAGAATCGGTTTTCTACAAGCAAAATTATACCAGAATTATATACAGATATCAACGTAGCACAACCCTCTAACTTTTTTAACGACTTTAATACATTGTTGCAAAATTCAGCATGTACAAATGTTGAAAGTCCAATGGTTGTGATTTTAACCCCCGGACCGCATAATGAAACTTATTTTGAGCATTCTTATTTATCATCTTTCTTAGGCTACCCATTAGTTAAAGGGAATGATTTAGTGGTTAGACACGGAAAAGTTTGGTTAAAATCACTAAAAGGTCTAAAACAAATTGATGTTATTTTAAGACGAATTGATGATACCTTTATGGATCCATTAGAGCTACGAGAAGACTCTTATTTAGGAGTTGCAGGATTGCTCGAAGCTGTTCGTTTACAAAATGTAACTATTATAAACCCTATTGGTAGTGGTATTTTAGAGAACCCTGCTTTAATTCCTTTTATGGAAAATATTTGCAAATATTTTTTAGACGAAGAATTAATCTTACCTCAAATCGCCTCTTGGTGGTGTGGACAAGAAAAAGAAAGAAAACATGTTTTAGCAGACTTACCATCATTTGTAGTAAAACGAATAGACAAATCCCATAGAGAACATATTTATTTCTGTGAATTTTTAGATAAAAAAGCACTTAAAAATCTTAAAAAAGAAATCTTACAATATCCTTACAAATTTGTAGCGCAAGAAAAAATATCCTTCTCTACAGCACCTAATTATATTAAAAACCAGCTAGAACCACGTAAGATTTCTTGCAGAACATTTGCTATAGCAAAAGATGATGGTTATAGTGTTATGCCTGGTGGATTGGTTAGAGTAGCGCCAGAACGTGAAGAGTTATTTGTATCTAACCAACGCGGAGGCACAAGTAAAGATTTTTGGGTTATTAACGATAAACCACAGCCTAATCTTCAAAATTATTCTTGGAGTAAAACAAATTCTAGCCCATCAATAGACATCAACGATGTACCAAGCAGCACTGCAGAAAATTTATTTTGGTCCGGGAGATATATAGGAAGAGCTTTAATCACGGCACGCTATTTAAGAATGGTATTGAGCCAAATGACACACGCACAATACAACGACCGAAAACCAGAATCTGAAAGTTTAAAAATTTTATTTCAATCTATTACTAAAATCACCTCTACCTTTCCTGGGTTTATGACGGAAGATGAAGACGTTTTAAAAAACCCATTAAATGAAATTAAAGACATTATAATTGACGAAAATAAAATAGGCAGTTTTGCACAATCCATGCAAAGTTTCCATTTCTCTTATTATGCACTTCGTAATTTATGGTCTAGAGATATGTGGCGTGTTTTTGATGGCATTGAAAAACATATAAAAAACTTAAAAAAAGAAGAAAATTATACCGTTTATAAACTGACTAGTTTTTTCGATAAAATTATTACCAGACTCATTGCTTTTATGGCACTTACAGAGCAAAGTATTTTGGTTAGACAAGGACTTCTACTCTATTTTATTGGATTACAGATAGAAACAAGTGCTATGAATATCGAAAAATTTAGAGCCTTGCTTATCGTAAATTATGATGAAGAGTTAGAATATGAAATTTTAGAATCGTTATTAAACAGTCACGAAAGTTTAAATATCTATAGATACAGTTACAACTCTTACTTAAGTATAGAGAACGTCATAAATTTAATCATCCTAGATAAAGAATATTCAAGATCTTTAACTTGTCAATTACACCGACTAAAAAAGGATATTGATAAATTACCTGCTACCAATAAAAACGCTGAGCTCACCCTTTGTCAAGAAAAAATGAATCTTGTTATTTCTAAAATGGAAAGTTTAGATTTAGAAGATATGTTAGAAATAGACCAAAAATCTAATATGCGCCAGAATCTTGATGATTTATTATCAGATTTAAGCGAGTTGCTGCACACGACATCCATGTCTATTTCAGATACTTATTTTAATCATTCTCAACCACAAAAGCAGTTGGTAAACAGAAATATTACAAATTAATATGATTTTTGACCTTTGGCATAAAACTAAATATTCTTACGAAAACGGAGCTTCCTTTTGTCACAACATCACGACGATTAAACCTAAGAGTTTTCTTGGACAAACACTTTTAGAATATAGCTTAGAAATTACACCTACACCAACAGATATTTCAGAACGTTTAGATTACTTCGGAAATTCTGTGACGCGATTCTCTATTCAGCAACACCATAAAGAATTGATTGTTATTGCGCGTAGTAAAGTAGATCGAAATTATGAAGCTCAAGTTAATGAAGCAGAATTTGCAAAAGGAAAAAAAGTTACTATAGCAGAAACAAAAGTACATTTAAAAGCTACGGATTCTGAAATTATTGATGTCCGCCAATTTGTAATGCCATCACCTTTAATCTCTAATAATAGTGAAGAAATTAGAGCCTATGCTGCTGTATCTTTTAAACCTGAGCGCTCTTTTTATGAAGCCACTTACGAATTGATGCAACGCATATATACTGATTTTGATTTTGTTCCTGGCTTCACAAATATTGCAACACCTTTAAAAGAAGTGATGGTAGCAAAGAAAGGGGTTTGTCAAGATTTTGCACAAATTGCAATTGCTTGTGTACGTTCTATGGGGTTACCTGCCAAATATGTTAGTGGTTATATTGAAACAATCCCCCCAGAAGGAAAGGAAAAATTAATAGGAACCGATGCATCACATGCTTGGTTTTCTGTTTATATACCAACATATGGCTGGGTAGATTTTGACCCTACAAATAATCAAATCCCAAAAAACCAACACATTGTTGTGGCTCATGGACGAGATTATTACGATGTACCACCTTTAAAAGGTGTAATTTATAGTATGGGAAAAAACACGATGGAAGTTTCTGTAGATTTAAGACCTGCTAAATCACAAGATATTGAAAGAGTGATACAAAGTCAATCACAATCTCAGCAATAGTATTTAACTTAATTCCGTTTTACTAATAACAGCTTATGGATAAACCTTAGTTTTTCTATAATAGCAGGTGAAATTACAAAAGGATAAACATCTGGTATGCCCATCGCTCTATTAATACTATTTACGGCTAATGATAAAGGCACACACTTTTGTACAATTTCATCAAAATTAGTTTTTGTGTAAGGATCAAATGAAACTTTCGTTTTTAAAGCTTTGGTTTTAAACTTGGGTTTTACATTAAGTCGAAAGAAATAAGCCGTTTCAACCATATCCATAATATGTAAATAATGCGCCCAAGTTTCTGCCCAATCTTCCCAAGGATGAGCTGTGGCATAAGCACTAATATATGATTTTCGCCAATCTTTAGGCGGACCTGATTTATAATAAGTTTGTAATGCTTCAGAATAATTTAGAGTTTCATTCCCAAAAATAGTTCTAAATTCAGATAATATTTCCGGTTTATTTCTTACTAGACGTTCCCAATAATAATGCCCTACTTCATGACGTAAATGCCCTACTAATGTTCTATAGGGTTCAATCATATCTTTTCTAGCTTGCTCTCTTAAAACAGAATTTCCTTCTCTTATTAAAATAGTAATAACACCATTGGCATGCCCTGTCATTAATTTAGGGTCGTCTTGCTTTTTTACAAAATCGAAACAAAAACCATCAGGATCTCTTAGTTTACTAATGATCGGTAAACCTATTTTTTGAAGTTGATATATTAAACGATGTTTAGCAATTTCAAGATGTTGCCAATTTTCAAAATTATCTAATTCTGGATTCGATAAATTGGGAATGGTTCTATTTAATTGACAGGCTTTGCAGTACTCTTCAGGACTATTTTTTTCTATAACCCAATTACAAACGTGATAAGAATGATTTTTACAATATTTATATGCAACATGTTCTCGGTCCGATATAAGCGCTTCTGTATCAGGTTTAAAAGTGAGCATCATTCTATCCTCTGCTCTAAAACCTGTTAAATGCCCACAGTTATCACAAGTGTAATTCTCAAAAAACACCGAATAATTACAATTTCCACATTGAAATATCTTCATATTTAATTCCTGTATAAACTGTTTTGTTTTAACTTATACTGTAACAAGCAAATGTAATTGATTTTTCAATTTAATTAACATGGGGTTCTATAGAAAAGAAAGCTTCATAAATTGCTGTAGAAATATCATTTAGTTTCCCTTGAATGTTATCTAAATACTCATGTAAACCCTCTGCTATAATATCGTTAATATCTGTAAATTCTAACTGAGCTTTTAAAGCTCCTAATTGCCTTTGTGCATTATTACAGTAACCAAAAGAACTACCACATAGTCTAACAATAGATTGTTCTGCTCGTATTAAACAATTAAGTATAGATCTTGGAAAATCAGTATCTAATATTAAGAATTCCGCAATACTCGTTGAAGATAATTTTCCGTATTTTTTTCGGTACATATCGTAAGCACTTACTGATTTTAATAGTGCCGTCCATTGTATTAAATCTAATGAAGACCCCACTTGGTTTGCAGAACCTAAAAGTAGATGGTATTTAACATCTAGAACTCGAGATGTTTTGTCTGCACGTTCTATAAGTTGACCAAGTTTAGCAAAATTCCAACCTTCATTTCTAGAAATTGTAGCGTCATAAATTCCGTACAATAATTGACATCCATTTTTTATATCACTAAAAAAATGACGCACTTCAGAATCATTTAAACGCTTTTTTTCTGAAGCCTTTTTTACCAAATAATACAATGCATTAATTTGCTCCCAAACCTCTTTTGTGATTTCAGGTCGTATAGCACGTGCGTTTTCTCTTGCATTGATAATACAATTACAAATAGAATTTGGGTTCTCTGATTCAAAAGCCATAAAATTTATGACTTTATTTTTCTCTGCTTTTTCATGCAACGATTCATACAAAGGCCAATCTCCTGTTATAACCACAAGAGGTTTCCATTGTTGCTCCTCATTGGGAGATAATTCTAGTGATAAATTAAAATTAACATCCATAAAACGCGCATAATTTTCAGCACGTTCAAGATACCTATTCATCCAATATATAGTGTTTGCAACTCTACCTAACATAATTTTATTTTAACTGTTTAATACCCAAGTATCTTTACTTCCTCCGCCTTGAGAAGAGTTTACAACTATAGATCCTTTCTTTAATGCCACTCGCGTTAATGCGCCCGGAATAATCTTAATATCGTCACCAAATAAGGCATAGGGTCTTAAATCTACATGACGTCCTTCAATAGTATCATCTGTAAGCGTTGGTACACGAGATAAATTAATCATAGGCTGTGCTATATAATTACGTGGTTTTTGCTTAATCTTTGTTATAAATTCTTGTTGCTCTGCTTTCGTTGATTTTGGCCCAATGAGCATCCCATAACCTCCTGAAGCATCCGTTTGTTTGACGACTAAATTATGGATATTTTCAATCACATATTTTCGGTCACTTTCTTCATCACAGATATATGTTTTTACATTTGGTAAGATCATATCTTCACCCAAATAGTATTTTATAATTCTTGGAATATAGGCATAAACAGCTTTGTCATCAACCACTCCTGTTCCTGGCGCGTTAACTAAAACAACATTCCCTTTTAAATAAGCTCTAAATAAACCAGGGGTTCCTAATAGCGAGTTTTTATTAAAGACTTCTGGATCTATAAAATCATCATCCACACGACGATAAATAACATCTACACGTTGTAAGCCATGCGTTGTTATCATATAAACAATATCATTTTTCACAATTAAATCGCGACCCTCTACTAACTCTGCTCCCATTTGCTGCGCTAAGTAAGAGTGTTCAAAATAAGCCGAATTGTAAGTTCCTGGGGTTAAAACAACAACAGTTGGGTTATCTACTTCTGAAAGAGATTCTAAAGTGTCTCTTAAAATATGTGTGTAATTATAAACTGGTTTCACATCTAATTTCTCAAATAATTCAGGAAATGTACGCTTCAAAATTTCTCTATTTTCTAACATATAAGAAACTCCTGAAGGACACCTCAAATTATCTTCAAGCACATAATATTGACCATCTCCTCCTTTAATTAAATCGGAACCTGTAATATGACACCAAACATCTTTTGGAGGCTTAAAACCTTCTAATTCTTTTAAATATGAAACACTTGAAAAAATCATCTCTTTAGGAATAATCTTATCTTTTAAGACATTTTGATCATTATAAATATCTTGAATAAACATATTTAATGCACGGATACGCTGCTGCAAACCTTTTTCTAAATGATTCCATTCTTTATTATTAATAATACGTGGAATAATATCTAAATGCAGAATCCGTTCTATACCCTGATTGTCATTATAAACATTAAAAGTCATACCCAAAGAAAGCTGTGATCGATCTGTAGCATGTTGCAGTTGTTTTAATTTTCTTAGACTCATTTTTTCAAGCCGTTCTAAAAACAGTTTGTAATTAGGTCTAACAATATTATTTTCATCAAACATTTCGTCATAGAACCCATTAGAATCGTAAGCGGAGAAATCTAGTTTTGGCATAAGTGTTTCAAATACAAATTTTAAACGCGTTTTTAGATATTTATATTAAGCTAAAAAGCTCAATTAACACTTAAAGGCGAATTGAGTTAATAAAATATAATGATAAGGTAATACTAGTCATTGCATTCCAACAAAGTACAAAAAATATCATATAGATACTAATACAGTAACACACTTTACGATTCCAATAATTTAACAGTAAAAATAATATTGAAATAAAAATTTAACATTATTATAATTAATAATACCTAAAGAACACTAAAGAGCAAATCTTAACGTATGCTACGTTAATAAAGAAATATAGAGGATTTAAATCGCTGTAAAATGAAGTTTTTTTATATTTTAATCAAAAAAAAAGCATCACTCAACATAAGTTAAGCGATGCTATTTCTATTGTAATATAAATTCTTTTATTTAGAAGCAAACGGGTAATCGGTATAGCCTTTTTCTCCAGGCGTATAAAATGTATCCGTATCCCAATCTGTCAACGGCAAATTGTTTTCAAAGCGTTCTACCAAATCCGGATTAGAAATATAAACTTTACCATAAGCCACTAAATCGGCATCACCATCTGCAATCACTTTATTTCCTTTTTCCTGATCAAAATCACCATTAATCATTAATGTTCCATTATATAACGGACGGAAGTGCTTAGCAATTTCAGTAACCGCAAACGGTACATCTGTAACATCTGTAAAGGGTTCTGATAAATGGACATAAGCCAAATTATAGTCGTTTAGTTTCTTAATAATATATTCAAACGTCGGAATGGTGTCTTCATCTACCGTAATTCCAAATATACCATGAGCCGACGGATTAAAACGGGCGGCAATCTTTTCTTCAGGAATCACTTCTTTTATAGCATCTAAAACTTCAAAAAAGAAACGTGCATTATTTTCTATACTTCCCCCATAATCATCCGTTCTGTGATTGGAACAATTATTAAAAAATTGTTGAAATAAATAGCCATTTGAAGAATGAATCTCTACCCCATCAAATCCAGCTTCAATAGCATTAACCGCTGCCTTTTGAAAATCTTTAACCGTACGTTTTATATCTTCAATAGTCATTTCTTTCGGCGTCACCGTTTCTTTAAAACCCGAAGGCGTAAACGATTGTGCTTTAGGGTTAATAGCTGAAGCAGAAACCGGTAATTCACCATCATGGAAATCGGGATGCGAAATACGCCCCACATGCCATAACTGAATAAAAATCTTACCGCCTTTATCGTGAACACGACTGGTTACGGTTTTCCATCCTTCAATTTGAGCTTTAGAGTGTATTCCTGGTGTATTTATATAACCAACGGCTTCCTTTGAAACTTGTGAGCCTTCCGTTATAATTAAACCTGCAGACGCACGTTGTTCATAATACAACCCCTGCAAATCATCTGTTGCAACTTTACCTTTATTATCTGCACGACTCCGCGTCATTGGTGCCATAACAACACGATTATTTAATGATATATTTTTATGATAAGGTGTTAAAAGAATTTCTGTTTTCATTGTCTTTTTTTTTAATTAGAAGTATTAAAGTTACGAATTTCAATCACCAATATCTTTAAACGTTAAATCAATTAATACAGATTTAACGTTTAAAAACCATAGAACAACCTATCAGAAATTTCTCAGTAAAAAAGAACAACCTAAGAACAAAAAACGAAGTATTAGCCTAGAAAACAATAACCCATTCCTCAATATTACCTTTTAACAATTGGATTAAGAATCTTTAGTACTCTCATTCATATTTTTCTGATAATCAGCTTCAAAAACCTCTTTAATTCGTCTTTTTTTTTACTTTAAATTTTCAATTTCAGCCTTAGAACAGTTCAGTTCTTTTACTTGCGCTAACTTTTCGTTTAATTCTTTTTTAAGAGCTTTGATGTGCTTCAAATTGTTCAGATTGCTCTTCTTTTAGCTTTTACTTCAATTTAACCTCAATCTCACATAAAGCAAAGACTAATTAGCAATCGTAAATATCAAATTTAAACGAATAATAAACTCTCATTTTCACTATACTAATTAATCACTATTCCTTAATTTTACAGTCAATTATAACATATATTACGCCTCTATTTTAAATGAAGCAATTAACTTCTTATTTAAAACAAAACCCTTGGTTTTCTTCATTTAGAACTGCATTTTTAAGCAACCCTAATAGAATTTTATCTGTTAAAGCGACTTTTGTAATTGGTCCTCTTATCATTATTATGGTCAGTTTAGGCTTACCTTTTTATGCCGTAACTTTAGGCTTAGGAGCTTTAGCTGGTGCACTTTCTGAAACAGACGATCACCCTAACGGGCGTTTAAAATCTATGGCTTTAAAAGTACTTAGCTTTGCAATCGCTAGTTTTTCGGTAGAACTGTTACAACCTTATCCTATTATCTTAGGGATTGGACTGGCTTTATCAACTATCTTATTTATTTTAATTGGTGGCATTAGTGAACGGTTTAGAGGGGTTACTTTTGGTGGTTTATTAATAGGAATCTATACGATGATAGGAACTCAGATTAGTCCTAACTGGTACATTCAACCTATTTTACTTATCTCAGGTGCTTTTATTTACGGAACATTTTCATATATATTATTACGTATTAAACCCTATAGTTTATTAGAAGAACAACTTGCTAGAGGGTTTTCTGCTCTTTCATTATATCTCAACGAAAAATCAAAACTATTCCCTGTTACTAAAGAAAGAGAAAAAGAAATTAGAACAAAATTAGCAGTATTAAATGTACAAACGGTTGAAGCTTTAGACCGCTGTAAAGAAGTGCTAAATAGTTATAGTGAATCATTAAATGATCAAACCCCACTAAAGCCTTACTTGTACTATTTTATGGTATTGCAAAGCTTACACGAACGTGCTACATCTAGCCACGAACGTTATGATTTATTAAGTACAAACCCTTCTAATAGAGATTTAATTGGAGGTATACGCCAATTATTAAAAGAGTTGTCTACCGCAACTCAAAGATTCGGAATAAGTTTACTTACTGGCATTCCTTATAAACACCCAACAGTTGTTGACTGGTTAATGAACGCTGTTTCTAACTCCGTTAAAAACGATAACTTAAACCCATCTGTTCCTATAAAATTATTGATTATAAATTTAACGCAGTCACACAATCTTTTAAAAAATATTAAAGAAAATTACAATGTCATTTTATTACCTAAATTAGAAAAAGAAACACATAGTTATTATGAACGGTTTAAGCTCCAACTAAATATAAACCATCCTAAAATGCGCTATGCATTAAAGTTAAGTTTAGCTTTTTTAGTTTCTTACGCAACTTACAAATATTTTAAAATTGAAAAAGGAGAATGGATTGTACTCACCGTTTTATTAGTCCTTCAACCAAGCTATAGTGAAACCAGAAAGTTTTTATTTCAGCGAATCTTAGGAACTTTAGCTGGTGTACTCAGTGGTATTATAATCATTAAACTATTTACATTTTACGGGCAAATTGCTTTAATGATAGCTTCAGCTTATCTATTCTTCTTTTGGTTAAAACGAAAATACTCAATCAGTGTTATTTATGTTACCTTCTTTGTTATGTGTGCTTTCAATATCATAGCTAATAAAGGCATTGATGTTATGGGACCACGCTTAATAGACACTGTAATAGGGGCTTTTATTTCGTTTTTAATCGTCCGGTTTTTATGGCCTAATTGGCAATACAAAAAATTACCTCATCTTTTAAGTGAAGCTGTTCTTAAAAATTCTGCTTATTTAAAAGCCATTTTAAATGAATACGAAAAACCTTTAGTAGACGATTTAGAGTATAGAATAGCAAGAAGGGAAGCACACAGAGCCGATAATGCTTTGGTTAAAGCATGGCAAAATATGCAATTAGACCCTAAAAAGCATCAAAAACTTAAAGCAACAGCTTTTAGATTAACCTACCTTAACCATGCACTACTTTCTTATCTATCAGCTCTTGGTGCACATAGAGACCAAAACAAGAAACAACCTTTAAACATATTATCTTTTGAAAATCATATCTTAAAAACCTTAGAAGAATCTTTTAATTGGTTAACAATTGTAGATAACAGCCAAATAAATCATATTGAAAATAATTTAGAAGAATTACGACAATTATTACATTCTAAGAAAGAAGAAGAAGCCGTACGTATAGAATATAGCCTATTGTTTAACATTACAGAGGTCACGCAACGGATCTTAAAACAAGCACAGCTATTCAAACTCGCCGAAGGAGAAAACACTAATAAATGATTTTAAATTTCTTAGACTTTGAAAAGCATTAAAATTTTGAGGGATTAAGTCAAGCGTCTCACTACCTAATTATTAATTTTGAATGAACCTCAAAATAAAGTAACATGAAAAGTGAAGACCAGAAAACAACATACAATTCAGAAATCACCAAAGAAGACAAAAAAATTTTAGGTGATCAATCAGGAAATTTAAGGCAAGATAACGGAGATGATGAGATCCTTAAAAAACGCAAAAATAAACCAGACTTTGCTGCAAATGATTTAGATATTCCTGGTGGTAGAAATGCTAGACCTTTAACTAACGACAGGCATGCTGATGAAGAAAACCGTCACCACAGCTTAGGAAGCGAACATAATGAAAATTTAGAGCAAGATATAGATCAGGCTAAATAACTTGTCTTATTTTTTATAAAAAAATAATATTAGATCAAGTACCCTATCTTGCTTATCAAGACCTGGGTATTAACAAAATTAAGTTCTATCATTACAGTTTTAAAAGAAGGCTTCAGTCAGTCAATCGTTATTCAAATGTCTGACTTTTTTTTGTCAAGATATGCACCGAGAATGCTATAAAAATGGAGTCATACCTTAATTCAACAAGAAACATTAAATAAATATTAAAATGCCTTCCTTATTTGCCTTTTCCTTACATTATCCTGACCTTAGTAAAAAACAAACCCAATGACAATATTTGTAGATATGGACGATGTACTTGCCGACACCTACGGCAAACACATTGAAATGTACAATTTAGAACACAAAAAAGAATTATCTATCTCTAAAATTACAGAAGGTGAAATGTGGCAAAATGTACCAGAAATACACCAAAAAAGTATTTTAAAACACGCCTACCAACCTGGTTTCTTCAGAGATTTAAAACCTATAAAAGATGCCATACAAATCATGGAAGCTTTGTATGCAAAACACGAAGTTTATATTGCTACGGCTGCAACGCAATTTCCTAATTCTTTACAAGAAAAAAGTGAATGGTTAGAAGAATATATGCCTTTTATTACTTGGGAACACCAAATAATGTGTGGGCATAAATTTATTTTAAAAGGAGATCTATTAATAGACGACAGAACCTATAACTTAGAGAAGTTTGATGGAGATACATTACTGTTCAATTCACCACATAACGTACATGACAAAGGTTTTACAAGAGTTTCTAATTGGTTAGAAATTGCAGAGCGTTTATTGTAAACTTTATAAAAAAATACATTTAAACATAAAAATAGCCCTAGTAAACACTAGGACTATAATGTAAAATGCTCCTACTTTTATTTTTTCTGCTACAATATTTTATATTAATCACACTTGTAACTGCAGAACCGGAATGGTAGCTAGAAGTTTAAGCTTTTGAGGAGTCATAAAGCTAATTTTAGGATTTTTTAGTCTCATAAACATAGCTTCTAAAGAAAATGTAAGCTTATCAAGAGCTATCAATATAGCTAATACAATATTTTCAGCTTTACAGCTTACAGGCAATGGTTGTATACCATTTTTAACTTCTGTATCTAACAAACATTGCATAGCATTAGACGCTGTTATTTTTTCATTCTCATCAGATAAATGAACTTTTAATTCTACAATATCCGATTCATAAACTTCTAAACTACCGGATATTAAAGATCTTAAATAAGACTGATCTTTCTCATTTATCGTTATCTTTTTATTGATATTAAATTGAATTCTCATGGTCGTATTTTTTTAATTATTAAAATTTAAAAATTTTATTCTTTTATAATATTTTTAATAATTAATAAGTCATTTAAATAATGATATGCCTGCATTTTTTTTTACGCGTTTTTTTGTTTTAGGTTTCATTTGAGGAATTTTAGGTTATAATCCAGTTAATTTTACCTTACTGATAACCAATTACTTATAAGTTAACCTATTACTTACATAATATCTAATAAATAAGGTTAAGTCTTTGTTAAAGGTCTATAATAACCATATCATGGCTACTTTTAGTAAAACTTCAAGATAATCTCACTTAGATTTTGAAGTTTTAGAATAAACTACAAACACTATCAATAACTATCATATAGCAATATCAACTATACCGCTATCAAATTTCAAAACCCTAGTAAAAACAATTATCTTGCAATGCATAAGAGTGCCCTCAAAAAAATCTGTTAAAAAACGAGAGACACATTAAAAAACAAGCCTTAAAACATGATCTACACTATTATTGATGTTGAAACCACAGGAAAAAGCAACCGTCTTACCGAAATTTCAATTTTTAAATTTGATGGCAACACTGTTATAGATGAATTTACATCACTAATTAACCCCATTATTTACATACCAGATCACATCACGGCACTTACAGGCATTGATAATAATTTGGTTGCTAATGCCCCACTTTTTGAAGATATTGCGCAACAAATTTTAGACATTACCGAAGACACCGTTTTTGTAGCTCATAATGTAAATTTCGATTATAACGCCATTGGTGGTGAATTTAAGAAATTGGGCATAGAGTTTAACAGAAAGAAATTGTGTACCGTAAGATTATCTAGACGCTTATTACCCGGACATCGTTCGTACAGTTTAGGGAAACTATGCAAAGATTTAAACATAGATTTAGTAGGGAGACACCGTGCCAGAGGGGATGCAGAGGCTACAGTAAAATTGTTTCAACTTATGTTAGAGCAACCTGAAGCGGATGCCGTTTTTAAAGAGTTTTTAAATAAGAATTCTAGAGAAGCTACCTTACCGCCTAATCTTCCTAAAGAAACTTTTGAAGCCTTACCAACTACAGCGGGCATTTATTATTTCAAAAATAAAAAAGGCAAAGTCATTTACGTAGGTAAAGCTATTAATATTAAAAAAAGAGTTCTAAGTCATTTCTATAGCAAAACAAAAAAAGCTCAAGATATGGTTAGAGAAACCGGTGATATCGATTTTGAAACTTCAGGAAGCGAACTTATAGCACTCCTTATGGAAGATGCTGCTATAAAACACCATTTTCCAATTCATAATAAAGTAGCTAAACGGGCACCACAAGCCTTCTCTATTGTATCTTACCAAGATCGAAAAGGTATTATACATTTAGCCAGTAATAAAGGGAATCTTGTTCCTAATCCTATCGTTACGTTTTATAGCCTTAGAGAGGTTAGAGCCTTTTTAGAAAAGCTGTGTGCAAAGTATAATTTATGTCCTAAATATTGTCATTTACAAGAAGATGTTTCAGAATGCTCACACTACAACCTTACCGAATGTAAAGGTATTTGTAAAGACGAAGAACCTGTAGAAACCTATAATAATAGAGTTCTCGAAGCGATCTATGAGGTCTCTAATCAAAAAACCGATATAATTCTAAAAGAAAAAGGAAGAACCGAATACGAAGAAGCCTTCATTATGATTAAAGAAGGTGAATATCTTGGCTATGGTTTTATTGAAAAAGAAGTACAAATCAATCATGTTGAAGAGCTAGAGGACTTTTTAATACCCCAGAAAAACAATAGAGACATTCAAAAAATCTTAAGACCATATATTGTAACCATATAAAGCCTTTTAAAATCATATGTAATTACAATACACTTTACAAATCGTCTTTCTTCTTTTTCTTCAAAATAAAAAACACTGCAATAATAACTATAGGCATAACGATGTAAACAATAACATCAAAAGGATTTGAGACATCTATAGGCGTATTACTTCCTGGTTTAGGTGTTCCTGTTGGGGTTTGTAATAATAAAAACGACATACTGTTTAACATAGTTCTGTACTTTAGAGGTTCATTCTTAAAATACAAAACAATAACTAGGTTAATCTTAAAATTAACTTAAACCTAAATTCACAACCACAAACAGTTTCAAATACAAAGAATATATAATCATATCCAAATATATTCAATCACCTTTTTTACCTATTTTAATAACTATTA
This sequence comes from Winogradskyella undariae, assembly GCF_013285155.1. Classification (GTDB taxonomy): domain Bacteria; phylum Bacteroidota; class Bacteroidia; order Flavobacteriales; family Flavobacteriaceae; genus Winogradskyella; species Winogradskyella undariae. The sequence continues at coordinate 29,989 of NZ_JABTEL010000014.1, read as the reverse complement.
AAAATCAGAGCTCTCCCCCGGGTATGCGTCGGGTATGCCTCGGGTGTACGTCGGGTATGCCTCGGGTCAGCCATTTATAATTCTAACGGTATTAATCCATTATAATTTAAGCAGTTTAAGTATTAAAACACAAACGCCTACCCTTCTTTACGTAATACAGCTAATGGAGAGCTTTTTAATACCGTTCTAATATTACTTAGACCTATAATTAAAACTAAGAACGTAATTCCAGGCAAAAACACCAAAAACGGAATCATTGAAGGTACAAACGGTTCATTAAATAATAAAAGCGCCAAACAAAGACTACTCAATAAGGCGAGCAGAATACCAACTAAACTCCCTAATAATCCTAAAAATAGATATTCTAATGCTGTTATTTTTAAAATCTGAGCATTCTTAGCTCCAAGAGTTCTTAGCAAAACACTTTCTTTTATGCGCTGATATTTACTTGTTCTTACAGAGCCAATAAGCACTATAATTCCTGTAACAATACTAAAGAATGCCATAAAATTAATCACCCAAGAGACTTTATCTAAAATATCTTCAACAATATTAAAGACTTGACGCAAATCTAAAACCGTTAAATTAGGAAACTCAGAAATCAATTCTCTTTGAAGTTTAGCTGAGCGAAATTCATCAGGAACTGAAGTCATAATCACATTAAACTGTGGGGCATCTTCCAATACGCCTGCCGGAAATAATACTGTAAAATTAGGATGTAGTTGCCCCCAATCTACAGCTCTTATACTTCCTACACTCGTTTCCATTAAAACACCTTGAATATTAAACACAACGGCATCTCCTACTTTAAGCTTCGTGCTTTCTACTAAATTATCTGAAATCGAAATTTCTATAGGATCACCCGCTGCCAATCTTGGCGTCCAAGTACCTTCCATTAAGGTTTCAGAATCTATCAACGAGTCTCGGTACGTGGCTCTAAATTCATGACTAAAAACCCAACGTCTTACCTGCGTTGTAGAGTCTTGACGTAAATCATTTATCAAATCCCCATTAATACTATGCATACGCATCGTTACAATTGGTATGGCAGACATCACTGGTAAATCATTGGCTTTAATACGTTGCTCTACAGCTTCACGTTGTTCGGTTTGCACATCTAATAAAATTAAATTAGCATCACCAGAACTCTGTTCAATATCTGTTTTGGCTAAAAGAATATCTTTTGTAAAATAAAGCGTACTGATTAAAAAAGTCCCCAAACCAATGGCCACAACTAAAACTACCGTTTGGTTGTTAGGTCTAAATAAGTTTAATAAACTCTGACGTGCTGTAAAACTCCAACGCAATGGAAAATAACGTCTAACGCCTTTTATACTCAGCGTAGCCACACCTGCTAATACAGCAAAAGTAATAAGGGTTGCAACTACAAATGCTAAAGCATAGACGGCATTATTAAGTAACCAAAACGAGAATAAAAACAGAAAAACCAATATTGCACCATACACAAACAACCTTACTTTTAAGGGTTCTTGTGAAGCTTTTTCATCGACACGCAACACTTCTAAAGGCGATACATACCAAGTTCTAAGCAATGGTAGTAAAGCGAACAATACAGACATAAACAGCCCTAGAAATACACCTATAATTAAAGGTTGAACAGAAATCGATATTTCAACAGAAAAAGGTAAAAAATCTTGCAGTAAATAAGGAAACAAAGTCTGAACGCCTATACCTATCAATGAGCCAATTAACCCACCAATAACACCAATACCTGCAATTTGAATAAGGAATATAAGGAAACTTTGTAAACGCGATGCGCCCATACATTTCAGTACAGCGATGGCTCTTAGCTTCTCTTTTATATAAATGTGCACAGAGCTAGCAATACCAATACAACCTAATAACAAGGCGATAAACGCAGCAAGATTCAGGAAGTTCCCAACATTCTCATAACGTTTACCTAAACGTCTACTCGTACTTGTATGGGTATCAAGATTTAAATCTACAGCCTCTAGTAAAGGACGCATAGCTCTTGCAAATTTATCAATATCTAATGTATCTGATCTTTTATAGAAAAACTGATATTCTTTTCGACTTCCAAATTGAAGCAATCCTGTAGCCTCAATCGATGCAAAAGGAATAATAATCGGTGGTGCTACTGAGGTTGAAATTGCCGTACTTCCTGGTATGGCTTTTAAGGCACCAGAAATAGGTAATGTTAAATTCCCAACTTTTATAGAATCTCCTGGTTTTACATCAAATTGAAGCATTAAAGTAGCATCAACCAACGCACCACCTAACTCTTGATAACTTTTTGATGCAGTAGCTGGTTCTGTATCAATAGTGCCGTAAAAAGGAAAATCACCTTCTAGTCCTCTTACTTTAACTAGTTTAGTGCCTCCGTTCTTAGGAAAAGCAACCATTGACACAAAGTTAATTTCCTTAGCATCGGGTTGTAATGAATCAATAATTTGTTGTTCAAGCGCTGTCGGTGCTTGCCTACTATCTAGCGTAAAATCTGCACCCATTAAGGCTTTAGATTGCAATTTTATATTGTCTTTAAGATTGCTACTAAAAAGCTGAATTGATACGACTGCCGAAATCCCTAATATAATTGAAGCCATAAAAAGCAACAATCGCACACGACTCGCCTTAGCATCTCTCCAAGCCATTTTAAATAGCCAGGTTGTATTTTTATTCATGTATTGTAAAATATTTACAGTACTTCCGTACGTTCATTAGTTAAGATATGTCCTCCTTTTAGTCTTAAGATTTGCTGAGTTCTGTTCGCTAAATCTAAATCGTGAGTGATAATGACTAAAGTGGTTCCTGCTTCTTTGTTGAGTTCAAAGAGTAATTGAATCACTTTTTCACCGGTTTCTTCATCTAAATTTCCTGTAGGTTCATCAGCAAATAAAATAGAAGGGGCATTTGCAAAAGCTCTTGCTAAAGCCACACGTTGTTGCTCTCCTCCAGAAAGTTGTGACGGATAATGATGAATACGCTTTCCTAACCCTACTTTCTCTAGTAATTCTGTGCTCTTTTTAACAGCAGCTTTATCGCCTTGTAATTCTAAAGGCACACTCACATTTTCTAACGCCGTTAGTGTTGGTAAGAGTTGAAAATTCTGAAATATAAATCCGACATCTTTATTTCTTAATTGCGCACGTTCATCCTCATTAAGCGCATTTAAATCTTGTCCGCAAAGCTCTACAGTACCAGAATTTGGTTGGTCTAAACCAGCACATAAGCCTAATAAAGTCGTTTTACCACTTCCTGATGGCCCTACAATAGAAAATGTCTGACCTTTTTCTACTGCAAAAGAAATATCATGTAAGACCGTTAATTGTTTGTTACCGCTAGAATAAGTCTTTTCTAGACCAGTTATCTTTAATATATTTGGCATACTAATTTTAATTAAATAAGACACTTTATGTCCAAGGCTCAAAATACTCAATTGCATTTAAATCTACTAACCTCAGTAGCTCAGAAATTCATAAAGTTTTGTTATTTTATAATTCTGTTCTTAGTCGTTTCTTGTGGAGAAAATAACACTGAAAAGAAAATAAATGAAGCTAAGTCCGAAAAAGAGACCGAACAAACAGAAGCTACAGATGCAAGTACTAAAACTATTTTATGTTTTGGTGATAGTATTACAGCAGGTTATGGCTTAGATGATGTTACTGATGCTTTCCCTGGTGTGATTCAACAAAAAATAGACTCTTTAGGTTTAGATTATACGGTTGTAAATTCTGGAGTAAGTGGAGAAACAACGGCAGGTGGTAGAGGACGAATCGATTGGATTCTAAATCAAAAAGTTGATATTTTTATTTTAGAACTAGGTGCTAATGATGGCTTACGAGGTGTTAATCTTGTAGAAACCACTATGAATCTTCAAGCTATTATAGATGCTGTAAAAGCAAAAAGCCCGAAAACTAAAATTGTTCTTGCAGGCATGCAATTACCGCCAAACATGGGACAAGAATATACTAGAGATTTTAAACAAATCTTTATGAATGTTGCAGAAAAGAATGAAATAGAATTAATTCCTTTTATTTTAGAAGACGTTGGTGGTATTGCTGAGTTAAATCAGAAAGATGGCATTCACCCTACAGTTGAAGGTCATAAATTGGTTGCAAACACCGTTTGGAAAACCTTAGAACCTTTACTTGAAAAATAGTTATTCTAAGTAAGCCTAAATAAAAAGACCTCACCAACTTTAAAAGTAGTGAGGTCTTTTTTTATTAAGAGATAGGCGAATTATTAAACCACATAAACACGAACTTTCTTTTTCTTTAATCGTGAATTATTCAATTCTGAAACTAAACCTTCCGCAAGGCTTGCTGGCACAGAGACAAAGGCACAATCTTGTTTTAATTCAATAATTCCTAATTGATCTTTCTTAAGCTTACCTTGTTTAAAAAATAAACCTGCAATATCTCCTTTAGAGATTTTATCCTTTCGACCTCCAGAAATAAAGAGGGTTTCCCAATAGGTTGGTTTTATTGTAGATTGATTAGAAATATCTGCAACATCTGTAGCGTCTATAAACTCAGGTAACAACTGATCTTTCCACTTTAAAACATAAGCCGTTCCTTTTGCAGAAACACGAGCTGTACGACCGTTTCTATGAATAAACTCTTCTTTATGTAATGGTAATTCATAATGTATAATGAATTCCATTTCTGGTACATCAATTCCTCTTGCGGCTAAATCCGTAGCAATAAGTAATTGATAAGTTCCATTTCTAAATTTAATTAAAGCACGCTCTCTATCCTTCTGCTCCATGCCGCCATTAAAACAACCATGCGTAATGCGATGTTTATTTAGAAAGTCGCTCACAGTTTGAATACTATCCTTTAAATTACAGAAAATAATACCTTGCTGACTCCCTAAATGCTTCAGCAATTCTAATAAAGTAGTTAGTTTACTTTTATCTGGCGAAATCACCAATTTAATAGCGAGTTTAGATACCTTAGTATGTAAATAATCAATCACAGTCGGATTCTTCAAACCTACAAAATCAGGAATTTCAACACCTTGTGTCGCCGAAGTTAAAACACGTTTATTTAAAGCTGTTAAATCTTTAATAATGCCACGCATTTCATATTCAAAACCGACTTCTAATGATTTATCAAATTCATCTAAAACCAATGTTTTAATATCTTCTTTAATAAAACGCTCGTTTGAGAAATGATCATCAACACGCCCTGGTGTTCCTACTAAAATAGCTGGTGCATGTTTTAATTCAATCTTATCTTTAGACATCGCTCTACCACCATAAACCGCATTGACTTTATAACCAGACCCCATAGAACGAATCACTTGCTCTATCTGAATGGCTAATTCTCTTGAAGGCACTAAAATTAAAGCCTGAATATTTTCACAATCAGGATCTAAACTTTGAATCAACGGCAAAGCAAATGCTAAGGTTTTTCCTGTTCCTGTTGGTGAAAGCAATATGGTATTTGCTGTATTAGGAATGATTTGCAAGGCTTCTTCTTGCATAGGGTTTAAAGCTGAAATGTTTAATTTTTCTAATATTTCAGCTTGATTCTTTACGGGTTCTGCCATAATTACTTCTTTTTCTTTGGTTTTGAAGCTTCTGGTTTTTCGACCTTGCTTTGCGTTTGTAACAAATAATTTGCAAGAATTTTATCGACTAATTCTTCCTTCGTTAAATGATGAAATATAGTTTTTATTTCAGATTTTAAACCTTCAGAAACCTCACGATTCGGTTTTGTTTTAAATATTTTTTTCGCCCATAATAAGGTATTATTATCTTCAATACTCTGAGCATTTGCTTTTTTAATTTCTTTAAAAGTGATTCCTAATTCATCTTCAAAACCATCAATATCAATAACTTCTTCTTCCTGTAAAACCGTTAAAGACAAACCTTTTGCTCCTGCTCTTGCAGTACGTCCACTTCTGTGCACATACGCTTCATAAGTATCTGGTAAATGATAATTAACCACATAAGAAATATCTTTTACATCAATACCACGAGCTGCTAAATCTGTAGCAACTAATATTGAAATGTGGCCTTCTCTAAATTGTCCCATAATACGATCTCTAATACCTTGAGACAAACTTCCATGAAGTGCTCCTGAAGAAAACTTATTTATAGCTAAATTTTTAGCTAACTTATTTACAGCAGCTTTAGTTTTACAGAAAATAATACCGCGTTGCCCTGCTTTAGAATTTAAGAAATGCATTAAAATTTCTAGCTTTTCTATAGGTTCTACAACAACAAATTGATGATCTATGCCTTGATGCCCTAAAGTTTCCATGTCTGCTTCAACCTGAACCACATGCTTAGACATGTAATTCTGTACCAATTGCTTAATGGCACCAGAAAGTGTTGCCGTAAACAAAAACGTACGTCTCGCTTTAGGAATCGCTTTAATGATAATATCTAAATCCGTTTTTAAAGCGCTTACCATTTCATCTGCTTCATCTAAAACAAGATATTTAAGCGTTTTAATATTTACAGCTCCACGACTTATTAAATCTACCAAACGACCTGGTGTTGCTACAATAATATGCGTCTTTTCTGTTAATCGTTCTATTTGTGGCTTTATAGGAATCCCTCCAAAGGTCGCCGCTATAGAAATTGCTGAACTATGCTTTGAAAAGTCTACTAAATTAGCATGAATTTGTTGTCCTAATTCTCTTGTTGGTGCTAAAATTACAGCTTGAATATTGGTATCTTCAACATCAATTAATTGTAATAATGGCAAACCGAAAGCAGCAGTTTTCCCTGTTCCTGTTTTTGCAATTGCTACAACATCATCCTTTCTATTAAGGATAACAGGAATGGCTTTTTCTTGAATATCTGTTGGAACAGAAATCTTTAATTCCGCTAAACTTTGTATAAGTTCTGCGTTGATTCCTAAATCGGAAAAGTGCTTAGACATAAAATATAATTTTTGCAAAGGTAAGAATACCGTTTTTGGTAATGGAAAAAAAATTATCATTCCGAAACATGAGAAATCTCATAAAGAATAAAAGTTTAAACGTTGTCATTTCTGTAAAAGTAGAAATCCATAATAAATACCTCCTATTTCAAAACCATTCACAAATAATAGGTATAGCGTATATACTCCATAGATACTCCGTACCCAGTCCGTACCTAAAAAAGCAAGAGTCTAAATAAAAGAAATAACCATTTAATACGTCAGCGCTAACAGAAAATCTAATCAATAAAAAAAGTAAAGCTTGTTTCTTTATAAAAAACAAGCTTTACTTTATAATCATAAGAGGCTTCTTACCTTCAGATTAATTCAAATAAAATGAAATATACTAATCTGTAATAAGTGCTTTTACCTCATCGAAATCTAAACCACCATAATTACCTGAGCTCATTAACAATAACGATTTGTTATTAAAGTTTTGAGAAAACAAAAAGTCCTTAAATTCTTCTGGATTGGTACAAATAATTAAATCATCGCGTTGAAAAGCATTCGCAATTTGTTCTTTAGAAACTTCTTCTAGTTTTTTAATTTCGACAGCATGTGGAGAGTAAAAAACAACGGCAACATCTGCGGCATCTAAAGCGCCTTTATATTCTTTTAAAAATTCAGCATTAAGACTACTGTAAGTATGTAATTCTAAACACGCTACTAAAGTTCTGTTACTGTATTGCTCTTTTACAGCTTTTGTAGTCGCTTCTACTTTACTTGGCGAATGGGCAAAATCCTTATAAGCAATGCTTGTTTTAGATTCGGCAATTTTCTCTAAACGCTTGCTTGCGCCTTTAAATGTAGATATAGCTTCGTAGAAATCATCTTCATCGATCCCCATGTGTTGGCAAATCCATTTGGCTCCTGCTAAATTATTTAAGTTATGCGCCCCAAAGACTTCAATAGGCATTGGTCCTTCAGGAGTTTCTAATAAAGTCTCTCCATCTTCAACCGTATATTCTGGTGTTGTATAAGGTATTTTTCTGATCTGATTTTCAGAAGCTTCTACTATGCGCTTCACCTCAGCATCTTCTTCATTGTAATTAATACTTCCTCCTCTAACAATAGAATCTACAAATATTTTGAATTGCTCTACGTAGTTTTCATACGTTGGAAACACATTAATATGATCCCAAGCAATTCCGCTTAACAAAGCTATATTCGGCTTATATAAATGAAATTTTGGACGCATATCAATCGGAGAACTTAAATACTCATCGCCTTCTAAAATCATAAAATCATTGTCGTCGGTAAGTTTCACCATAACGTCAAAACCTTCAAGTTGTGCGCCCACCATATAATCTACATCACGATCGTGATAATGCATAACGTGTAAAATCATAGATGTAATCGTTGTCTTTCCATGACTTCCACCAATAACTACTCGTGTTTTATTTTTGGCTTGTTCATATAAAAACTCAGGATAACTATAGATTTTTAAGCCAAGTTCTTGTGCTTTTAAAAGTTCTGGATTATCTGCTTTAGCATGCATCCCTAAAACAATAGCATCTAAAGATGATGTAATTTTTTCAGGATACCACCCAAAAGCTTCAGGCAATAAACCTTTAACGTTTAATCTTGATTTTGAAGGTTCAAAAATGGTATCGTCACTTCCTGTTACGATATAACCTTTATTGTGAAGTGCTAGGGCTAAATTGTGCATTGCAGCACCACCAATTGCTATAAAATGTACGTTCATTGTATCCTAAAATATATACCGTAAAAATACTACAAGTTTTTTAAAATGTGAAGAACTAAAAGGGATACCTCTAAGCTAAAACAAATGAAATTTATAGTTGATTTGAATAGCGTTGATTATATAAATATTCTACACTTCTCTAATATAATTAAAGTCTCAATAATTAAAAAAAAAGAACATTTGAATTCCTTTTTACAATTCAGGATTAACCGCTAGGCTATTAAATAGTTTTGCTTTTGTATTAAAAAATTTATTCTGAATAGCGATGGCTTTCAATTGACCGTCTATTAATTTAGACTCTCTAGAATTAACCAAAAACAGAGAACTTTCTCCCAATTGAAACTTGCGTTCTTCTGCCTGTAACATACGCTCATAATCGGAAACCATTTCTATGGTAATTTCATTCTGAACCGTGTAAGATTCTAGCTCTTGTTTTAAAGCTGAAATTTTATTTTGAAGATTAACACGTGTAGCATCAATTTCAAATTCAACATCTTGTTGTTTTAATTTTGCGAGTTTTAAATCGCCGCGTTCTTTTCTTAAAAAAACAGGAAAGCTAAGCGTTAACCCTCCTTTATAATCTGCGGTATTAAACGTTTGGGTTTCTTCTGGTTTTTCGCTCAAGAAATTGTACTCTGCTTTTATCTTTGGTAATAATTTATTAGCCTTTAATTTTCGTTCTACATCTAAGCTTTCTAGTTTATAATTTAGAGATAACATTTTAGGGTGTTCTTCTAAAACGGTGTCTTGTTCTCTTAGTTGATTAATATCAAAAGTAGAATCTATTATAGATTCTGAATTAACATCCGGAATCATATCGGGTTGTAATTCTACCGGCACATTATGCTCTAACCATAAATAATTAGACAACTCTAAAGCTGCTTTCATCAATTTTACTTTAGATTGCTCTAAACTTAATTTTCTATCATTAACTGCTATTCTTGCTTCGGTAGCCTCAATTTCAGCATTTTCACCGACCTCAACTCCTTTAGCTATCCCTGTGTAACGCAACTCTGCATTCACTAAAATATTTTCGAATAATTTAAGTTCGTTATAGGCTTGCAACCATTTAAAATAAACCAAAGCAGCATCGTACAATATTGTATTCACATAAATATCTCTATCTAGTTTTGCTTGCTCTCTATACAGTTTAGCCTGTTTTAAAGCTGCCATTCTATTATTTATCCACAACCCTTGACCTAGAGGAACGGAAACACCTGCACTATACAAACCGTTATCTGGCACGGTAGATTCCGGATTTAAATAATACCCCGAGTTATCATCAAAAGCGGCCTTTACTTCTACTCCAAACCATGTTGGTATTTTAAATGTTCCGTTAAGCTTATCGTAATAATCTGTGTTTTTGAATTTCTTCTGACTGTAATCGACTTCAATTTTGGGGTCAAAAGCACCACGAGACTTCATTAATTTCGCCTGACTTTCATCAATGACTAATTCGGCCTGTTTAACTATAGGATGAAACTTTTTTACGAAGCCTAGATATTCATCAAAACGAAGCACTTTAGAAACCTCATTAGATTGTGAAAACCCTAAAGACGTATAACCAACGAGAAGTAGTGTTAATACATATTTCATTTTTACTTCGTTTTAGTATTAGCAGATGCTTTTGGTTGATAATAATTAGGTGGAAATCCGTTAAGTTGTCTCCATAATTCGTACCAAATAGGCACATCTTCTAACAACGCCATAGTATATGCTCCTGAACCTGCTCTAATAGCATCTGGCCAAGCTTGCGTTTCTTTATCTGGTGCTAGAAGCACTCTAAATTTACCATTGGGACTGATAAAATTTTCTACAGCAACTACTTTTGCACCATAAGTTCCATAAGATATATCTGGCCAACCGCTAAAAATCATTGCTGGCCAACCATCAAATTGTACACGTACTTTTTCGCCTATATTAATTAAAGGTAAATCAATTGGTGCTACATAAGTTTCTACCGCTAAATCTACATTAGCAGGCATTACTCCAACTAAATCTTCTCCTTCTTTAAAGGTTTGTCCAACCCCTCCTCTTATCGCTTTATTTATATAACCATCATAAGGCGCTCTAACATACCGAAGATCGCTACGCATTTGGTAATTTGAATACGCATTATCTAATTTTGAAACTTGCGCTTCAGTATCAAACTGGCTAGATTGTGCTGTATACTTATCACTTTGTGCTTTAGAAATTTTATCAGCATACATGGCATTTACTCTAGAAATTTCAACCTGAGCATTAATAATTTCATTTCTACTAGCCAATAATTTGTTTTCTTGTGAAATTAACTTAGCCTCTGTTTCTTGAAGTTTTAATCTTGCATCCTCAACATCCTTTGTGGCCTTAAAGCCTTCCTCTTGTAAAGTCGCTGTTCTTTCATATTTAGACTGTGCGATGGCAATATTTGTTTTAGCAGCTTCAAAATCGATACTATCGCTTTTTACTTTAAGTTTAGATTGTAATAGCTTATTTTTTGATTGCTCTAATTTTAAACCTCTGTCTCTAGATAAAGCTGCAATTTGGCGATCTAAAGCTTTTACTTTTTCTTGGTAAGAACCAACAGATTGTGCTTTAGAGCTACGTTGTTCTCCTGTTCTTTTTACTAAATCCGGATCAAAATATTCACTTTTTATTTCCGAAATCTCCATAATAGTATCGCCTTTAGCCACAAAGTTACCTTCCGAAACAAACCATTTTTCTATTCTACCAGGAATTGGGGACTGAATAGTTTGCGGCCTTTGGTCTAAGCTTAATGTGGTAACATTTCCGTTACCAGATATATTTTGAGTCCACGGCAAAAACAAAATGAAAGCAATTGCAATTGCAGCACCTAATAAAAAACGATTAAAATATTTATAATATCTACCGTTGAAAATACGCTGTCCTGATTTAAATTTTTTTAAATCTACAGACTTGTTAAGTTGGTTATGAGATATGTTTAACATTGCAAATTCTTTTAAATTATTTCTCCTTTTTTAAGCGTAATTACTTGAGTACAATTTTTCTTCCAATTATCGGTTTTACTCACGACTACTAAAGCCCAAGGATTTGCCGTATCGGTTAAAAAATCTACTATTCTATCTGATTCATCAGCCTCAAAATACTCTAAAGGGTCTTCTAAAATTAATAACCTAGGCTTATTTACAATGGCTCGTGCTAAAGCTATTTTTTTGGTAATTGTAAATGATGTTTGTTTTCCTTCTGGGTTTAATATGGTGTTTAATCCTTTTGGACTTTCTTTTACAAATTGATTCAATTCTACTTTATCTATAGCCCATAATAATTGTTCTTCTGAAATATTTTTATTTCCGAAGGTGATATTTTCCCTAATGGTTGCTTCAAAAGGTGTTTCATCTGAAAGCGATAAGCCGACATGTGATCTATAATGATTGATATTAATGTTTTTTACATCATAATCATTTATAAAAACACGCCCTTTTGTGGGTTCAACTACCCCTCCTATTAAACGTAATAAACTAGATTTACCCGAACCACTCTCACCGGTTATTAGTAACTTACAATTAGTCGTTATTTTTAAAGAGATCTTCTTTAAAATATGTAATTCTCTGTTAGGAACTCCGTAAGAAACATTATCTAATTCAACAGTAAAGTCGCCATTAAAAAGTGGTTTATCACCTTCTTGGTTTTCCAATTTTTTATCAACTACTTGTCCCATTTTTTCTAATGAGGTTAAGACATCATAAAAAGACTCTAGGCTAAGAATTAATTTCTCTACAGAGGTAATTACTAATAGAATGATGATTTCAGCTGCCACAAATTGCCCTATATTCATTTCTTGATTTAAAACCAATAAGCCACCAATTGACAATAAACCTGCAGTTACTAAAACTTTAAAGCCTATCATTTGTATAAATTGAATGACTAAAATCTTAAAATGCTTTTCTCTAGACTCTAAATAATCATGAACTAAATCATCATTTTTATCAATCGCTAATGACGTTTGACCAGAGAGTTTAAAACTAACAACAGCTCTTGCGACTTCTTGAATCCAATGTGCAACCTTATATTTAAATTTAGATTCTACCAAACTGGTATCCATACCTGATTGTGCAGTAAATTTGAATACCGTATATATTAAGACTAATAATAAAATACCGAATGCAATAAAGAAAGGGTGATAAAAAGACAATAATATTAAGGCGAAAATAATTTGTAAAATAGCAGCTGGAATATCAACTAAAATTTTAGATAAACCTTTTTGAATATTCAAAATATCGAAAAAACGATTGGCTAATTCTGGTGGATAATGACTTCTTAATTCACTCATTTTCATTTTTGGAAAACGATACGTAAACTCAAAGGAAGCGCGCATAAAAATTCTCTGCTGAATTGTTTCAATAATTCTTAACTGCATTAACTGCAAAACACCAACAAAAGCAACTCCCAAGGTTACCAAAATAACCAAAACCATCCAAGACGTACTAACCTGAGCCCCTTGTAATAGATTAATAATAGCCTGGATCCCTAAAGGCAAAGTCATGCTTAATAATCCTGAAAAAATAGCATAATAAATTACTTGCCTAATATCTCTTTTTTCAAGCTTTACAAGACCTACAAAGCGCTCCCAAGGCGACATAACATTTTTCTTTTTCATTTATAGTTACTTTTTTATAGCATTAAACGTTAATTCTTTAAAAAAATCATAAGGTGATACATTATCATTACAATCAGTAATGGATGTAAAGTGGTCTTTTAAAAAGTGCTGATGTAATGCGCCTTCTACAATAGTGCTAGCCAAACTAGAAGCAAACTTATATTCCGGATTCACCTCTAAAATCATATCTCTTAAACGCTTAATCATACGTTTATAAACAATAAAATAACCGTCTTTATTTTCGTTATCTACCTCTTTTGTTAAATAAGATTTAGAAGATTCATCGATTATAATCTTATTAAGTAAAACTTCATTGATATGAGAAAAACTATCATCTTGTTCAATGGTTTTTGTAACAACTTCTATAGCTTTTAACAACTTCTCTTTAGGCTCTTGCACATTAAATGTAGTAAACACCATTTGGTATTCTATCCAAGCCCAATACCAAGAAGTAAGATAAACTAAGAGTTTATGTTTACTTTCAAAATAACGATAAATAGAACTTTCATTAGAACCAATTTCAATACCTAATTTTTTAAAAGTAAAACTATCAAACCCTATTTTATCGATGAGAAGTATGCTATGTTCAATAATTCGTTTACCCAATTTAGAAGACTCTGGATCTTTAATATATATTTTATCTGGAACAGATATTTTCATATTTGAAAGTAAACTTTTCATATTTAAATTATTTAATTGCAAATATAATAGTAATGCTATTAATTTTAAATAATTAACAAAAAATTAGTATCATGACTTATAAATGGTAAACAAGAGTAAATGATACGTTACTAATCAACTACAGTTTAGAAATAACTGTTTTTTCTTTTTTAAAGACTTCTATTTCTGGTAAACCAGATATTGCTTTATTTATCCATTTTAAAGCTTCCGTTTTATGACCTCTATGTTTATAAATTTGAGCTAATCGATAATAAGCCCACGCTTTTGGCACCCCATCTTTTGCAGAATGATGAGATAAATAAGCTTTTAAACATTTTTCTCCTTTATCTAACTGAATGTTGTAATCTGCAGAAACTTTTCCTATTTGATAATGCATTGCATTACGTTGGTGCTTTTGTTGTGCTGCTTCTAAATTAGAAATTGCCTTATCAGGTTGATTTTGTCCTTCGTAGAAGGACGTTAATTTTTCAAAACAAGTTATAGACCCGCCAACTTTAATCGCTAATCTATAATATTTTTCAGCAAGTTTTGGTTCGTCATCATACTCGTAAACATAACCTTTTGCTAAGTAACCATCTACTTTAGATAATTTTTCTAATTCCTCTGCATAATCTAAGGCTTTAGATGTACTTCCTCCTATAATTCCTGGTAATGAAACATATAATTCTACCAAAGCCCAACGCGCATCAATATGTTTTGGATCTAATTCTGCTGCTTTTAAAAACGCTTCTTTTACATCTCCGATAATACCGAGTGCTTTAATTTTACTAATACTCAAAGCTTTCATCCCTAAAGCACCTCCGTACTTATACTGATAATTAGCATTCTTAGGATGGTTCTGACTTAAATATTGATATTGAGAAATGGCATCATCCCATTTTTTCTGATGCCCATAAGCGTCTCCCAATAATTCAATAGCATCTATATCTTTAGGATTGGTTTTCAAAAACAAAAGCAACTCACTCTGTGCTTTTTTAAACTCTTTTTTTTCAATAAAGGTTTCTGCCTTTTCTTTTGATGTCTGAGAAAAACACATTGAAGACACTAATAAAATCCAAAAGAATCGATACATATAATTATAGTTATTAAACAAAAATACAATTTAAGTTTTAGTCATAAAGCCTTAATTGAATAACGTTCCATTTCACTTGCAAATTGTTTAACTTCACTCATTCATATGAAGCTTTCACTATTTTTTCCTTTTTTTGGACTAACTTTTGTGAGTACTTTGTAGAAAAACTGAGATCAATGAAAAACTATATAATATTACTTATGATAATTTGCTTTGCTTTTTTTTCTAATGCTCAAAACAAAGAGGAGAATCAATGGAAAGAGGTAGATCAATTAGAAAAGAAAGGACTTACTAAAAGTGCTTCTGATTTAGTTGAAACTATTTATAATAACGCCCTTGAAGAAAATAATAAAAAGCAACGTATTAAAGCATTATTATATACAAGTAAATATATGTTAGTGCTTGAAGAAGATGCACAATTCAATATTGTGAATCGGTTTAAGAATGAAATAAATAGCATTAACGACACAACAACAAAACAGCTTTTAGAAAACATGTTAGCCACTATGTATTGGCAATATTACCGAGACAATCGTTATAAATTTTACAACAGATCTAAAACAACTAATAAAACGAGTGATGATTTTAGAACATGGGATTTAGAAACTTTATTTAACGAAATTCACATCCATTACCAACGTTCTCTTCAAAATGATTTATTACTTCAAAAAGCACCTTTAACCGATTATAGTACGCTTTTAAATGAAGTTAAAAACTCTAAAGAATATCGCCCTACACTTTATGATTTATTAAGTCATAACGCTCTTAGTTTTTATAAAACAGACGAAAACGGTATTACACAACCAGCAAACAAATTCACTATTGATAATGATGCTTTTATTGCTAATAGTAAAATTTTTACAACGATTGATTTGTCTTCAAAAGATACGTTGTCATTACAGCGAAATGCTTTAAAAATCTATCAAAACTTATTAAAATTTCACAGTAAAGATTCAACTTCAAAAGCGTATATAACTGTAGATATTGAACGTTTAAATTTTGTATTTCAACACGCTACATTTAAAAACAAAGAAGAGTTATTACTTAAATCACTTAAAGAAAAAGCTGAATTATTAAAGGATTCTCCATTATCTGCACTTTATAATTATGAAATTGCATCACTTTATTACCAACAAGGAAATCGCTACGACAGTGATACCAATGCAGGAGTTATCGATGAAACTCACCGTTGGAAACTGAAGGAAGCAGTAGAACTTTACAATTTAATAAGCTCTAAATACCCAGATAGCAGAGGAACTAAAAATAGTCTGTCTATAATTGAAAAAATAAAAGAGCCAAGCCTTAATATCCTAAGGGAACAATATATTCCTATTAATACACCTTCTAAAGTTTTAGTGACTTATAAAAACATCAATAGCATTGATTTTAAGATTTATAAAGTCAACCAAAAACAATTAGAAAAATATAACGAATTATATCAATATAAAGAGAAAGCGAAGTTTCTAAATTCACTTAAAACCTTTAGAAACTTTGCTTCAAACTTAAAAACAGAGCATGATTTCCAAATGCATACTACTGAAATTGTAATGCCAAATCTTTCTAATGGTCTATACATTATTAAAGCAGATGTTCAGGATAATATTTTTGCCACATCAGATATTCAAGTTACAGATATAGCTTTGATTGAGAGTTCTGAAAGTGGTTGCCAGCATTACCAAATTATCAATCGACAAAATGGTGAACCTTTTACCAATGCTAAAGCTGAAATAACCTATTCTAATAGCCAAAGAGATAAACGATTTAATAAAACATTTACAACAGATCATTTTGGAAGGTTTCAATTCGAATTTGAAAAGGATCAGAATTACTACAGAGATGTTGAAATAAAAATTAGTACTAAAGATGATACCGCTTATTTTGGTAATCACAGTATTTATAAAAATCACGAAGACATAAAGAATAACGACACCAAATACAATGCTTTTTTATTTACAGACCGAAGTATTTACCGACCAGGACAAACTGTTTATTTTAAAGGTATAATTACAAAATTTAAAAATGAAGAATCATCGGTTGTAAAACGACAAAAAATTAAGGCCGAATTATATAATACAAATGGTGAGAAAGTATCAGAACAATCTTTTACTTCTAATGAATTTGGATCAATTCACGGAGAATTCATCCTCCCAAATAATGGTTTAACAGGTCAATTTTATATTAAATTAGTTTCTGATATCATTAATAAACAGCATTACTTTTCAGTTGAAGAATACAAACGCCCTAAATTTAAACCTGAGTTTCAACCCATCACTGAAACTTATAAAGTTAACGACAGTATAACGGTAAACGGAACTGCCATTGCTTTTTCTGGTAGCGCAATTACAGACGCAAAAGTTGTATACCGAGTAAAACGCCAAGTGCAATACCCAAGTTGGTTTTATTGGAGACGACCATATAACAATTCTCAAGCACAAGAAATTACTTTTGGAGAAATCAAAACCAACAATAAAGGTGAATTCAACATCACTTTTAAAGCACTACCAGATGACGGTGCTTTAAAAGAAAATCTTCCTGTATTTAATTACGAAGTTACTGCTGACATTACAGATATTAATGGAGAAACCAGAACAGTAACAACGACCGTTAATGTAGGCTATCATAGTATGACGGTTAATGTTGTTGCTCCAAAATTCATCGATAAAAAAGAAAAGAACTCAGAATTATCTCTAATTTCTGAAAATCTAAATGGGGAATTTGCACCTGCTAAAGGCACTTTAAAAATCTATAAATTAAAGGCACCACGAAACGTTTTAAGAACAAGACCATGGAGCGCACCAGACTATCAAGTTTTATCTAAAGATGAATTTAAAAAACTATTTCCTCACGAATCTTATGATAACGAAGTTTCTGTAACATCATGGAAAAAAGGTAAAGAAGTTTTTAGTTCTAATTTTAATACCGAAAAAGACAAAAGCATTAGCTTAAAGAATCTTAAAAAATGGGATTCCGGACAATATATTATCGTTTTAGAAAGTAAAGACAAATTTGGACAAGCTTTAAAAGACGAAGCCAATATTTCAATTTTCAGTACTGATGACAAAACAATAGCAGACAATCAATTATTTGAAGGACAATTAAATAAACCTAGCTATAACATTGGTGATACAGCTTTGCTCACTATCGGTTCTGCTGCAAAAAACATTGTAGTGACTGTAGAAATTGAAAAGGACAATAAAATTGTAAAGACACAACTTATTAAACTAAACAACTCAAAAGAAACTATATCAATTCCTGTTTTAGAAAATGATTTAGGAGGATTTGTTGTGCATACATCTTTTGCTGCTTTTAATGAATTTAAATCTCAAAGTTTTAACGTAAATGTTCCCTACCCTAAAACAGATTTGGAAATTGAAACCATAACATTTAGAGATAAGTTACAACCAGGACAAGATGAAACTTGGAGTTTTAAAATTAAAGGTCCTCAAGGAGATAAAGTTTCGGCTGAATTATTAGCAAGCATGTATGATGCTTCTTTAGATGAATTTAAATCTCATAATTGGAGTTTCAACCCTCTAAAAAAACCTTTATACTACGGAAAAATCAATAAAACATTTAGAAAAAGTTTTGGAAATACAAATTTTAGAGTGTATAATAATTTTAAAACAAACACGAGTTACTCTCATCAAAGCTATGATGAATTAAACTGGTTTGGTTTTAGTTTTGAGAATAATCGTTATTTAAAAAGAAAATCTAGACTAAGTGTAGCTCCAATAATGGAAGATTCTTCCGGATTACAAGAAATTGGTTCTTTTGATGATATATTAAGCGGAAAAACTAATGGACTGGAAGTAGTATCAGGATCCGGACAGCCAGGAGCAGCAACACAAGTAAGAATAAGAGGTAATTCCTCCTTATTAGGAAATAATAAACCCCTTTATCTATTAAACGGAGAGGCTATAACTGCTGATGCTTTTTCAGCACTTAACCCTAACGATATTACAGAAATTACAGTCCTTGATAAATCCCAAGATTTAACACTTTATGGTGAAAGAGGAAAAAATGGAGTTATTCTTATTACTACCAATTCTGGTCTAACAGAATTACAACAAGTAAACATCCGTAAAAACCTAAACGAAACCGCATTCTTCTTTCCACAATTACATACCGACAAAGAAGGAAATGTAAGCTTCAATTTTAAAGCTCCTGAAGCCTTAACCAAATGGAAATTACAACTTTTGGCGCACACCAAAACATTAGAAAGTGCTGTAACGCAACTAGAAGCTGTAACACAAAAGGAATTAATGGTGATACCAAATACACCTCGATTTTTAAGAGAAGGAGATGAAATTACCATTAGTACTAAAATTTCTAACCTTACAGAAAGTCAATTATCAGGTATTACTCAATTAGTATTAACAGATGCTGTTTCTGGTGAAGATGTTTCAAAACAACTTATCTTGTCGAGTACTTCAAACAATCAAAATTTTGTTGTTGATGCTAAAGGTAATACGCAAGTTTCTTGGCAATTAAAAATCCCTGAAGGCTTACAAGCTGTACAATATAAAATCATAGCAAAAGCTGGAGATTTTAGTGACGGAGAACAAAATGCCTTACCTGTTTTAAGTAATAGAATGCTCGTTACTGAAACACTACCGATGTGGGTTCGTTCTAACCAAACTAAAACATTTACATTAGATAAGTTAAAAAATAACACCTCTACATCTTTAACAAACCATAAGTTAACGTTAGAGATGACCTCAAATCCGGCTTGGTATGCTGTACAAGCTCTGCCCTATTTAATGGAATATCCTTACGATTGTAATGAGCAAACATTTTCACGTTATTATGCCAATGCTTTAGCACAACATATTGTAAAATCGAACCCAAGAATTGAAGCCGTTTTTAATCAATGGAAATCTACAGATGCCTTACTTTCTAATTTAGAAAAGAACCAAGAATTGAAATCATTACTCATACAAGAAACCCCTTGGTTACGTGATGCTCAATCCAACACGGAACAGAAAAAACGGATTGCGTTATTATTCGACCTTAATAAAATGAATAATGAGTTACAATCTGCAGTCCGAAAATTAAAGACTAATCAACAAGAATCCGGAGCTTGGCCTTGGTTTAATGGCGGACGGGATAATCGTTTTATCACGCAACATATTATTGCAGGCTTTGGACATTTAAAACAACTTTCTGTCACATCAGGTGCAGTCGAGATGTCTATGATTGAAAATGCCATCAATTATTTAGATACAGAATTTGTTCAAGAATATAAAAACATTAAAAAATATAATAAAAGTGCAGATTTAAGTAAAGATCATTTATCACATACACAATTGCATTATTTATACACACGAAGTTTTTATCCTGAAATTAAGACTTCATCTGAAGTTGAAAAAATCATGGATTATTACCAAGGTCAGATTAAAAAGTATTGGTTAAGTCGTTCTTTATATGAAAAAGGCTTGATGGCCTTAACGATGAACCGAAAAAATGATACCAGAACTGCAGGTGAAATTTTAAAGTCTTTAAAAGAGAACAGTATAACTTCGGAAGAACTAGGTATGTATTGGAAAGATAATACAAACTCTTGGCATTGGTATCAAGCCCCAATTGAAACTCAAGCCCTAATGGTAGAAGTGTTTTCTGAAGCTGGTAATGTTATCATGAGCGAAACGAAGAATCTCGAAGCTATAGACAATCTAAAAATATGGTTGCTTAAAAACAAGCAAACTAACCGTTGGAAAACCACTAAAGCAACCACTGAAGCCGTTTACGCGTTATTATTACAAGGCAGCGATTGGTTAAGCATTACTGAACAAGTAGATGTAAAAGTTGGTAATGAAACTATTACGCCTTCAACTTTAGAAAACGTAAAATCTGAAGCCGGAACAGGTTATTATAAAACAAGTTGGAATGGCTCAGAAATAAAACCCGAACAAGCTGATGTTACCATTACAAAAAAAGGAAAAGGCATTGCTTGGGGAGCTTTATACTGGCAATATTTTGAAGATTTAGATAAAATTACTTCCGCAGAAACACCTTTAAAATTGAGCAAAAAATTATTCTTAAAATCTAATACAGACAAAGGTGAAGAAATCACAGAAATCACTTCAGAATCGAAATTAAAAGTTGGTGATTTAGTTAGAGTGAGAATAGAATTAAGAACTGATAGAAACATGGAATTTTTGCATCTTAAAGATATGCGTGCAGCAGGTCTAGAACCTGTAAATGTATTATCGCAATACAAATGGCAAGATGGTTTAGGTTATTATGAAAGTACAAAAGATGCTGCTACCAATTTCTTTATGGACTATTTACCTAAAGGAATTTATATTTTTGAATACGATTTACGAGTGAATAATGCTGGAGATATGAGTAATGGTATAAGCACTATTGAAAGTATGTATGCTCCAGAATTTAGTAGCCACAGTAAAGGAGTTAGAGTTTTGGTTGAATAAATTTCTAAATGAACAAAAAGTAAAAACAAAAAAGATGTCTGAATATATACTCAGACATCTTTTTTTATAGATTTAAATTCAACTCCTATCTATAATAATTAGGATCGTTTTGAATTTATTATTGGTCGCTTACTCTAATCCTTTTTACAAAAAGGAACAGTCATAGTTTTATTTACTCTAAAGGGCTTCCTGAATTTTCAGGAATAAAAACTATTAATTAAAATGGATATAGGCTTATCCTTAAGATTTCTTAATCACACGTACATTAGTAGCGATTGGACCTTTTTTACCTTTTTCAATATTAAAAGACACTTTGTTTTTCTCTCTAATCTTATCTATAAGATTTGTTGTGTGAACAAAGATCTCTTCGTTAGAATCATTAATGATAATAAATCCAAATCCTTTTTTAGCGTTAAAAAACTTCACGACTCCTTCTTTCGTTTCTAATTCCTTACTGCCGCCAAACAATTTTTTTATAAAGTTTTTAATCATCATTTCTATTATATATTATTCTTAAAATGTAAAAGCAATCGACTACTTTTCTTCGTTATGGTTGCAAAAATAGTATAAATAATAGAGTTTGTAAGAATCATTCTTAAGATATCACGGAATATTGTAAAATTTCATTCTTATAATTCCTTGAATATGTATCTTTGAACGATAAACACTTAGTATAAAAACGTGCAACAAATAAAAGCTTACTTAGACCAACTAGCTACAATATCACAGCCTGATTGGGATTTTTTTACATCAAAATTGCAACGTCAGTGTATTAAAAAGAAAACAATCTTTTTAAAGACCAATAAAATAGAGAACCATATTTCTTTTATTGAATCTGGTGTGGTACGATTATTCATTCCTAAAGAAAACCCTGATAAGGAAATTACGTTTGGCTTTAGCTTTAAAGATCAGTTTGTTAGTGCTTACGATTCTTTTTTAACCCAAACACCTTCCGCCTATCAACTACAAGCCCTTACAGACACTACGTTGTTAAGTATGACCTATTCAGATTTACAAGAAGTCTATAAAAACACTCAAATAGGAAATCTTATTGGTCGGCTTACTGCAGAACGCCTTTTTTTATTAAAATCTAAACGCGAACAAAACCTATTAAACCTTACTGCAGAAGAACGTTATTTAAAACTTTTTAAAGAACGCCCAGAACTATTAAAAGTGATTCCTCTTAAATATATCAGTTCTTATATTGGTGTTACAGCACAAGCGTTAAGTCGTATTAGAAAACGATTATAGTATCTATTTAATTGATTTGGGTTCATTGTTTTGCACAAGACATCAATTTATCTTTGCAAAAAAAATGTTATGATTATTATTCTTTTTGTTTTAATACTCTGGTATGGAGGCTTATTTTTTCAATCTTTCTTTTTGCATCGTTATGCCGCTCACCAAGTATTTACCATGTCCAAAACTGTAGAACGTATTACTTTTATATTAACCTGGGTTTTTCAAGGTGCAAGCTACTTAAGTGCTTATGGCTATGGTATTATGCACAGAATGCATCATGCTTATACAGATACTGAAAAAGATCCGCATTCACCTTCCTATGACGCAAATGTTTTTGCTATGATGTGGAAAACTAAAAACGTGTACCAAGACATTAATAAACAACGTATTGAGATCGATCAACGGTTTACTAAAAATGTGCCCCAGTGGAAATCTTTTGATAGTTTTGCTAGTTCAAGATTCTCAAGGTTATTATGGATAACACTTTATGTTTTATTCTTTGCTTTCTTCGCTACAGCTTGGTGGCAATGGCTATTATTACCTATCACTTTTTTAATGGCACCTATTCATGGTGTTATTATTAATTGGTTTGGACATATATATGGTTACGTTAATTTCAAAATGAAAAACACCAGTAAAAATTTATTCCGTTTCGATTTTTTAATGATGGGAGAAGGTTACCATAATAACCATCATAAATATGCTAGTAGAGCTAATTTTGGTGTAAAATGGTATGAAATCGATGTTACCTATGTTATCATAAAAATACTTGATGCTTTTGGTATTATTAAACTGAAGCCTATTCGAATTAAAGATTAAATTTAAAAATAATATCTAAAGACCACATAAATATTCTGAAGATATTATTTACGCTCTTAAAAAAAAGCACATAAAAAAACGTCCTAAATAAAAATATTTAGGACGTTCTCATTTTTTATACTAAAACTATAATTTAGCTAAAGTATTATCTGACTCTAGAGTAATATTATGTTCAGCAACTAAGATACCATCTTCAGATTTTAATTTAAGAATACGATTTACATCTCCTTTTTTCATCATGCGCTTCACACATCTTTTAGTTAGTAATGGATCTTCCTCAAACAATAAAGATTCTACTGCATATACAGGTTTAGAAGGCGTTTTAATTAATGGGAAAATTTGTTGCAATTGATTGTATCTTCTATCTCCACCAGGAATAAACGTATATAACGTATACTTACCATTAGCATCTGTTTTAACCCAACTTCTATGAAAAACATAACGATCATCTCCTGTTTTTCGTAAATCGAAATCTCCATTTTCATTAGGCTGCTCTATAAATAAAATAACATCTTTTGCAGGAGTAACACCATCACTTAAATATATAGTCCCTGTTAATTTTAATTTATTTTTTTTAGATCTAAAATCAGGAATGGTATCCGTACTTGTTAACTGATCTTCAGCACGATCATAAATAGGACTATTAAAATCTATATGATGTTCTAATTCTTGTGCAAAAATAGGATTAGCAGCAATAAAAAAACAAAGGATATAAAAAGATTTTAATAAATATTTCATCTTAGGCTATGATTTTGGGTTTAACCAAAATTGATGTTTTTATATCATAATACCCTAAAAATCATTTGAATGCTTATTATTTACGATAAACAGAAAAAAGTAACAAAAATCACCGACAAAAGACACACTATTGATCACTAACACTTTAACTCTATCATGTAAAAAGCTGTTTTCTCATATTAATAAAGATAAACAGAATTTACATAATCATTAATAAGAAGGAGTCATTTTAAAAGAAATATGCTATTCATCTAAAAAGAAGTTTTACAATAAAAAAAAAGTTTATTTTTAACAAAAGCACTCCAATTATATGGTTTATACTCTTTTAAAAACAAAAAGTATTTCATCGATAAAAGATTACGTTTTATCAAGTATTTAAGCCGTTTAACCCCGAAATAGGTATTTCACACATAAGTATGTTTTATTAAAAATCCTTAAATAAAATTGTTTTATATAATAAATTGCATAGATTTGCGATGCTAAGATTAATTTAAAAGCACGAACATGAAAATCAAATCTACTTTTTTTTGCACTCTTTTTCTACTTATTATGAGTGTTAGTTTTGCTCAAAATAACGATAAGTCACAAAGCATTATTAGTGGTAAAGTGAATATCAAAAAATACCACAGTCGTGATGAATTAAAAAAGATGAAAAAGGGAGACTTACTTGTTCTTTATATAGAAAGAATAGAAGTTATTGTAAATATCCTTCCAAATATTGCATTTGCTACAAAACCGGGAGTTACAATGGTAAGTTTAGGTATACCAGAAACAAAAGATAACATAAAAGCTTTAGAAGAAAACATTGAAGCTTCAACCTTATATTTTGAGAGCACAATAGAATTTCAAAAAAAGATATTACCGTATTCTGATACCATAGACTTAATAGCCGCAATTCTATTTTATGAATCGACATTAAAATCATTACATACTTACGAAGATTTTAAAAAGGAATAAGTTTTTTTTTAAAATTGTAAAATATATTTTTATTAAACCTTGACTAAAAGTCAAGGTTTTTTTATGATTAAATTTTTATTGTTAAAATTTTATTTTACTATCATTTAAAACGATTAATCGCCTTTTATTGTAGTATTAAGATTACATGACACATAATAAAGTGCATTTTGTCGATATTATTTGTGTTTCGTAGATAAAGTTCATATATTTGAATAGAAATGTTTAAAAAGCTATAAAATCTAAACATAAATTTCGCCTATTATGAAAAAAATTACTTTTACTACACTCGTATTTTTAGTTGTGTTCAGTAATTTATTTGCTCAACAAGAGAAAGGAATTACAGGATATAATAATTGGTTGGATTCTTGGACAGACTTCCAACCTAACAAAGCCAACTATGAAGAACCGACCCAAATTCTTTCTGGCAATATTTCTGAAAACATCACATTAACAAAAAGAAACACTTACCTTCTTTTAGGAGATGTTTTTGTAACTGACAGCACAACTTTAACAATTGAACCTGGCACAGTTATATTAGGAGACTTTACAAGTAAAGGATCTTTAACTATAACTAATGGTTCTATGATTGTTGCAGAAGGAACAACAACCGATCCAATTGTATTTACATCTAATAAAGCAGATAAAAAACCAGGTGACTGGGGAGGCTTATTTATACTAGGAGATGCTCCTATAAATGTTTTTGGAAAAGTAACGTCTCTAAACTACGGACTAAAACCTACAGCAACCGAAAATATTATTTTTGGTGGTGATAATATACAGAGCAACTCAGGTTCTCTTAAATATGTTAGAATTGAATATGCAGGAAAAAGAACAAAGGAATTTGGAAACTTTAGTGCATTAACTTTAGCAGGTGTTGGATCAAACACAGAAATAAACAATGTAATGGTAAGCTATTGTAAAGGAAGTTCATTTAATGTTTTAGGTGGTGAAGTTAATTTATCAAGAACTGTTTCTTATAGATCTAATAAAAACGATTATAACTTTAATCTTGGTACGCAGAGCAATATAATAAATTCCTTAGCCATAAGATCTCCTTATATTTCAAGTGCTGATGGTTCTCGTTGTATTTCAATTAGTTCATATGATATAAAAGAAAATGCAGATAGTTCTAAAAAAGAAACATTTGTAAATGCTACAAACCTTACTTTGGTTAATGTAAGTAACAATCTAAAATCAGATATGCAAATTGGTTTAGTACAAGAAGCTATTCTTATTGGACCAGACACATCGTTTCATATTAATAAAAGTGTTATCTCTGGTTTTCAGCCAGCAGTAATTTTAGATAGCAAAATTGCTATAAACAATACCAATCTAGCGAAAATAAAATTTACTAGTTCTTATTTTAATAACTGTAAAGGAAATATTTTTAGAAAAGGATATACTAATAATGATGACTTAGAAAGCTGGTACGGTAGTAGAGCTTTTGATAATGTTTATTCTAAAGGACCAGATGATGAAACCTTCATTGATTCTGAGAATAGTAGATATCCTGATTATAGATTACGAATAAATAAAATTATAGCTTCAAATGATTTATATGATGATTATAACGAAGACTAAAACAGATACAAAATATCAATAAAACCAAACATTAATTCATAGTGTATTTAGATGGTTTCTAAATACACTATGACACTGATAAAACCCCAAACTAGCTTATAGATTAGAAATTAAATTACAAATACTACTTCAATGCTTAAACCTAACCACCTCAATAGATTCTTATTTGGATTTTGCTTCTTTACCTTTTTCATGGTAAAACATGCTAATGCTCAAATAGTCATCGGGACTCCAAACTTAGGTTTTACTCAAGCTTGTGCTAGTGATTCTTTTAACACATATTATGCAACTTTTATTTTTAGCCCTGAATCTTCATTAAGTGCTTCAAATCAATTTAGTATTGAAATGTCTGATGTAGATGGTGAATTTTTAAGTCCTACTATTATACATACCACTGCTCCTGGAGAAATAACAAGCTCTCCTGCAACAATTGCCTTCTCGTTACCAGAAACAACAGCAGGAGAAAATTATCGTATAAAAATTAAATCTAGTGGCCCTATTGCTTCAAGTTCTAGATCAGTACCTTTTGCTGCTTATTATAAAATTCAAGATTCACCTTTCACAATTAATAATCTAGTTTCTACAGGTGCTTTTTGTGCAGGTGGTAGTTATTTATTAACAATAGATAATCCTGGAAATAACACAAACGACTCTCCGCTACAATATCCAAGTCTTACCTTTAAGTGGTATAGAGAAACAAGCCCTACAACATCTACTTTTGTTGCTGATGGACCTACTTTAACTGTAAATAATGAAGGAACTTATTTTGTAAGAACAAATTACGGAAGCTGTACTTCAGATTCTTTTTCTAATCGTGTAACAATTACTCAAGCAGCATCTGGTGAAGCTTCTGCAACTATTGTTTCAAGCCTAGGAAATCCTTTTTGTCCAGAACAAGGTTTTACAACCTTAAACACCATCGGAGGAGTAAGCCATCAGTGGTATAAAGATGGAAATATTATTCCTGACGCTACAGAACAAATGTATCAAACTAATGAATCTGGTGTTTATTCTGTTCAAGTAGATTTAGGAGAGTGTTTAGCTTCTGGTTCAATTGATTTAGTTAGTGAATTATTTGATAGTACAATTGATGTACCAGAATTTAATGAAATGTTAGCTGAAGAAACTTTAACGGTAACGGTAACCTCAACTGCAATTACCCCTGAATATGAATGGTATTTAAATGAAAATATTATTCCTAGTGCAACAAATGCAATTTTTGAAGCAACTGAATTTGGAGAATACAAAGTTGTTATTACCGAAACTACAGGATGTAATGCTTCAATTGAATATTTATTTACAATTGAAGAGGAATTAGATTTATTTCCTGAAGTTGAAAAAATACCAAACCTCATCAGCCCAAATGGAGATACTATAAATGACACTTGGATTATACCATCTGATTACGTGAGTGGTACAAATACAGAAGTTCTTATAATGACCACTCAAGGTAAAATTGTTTTAAAAACAAATAACTATCAAAACAACTGGCCAGAAAACGATTTAAACTTAACAAGCATCAGTCAAGTATATTATTACGTGATAACAACAGAAGATAATAACACAAAAAAAGGCTCAATAACGGTAGTAAAATAGCATGAAAACATTTGTCTTACTTCTTATATTATGTGTCTGTTCTACACAAAAATTCTATTCTCAAGAAGATGATGGGGTGGTTTCACTTGACATGCCAACACGTAATTCTCTAACTTTTAATCGTTACACCTTAAACCCTACTTTTAGCTTTGTAAGAGAACAAAACAAATACATCAGTTTTTACAATAAAAGAGAATGGGTACAGTTCGAAAATGCACCACTCACTTATTTAGCAAGTTATTCAGGACGTTTTGGAGAGAATATTGGAGCTGGTTTAGGTCTTTTTCAGCAAAACTATGGGGTTTTAACAACCTTTGGAGGAATTCTTAATTTTGCTTACAATGCACAATTAGGTCTTGATAATAACTTAACATTCGGTATTAATATCGGTGCTTATAAAAGTGGGGTTAACACTTCTAATGTGATTACTAATTTTGAGGATCCTTCCTTACAAAACATCCCAGATAATTTTTTATTAACAGTAAACCCAGGAATTAATTATGGTACAGAATTTTTAGATTTTGGACTATCAATTAACAACTTAGCATTATATAATGTTAATTCTTCAACTCTAATTGAAGACAATCCTAAGCAAAGTCTTCAAGCTCACTTCATGTACACAGGTTACATGAGAAATAGAGGATTTTTTGACGATAGTAAATTTACAACCTTACTAAGGTCTGATTTTCAAAAAGAAGAAACCATTATTTCAGCTGTAACAATGATAACTATACCTAAAGGAATTTGGGCTCAAGTAGGCTATAATACACTTTATGGAGCTTCTGGAGGTTTAGGACTTAACCTTACAACACAAATAGCTATAGAATACAATTACGAAACTGCTTTTGGTGACTTAAGCAATTTTGGTCCTTCACACGAAATTACTTTAGCGTATCGCTTTAAAAACAAGAACTACTATGATTATAGTCGTGAAGATGAAATAAGTGGTATTCTTTCAAATGAAAATAAGAGACGTCGTGTTACTAAAACTTCAAAATCAAAAGTAGCTAGTCGTACTTCTGCAAGCACAACTCAAGCAAAAATAGAAGCTGATAAACAAAAAGCATTAGTTGCTGAACAAAAAGCTAAAGCAGAGTCTGAAAAACAAGCGGCATTAATAGCAGAACAGAATGCTAAAGCAAAAATTGAAGCAGATGAACAAGCTGAAATATCAGCAGCTCAACAAGTAGCAGCAGGAAAAGCAAAACAATTAGAAGAACAAAAAGCTGCAGAATTAGCTAATGCAAAAGCAGAAACTGATAAGATTGAAGCAGATAGAATAGCAAAAGAAAGAGCTGAAACAAGAGCACGATTGCTAGCCGAACAAAAAGCGAAACAAGAAGCAGATGCAAAAGCTAAACTAGCTGCTGAACAAAAAGCACAACAAGAAGCAGATGCAAAAGCCAAACTGGTTGCTCAACAAAAAGCACAGCAAGAAGCAGATGCAAAAGCTAAACTAGTTGCTGAACAAAAAGCACAGCAAGAAGCAGATGCAAAAGCTAAACTTGTTGCTGAACAAAAAGCACAGCAAGAAGCAGATGCAAAAGCTAAACTTGTTGCCGAACAAAAAGCACAACAAGAAGTAGATGCACAAGCCAAACTTGTTGCTGAACAAAAAGCACAGCAAGAAGC
>NZ_JABTEL010000013.1 GCF_013285155.1 Winogradskyella undariae | reverse complement strand
CCCAAAACATCCATAGAGCCATTTTCTTTTATACGCTGTTTTTTCTTTTGCTCTATCTCTTTTGCTAATGTTTTGGGCAATGACTTTTTTGACATATCGACGCCTGTAATAAGTTCCATATCAGCGATAATGTCTTGTTGGAAGTCTTTTTGAAACTCAAGTTCTTCAATCTTTTCCTTTAACTTTTTTATTTCATCGTTTTTACTCATACCTGTATTTTGTTGTACTAAGGTACTGTATTTTCTTAACCAATAGGTAATGGTTGTTCGAGGGACATCGTATTTTTTTGAAGCCTGGTTATTGGATAATTGTCCGCTAAGGATTTGGTCAACGACTAAAAGTTTGGTTTCTAAAGTTGCTTTTTGGTAGCTTTTTTTTCGCCAGTGTTCATTTTTTGTTTTCATAAGTGACTCTAATTAATGGTTTAATTTTTAGTCAACCTATTTCAGGAAAATTCATAGGTCAAAATTGTTTTTAAATAGAGGAAACAAGCCATAAAATAAGATGCCTAGACCTACTGCTAGAAAGATAAAACAGAAAAGAGCAGAACCAATAGAAGGTTTGTAAAGGTATTTAGAACCTGACTTTTTTATAAGTACATTAGTTTTAAAACTAGCTCCGCCTGGTTTTAAAGGTGAAACAGAAACTCTAGCTTTAATACTATCGTCGGTCTTGTCTGAAGTATTTTCTCTAGCTTCTATGACTTCATTACTAAATCCTTTAGGTAAATCCATTTTATAGTTTCTCTTCTAGATATTTTCCGGTTACGGAATTCTTATCTTTTGCAATCTCTTCGGGTGTTCCGGCAGAAACTAATTTCCCTCCATTTTTTCCTCCTTCAGGACCAAGATCAATAATATAATCGGCACATTTTATTAAATCTATATTATGCTCAATCACAATAATGGAATGTCCTTTTGTTATTAATGCTTGAAAAGATTTTAATAATTTTTTAATATCATGAAAATGAAGTCCTGTAGTTGGTTCATCAAAAATGAAAAGCGCATTATCGCTCTTGCTTCCTTTTCCTAAGAAGGTTGCTAACTTAATACGTTGTGCTTCACCACCAGAAAGGGTAGAAGAGGACTGCCCTAAAGTAACGTAGCCTAAACCAACATCTTGTAAAGGTTGAAGCTTGTTTTTTATTTTTGTTTGGTTATGAATTTCGAAAAATGCAATCGCATCATCAATGGTAAGATTTAAGACATCATCGATAGATTTTCCTTCAAACTTAACCTCTAAAACTTCCTTTTTAAAACGTTTACCGCCACAAGTATCGCAAGTTAAATGTACATCTGCCATAAACTGCATTTCAATAGTAACTTCACCTTCACCTTTACAGGTTTCACAACGTCCGGCATCAACATTAAAACTAAAATGTTTAGCGGCAAAATTTCTAATATTACTTAGTTTTTGAGATGCAAATAAAGAACGAATATCATCATAAGCCTTAATATAAGTCACAGGATTAGATCTTGATGAGCGACCAATAGGATTCTGATCTACAAATTCTACATGTTGTACATTGCTCATGTTTCCTTTCATTTCAGAGAATTGACCGGCTTTATCACTAAAACCTGTCAATTTTTTCTGTATTGCAGGAAAAAGAATCTTTTTAACTAAGGTACTTTTTCCACTTCCAGAAACGCCGGTGATAACAGTAAGCATCTCTAAAGGAAACGTAACATCTATGTTTTGAAGGTTGTTTTCGCGGGCACCAACAATTTCAATTTTGTATTTAGAAGTTCTTCGTTTTTTAGGCACTTCAATTTCTAAATCACCATTAAGATATTTAGCGGTTAAACTATCTGCAGCTAAAATCTCTTTAAAATTACCAACAGCAACAACTTCACCTCCTAAGGTTCCGGCTTCCGGTCCTATATCAATAATAGCATCAGCCGCTTTCATAATATCTTCGTCATGCTCAACAACGATCACTGTATTTCCTAAATCTCTTAACGATTTTAAAACCTCAATTAAGCGTTCTGTGTCTTTAGGGTGTAAACCAATACTGGGTTCATCTAAAATATACATAGATCCCACCAAACTACTACCTAAAGAAGTTGCTAGGTTAATACGTTGGCTTTCTCCACCGGATAGAGTGTTCGATTTTCTGTTTAAGGTAAGGTAATTTAGACCAACATTAGACAGGAATTCTAATCGTGTATTTATTTCTATAAGTAGACGTTTGGCTATTTGTGTATCGTATTCATTAAGTTTTAAACCTTTAAAGAATACGGCTAATTCATCTATTGGTAAATCCACTAGGTCTGTAATTGTAGCATCTTCAATTTTTACATAATTGGCTTCTTTACGCAAGCGTTTACCTTCACAAACACTACATTTTGTTTTACCTCGGTAGCGCGATAACATAACGCGATTCTGAATTTTATAAGCTTTAGATTCTAGTTCAGCAAAGAAATCATTTAAGCCTTCAAAATATTGATTTCCTTTCCAAATTAACGCTTTATCAGCATCACTTAATTTAAAATAAGGCTTATGAATAGGGAAATCAAATTGGTGTGAGTTATTAACTAATTGATCTCTGTACCAACCCATACTATCTCCTCGCCATGGAAAAATAGCATTTTCAAAAACAGATAAAGCTGTGTTGGGAATCACTAAATCGTCATCAATACCAATAACGTCGCCATAGCCTTCACATTTAGGACAAGCGCCATAAGGATTATTAAAGCTGAATAAATGCGCATTTGGTTCTAAAAAGGACATGCCATCCATTTCAAACTTATTATTGAAAAGCATTTGTTTATTGTCTGCTAAAGATTCTATGATACAAGTCCCAATGCCTTCATAAAAAGCAGTACCAACAGCATCGGCTAAACGGTTAAGAAAATCTTCATCATTTTTAAAAACAATTCTATCTACAACTAAAAATAAATCATCATCAGTAGTTATTTCTTGCTTTAAAGCATCGTCAATTCTAACAACCTCACCTTTAACCTTAATACGCGCATATCCTTGTTGTTGTAAGGTTTGAAGTTTGTTTTCTAACGTTCTGCCTTCTTCTAAAATAATAGGCGCTAAGAGTAATAGTTTAGAACGTTCTTCAAAGTTAGAGATGTAATTAATAACATCAGAAACTGTATGTTTTTTAACTTCATTACCAGAGATAGGTGAGTAGGTCTTACCAATTCTGGCAAAAAGTAATTTTAGATAATCATAAATTTCAGTGGTTGTACCCACTGTAGATCGTGGATTTGTAGAATTTACCTTTTGTTCAATAGCAATAGCAGGAGCAATTCCTTTAATATAATCTACTTTAGGTTTGTTCAGTCGGCCTAAAAACTGACGCGCATAACTACTCAAACTTTCTACGTAACGCCTTTGTCCTTCGGCATAAAGTGTATCGAAAGCTAAACTAGATTTACCAGAACCCGATAAACCTGTAATAACGACCAATTTATTTCTAGGAATAACAACATCAATATTTTTTAAATTATGAAGTTTAGCACCTTTAATAATGATGTTTTCTTTCGGATTAACGTCTAGGTTAGTAGTGTTCATAGGTTTTTTAGATATCTAAGTTTGCAAAGATACTACAATACCAAATAAACTTTAAAGTATGATTCATAATTCACGAGGATAAATCTGTTAAAAGAAAGCGATTTTACGGCGTTTTTATTGTTTTTAGCTACAAATAATGATACTAGTTTTACATTTATTTAATATTTAATTCATCTGTTTAAGTGAATTTTCATCAGATAAATAGTTAAATTTTAGTGTTATTTTTTGTTTATTAGACAGGAATGTTGTTATATTTGAAACTTATTCATTTAAAAAACCATCTGCTTATCGCATAATATTACTTTAAGAAAACAGCTATAAACCCCAACTTAGTAGGCTACTACTAAGGACTAAAGTAATAATTATGAAAAAAGGACTTATACAAGACTCAGCTCTGGTTACCAACTATATTAATGGTGATGAGAATGCGCTTTCAATTTTAATTCAGAGGCATAAGCAAAAAATCTATAGTTTTATTTATTCAAAAGTTTACGATAGAGATATTACTGAAGATGTTTTTCAGGATACCTTTATTAAGGTTATAAAAAATCTAAAACGTGGTAAGTATAATGAAGAAGGTAAGTTTTTACCTTGGGTTATGCGTATTGCTCACAATTTGGTAATCGATCATTTTAGAAAAAATAGTCGTATGCCTAAATTTGATAATACTGGTGAGTTTAGCATTTTTTCAGTATTAAGCGATTCTAGTTTAAATGCAGAAAAAGTTTTGATAAAAGATCAAGTAGAATCTGATGTACGACGTATCATTCAAGAATTACCAGAAGACCAAAAACAGGTATTGTTGATGCGTATGTATCAAGACATGAGTTTTAAGGAAATTTCTGAACGCACAGGTGTAAGTATAAATACGGCTTTGGGTAGAATGCGTTATGCACTTATAAATATGCGTAAGGTAATTGATCAAAATAATATCATTTTAACAAATTAATACAATAAAGTATTTAATAGTACGTTTTTGCTATATATAAACTCATAAATAGTGAAAATGGCAAAAATTTACTCTAATGCTTCTTCAAAACATAATAACCTACAACCTAAGGATGAAACAGTTCGTTTTATTTTGAATTATTCAAAAGCCTTGTGTGTTATAGATTATAATAACTTGGAGTTTGAAGCACTCTTAAATTAATTAAAACAAAAAATCCTGATATGAAAATATCAGGATTTTTTAGTTAAAAGTAATTCCTCATAGTTTTGAGTCGTAAGGTATTCTTGCTTTAAATCTTTTAAATATTGAATTGTTTTTTCTTTTAAAGGATGTTTGTCTACGAGGCAATTTTTGATGTCTTTGTCATAGATCGTTAAAATAATGTACCAATGGCCGGTTCGTGTTGCGTAATTACCTTCAAACAATCGCGAGTTACCATTTGGCATCAATTACAGCGAATGGTAAATTTACTTTTTCATCAGTACGCTCTGCTTCATGATAGGATAAATATAAAGTTTCATTTTTAAGTTGAAAGGGAACATTATAACCAACATCAACATGATTTAGTTGGTGTTTTTTATTGATATAATTATAGAACTCTTCTGCTTCTTTTGAATCTTTAAATATAAAAGAAGTTTCTCTTGGCATATCTTTATGAAACTTCTTTGCCAGCATTATTTTGTAATCTTGATTTTTAAAACGCGGCGCAATTTTAACAGGTATACAAGATGTAAAAGAAAATACGACAGCAATAGCTAAAAGTTTTTTCATCGATTGATGATTTTCTAAAATAAGTCTCAAAAATTGTTCTATTTCTTCTTTTTATAATAATCATCTAAGACCGTTTTACGACCTATGGTTTTTGTAATGATATCTTTTTCCATATCCCATCCACGAGCAGGTGAATACTCTCTACCATACCAAATCATTTGAAGGTGTAAATCATTCCAGAGTTCTTCTGGAAATATGCGTTTAGCATCTTTTTCGGTTTGTACCACGTTTTTACCATTAGTTAAATTCCAACGGTACATTAAACGATGAATATGGGTATCTACCGGAAATGCAGGTATACCGAATGCTTGAGATAATACAACGGCAGCTGTTTTATGTCCTACAGCAGGCAATTCTTCTAAACCTTCATAAGTTTGAGGTACTTCTCCATTATACTTATCAATTAAAATATGTGATAAACCATAAATTCCTTTACTTTTCATAGGTGATAATCCCACAGGTTTTATGATTTCTCTAATTTCTTCAACACTCAGCTTAATCATGTCATAAGGGTTATCTGCCCGTTCAAATAATAAGGGAGTAATTTGATTAACACGCACATCTGTACTCTGCGCAGACATCAATACAGCGATCAATAAAGTGTAAGGGTCTTTATGGTCTAATGGAATCGGGATTTCAGGATAGAGTCCTTTTAACGTATTTATAACAAAGTCTACCTTTTCTTGTTTAGTCATTTCATCGTATTTTTACAGAAAGACAAATTTAAGCATTATGACGCATTTAAAAGTAGGAGATAAGGCTCCAGATTTTTCAGCATTAGATGAACAAGGAAATACCATTTCACTTTCGGATTATAAAGGAAAGAAATTGGTTGTATTCTTTTATCCAAAAGCAAGTACACCAGGTTGTACCGCAGAAGCTTGTAATTTAAATGACAATTATGACCGTTTTAAAGCTCAAGGTTATGAGATTTTAGGTGTTAGTGCAGATAGTGCTAAAAGGCAAACTAATTTTAAAAATAAATACGATTTTCAATATCCTTTATTAGCCGATGAAGATAAAGCTGTTATTGAAGCATTTGGTGTTTGGGGACCTAAGAAATTTATGGGAAAAGAATATGATGGGATTCATAGAACAACCTTTATTATTGATGAAAACGGTGTGATAACAGATGTTATAGCTAAAGTGAAAACTAAAGCGCATACAGATCAAATATTAACGGAAGAATAATATTTTTTACAGTATAAAAAAAGCGACTATTCACTATGAATGGTCGCTTTTTACTTTTATATAATTTTGTTTTATCGCTTATGCATTACTTCTTCAGCTTCCCAGCCAAATAAGCTTTCTTCTTTTATTAGATCATCTACACCTTCAGGTAACATTGCTTCCCAACCATCTTCGTTATCTACAATCATTTTAAGGACTTTTCTAGAAAACACAGATAGATTTGAAGCGTCTACATCAGAAATGTCTACGACCTTACCATTGTATTTGAAGAATTTGAATAATTCCTTCATTCTTGGATGTACTTTAACGTTTTCGCTAGTTGTTAAGGTTCCATCCTCATTTTCCATAGGGTATAAGTAAACACGTAGGTCTTTGTAAAATAATTTTCCAAAGGCTTCTAAGATGCCACCACTTAAGTGACGGTAATATTTCTCATCAAAAATATCAACAAGGTTATTAACTCCCATTGCTAAGCCCATTCTGTTCTTAGTGTATTGAGAGAAATACTCAACTAATTTATAATATTCTTGGAAGTTTGAGATTAATACAGTTTGTCCTAACGAGCATAATAATTTTGCACGATCCATAAAATCTTGCTCATCAATTTTACCTTCAGCTCTCAAGTTAGACAAAGTGATTTCGAAAATAACTTGCGTTCTATCTTTTTCTACTTTATTTTCTTTAACAAACATTTCTAGAGACTTCTCTAGCATGTCCATATTTACTTTAGTAACAGGTCTAAAACTACCTCTTAGCGCTAAAATATTCTTTTTATAAAGCACACGAGCCGGTAAAACGTTATTACCATCTGGTGAAAACATTACAGCATCAGTCATACCATTTTTAACCAGTTGTAAACTCATTAAACGGTTATCTACATCTTTAAATACAGGTCCAGAGAAATTAATAGTATCAATTTCTAATTGATCTTTATCTAAGTGATCGTATAAGTAACGTAATAGTTTACGAGGCTGATTGTATTTGTAAAAAGCACCATAAATAAGGTTTGTTCCTAATTTACCTAGCGTTTCTTGTTGTAAACGAGCGTCTGTTTCTTTAAATCTAATATGAAGAACAATCTCATTATATTCTTGTCCAGAACCAACTTGATATTTTATTCCAACCCAACCATGACCTTTATATTGCTTAGCAAAATCTATAGTTGCAACGGTATTAGCATAAGAGAAAAATATTTTATTAGGATGTCTTTCTCTAGTAATGCGCTCCTCCATTATATTTACTTCGTGATTTAGCATTTTACGAAGTCTTGCCTCTGTTACGTAACGACGATCATCTTCAATACCATATATCGCATCACTAAAATCTTTGTCATAAGCAGACATCGCTTTAGCAATGGTTCCAGAAGCACCACCTGCTCTGAAAAAATGGCGAACCGTTTCTTGTCCAGCTCCTATTTCAGAAAATGTTCCATAAATATCAGCATTAAGATTGATGCGCAATGCTTTATCTTTAAGAGATGGAATATTTTCGAAATCAGTATCGCCTGTATACGTTATTTCCTTCATAGAGTTTAGGTTTCTGTCCTTTAAGCAAAGGTAAGGTTTTACTATTGCAAACAAAAAAATAAGCTTATTTTTGTCCTACCATTTACGACTTAAAATTATATGATAAAAAATAGGTGTGTTTTTTATTTTATCGTGAAATAATAAGTAAAAAATAACATTTTTATTGCGGTTTTTTTAATTCTAGATGGGTCTTACTAAATTGAAAAGGTTTGAAAATTACATTTTTAGGCACTGGTACTTCTCAGGGGATTCCCGTAATAGGAAGTGATCATCCTGTTTGTTTAAGTGAAAATTTTAAGGATCAACGCTTGCGAGTTTCTGTGTTGGTAGAGTGGGAAGATTATACTTTTGTAGTTGATTGTGGTCCCGATTTTAGACAACAAATGCTTAGGGCAAAAGTCTCTAAAATTGATGGGATTATTTTCACTCATGAGCATGCAGATCACACCATGGGGTTAGATGATATTCGTCCATTTTTCTTTAGGCAAGGTGATATTCCTCTATATGCCCATCAACGAGTTTTTAAAGCTTTAGAGCAACGTTTTGATTATATTTTTACAACAGAAAATAAATATCCAGGCGCTCCAAATGTGATAAAAAATATAGTAGAGAATCAGTCTTTTTTAGCAGGAAATATTAATGTAATGCCTATTGATGGTTTGCATAATAAACTTCAGGTTTTTGGATATCGATTTCGAAATTTCGCCTATTTAACGGATATGAAAACGATAGCAGATGAAGAAGTTGAAAAGCTTTATGGCTTAGAAGTTTTAGTCGTGAATGCTTTGCAGATAGAACCACATATGTCGCACTTTAATTTAGAAGAAGCACTCACTTTTATTGCGCGCGTAAAACCTAAACGCGCTTATCTTACACATATTAGTCCTTATTTAGGATTTCATGATGAAGTAGAGAAAAACTTACCAGAAAACGTTTATTTAGCATACGATAATTTAAAAATTACCATTTAGAGATGAAGAGCAAAATTTTAATGTATTTATTTATTTTTTCAGTATTATTATTAATATTTCAATATGTGAATTCAAAAAACATACTTGATAAATATGAGGCAGATATTGTTAAGGTAAAGGCTAAAGTTGTTGAGAAGAATAAAATTATAAAGTCTTTAGAAGATAAAAACTTTGAATTAAATTACTTTAATATTGAAGGAAATGAAGATGCTCTAGGTTATTTTGAAGCGTTTGGTTATGATACTGAAAAATTAATACCTGCTATCCGAGATGGTCTTTATAGTATGAATGATTACGAAGGTGACGAACATCCTATAGTACCATATGTATCGATGACGGATTCTAAATTATTGATTAATAAAGTTAGAATTTTAAATCACAAATGGATTATTGCCAATTTTACAGACGGCAAACATTGGGGTGAAATTTTGGTAAGCTATTCTATTGACGAAAACAATGATCTTAAATATAAATTAGTGGAATACTTAATGTATCCTACACTTAATTAAAGATGTGAAAGTTTTCAAACAGAAATCGTAACGACGGTTTCTGTTTGAAATTTCAATTTTTTAGATATGGTTTTCTAACCAAGCTTTTAAATCATGGAAATTTTGAGGCGCAACACCATGTCCTACAGGGTATTCTGTAAATACATTATCTATTCCTAAAGTTGTTAAGTATACAGGTGCTTTTTGTGCCCAATCTACAGGTATTACTTGATCTACTGATCCATGCGAGCAAAAGAAATTTAAGTGAGATATACGATCTTTATCAATCACTTCAGGTAACATATCTTCGCTGATATAACCACTTAAAGCAATTACATTTTTAACTTTTTCGGGATAAGTAAGTGATACCGCATAACTTAAAATTGTTCCTTGACTAAAACCTAAAAGGGTTACGTTTTTAGTGTCAACAGGGTAAGTCTTACAAGCGTAATCTATAAAATCAGAAATTAAACCGATAGACTCCTTAGCTTGTGGTACATCGTTCCATTTACCTCTTTCTGCATCAAAATTAATTGCATACCATGCATTTCCATAGGGTTGCATTGGGTGTGGTGCTCTCACAGAAATAATAAATAATTCTTCTGGTAACTCTGAAGCAAATGAGAATAAATCATTTTCATCACTTCCGTAACCGTGGCACATAATTAATAATGGTGCGTTTTCTTTTAAAGTTGAAGGTCTTGTAATGTAGTGTAGTTGAGACATATTATTTATTTTCCAAGTGATTTAAATTTGTTTTGAAAAAGGTCACCAAGTATTGGAATTTTGTTACATTTTCCTGTAATGGCTCCAAAAAGACCATAGAAATATAGTATTGAAAAGAAAATCCAGAAAGACATGCTAATCATCATGCTGTCTAAACTACTAATGACCATAGCAATTAGGATGTAAATTAAACCTAAGCCTAAACCTTGTCTTACATGAAAAGATGTAAATGGGTTTCGTTTTTCTTGGTTCATAAAAAAAGCAATCAAAGTACCAAATAATGTTAAGTAGGCTACTAATCCTAGCGTTTTTCCTTCGTTAATAGTATTTTGATCCATTATTTTAAGGCTATTTTATAATTAGCAATAATACCATAAGTTTCACCTTTAAGTTTTGAACCTAAAAACACACTGTTCTTAGATTTTGATGAAATATGAGTGTTATTGAATTCGTATTTTTTATCAGGATTAAACAATGTTAAATCCGCTATTTCACCTTCTTTTATCGATGATTCCGTAACACCAAATCTAGACTTTCCTTGCGTTAATAAACTAACTGTTTTTTTAGTCGTAAAGATGTTCTGTAATGCACCAAAAGCAGATTCTAAGCCAATGGTTCCGTATTTAGCAAAATCGAATTCAATTTTTTTATGTTCAATATCAATAGGGTTATGATCAGAAGTAACCATGTCAATAGTTCCATCTTTTAAGCCTTCTATTAAAGCATCACAATCGGTTTGTATTCTTAAAGGAGGAAGCACTTTAAAGGTGGTGTTAAAATCGTGTAAAACATCATCTGTAAACACTAAATTATGGATAGCAACACTACAAGTTACATTTAGATTCTTAGCTTTTGCAGCTCTAATTAACTCAACAGACTTTGCAGTAGAAATAGTTGGTATATGAAGTTTTCCTTCAGTGTATTCTAATATAAAGAGATCTCTAGCGACTTGTAACTCTTCAGCTAAAGCAGGGTTTCCTTTTAAGCCTAACTTAGTGCTGTTAATATGTTCATTTACAACACCAAGTCCAGAAATTTTAGACTCTTGAGGAAAAGAACAGATTAAACCGTTAAAATTACTAGCGTATTGCAAAGCAATTTTCATTAAATTAGGATTAGAAATAGGGTGTTGATAATCGTAAAAGGCAACAGCGCCAGCATTAGTCATATCATACAGTTCAGCTAAATCTTCACCTTTACTCATTTGGGTTAAAGCGCCAATAGGGTAGAGGTTAACTGCATTATCCTGAGCTTTTGATTTTACAAACGAAATATGAGAATAACTATCAATTACAGGATGCGAATTAGCATTGAGTGCAACAGAGGTAAAACCAGAATTTGCTGCCGTTTTTAAACCATTAACTATGGTTTCTCGATCTTCGTAACCCGGTTCTCCAAAAGAAACACTACTGTCAAACCAACCTTGTGAGACATGTAAATTGTCAAGTTTTATTTCTTGGTAATTATTAGGATTGTCAAGGTCTTTAGAAATCTTGGATATCAGACCTTTTTCAATTAAAATATCAACCGTTTCATTGTGAAAATCACTTTTAGAATCAACTATGGTTGCAGATTTTATGAGTGCGTTCATTTAAGATATTTTAGAAGTAACATTTCTACTATTAAAAATGCTAACGCAAAAATAATAAACCATTTCCATAGCGCATTAACATTTGTATTACTTTTTATATTATTAATTGTTGTTTCTAAGCTAGACTCAATATCTGTATTTTTTAAAGTGTTTAAGTCATAATAACTTAGGTTGCTTTCTGCTCTGTTATAATTAAAACTTAAATTTTGAAGTACTTGATTTTTGTTTTTTACATTTAAAATTCCGGCTGTATCAGGAAAATCTTCCGTTTCTAAAACCACAGATTTGCTATATGTTTTTTGAAGCGGAATGACAGAATTGTTCTCTTTATATAAAGTTAAAATGTCATCTTGACCAATTGATGTTTGTATGGCAATCTCATTTGGTTGCCCTATTGTGTAGTATAATTTTGAAAGTTTTAAGCTCTGTAATCCTAAATTATATAACACAGGAATTATTAATTGTGAGTTTCTAAAGTTTGAATTTTCTGAGTTTATTGCAGAAGAAAAAGCATAGGTATTTGCGTTTCCAACTAAGAAAGGAGAACCATCTTCGTAAGATAAAACACTATTAGAATTCGAATTAAATTGATAAGAGTTTTCTACTTTAGGATATTGAAAATTTGTTACTTTAGCATAGAATGCATTAGCTAAAAGTGGATGGTTATAGTTGATACTTGTAATGCGTTTTTGAATATTATTTATATTAGAGTAATAGTTTAGGTTTAGTTCTTTAAGTAATTGGTTATAAGAATTTAATTCAATTTTATTTTTAGGTATAACTAAAAGTTTTCCTCCGTCATTTTTAAATGTTTTTAAAGCAGTCTTCAATGCGTTTGATATCTCATTGAGTTCATTAAGTATAATAAGGTTTTGTTCTGTGATTAGGTTGAAATTAAGAGCATTTAATTTGTAACTTTTAAAGTCAAATTCATCATCTGTATAGATTCGTTTTAAAAATGAATCATCTGTAATTTCATTTATTACAAGAACCTTAATTTTTGGTTTCGAGTTGATATTAAAATAAAAAGTATTGTCGTATTGTAACCCAGAATCTTCAATCTGTAACTTCCCATTTATAACATTATTATTTGTAACGGTAAATGTATTTTCTACTTCTTTGTTAATATCAACCGCACTTTTAGTTAGCAATACATCGTTATTAAATAATGAAATAGTAACATTATCAAGAGGCTTTCCTTCGTTGCTTAATTTTACATTAAGGTCAAAAGTTTTAGATGTGGTATTAGAAACATAAATACTATCAATACTAATATTAGAAACTAAAGTAGATTTGGGTTGTACTAATTTTAATTGAATATCACTTTCATTTTCAAAACTTAATAAGTTATCTTTTTGTTGAAAATCAGAAACTATAATCAAATTCTTAGTTGCTTCATCTTTGTTTGAAAATAATTGTTTCCCTTTTAAAAAAACAGCCTCATAATTGAGTTGCTTTGGAGAATATGATAATTGTATTAAATCATTTTTTAAAGCTTTTACAGTTGTATTTCTAAAGCTTTTATCATTA
This sequence comes from Winogradskyella undariae, assembly GCF_013285155.1. GTDB lineage: Bacteria > Bacteroidota > Bacteroidia > Flavobacteriales > Flavobacteriaceae > Winogradskyella > Winogradskyella undariae. The sequence goes on along the minus strand of NZ_JABTEL010000013.1, from coordinate 85,490 downwards.
GTAAATAAACTAATCGCTTCGTCTTCTGGTAAGTTGTTTATAAGATCTTGTATGGCTTCGTTTAGTAAGGTGCCATTACTTCCGTTAGCTTGCATACTAAAAGAATTATCTAAATAAATAACGGTTTCTTGGGACTCATTAAAATCTTTAGTGTTAGGAATAAAAGGTTGAGCAAAAGCAATGATAACACAAGCTAAAAGCAGTATTCTGGTTAGAAGTGTAATCCATTTTTTTAACTGTGAGCTTTTACGAGTTTGAAGTTTTACTGATTTTAAAAACTTAACGTTTGTAAACTGAACTTTCTGAAAACGACGTAATTGAAATAAATGTATAAGAATAGGAATAATCAGTAAAAAAAGGGCGTAAAGTAATTCGGGATTTTTAAACTGCATTCTTTATTTTATGTTTGCTGATTAAGATGTTAATTTGAACCTTTAAGTTAAGTCAAATACTCTTTTTTTATTAATTGCTAAAGAATTCCGACTGCGTTAAATGTGGCATTTATATATTTCAAATATAAGTAACGCTAAGTTATTACTTCGTTTCGCTTTTGAGAAATTTAACAGAAAAAGAAATAATCAATCATAGATTTCATTTTTTGTGTTTCAAAATAACTTGTAATCTCTTGCTGTGCTTCGGTATTAGCTACTGTTACAATACTTTGTGGATTGTTTAATTCTGCTAAATAATCAAAATTAAATAGCTTTTGACCATATATATGTTTCCCTATTTTTTTTGGGTTGTCGCAAATCCAATAAAAAGGGATGTTCTTTTTCAAAAGTATTTTGGCTAAAGTTTTGCCTTTTTTTCCTGCTCCCCAAATAGCTAAAGGTCTAGAAGCATCATAATTTAGTTCTAAAAAATAGTCAACTTTAAGATCTAAGAAAGAATTTTCAGCATAATGCTCGTGTGTTCGTGATGTTCTTGTACTGTAATCTCTCCAATGCAGTAATACTTTATCGCAAGGAATACATTTGTATTCAGTTTTATAAAACCGGAAAGCTAAATCATAGTCTTCTGGGTAGGTTTCTGAGTTAAAACCTCCGCAGGCATCAAAATCTTCACGGTGCAACATCCAACAAGGTGATGGAATTACACACTCTTTATAGATTTCAGAATAGTTGTTTCCTTTAACCGTTAATTTATTCAACCATTCTTCGTAACGTGCAAAGCCATCACTAAGTCCATCTGCTCTAAAATATTTTACTTGTCCAACAGCGAGGTGTTTTTTACCTTTATTCTCTAGACTCATAACCATGGTTTTAAGGCGTATCGGTATCATTAGGTCATCACTATCCATTCTAGTAATATAACTTCCATTGCTATGTTTGTAAGCTGTTTTTAAAGCTTCAATTATTCCATTGCCATTATTTCTGTATAATTTTATTCTAGAGTCACTTTTTCTATAATTTTCTACAATTCTGTACGATTTGTCTTTAGAATTATCATCTACAAAAATAGCTTCCCAATTACGATAAGTTTGGTTTAAAATAGACCTAATACACTCATTAATAAATGTGTCGGTGTTCTTAAATGGAATTACTATACTAACGAGTGGTTGTGGCATACTGCGAATTTAACAAAACCTTTAGGTTTTTAATAGTAACACATTGTAGATTTGTGAGACTATTATAAAAACAAAAACTTAAACATGAAGAATTATTTAGCCATTTTTGGACTAAGTGTCGTTTTGGTAGGTTGCGGATCAGCAAAACCAAACAGCGATGATTTAGCAGTAAGCAATCCTATTGAGACCGCTTTAGATTTAACAGCAGTTAATAACGATAGGGTTCCTGTAACTATTAATCCAGGTCGTTTTACTACTGAAACTGTAACATATAGGTTGCCAAGAGTTGTGCAAGGAACGTATTCGGTTAGTGATTTTGGTAAGTATATTGATGATTTAAAAGCTATTGATTATGATGGAAATGAATTATCGGTAACTAAAGTAGATGATAATACATGGACTATTACTGATGCAACTAAATTAGATAAGATTCAATATTACGTAAATGATACTTTCGATATTGAGCAAGTTGGAGGAATTGGAGGAGAACAACCTTTTTCACCTTCAGGTACAAATATTGAAGAAGATAATTACGTCTTAAATCTTCACGGATTTATTGGGTATTTCGATTCTTTAAAAAATAATCAATATGATGTAGCTGTTACTGCTCCAGCAGACTTTGTAAGAACTTCAGCTTTAGAGGTAACAGGAACAACAACTAGTGAAGATGGTAAATCTATAACAAGTAATTATTTTGCGCCGCGTTATTTTGATATTACTGATAATCCTATGATGTATGGAGATTTAGATGTTGAAGAATTTATGGTTGGTGACATTAAAATTGTTCTAAGTGTATATTCTCCAAATAAAGTACATACAGCAGCAAGTCAGAAAGAGACTGTGTTTAAAATGATGGAAGCTCAGAAAGCGTATTTAGGTGATGTAAATAGTACAAAACGTTATGATATTTATTTGTATTTAGCTGATGGAACTGAAACAGCACCAAAAGGTTTTGGAGCTTTAGAGCACCACACGTCTACCGTAGTTGTTTTACCAGAATCTTCTACTAAGGAAGGTTTAGCTGCATCGATTGTAGATGTTGTTGCACATGAATTTTTTCATATTGTAACTCCATTATCTGTACATTCTGCAGATGTTCATTATTTTGATTATAATAAACCTACATTTTCTAAACATTTATGGATGTATGAGGGTGTAACGGAATATTTTGCACAACATTTTCAGGTGTATGAAGGTTTAGTTGATTCTCAAACATTTTACAATACGGTGAATTCTAAAATTCAAATATCAAAACGTATGGATGATGCTATGAGTTTTACAATTATGAGTGAAAATGTATTAGAGGAACCTTATGCATCTAACTATTATAATGTCTATCAAAAAGGTGCTTTAATTGGTATGTGTATTGATATTTTAATGCGTAAAGAAAGTGATGGACAAAGAAGTATGTTATCTTTAATGAAGGAATTATCTGCAAAATATGGTGAGAATAAACCATTTGATGATGATACTATTATTGCAGAAATCACAGCTATGACCTATCCAAGTGTTGGTGAATTTCTAAAAACACACGTTGAAGGAGATTTACCTATTAACTATAATGAGTTCTTTACTATGGTTGGTTTAACACAAGGTGAAACGCTTTTAGAAACAAACTATATTTTTGCTGGAGGACAGAACATTATTTTTGATGCAGATCAAGAAAAAGGTGTGCTTTTCTTTTCTTCAATGGCTTTAAATAATTCATTTTGGAAAGAGCAAGGCATACAAGAAGGAGATATTATTAAAAGCGTAAATGGAGAAGCGTTAACTTTATTAAATGCAAATGAAGTAATACGTGGAATGTTTTCATGGCAAGAAGGTCAAGAAATTACTATGGATTTAGAGCGAAATGGTGAACCTGTTGAGATAAAAACAACTTTAACTAAAGCATACGCGTCGTCAGATAGTATTGTTGAAGATGAAAATGCAACAGATGCTCAAAAAGCTTTAAGAGCAGCTTGGTTAAAAGGATAATTAGCTTATAATGCTATAAAAAGTAAAAAGCTGATAAACAATTTATTTATCAGCTTTTTTTATTCAAAATATTTAGGCGATTGTAAAACTAAAAGTACTTCCTTTTCCTAATTCAGATGTAACAGATATTTTTCCGTTCAGCTTTTCTACTAAATTCTTTACTGTACTTAATCCAATACCAGTTCCAGTGTTGCTAAAACTATTTTTTACAGTTTTAAAAATTTCAAAAATTTGTTCTAATTCAGCTTCCGGAATACCAATACCATTGTCAGTTACACTAAATTTATGATGAGAATCTTGTTTCTCATAACTTATTTCAACGGTGCGGTTAAGTTTGTCATTGTATTTAAGTGAATTATCTGCCAAATTCATTAATATTTGAGTTACTGCAGCCTTATTTACTTTATGGATAACACTATCATTATATAGAATTTTCACATTATCAGCAACGTGAATTTGTTTAATTCCTTCTACAATAGATTTTAATTCAACATCTTCTTTTTTAGAGTTTAAAAGTTCATTTGCGGTATAATATAATAACATTCCGTCAATATAATCTTTTAAGATTGTTGTAGATTCTTCAATATATTCTAAATATTGAAGTGAATCTTTTGATAGATTATTTTGATTTTCTTCTTTAAGTAAATCTGTTAAAGATATGATATTAGATAAGGGTGATTTTAAATCGTGTGAAACTAAGCTAGCAAATGATTTTAGTTGATCGTTACGTTGCTCAAGTTCTTCTCTTATAGCATTTAAATTGTCATTCTTTTTTTTCAATTCAAACAAATTGATAACTTGTTTTCCAAGTGTCTTAAGTGTCTTTATTTGCGACGCATTTAATTTTTTGGGTTTAAAATCGTAAACGCAAATTGTACCTAACTTATATCCAGATTCATTTATTAAGGGTACGCCAGCGTAGAAACCAATATTATATTCCTTGGTTAAAGGATTATCAAAAAAGCGTTCATCTTTTGTGACATCTTCAACAATAAAAATATCATCTTCTAAAATTGCATGCCCACAAAATGATACATTTCGAGGTGTTTCGGTTAATTCTATACCATAATGCGATTTAAAAAAATTACGATTTTTATCTAAAATAGTAATAAGCGCAATGGGGGCATCACATATTGTGGCTGCTAATTCAGTTAGGTTATCATAGTCACGTTCAGGTGGGGTGTCTATGATATTGTATGAGTTTAGAGCAAGTAATCGCTCAGTTTCATTATTAGGGGATTGGGGACTTTTCATAAAAATTAAAATCAATCAGGCATAATATATACGTAATTTATTTAAGTAAGGTTTTGTTATTAAGCACAAAAATACATTAATATTTAGCTGATTTACCATTAGTTAATGAGATTTCGATGAAGTGCCTTAAATCATCATTGGCTTTAATTAGATCTTCATTTCGTAAATACATCATATGTCCGCTTCGGTAACCTTTAAAGAAAATACGATCTTTCATTTTTCCACTTGGGTCAATTTGTGATTGAGAATACTTCGCAGCAAAGTAGGTTGTTGCTCCGTCGTAATAACCAGACTGCGTTAATACTTTTAAATAAGGATTTTGTGCCATAGCTTGGCGTAAATTATCTCTTGTATTATCGTTGTCATTATCCCATCGGCCTGTGTTTCCAAAAACATTATACTTTACATCCGTTTTAAAACCTAATTCATTTTGAATGTAATAATTTATAGCTGGTGTAAAAGAATGAAGCCACGAGGTGAGTTCCGGGCTGTAATCGGGGCTTGTTCCTGTTTCAACTTTATCTAATCCAAGATATCTAGAATCTAATCTTCCTATCGTTTCTCCTGTTTTATCACGTAATAATTCTTTCCAGAAAAAACGAGTAGAGACATCTAGGTTTTGTTGCAAAATTACTTTTTTAGATAACCCGGAATAATAACTCATTTGCTTAGCAATCGCTTCTTTTTCTAATTCTGAAATAAAACCTCCTTTAGCTAGAGCAGGCATTAAATCGTTAATAGCAAAATGTTCTACTTCTGGTAATATATCTAATAAATCTTTATTTTGAAGTGCGTCAGGAAGCATTTTGTGATGCCAAGCTGTAGCTGTATAATAAGGTAAATTTAAGCTTGAAGCTAAAGGACCACCAACTCTTAAAATCTTATAATCTGCTGGTGAAACCATAATTACACCATTTAAGTACATCCATTGGTTATTTTGAAGCTCTAAGGATAACCCCATAACACGCGTTCCTCCATAGCTTTCTCCTATAATATATTTAGGGGATTGCCATCTGTTTTGTCTGGTTGTAAAAGTATTCATCCAACTTGCTAAATATTTAATATCAGCATTAATACCAAAAAACAATTTGTTGTCAGGCATTTTACCATCTTTATCAGCGACTTTTCTAGAGTAACCTGTGTTTACGGGATTGATAAATACAATATCTGCAACATCTAAGATAGAATTTGGATTGTCTTTTACGCCATAAGGTTGAATAGGGTACCCTTCGTCATCAATATTTAAAACTTTAGGTCCAGTATAAGCAATATGCATCCAAAGTGACGCTGATCCAGGTCCTCCATTAAAGGAATAAATTATAGGTCTATCGTTACCTTTTGGGTCATTAGTTCGTTTGTAGTAAGTGTAGTAAAGTGAAGCGATCATTTTACCATCATTATCCCAAACGGGTTGAAAACCTGTTTCTGCTTTATAATTGATTTGCTTACCTTTTATGGTCACAGAATTAGTGGTGACATAAGTAGTATCTAAAGGAATATTTAAATTTTGAGAAAAACTTATAGTGAAACAAGTTACTAATAAAAGGGTGAGTTTAAATTTCATTTATTTAAGGATTTAATAGTAAAAGATATAGTTTTTGTTTGTTTTAACTTCTAGATAACTTTAGATTTAAAAGGAGGATAATACTAGTTAAAGGTATAAAATAGTAAAAGAATTTTAAAACCCTTCAAAAACTCCAAGACCAAACAAGGCAAAATCATATTTAACAGGATCTTTTGCGTCTAACTTTCTTAAAGCTTTATCTAATTCGGCTAAAGCTTTACCGTCATTTTGTTTTCGTTTTAGTAAGTCTAATTTACGTGCTACATTTCCAGAATGCACGTCTAAAGGACAACTTAATGTTGAAGGAGCTATGGATTTCCAAATCCCGAAATCGACTCCATTATTATCATCTCTAATCATCCATCTTAGGTACATGTTAATACGTTTCGCTGCCGAATTTTTAAGTGGATCACTAATGTGTTTTTGTGTCCGTTCTAAATGCGGGATTTCAAAAAAGACTTTTTTAAATTCATGTATGCTTGTCTGAAGTGAATCTTTTTCGGCATGTTGTGAAAAAATAGTTTCTAAACCACCATGATTTTTATAAATATGCTTTAAACTTTTAATAAACTGCATAAAATCATAACCGTTAAAAGTTCTATGCACAAAAGGTTCTAAGCGTTCTAAATCTGTTTCTTTATGTTGCGTAATAAATTGAAAAGGGGAGTGGTCTAATAGCTCCATCATTTTATTAGCATTATTAATGATACTTTTTCGGTTTCCCCAAGCAATAGTAGCAGATAAAAATCCGGCAATCTCTATATCTTCTTTTTTTGAAAATTGATGTGGAATTTGAATAGGATCACTCTCAATAAACTTAGGATGATTATAGAGGTCAACCTTTTCGTCTAAAAAGTCTTTGAGTTCTGATTTTTTAAGTTTCAATATCTAATTATTATATTAAAATTAGTAATTAATTTGAAGGATTATTTTTTATTTACCTATTTATTATAAACTTGGTTTTCTTGCTCGGCCACACGAATAAAAGTAGTGCGTTTGGTTAATTCTTTTAAACGTTCAGCACCAACATAAGTACATGTACTTCGTAAGCCTCCTAAAATATCTTGCAAAGTGTCTTTAACATCACCTTTGTAAGGAACTTCTACCGTTTTTCCTTCGCTAGCTCTGTATTCTGCGACACCTCCAACATATTTATCCATTGCAGTTGCAGAACTCATACCGTAGAATTGTTTGTACTGTTCGTTATTTCGCGTAATAAGTTCTCCGCCACTTTCTGTATGACCTGCAAACATACCACCAAGCATTACAAAATCTGCACCAGCACCAAATGCTTTAGCAACATCTCCAGGTGTGGCACATCCACCATCACTAATAATTTGTCCACCTAAGCCGTGAGCCGCATCTGCACATTCTATAATAGCAGATAATTGAGGATAGCCTACGCCTGTTTTAACACGTGTTGTGCAAACGCTACCAGGCCCAATGCCTACTTTTACAATATCTGCCCCAGATAATAGGAGTTGTTCTACCATTTCTCCTGTAACAACATTGCCCGCAATAATAACTTTGTCGGGATAAGACTTACGTGTTTGCTGAAGAAATTCTACAAAATGCTCAGAATAACCATTAGCGACATCAATACATATAAACTTTAGTTCGGGATGATGTTTAAAAACTATTTTTAGTTTTTCAGAATCTTCTTCGCCAGTACCAGTACTAATAGCGATGTAATTTGTAATGTTTTTAGGAGACTTATTTAAAAAGGTAGTCCATTGTTTTGCTGAATAATGTTTATGGATAGCCGTAAAAAGCTTTTGTTCAGATAAGGTTAAAGCCATTTCAAAAGTACCAACAGTATCCATATTAGCTGCCATGATCGGAATTCCTGTCCAATCTTTTTTGCTATTAAGAAAGCTAAAATTTCGTTCTAATGAAACTTGAGACCTGCTTTTAAGAGTTGAACGCTTTGGGCGAATCATTACATCTTTAAAGCCTAATTTTATATCATTTTCAATGTGCATCTTTTGAAGTAAATTTGGTTACTTTCAAAAATACAAGTTATTTAAAAAAGTAACTTGTTAATTTTAAAGATGCTATATGGTTTTATTAACAATTGTTTATATAAAACCATATTTCATGAATATAAATCAATTATTTTACAGCAATCATACTAATTTCAACATTTACAAACTTAGGTAAATTTGCGACTTCAACAGTCTCTCTAGCTGGCGCTGTAGCTTCTTCAAAATAATTACCATAGACTTCATTAATTTGAGTGAAGTTATTCATGTCACTGATAAAAATTGAAGACTTTACTACGTTTTCAAACGTCATGTCAGCAGCTTCTAAAACAGCCTTCATGTTTTCCATAACTTGCTTTGTTTCTGTTTTAATATCATCTATAACTAACTCCATTGTTTCAGGATTTAAAGCTATTTGACCCGAAGTATATAAAGTATTTCCTGTTAAAACAGCTTGATTATATGGACCTATTGGAGCAGGAGCGTTAGTAGTGTTTATTATTTTTTTCATCTTAAGAAGTGTTTGTTTATTCCTCTTTGTGTAAAAAAGGTTTTTAATGATTGTATTATCATCTCAAATTTAATACAATATTATTAAGAAAATAATAGTAAACTGAAAGAAATTATAATAAAAATAGAATAGGGGTTTTTAATTATAATTGTTGGTCGGATTGCTTTTGTTTATCGTATTTTAAATCTTTAAGAAGGCTTGATTTTATACCAATAAAGAAATTCCAAGAGCTATTATCACTAAAAGGTATCCAAGAAAAATTCATACGCCAACTTAGTAAGTCGCGTTCAAAACGTAATTGTGTGTATGTAAATCCATCATTTACAAAATCGTAACCCGATGATGCACCAACACTCCATTTAGGTGAAATATCAATATCTCCTGAGAACATTAATGAATGTGATGATATTTGGTCTTGGCGTTGAGTATTGGTGTAATTAGCTGTATATGCTAGTCTTAAACTCCAGGGGAGTTTGAAATTATAGAATTCGTTATTTTCCTCTTCTTCCTCACCTTTATCATCTTGATCAGAGAGTCGAGTATTTGCAAAACTTTCAGATCTTCCAAATAAGTCATCAGTTCTACCTCCTGATCGTGCAGATTCTTGTGCGGAAGCATCTTTTTCATCATTATTAGCACCTTTTTTTCCTGAAAAAGTTTCGTTAGATAAGGTATAGCTCATGCTTGCGTTAGCTGATGTTAATCTAAATAAGCTTCCTCCGTTGTTTATGTTAAATGTATTTACAACTTGATTGTTGCTGTTTAGAGCATAAGGGTTTAAGGTCATCCCGAAGTTGATACTCATTTTGTTATTTAAAATTTGAGTTCCTCCTGTTAAATTAAGTGGGCTCCATTTTAATGAATCTGCAGCAATGTTGTAAGCGGTAGAAAAATTAAGACTATTTAGTAGTGTTATTTTTTCAGACTCTGTTTTTGTAGAATCTTTTGCTTGAATTTTAGCTTCAACATTATTACTTAAGCTAAGACCAATACTGCTTGAAAACGAATTGCCAGGTGCTCCGTATAGTGAATTTTCGAAACGAGAATATTCTACTTGATCTGAAGTTGTACCATCTGCATCAATAACATCATAGGTTTCATAATACTGATCAAAAGCTGGGCTAATAGTGTAACTAATAGAAGGGCGCATAACGTGGCGTATTGCTTTAATTTTTGCATCCTTAGCTTCGTTTTCAAAATCATACATACCGTATATTGTTGTCCCGATACTTGCTCCTGCATTATAAGTTAAGAAACGATCAAAACCATTTTGATTTACTGTAATAACTTCTTCGGAAGCTTGATCGTAATAACGACTTATAGTTTTTAACGTCCAGTTTTCTTGAAGACTGGCACTTGTGCTAACACTAAAATAATCAAATACTTTAAAATTTGTTGTAACAGGTATGCTGTGCGTCATTCCTATTTGAGCATCATCAAACATTTCACTTTTACCAAAAATAGAATCATTTGTTTGAATATTATATTCGCCTCTGGTGGTTAGTTGAAAATTAATATTTTGAATAATTCCTTTTTTAGTTCCATTTTTTGGAGCAAAAGGGTATACTCTTCCTACTGAAGCCTGAACTGTAGGTAGGGTTAAATTAATGTCACCTGTATTTGTATTTTGACTGTGTGTTGCTGTTAAACTTAGGTTTACCTGAGGATCACCTGCAAATGTCTTAGAATACGAAACTGAAGATGCTAAAGTATTATTTAAAAAATTCGATTGATTTAATTGATTAATGGATTCTTGATAATAAGAGCTACTTCCTAAGTTTACAGAAGCTGAAAAATAAGAGTTAGGGTTTGCTTTAGAGTCTCGACTGTGCGACCACTTTAAATTATAAATAGTGCTCTGACTAAAATCAGGAAATCCACGTTCTTCATTTAGTAAGTTCTCATACCTGAAGCTTACATTACCTTTGTATTTATAGCGGAGGGCATAATTGTTTTCAATACTAAAACCATAACTACCATTAGTATAGTAGTCTCCAAGTACTGCTAAGTCTAAATAGTCGCTAATAGCAAAATAATAACCCCCATTTTGTAAATTATAGCCTCTGTTACTATCTTCTCCAAAACTAGGAATAATTAACCCTGAAGTTTGTGTTTTTGTCATAGGAAAAAATGCAAAAGGTAAAGCAATTGGTGTTGGTACACCATAAATTTCCATGTATGTAGGTCCTACAATAACTTTTTTGTTGGGTACCAATTTCATCTTAGTTGTAACAAATTGGTATTCCGGATCTTCTTCATCTTCAGCCGTTGTAAAACGCCCTTTTTTCATGAAATAAACCGAATCATTTTCTTTTTTAGTAATAGGAGAATAAACCTTAAAGCCTTGTTGTTCAGTTCTAGAATTGAAAACTAATGCTTTTTTAGATTCTGTATTAAAAATGATAGAATCTGGTTCAATAACATTTTCTCCTTGAGTAAAAACAGGTCTTTGGCTGTAACCAGTTGAATCTTTTAGACGGCCAGCATAAACTAAATTTTTGCTGTAATCGATAACAATAACACCTGCTTTTATTTCCATATCTTGGTATAGAACTTCTGCTTCGTTATATAAATAGATTTTTTTCTTTTTCTGACTAAGAGAAACATAATCGGTAGCTGTATAAGTTACAGTTCCTTCTAGTAAGCCTTTTTGTTTTATGGAGTCTTTTTTTGTGGAGTCAATTTCTGTGATATTTACCTCTTGCTTAGCAATAGAGTCTAGAGAAATAGAAGTACTATCTCTCTCTTGCTCAACAGGAATAGTACCTTGTTTTTTAGGTAATTCTTGAGCGAAGCTTAATGTGTTAATAAACACTGTAAAACTAAGGGCGAAAAGTATGTATAAGCTTTTTGTCTGCAATGCTTTTAAATGTATTTTTGTAAAAGTATGGCTCGGTTTTTGAAATGCCAAAAGTACAGCTATTTTTTTGTGATTAATAGATTAAAGCTATAAAATGAAAAATGCTGTATTATCAATTGGTGCTTTATAATAAACCAAGTTTATAAACCGTTAAATTTAAATATGCAAACGACACAAAAACCAACAATAGTATTATTCATTCTTTTATTTATAACTTCTTTAACACCTTATGCTGCATTACATGCGCAAGAAGACAAGTTTGTAGTTGTTTTAGATGCAGGACATGGTGGCCATGATTCTGGGAATATAGGTAATGGTCATAGTGAAAAGAATATAGCACTTAAAGTGACTTTAGAAGTCGGTAAGGAGCTTGAGAAAAACCCAAACATAAAAGTGATCTACACACGTAAAACAGATGTGTTTGTAGAATTGCACGAGCGTGCAAATATTGCAAATAAGGCAGATGCAGATTTGTTTGTGTCTATACATTGTAACGCACACAGCTCTCAAGCAAGTGGTACAGAGACTTTTGTTTTAGGTGAAAAAAATACGGGTCGTAATTTTGAAGTAGCAAAGCGTGAAAATGAAGTTATATTTAAAGAAGAAAATTATGAAGATCATTATGAAGGGTTTAATCCAAGTTCACCAGAATCGAGTATTGCTATTGGTATAGAACAAGAAGTTTATGTAGAGCAAAGTATTGTTTTAGCACGTAAAATAGAAGATAACTTCATTAATAAAGCAAAACGTAAAAGTAGAGGTCTAAAACAGGCAAGTCTATTAGTTATTCGTAATACTTACATGCCAAGTGTTTTAGTAGAGGTTGGTTTTTTAACTAATAATAGTGAAGGAAAATACCTAAATACAAAAGCCGGTCAGCTAAAAATGGCAAATGCTATAAATGTTGCTATTTTAGATTATAAGAAAGAACTTGATCAAAATGTTGGTAGTCATATTCTGCAAGTAAATGCAGAAACGATGACAGAAGAAAAAGAAGAACCTAGAATTATTGAAGGTGTTATATTTAAAGTTCAAATTTCAGCGAGTTCAAGAGCTTTAGAAACTAAATCCTATAATTTTAAAGGACTTTCTAATATATCAAGAGAGAAATCTGGTGATATCTATAAATATTATAGTGGAGAAACATCTGATTATAATGAAGTTAAACAACTACAGAATAAAGCGAAATTAGCAGGGTATTCTGGTGCTTTTGTTGTAGCTTTTAAAGATGGAAAAAAGATAGATATTTCTGAAGCCTTAAAATCTGCTACGAATTAGAAACTTTATTAATATATTTATTCCTAATTTTGTTTGTAATCTAAATAAAGCCCATTGAAAATATCAAGAGAAATTAAGACCGCAATACTAGTCCTAGCTGGTATCGCTTTTTGCATATATTTATTCAACTTTCTTAAAGGTGAAGATTTATTTGAAAATTCAAACACCTACTATACAGAATTTGAGTATAATGCCTTAAGTATGTCATCTCCGGTGACAATTAAAGGTAATAAAATAGGGAAAATAGAAGAAATCATTTATGATTTCAAAACCGGAAAAACACGTATTTCGTTTACCGTTAACCCAAAATTAAAATTTTCTAAAAACAGTACTGTTAGACTTTATCAAGATGGTTTAATGGGCGGTAATGCATTATCTATTGTTGAAGGTAGTGGAGGAGAAAATGCTAAACCTGGTGATTTTATAGAATCGGAAGTGAAACCAGGAATGGTATCGTCTTTAGAGAAAAACTTTTCTGGAATTAGTGAAGATTTAGGATCAACACTTCGTTCTTCCGATAGTTTATTAGGGAATCTTAATTCTCTAGTAATGGATGATTCCGAGGATGGATTAAAGCAAACTATAGCAGAATTAAATTCTACATTAAAATCATTTAAAGGAGTTGCATTTGCGGCAAATAACTTAATTAGTAAAAATGACGAGAAAATAGCGTCATTATTAGAGAATTTTGACAAAACAAGTTCAGAGTTAACTATATTAATTAAAGATTTAAACGAAGCAAAGCTTTCTAATACAGTAGAGAATTTAAATGAAATGGTAGCTAAGTTAAATCAACTTGCTACAGGACTTGAAGCTGGTGAAGGCAGCATGGGTAAACTCTTAAAAGACGATTCACTCTATAATAATTTAGATAATGCATCTAAAGAATTAGAACTTCTGCTTTTAGATATTAAACTACATCCTGCAAGATATAGACGTATTTTGTCTAAAAAAGAGATTCCTTACGAGGAACCAACACAAGAGGAATTAAACAATAATTAGACTCATCAATTATGGAATACTTACCTAATATCATTTTTGCTGTTATCCTAATATTAGGTATTGGCTATTTTGCACGTAATGTTCAAAAATTGATTCGTAATATTAAACTAGGACAAGATGTTGATGTTAGTGAAAACAAATCTCAGCGTTGGAAAAATACTATAAACATAGCTTTAGGTCAGAGTAAGTTAGTAAAACGACCTGTTTCTGGATTTCTGCACGTTATTGTTTATGTCGGATTCATTATTATAAATATTGAAGTCTTAGAGATTATAATCGATGGCCTTTTTGGGACACATAGAATAGGACAAGAATTATTACCGGCAGCTTTATATGGTTTCCTTATTGGAACCTTCGAGGTTTTAGCAGTTTTAGTTTTAGTCTCTGTAACTGTGTTTTGGATACGAAGAAATGTAATTAAAATTAAACGTTTCTTAAGTTCAGAAATGAAAGGATGGCCAAAGAGTGATGGTAATATTATTCTTTATTTTGAAGTGGTATTAATGGGGTTATTCTTAATCATGAATGCAACCGATACTGTTTTTCAAGGTGCTAATTCCGGAAATGTTATTTCACAATTTATCGCACCGTTATTCAATGGTTTTTCTATTGAAGCGCTGCATACTGTAGAACGTATAGCATGGTGGTTACACATTGTTGGTATTTTAACTTTCTTAAATTATTTATATTTCTCCAAGCATTTACATATTCTATTGGCTTTCCCTAATGTTTATTATGGAAGTGTATCTCCAAAAGGGAAATTTAATAATCTAGATGCTGTTACGGCAGAAGTAAAATTAATGATGGATCCAAATGCAGATCCTTTTGCAGCACCACCTGAAGGAGCAGAAGATGAAGTACCTGCTAAGTTTGGAGCAAGTGATGTAATGGATTTAACAAAAGTTCAATTGCTTAACGCGTATACATGTACAGAATGTGGTCGTTGTACAAGCGAATGTCCTGCAAATCTTACCGGTAAAAAATTATCGCCTCGTAAGATTATGATGGACACACGAGATCGATTAGAAGAAGTAGGTAAAAATATTGACGCTAATAAAGGTGAGTTTAAAGATGATGGAAAACAACTTTTAGGAGATTACATCACAAACGAAGAACTTTGGGCATGTACAACATGTAATGCTTGTGTAGAAGCTTGTCCGGTGAGCATTAACCCTTTGTCAATTATTATGGATATGCGTCGTTATTTAGTTATGGAGCAAAGTGCTGCACCAACAGAACTGAATACTATGATGACTAATATAGAAAACAACGGAGCACCTTGGCCTTATAACCAAATGGACCGTTTAAATTGGAAAGATGAGTAATTTACTTGAGCGTTTAAGCCCTAAAACAAGATTGATATTAGGAATCTTAGGAGTTCCTATAGCTTTAGGTTTGTATTACATTATGGATAAATACGAAACCGGTGGATTTGTAGGGTTTTTATGTGGATTTATTTCAGCATTTTCTTTTGTTATGTTGGTAAGTTATAAGTCCAATGCAATTTTTAAGCGCAGATAAATTACTTTAAAATTTTTATGAAATCCTTGTAATGTTGAAAGGATTTATTTTTAAGATAGAAAAATTATGAGTGAAGAACCAAAAGTGCCAACCATGGCAGAGTATATGGCAGAAGGCAAACAACCAGAAATTTTATTTTGGGTGGGTTCTGCTGGTAGTTATGACGATAGAGCAAAGAAAATAACCAAAGCTTTTGTAAAGATTCTAAATAAAGCAAATGTAGATTTTGCTGTTTTAGGGACTGAAGAAAGTAATACTGGTGATGTTGCAAAACGTGCAGGAAATGAATTTTTATTTCAAATGCAAGCCGTTATGAATATTGAAGTTCTTAATGCTTACGAAGTAAAACGTATTGTAACTTGCGATCCACATTCTTTCAACTGTATTAAAAACGAATATCCAGGTCTTGGTGGTCATTACGAGGTAATTCATCATACGCAATTTATAGAGCAATTAATCGCTTCAGGTCGTTTAACATTAGACGGTGATGTCTATAAAGGAAAGCGTATAACATTTCATGATCCTTGCTATTTAGGAAGAGCAAATAGTGTTTACGATGCACCGAGAGATGTACTTAAAAAAACAAATGCGACTTTAATTGAAATGAAACGCCATAAAGGAACTGCTTTATGTTGTGGAGCAGGAGGAGCACAAATGTTTAAAGATGCAGAACCCGGGAATAAGGAAATTAATATCCTTAGAACTGAAGATGCTTTAGAAACCAAGCCAGAAATTATTGCAACAGGCTGTCCATATTGTAATACCATGATGACTGATGGTGTAAAATTTAAAGAAAAAGAAGCGGAAATTAAGGTTATGGACATTGCCGAGTTAATTGCAAATGCGTAATTATAAGTAACGATGGAAGAAAACAACATCAAGAAAATAACCATAAAAAAAAGGATTATCACAGGTGTTTTTAGTGGTGTTGTTTTTGCTATTTTTATGTCAGGTTTCGATTATTTTGATGGTACTGTATTTTCTTTACCTAAGTTTATATTTCATGCTTTGTTTTTTGGATTATTTATGGGTATTGCGCTTAAATACAAAGTTCCTAAGAAGAGAGATTAAGACCTAATTACATTTCTTTAAATAACCATTATAAACTAATGACCTTTACAAACCTTCAAATAGATACAGAAAGTATACCTAGCATTGATGATGTTGTTTTAAAACCAATTTCTAAAGCTTATTTAAAGATTATAGCGCTTAATAAGCTAATGATTTGTACGGTTTTAATAAGTGCTGTTTTTTTAGGAAAATATTTTATTGAAAAGAACGAAGAAAGTTTACCAATCAATTTTTGGTATGTTTTAGCTGCTGTCATTGTTTTTTGTATTGTAAATTTAATAGTCAGTTTTTTAGCATTTAAAAAACGTAAGTATGCCATTAGAGCGCATGATGTTATATATGCTAAGGGATTAATTGTTCACTCAATCGTTACGGTGCCCATGTCTCGGATTCAACATGTTGAAGAATCTAGAAGTTGGTTGGCCAGATCTTTTGGATTGGCAACACTCAATATTTATACAGCAGGAGAATCAGGTAGTGATTTAAGCATAAGAGGTCTGCCGTATTTAGAAGCTACACAAATTAAGGATATTATAAGTGCTAAGGTTAATGGAAATGACTGATTTTTCAAAACCAATAAGGCAGTCTTCAAAAGGTATTATTATAATTTTTGCATTTAATACAGTTAAATTCTTTAAGAAGTTTTTTGTAATACTTGTTGCTTCTGGTGTTTCTATTCTTAAAAGTAAATCTTTAGGAAACATAACACCAACCATGTTAATTTTGGGTGTTTTAGGTATATTAATTACCATTCTTGTTATTGCAATATTAAAATACCTCAATTTTAAATTTCATTTAAGTGAAGATGATTTTCATTTAGCTTCAGGTATTATTAATAGGGATAATACCATTATTCCAAAGTCTAAAATTCAGAATGTTTACATTAAACAAAATTTTTTACAGCAGATTATAAATGTTGTTTCTGTAAAAATAGAAACTGCAGGAGATAAAAAATCTGAAATTGAAATTAGTGCCTTAGATAAACCCACGGCTTTACTTTTAAAAGAAAAATTATTTTCTAAAAATATATTAGAGAACGAAATAAAAGAACCGGTTAACGAGCGTGATGTTTTTTTTAGTGTTTCTCCAAAACGATTACTGTTAGAAGGTTTGTCTCAAAATCATTTTAAAAGTTTTTTATTAATTACAACCTTTGTTTTTGGTTTATATAGTGAGTTTGAATCCTATTTAAAGGAACTAAAGTTAGATAAACAAATTGATGATTTTGTAAATCAAGAAGAATCTACAATCCTTAATTTATTGATTACAAATGCTATTATTGTTATTAATGTTGTATTAATTTCACTATTGTTTTCTGTAATAAAAACGTTTATAATTAATTTTAATCTCGAAGTTGTAGAGCATCAAAAAACTGTTGAAATTAATAAAGGACTTTTTAATAAAGTATCGCTGAGTTTAACTCCAAGTCGTATTCAGAATTTGGTGGTGACTACAAATCGTGTGAAGCAATATTTAGGTTTACATTCTTTATCAGTAAAACAAGCTATGGTTGATGCTAAGCAACAAAAGAACTTTAATATTGTTGCATTAGAAAAGGAACAACTTAATTATTTAATAGATAAGCTTTTATTAAATTACACAGAAGATCAAGGTGAACTAGCAAAACCGAATCGTTATTATATGCGGATTTCAGCTTTAGAAATTCTGTTATTTTTAATTATTGCAAATGGTTTATCCATTGCTGCATTCGGACTCGTAATGTTATGGATTAATACTGTTTTTGTTCCATTAGCTGTGCTATATGTTTATTTCGCTTACAAAAAAGCCTATTATAGAATTTCGGATGATTTTGTTACCATTGGGAGTGGAGTAATTGATACGACAACAAATATTCTTCAAATTCATAAAATTCAAAGTGTCAAAATAAAGCAGACTATTTTTCAGAAACCAAAATCTATAGCTTCGTTAGTGATTTCTACGGCTTCAAAGTCTGTTACAATTCCATATATCTCAAAACAGGACGCTATTTCTATTTATAATCTTTTGTTATATAAGGTAGAATCTCAAGATAGAGATTGGATGTAATATTGTATTTTTGTTTTCATAAAAAATAAAGATATGCTAGTCGATTTTAATACATTACCAGAAGAATCTAGAATTTGGATTTACCAAGCTAACCGTTCATTTTCAGACGAAGAATTAGAACAGTTAAAAGGACAATTAGATACGTTTATTGAAGCTTGGACGGCACACGGAAAAGATTTAAAAGCAGGCTATAAACTTGTTTATAAACGATTTATTGTTATTGCTATGGATCAAAGTTTAAATAGTGCTACAGGATGTTCAATTGATGCCTCTGTTACTTTTATTCAGCAATTAGAGCAACAATACAATGTAGATTTAATGGATAAAATGAATGTCTCTTATAAACAAGGTGAATTTATTGCTTATAAGCCATTAATCGATTTTAAAAAAATGGCACAACAAAAATCAGTATCAAAAAATACAATTGTATTTAATAACTTGGTAACTAATATTGCAGAATTCAATGAAAATTGGGAAGTTCCTGCAAGTGAAAGTTGGCATAATAGGTTTCTTAAATAACACTTCACATTAAAAACTTTCATATTTCAAATAGATTAGTCACTTTTACAATACATAATAAAGGACTAACGACAAAACTTACAAAGTGGCTACAGATATTTTCTTATTAAACATTTCAGGACAAGATAAACCAGGATTAACTTCAAGTTTAACAAGTGTATTAGCAGAGTACGATGCCAAGGTTTTAGATATCGGGCAAGCTAATATTCACGATACATTATCCTTAGGGATAATGTTCGAAATTAAATCGGGTAAAAAATCTGCAGCGGTCCTTAAGGATTTATTATTTAAGGCTTATGAGTTAGATCTTAGAGCAAAATTTTCACCAATATCACTTGAAGATTATGAAGATTGGGTGAGTCTGCAAGGAAAAGATCGTTATATCATTACTATTGTAGGAGAGAAATTAGCAGCCGTTCAAATTTCAGAAGTCACTAAAGTTATTTCAGAAAAAAACCTGAATATAGATTCTATAAAACGTTTAACAGGAAGAACTTCATTAGTTCATAAGGAAGAATATGCTAGAGCATCTATTCAACTTTCAATTAGAGGAAGAATAGAAGATAAGTCTGATTTTACGGAGAAAATGATGGCTATATCTAGAGAATTAGATGTAGATATCGCTTTTCAAGAAGATAATATTTTTAGGCGTAATAGACGTTTGGTTTGTTTTGATATGGATTCAACTTTAATTCAGACTGAAGTTATAGATGAATTAGCAGAATTAGCAGGTGTTGGAGCAGAAGTTAAGGCAATTACAGAAGCAGCAATGCATGGTGAAATTGATTTTAACGAAAGCTTTAAAAGACGCATGAAATTGTTAGAAGGTTTAAGCGAATCTGTTTTACAAGAAGTAGCAGAACGTTTACCAATAACTAAAGGTGCAAAGCGTCTGATTGATACATTACATTATTACGGATTTAAGACCGCTATTTTATCTGGTGGTTTTACTTATTTCGGAAAATATTTACAGAAAAAACTAGATATAGATTACGTTTATGCCAATCAATTAGAGATTAAAGATGGTGCTTTAACAGGCGGATATCTTGGTGATATTGTAGATGGGAATAAAAAAGCAGAATATCTTCAGTTACTTGCAGATGATATGAACATTGATATAAGTCAAACTATTGCTATCGGTGATGGTGCTAATGATTTACCTATGCTAAATTTAGCAGGTTTAGGGATTGCTTTTCATGCAAAACCTAAAGTAAAAGATAGTGCTCAAAGTTCTATTTCGAGTATTGGTCTCGATGGTGTGTTATATCTATTAGGTTACCATGATCGTCAAATAGATTTAGTTTCTTAAGTTTATATGTACCTTTTCATTTATAAATCTATCTTAAAGTCTATCAACTTCTTTTTTAATATGCTAATTTGGCACAATATTCGTTGTCATTTTGTGTACTAAACTTAAAAATCTATAAAGATTACTAATGCGTTATTTTTCCCTTATTTTTATTTGTGTTTGTTTTCAATTTAATTTTTCACAAAACATATCAGATCATCCACTTCAGTCTAAAGATTCAGTTCAGCAGCAAAAATGGGTCGATAGTTTATATACATCAATGTCCGTAGAAGAGCGCGTTGGTCAACTTTTTATGGTTCAAGTATTTTCAAATAAAGGAAAAGCATATGAAAATAAAATAGCTCATTTAATAAATCATCAACATATAGGTGGTTTAATTTATTCAAACGGCGGACCTGTACGTCAAGCTAAATTAAATAACGAATTACAAGCGGCTTCTAAAATTCCATTATTAATTGGTATGGATGCAGAATGGGGTTTAAGTATGCGCTTAGATTCTACTTATGCGTTTCCTTGGAATATGACACTTGGTGCTATTTCTGATAATAAATTAGTAGAACAAGCCGGAAGACAAATCGGAGAGCATTGTAAACGTTTAGGTGTGCATTTTAATTTTGCGCCAGCTGTAGATATTAATACCAATCCTAAAAATCCTATTATTGGTAACCGTTCTTTTGGTGAAGACAGAGACAATGTTACCGACAAAGGTTTAGCTTTTATGAAAGGAATGCAAAGTGCCGGAACATTGGCAAACGCAAAGCATTTTCCTGGTCATGGAGATACAGAGGAAGATTCACATTTAAAATTACCAACGATTAATTTTAGTGCAAAACGTATCGATTCTATTGAATTGTATCCCTACAAAAAACTTATAAAAGAAGGTTTAGCGAGTGTAATGGTAGCACATTTAAACGTGCCAAGTTTAGAGACTCGAAAAGATTTTCCTTCATCTTTATCTAAACATATTGTTACAGATATTTTAAAAAACAAATTAGGTTTTAATGGTTTAATATTTACTGATGCTTTAACCATGAAAGGCGCTGCTGATTATGTAGAAAATAATGTAAATAACTCTAAGAGTTTAATAAAAGGTGGTGAGATTGATTTAATGGCTTTTTTAGCAGGAAATGATGTAATGCTAATGTCTGAGGATCCTGAAGTTGGAATAGCAAAATTTGTAGAAGCTATTACGAATGGTGTCATTACAGAAGAGCGTTTAGCATATTCTGTAAAGAAAATATTAATGGCTAAATATAAAGTTGGACTTAATAATTATTCGCCAATAGGAATTTATGATTTAGAGAAAGACCTTAACAGATTAAAGGATGATCTCTTGTATGAAGAACTTATGGAAGGTGCAATTACGGTTGCAAAAAACACCAATTCTTTATTGCCTTTAAGGGATTTAGAAACTAAAAACATTGCTTATATCGCTTTAGGAGATGATAGTGGTTCTCCTTTTTTAGATGAATTAAAAAAATACACTAAAGTTCATGAGATAAAAGCAGATAAGCTTGATGAAGCTATTGATAAACTTCAAAACTATAATACTGTTGTCGTTGGTTTTCATAAATCTAATGCCAATCCTTGGAAAAGTTTTGAATTTACTCAACAAGAAATGGCTTGGTTGTATGAAATTGCTAGAACAAATACCGTTGTATTAGATGTTTTTGCAAGACCTTATGCTTTAAACGATTTACTGTCTGTAGAAAATATAGAAAGTGTAGTAGTAAGTTACCAGAACAGTAAAATAGCGCAAGAGAAATCTGCTCAGCTTATTTTTGGAGCTATTGAAGCTAAAGGGAAATTGCCTGTAACAGCAGGCCCATTTTTTCCGGTTGGTACAGGTGAAACTTATAATTCAATTATGAGTTTAAGTTATGGTTTACCAGAGCGTGTAGGGATGAGTTCTGATTTATTAAACAGAATAGATTCTATAGCAAATTATGCTGTTGATGGTAAAATGACACCAGGAATTCAATTAATTGTTGCCCGAAGAGGTAAGGTTGTTTATAATAAGAATTTTGGCTATCACACTTACCAAAAGAAAAACAAAGTAGATTTCGATGATATATACGATGTGGCTTCTTTAACTAAAATATTAGCAACACTTCCTGTTTTAATGGAGTTAGAAGAGCGTGGTTCTGTTTCGTTAGATGATAAGTTGAGTGATTTAATGCCAGAATATAAAAACACTAATAAAAAGAATATTACACTTAAAAAAATGTTGTCGCACTACGCACGTTTAAAGCCATGGGTACCTTTTTATTATGCGACGTTAGATTCTGTAACAAAATTACCAGATCCTAAGTATTATAGATATGAAAGTACTGAAGGGTTTAGAACAGAAGTTACTAGTACGCTTTTTATGCGTGATGATTACCAAGATTCGATTCAGAAAATTATTAGAGACAGTGATTTATTACCAAGTTTAAGATACCGTTACAGTGATTTACCATATTACATTCTGAAGAAATATCTTGAAGGTTTTTATGATAAGTCTTTAAGTGAAATTACTGAAGATCGATTTTATAAATCACTTGGAGCCAATTACACAACTTATAATCCACGAAAAAAATTCAGTCTAAAAGATATTGTTCCAACTGAAATAGACAACTACTACCGCTATAAAAAAGTACATGGTTATGTACATGATATGGGAGCAGCAATGCAAGGTGGTGTTGGCGGACATGCTGGTATTTTTAGTAATGCCAATGATGTTGCTAAAATAATGCAGATGTATTTGCAAAAAGGTTTCTATGGAGGAAAGCGTTACCTTAAAAGTGAAACGATAGATAAGTTTAATTACTGCTATTATTGCGGAAATAATAATAGAAGAGGTATTGGTTTCGATAAACCTCAGTTAGGTGAAGCAGGACCAACCTGTGGATGTTTATCTATGACAAGTTTTGGTCACTCAGGATTTACTGGGACTTATGCTTGGGCAGATCCAGAAGAAGAAATTGTATATGTCTTTTTAGCAAATAGAACATACCCAGAAGCTGGAAAAAACCTTTTGTTAAGAGAAAATATTAGAACTGAAATTCAACGTTTAATCTATGAAGCAATTATAGATTAACATTATAAATTATAAGCGTTGACGTCTTATTTTAATTTATTTTCTTAATTCGAAAGGATTAAAAAAATAGAACGACTATAGTCAAATAATAAACCATGGCACTTATAATTTTAAATATTTAAAACTAAAATGAAAATAGGAATAGTTTGTTACCCAACATTTGGAGGCAGTGGAGTTGTAGCTACAGAATTAGGTTTAGAACTTTCAAAACGTGGTCACGAGATTCATTTTATAACTTACAGTCAACCTGTAAGATTAGAATTGTTGAGTAATAATGTTCATTTTCATGAAGTTCATGTTCCTGAATATCCACTTTTCTTATATCAACCTTATGAGCTAGCATTGTCTAGTAAATTAGTGGATATGGTAAAGTTATATGGTATAGAGTTATTACATGTACACTATGCGATTCCTCATGCTTATGCCGCTTATATGGCACAGCAAATGTTAAAGGATGAAGGGATTTTTGTACCTATTGTAACTACATTACACGGTACGGATATCACCCTAGTAGGGAGTCATCCATTTTATAAACCTGCAGTAACATTTAGTATTAATAAATCTAATGCGGTAACTTCTGTTTCAGAAAGTTTAAAGAAGGATACTCAAAGATTATTCGACATTAAAAGGGAAATATCTGTTGTGCCTAATTTTATTGATCTCGAAAAGCACGAACATAAATTTACAGATTGTCAACGTGGTATGATGGCAGATGATGATGAGCGTATTGTAACACATATTAGTAATTTTAGAGAGGTAAAACGTATACCAGACGTTATAAAGATCTTTTATAATATTCAAAAAGAACTACCCGCAAAACTAATGATGGTAGGTGAAGGGCCAGAAAAAGAAGCAGCAGAACATTTAGTTGAAGAATTAGGAATTAGTGATCGTGTTATTTTCTTAGGAAATAGTAATGAAATAGATCGTATTTTATGTTTTAGTGATCTGTTTTTATTACCATCACAAACAGAAAGTTTTGGTCTGGCAGCACTTGAAGCTATGGCAAGTAGTGTTCCTGTTATTTCTACTAATTCAGGAGGGTTACCAGAAGTTAATGAAGATGGTTTTTCTGGGTATTTAAGTGATGTTAATGCCATTAAAGATATGTCTGTTAACGCTGTTAAAATCTTATCTGATATTAAAACATTAGAAAAATTTAAGGCGAATGCTAAAGTGCAATCTCAGAAATTCGATTTAAGAAATATTGTACCGATGTATGAGAAAATTTATGAAGAAACACTAAAAGAATTTTTAGTAACAGAATAAAATAGTTATTCATTTTCTTATCTAATTTTGAAAGTGATTAAACACAAAAAAGTCTTCCAAATTGGAAGACTTTTTTGTGTTTAAATAATATGATTTCTACCACATTTCACTTACTTCTTGCTTTATATAAGCCAAAGCAGCACTACTCGGAGCAGGGTTTTCCATTAGGTGAGTTAAAACAACTTCTCTAAGCTTATTCGCACTATCTGTTGTTTCTTTCATAGCGGCTTTTCTAATTAATTGAATTGTTGCATTTTTTGCAGCCAATGTAATAGACCAACATTGATCACTTACATAAATTTGTTGCGATATATTATGTTCTAATTCTTGTTCTATAGTTGCAATTAATAAACTTTCGTAATCTGTTTTATTAGAAGACGTAGGGTTAACTCTTGTTAAAAGTTTTGAAGGTGAAATTCGTTCTAAAAAAAGTGATAAACGCTCGTAAGCTTGTAAGCGTAAAGGGAAGCTTTCCTTTTGTAAATCTTTTTTCAATAAAAAATGTCTTCGTTTGTTTTCATTCTCTACATGTTCTCTAAAGAAATAATATGCAATTGCACCAACGATAGCAGCAGGTGCTATATTAAAAAGTAGTTCGATAATCTTATCAATATCCATGGCATAAATTTAGAATACAAACTTAAAACCTTTCAATCTATTGTACAAACAAAACCGTTAATTGAATGAGTGTTGTTTTTGGTTGAATGAAACTGCATCAAAATCTAATGGCTATATGTTAATTCTGCCTATTGGCTTAATTTTATAATACTATAAATTAGTGAGGGGAATAATCGTCAGTGGTTAGATTGTCAACTATACCACTGGCGATTTTCATTAAAATCTTAAATTAATTTCTTCTTAAATAGAATTTCAATTTATCTAGAAGTACATCATAAAATTTATAGTTCCCTTAGCTGATAAAAACATTACAAATAATATAGGTAATAATGTTAATGCACAAATTCATATCACATTTACGCAAGTAATTATATGTAACTAATACAAGTTGTAAATAAAAAAGCATTTATAGAGGTAACAATTTTATGAGTTATTTGATATAAGGGTGAGTATCGGTTTTCAAAGTGTAAAACTGATTTATAAAAATAGAATATTTCTTAAAATCAAATTTTAAACCTAAACGAATATGAAATTAAATTTTAAATTATTTGTATTGCTTTTTATGGCAATGACAATGTTTAACTGTGAAACAGATGATTCTGGAGATTATGGATCGTCACAAGGAATTAACCAAGAATTTGAATTTGGTGCTATAATCCAAAAAGACTTTATAGGAACTGTAGTTGACGAGTCTAACATAGCTATAAGTAATGCTACAGTTATTATAGGAGTAAAAACAGCGCAAACGGATTCTAATGGTGTCTTTATAATAGAAGATGCAGATGTACAAGAGAAGTTTGCCTATATACAAGTAACTAAAACAGGTTACTTAAATGGTATGAAATCTGTAGTGCCAACAGAAGGTGGTAATTCTGTTGCTATTATGCTTTTAACAGAAACAGTACAAGCATTAACAGCTAGTAATGAAATATTAATGCCTAATGGAACTAAAGTGACTTTTAACGGTGGTTTTGAAGATGCTGCGGGGAATTTATATTCAGGTTCTGTTCATTATTCTATTAATCATGTAGATCCTTCAAGTCCTACAATAGCCAAGGAAATGCCAGGAATGTTATTAGGGAAAACGACTTCAGATGAATTTGAAGTCTTAGAAACCTATGGAATGCTTCATGTAAGTTTAACAGATGCTTCTGGTAATGCCTTACAACTAGCAACAGGAAGTACAGCCGAAATTAGAATGCCAATTCCTACAGAATTAACTGGAGCTCCAGACACAATACCCTTATGGAGTTTTGATGAAGGTGCTGGTTATTGGGTAGAAGAGGGGTTTGCTACAAAAACAGGAAGCGAATATGTTGGTATGGTATCTCATTTTTCATGGTGGAATTGTGATGCGAGCTTTCCAACGACTGAGTTTTGTTTAAATGTTGAAGATGATAATGGAAATCCGTTAGCAAACGTACAAGTTAATTTAAGTTTCGGTATTAACCCTTTCCCTGTAGTAGGTGTTTCAAGTTCAGAAGGTCAAATTTGTGGGTTAATTCCTGTAGGTGAAACGATAACCTTAGTTGCTTATGATTACTGTGGTAATGAAATCTATACCAATTATATTAGTTCTAGTTTTACTGGCTCAAGTCAAACTATTGTAATTTCAGCAGGTAGTGCTCAACCAACAGTTATTACAGGTAACTTTTTAGATTGTGATTATAATCCTATTACAGAAGGTTACGTACAATTAAATTACGGAGCTCTTACAAGTTATACTGTAATTGAAAACGGAACCTTTGAAATTAGTACCTTAATCTGTAATTCAGATACTAGTATTTCTATTGAAGGGATTGATTACTTAACGACACAATCTACAGGAGAAATTCCATTTACATTAGCACAGCCAATTACTGATTTAGGAACTGTTATTTCTTGTAATGCGGTTGATGAATTTTTTACTTACCAAGTAGATGATGAAACACCTATAACATCCATAAACGTAATGGGGTATAGTGATACAGAAGGAGGGTTTAATATTAACGCAGTATCTGGAGCAGGAGAATTACATTTTAGTATTGATACTACAGTATTAGGGACGTATACTTTGGCTGATTTTGATGCCTTCTTGTACATCGCAGATATCAATTTAGATACAGATATAACTACAACATCAAATTTTCAATTTGTAATAACAGGTTACGATGCTATTGGAGGCTACATTAGTGTTACTTTTTCTGGTGATTATATAGATGATGCAGGTGTAACACATTCAATTTCTGGAACCATACATTCTAGGAGAGATTCTTAAAGCATAGAAAATTCAAAAATTAATTTAATCAAAACTCAAATTATTATGAAATCAATTTTAAAAACAATTTTATTACTAGCCATTACACTTACTCTATTTAACTGTGATAATGATGATGGTAATGCTCCAAACATAAGTGTTTGTAATTATGAAGGACTTACAGCAGACATACAAGGGACACTAACTTTAATACCTGAATCGGACTTAGTTACAGATTATTTTCCAGATAATGATGGGCCAGGTATTCCTGCTGTTGAGGTATATCACTCGGTCAATCCAGGAAGTACATTTGTAGTAACAAGAGCACTTACGGTGGGGGCTGTAGATTCAAATCCACAAATAGTAATCAATGGTACAAATCATTCAGGTGTGGTAACTTGTCAAAGAGCGGGAAGTGCAGTAGGAGATGAGCTTCGATTAGACATTGTACTAGCCTCAGGTGAAGAGGTAGAATTATGTGTTGTAATTGATTATGTAGCCCCTTAAAAAGCAAATTATGAAATCATTAATAAACAACGTATTGATGTCGGTTATAGTATTGACTTTTTTTAGCTGCGATAATAACGATGATGCGACGTCAGCAGCTTCAACAGATGGATTTACAATAAATTCAACATTTCACGAAACGGTAAATGCTATATATCTATTGATCAATCAGACAATAATGCAGATGGTTATCCTGATCACTATAATTTTATGTTTACAGATGGTAGAATCACGGATTCTTTTGGAGATGTAGGTGTCGGTTATGAATATGCTTATTCAGTTGATAGTACTTCAAAATTAGCATTAATAAAAGTTTTAGTAACTGATAATATTAATTTAGGTACTGGATTTATTTCAGCAGGAAACACTTATATAGGTTCTAGTATAAGTACTGGTACTCCTAATTTTTCAGCAGATTCTTTAATAGCTTATGATGGGGTCGTTTCAGCTTCCTTTGGAACAGAAAATGGAATTGAATATAGCAACCTTCCTGAAACCAGTGGGGTTTGGTATTATGTAGGAACTGTAGGTCCTACGGTGATAATAAATGCTATAAATATTGATTACAATACGCCTGCTAACAGCACTATCGATATTGATTATACTTTTTTAGCCTCAGATAGTACATCAATTACAGGGCATTATGAAGGTACTTTAGGTATCATATTAGATTAAATATTAATCTTTGAAGGCGTATTTTTCTAAAGACTAATTAATTCAAACATAAAATAAAAGACATGAAAATAATTAAAAAGTTAAGCATAATTGCTATAATTTGTTTGGGGTTGGTTTCGTGTGATAATGATGACGATAATGCAACTAATATTGCTGAGTGTAATTATGAGGGATTTTCTTATTATGACGCTAATAATGATGATCAGCTTATATTAGCAGAATCAGAATTAAATACGCAGTATTTTCCAAATGATAGTAACGGACCTTATGGTGCGTCAGGCATAGAAATAGCTTCTTTTACAAGTTCTCCTACTATATTTTTTACAACAAATGTGCTAATCGAAAATGAAACAGGTATAGGTTGGATTTCTGTAAATGGAAATCCAGATCAATTGGTAACTGTAACCTGCCAACGTACAGGGAGTGCTGTGGGTGATGAAATGAGATATGACGTTACCTATGGCAGTATAGAAGTTGAATTTTGCGTTGTAATAGATGAAGTTTTATAATAGTAAAAACTATAGAATGTATTTCTTACTGAAAAAGAACTAAAAACTAAATTTACGGCTATATTTAACTATAGTATTCGTAATAAATTAAGATCGCCAATTATATTGAAACAAAACAAACTCCATATCACAATTTATTTTCTTCTGATATGGAGTTTTTCATTCGCACAACAATATACCAATTACGCTACAAAGGACGGTTTACCTAGTAATCACGTCTATACTATTATGCAAGATGCTAAAGGCTTTATGTGGTTTTTAACAGATAAGGGGATGGTTAGGTATAATGGAAAAACATTTAAAACTTTTACAACCAAACAAGGTTTACCTAATAATGATGTATGGGATGCGTTTCCTACACCAGATGGTAAAATTTGGTACATGTCTAAATCCGCACGTTTAGGATATATAGAAAATGATAGTGTTTATTCTTTTCCGAGTAAAAATAGGGAAGAGACTTTAAATCCTATATACACTATTCAGTTGAATAATAATGTTTATCCTGGTGGGCCAAAAAATGTTTATCATTTAAAAGACAATGTTTGGCACAGTTATAAAAACACGCCTAAAGCCAATAAATATGAAGATTATACCAAAGTTTTTAATGACAAAGTAGCTTACTTAGGTGTAAGTTTTGAAGATGAAAGTCTGACTGTTTATGATAAAAAAAATAATCTATTAAGCAAGAGCTCTACTAAACATATTATCAATCAAAATAGTACTAAAGGTCAGATAGGTGATAGCTTATTTTTTTGGGTGTCTGAAAAATCATACAGCTTTTTAAATCTAAAAACATTCGTTTTAAAAAGTTTTAAATTCAAAGATGAAGTTGGTATAGAAACACTAAAATATCCTAGAATTAATTTAGTAGGAAATTCAATTCAAATCAGTGGAGACCGTTTTGTTGCGACATTAAATAAAGATCTTCATATTATAAATCCTTTTATTTTTCCTTTAGAATTGAATGTACATTTTGGATATATAGATAGGCAGAATACCATATGGCTATCTACATTTACAAATGGTGTTTATAAATTACCGCGTATAAAACAAAATATAGCTTATCGTTTTAATAATGAGAAAATTCAAGATTTAAAATTTATTGAAAGTCATCTGATTGCTAGTGTATACAATAAGGGATTCTTTAAATACAATGAGATTAATAAAACTTTTCAATCTTATATAGTGTCTAACGACTATAATTTTGGATCTGTGTATATAGATAGCCTCAAACGTACTTTCTTCTTAAAGAAGTCTGGTTTAATCTCTGAAAGTAACGGAAAAAGAGATATTATAAACTTTACCACAAGCGGAAAACAATCGTTGTATATTAACTCTTTAGTAAAGAAACTTACATTTTTTAACTCTAACTTATATGGGATTTATTCTTTCGGGATTTTTAAAATAGATTCTAAAACCTTTAATATTAAAAAAGATATTATTCTTAAAGGCTCTAATGACTTTTTAGTTTTTAAGTCACGTTTAATTATAGCAACTAATAATGGTTTAAAGGAATTAGAAGATGATACCATTAAAAAAGTAGATTTTAAAAATAAAAATTTCAATAAACCTATTTTAAGTATAAAACCACTTTCACAGACCGAAATATTAATTAACACAGATGGTTATGGAAGTTATATTTCAGATTTAAAAACAAATACAGCTTTAGATAATTCAGAGTTTTTAATTGTTCAAGATGCATTTATAAATGAAGATAATATTTGGTTAGCTACTAATTCAGGTGTTTTACGTTATCGTAAAATCAATGATAAGTATAAACTTATAAGGTATTACGATGTCAATGATGGTTTGCCAAATAATAATGTTAACACAGTTTATGCTACAGAAAAAGACTTAATTATTGGTACTAATAACGGATTAGCCATTATACCTATAAATCAGACAAGAAAAGATTTGTTAATTGATGTTTTTATAAATGAAGCAACCTATAATCAGCAGCAGATATCTAAAAGTAATTCCGTGTTTGATTATGTGAATAATAATACAATACAATTTAAATTTGAAAGTATTGATTTTTCTGAAGATAAGTTAAAGAATGCGGATTATTTATATAAGCTAGAACCATTGCAAACCAATTGGGAGAATACAGCAATTAACACCGTAAACTTTAATAATCTTAAACCAGGTGATTACACGTTTAATATTCACAATAAATCAATTTCTAAAAAAATAAGATTTAAAATAGAAGCCTTGTGGTGGCAAACCTTGTGGTTTAAAATCATAATTGTTGGAGTAAGTGTGTTTGTTGTTGCATTAATTTCAAGATTTTTTGTGAAGCGTTCTCAGTTTAAAAAGAATAAAAAGGTATTTGAAGATAAACGACTAATTGAATTACAGTTAAAAGCCTTACGTTCTCAAATGAACCCACATTTTGTGTTTAATTCTTTAGCAGCTATTCAGTTTTATATTAATGAAAATGATTTTGAAGCATCAGAAAGGTATTTGGTGAAATTCTCTAAACTAATAAGACAATTTTTCGAACTCTCTAAAGAAAACGAAATCTCATTAGCTTCAGAAATAAGCTTGCTTCAAAGTTATTTAGAAATAGAAAAACTACGTTTTAAGGAGAAATTGAATTTTGAAATTAATGTAGATAAAAATCTTTATATAGAAGATCTGAAAATTCCAACGATGACACTGCAACCTATTATTGAAAATGCTATAAACCATGGAATATTCAATAAAGAAGACAACGGAATAGTTACCGTTAATTTTAAAAAAGGAGAAGGAGATATTGTAATTGTTGAAATTATAGATGATGGTGTTGGATTTGTAAATACTAAAAAAGGTCATCGAAAAGGAGTGAAATCATCTAGTGTTTTAAAAGATAGACTTCATTTTTTAAATAACTCTAAAAAATGGAATATTTCATATACAGAAGAAGAATTACATCCTGAGCAATACGAAAAAGGGAATAAATCCACATTTATAATGCAAAAACTATGATAGAAGAATTAACAGCTATAATCGTTGACGATGAAATATCGAATATCAAAGGTTTGCAGAAAAAGCTTAAAAACTTATTTCCAAATATAACTATTGTTGGCAGTTACCAAAAACCAGAAGCCGCTATTGTGGCTATAAAAGAGTTGAAGCCACAATTGGTGTTTTTAGATATACAAATGCCTAGAATTAATGGTTTTGAGTTGTTAAAAGCTGTCGATGTGATCGATTTTCAGGTCATATTTGTAACAGCTTACAGCGAATATGCGATACAAGCATTTAAGCAAAATGCGATTGATTATATTCTAAAGCCGATTGACAACATAGAATTAAAGTTGGCCGTTGAGAAAGCGATTAAAAGCGTGGAAGCTCAAGAGAATGTAGAACTGAATTCAAAGTTGTTAAAGTTAATTTCAACTACAGTTACAGAAAATAATAAGCTGATTGTTCCTACCGTTAAGGGCTTATCCTTTATTCCTCAAGATGAAGTTTTACATATTGAAGGCTATGAAGGTTATACTAAAATCCATTTAGAAGATAATTCTACTTTAATGAGTTCTTACAACTTAGGGAAGTTTGAAAAAGTGGTGTCCTCTAATTTTTTTAAATGCCATAAATCGCATATTGTAAATCTTAATAAGGTGAGACATTTTGAAAACGAAGGGTATTTAGTATTAGAAAATAAACAACGTATTCCAATTTCTAGAGCCAATAAAAAAGCGTTTCTAGAGCTATTTAATTAAAGATGTACTTCAAAATATTATTAAAGCACAATACAATATAAAAGCGTTGATTATAAGGGTGTAATAATAAATTTTTTAAAAAATAGGGTAACAAATCGAAGCTTGTTTTGATATAAGGGTGATAATAAATTAACAACACTCTTAACTCAAAATAATATGAAAACAAGACAAATCATTTCAAGAATTTCACTAGCATTAGTTCTAGTGTTTAGTGTACTATTTACTTCCTGTGAAAAAGAGGAAGGTTTCAACGATACATCTTCTGGCAGTGACCATAATAACATAGGTGCTATAGATCAAGGCGCAAGTATTCAAAGGGACTTTATGGGTAAAATAATAGATGAATCTTCTATGCCTTTAAGTGATGTAAGCGTCGTAATAGGAAGCAAGATAGCGACAACGGACGCCAATGGTATTTTTATGATTAAAAATGCTTCTGTTAATGAGAGACAAGCTTATGTAACAGCAGAAAAAGCAGGTTTTATTACAGGCTTAAAAACCGTAGTACCTACAGAGGGTATAAGTAATGTGCGTATTATGCTTGTTTCTAAGGGTCTAACAGGTTCTGTGTCTTCAGGAACAAATAGTGAAGTGTCTCTAGGTAACGGTGCTAAAGTAAAGTTCGATGGTGCTTTTAAAGATGAAGATGGAAATGCGTACTCTGGTAATGTTGATGTGTATATGTATCATTTAGACCCTGCGCATGCTAATGTATATGATGTAATGCCTGGAAATTTACAAGCTATAAACAATGACGATGATGAGCAATTATTAGAAACGTATGGTATGTTAAACGTGGAATTAAAAGGTGATTCTGGTCAGAAATTAAACATAGCAGACGGTCATTTGGCTGAAATACATATGCCATTAGATCCTGCACAAAGTGGAGTAGCACCTTCAACAATTCCATTATGGCATTTTGATGAGGTCAATGGGTATTGGGTAGAAGATGGTGAAGCTCATTTAATAGGAGGGGTATATATTGGTGAGGTATCTCATTTTTCGTGGTGGAATTGTGATGCTCCTTTTCCAACGGTATCGTTTTGTTTAAATGTTGTAGATGATAATAATATGCCAATCTCTAATGTAAAAGTAACATTAGAAAGAGCAGGTGAAATCTATCCTAGATATGGGTTCTCAAATGCAAATGGTGAAATCTGTGGGTTAATTCCTGCAAACGAAACCATAACGTTAATGGCTTATGATCAGTGTGGAGCAGTCGTATTTTCAACACTTATAGGACCATTTTCTACAGATACTAATTATGGTGATATTGTGCTTTCAGGGGCTGTAACCGAAACAATATCAGGTAATTTAGTGAATTGTAGTAACGCTAATGTTACAGATGGTTATGTAAATTTAACTTACGGAAATCAAGATGCATCAGTTGAAGTTACTAATGGCGCTTTTGCAATGAATATTATTAAATGTGCTTCCATAAATACGTTTTCTTTAGAAGGAGTAGATTACGATGCGTTTCAATCAACAACCGTTTTACCTTTTAATTTAAGCACTCCTAACGTTGGTAGTATTATGGCTTGTAGTGCGGTTACTGAGTTTATATCTGTTCAAGTAAATAGTGATCCGGCAGAATATCATTTAATAAATATCTATGCGTATCAAGAAGGACCTGCAGGAGGTATGTTTGTGGTAGCTAGTCAAACTTCAGATGGTTCAATTGGAGCAGGTGGTAATACAACAACACCTGGAACCTACACAACTTCAGATTTTTGGTTTGAAACGTCTGACATTAATATGGATTATAATGCACCAGATACGTTACAATTTACCTTATCAAATTTTGGAGCCATAGGAGGTTATATCGATATGACTATAACTGGGACCTATACGGATACGAGCGGTGCCGTAAAAAACTTAGCAATCACTATTCATGTACTAAGAGATAGTTAATAGAAAAAGAAGAATAATACCTAAAGAGCCATTTCATATTTTGAAATGGCTCTTTTTGAGTTAACATAAATAGGGTATTGGTTAATAGTTTTAAAAGCGTTTAAGTAGATTCATCCATAATATTTCAGGACTGAATAAAATGACAAAACCAAAATATAAAAAAGCGATCATTGTAATAGCTATTGTTGTAATCGTTACTGTGCTACTATCATTCTTAGCAAATAGTTTTATTGAACAAAAAATAGGAGAGCAGCTTCATAATGTATCCGAATCCACTAAAATCGAATACACATCTATTAATGCTAATATATGGACAGGTCATGTTGAGGTGGAATCCCCAACAATCCTTGTCTCAGAAGAAACAACCAACAAAACCATTTTAGACGCAAAACTTAAATATATAGAAATCAATGATGTTGGCTATTGGGATTTACTTTTTAATGATAAAATAACAATAGAATCCCTTGTAATCGATGAGCTTATTGCAAAATACAAACATAATTCAGTCGTGAAGAATGAGGATTATCAAAGTAGTTTTCTAGATAAGATCAAACAAATTATTCATGCCGAAAAAATCGCAATTACTAAGGCCGATGTATTAATAACGAATTATGAAAGTGATTCTATAATTTTGAGTATTCCTAACTTTAATTTCGAAGTTCTCGACTTTCAAATAGATCCTGAGGCATCCACAGCAAACAAGAAAATTACGTATAATGATTTTGAATTAAAGGCTGAAAATCTAAAATGGGCAACCAATACTTGCGATGATATTTTAGTTGATGACATTCATTTCACTAATAACAGCGCAACACTTAAAGGTTTCAAATTAAAAACAAAATATTCAAAATCAGAATATTCTTCTATTTTAAATAAAGAACGAGATCATTTCAATATTACAT
The DNA here is from genome assembly GCF_013285155.1 of Winogradskyella undariae. Classification (GTDB taxonomy): domain Bacteria; phylum Bacteroidota; class Bacteroidia; order Flavobacteriales; family Flavobacteriaceae; genus Winogradskyella; species Winogradskyella undariae. The sequence continues at coordinate 49,616 of NZ_JABTEL010000013.1, read as the reverse complement.
TAGCAGAGTTGAGGTTAAATGATTTAAATTTTGGTATTGATAATGGCGAAAAGTTTTATTTCAATTCAGAAAAAGTACATCTAAAATCTCCTGCAGCAGAAATTTACAGAGATAAATTAGTTGCTGATGACACCTCAAGGAAATTATTATACGGAAGAATGATAAGGGAGTTAGATTTTAATTTAGGTTTAAAATCTCTAGAAATAGAAAATGGTAAAATTTCATACTTAGAAAAAGTAAAAGTAGGTGAAGAGACAGGCCGATTAGATTTTACAGAAATGAATGCTAAAATTTCAAATTTAGGAAACACGTTCGGAGATCAAGAAACTACAATCGCTATTCAAACTAAATTCATGAAAAATTCATCTTTAAAAGTCGATTGGAATTTTAAAGTTTCAGATACCACGGATCAATTTATGTTTAAAGCAAATCTTGGAACATTTAATGCAACTCAACTAGCACAGTTTACCAAGCCTAATTTAAATGTAGACTTAAATGGTGAATTAAATCAGACTTATTTTACAATAAGTGGAGATCCAAACACATCTCGAATAGATTTAAAAATTAAATATGATGATTTTGAAGTTTTAATTTTGAAAAAAGATGGGAGAGAGAAGAATAATTTTTTATCAACTTTAGTTAATTTATTTGTTTCAAAAGATAGTGATGAAGATAAACAGAATTTTAGGTATGGTCAATCAGATCAAGTCAATCGGGATGTTACAAAATCTGTTTTTAATTTTATTTGGTTAAATGTTAAGGATGGTTTATTGTCTGCAATAGCAGGTGATGGAGAAATGAGAACTAAATAAGTTATTGATTTTATAAGATTCTTAATAATTAATCTCAATTCATTGCAGAAAACTATGAGACAATCCGTAATTTTACATCTTCAAAAATTTTTAGATTGGAAAAGTATCTTAGTCAGCTTAATGAGGCTCAATTAGCGCCTACCATACAGATTGATGGACCAATGATTATCATTGCTGGTGCAGGATCTGGTAAAACACGTGTGCTTACATTTCGTATTGCTTATTTAATGAGTAAAGGTGTAGATGCCTTTAACATCTTAGCATTAACCTTTACAAATAAGGCTGCTAAAGAAATGAAAGGCAGAATTGCAGACATCGTTGGTGATAGTGAAGCTAAGAACCTTTGGATGGGAACTTTTCACTCAGTTTTTGCAAAAATTCTACGTTTTGAAGGTCATCATTTAGGGTTCCCAAGCAATTTTACAATTTACGATACACAAGATTCTCAAAAATTAATGGGTTCTATCATTAAGGAAATGGGGCTTGATAAAGATATTTATAAAACAAAACAGGTTTATAGCCGTATTTCATCTTACAAAAACAGTCTTGTAACTGTTAAAGCGTATTACAAAAACCCAGATTTAATGGAAGCAGATGCTATGGCGAGGCGTCCAAGAATAGGGGAGATTTATAAAGAATATGTAGATCGTTGTTTTAAAGCTGGTTGTATGGATTTTGATGATTTGTTGTTAAGAACCAATGAACTTTTAACACGTTTCCCAGCTGTTTTAGCACAATACCAAGATCGTTTTAGATATATATTAGTAGATGAGTATCAAGATACAAACCACTCTCAATATTTAATTGTACGTGCTTTAGCAGATCGTTTTCAAAATATCTGTGTGGTAGGTGATGATGCGCAAAGTATCTATGCTTTCCGTGGTGCAAACATTAGTAATATTTTAAATTTCCAAAAGGATTACGACGGTGTAAATATGTACCGCTTAGAGCAGAATTACCGTTCTACAAAATGTATTGTAGGTGCTGCAAACTCTGTAATAGAACATAACAAAACAAAATTAGATAAAATAGTTTGGACCTCTAATGATGTTGGAGAAAAGGTAAAAGTACACCGTGCTTTAACCGATGGTGATGAAGGTCGTTATGTAGCGAGTACTATTTGGGAAACCAAAATGAATGAGCAACTAAACAATAGTGATTTTGCTGTTTTATATCGTACCAACGCACAGTCTAGAGCTATTGAAGATGCTTTACGTAAGCGAGATATTCCTTACCGTATTTATGGTGGATTATCATTTTACCAACGTAAAGAGATTAAGGATTTAACGGCTTATTTACGTTTAATTTTAAATCCTTCGGATGAAGAAGCATTAAAACGTGTTATTAATTATCCAGCAAGAGGAATTGGTCAGACTACAGTAGATCGATTAATTGTAGCTGCTAATGGTTACGGTAAAACGATTTTTGAAGTTCTAAAAAACCTCGATAAAATTGATATTAATATCAATGGAGGAACAAAGAATAAATTAAGAGATTTTGTTACGCTTATTGAAAGTTATCAAGTAATGAATCAGACTGCAAATGCGTTTGATTTAGCAGAACATGTAACTAAAACAAGTGGATTAGTAAAAGAACTTAATAAAGATGCTACGCCTGAAGGTGTTGTAAAAATGGACAATGTCCAAGAATTATTAAATGGTATTAAAGATTTCGTTGAAGGTCAGTTAGAGTTGGCAGATGCAGGAGATTCTTTAGCTGAATTTTTAGAAGATATTGCTCTGGCAACAGATTTAGATGGAGACAAAGGTGATCCAGACCATGTAGCTTTAATGACCATTCACTTAGCTAAAGGATTAGAATTTGGACATGTCTTTATTGTTGGTATGGAAGAAGATTTATTTCCAAGTGGCATGAGCATGAATACGCGTAGTGAATTAGAAGAAGAGCGTCGTTTATTTTATGTAGCATTAACAAGAGCCGAAAAACAAGCCTATTTAACTTATACCTTATCGCGTTACCGATGGGGAAAATTAATAGATGCAGAACCAAGTCGATTTATTGAAGAAATTGATGAGGAATTTGTAAATATAGTAACACCCTTAAAACAACAACGTGTCAATCCAATGTTAGACAATTCTATATTTGGAGACATTGAACCAAATCGCATTCGTTTTGCGAAACCAAAAACAGCAAAAATTTTGAGAAAAGACTCTAAGAAGAAACCTGAGAAATTTCAAATTAGTACACCAAAGAAAATGAAACCTCTTGCAGAAACTGAAGATGCACCAAGCTCATTTGATACTAAATTAGTCGTAGGAAATACCGTAAATCATGATCGATTTGGTAGGGGACAAGTAATGAGCCTTGAAGGAACAGGTGCAGATGCTAAAGCTGAAATTAAGTTTCAGAATGGTGATGTTAAAAAATTACTATTGCGTTTTGCAAAACTTAATATATTAAGAACAAAAAATTAAGTTTAAACTGTATTTTAAAAAAGCAGTTTTATAACTTTAGAATTATATTATTCACAAATAACTTTAACCCAATTTATCTCCTTTTTAGGATATAAATTGGGTTCGTTTGTATTACTAATTTATTGATTTTTAACATTAACTGTTATATCTTTATACCTTGTAAGTGTTATTTAATAATATGAACTGAGATTTATGTTTTATCATAATTTCCAAGACTATTTTATATTTTGATCATTCATATTTAAAATAGAGTTACTTTATATTGCTTATTTGAAAGACTAATATTATGGCTGAATTTATTAAAATATATCCTGAAAATCCGAATCCAAAGGAAATTCAAAAAGTAGTTAAGGTGTTGAAAAATGGTGGATTAATTATCTACCCAACAGATACTGTTTATGGTTTAGGTTGCGATATTACTAATATGAGAGCCTTAGAGCGTATAGCACAAATTAAAGGTGTAAAGCTCGAAAAGTCTAATTTTTCATTTGTATGTGAAGACTTAAGTAACCTTAGCGACTATGTAAAACAAATTGACACAACCACTTTCAAGATTTTGAAACGTGCTTTACCAGGACCTTATACATTTATATTACCAGGTTCTAAAAATCTTCCAAACCCTTTCAAAAAACGAAAAACAGTAGGGATTAGAGTTCCTGATAATTCTATTGCTTTGGCTATTGTTGCAGCATTAGGTAATCCTATTGTTTCAACATCGATTAGAGATGAAGATGATGTTTTAGAATATACTACAGATCCCGAATTAATTCATGAAAAATGGGATAATCTAGTTGATCTTGTTATTGATGGTGGTTACGGTGATAATGAGGCTTCTACAGTTGTAGATTTATCAACAGATACTCCAGAAGTTATTAGAGAAGGAAAAGGTAGTATAGATATTTTTTAAAACTTTTATACTCTAACTCTTACCGGTTTTTTTACACTATAAAATAAAATTAAACCGATAATTCCTGTGATGAAAAAGCCTAAAAATAGCGGTAATACAGAGGTTTTAATAAAGCTACCAATAAAGTTAGCAATTGGTACAGCCATTACTGTAGATATAAATCCGTTTAATGCAGAACCAATTCCAGCAATGTGTCCCATTGGTTCCATAGCTAGTGCTCTGTAGTTTCCAAATAAGAAAGCAACACTAGCAAACTGAACCATTAAAAACCCTATTAAAACTCCGATAGGAGGGTTGACGCCTGACCAGAAAATAATGACATAAGTAAAAGAAGATATTATAAAAACGATGAGGGCAACGTGTACTAAATTCCACATACCAAATCGCATAACAATAGCACTATTTAAAAATGTAGATAAGCCAATGGTTACTGCTAAACTCGCAAAAATATAAGGGAAATATTCTCCCATATCATATTGCACTTGAAAAATTTGTTGAGACGTACTCAAATACACCATAAAAGAGCCTGTTACTAAACCAGATAGTAAAGTATAAACGACAGCTGATTTTATTCTAAAAAACGTAATAGATCCCGATTTAAATATAGAAAGGTGAAATGTTTTTTGATAAGATTTATGAAGTGTTTCTGGTTGCCGCTTCCAAAACCAAAATATCACTAAAGACCCAAAAATTAAATTGACGGTAAAAATTGATTCCCATCCAAAATGCATCAATAAGAATTGTCCTAACATCGGAGCTATAACAGGAACCAAAATAAATGTCATAGTAACAACAGAAAGTATTTTAGCCATATGATCTCCATTATATGAATCTCTAACGATGGCAATACTCATTGTTCTAGGTGAAGAAAGCCCTACACCTTGTAAGAAACGACCAAATAACATCATTTCAAAACTATCTGTAGTCATACAAATAATCGATGCAATTATAAATATTCCGAAACCAAAATAAACCATTGGTTTACGTCCAAAGCTATCCGAAAGTGGTCCAAAAAGAAGTTGTCCAAAGCCAATTCCTAAAAATATAGTCGTTATAAGTTTTTGATTTTCAGTATCTCCTGTGCTATTTAAATAACGACCCATTTCAGGTAAAGCCGGTAATACGGCGTCAATAGCAATCGCTACCATAGCCATTAATGCGGCCATTAGTGTTACAAATTCTAGTTGCGATCTTTTTTGATTTTGCATTGTGCAAAAGTAGTTTAATTCCTGACGAATTTTTAATAGCTAAGACACTAAAATAAGATTTTTGGTTTGTGCGATTAAATATGAACGCTCACTAAAAGATGAAACCCTTTATTATTCATTTAAAACAAATGACTAGAGCTTATATTTGCATAAAAATTAAGCGAAATGCAGCATTTTAAAGAAAGTTCTAAGAGTCCGAAAAATAAGAAACCTAAAGTAACAATGAAATCGGCTTTTAAAACCATTATTTGGCCAAGACGTAAATTGGTGTTCATAGGATTAATCCTTATTGTTATCCGTAGTTTATCGGGTTTTATTTTGCCTTGGCAAAGTAAAGTGCTCTTAGATGATGTGGTGCCAAACAAAGATTTTAATGGACTCTATACTCTAATAGGTGTTGTTATTACTGCTATTTTGGTGCAATCTGTTTCTTCATTTTTATTAACACGTATTTTGAGTGTACAAGCACAATATTTAATTTCAGAATTACGTGCGCAAGTACAAAAGAAAGTCCTTTCGTTACCTATTAGCTTTTTTGATAATACAAAATCAGGAGCATTAGTTTCTCGTATTATGAGCGATGTTGAAGGTGTTCGGAATTTAATTGGTACAGGTTTAGTACAGCTTGTTGGTGGTACGTTTACAGCAATAATTTCATTAGTCATTTTAATAAAATTAAATGCATGGATGACTTTGTTTGTCTTTGTACCGCTTTCATTATTTGGAATTGTAGCTTTAAAAGCTTTTAAATTTATACGACCAGTTTTTAGAAATCGCGGAAAAATTAATGCTGAAGTTACAGGAAGATTAACGGAAACCTTAGCAGGTGTGCGTGTTATTAAAGCATTTAATGCAGAAGAGCAAGAAAATAAAACGTTTGAAGTAGGTGTAGAACGCCTATTTCAAAATGTAAAAAAGAGTTTAACAGCAACGGCTATAATGACGAGTTCTTCAACATTTTTGATAGGTGTGGCAACAACCGGAATTATGGGAATTGGTGGTTATTACATGATTATTGGAGATATGACTACAGGTGAATTTTTGTCTTTCACGCTTATTTTAGGTTTTATGATTGCGCCAATTGTACAAATGAGTAATATTGGTAGTCAATTAACCGAAGCTCTAGCAGGTTTAGATCGTACGGAGGAGTTAATGAATATAGCAGCAGAAGATGAGCAAGAAGACCGAACTATTCAATTAGATAAAGTTAAAGGAGATATTAAATTTAATAATGTGTCTTTTGCTTATGAGGAAGGAAAACCGGTGCTTCATAATATAGATTTTTATGCACCTTCTGGTTCTGTAACGGCATTGGTTGGAAGTTCTGGTTCGGGTAAATCAACAATTGCAGGTTTGTCAGCTACATTTTTAAATCCAGAATCGGGAGAGATTACAATTGATGGTCAAGATTTATCTAAAGTTGTATTAAGTAGTTTTAGACAGAATTTAGGTGTTGTTTTACAGGATGAATTTTTATTTGAAGGAACTATCAGAGAGAATATTATGTTTCCGAGACCTAATGCAACTGAAGCACAATTGCAAAATGCAGTAAAAGCAGCTTATGTTAATGAGTTTACAGATCGTTTTGATGATGGTTTAGAAACTTTAATTGGAGAACGTGGTGTGAAACTTTCAGGTGGACAAAGACAACGTATTGCTATTGCTAGAGCAATTTTAGCAGATCCTAAGATTATTATTTTAGACGAAGCAACTTCTAATTTAGATACAGAAAGTGAAGGTTTAATTCAGAAAAGTTTATCAGAATTAACAAATGATAGAACAACTATAGTTATTGCCCACCGTTTAAGTACGATTAAAAAAGCAGATCAGATTTTAGTGATCGAAGCAGGAAAAATAGCAGAACGAGGAACTCATGATGAACTTCTTGAAGCAAAAGGACGTTATTACGATTTATATACGTTTCAAGCAAAAATTTAAAAAAAATAAACCTTTCAGACTTATAAAAGTCTGAAAGGTTTTAATTATTGTTTAATAAGCTTACGATTACAAAGGAATATTTCCATGCTTGCGATCTGGCTTCGCAACATTTTTGTTTTCAAGCATACTGAATGCTTTTATTAATTTACGTCTTGTATCTTTAGGTAGAATAACTTCATCTATAAAACCACGTTCTGCAGCACTATACGGATTAGCAAAAAGTTTAGCATATTCAGCTTCTTTTTCTTTCAATTTAGCCTCTTTATCTTCCGCATTAGAAATCTCTCTTTTAAAAATTATTTCAGCAGCACCTTTTGCTCCCATAACAGCAATCTCTGCGTTAGGCCAAGCAAAATTCATGTCTGCACCAATATGTTTAGAGTTCATAACATCATAAGCACCACCATAAGCTTTTCTGGTAATAACAGTAATTCTAGGAACTGTAGCTTCACTAAATGCATATAATAATTTAGCACCATTAACGATGATTCCATTCCATTCTTGATCTGTTCCTGGTAAAAAACCTGGCACATCTTCTAAGACTAATAAAGGAATATTAAAACAGTCGCAAAAACGAACAAATCGTGCAGCTTTCTTAGAGCTATTCACATCTAAAACCCCAGCTAAAAACATCGGTTGGTTAGCAACAATACCGACACTTTTTCCGCCTAAGCGTGCAAAACCTACAATGATATTTTCGGCATAATCTTTATGGATTTCGTAAAAGGAATCTTCATCAATAATACCTGTAATAATCTTATGCATATCATAAGGTTTATTTGGGTTTTCGGGAACAATAGTTTCTAAATCATCTCTAAGTTCTTCTTTAAGTTCAAACGGAATAGCGACTGGTTTTTCCTTATTACTTTGTGGCAAGTAGCTTAATAATTTTTTGATATCTTCTAAACATTCTACATCATTTGTAGATGTAATATGAGCAACACCAGATTTTGAAGAATGCACACTTGCACCTCCTAACTCTTCACTAGTAACTTCTTCATTCGTAACCGTTTTTACAACACTAGGACCTGTTACAAACATATAGCTTGTGTCTTGTACCATCACTGTAAAGTCGGTCATTGCAGGAGAATACACAGCGCCACCTGCACAAGGTCCCATAATGGCAGAAATTTGAGGAATGACGCCCGAAGACTGAACGTTTTTATAAAATATATCTGCATATCCACCTAAAGATCGCACACCTTCTTGAATACGTGCGCCACCAGAATCATTAAGACCAATTAAGGGCGCACCGACATTAACTGCGATATCCATAATTTTACAGATTTTTTCGGCATGAGTTTCGGATAATGATCCTCCAAAAACAGTAAAATCTTGCGCAAAAACATAAGTTAATCTGCCGTTTACAGTTCCGTAACCTGTAACGACTCCGTCACCGTAAAACTGTTGGTCTGCCATTCCAAAATCTTTAGTTCTATGGGTTACTAAGGCTCCGATTTCTTCAAAAGAACCTTCATCTAAAAGATATAATACACGTTCTCGAGCTGTTAGTTTTTTCTTTTGGTGTTGTTTATCTATTCGTGCTTGTCCACCTCCAAGCTTTGCTAAAGCTATTTTATCGTTTAATATTTTTATTTTGTCGTCCATGCTTATTTTATTATTCCAAAACCATTAAGGATGAAAACTTATAGAATTCTGGTACTGTTTTAACTGAAATGATTAGATGAGTCTATACACATTGCTTGCTAATGACTAACAATGATTAATTAGGAACTCGTAAAATTTTATGTTCTTTTAAGAAATGCTTTAATGCAATTTTTGCTGCAATTTCAGACTCTAATAAATGTTGTTCTTTTAATAAATTAAATGAGTAATAATTTTTTACAAAATGGGTGTCAAAATTTCCACTTCTAAAAGCATCATGTTCACAAACAAAACGGCCAAACGGTAATGTGCTGTGTACCCCTTTTATTTGGTAATTATTAATTGCAGTTATCATAAGTGCAATTGCTTCCTCTCTGGTATTACCATAAGTTATCAGTTTAGCTAGCATTGGATCGTAATAAATAGGAATATCCATGCCTTCCTCATAACCATCATCGACTCTTATATTGTTTCCTTCAGGAAGTTTATAAATTTCTAAATTACCAACACTTGGTAAAAAGTCATTCATGGTATCTTCAGCATAAACACGAAGTTCTAAAGCGTGACCTTTAATTTGTAAATCTTCTTGCTTGATGTTTAATTCTTCACCTCTCGCAACTTTTATTTGAAGTTCTACCAAATCGACTCCAGAAATCCACTCGGTAACAGGATGTTCAACCTGAAGTCTGGTATTCATTTCTAAGAAGTAGAAATTGAAGTTTTCATCTAAAAGAAATTCTACCGTTCCTGCACCAACATAATCACATGAGCGCGCTACATTTATCGCAGCTTGTCCCATTTTCTCTCTTAATTCTGGCGTTAATACTGCAGAAGGGGCTTCTTCAATGATTTTTTGATGACGACGTTGTATTGAACATTCGCGTTCAAAAAGGTGAATTATGTGTCCATGAGTATCTGCCATGACCTGAATTTCTATATGTCTTGGTGAAGCCACATATTTTTCAATAAATACAGAACCATCACCAAATGAAGATGTAGCTTCACTTATGGCTCTATTCATTTGTGATTCAAACTCGACTTCATTTTCAACAATACGCATTCCTTTTCCGCCTCCTCCAGCAGAAGCTTTTATAAGAATAGGAAAGCCTATTTCTTTTGCTATTTTTTTAGCTTTAGGAATATCAGTGATCGCCTCATCTGTTCCTGGTACCATGGGAATATTATAATCTTTTATCGTTTCTTTTGCTGCTAATTTGTTACCCATTAGCTTGATGGCTTTAGAACGCGGGCCGATGAAAATAATATTATTTTCTTCGCATAATTCTGCAAAGTCAGCATTCTCACTTAAAAAACCATAACCAGGATGAATGGCATCTACATGAAGTGATTTTGAAACTTCTATTATTGTATTTCCTTTTAAATAGGATTCGTTTGATGGAGCAGGACCGATACAAACAGCTTGATCTGCATATTTAACATGTGGAGCATTACGGTCTGCTTCCGAAAAAACAGCAACAGTTTTAATACCCATTTTTTTTGCTGTTTGCATTATTCTAATGGCTATTTCTCCTCTATTGGCTACTAGTAATTTTTTCATATTATGCTGAATTTATTTCAGTATCTTATTTTGATATTCTAACTGGAAGTATTTTTAATGTAATTTCAATTATTCATTTGTCGTTCAAAGATTGTAATTAAGGTTATTATTTACTTACAGGTTCTCGATATATTCAAACAAAAAAGGCTGAATACTCAAACTAACGATAGAATAATAAATGGGGCTTTAGCGTCACTTTGAGTGAAATTATTTTATGAATTTTATTATTCGATGGACCTCAATAGAACGATATAGAAGCTTTGTGGTAAAATGTTTTTCTATACATTTTTCTGAAGCTTCACAAAATACTCGAACTGACGTTTAAGTTATTCAAATTCAATTAAAAGGGTGTTTTTGTCAACAGTTTGCCTTTCTTTGACTTGAATAGATTTAATAACTCCTTCTCGTGGAGAGTGAATGACGTTTTCCATTTTCATGGCTTCTAAAATTAATAAAACATCATTTTCTTTGACTTCTTGTCCTACGCTAACGTTAATTTCTAATATTAATCCAGGCATTGGAGCATTGATTTCATTGACTTGCTTAGAAGCGCCAATTTCAAAACCTAAAGCTTCAATTTGCTGATCTAGAATATCACAAATATTCACTTCAAAAATATTATTGTTGACTTTAACAGCATATAATTTCTTGTTGAAATCAGCATTTAAAACTTCGGCTTTAATTGTGGTATTATCTTGAAGAATGTGATAATGATTAGGTGCTGTTTTAATAGCGTCTAGTGTTTCCATACTTTCTTTTGTGACATCGAAAGTGTGAGAAGCGTTGACTTTAATTTTGTACATAAAGTAGAGAGTTTACGTGATTAGTTGTTTATCGCTTAATATATTGCAAAATAAGAAATATTTAAGGTGAAACGCTAAATATTATTTAAAATATAGGATAAACTATAAAATGTAGATTCTCTATGCTTTTTTTAATATGAAAGTTTTCGGTGTTTTATTAAGCTTTAAAGTGTGAATTATCTTGATGTGCTTTAATCGCTTTTTTAGATAAAATAATCCCTATTATTAGGGAAACAAATGCACCAATAGAAATCCCTGGGATAAAATTAATGAACAAAAAGAAGTCGTAAGCACCATGAAATAAAATGGCTAATAAAAGACCTGTAAAATTAAGTAAAACTCTGTTTTTTGAGAATTTTGCCTTGCCCATAAAATAGCCCATCATAACACCAAAAACAGCATGCGCTGGGACCGCTGTGAAAGCTCTTAAAACTGCAACTTCGTAACCGCCGCCGCCAATAACATACATAATGTTTTCTGTACAAGCAAAACCCATAGAAACCATTACGGCATACATAATGCCATCGTAAGGTTCATTGAATGCTTTTTTAGTTTGTGCATAGTATTTTACAATGACGTATTTACTGAATTCTTCAGCCAGCGCCACAACTACAAATGCTTGTATAAATTGCTGCCAAATACTAAACTGGTCAGTTATTGGGATTAATCGTCCGGTGAAAAAATAGAGAGAGAATACAATTAAGATGCTTACTATAGCGCCTAATAGAAAACTAATGATGAGTAATTTTTTAGGTTCTTTATCATATTTATCTTGAAAATAGACATATAAAATGATACTAAAAACGGGAGCAATGGCTAGTAAGAGTAAATTCATGAATCAAAAATAATTAAAAAAGAGATAAGAGTTGTTTTCTGCTTTTACGGTCTAAAAAGATAAATAATATATTGGTTATAAAATGACTTGCTAAAACCGCAATCGCAGCACCTGTAACTTGCCAAATAGGAATTAATAAATAGCATAAAATAATATTAGAAACACAGCCAAGTATAAATCGATACACGTTTTTTTGAAGATCATTAGTGTTGATTAAGTGTTTTTCATAAATCATACCTATAAAAATAAAAAGCGGTGACCAGCAGAAAATTAATAATGGTATTTGTGCTTCTGTATAATCTTCTGTGAAATAATTATTCAAGATAAGATTTCCGAAAAAGGAATAAAAAACACCTATTAATAATCCCAAAAAACACATGATTTTTAATATTTTTTTTACTTTTTTCACATACAGTAAACTATTATTTTGAAAGGATTCTGCAAGGGAAGGATATAGAGCATTAATGATAGAAAACCCAACATTCCAAGTTAATGCTATGACTAAAAACTGAACTGTAGCAAAGATTCCGTTGGCATGATCGCCTAAAAAATATTTTAAAAAAAGTTCGTCAATAGTAATGTAAAACATAATTAGACCATTAGACAGTATTAAAGGAAATGACATCTTTAATAAAGATTTTGCTAAGTCTCCTGAGAATCTCCATTTCTTAAATGAAAATGTCTTTTTATACTTTAAAATTAGGATATAAATCCCCCCCTGAATCAGGAAGTCTAGAATTATAAGTTTGGCAAAATAGTTAACATCCAAATGGTTTTTAACACCATAATATTGTAAAGTGACAATAATAATTAACGTACTAATTTTACTGATAAATATGATCTTTGTCCATTTTTTAGCTAATAAATAATATTCAAAAACATCGGTGAGTTTAAATAAATAACTAAAGGCAATGATTAGATATAAGCTAGTAAGTGGGCTATTTTTAGATAAGCCATAATAAATAGCAATTCCGATAAAAATAATAATCCAGCTTATGAGTCTAAGATAGAAAGCTGTGGCTAAAATTTGTTCGCTTCGTTTTGGGTTAAAAACAATTTCTCTTATACATATGGCAGATAGTCCTAAAAATAATAGGGGAGTAAACATGCCTAGTATAGATTCTACAAATTTAAGTTTACCAATATCTACGGTACCTAAGGTGCTAAATATTTGAGGAACAATAAATACACCTGTGATTAATTGTATTAATTTCTCTAGAGTAAACCACTTCGTTGCGATAAAATCCTTTTTACTAAAAACCGATGTCATGTAGTGTATTTGGTTTTCAAATATATAAAAACAGTTTACTTTTAGTCGTTTGAAACTTTATTATTAAATTCGTTTTTTAATCCCTGCTATGACCCCAGAATTTCTTCGCCGCTATTATATTTTACGTATCATTTCTAACCCTAAAATTTACGGTATTGATAAAAATGGATTTGTGCCATTAGAAGATTTGCAGCGAGCATTAGATCATATTCGTGCAGACAATAATGAGGATGCCTTATATGATAAACTGAATCTGCATAGTCAAAAAACGATTAAACGTGATTTGGATAAAATTAAATCCTATTACCAAGCTATTGTTTTACATAAGCGCAACTATGGTTATTTTGTAGATGGATATGAAATAAGTGAAGCTTTAAAAGAAATTTATGAGAAAACAGAATTATATCTTTTGCATCATCATGCACATGCTTGGAAACCGTATGTTACTACAGCACGCAGTTCTTTAAGTTCTCAGGTAGATTTAGTACCGCTTATTCATGCGATAGAGCAAAAATATTTTATCGAAATTGAATATCAAGGTTGGTATGATGACAGTGGTTTTCAAACACTTTCTGGTTTTTTTCAACCTTTACATATTAAAGAAATTAATAAAGCATGGTATTTAATAGCTCACAACAATGAATATGGTATTTATGCTTTTTGTTTGGATGATAGAATTAAATCTCTAAAAATCAGTAAACAAATTGTTAGAGAGCCTGTTAGTTTTAATTCTTCTGAATATTTTAAAAATGCTATTGGAATATTAAAAACAGATATGCAACCTGAATGGATTTATATTCAAGTAGCCAATCATCATTTTAAGTATTTAGAGTTAAATCCGATTCATCATAGTCAAGAAATTATCTTTCGCCCTAAAAAAATGGATACTGTAGCGTTAGATTATTTAAATTCAGATATTTGGGGTGAAATAAAGATTTTTATTGAGCCTAATTATGAGTTTTTAATGGATATTTTAAAATATAATCTTTGGGTGAAGGTGGTTAGTCCATTACGTGTTAAAGCATATGTAAAGCATCATTTGGGGTTAATGTTGGGTTATTATGAGTAGATTCCTTTAATTACATTCTCCTTGTCTAGTTTTCTCCTTTAATGTTTTTATGTCTTATAAAGACAGTCTAATTTCATGTCCTTAAAAACATATTTTTGAAACGGACATATTTTGTCGATTTCAAGAATAGATTTGAGCATTATTAGAAATTACCCCAAAATAACCAACCTATGGCAACTTATAAATGCAGTATCTGTGGCATCCACAAAAATGATACTGTCACTTCTCAATTAAATACGAGTATTACTTGTAAATCTTCAGAAAATACTGTTGAAGTTGTGTTTCATAAATGGGTGTAGATTTCTGAGGATGATTTAATGATTCACTAATTTAAAAAAATACAATGGCAACATTTGAAATTAAAACAAAATGTGCAATAAATGTACAGGGCGAGTATGTAGATGCAGGTTTATCTGTACAGGTAAGTAGTATGTTTTCTAATCCTTTTGACGAGGTGGATAAAATACATAAGGCTTTTAAAAGAGTTCATGGAATTGACTTAAAACCTGAAGGGTATTTGAGTTTGGGGTATTTAGAGTATAAACGTGTTTGACTAAATTAAAATTTCAAATAATTCCTTCCTATTATCACTATATACAGTTTAATAAAAAAAAACACATGAAAGAAATTGATATTTCAATGAAGTTTTCTGATAAATATTCTAATGAAGAAATTGCATCTTCAATAGCTAAAATAGCAAGAGAAAACTTTGCCAATAAACAACCTAGAACTAATGAGCCACTTCGAATTTCTAGACGTGCATTGGTGAGTTTACTTAATGAAAAGCATGACGATTTAAATTTAGCTGATACAATAGAATTTAACGCATTAGTAAGGTTGAGTTACGAAATGAGCTCTAATATTGTTCAAGAAGCTATTGTTGAGACAATAAAGGAGAATATAGGAAATGATGCTGTTTATAATCCTAAACGTTTGTATTCTTCTAATCATGTATCTCAATTTTCAAATAATGAAAAGGATAGCTTAACCAAAAAAGTTAAGCTTTTAAAATCAAATGCTACTGAAATAAATAATGAAGACTCTAAAACTAGGATAGAAACAACACTTGTAAGTACTCAAAAATTAGAATTCAAGAAAGAATTTTTAGGTATTGGTAATGCCGATAGTGCAAAAAAATACGCTAAAAAAGTTCTTGAAGGATATGAAGCGATGATTGGTGAATACGATAAGATAAAGAATGTTAATTTAAACTTAATTAATGATTTCAATATTTTAAGAAATGAACTTAAATGTGAAAGAGACGATGTTGTGCAGCTATTGATTGATTTATTTGGAAATCGTGCAAAACAGCAATATCCTGAACTCTTTGATTTTGATCAGATAGAATGGTTAGATTTTGAAAACTCTTGGAACGAACTTAATTTAAGTTACAATAAAATTAATGAACAACATCAAGAGTTTTTAAATACAGTCGATGTTGCTTTAAATAACTTTGGTAATTCTGTTTCTGCTGAATCTAGTGAAGCATGGAAAAATTTGAGCTCTATTTCAAAAAAAAGAGACTTAAATAAAGGTGATCTTATTGGTGCTGGAATTCAAGTTGCTATTGCAGCAGGTGCAGCTGCCATCATGGGAGGTATAGATACAAGGAATAAATCAAAAGAAGTTGTTGCGTTAATTAAACGTGATGTTGAGATTCTAAAGCATAAAATGAGTGAAGATAACGAACTTATTATAGCAGATATTTTTAGATTAGGAAAACTGTATTCTAAATTATCTCACTCAATTATACCAAATTATAATACTTTTATTAAAAGTAATTCAGAAATAATAGTTTCCGATTTTAAACCTTTATATGATAGGATTTTGGAAAATCCAACTATTAATAAAGCTAAAGGCGAAAACAATAAATTAATTAAAAAACAAAGATTTTTAAATCAAAAGATCATTGATTTACATAGTAATATAAAGTATTCAGAAGAAGAAGAAATAAGACTCGGTGAAATTTTAGAAATTAAAAAAGAAGAATATTTCATAGCACTTTCATTAAAACCTACTAAACCTTTCATTTTAATTGAATTATTTACTTTAGGTAGAGCATCAACAGTATATTATTCTACTCTGCAAGAATGGACAAATTACTGTAAACCTGTTGTTGAAGATTATGAATATATACAAAGTTTAAAGAATGATGAGATAGAGAAACGCGAAACAATAAATCAATATATCTCTGAAAGTGAAAATGAGTTAAGTGAAATAAATCAACGAATAAATTCAAACTCTGAAGTAATAATGACTGAATTTAATAAAACACCTAATTCGGAAGAAGAATTGACTAAATTAATTACAGTGGTAAAAAGAATAATTAATGCTAGTAGAAATGTGCTAGAGATTGAACTAGATCAAGAATTACAGAAAAAAGCTGTTGTATGGAATTAAAAAATAAGAATATTATATTAGTTGGAGAAGAGATAAGGGCGGTTATAGAAGACGTTAGCACTAGGAGGGAATTATCAAAAAGTGTGATTACGGCATATAGAGATTTTGAAACCGAAAATGTGAATGGACAATTACATGAAGTTTCGTCTAAATTAGAAAATGTATTAAATATATATTTAAACGAAAATCCTGATGCAGAAACAAAAATAATTTCTAAAATTGAGTCATATTTATCAAGTTTGCCTATGCCCAAGAGTATGGATGTTGTTAAGGCAAATAAATTTAAACGCGATTTAGCCAAAGTAGGATTAGAGACCTTACGTGTAGAATTAAAAGTTTTTAATTTAAATCAAGAGACCAAGTCTCTTAATAAGGCGAACGAACTCAACGAGCAGCTATTAGCTGATAAGATTTTAAATTATGCTGAAGATTTAAAAAGAAATATCAAACTGAATAAGGCAAATCATGATGATGTTAAAAAGGTCTTATCAGAAAAGAATATTGAAGGACTTGAAAAAGCAGCTAAATTAATTAACCCTAACGCTAAAAATTTTAATGAAAATTTAGATCAAGAAATTGATAGTTTTCTTAATGGTGCTGACCTAATACTATAACTTATGAATAACGTAAAATTTGGATTAACAATGAAAGAGGCATGGAAAGACCTGCTTTTAGGAAGAGATAATACAAACTATAGAGAATACGAGAAAGTTCATCATAGTTTAGAAGATTTAAGAATTCGACTTTATAAATACAATTATTATTTATTTATGTTATTAATATTCGTTGGTTTTTTCTTTTCTAATAGTTTTATAATTCTATTATTTAGTTTTTTATGGTATAAACCGTTATGTCACGCCCTGCATCTAAAAAATAGAGTTAAACGGAAGAATATAGAATTATTTAAAGGTTAAGGATACAACGAATATAAAAATCAATGAAAAAATTATTATTTTTTATTATTCCGTCATTATTGTTGACGTCTTGTTTAGATCATTTGCTTGAATCAGAGAAGAAAGATCTTTCTGAGGAAAGAATTAATATTGAAACGGATAGCGAATCTGATGATTATGAGAAGAATATTGTAGAAATTGATAAGAATAGCTTGGGGCTTTATCCATTTACTTCGCATAGATTACTTACTCTTTCTGAATTAAGAAATAAGAAGTATTCAGAAAATAACTTGAAAATTATGCGCAATGAGATTTTTGCGCGTCATGGGTATATTTTTATGTCAGATAGTGAGATGGATCATTATTTCAGAAAGCAAAACTGGTACAAGCCAATGCATAAAGAGGTTATTACTCTTTTATCTAAGGTTGAGAAAAATAATATTGATTTAATAATATCAGTTAGTAATAAAGATTTTGTCCTTGACAATACCCCTTTACTTGAAGAAGAGGCTGGTGGCTTTGGTTATATTTTAGTAGAAAACTTAAGATTAAGAGATAAACCTAATTTAGATGGAGAAACTATTGAATTATTAAAAAAAGATTCATTTGTTAATGTTGATAAAATAAGTAGTTTTAAAACGACTATTGAATTGAACGGTAATGAGATTTCAGACGTTTGGTTTGCAATTATTTCCGAAACAGGTAAATCAGGATGGGTTCATGGCTGCTGTATTGACGTAACTTGGCCGTAACTTTTTAAGTAGATAAGGTTGGTCAGGATATAATGATTTAAAATTGGTAATATTAAAATGCAAAACCCAAACCGCCCATACCACCGCAAAGAAATCGACCTTCTTTTCACCAAAGTAAAAGCACAAATGCATCAACAAGCTTTAACTAGAGGTGGAGATGGTATAGCGTTATATACAGATTGCTATACCGGAGAAACTTTACGAGGTGGAGATAGATATGATTACGAGCACATACGCTCATCAGAAGACGTTTTTATGACCTACCGTGATCGTTTAACGAATGCCGAAATTGCACAAGTGGTTAATTGTCCAGAAAATGTAGCAGTGACGTTGAGAACGATTAATCAATCGAAAGGAAAAATGCGTATGGAAGATTGGATGGCTAATTTAAGACATATTTTGAATCATAAAATAGACCTTATATCAACTAATAAATCATTAGTGAATGCAGATAAAGGAATTAAATATAAAGTTGATAAAATATTATCTAAGCTATAAACCTATGTGTTAATAATTTAACAATATTATTTTATTTACAGCAATAAATAATTAACATTAATTATAAAAAGGACAGGTTTTGTCTATTTGATGTGTATTTTTGAAATACTAAATAAAAGAAAGGTATTTTATATATCATGTTCTAAATTTTTTGAAAGGTCATAATTTGAAGCCATAAAATAGGATGTAGGGATCGCTATTTGTCTAAGGGGGCTTTGATGGTTTCAAGTTTGACTAGCTTTAAAAACCTCAGCTAATCTATTAGTTGGGGTTTTAATTTTTTGATAAGAATTAAAAAATTAGAACCTTGTTAAGGTTCTGAAATGTGTTTTTAAATACTAGTATAATTAAAGCTTATTCTTTACTGTTTCTAGTACTTTTAAATAATAGTCGCGATTACTCGCTACAAAGTGCATGTTAGTTTCACTATTGTTTAATAAATTATAAAACTCTTCGAGCGATACTAATTTTATAGCTTCAACTTCAGAGTCTTGTATTACTAAAGTGTTTAATGGAACGGTTAATTCTGCAATAAATACTTGATGAAATTCATTATCTTGAATTTTACCTTCAGCATAGCTACTTTCATGAAGAAAGGTTCCAATTTTGGTGAGATCTTTTGGTTCTAATTCTAAACCTAATTCTTCTTTTGTTTCCCGTAAAGCTGCTGTTATAAATGTTTCTCCAGCATCTATATGTCCTGCAGCAGAAACATCCCAAAGCAATGGGTAAATTGATTTTTTGTGAGAGCGTTGCTGTAGTAATATTTCACCTTTAGAGGTGTACAGCCATAAGTGAATGGTATTGTGATACAAGCCTTTAGAATGCGCTTCAGATTTTAGTGCAGTTCTTCCTGTTGGTTTACCGTTTTTGTCAACGATATCTAAAATTTCATCCATAAAATAAAATAGACCTGTCAGGTTATAAAAAACTGACAGGTCTGATATTTTCTATTTAAAATAGCTAAACGTTTCTCCGTCTTCTATTTTTAATAAAGTTTCATAAATTAATTTAATAACATTCTCAACATCATCTCGATGCACCATTTCTACAGTAGTATGCATATAACGCAATGGTAAAGAAATTAAAGCAGAAGCAACACCACCATTACTATAAGCAAAGGCGTCTGTATCTGTTCCGGTAGCTCTAGATAATGCAGCACGTTGAAAAGGAATTTTCTTCTCATCAGCTGTATCCGTAATTAAATCACGTAATTTTTGTTGTACGGCAGGTGCATAAGCAACAACAGGACCTTTTCCAATTTCAGCATAACCTTGCGTCTTTTGGTCAATCATAGGTGTTGTTGTATCATGGGTAACATCTGTTACAATTGCTACGTTTGGCTTAATGGTTTGTGCAATCATTTCAGCGCCACGTAAACCAATTTCTTCTTGTACAGAGTTGGTAATATATAATCCAAAAGGAAGTGTTTTCTTATTTTCTTTAAGTAAACGCGCCACTTCAGCAATCATAAAACCACCCATTCTGTTGTCTAACGCACGACAAACAAATTTGTCTTTATTCAAAATATGAAATTCGTCAGGGTAAGTAATTACACAACCAACATGAACTCCCATTTTTTCAACTTCTTCCTTATCTTTTGCTCCTATATCAATGCAGATATTATCAGGCTTAGGCGCTTGTTCTTTTGCTTTACTTCTGGTATGAATTGCTGGCCATCCAAATACACCTTTTACAATGCCATTTTTTGTATGAATGTTTACAACCTTACTCGGTGCAATTTGATGATCACTACCACCATTTCTGATAACATAGAGTAAACCGTTATCCGAAATGTAATTCACATACCATGAAATTTCATCGGCATGCCCTTCAATAACCACTTTATATTTTGCTTCAGGGTTTATAACAGCAACAGCAGAACCGTAAGTGTCTGTAATAAATTCATCTGCATAGGGTTTAAGGTAATCCATCCAGATTTTTTGCCCTTCCCATTCGTAACCTGTTGGTGAGGCATTATTTAAATATTTTTCAAGAAAATCGAGTGATTTTTTATTAAGTATGCTCTTAGAAGCCATATGTAGATATTTGATTTATGTAAAAGTAAAAGGATTTATTCAGCTTTTAGAAGCTTTTAGATTTTTTTGTAACAAATTCATCTATTTTAATACTAATAGAATTATAATCTAAAACCATACTTTATGAAGCTTGTAATAAAGAACCTTACCAAAACTTATAAAAATGGTGTTAAAGCCACAGATAATCTAAATCTTGAAATCGGAACAGGAATGTTTGGACTTTTAGGACCAAATGGTGCAGGGAAATCGTCTTTAATGAGAACTATTGCAACATTACAGAGTCCGGATTCTGGATCTATTATGTTTGGTGATATTGATGTTTTAAAAGATAAAATGGCTTTACGTAAAGTTTTGGGTTATTTACCACAATCTTTTGGTGTGTATCCAAAAATGTCTGCTGAAGATTTACTAGATTATTTTGCAACCTTAAAAGGTATTCGATCTAAATCAGACAGAAAAGCTTTAGTTAAAGAGGTTTTAGATATTACCAATCTTTATGACATGCGTAAAAAGCATGTCGCAGGTTATTCTGGTGGTATGAAACAGCGTTTCGGAATTGCTCAATTATTATTAAATAATCCAAAATTAATTATTGTAGATGAGCCAACAGCTGGTTTAGATCCTGCAGAGCGTCATCGTTTTTTAAATGTGTTGCGTGAGGTTGGTACCAATTGTACAGTAATTTTTTCGACACATATAGTTGAAGATGTCAAGGAACTTTGTAACGATATGGCCATTTTAAATGGTGGACGTATTTTAAAACAAGCCACACCATCTCAGGCAAGAATAGAATTGCAAGGTCGTATTTGGACTAAAATTATAGATAGAGATGATTTAGAAACGCACGAAGCACAATTCAATGTGTTATCTTCTAATTATAACGAAGATAACTCTCTTAATATCCGTGTGTTTAGTGAGGAACAACCTAGTGAGGATTTTAAATCGATTGAGCCACAGCTTGACGATGTGTACTTTATTGCACTAAAAGAGGACGAACCTGTAACTGCAGTTTAATCCTAAATCATTTAAAAAAAGTACATCTATGTTTTCTACTATATTTTTTCACGAATTAAAGTACTGGTTAAAACGACCAGCGACTTATATTTATATGGCCATATTTTTTATGTTGGCATTGTTAATGGCGGCAACTACTGCTGGTATTTTCGATAGTATTACAGCAACAACTGGCTCTTCTCGGATAGTAAATTCACCTGTTGGAGTAAATGGTCTTTTTAATGGTTTAACAATTTTAATCTTCTTTTTATTTCCATCCATTATTGGTGCTTCAGTAAATAGAGATTTTAAAAGTGAAATGCATTCCATTCTCTATTCTTATCCATTTACAAAAGCGAATTATCTATTTGCTAAATTCTTTAGTGCTATTACCGTTGTATCTCTTATTGTGTTTACAATAGGTATCGGTATGTTTATTGGTTTTAGATTGCCTGGCATAAATTCAGATTTGGTTATTGCGTTTGATATTCAATCGTATTTTAATGCTTATTGGCTTTTTATATTGCCTAATATTTTATTGTTTGGAGCTATCGTTTTTGCAGTAGTTACCTTTTCTAGAAATATTGCTGCCGGATTTATAACTGTGATTTTATTGTTGTTTATTCAAAGAATAACAGATAATTTTTTATACGACCAAGACAGTCGTTATTTAGCTTCGTTATTTGATCCTTTTGGATCTTCTGCTGTTAGTTATTATACCCGTTATTGGACGGTTTACGAACAAAATGAATTACAAATTCCTATTAAAGAAGTCATCGTTTATAACCGTTTATTATGGTTAGGTGTTGCAACAATTGTATTTGGTATTGTTTTTAAATTATTTACATTCAGTCAAAATGCCATGTCGTTTTCATTCTTTAAGAAGAAAAAAGGCGAACGTTCTACAAAACGAAACTTTGGTGGTATTACTAAAATTAACTTACCAAAAGTAGGGTATGATTATTCTTTTATTCAAAACTTAAAAGCCACTTGGAAAATAGCTCATATAGAATTCAAATATATTGTAAAAAGTTGGGCGTTTATCAGTATTGTTTTAGTGGGGCTTATTATTGTTTTAGTTGCATTATCTGAAGCCGGAAGCCAAGTTGGTGCATCATCATACCCAAGAACATGGTTAATGTTACAAGGTGGTGGAGTATTTGTGATTGCTATTAATATATGTACATTTCTTTATGCCGGAATGTTAGTAAATCGCAGTAAGATTTCTAATATGAATGGTTTAGAAGATGTAACACCAATTCCAAACTGGTCTCTATTTTTATCTAAGTTTATTGCTATTGTAAAAATGCAGATGTTATTACTTTCTGTCATTATGGTTGCAGGGATTTTATTTCAACTTTACAAGGGCTATTATGATATTGAATTAGGTTTATACATTAAAGAATTATTCGGATTAAAGCTGATTAATTATATCATTTGGGCCTTTTTAGCTTTAATGGTTCAGACTTTAATAAGAAATCCATATTTAGGCTTATTTGTATTATTAGTTGTTTCTATAGGAATTCCTTTTTTAACTCTAGCTGGTGTAGAACAACCTTTATTTAAGTATAATGAAGGTTCGGGCTTTAGTTATAATGATATGAATGGTTACGGAGATTCTTTAGCTAGGTATTTAATTTATAAATTCTACTGGGTTCTTGGAGGATTAGTTTTAATGCTTATTGCAGCTTTGTTTTGGGTACGTGGTTTACCAAGTTCATTTGCAGAACGCATTGCAATTGCAAAAGAGCGTTTTAAAACACCTATTGCTATAGCTTTAGTTGTGTTTTTAGGTGGTTTCTTAGCGATGGGTTATACCATTTATCATGCTACAAATATTAATAATGATCTTTATTCTTCAAAAGAACGAGAAGAATTACGTGTTAATTGGGAGAAGAAATATAAGAAATACGAAGATTATGCACAACCTAGAATTGTTGCAGTAAACGTTAATTTAGATTTATTTATAGATGAACGAAATTTTGAATCTTCAGGTGAATACACCATGATTAATAAAACCAATAAGGTTATTGATAGCATTTTCTTAAATCATAATGATTACGAGAGTACTTTCAAGTTTAATCGTGAAAACACGCTTGTTTCTGAAGATACACTTTATAATTTCGATATTTATAAGTTAAAACAACCAATGCAACCTGGAGATTCATTGATTTTGAATTTTACAGTAAAAAATAAACCCAACACATTGTTTGTTTCTAATTCACCAGTTATAGAAAATGGAACTTTTATTAATAATACACAACTGTTTCCTAATTTAGGTTATAATGGAGGTGAACTTTCAGACGATAAAACACGTGAGAAATACGGATTAGCACCTAATGAGCTAAGACCACATCCTTCAGATTCTACGGCTTTAGGTAATACCTATATTTCAAAAGATAGCGATTGGATTGATTTTGAAACGACCGTAAGCACAAGTGAAGATCAAATTGCAATTGCACCGGGTTATCTTCAAAAAGAATGGGTAGAAGATGGAAGACGCTATTTTCATTATAAAATGGATAGTAAAATCTTGAATTTTTACGCTTATAATTCAGCTAAATATGAAGTGAAAAAAGACAAATGGAAGGATGTAGATCTTGAGATTTATTACCACAAAGGACACGAGTATAATTTAGAAAGTATGATGGATGGTATGAAGGCTTCGTTGGCTTACAATAGCGAAAATTTTAGCCCTTATCAGCATAAACAACTTCGAATTGTAGAATTTCCAAGTGGAGGTTTTGCGCAATCATTTCCTAATACAATTCCTTTTTCTGGTGATGCAGGTTTTATAGCAGATGTAGAAGATAATGAAGATGGGGATCTAAATTATACCTACGCTATTACCGTTCACGAGGTTGCACATCAATGGTGGGCACACCAAGTCATTGGGGCCGATGTTTTAGGAGCAACAATGTTATCTGAAAGTTTATCGGAATACGTAGCGTTAAAAGTGTTAGAAAAAGAATTAGGTAAAGCACAAATGCGTAAGTTTCTAAAAAAATCATTAGATAGTTACCTTTTCCAAAGAACCTTTGAGCGTAAGCGTGAAAACCCATTAATGTACAATGATGGACAAGGCTATATTCGTTATGAAAAAGGATCATTAGTCTTTTATGCACTTAGTGATTATCTTGGGGAAGAGGTCTTAAATAGCGCATTAAAAACGTATGTTGAAAAAGTAAAATTTCAAGAGCCACCTTATACAACGTCTATAGATATGGTAAATCATATTAAAGCAGTTACGCCAGATAGTTTACAATATGTTATAAAAGATATGTTTGAAACCATAACGGTTTATGACAATAGTATTAAAAATGTAACGTCTACCGAATTAGACAACGGTAAATACAAAGTAGATATTGAATTTGATGTTAGTAAATACAGAAATGATGAAAAAGGAAAACAATTATTTTCTGAAACAGGAAGAGATTCAATCTCATACTTGCCAGAAGGTAAGACGAAACCTATTTTATCATTACCGCTTCAAGATTATATAGATGTCGGAGTGTTTACAGAGCATGAAGTTGATGGTGAGATGAAAGAAAAGCAATTGTATTTAAAGAAACATAAAATCACTTTAATCGATAATAAAATTTCTATTACTGTTGATGAAAAGCCTACAGAAGTAGGAGTAGACCCTTACAATAAATTAATTGATAGAAACTCTGGAGATAACCGTCAGAAACTCTAATTTTATTTTATAAATTTTTAGAAAGACCTTTTAAGTGTAATTCATTTGAAAGGTCTTTTTTTATGTCTTAATTTTAATGATCTTTAAAGCTTCCATATAAATAGAAGATTTTAAATAATATTAATAGGGATTTAAGCTTATAGATTTTAAATATTAGTAATTTTGAATTTGTATAAAATGAAAGATTGGAACGATTTTAGCGTTAAGTAAATTCATGAAATATATTCTTTATATAACATTGTTTTTTTCAGTTGTATTAAATGCACAAGAAGAGAATCCGGTAAAACAAGATTCTACGGCTGTATATTATATGATTATAGAAGGAGACTCTATTCCTGTTACTTCGGTAGATCTTAAAGAAGTTTTAGTATTGCCTAAGTTGAGTTTTGTAGACAGAGAAGCAAGAATTCGTTATATCATTTTAAGACGAAAAACCTTAAAGGTTTATCCTTATGCAAAGCTAGCGGCAGAACGTTTAGAAGCATTACAAAACCGATTAGATAGCTTGGAACGTAAACGAGACAAAAAACGATATACTAAAGTTATTCAGAGGTATATTGAGGATGAATTTTCTGCGGAATTAAAGAAACTTACCAAAACTGAAGGTCAGATTCTAGTAAAATTAATACATCGCCAAACGGGTAAAACAACTTTTCAACTTATTAAGGAATTACGAAGTGGTTGGCGTGCTTTTTGGTTTAATAGTACGGCTAGTTTATTTGATATTTCTTTAAAACGAGAGTTTATCCCTATTGATGTAGAGGAAGACTATTTAATTGAAGATATTTTGCAACGCGCCTTTCAGGTTGAGCGTTTAAAACGACAAGAACCTGCTTTCGAAATTGATTTTTACGACTGTGTAAATAAATGGTCTAAGCAAAAATCAATACCTCTAAATACAAAAAAACAAAGATGAGAATTCCTACGCAACGCGAAGAACAATTAAATACTTGGACGCATGGTTTTGGTGCTCTTTTAGGTATTGTAGCTTTAGTTTTACTAATCTTAAAAGCAGATAGTCTTACTCCTTGGAGTCTGTTTAGTGTTATTGTTTATGGGCTTTCAATCATTATTCTATTTTTAGCTTCAACATTTTATCATGGCGTAAAAGGAGAAAAACGAAAACATTATTTTAGAATTGTAGATCATTCTAGTATTTATTTGCTTATTGCAGGGACATATACACCTGTTGTATTATTACTCTTAAGGGATAGTTTAGGCTGGGTTCTTTTTGCTACAGTTTGGGGGATTGCAGCTTTTGGTCTAATTTTAAAATTGTTTTTTACAGGAAGATTTGAGATTTTTTCAACCCTTTTATATTTAGTGATGGGATGGCTAATTGTATTAGATTTTTCTAATGTATCACAAGGTCTTGGTCCAGATGGTATACTTTGGTTGTATGCTGGAGGTGGTTTCTATACTATTGGTATTATTTTTTACGCATTAAATAACATGCTATATAACCATGTTATTTGGCATTTATTTGTGTTAGCCGGTGCAATAAGTCATTTTTTTATGATCTATTGTTATGTATTGTAGGTAAGAAATATTTAAGACTAATTAATCATTACCATAAACAAGATCTATAAAATCTGATTTTTCTATTTTTCCAAAATAATTCTCTATAGATACATTTTCTAAAGCGTTACTGATTTCATTTTTATCATAAGGAACACCAATAAGTAAATCTTCTAGATCCGTTACAGGTTGTCTTCCAAAGAAATCACCAAAGATTTTAAATTCTGAAATCAATCCCTTTTCAACAAAAATACGAAGGTCTATTTCTCCAATAGAGAAACGTTTATTTCGTTGAATATTAAACTTAGGAGAACGGCCATAATTCCAATCCCATTGATCATACTTCTCTGCTTTTAATTGATGAACCGCTTTCCATTCATCTTCTGTAAGCTTATGGATTTCAAAAGGTTCACTCGCTTCATATAATCCATTCAGTAATTGGTTTTTAAAATCACCCATAGAAATAGGTGTTTTTAAAAACTCACTAATGTTTGCCACACGACTTCTAACAGATTTATGCCCTTTAGACTGTATTTTACTCATTTTTACCTGAAGCGCTTTTGCAACTTCACTCATGTCAGTATCAAATAATAAAGTTCCGTGACTAATCATACGTTTTCCTGTAGAAAATTGTGCTGTACCAGAAATTTTCTTTTCATCAACCTGAATATCATTTCGTCCTTTAAGCTCTGCAGTAACGCCCATAGCGTTTAAAACACGAATTACAGGAGCCGTAAACTTCTTAAAATTACTAATACTTTTTCCATCATGATTAGTAATAAAACTAAAATTTAGATTTCCTAAGTCATGATAAACAGCACCACCACCAGAAACACGGCGTACTACATGGATGCCATTAGCATCTATATAATCTTTGTTAATTTCTTCTAAGGTGTTTTGGTTACGTCCAATAATAATTGAAGGCTCATTAATATAGAATAATAAATAATCTGTAGAAGTGTCAAAGTTTCTTAAAGCATATTCTTCTAACGCTAAATTTAATTTAGGGTTTGTGTTTCCTTCATTA
Source organism: Winogradskyella undariae (assembly GCF_013285155.1). Lineage (GTDB taxonomy): Bacteria > Bacteroidota > Bacteroidia > Flavobacteriales > Flavobacteriaceae > Winogradskyella > Winogradskyella undariae. The sequence goes on along the minus strand of NZ_JABTEL010000013.1, from coordinate 21,359 downwards.
TCTATAAAAATCATAAAGCTTATTTTGGTTTGGTAGCTTCAAAGATAAAGAATTTGTATGGGCTGTTTTAAATAGATTTTAAGTATTTATTGTAATATTTTTTTTGTTCAAACTGTAAAATTAAATAATCAATTTTAGGAGCTCTTTTTTGAATATTTTTCAATTCAAAATATAATAAAAAATAATCAGTGGAATTATCAAAATCAAATTAATGTTAGGGTATTTTTCAGGGATAGATATAAAATTGTTGCAAAAAATACGATTGTTATTTCATTTTATGATATCTGTCATGTTATAAAAACTTAGTCTCGCCTAAATTTGTTAAAAATTAAACATTTTAATTATGAATATATCACATATAGAACATTTAGGTATAGCAGTTGATAATCTAGAGGAATCAATAAAATATTATGAAGATGTATTAGGGTTTAAGTGTTATTCTATAGAAGAGGTTGTTGATCAGAAAGTGAAGACAGCCTTTTTTTTTGTAGGTAATACAAAAATCGAATTATTAGAAAGCACTTCACCAGATGGCCCTATTGGGAAGTTTATCGCTAAAAAAGGACAAGGTATTCATCATATTGCTTTTGCTGTAGATAATGCTACAGAGGCTTTAAAAACGGCAGAAGAAAGAGGGGTTAGATTAATAGATAAAGTTTCTAGAAAAGGAGCTGAAGGTTTAGATATCGGTTTTCTACATCCAAAATCAACCTTAGGTGTTCTTACTGAACTTTGTTCTAAACAAAACTAATCTCAACTAACATAAATTTATAAGTAAATACAATTTTTATGGCAAATCAAGATAAAATTAACGAGCTCATTGAAAAAAGAGCGAAAGCAAAGTTGGGAGGAGGAGAAAAACGTATAGATTCTCAACATGCAAAAGGTAAACTAACGGCACGCGAGCGTATAGATATTCTTTTAGACGAAGATAGTTTTGAAGAATTTGACATGTTTGTAACGCACAGAACAAAATCTTTTGGTTTAGATAAACAAATTTATCTCTCAGATGGTGTTGTTACAGGTCATGGAACAATTGACGGAAGAATAGTTTACTTATTCGCACAAGATTTTACCGTATTCGGTGGTTCGTTATCTGAAACTTATGCCTTAAAAATTTGTAAGGTTATGGATATGGCCATGAAAATTGGAGTTCCTGTTATTGGATTAAATGATTCAGGTGGGGCACGTATTCAAGAAGGTGTTAGATCTTTAGCTGGTTATGCTGAGATTTTTCAACGTAACATTATGGCTTCAGGAGTGATTCCTCAAATATCTTCAATATTAGGGCCTTGTGCTGGTGGAGCAGTTTATTCTCCAGCATTAACCGATTTTACTATTATGACAGAAGAAACAAGCTATATGTTTGTAACAGGTCCTAAAGTTGTAAAATCTGTAACAGGAGAAGTTGTAACCGCAGAAGAATTAGGTGGTGCAAAAATTCATTCAACAAGATCTGGTGTTTCCCATTTCTTAGCAGAGAATGACGAAGAGAATTTATTGTTGATACGCAAGTTATTAAGCTATATGCCTTCAAATAACTTAGAAGAAGCGCCTATAATTACGAGTAATGATCCTGTTGATCGTATAGAGGATGCTTTAAATGATATTATTCCTGAAAATCCAAATCAACCTTATGATGTTGTAGATGTTATTTCAATACTTGCAGATAACGGAGAATTTACAGAAGTACATAGAAATTACGCACGAAATATTTGTGTTGGTTTTGCAAGATTTAATGGTCGTCCGGTTGGTATTGTTGCCAATCAACCAAAATATTATGCAGGTGTTTTAGATATTGATGCTTCAAGAAAAGCAGCACGATTTGTTCGTTTCTGTGATGCTTTTAATATTCCTATTGTAACGCTTGTAGATGTGCCAGGTTTCTTACCAGGAACGGGGCAAGAATATGGAGGAATCATTCTACACGGTGCAAAATTACTATTTGCTTATGGTGAAGCTACAGTGCCTAAAGTAACGATTACACTACGTAAATCTTATGGTGGTGCTCATGATGTTATGAGTTGTAAACAATTAAGAGGTGATCTAAACTACGCATGGCCAACTGCAGAAATTGCGGTAATGGGAGCAAAGGGTGCTGTAGAAGTTTTAGAAGGTTCTAATATTAGAAAAATTGAAGACGACACAGAAAAAGAAGATTACATCCAGAAAAAAGAGGATGAATACACTCATAAATTCGCAAATCCTTATCAGGCAGCAAAATATGGCTTTATAGATGATGTTATTGAACCTAGAAATACAAGATTCAGAATCATTAGAGCTTTAGAATTACTTCAAAATAAAAAAGATGTAAATCCACCTAAGAAACATTCAAACATTCCATTATAATGATAAATATACTATTAACCACAGACCCAATAAGTGAAGGTTACGTTATACTAATTACGGGATTGTTAATTGTTTTTGGTGCACTTGTAACATTAGCTCTTTTCTTTAATTATGGTTTACCCGTAATGCTTTATTTATATAAAATAATTACAAAAGGAAAAGATAAAAAAATCAGTGAAATCGCTGTTAAAGGCGATGAAGATTTTACAGGTGAAATTTCTGCAGTAATCGGAGCTTCAATTCATATGTATTTTAATGAACAGCATGATCATGAAAGTGGAATTTTAACTATAAAACAAGTTAAAAAAACATACTCACCTTGGAGTTCTAAAATTTACGGTGTTCAAAATAAATTATAATATATATGAAACGAGCTTGTTCAAATTCTTTCATTAATAGAAATGATTTATGAGAACAGCATGTGACTGTAAAACCAATAAATAAAACCACATGAAAAGTTATAAATTCAAAGTCAACGAAAACGGATATACCGTTAATATAAAATCACACGAAGATAATATTATCAATTTAGAGGTTAATGGTACGTCTTATGATGTGATAATGAAATCAGATGTTAAAACGACTAAAACACCAACCTTAGTGCGTTCTGCTTCAAAACATCCTGCAGTACCTTTAGATGTTAAACCAAAATCAACGACCTCTAAAATTGTGGCGCCAATACCAGGTGTTATTCTGTCTTTAAATGTCCAGGTAGGTGATGTTATTAAAGAAAATGACCAACTATTAGTATTAGAAGCCATGAAAATGGAAAATAATATCGTAGCAGAAAAAGCAGGTACCGTAACAGCTATAAAAGTAACGGTTGGGCAGCAAGTACTTCAAGATGCAGTAATGATTGAATTTGAATAGAGGTAAAACTTCTATTTCATTCAATTAAGAATTATAACCATTAGTTAAAAGAAAAAAAATGAAAAAACTAATAATAATATTTAGTGTCTTGTCAGTCCTGATTTTTATTAAACCAGTACTTGGATTAGGTGCAAATATAAACTCAGTAGATAATGCTACTGTTTCGACAGCTCAAGTTGATATTTCAGAAGATGAGAATGTTTTTGAAGGTGCATTTAAAGGGATCGAGAAATTTTATAATTATACTGGATTTGCAAATGCAACTTCAGGACATATAGTTATGATTTTTATCGGAATCATTTTTATATACTTAGGAATTAAATACGATTACGAACCCTTGTTATTAATACCAATTGGTATCGGTGTTATTATAGGAAATATTCCATTTGTAGCAGGAAATCAAACAGGTATTTACGAAACAGGATCTGTTTTAAATTATCTTTATTTTGGGGTCGTCAAAGGGATTTATCCGCCACTTATTTTCTTAGGGATTGGGGCAATGACAGATTTCTCATCCTTAATAGCTAATCCTAAATTAATGTTATTAGGTGGTGCTGCTCAAATTGGTGTTTTTGCTACATTTTTAGGCGCACTTTATTTAGGGTTTAATCTTCCAGAAGCAGGAGCGATAGGTATTATTGGTGGTGCAGATGGACCAACAGCTATATTTCTTTCTTCTAAATTAGCAAACGGTGTAAATGTGCTTGCAGATGGTACAACGGTTAAAAATTTAATTGGCCCAATTGCTATTGCTGCTTATTCTTACATGGCATTAGTTCCTGTAATTCAACCGCCATTAATGCGTTTGTTGGTTTCAAAAAAAGATAGAAAAATTAAAATGAAACCACCAAGAGCGGTAACACAAAAAGAGAAAATGATTTTCCCTGTGGTTGCTCTAATTTTAACTTTATTTATCTCTCCAAGTGCCTTACCTTTATTGGGTATGCTATTCTTTGGTAATTTATTAAAAGAATCTGGTAGAACAGAACGTCTTGCAGAGACTGCAAGAACAAAACTGATTGATATTGTAACTATTTTGTTAGGTGTTACCGTTGGTGCTTCTACACAGGCTGATATATTTATTACTAAAGATTCAATGTTGATTTTTGGACTTGGTGCAATATCATTTGTTATTGCAACTATGGGAGGATTGCTCTTTGCTAAGTTTATGAACCTTTTCTTAAAAGAAGAAAACAAAATAAACCCTTTAATTGGTGCAGCAGGGGTTTCTGCAGTACCAGATAGTGCAAGGGTTGTTCATACAGAAGGCTTAAAATCAGACCCTAGTAATTACTTGTTAATGCACGCTATGGCTCCTAATGTTTCTGGTGTTATTGGCTCTGCTATTGCGGCTGGTATTATACTGAGTTTCTTAGGATAATTAAGAAGACGAATTAAATAATTTTAATATTATAAATTATTATGAATACTAAAAACAAACCACTTTTTTCAGATTTCCCACCTGTTTCTAAAGAACAATGGATGGAAAGAGTGACCGTAGATTTAAAAGGTGCAGATTTTGATAGAAAACTTGTTTGGAAAAACTTAACAGGTCTAAATATTCAGCCCTGTTATACGAGTGAAGACAGTATAACTCAACTTAAAAATACAGGTGAAAATTCTCAGGCTTTAGTCAACTATAGAAGTATCATTGTTGCATCTGCGGCTAATGGCAATGCATTAGCATTGGTAGCTGTAGAGGAAGGTGTTAACGGTATTATTTTTGAATTAAAAGAGAATGTATCGGTTGCAGAATTATTAAAAGGGATTAATTTAAATGAAATCTCGGTATCTTTTAAATTAGATATTGATGCTGTGACTTTTACGAAAGAATTAGTCGCCTTTTCTAAAGGAGAAAACTTAAAAGGTTTTCTTGATATAGGTTTAGTTTCTAATTATGTGACGACAGGTTCTTTTGATGAAAATAAAATTGAAGTCATTGCCGAGTTAATACCATTAGTAACTTATTTTCCAAACTTTAAAGTTCTTACAATTTCAGGAACAGAGTATTTAGACTCTGGTGCTAATCAAGTTCAAGAAATAGCTTACACGTTAAGTTCTTTGGTTTTTCTAATTGAAAAATTAAAAGAAAAAGGTGTTGCTGTTCAAAGCATATTTGATCATTTAAATATAGAATTAGCTATTGGTTTAGAATATTTTGTTGAAATAGGAAAATTTAGAGCCTTCAATAACTTATTAGGTGAAATTTCTGCTAAATATAATGTGATAGATTTCTGTAATACAATTACGGCTAAAACTTCTATTTGGAGTAAGTCTATTACTGATCCTGAAACAAATTTATTACGTTGTACTACAGAAGCCATGTCTGCTATATTAGGAAATGTAGATGGTGTTTTAATTGATGCTTATGATAAAGAGTTTAAAAACCCTTCTGATTTTTCAAGTCGAATTGCAGGAAATATTACAACCATTTTAAGAGAAGAATCTTATTTTGGCAAAGTATCAAATCCTGTTGATGGTTCTTACTATATTGAAGAAGTCAGTTCTAAAATAGCAGAAAAAGCTTTAGAGTTATTTAAAGCAATTGAAAGTGGCGGTGGTTTCTACACCGCTTTTGAAAACGAAACCATTCAACAACAAATAGCAGAAATTCGTTTAAAAAAGCTAAAATTAATTAGTCAACGTAGAACACTAATGGTTGGGATAAATAAATATCCAAACCTTATGGAAACTGTAGACAAAAATCTTCTTTCTAAAGGGGCTACTTCAAACCCAAAAGTATTAACACCACGACGTGCATCTTTAGAAATAGAGGCGATGCGTAGAGTTACTGAAGAGTTAGTAGATGAAACCAATGTGCGTCCTATTGTTCAATTAGCGAGTTATGGTAATTTAACAATGCGTAAAGCGAGAGCCGCATTTGCTTACGATTTTATTGGCGTTAGTGGTTTTGATGTTCACCAAGAAGAAAGCTTTGAAAATGCTAATGTAGCGGCTACCGAAAGTGCAAAATCAGAAGCGCATGTGGTTGTAATTTGTAGTTCTGATGAAGATTACGATGCTACAGCATTAGAGTTTATAAATACATTTAGGAAGCTTAATAAAGACAAAGTATTATTGTTAGCAGGCGCACCAAAAAACATGGACGAATTAACTGAAGCGGGCTTAGATGGTGTTGTTAATATGAGAACAGATGTTCTTGTAACACTTTCTGCTATTCAGAAAAAACTCCAAAAAAACCTTTAAATCTTTAGAAGTATGAAATCGCTTTTGCGAATGCATGTAACTATTGAAATCTCTAAATAAAAACGACATGAAACCCGATTTTTCAGATATAACATTAAACTCAGCTGTAAAACATACAGTTGAAACTAAAGAAGAGACTAAAGACGTTTGGAATACTCCTGAAGGCATACCTGTAAAAAAACATTTTACAAAAAAAGATATTTCAGAAGCTGAACATTTACATTATACAGCCGGTGTGCCTCCTTTTTTAAGAGGACCTTATAGCGCCATGTATGCAATGCGTCCTTGGACAATTCGTCAATATGCCGGATTTTCAACCGCAGAAGAGTCAAACGCTTTTTACAGAAGAAATTTAGCTGCAGGTCAAAAAGGACTTTCAGTAGCTTTTGATTTAGCAACACACCGTGGTTATGATTCTGATCATCCACGTGTAACTGGTGATGTTGGTAAAGCAGGTGTTGCTATAGATTCTATATTAGATATGGAAATTTTGTTCGATCAAATTCCATTAGATAAAATGTCTGTTTCTATGACAATGAATGGTGCTGTATTACCAATTATGGCATTTTATATTGCAGCGGCTAAAAAACAAGGTGTATCTTTAGATAAGCTTTCAGGAACCATTCAGAATGATATTCTAAAAGAATTTATGGTGCGTAACACTTATATTTATCCACCAGCACCTTCTATGCGAATTATTGGTGATATTTTTGATTATACGACTAAAAATATGCCTAAATTCAATTCCATTTCTATTAGTGGTTACCACATGCAAGAAGCTGGTGCAACCGCAGATATTGAATTAGCATATACTTTAGCCGATGGAATGGAGTACATTAGAACTGGATTAAAGTCAGGTTTAAAAATTGATGAATTTGCGCCTCGTTTATCATTCTTCTGGGCCGTTGGTATGAATCACTTTATGGAAATTGCAAAAATGCGTGCGGCGCGTATGCTTTGGGCAAAAATCATAAAAACGTTTAATCCTAAAAACCCAAAATCAATGGCATTGCGTACGCATAGTCAGACATCAGGTTGGAGTTTAAGTGAGCAAGATCCTTTTAATAACGTAGCTCGTACTTGTATAGAAGCTATGGCAGCAACTTTAGGTGGTACACAATCATTACACACTAATGCTTTAGATGAAGCGATTGCTTTACCAACAGATTTCTCAGCAAGGATTGCACGTAATACCCAGATTTTTATTCAAGATGAAACCCAAATGACCAAATCCGTGGATCCTTGGGCTGGTTCTTATTATGTAGAATATTTAACGCAAGAAATTGCTAAAAAAGCATGGACACTTATTGAAGAAGTTGAAGAGCTTGGTGGTATGGCAAAAGCGATTGAAACCGGAGTTCCTAAATTAAGAATTGAAGAAGCGTCTGCGCGTAAGCAAGCACGTTTAGATTCTGCTCAAGATATTTTGGTTGGTGTAAATAAATTTAAAACCACTGAAAAATCCAATATTGAAATTTTAGATATTGACAATACTGTAGTAAGAGATTCGCAAATTGCACGTTTAAATAAAATGAAAGCAGAACGTGATTCTGACGTTGTGGCTGCCAATTTAAAAGCATTAGAGGATTGTGCAGGAGGTAAAAAAGGAAACTTATTAGAACTTGCCGTAGTAGCTGCAGAAAACTTTGCCACTTTAGGTGAAATATCAGATGCTTTAGAAGTACACTTCGGAAGACATAAAGCGGCTACAAAATTAATAAGTGGTGTTTATGGAAAAGAAGTTAATAATGATTCTACTTATGAACGTGCACAGAAATTAGCAGATAAATTTGCTGAGATTGAAGGTCGTAGACCAAGAGTTATGATTGCTAAAATGGGTCAAGATGGTCATGATAGAGGTGCTAAAGTTGTAGCGTCTAGTTTTGCAGATTTAGGTTTTGATGTCGATATGGGACCTTTATTTCAAACACCAGAAGAAGTAGCTAAGCAAGCTATAGAAAATGATGTGCATTTTGTAGGAGCATCAAGTTTAGCAGCAGGACATAAAACTTTAATTCCACAATTAATTGGAGAATTAGAAAGATTAGGAAGACCAGATATTATGGTTTTTGCAGGTGGAGTAATACCAGCTAAAGATTATGACTTTTTACTAGAACGAAAAGTAGTTGCTATTTTTGGACCTGGTACTGTGATATCTGAATCTGCAATTACTATTATGGAAAAATACTTAGAGAAAGAATAAGCTCTATATCAAATTGTCACATTGAGCAAGGTCGGATGTATTTAATACTTGAGGAGGGTAAATGCTTTTCGGCTTAGCTCAAAATGACATTCTTTAAAATTTATAGATCAATAATAGAAAAGCCTAAACATAAATGATGTTTAGGCTTTTTTATATTTTTGAATATAGTTTGATTAATACTTTTTCCATAAAGTTGTTGCTGTAGCACAAACTTTATCACTGCCTTTTACTTTTATAGTGTGTTGAAAACTATTTGGGGTATCCAGCGTTTTTGTTAACGAGATAACAGTATCACCAAATTGAGCTTCAGAAATAAAACGTCCATCAATAACATGTAAAAAGTGTGTGTTTACAATATCCTCGGGTATAGATTCTATAACCCATTGCAAATATTTAATATTATTAACATGTTTATTCATGTCGGTATCAAATCTATGAACTTTAAATTTTCCGGAGTAATCGGCATTTTCTACAGCCTTTATTTTTCTCTTAATATTTGTAGTTATAGAACTTTCATTAAAGCAAGACCATTTTTCTTTAATTTCATCAAAAATAGGAGTGGGCTTTCTTTTTTCAATATCAAAAAACACCCATAATCCTTTTGCACGACCAATAATGTTTTCGTGTTCATCAAAAATTAGATTCTCTCTGTAACCTTTAATGGTGGAGTAGCTAGATAACCAAGTTCTAATCGTTATTTTTTCTTTGTAATTAGGATAACGATCCATCTCTAAGACACCAGAAAATAAGACCCATCCTATATTTTTTTTAAATAGATTAAATAAACTATAATCTATAGAAAAACAATGTTCTGCTGCGGTTTCTTCAAGTAAAGCTAACATTATAGCAGGCGTTGCGATGCCTAATTCATTCATTTCAAAATAGCGTAATTCAAACTGCTTATCAAAATAATTATTAAATGCCATAATTAGTAGTTTTGAAGATTTGAATACAGTTTATTCTAAAAAGGATTTTTTAAATTTATCAATAATCTGAAGTGCTGCTTTTACGGGTGAAATTTCAGAAGATACGATCTCTTTTTCTAATTGAGAAAGTTCACTCTTTATATGTTTAGAACCATAAAACATATGTTTTAATTCTTCGTTGATATTATTATACATCCATTTAATTTGTTGATGGTTTCTGTTTTTAATAAAATATCCATTCTCATCAACTAGCGCTTTATATTTTAGAACTTGATCCCAAACATTTGATATTCCAATATTTTTGGTAGAGGAAGCTGTACTTACAACAGGACTCCAACCAGATTCTGAAAGCGGAAATATATGTAAGGCGTTTTGGTATTGTCTTTTTGCTATTTTACTATTGGTAATATTATCGCCATCAGCTTTATTAATAACAAGCATATCAGCCATTTCCATAATCCCTTTTTTTATGCCTTGCAATTCATCACCAGCACCAGAAAGCATTAGGAGTAAAAAGAAATCCGTCATGCCATGTACTGCAGTTTCAGATTGTCCTACACCAACAGTTTCAATTAAAATAACATCATAACCATTAGCTTCGCAAAGCAACATGGTTTCCCCTGTTTTATTAGCAACACCACCTAATGTATCTCCAGAAGAGGAGGGTCTTATGTAGGCTTCTTCTAAAACAGATAATTCTTCCATACGTGTTTTATCACCAAGAATACTACCTTTTGTTCGCTGGCTACTTGGGTCAATAGATAAAATGGCCACTTTATGCCCTTGTTTTACAAGATATAAACCAAAAGCCTCAATGAATGTACTTTTTCCAACACCAGGAACACCAGTAATACCAATACGGATAGATTTTCCTGAATTTGGTAATATGGACTGAACAATTTCTTTTGCTAAAGCTTTATCACTTTCTAAATTACTTTCAATAATGGTAATGGCTCTAGATAACATTACGCGGTCTTCAGCTAAAATACCATCGATGTAAGCTTTTGCTGTTAATCTATTTTTTGGTTTGTAATTTTTCATTTTTGTGATATAAAGATCAGAAGTTTCGATAAAATTCAGGGCTCTAACAAAGATACTGATAATGAAAAAAACAGCATAACATAAGCCGTGTTTTTAAATGCTTTTTTTACTTCATAATAAGTATTGTTTTCTAACAGATCTGCGCTTAATTTTTTTCAAATTAGATATTAAAATAATCCTTCAAATTCTGTTGAGAAATTACATATTTAAAAAATCTCGTCGATAAAATATAGTGATTTGTATAGGTGATTAATGCTAACTTATATTAGGATTTTAGAAGTGACTTTATAATTTCATCTTTGATGTGTACAATTAAAACACTATACAATGAAATCATATATCCTCATCTTAGTTTTACTTCTGGCAAAGCTCAGTTTTGCACAAGAAACACCAGGGACTTTTGTAAAAAAAGTATGGTCGTTAGAAGACTGTATATCTTATGCTATAGAGAATAATATTACAGTAAAAGAAGCGAATTTAAATAAAGAACTTGCTGAGGTTGACTATAACGCAACAAAGTCTTCTAGATTACCTAATTTATTTGGAAGTGCATCTCAAAGTTTTTCTAGCGGAAATACTATTGATCCTATTACTAGTGATTATGTAACGGATCAAATTCACAGTACAAATGTAGGCATCAATAGTTCTGTAACTTTATTTCAAGGGAATCAAATTACCAACCAGATTAAGCAAAGTAAATTATTGTTAGATCAAAGTATTCTTCAAGAAGATGTAGAAAAAAACAATATTATTCTAAATATTTTAGAAACCTATTTACAAACGCTTTACAGTAAGGAAAGCATTACAATTGCAGAAAACAATCTAGAAGCCTCAGAAAACGAGGTTGCAAGAGCTAAAGCGCGTTTAGATGCCGGAACTATAGCTTTAAGCGATTATACAGAAGCACAAAGCCAAGCGGCAACAAACAGATACAACATTATTGCAGCTAAAAATGATTACCAACAATATATCATTACTCTTAAACAGTTATTAGAATTAACACCTGCAGATGATTTAGAAATAGAGCGTATTTCTGAAGATATGGATGTGGTAAATCTAGAATTAGATAAGCTCGATATTTACAATAAGGCTTTAGGTATTTTACCTGAAATTAAAGCTAGTGATGTTAGCATTGCAGCTACAGAGAAAGAATTAGATATTGCTAAAGGTGGGTATTTGCCAACTTTAACATTATCTGGAAGTTTAGGATCGGGTTACACAAGTATTAATGATAATACATTTTCAGATCAATTTGATGTTAACTTTAATCAGCAACTAGGTTTGTCATTGAGTATTCCAATATTCAACAGAAATCAAACTAAAGCTGCAGTGCAAACAGCGACGATTAATATTGAAAAAGCACAAATTCAGAAACAATCTACAGAAAAAGATCTTTACAAACGTGTAGAGACCGCTTATCAAAATGCAATATCTGCACAAGAGCAAGTTATTGCAGCAGCAGCTTCTAAAGATGCCGCAGAGCAATCTTATGAATTAGCACAGAAAAAATATGAATTAGGAGCCTTGAGTACTACTGATTTAGTCATTAGTCAAAATACGTATACTAACACACAACAGAACTATTTACAATCAAAATACTTAAACGTTTTGTACCATCAACTTTTACAATATTACCAAGGAAACGAAATAAAACTATAATCAAAACAAGTATATACGGCACATTTTTATATGTGAAATGTTAGTATTTAATAAGAAACGATAAACAAAACCATCATGAAAAATAAAAAGAAAATAATTATCGGTAGCATTGTCTTAGTCGGGCTAGCTATTGCAGCTTTCAGCTTTTTTAAAGGTGAAGATGCCATCATTATAGAAGCTAAAACGGTTGTTGCTAAAACAGCGAATGTAACCACTATGGTTACAGCAACTGGAACGATTGAACCTATTAATCAAGTCGATGTTGGTACACAAGTTTCTGGTGTGGTAGAAAAGGTACTTGTAGATTATAATAGTGAAGTTAAAGAAGGACAACTTATCGCAGAATTAGATAAAACAAATCTAAAAGCATCACTTACACAAGCACAAGCGTCTTATGATAATGCTGTAAGTCAAAGAAATTACACGCAAACTATTTACGAAAGACAAAAAACATTGTTTAACAATCAGGTGATTAGTAAATCTGATTTCGATGATGCAGAGTATAGCTATCAAACAGCAAAAGGAACCGTAACACAACGTTTATCAGATTTACAATCTGCAAGAACCAACTTAGGTTATGCAAATATTTATTCGCCAATAGATGGTGTTGTATTATCTAGAGATATAGACGAAGGACAAACCGTGGCTGCAAGTTATAGTACACCAACTTTATTCACCATTGCTCAAGATTTAAAACAAATGCAGGTTGAAGCAGATGTTGATGAAGCAGATATAGGAAGTGTAAAAGAAGGGCAACGTGTAGAGTTCACTGTAGATGCTTACATCGGTGAGACGTTTAATGGAGAAGTAACACAAGTACGCTTAGATCCTACAGTGACTTCAAACGTCGTCACCTATACGGTAGTTATTAAAGCTGATAATGAAGATTTAAAATTAAAACCAGGATTAACGGCTACCATTTCAATTTTCACTTTAGAATTAAATGATGTGTTAACAGCTGAAGCTAAAGCTATCAATTTTAAACCTGAAACAGAAACTCTAGCAACTTATAATGCGCATCATAATTTACAAAGCGGAACAACAAGTGCTTCAGCAGATAGTAAAACACTTTGGGTACTTGGCAAGGATAGAAGTATTACTGAAAAAACAGTGACTCTAGGTGCTAGTGATGGTGTAAATGTTCAGATTTTAAGCGGAATTAATGAAGGTGATAAGTTAGTTTATAGTTTAAAAGGGGTTTCTAAATCAGAAGCTAATCCTGCTGGTACAAGCGAAAGTCCATTTATGCCCCAACGTCCAGGAGGAAAGAAAAAGTAAAGAGCCATGAGTAAAGAAATAATTAAAATAGAAGACTTAAAGCGTCAATTTACGATGGGAACTGAAACAGTTCACGCACTAAGAGGAATTTCATTTAGCATTAACGAAGGAGAGTTTGTGACCATAATGGGATCTAGTGGATCTGGTAAAAGTACAATGTTAAATATTTTAGGCTGTTTAGATCAACCAACTTCAGGTCTTTATGAAATTGATGGTGTAAAAGTAAAAGACTTAAGTCGAAATGAATTGGCCACCATACGAAACGAAAAGATTGGATTTATTTTTCAATCGTATAATTTATTAGCAAGAACATCTGCTATAGAAAATGTAGAATTACCCTTATTATATAATAGCAAAGTAACTTCTGAAGAGCGAAGGGAACGCGCAGTCAAAGCCTTAGAGATGGTTGGTTTAGGTGATAGATTGCATCATACACCTTCGCAACTTTCGGGAGGACAACAACAGCGTGTTGCTATTGCCAGATCATTGGTAAACAACCCTGTAATGATTCTTGCAGATGAGGCTACAGGAAATTTAGATACAAGAACCTCTTACGAGATCATGTCTTTGTTTCAAGAGTTAAACAAAAAAGGAATTACAATTACGTTTGTAACACACGAGCCAGATATTGCAACATTTAGTAATAGAACAATTGTGTTAAAAGATGGAGATATTATGCAAGATTATTTAAATCATAATATTCAATCTGCAGCAGACCAATTAGCTAAATTACCTAAACAAGACGATTAATTATGAGACTATTCAATTTATTCAAAATCGCTACAAAGGCAATCATTCTTAATAAAACAAGAACATTGCTAACTATGTTAGGTATCATCATTGGTGTGGCATCAGTCATCGCTATGTTAGCGATCGGAGAAGGTTCTAAAGAAAGTATAAGAACAACAATTTCTGCAATGGGTTCTAATATGATAACTATTAGACCTGGTGCTGATGATAGAGGTCCTGCAAGAGGAAGTGGAGGAGATGTACAAACCCTAACACTTGATGATTATAATGTTATAAAAGAAGAAGCTACGATGTTAAGTTACATTACACCTGTTGTAAATGGCGGCGGACAAGTAATTAACGGTTCTAATAACTGGCCAAGTACTATTTATGGTGTTAACCCAGAGTATTTAAATATAAAAGTTGTGGATTTACAAAGCGGAAGTATGTTTACTGATGCTGAGGTTCAATCGGCTTCTAAAGTCGCTCTTATTGGGCAAACTGTTGTAGATAATGTGTTTCCTGATGGTAGAGAACCCGTAGGGCAAATGATTCGTTTCGATAATATTCCTTTTAAGGTCATTGGAGTTTTAGAAGAAAAAGGAGAAAACACCTTTGGTCAAGATCAGGATGATGTGGTTATAGCACCATACACCACAGTTCAAAAACGTATTCTAGCCATTGATTATTTAAATCAAGTCATGGCTTCAGCAGTGAGTGAAGATGATGCGCCAGAAGCTGTAACTCAAGTGACTGAAATTTTACGCTCTCAACACAAATTGATGGATAATGAAGATGACGATTTTAGTGTACGTTCTATGGAAGAGTTAATTTCTACATTTAGTTCAACAAGTGAGATGTTAACCATTCTTTTAGTCGCAGTTGCAAGTATATCGTTATTGATTGGTGGTATTGGAATTATGAACATTATGTATGTGTCTGTTAAAGAAAGAACCAAGGAAATTGGACTACGTATGGCTGTTGGTGCTAAAGGTGCAGATATCTTAATGCAGTTTTTAATTGAAGCTATTTTAATCAGTATTACAGGGGGAGTTTTAGGTGTTATTCTAGGGCTTGGAGCAACTGTTTTCATAGAGAAGTTTTTGAATTGGCCTACCAGCGTCGCTTTGTATTCTATTATAATATCTTTTGCTGTATGTGCGATTACAGGTATCTTTTTTGGTTGGTATCCTGCAAGGAAAGCTTCTGCTTTAGATCCTATTACAGCGTTACGTTACGAGTAATTAAATTCAAATTAATAATAAAACATATGAAATCAATAATCTTTAATTTTAAAGTTTTAATACTTTCATCTCTAGCAATATTTGCTATGTCTTGTAAAAGTGATAAAACAACAAAAACACAAGTTGAAAACACACAAGAAACTGAAATGGCCAAGAAGAGCTATGTGCAGGTAGCAACAGGACAAGTATCTCTGTATGATGAAGATGGAAATATAACTACAGATTTAAAGCCAACGGATTCATTATTCGGTCAAGATGCCAATTACTTAAAAGGTAAGAAGATGGCATATCTTAACAATGGATATGGTACTATTAAAGATCTCAACACAGGATTATCATGGCAAGAAATACCAACGACAGAAGGTTTTAATTGGCAAGATGCTAAGGATTATACCGAAAACCTAGAGCTTGGTGGCTATGATGATTGGAGGCTACCAACAGCTAAAGAATTATATGCTATTAGCGATTTTAGTGAAGGTTGGCCATATTTAGATACAACTTATTTTTCACTTGTAAATAACGAACATGTCGATAAAAGTGAACAATATTGGGTGAGTGATACTTATGTTGGGCATACCGAAGAAGGACAATATACAGCTGCATTTGGAGTCAATCATGCCACTGGTCATATTAAAGCCTATCCTGGTGAAGCACCAAAAGATCGAGGAGAGCGCAAAGGTCCACCTCCTGGAGATCAAAAACCACAAGGTTTAGATAGCGAAAATAAAGAAAAAGGAAATAGACCTCCTCCTCCTGGTAATGGAGAGCGACCAACAGGCAACCCAATGTTAAAACATGTTCGTGCTGTGCGAGGTGATGCTTATGCTGTTAACAATTTTAAAGATAATGGAGATGAAACCATTACAGATAAAGCTACGGGCTTAATGTGGTCTAAAAATGATAGTCGTAAAGGCTTAGATTGGAAACAAGCCTTAATGTATGCAGAAGACTCTAAATTAGCAAATTATAGCGATTGGCGTTTACCAAACATAAAAGAATTACAAGGCATCGTTAATTATGATTATGCACCAGGAGCTCAAGATGCTTCAAAAGAAGGTCCAGCCATAGATCCAATATTTAATACATCAGAAATTACAAATGAAAATAGCGATTTAGATTATCCTTATTTTTGGTCTAGTACTTCTGCAAGATTCCAAAAAGGGAAACCGTATTATTATGCGTGGTATGTGGCTTTTGGACGAGCCGTAAACAACGAAGGCTTAGATTTTCATGGAGCAGGAGCAGTGCGATTTGATACAAAACACGAAAACGGACCAGCAAGTGAAGGCGGAGAGCGTTATTATAACTATGTACGCTTGGTTAGAAATATAGACTAAATTATATTTTAGATAATAAAAAGCCTCAATAGAGGCTTTTTATTTGAGTGATTTTTAATACTTATTATTTCTAAAGTAATTCTTTTTTTGGTTAGGCATGAAATGCAGTCATTTCTTATATGCGCAATTTTAGTTCGTATATTGCTACTTATAATTTATCTGAAAAATAAAGGTTTAGTATTTTATAAATTCTGAAAAATTTTCATCTTTTAGTGATTTCCATTCGTCTTTAAGGATACTATAATAGACCTCATTTCTACTTTTTCCGTTTGAAGCAACATAGTTGTTTCTCAAAACGCCTTCTTTTTTAGCACCTAAATTTTCTATTGCTTTTTGAGCTCTTAAGTTATCTTGATCTGCACTAAATTGTATTCGTTTAAAACCAATAGTTTCAAAACCAAATTGCAATAATTCAAACTTACACGCTTTGTTTAATCCTGTGCCTTGAAATTCTGTTCCGTACCAAGTCCAACCGATTTCTCCTTTTTTATTAGCAGAATCTACATGACTATATCTTGTACAACCAGCGACTTTATTAGTTTCTTTATCGATAACTAAAAAAGGATAAATTAAACGGTTGTTTTTGTCCTTAATTGTTTTTGCAATATAGTTTTTAAGACCTTGTTCGTTGCTTACGCTGATGCCCATAAACTCCCAAATTTCTTTATCGAAGATTATATTTTTGAGTTCTTCATTTCTTTTGTTATCAAATGGTAGAAGTAATACTCTGTCGTTTTCAAGCTGAATACTTGATTTTAGAATTTTAATTTTCATTTTAGAAGTTTATTGCCTTGTTTGTGTAAGATTATTTACTAGCGTACGAAGGTATGAAAAAGGAATGGCGTGGTTAAAATTCAATCCGATTTGATTCCGATTATTTAAAAACGATAATGCAACCAAAATATTAAATTGTATTAGGTGAGGTATTTTGTCTATTCTTTAGCTTTTTAAATAAAGTAAAGAAAAGAACGAACGGAGATGATCATTATATGGTTGGTTACGTGGTTAAGCGACTAAGATAGAAAATTAATATAGAGTATAAAGTCTGCAGGTATTTTAGTCAGTAGGAGTGAAGTTGGCTATATATTTTAGAGGGTACTAATAGATGTTTTTATTCTATTTCAGTCAAAGTAAAGTTGATTTTTCTTTTGTCAAAAGCACTTAAATATATCGTATTACCTTTTTTGCTTTTTATAATATAAGGAAGCGTATATTCCATAAAAATGATATCAAACCCGAAGTGAGAAGTCCTTTCCCAATTTAAGTCCGTATTTTTAGTTTGTTTAGCCAGAAAAGTAGTGTTTATAAAAACAGAATCGTTAACAAACGTTAGGGTATCTATCTGTTTGTTAAATTCTCGAATAAATGATTTTCCGGTTAGTTGTATTTGGTTTGATTTGTTTTTTAGAGAGTCGTTTAATTTTTTATAAACTCTTTTTTTTATAAGACCGATTTCATCTATTAATACTAAACTATCTTTTGTTAAAGGATCAATTAGGTTTCCTACAGACCAATAATTATCATAATCACTAGAATTTCTATATGTTTTTAATCTTCCATTTTTAAATTCGTATTTATTTCGGGCTATTTCTTCATACCAAATAAACTTAAACTCTTTTAAGGTATAATAATCTTTTTCGAAAGTGATTACTTGATTAAAACGAATCCCATCTAAATTTGTTAAGGTATCTTTTGAGTTAAATTCATATGCCGAAATCCAAGTTCCTTTTAAACCTTTATTTTGCTTACAAGACAAAAGTATTAAAGAACAAATTAATAATATGTAAAATGTTTTTCTCAAGTGATTGTTTCTTTTTACTTGTTTAAGCATCTAATTTAGCAAATTAGTCACGAATAGAAAATCTGACAATATTTTAGTAAAGAGACGAGAACCAAGCAACTAATTAGACACGTTTTATGCCCTTTTTAAACTAAATTGCTTTGTTGCGTATTTTTTCTTTTAATACCATAGCAGCTCTAGTGTAACCACTACTACCGCCATCAACAAAATGGATATGTTCTGCTTTTCTATTTCTAACGTTGCAGGATATTATACTGTTTTCACTAACATAAATCCCATAAATAATTAGTCCTCTTTCTTCTAAATGATCTAAATATTTAGATAACAGTTTTCTTTGTTTTTCAGAACCAGAAATCACCATATTAATTCTTCCATCAATGACAAGAATATCAGATAATTGCGTTAATTCTTTTAAGTATTTTTGACCTTCATTATTAGGTAAATAAAAGTATTTGCCAATCAGTCCATTGATCCAAATTTTAAAAAAGCTGATAAAGTTAAATTTATGATTACTAGCCTTCAATTCTGTTTTTATCATTCGATAACTGAAGTTTAACTTTAATTTAGGCACAGAAATAGGGTTTCTTTTATTTAAAGGGCCATATATTTTATCTGTTTTTTCCAAGATTTTTTGAAATACAGAAGCCTGTTTTGATTCTTCTAGGGTATTAATTAATAATGAAACGACTTCTTTTGAATTTTCGGGAGGTGAAATATTATTCCATCTGCATTCCATTCCTTCTAAATCTAAATGAGTTGTTGTTTTATCCGTATGATCAAAAACAATATCTCTAGACTTTATTAATTTTTCGGCAAATTGTAAACCATTTCCTAAAACTACCGGAATTGTAAGCAATTCATTAACGCTTGCTTTTATTATTTTTAATTCTTGGTTGTTTTTGTAAACTTCAGCAACTGAAACATTTCCTACTCTTAATTTAATGTCAAATTCTTTTTTAATGTTTTCTTGATGTAAAATCAAAGCTTCCATTGTTTCTTGTAGTAAAATTGCAGGAACTAATATCGTAGCTCCATCTCCACCAAAGAAAAAAGGAATATCAATTTTGTACTTTTTTGCAATGTTTAAAGTTGCAACAATACTTCCTGTAGCTATTAAATTTACTAATTGAGATAACCCTTTTTTTACACTAGCAGTTGAATCTTTAATATCTGTTATTACAATGTACCAATCATCAGGGACTTGTTGAAAAAGGTCTGTTTTTGAAAGTAATTTATTTATGGGCTCTTTATGATTTACAAGCTTTGTGTAAAACATAGTAGTTTTTTGAATATTCTGTTTTTGAGTCATTTAATAGAGTAAAATCTTTAGACTTTATAAGTTTCTTTCAAGAAGCTTTAATTACCAAGCTATGATTTTTTACATGTTGTGAATACTAAATATAACAAATAAATCACAGATAGAATATTTTGCAGTAATGTTCGTAAGTCGGCAGTGACCTAGCAATTTTCTGTTGCGTTCTTAGTCTTTTGTAGAAGGCTTGTTTAGAAATCCCAAAACATCCATAGAGCCATTTTCTTTTATACGCTGTTTTTTCTTTTGCTCTATCTCTTTTGCTAATGTTTTGGGTAATGACTTTTTTGACATATCGACACCTGTAATGAGTTCCATATCAGCGATAATGTCTTGTTGGAAGTCTTTTTGGAACTCAAGTTCTTCAATCTTCTCCTTTAGCTTTTTAATCTCATCGTTTTTACTCATACCCATGTTTTGTTGTACTAATGTACTGTATTTTCTTAACCAATAGGAAATAGTTGTTCTAGGAATATCATATTTTTTAGAAGCTTGGTTGTTTGAAATCTGACCATTTAAGATTTGGTCAACGACTAAAAGTTTGGTTTCTAAAGTTGCTTTTTGATAGCTTTTTTTTAGCCAGTGTTCATTTTTTGTTTTCATAAGTGACAGTAATTAATTGCTTAATTTTTAGTCAACCTATTTCAGGAAAGTACAAGTATTTAATGTTCCACAACGTGTTTGTGTATGGTTAGTGGCGTGGTTAAGTAACTAATTTAGCAAAATTTTACGAACCCGTGAATATTCCGCAGGAATATTCGCAAGTAGGGAAGAACCTAGCAATTAATTATACACGGTGTCGTACACTGTTTTTATTATTCGGATTTTATTTTTTAAGGTCACTTATGTTTATTCTAAGGCTATCTATTTTATCGCCATTAAAAATTAGATAATAATTCAATTTATCGTAATATGACAAATCTGTCAAATTATGCTCAAGTTTAGTATTTATTTTTTCACTATCATTTTTAAGTTTTGCTTTTCGTTCTGTAGAGCTAAGCTTTTTACTATTGTATAATTTAATCTTGATTTCTTTTTTATTTCCAGTCAAATTATAACCATAAGTCCAACCAAATGATACACTATCATTGTCAGCTTTTAACTCATTCATTAAATTTTGATTTTCATTTAGTTCAAAAACTTCTGATAGATTTTTCATTTCGTTTTTTTCACTTTTACAACTTAGTGATATAGATATAAGTAATAAAAATATAAATTTCATTTTCATAGTTAGTTTTTTAAATGTGTGGCAACGTTGTTGTATATGGTTTGTTGCGTGGTTTAAGCACGTAATTTAGCAAATAAAAACCGAATAGAAAATCCGCAAGGATTTTCGTAAGTAGGCTAGAACTAGCAATAAATTATATACGGCTTAAGTTAGCATTTTAATAAAAACACTAAAT
>NZ_JABTEL010000012.1 GCF_013285155.1 Winogradskyella undariae | reverse complement strand
TTATAGAACACTGCGTGTCATTAGAACTATGATTATGTCAAATTTCACACAAAAACATTATTACGCTAACAAGAAGACACAACAATTAGCTTGTACATAATCATTAACGTTATGGAACACTGCGTGTCACTAGAACTATGATTATGTCAAATTTCACACAAAAACATTATTACGCTAACAAGAAGACACCACAATTAGCTTGTACATAATCATTAACGTTATAGAACACTGCGTGTCACTAGAACTATAATTATGTCAAATAGCGCTAAAATGCGCTATTACGCTAATTGTTATAGTTTGTCCTATAATTTATATTATGTAAAATAGACTTTGTAAAATAAGATAGTTCACTCCAAATACTGTTTATTGTAGCATATTAAAATCAATCAACATATCTATTTAAACAAATTTTGATGATTGACGCCTTTACTAAAAAAGACCTACTGCTTATTATATAATTTTAAAATAAAAAACCCATCACTATAATGATGAGTTTCAATATTTAGGTTAAAAAGATATCTTAGATAACGTTTAAACCTTAAGATCTTTACCAGCATTAATACCTAGAATCAATTTAACAATACCAAATACAATTAATAAAACTAAAGTATAATCCCAAACGGCTGTTAAATCAAAAATAACTCCAGCGATAAATGGTCCTGCAGCTGCAATAAAATAACCAATAGATTGTACAATACCAGAAAGTTCTGCGGCAGTTTCGGCATCTTCAGATCGTAAAACAATCAGCAACAAAGCCAATCCAAAAGTACCACCAAGTGCAATACCTAAAAGTCCAATCCAAAGTCCAACCATACCATCTCCAGGAAACATTAAACCAGCAAACGCTATAATTTCAATAACACCTAAAGTCAAAATAACCAAGCGCTGATCTTTTCTAGATCCGGCCCACATAGGTACCAAAATAGCACCAATAATACCTGTAGCTTGACATAATGAAAGCATCCACCCTGCGTATGCTGCGTCATACCCCCTATCTATTAAAATAGATGGTAACCAAGCTATAGTCACATAAAATGCAGCAGACTGAAGCCCCATATAAAAAGCAATTCTCCAAACTAATAACGAACCGCTCAATTTTCTCATAGCCGCTTTAAAGCTTCGGTTTGGAGGGAATCGTTTAATACGCTTAACATTAGGAATCCAAACAATAACAGCTAATACAGCTAAAATAGCCCAAATACCTAATGAGCCTCGCCAACCGAGGTTAAGCTCTATAGCCAAAGGCACACTTAAGCCCGATGCAAAAGCTGCACCTAGTGATAAAATTCCGGTAAATAAACTGGTGACAAATCCGGCTTTATGAGCAAAGTTTCTTTTAATTAATGCTGGGATCAATACATTTCCAAACGCAATAGCTATACCTAATAAAATGGTCCCTAAATACAGGTTAAAAATACCACCAACAGAACGAATTACAATACCTAATGCTAATAAAACCAATGATCCAAAAATAGTGATACCAATACCAAAACGTTTAGTAAATAAAGGTGTTATAGTAGAAACCACTGCAAATGCAAGTAATGGCAAAGTAGTTAGTAAGCCTAATAAAGTATCAGATAGCTTAACATCAAAACGAATCATGTCTATTAACGGTCCAATACTAGAAAGTGCTGGTCTTAAATTTACAGCCACAAATAAAACACCTATAAGTAGTAGCGTTCGGGATCCTTTATTTAATCCATTTTTATCTAATTTTGCCATAATGTTTAATAAGAGACACGAAGCGTCTAATTACTGCGGGGTTTAATATGCTTTCCTAATGAGTCGAAATACGTTTAAAAAGACAGCAAAAATAGGCGTTTGTTTTGAGAAGCAGCCTTTATTGGTAAAAAAAAGGCAGCACGAAAAACACAAAACCAACCGATAGCTACCCTGTGATATAGTCTCCTTCTACATATTGGTCAGCATATTGCTTGGTAAAATGTGCACCAAACAACAAGATTAAACAAGAATAAGATACCCAAAGCATAATTAGAATAATTGAACCCGCAGCTCCGTATGTAGACCCAGGTTCCATGGTATTAAAATATAAAGCCAATAGATATTTACCAATTAAAAACATAAACGTTGTTAATGCAGCACCTGTACGCACAGATTTCCATTTAATCTTAGCAGATGGTAAATATTTAAACATCGTTGCAAACAATAAATAAATGAAGCCTACAGAAACTAAAAAATCAACAATAAACAGATAATCAAATAAGTTGTCGGGCAAAAACCGATTGAGTTGTTTGCTAAAGGTGCTTAATAATGAGGTTAATATAAAACTGGTTAGCAATAAAAATCCAAGAATTAGGATAAATCCAAAACTCTTCACACGACTCATTAATGTGGCTACTATGTTATTTTTATAAGAAGGTTCTTGTTCCCAAATGGTATCTAATGCCGATTGTAGCTGAAAAAACACACCTGTAGCACCATAAAGCAAGGTTCCAACACCTATAATTGTAGCAAAAATATTGGTCTTTTCTCCGCTTTGGTTTTCAATCATTGTTCTAATAGCGTCTGCGGCATCTGGACCAATAGCTTGTGAGATTTCGCTTAGTAATTCGCCTTGTACCAATTCTTCTCCCCAAAAACTCCCCACCACTTTCAAAATAATAATCACTAAGGCAGGCAGAGACAAAACGGCATAATAAGCTACAATAGCACTACGTTGAAAAGGTGCTCCATCAAACCACGATTTGCCTGCGGCAACTAATAATTGGGGTAAATGCTGTATTTTAAACTTAGGTTTTTCTGTCATATTTTAATAATAAAAAATACGTAAAGCCTAATGAAAGACTTTACGTATATATAAAGTGATACTATGGATTAAGCTTCTCCTCTAGCCGGATAATCTTTACTTAACACAAATTTAATGGCATTAATAACATCGTCTAATGCAGGTCTTGCAAATGGCATCGTTTGTATAGAGGCGCAATATAATTCTTGATTAGGTTTTATAATAAATAAACCAGGTTCTATAAATGTTTCAGGTTCATCTTTGATACCTTTCGATATAAATAAGCCCCATTCTCTAGCGTCTTCTATAGGGAATTCATACCCTAATGGCACATCACCTATCGCCCATTCCTTAGTTGTTTTTTCAGCTAATGCTTTCGTTTCACTACTAATAGCTATTACATTAACACCTAGTTTTTTAAACTTTGGTAACTTAGTTTGTAATTCCTCTAAATATGTTTTACACACCGGACAGTGAAGACCTCGATAAACAATAATCATTGTAAACGCTTCTGGATCTTGTTTACTTAGTGTCCACTCTGTTCCATTCGTTAAATTTATGGTTAAATCTGGTGTTTTCTGTCTTGGTTTTAACATGTCTTTTTATTTTTTATGATTCAATAATTTCAATTCCAATATCGGAATGCTCTAAATTAGATATTATGCAGCGCACATGTTGTCTCGTTTGCAAATTCTATTAATGCGAAAGCTAAAATTCTTATAAAACACCTCACAAAATCATCTATTCTTATATCCGTCAATAGTTTTAGGGATACTGTCAATAGTTTCCTTAATAGATGTAGACCTTTGATATGAATTAAAAAAGAAAGAGAATTATGAAAACGACTGCAATTAAAAACGACATTACAACTATAAACCCTACAACAGGAAAAACCTTGACGTCATATACTTATATGACAGATGAAGACGTAAAAAACACCATTGATAAATCTCACAAAGCATTTTTAAATTGGAAATCGAAGTCTTATAATGAGCGTGGAAAAATCATAAAAGCCATAGGAAAGGAATTACTAAACTATAAACCTGAATTGGCAGAACTTATGACCAGTGAAATGGGGAAACTCCTAACACAGAGTCAGCAAGAAGTTGATCTATGTGCTGGTATTTGTGATTATTCCGCTAATAATGCTTCAGAATTCTTAAAGAATGAAGAACGAAAATTACAAGATGGCAGTAAAGGCATTATTACCTACGCTCCCATTGGTGTTATTTATGGTATTCAACCTTGGAATTACCCATCGTATCAAGTTATCCGTTACACTATAACCAATCTCATGGCAGGAAATAGCATTTTATTAAAACATGCTGCCAATGTAACAGGAACAGCCAAATTATTAGAGTCCATATTTAAAGCGGCAGGATTACCAGATGGCTTATTCAGCGTACTATTGATAGATCACGACCAATCAGACTTGGTAATTGATAATAAGCACGTTAGAGGAATCACCTTAACAGGAAGTCCTAAAGCAGGTGAAATTATTGGAGAAAAAGCAGGAAAAGCATTGAAAAAATCAGTTCTAGAATTAGGAAGTAACGATGCGTACATTGTTTTAGAAGATGCTGACATTGAGTTGGCAGTAAGAACCTCTGTCATGGGGCGTATCTATAATAATGGAGAAACCTGTATTGCAGCCAAACGATTTGTGGTGGTTGATGCTGTTTATGATGAATTTAAAGACGCTTTTGTAAAGGCTATGGAAAATCTTAAAGTGGGAAACCCTATGGACAGCGACACCAAATTAGGCCCCATTGCAAGAGAAGATCTTAGAAACACCTTACATGAACAAGTAAAAAAGAGTATTGAAAATGGAGCGAAACTACTTTGTGGTGGTAAAATACCAGAAGGTGAAGGTTTCTTTTATCCTGCAACGGTTTTAGAAAACGTTACCAGCGGACAACCGGCCTATGATGATGAATTATTCGGACCTGCAGCAGCACTAATAAGAGCTAAGGATGAAGAGGACGCCATGCGTATTGCCAACGATAGCCGTTTTGGATTGGGTGGAGGCATCTTTTCTAAAGATGTAGACCACGCCATAGAACTAGCCGAAAAACATTTTGATACAGGTATGATCTTTATTAATAAATTTGGTACAGCCTATCCTAATATGCCTTTTGGTGGTGTAAAAGACTCCGGGTTTGGTAGAGAACACGGCGGATTTGGGATGAAAGAATTTGTAAACGCAAAATCAATAATGATCGGTTAATAATAACGGAATTCATAAGATAAAAAAAAGCCCATCACATATATGTGATGGGCTTTTAAACTTAGTTAAAAGATATCTTAGATAACTTTAACATTAATAGCGTTTAAACCTTTTTTTCCTTCTGTAAGTTCGAATTCAACTTCATCACCTTCGCGAATCTCATCGATTAATCCAGAAATATGGACAAAATGATCTTTGTTTGAACCTTCTTCTGTAATAAAACCGAATCCTTTGTCGTCGTTGAAGAATTTTACTGTTCCTGTACTCATTGTAATCTATTTATTTAATAATTATTATATAGTAGTCAAATATAGTGCCAAAAATTTAAATCACCTAACGTGCTAACTTTCTTAATGCCACCCATTGTTTTAACATTTCTCTAGAATCAACCGCCGGATACCCCAAAACAGTTTTTCCTGCTGCAACATCATTCATAACACCAGAACCAGCACCAACAGTTGCACCAGAATGGATTGTAGTATGATCTTTTATAGATGCAGATCCTCCAATCATTACACCATCACCAAGCGTTACAGAACCTGCAAGTCCTGAACTTCCTGCCATAATACAAGAACGACCAAGAACACAATTGTGTGCAATTTGCACCAAATTATCAATCTTACAGCCATCACCTAATATTGTAGAACTAAATTTACCACGATCTACACAAGAGTTTGCTCCAATTTCAACAGCATTACCGATAACAACATTACCGATATGTGGAATTTTAACTAAACCTTTTCCGTCATCACTTGGACGATATCCAAAACCATCAGCGCCAATACTTACATTATTATGAAAAATACAATAGCTACCAATCTCAGAACGTTCTCTAATAACGGTCCCAGACCAAACGACCGTATGATCTCCAATCGTCGTTTCATCTAAAATAGTAACATTAGGATAAATGGTTACATTTTTGCCAAGTACAACATCTTTACCAATATAAGACCCCGCTCCAACTCTACTTCCTTCTCCTATTATTGCAGAAGGATCAATAGTTGCAGAAGGATGAATTTCTACTTCAAAGTGAGGTGTTGCAGGTGTAAATGACTCCAGTAATTTGGCCATTGTTAAATCGGCATTCTTAACTTTAATCAATACACGATTCTCACCAGGTTCTAAATCAATGTTATTATTAATAATGGCTAAACTTGCTTTAGAATCTTTCCAAAGGGCTGCAAATTTACGATTACCAATAAAGGTTGCCTGATTTTCTGTTGCTTTTTGAATCTGCTCTAATCCAGTAATTTTATGTGTTGTTGTTCCTACAACTTCGCCGTTAACGAAGGCGTTGATGTCTTCTATTGAAAGTGAGATCATTGATGTAAATAATATATAGTTTATAGAGACACAAGGTAATACTTAAATTCGAAAATCAAACAAAGTAATGCAATCTTCAAGTGTTGCTATTTCTCTTAAATAATTTAGAGGTAGACCAGTTGTGAATTTCTAGTTCAACAGGAATAACAAAATTATATATCGTATTTATTACGACTAATTTAGAGCCTATTAAATATAAAATTACGACACTAAAATCACTTATTTAAACAAAAAAAAGAGATTAACCATAACTTTAGTTAATCTCTTTTAAGTATTTAAATAACAAATAATTAAATTAACAGCAATTATTAAATCGCTAATTCTCTAAATGTAATTCCTAATGCCGATTGAATATCGATTACTTTCTGCATTTCACCAGGAATAATTAAAGCAATAGATTGCCCTGTTTTACCTGCTCTTGCTGTTCTTCCACTTCTATGTGTGTAATAATCTAATTGTTCTGGTAGTTGGTGGTGTAATACAAAACCTAAATTATTCACGTCAATTCCACGAGCAGAAACATCTGTTGACACTAATATTTGAAGCGTTTCGTTCTTAAAAGCACGCATAACTTTATCACGATCTTTTTGTTGCATATCGCCTTCTAAGGCATCTACAGCAAAACCTTCATTTTTTAATTGTAATGCCAAAGCTTTAGTCCCTGCTTTTGTTCTACAAAAAATGATTCCTCGTTCTTCCTGACGTTTGTCTATGATACGGATAATCATATTCAACTTTTCCTTAATATTGGTATGGATGTAATGGTGTGAAATATTTTCGTTTACCAAAGCATTTTTATTCACCTCAATCTTAATTGCATTTGGTGACATATAAGTATTTACAATACGTTTTATTTCTTCTGGCATCGTTGCAGAAAACAACCATGTATTCCTTTTCTTGGTATTGTAGGCTAATATTTTGTTTAAATCTTCTTTAAACCCCATGCTTAGCATTTCGTCTGCTTCGTCTAAAATCAAGGTTTTCACATTAGAAATATCAACAGCTCCACGTTCTACTAAATCTAGTAAACGTCCTGGCGTTGCGACTACAATATGTGTTGTTCTTGTTAAAGCTTTAATTTGCTTATCCATCTTTTCACCACCGTAAACACCTTCAGAGAAAATCTTCTCGTCAATATATTTGGTATAACGAAACAATTGCTTTTGTATTTGTTGCACCAACTCACGCGTAGGTGCAATAATTAAAGCCTGAACATCAGAATTTTTTGTATTTATTGAATGTAAAACAGGCAAACCAAAAGCAGCTGTTTTACCAGTACCTGTTTGCGCTAAACCAATTAAATCTGTCTTAGATTCTAATAAAATAGGAATAACTTTTTCTTGTATTTCCGTTGGATTTACAATGTTAAGTTCTTTTAAACCTTTTATATAGGATTTCTTAATCCCTAATTCTGAAAATGTTTTCATTATATTTTTATTATGATGCAAAGGTAATTTGTTCTTTTGATGAAATTCGTCAATTCGAGTAAATTTTACGATTGAAAATGCGTCAAATTTACTCGAAAATAAGAATTTCTAATAAGATGTGTTCTCACTACGATTTTTCATCCTTCAAAATGACGTTATAAATCGGAATAAGAGTATGTGGTCGATATTTAAACTACCAACTAATAGGTCTATAATCTTTTAAGAATTTACCAGACCAATGTTTCCCTGTATTAATCCCATCAAAAAGAGGATCCATAACACGAGCTGCACCATCTACGATATCTAAAGGAGGTTGAAAATCGTGTAAATCTTGTTTTCTTTTTGCTAATTCTGCAGGATCTTCGTCAGTTACCCAACCCGTATCAACTGCATTCATATAAATACCTTCTTTAGCTAAACCACCTGCTGCCGTATGCGTTAACATATTTAAAGCAGCTTTTGCCATGTTAGTATGTGGATGACGGTCTTCTTTAAAGAAAGAATGAAACTTTCCTTCCATTGCAGATACGTTAATAATGTGTTTTTGACCTGTAGGGTTCTTTTTCATGACCTCAGACAAGCGGTTACACAATACAAATGGCGCAACAGAATTAACCAACTGAACTTCAATCATTTCAGTGGTTTCAATTTCACCTAGTTTTAATCTCCAACTGTTGGTTTTTCTTAAATCAACTTGTTGTAAATCGGCATCTAATTCTCCTTCCGGAAAAACTTCTTGTGACACCAAAGTATTATCAAAACTATAAGGAATTTGAGATAATTTAGCCGAAGCTCTTAATCCAATTCCTGGTTCTGGTCCATGCCAAGTTACAGGCATGTTTTTGTTAGGTGAAGCACCCGACGTTAATTCTTTTAATTCTACTAAACATTCGGTATGATCATTTAGTAAATCGCGTGCAAATTTAGGCAACTCTTCAATTGGTCGCTCTTCATTTGGCATTAAATGGCTATAAAAACCAGAAGGTCTTCTTACGGTTTGTGCAGCATTATTAATAAGAATATCAAGCCTTTCGTAGCGTTGTTCTATAAAATTACAGAAAATCTCTACACTTGGTATATGTCTTAAATCTAAACCATGAATTTTTAAACGATGTCCCCATTCTGTAAAATCCTCTTCTTTAGAAAAACGTAAGGCAGAATCTACAGGAAAACGTGTTGTTGCAATCACAGTTGCCCCACCACGTAATAACATTAAAGTAATATGATAACCAATTTTTAATCGAGAACCTGTAATAACGGCTACTTGACCTTTAACATCTGCTGTTTGAAAACGTTTAGCGTAGTTAAAATCACCACATTCTTCACACATGGTGTCGTAAAAATGATGCAATTTGGTGAACATTTTTTTACAAACGTAACAGTTTCTTGGTGACTCTAATTCAAATTGATCCTTCTTTTTTAAGTCGGCTTCAGGTAAAAATTTAGGAGCAACAAAGACATGAGATTCTCTTGCACTTCTAATCCCTGTTTCCTTACGAGCATTTTTATCACGAGCAGCTTGTTTTCTTTTCGCTGCTTTTTTCCCATCCTTTTTACGACGTGAAAACTCTTCTCTGCTTGGGCGCGATAATAGACCCGAAGCTTTGATTAAAGCGGTACGCTGTTCTTTTGGAATTTCGAAAATTTGATCGGTATCAGCAATTAATCGTTCTAAAGTAGAAATACAACTCTCAATTTCTTTTGCTGAAATTTCTTCTGATTTATCGGATTTATCGTGGCTCATAACTATATAAGGACTACTTCTACTCTAAACTTATGCGTCTTGAGTTTCTTTCTTAGACTTTCTGTAGGTGTACGAGTTGAAGATACTACGTCTTGCAAATCGCATTTGTTTATCTGAGTTTAAAAACTTTATAAACACATTTTTAGGCACTCCAAAATATTCGTAAGTTGCACCGTCTAAAAATGTTATTTCTAATAATAAACCTTTATGTTGAAAATCTACAATACTAGACTCCATAATAGTTTTATTATATTCTTCTAAGTTTGCAGCCTTAGTCTCAGGAGCAATACTCACTAGAAAATGGTAAGCATCAATAATTTCAACACTTTTTAATTCTGCTTCTTCTTGTCCTTCATCACCATCTTGAAATTTATCTGGGTGCCATTCTTTTACAAGATTTCTATAGGTTTTCTTTAAGGTCTTTAAATCTAGAGGTCCCTCTACAGAAAAGAGTGTTTTGTACTGCTTAATGCGTTTCATGTTAAGTGCTTTATTTTGAGGCGCGAAATTACACTAATTTCTTGGACAAGGACTATTTTATTATTTTTTAATCTCAGAGCTTAATATTGTCTTAATCTTCAGGGGGGAAACCATGTATTTCTTCAAATTTCTCATCAAAATTAGTTCTTAAATACGAACTTAATTTTTTCTGATAATCATCTTTTAACCATTTTAAGAAATTATAGGTGCTTCTACTGATACATTTTGCATAAGTTTCTATACGTTGATTAATGTCATCTTTCAACAATTTAGCTAAAGCTAATGCATCATAAACATCTTCACTATTTTCAATACAAATTTTAGCATGATGCTCTATAGAACGCTCAAGAACTACTTTTGAAGATTCACCTGCAACCACAGCGTCCTTATACGTTTGTTTAATATCAAAATATGTATCTTCAGACTTAGAAAATTCTTTTTTTACTTCCTCAGATAAGTCGTGCTTAAAGTTAGATTCAATTGCTTCATCATCTTTAATACGATCTGCATAAAAATTGGGGGACTTAAAAATTGTTTGCCAATCTAAATCAGCACCCCAGGGTCCAAATCTATGTAAGTTGTTTCCTAAATCAATGGTTGTAAATTTCGATTTATTATTTAAAATACGAGATCCTCGACCAATCATTTGGTAATATAAGGTCAATGATTTTGTTGCTCTATTTAATATAATAGTATCAATTGTAGGCTCATCAAAACCTGTTGTTAAAATACTTACAGAAGTTAAAATGGCATCTGGCGTCTCATGAAACCATTGTAAAATCTGTTTACGTTGTTTTTTTGTAGCTGTATTATCTAAATGCATAATAGGTAAATCTGCTTCTTTAAAAGCATAATATACATTTATAGATGTATTAATACCATTATTAAAGATCAGTGCTTTTTTACCTAGTGAATGTCTTTTATAAGCATCAACTAATTTTTGCAACATTGAAGGACTTGAGTATAAATCTTCAGAAGACTTTACCGTATAATCACCATTAGAACCAATTTCTAAAGATGTTAATCCCATATCATAAGCATAAGTTTCAGCTCTAGCCAAAAACTCATTTTCAATAAGGTTTTCAATCGTTTCACCTGTAATAAGTTCGTCATAGTTATCCTTCATCGGTAACTCTTTATTAGAACTTAAAGGTGTTGCAGTAACTCCTAAAATAAATGATTTTTCAAAAAACTTAAAAAGCTTTGTAAAAGAATTGTAATGCGCCTCATCAATAATCACCAATCCAACATCCGAAATATCTAAAACACCATCATTTAATCTGTTGTTTAAGGTTTCAACCATGGCTACAAAACAAGAATAATCACCTTGATCATCTAAATTAGCCTTACTATTCACCACTTTATTAGTCACACCAAAGCCATTCAACATTTTAGCTGTTTGGTTACAAAGCTCAACCCTGTGCGTCATTATTAACACCTTTTTATTGTGATGTTTTAAATATTGACGTACCATTTCAGAGAAGATTACCGTTTTACCACCACCTGTTGGTAATTGATAAAGCAAGTGATAATCATCACGTTCCGTATCAAATTTTTCAAAGATTTGATTAATCGCTCCTTGTTGATAGTCATATAATTCTTTATCCGTTTTCTTTTCTTGAAGAGCTTGACTTGCTTGAGACATAAATTTAGTTTCGAAGATTTGAAGATTTAAATGAAGCTGCAAATTTACAACACTTTAAGACACAAAAAAAGCTTCAACCCAATAGTTGCTTTATAAACTTAATATGAAATATTAATTTTTAGGTGCATAATTTTTCTTTTTTAAGATTTATGCTTTCATTAACAAAGCGTGTTTTTTGAAGATTCTTTTTACAAAATTCATTCTGTCACAAGCATTTATACTCAATAGAGACAAAATCTAAAACCTTAACAAAATGTTAATCAAGATTACTATTTATGATAAAAAAATAATGGCATAATAATTATTTTATATTTGCGTTTCAAATGCTAGAAATCATCAATCCCCTCTATGAAACAGCTTCTTTTTTGCTTTGCCTTTATTTGCATGGCTTCTTTTTCATTCGCTCAACAAGATTCACTTGCCAATTTTATAAAAATAGAATTACCAACCGTTAACTTTAATAAAAGTAACATACCAGAAACTATTGAAATCCCTTTAGTTACTTTAAATATTGATACCATTGATATTAAAGCTGAAAATTGGGATAATTTTGTATTTAACCCTTATCGTAATGATCTTCATGCCTTTCCGTTAGAAATTAAATTTAGCGATAGCACTTACACTTCACCTGTTTTACATAAAAAAGTAATTACCTCTCATTATGGATGGCGAGGAGGACGCGCACACAATGGTATTGATATTGACCTAGTTACAGGAGATTCTGTTGTTGCTGTACTTGACGGCATTGTTAGATTAGCAAAATACGTTAATGGATACGGATACACTGTAGTTATACGTCATTATAATGGAGTAGAATCAACTTACGCTCATTTATCTAAAATTGAAACGAAGGTTAATGATACCATTCAAAGAGGACAATTTATAGCTAAAGGTGGTAATACAGGTAATTCTAGAGGAAGTCATTTACACTTAGAATTAAGTTACAAAGGAGAATCTATTTATCCTGAATATCTTTTCGATTTTTCTCCTAAAAATGAGATTAGATCTCAACATGTTTGGGTAACTCAAAAATGGACCTATGCTAGATTCCATAATTCTAGATATGCCACTGAGGTTAATGTAATAGAATCGGCAGATGAAGCTAAAG
Source organism: Winogradskyella undariae (assembly GCF_013285155.1). GTDB lineage: Bacteria > Bacteroidota > Bacteroidia > Flavobacteriales > Flavobacteriaceae > Winogradskyella > Winogradskyella undariae. The sequence continues at coordinate 100,724 of NZ_JABTEL010000012.1, read as the reverse complement.
AATTAGTAAGATTAGCAAAACTCCCTAAATATTATGTGGTTAAAAAAGGAGATACACTTTATGATATTTCTAGAAAAAATAATACTTCTATTGCCGCATTATGTAATAGCAACGCTATAAAAAAGAGTTCTAAATTAAAAATAGGTCAGCGATTGCTTTTATAGTGCTAAAACCAAAATATAATTTATAAAATTCTGTACTTTTGCGCTTGCAAAAAAATAAGCGAATTTGAAAGTCTGTATTGCCGAAAAACCAAGTGTAGCAAGAGAAATTGCATCAGTATTAGGAGCCACAACAAAACACGATGGTTACTATGAAGGTAATGGCTATGCAGTAACTTATACCTTTGGACATCTTTGTACGCTTTACGAACCTGTTGACTATAAACCTTACTGGAAGAGTTGGGATCTTAACAACTTACCCATGTTACCAGAAAAATTTGAGGTAAAGGTTTCTAACAATGATGGTATTAAAAAGCAATTTAGAATTGTAAAAAGTTTATTTGACAGAGCAGATGTTGTTATAAATTGTGGGGATGCTGGTCAAGAAGGAGAGCTCATTCAACGTTGGGTGATTAATAAAGCAAATTACAAAGGCAAAGTAGAACGCTTATGGATTTCGTCTTTAACAACTGAGGCGATAAAAGAAGGTTTTAAAAACTTAAAGCCCTCTGAAGATTATGATAATCTTTATTACGCAGGCTTTTCGCGATCCATTGGCGATTGGCTTTTAGGGATTAACGCTACACGTTTATATACTGTAAAACATGGAGGTTACAAACAAGTACTTTCGGTAGGAAGAGTTCAAACCCCTACTCTAGCCATGCTTGTTAATCGTTTTAAAGAGATTGAAAACTTTGTACCACAACCGTATTGGGAATTACAAACACTTTACAGAGATACACTTTTTAGTTATGAAGAAGGTCGTTTTCTTAAAATGGAAGATGGTGAGATTCTGGCAAACAAAGTAAAAGAAGATGAATTTGAAATTGTTTCTACCACCAAAAAGAAAGGAACAGAATACGCCCCTAAGTTATTTGACTTAACAGGATTGCAGGTGTATTGTAACACCAAATTTGGATTTTCAGCAGATGACACGCTTAAGATAGCGCAAAAATTATATGAAAAAAAGGCGGTAACTTATCCAAGAGTTGATACCACTTTTTTACCCAATGATGTTTACCCTAAAGTACAAGGCATTTTATCTAAATTAACTGATTACTCAGTTCTTACAGCTCCTGTACTTAACAAAAAAATTAAGAAGTCTTCAAGAGTTTTTAATGATAAAAAAGTAACCGATCACCACGCTATAATTCCTACGGGAATGCAAACACATTTACAATACAATGAACAGCAGGTTTATGATATTATTGTAAAACGTTTTATTGCGGTGTTTTATGACGATTGTAAGGTTTCTAACACAACTGTCATTGGAAAAGCTGCAGAAGTTAATTTTAAAACTACAGGAAAAGAGATTCTTTCTAAAGGTTGGCGCGTTGTTTTTGAAACAGAAAAGTCTAACAAAAAAGAAGACGCTTTACTTCCCACTTTTGTTAAAGGCGAAAAAGGGCAACACGAACCTTCATTTTTAGAGAAACAAACAAAGCCACCTAATCAGTTTACAGAAGCAACATTACTACGTGCAATGGAAACCGCAGGTAAACAAGTTGATGATGATGAATTAAGGGATTTAATGAAGGAAAATGGCATTGGTCGTCCATCTACAAGAGCTAATATTATAGAAACCTTATTTAGACGTAAGTACATCAAACGAAATAAAAAGCAGATTCTACCAACTATAACAGGGATTCAGCTTATTGATACCATTAAAAATGAACTTTTAAAATCTGCAGAACTTACAGGAACCTGGGAGAAGCAATTAAAAGATATTGAAAAAGGTAAAATCAGCGCTAGTGCTTTTATAAAAGGTATGAAACGCATGGTTGATGCTTTGGTTTACGAAGTAAGAAGCGAACAAGTACAAACCCGTATTTCTGCTGTAAATAACAAAACTACGACGACTTCTAAATCTAAAGCGAAGTCTAAAACAAAACCTAAAACCGAAACACTTGTAGGTAGTTCTTGCCCAAAATGTAAATCCGGTGCTTTATTAAAAGGAAAATCAGCTTATGGCTGTAGTCATTATGGAAAATCTTGTGACTTTACACTACCTTTTAGTTTTGGAGATAAAAAGGTTTCAGAAAAGCAATTTATTAGATTAATAACCAAAGGATCGACTGTAAATTTAAAAGGGTTTAAAATCGATGGTCAAACACAAGAAGGATTAATAAGATTTGATGAGGCTTTTAAATTAAAATTCGAACCTAAAAAAACAGCTATTAAAGCTGGTGATGTTTGTCCTAAATGTAAAACAGGGAAGGTTTTAAAAGGAAAAACAGCTTTTGGTTGTAGCAATTACAAAACAGGTTGCGACTTTAGAGTCAACTTTTAATTCTGAAATAAAACGGACAAAAGATTAAACTATTGGTTTTATAGGGATATAAAAATCTTCTTCAGAATCTGAACTTCCATTTTTATACATCTCACCCATGATTTGAAAATGTGGTCTATTATCAATTGTATAACCTGATGTTGGTAACCATTCAGTCATAATACTTTGATATGTTTTTGAAGCATCCATTCCTTTTTGAAGAAAAACAGCATATTCACCAGCCGGAATTACAAAAGATGACATGCCTTCAGGAATATCTTTAAAATGCGAAACCTCTACACAAGCCCAAATTATATAATCTACAATGTTTTCAATAGTAGTTTCTTTTGGGAATTGTTGAACTGCTATAAATTCCTTTGGATTTATATTATTAATTTCTTTTTTTCTAGGCATAAATTTTTGCCATAATTGTGGGATTTTAAAATACTCATCCTTCGTTATTTTTGTTAAAAACCCAACAACTTTTCTCTCTTTACTCTTTATAATTTTTGGATACATTTTAGTCTGTTTTTCTTGTTTTAAAGGTATAAAAAAAGGCACAAGTTAAAAACCTGTGCCTTCAAGAATTAGTATCAATACCAACCAATCATAATAAACTAATTCTTATTTTATTACATACCTGGTAAAACTACAGTATCAACAATATGAATAACACCGTTAGATTGATTTACATCTGCAATTGTTACCATTGATGTGTTACCAGCCGTATCTTTAAGTACTAAAGATTTTCCGTCCATCATTGCTGTTAGCATTTGTCCATTTACGGTTTTAAAAGTTGCTTTACCCTTACCTTTTTTAATCGCTTTCATAATATCTTTTCCGCTAAATTTACCCGCAAGCACATGGTATGTTAATACCGCTTGAAGTTTTGCTTTGTTTTCTGGCTTTAATAAAGTTGCCACTGTTCCTTCTGGTAATTTATCGAATGCAGCATTTGTTGGTGCAAAAACAGTAAAAGGTCCATCGCTTTGTAATGTCTCTACTAACTCTGCAGCTTTTACAGCAGCCACTAAAGTTGTATGATCTTTAGAGTTTACGGCGTTAGATACAATATCTTTAGATGGATACATTTCGGCACCACCTACCATTTTTGTTCCTTTTTCCATTTTAACACCTTTATCCATTTTAGATTGTGCCATTACAGTAGATCCAAAAATTAATGTTACTGTTAAAGCTAATGTTGAAATAATTGTTTTCGTTTTCATAAATATGAGTTTTTAATATTAATTGTTTCTCTACCTACGAAGAATTAAAAAGGAAGGTTTTAAAAAATTCAACTATTTTATTTAAAACGAAGTATTGTACTAATTATTAAGTTGTAAGATGTAACAAAAAAAAGCCATTACAGTTTAAACTATAATGGCTTTTATTATTTTTTGATAAGAATGTTATGCTTGCTTAACTCTTACTGCATTCATTCCACGCTGTCCCTTTTCTAATTCAAAAGTTACTTTGTCGTTTTCTGCAATATCGTCAATAATACCACTTACGTGAGTAAAATGCTTTTCGTTAGTTTCAGTATCGATAATAAAACCGAAACCTTTAGAACTATCATAGAAAGATACCTTTCCTTTTCTAATAGGATCGAACGGTTCTTCGTCTGAATCATCTTTTTGTGGAACACCAAGAACTATATTCTCAGCTTTAACTTTCACCTTCATTGTTGGATCTGGTGGTGTATCTGTAAGGTTACCGTTATGATCTACATAAGCGATAGGGATTCCTTCAGAACCATTTTCATCCCTGTCGAGTTTACGCGCTTCCATTTTCTTGCGCTTGTCTTCTCTCTTCTTTAATCGTTTTTTTTCTTTTTCACTTTTACTAAAAGTCTGTTGTGATTTAGCCATTCGTAGTTTTAAATATTAATATGTGTGTGTGCTTTTGAAAATATCTATAATGCAGACAAGTTAATTAACTTAACAATGAATAGTATTAAAATCTAGAAAAATAACTCAAGAATCGAACTATTTGTGTAGTATATTTTCAATAAACTGGGTACAAATATACAATTTATATCCTTTTAATCATACCAGTTTGTCTAATATTATTAACATCTGAGCTTAAGGTTAAAAAAGCTTTGCCATTTGGCTTTACTTCTATGATAAATTTATCCTTATCTAAATTAAATTCTATAAGCACTGTTTGTTTCTCATCATTAAATGTTACTTCGTAATTTGTAATTTTAGAATTAGAAGTCTTAGTATTATAAGTAAATGAACTCAATGAAGTTAAAGATCCTTTTACACTTGTTGTATTTATTTCAAATTGATTTAAATCTTGATCTAGTACTTTTCTATCTTCAGAATTATAAACCACATGACCAACATATTGATAATGTTGAGAATTAATTATAGCTTTCATATTTTGATAGGTAGCCTCAAACCCATCATTTTGAGCTTTTTTGGATTGCGCATTGACATAAAATGATGTTGAAAGACTAAAAAGTACAACTAATAAAACTAATTTTTTCATATTATTTTGGATCTAAAATGTTACTAATTCTTTCAATACCATCTTGATAATGGTATTTGGTTTCTGAGTTTAAATTTCTTTTTAATGCCAAAGTTAATAAACGTTTTACAACATTTAATTCACCTCTTACCAAAGCTCTTACATCAGATTGGTTGACATTAAAATACTGTCTACTACGATTAGGGTTTAAATCTTCTGTCATTAAATTAAACATAGCATCTAAATAAGCACGTTGCAAATTACGTCTAAAAACTGAAACATTAATGCCTGATTTTGATTCTGACCAAATTCCAGTTCTAATATCACTCAATAATTCTAAAGCTGAATAGTTTTTAGCATCTAAAGCATTGTGATCTATCAATCTTCCTAAGCGCTCAAAACTCAATATATTGTTTAAATGACGCGATTGTAAACCTCTCATTCGATCCGTGTAACCAGCGTAATTTATATTTTGAAGAATGGACTTATCAATTAACCAACTTGGAGTTTCAAAAGCATTTTTATGCAACCAAGCCACAGCAGCTTTTTGTTCTGTTTTAGATTCTGGAGTATAAATTACACCTTCTTGCGATGGGTTTTTAGTATCCTCTACTACTCCACCAATATGTGTAACGACATGGCCAATATAACGCCCCCAAACACTTAATAATTCGCCATAAAGCTCTTCTAAATCTTCATAATTATCTGTTTTATCACTTGTCCAGCTGGGAAGATTTTTAGCAACTATCTTTAAATTTTTAAGTCCATAAGTACTCGCTTTAATACTATTGTTACCAATATCTTCAGTTTGTGCTGTAGGATCAAAACGACTGCTTTGTTTTCCGAATTTATAAATAGGATCTCCTGCTTTTTCAGTAATCCATGCATTTAAAGTTTCCTTTTCATCTTCTGCAGATGTTGCTTCGTCTATATATCTGTATCCATAATTAATTGCATAATTATCATAAGGGCCTAATTGTCTTATAAAACGAATGTTCTCGTCTCCAGGCTGTGCTATATAATTGTAACGCGCGTAATCCATAATGGTTGCAGCAATTCCATTCTTTTGAGTGAATTCACCATCTCTATAACTTTCTACATCATAAGCATAACTTGCACTCATATTATGAGGTAATCCTAAGGTATGACCAACTTCATGTGCAATCACCATTTTCATCATTTCACCAATCTCTTCATCTGGCGTATTTAATGTTCTTGCTGAAGGATTTGCCGCTCCTGTTTCTAACATGTATCGATTTCTGTAAGAACGCAAATGGTTGTGATACCAAATAATATCACTTTCAATTATTTCTCCACTTCTGGGGTCTGAAACACTTGGACCTGTCGCATTTCTTGTTGTACTGGCAACGTATCTTACCACTGAATATCTAATATCTTCTGGACTAAAATCTGGATCTTCAGCTTTAGTTGGGGGATCTTTAGCAATAATTGCATTTTTAAATCCGGCAGCTTCAAAAGCTTTTTGCCATAACTCAATACCTTCTTTCATATAAGATCGAAACTTCATTGGTGTTGCAGGATCTAAATAATAAACAATTGGTTTTACAGGTTCTACCAACTCGCCTCTATTATAAGCTTCAATATCTTTCGGAATTAATTTCCAACGTCTTAAGTAGGTTTTTTGATCCGATTTTAATTCTTCACTACTATAATCATATTGACTTAATGTAAACCACCCCACACGCTCATCAAAAAGACGGGGTTGCATTGGTGTTTTAGGAAGTAGAATCATAGATTGATTCATCTGTATACTAATTGTTTCGTCACCTGTGTTTACAGGAGGGTTTGAAGCATTGTATGTGAAATCTTGAATCACTTCTATATTCTCAGGAAAACTTTTTATCGAGTTTATAAAACTTCGAGATTTATCTAAATTCTTCACTTTATAAGACGAACGCAATCTTGAACCTAATCCGCTAATAGATTTCACATCCGAACTATAAAAACTGGTAACATCAATTACAACAGACAACGAATCTTTTGAAAACGCAGCAATATCAAAAGCATATAATATTGGTTCGTAATTATTAGATTTCACTGAAACATTAATAGGTAAACTATCTGACGCCACTGCACTTGAAGATTTTTCTTTAATAAGAATTTTATCTTTAAAACGCTCCCAGTTAATCATTCTAGTATTCGTTTTTGAGCCTGCGTTAACATAGCCTCCACCAAGATTTGCTGGTAATTTGGCAAAACGACTTACTAATAGCATATCTGTATTAAGATGTTCCGTCGGAATTTCAAAATAATACTTATCTCCTACTAAGTGAACATTAAATAACCCCTCATCAGTTATAGCATCTTTAGTAATTACTTTATCGTAATCTTTAATTTTACTTTGACTCTTTTTAGGACTGTCTGTTTTTGCATGTGCGGTTTTAGAAGTGCCTTTTTTACTACTTGTAGATTGCACTGTGGAACAAGACATTAAAACGAATGAACACAAGGCTAAGGATAGAATTTTTCTCATAAATAAAGGTTGGTAAATAGATATTTTGCCTAAATATAAATAATAGAAATTAAGTTTTCATTAATTTCTTAAAAGCTGTTAAATTCTTCTCTTTTTACTTAATTCTAAAGTATTTTTGCACAAATTTAATATCATGTTAAAATTACTGCCTGTTTTTAGGATTATAGCTTTATTAGAAGGTATTTCTTACATCTTATTATTGTTTATAGCAACACCTATAAAATACATCTACGAAGATCCACAATATGTAAAATTATTAGGAATGCCACATGGTGTTTTATTTATGGCTTACGTGGTAATGGCTGTATTAATTAGCAGTGATATGAAATGGACAACACGTACATTTTGGATTGTCTTAATCGCCTCAATACTTCCTTTTGGAACATTTTATATTGATTATAAATACTTAAAAGAATCAAGTCGTGCTTAACATAAAACATCTCTTATACGATTTTCTATTAGAACAAGGTTTATCTGAAGATACTTCAATGTATCTTAATATGCTTGGACTTCTTATTGCATTAGTGTTAGCCGCTTTTATAATCGATTTTATTACCAAACGTTTACTTTGGCAATTTTCGGCAGGAGTTGCTAAGCGGACCAAAACTAATTTCGATGATATTCTTATTGCCAACAAGCTTCCAAGAAATATTGCCCATATTATTCCCTTGCTAATTTTAATAGAATTTGTACCTCAAGTATTTACTGATTTTGAATATGCACAAAATATTATAGAGAAAACCTTAAAGGTTATAACCATTGTACTTACACTTCAAATTATAAGAAGCCTTTTAAGCTCTATAAAAGATTATCTAAAAACTTTAGTAGAGTTTAAAGACAAACCTATTGATAGTTATATGCAAGTCTTTATGATTTTTGCATGGATGTTAGGATTCTTTTCAATTTTAGCTATTATTACAGGCGTTTCTTTTATAAAATTCGCCACAACCTTAGGTGCAGCTTCTGCAGTAATACTACTTATTTTTAAAGATACTATTTTAGGCTTCGTTGCTAGTATACAGGTATCTATTAACGATATGGTTAGAATTGGAGACTGGATAACTTTTGAAAAATACGGAGCCGATGGTGAAGTTACAGAAATAAGCTTAGCCACTGTAAAAGTACAAAATTGGGATATGACTATTACCACAATCCCTACCTATGCTTTAATTTCTGATTCGTTTAAAAACTGGAGAGGTATGAACGATTCTGGTGGACGACGCATTAAACGCTCAGTCATTATTAAAACATCTTCTATCAATTTTCTTAATAACGAAGATATTAAGCGCTTTGGTAAAATAGAATTAGTCTCAGAATATTTAAAAACGCGATCTAAAGAAATTGAAACTTACAACAACGATCACAATATTGATAAATCTGTTTTAATAAACGGCAGAAATCTCACCAATTTTGGTGTGTTCAGAAAATATCTTCAAACGTATATTGAAAATCATTCTGCCATTAATAAAGATATGACTTTAATGGTACGTCAATTAGAACCTACAGCACAAGGTATTCCAATGGAGATTTATGCTTTTAGCAAGGATCAACGTTGGGTAAATTACGAATATATCATTGGAGATATATTTGATCATACATTGGCTGCAGTGTCTTATTTTGATTTAGAAGTTTACGAACTCGCTTTAGGTAAAAACGATTAATAATCTTTTAATCGGTCTTTTACAAATTCTACTTCAACTTTACCATGTGGTGCTGGTTTTCCGTCTGGTCCAAGGTTAACCATCACAATATTATCGATTGTAATTATAGTCTCTCTTGTCATTTTATTTCTAGCTTCACATTTTAGAGCTATTGAAGACTTTCCGAATTTTGTAACTAAAATTCCGATTTCTACGATATCTCCCTGACGTGCAGACGACATAAAGTTAATCTCTGACATATACTTCGTTACTACTTTAGAGTTTTCAAGTTGAATTACGGTATATAAAGCCACTTCTTCATCTATCCAAGCCAAAAGTTGACCTCCAAATAAACTACCATTAGGATTTAAATCTTCGGGTTTTACCCATTTACGTGTGTGAAATCTCATATTTATTTTGTTTTAAACTTTCGTTATTTATTATTACTATTATAAAAGTGTTTGTTGTGTATTTAAATCTTTATTTGGAATTATTAAATCCATTCCTAATTCTACATTCAATTGTTTTATTAAATACGAAGAAAGCAATGGTGATTCTTCCTCTATATTTTGATGCACAAAGAAGTTTATATCTTTAATACCATTTTCTTTCCAATGTTTTAAACGCTTTACCCAATCGTCTAATCTATCATAATCACTTGGATGATTAGCACCTACATAGCGCACAAAAGCTCTAGAATTTGTTAATCGCATGTGCATAATGTCTCGTCTACCAGCGCTATCTACTATAATATTTGAAATATTATTTTCTTCTAAAAGTTGATATAAATCTTCTGCTATGGCTTTATCATTAAACCAATCTGTATGTCTAAACTCAACAGCTAGCGGAATTTCTTTAGGCCAACTTTCTACAAAATTAATAACCTTTTCAAAATCTTTAGGAACAAAATTACTATGCATCTGCAAAAATACACAACCTAACTTTTCTTTCAGATTTATAACACTGTTTAAATAATTATCTACAATGGGATTTATCGTTTCATCCAAACGTTTCCAATGACTAATCTCTTGGTTTAATTTTGGAAAGAACTTAAAATCAGAAGGTGTTTTGTCGTACCATTTTGAAAATTGCTCAGGCGGAAAAATTCTGTAAAACGTCGCATTCAATTCAATAGCGTTAAATTGACGAGAATAATATTCTAGTTCATCTTTAGTCCCTTTCGGATAAAACCCTTTTAAATCAGCTTTATTCCACTTAGCGCAACCTACAGAAAGATTAGTTAGCTCTGATGGGTTTTTATGTAACGTTTTTAAGGTATCTAAATGATCAGAGGGTAAAGTGAAATCGATATTACTAGGGTCATCTACACGTCCAAATTTCATATGCAATTTATTTTATTCAAAGATAAAGCTTAAAGCGTTTTCTTTAAGTTGAAAAGAGATATGATTATTCAATATTAGAATTGCATTTGTTAATAACCGCGTTAACAACATATTTTAGATTCAATTAAATGAGGTTTATTAATACTTAAATTTATAAATATCTAAATGCTTAACAATTCTAATATGACTTCTAGAACAGAAAACCTACTTGCTCTAAGGCCTACTATTTCGTCTGCAAAAATCCATGATAACATGGGAGCTGAAGAGTTATTTCAAAACAAAACCATACGTCCTATTGTAAAGTTTCAACATAATTTATTAATTGCTGTTTTTAAAAATTATATTAAAAAACACAAAAATGTATTCTATAATCTTGCATTAGAGAAGCAACTAGAATACATAGATAATGCTATCCATAAAGACACGAAATTTAGAAACTCTATCAAAGGAATGATCATAGGTCAATTTACGGTTGAAGAATATCAATTATACATCCAAAATTCATCAGCATTAAACAAGCGTATGATGAACATTGTAAAAGAACGTTATATGGATAGCATTCAAGTGTTAGCAAATTCTGAAACATTAAAAGCTATGTAATTTGAAAAGCATAATATTATAATATCGATTCTCCGTTTAGATTTGTCGTTAATACATCGCTCATATAATTAAAAAATGGTCGTATATTTTTAAAAGCGTCATTAACATTATCTATAAAATCATCCGCAAGAACTTCTTTATCTGTATACTTCTTTGTAAAAATGAATTGTTTCTTTCTTATTAAATCTATAGAGGGATGTGTCTTATCAAAACCTTTGGGAACCGTTTTTAACTCATCTCCCGTAAAGTTTCCCCAAGTCGATTTAAAGGTTTTATCATTCAAGATGTCTCTCATTTCTGAGTCGTCCATTTCAAACTCTTTTCTTATGCGTAATAAATCTTCTTTGCTGGGATCCCAAAATCCTGTTGCAATAAAGGATTCGTTATTAGGTTGAATATGCACATAATAACCACCACGTAATTCTGGTTTTTTTCTTGCAAATGAACCACTAAAATGAGTTTTATAGGGTAATTTATTTTTAGAAAAACGAACATCTCTATAAATCCTGAAAATTTTAATCTTTTCTATCTGATCATGAGTATTCATTAATTCTCCTAAATAATTATAAGAAGCTTTCATTTTAGTTTCAATCGCTTTAAATTCTGGTTTATGTTCGTTAAACCAATCACGATCGTTATTTTTTTCAAGCTTTTTAAAAAATGTAAATACTTCTTTAGGGATAGAATGACTCATAAAAATTATAATTTGGATAAAAATAGAAAAAGCCATCGTAACGATGGCTTTTTCTATTTATAATATTATTATAAATTAAAGTTAAAAATTAATCTACAGCATCTTCAACATCATCAACTGTATTGTCAATAGCATCACCTGTGTCATCAGCTGCATCATCTATTGCATCTCCAGTATCTTCAACTGCTTCCTCTACTTTATCTCCTGTAGATTTCTGCTCTCTACAACTTGTTGTCATTAAACTTAAACTAAATAAGGCTATAAATACGTAACTAAATTTTTTCATCTTGATTGTGTTTTTTTGGTTATTGATATTACAAATATCGGTATGTCAATGTTTTAAACTTTGCTCTTATCATAAGATTATTAACTCATTAAAATAAGAATCTATTTTATAATTATTTAGAACTTGGTTGTTTGTTTCCAGAAGCATTTAAATCTAACTTATTATTAAATTCTAAAGTTCTAATTGGAAATGGAATATTGATTCCTGCAGCATCATAAGCTTTCTTTATTTCAATAATAGCTTTGGTTTTGGCTTTTAATTTCTCTAACATACTTTCTGCTTCAATCCAAAACCTACATAAATAATTAATTGAACTATCACCAAACTCAGTATAATAAAACTCTACATCATCAGAAGATTTTACCTGATCAAAAGTTTTGGCTATAGCCTCTTTTGTAATTCTTTGAACCTCTTCTAAATCGGACTCATAACCAACCCCACATTCTAAGAAAACTCTCATTTTAGTTGTTAAAGAATAATTCTTGAGTGGATTTTCTAAAATTGTTTTATTTGGAATAATAACAATATTATTATCGGCTTCTTTTAAAGTAAAATCTTTTAGATTAATATCTATAACTTCACCTGAATAACCTGTGGTTTCTACCCAGTTTCCGATTTGAATTTTCTTTCTAAAGGATAATACTAATCCTGCAAACGTATTAGCAATAGTTCCTTGTAATGCTAAACCAATAGCTAAACCAACAACTCCGGCACCTGCAAGTAACGATGTTAAAGCCTTACCTAAGTTTAAAACACCTAGAGCAATAAATAACCCTAAAGCAACTACTAAAACAGCCACTACTCTAGCTAATGCATTTTTAATTGAATCTTGTTCAATTTGTTTATCTACTAATTTTTTAACAAGTCTACTTACATATTTGGCAGCGATATAAGAAACAATCAGTACCAAAATGGCTAAAATAAAATTAGGAATGTTTTCTATAATGGCATTAAACCAATCTATAAGTTTTTCAATTAAATTTCCTAAAGCTGTATTAAATTGGTCTTTCATGAAAGCAATCTTTTTTTATTGTTCCACACAAATATCTTATAAATGTGTCAATGAAATTTGCTCTTATCCTATAAGTCTTAACGCATACAATTTTTTAAAATTAGGAATAACTCAATATATGCACATGAAAATTAAACTTTTGTAATCTGATATTAAATAAATTAAAAATTTGATTAAAAAGATGCATTTTAACGATTTTTTGTCTTAAACAAGCTTTTAATGATAAAAGTTTCTAAATTAATTTGTGGGTTGTGATATTTTTTGCTATTATGCACCACTTTTTAAAACAAGACATTAAAATTTATGGGTAGACCAGCAACAAGACCAACAGCACTCAAAGACGGTTTCTATATTGAAATAAGAAACAAAGGCTCAAAATCAGGTGTAAAACTTTACAGTGGCACCAAATTACAGATGCATCGTGCTATTAAAATGTACGAACGCTCTAAAGAAGTTATTATTTTAGGAGAATCTGTAAATGGGAAATTTGTAGATAAAGAACCTAAATTACACGTTGCTGAATAAGCACAAACATTTTATCAATTTCTTTTGAAATTTATATTCCATGACATCTTTTAAACTACAAAATAGATGGGGACAATTTGGTTCTCTTATAGAGTTTTAATAGATTAATGAATTGATATATTTATTTCACATAAGAATTTACTAAATACTAGATTATAAATAATCAGTATTAATTTATAGTTTAAAAAAAGGTATACAATTTAAATTGTATACCTTTTTTTATTCAAAATTTACAGAATGTAAGATTAATCCTGAAGCTGGAGCAATATAATCCATAACTTCAGTACTCTCATATTTTAAAGTTTCTTCAATATACTCTAAAGTAAGATCCCCTCTACCTAACTTTATTAAGCAGCCAAACATTAACCGGATTTGATTCCGCATAAATCCCTTACCTACAACTTTAAGCACGTAAGATTTCTCTGGAAAAAAGCTAGCCGTATAAATATCATTTTCAACTAGCTCACAGCCTTCAATAGTTCTAATATATTCTCCTTTATCTGTTGCACGGTAACAATAGGTTTTAAAATTATGAGTCCCCAAAAATAACTGTGCACCTTTTTTCATTAACTCAACATCTAAAGGTTCTAAAATAGTCGTCATAATTGGTGCACAAAACGGATGGTTTTTCTGACCTTCTGAAAACACATAGTGGTATTCCTTTAACTTAGAATCTTGAATGATATTAAATTTCTTATCAACTTCTTTAATGGATAACGCACGTATATCTTGTGGTAAATTATGATTAAAGAGCGCTAAAAATTCATCAAAATCTTGAATCGGTTCATTATAAATAAATAACTCTAAAGCCGCTTCATTTGCAGACACCATAGCATCTGTTCTACCTGCTCCTAAAGTTTTAAACCTTGTATCTTGAAGAATATATTTCAATGTACGGTCTATCATAAGGTGTACCGTCTTAACATCGGGTTGTTTTTGCCAACCATGAAAACGATAGCCTAAATACTGAATTTTAATAAGGTAATAAAAACGTTTATCAAACATATAATAATGAGGAACTCTAATTTATTAATGACTCTAAAAGCAATGTCTATTTTTTATTTCTTAATTTCAATACAGACACAACATCATCAATTTTAAAACCTTTGGCTTGCAATAACATTAGGTAATGAAATAATAAATCTGCACTTTCTTCTAAAAATAAGTGATCATTATCGTCTTTTGCTTCAATAACAACTTCTACAGCCTCTTCCCCTACTTTTTGAGCGATCTTATTAATCCCCTTTGCAAATAAAGATGCAACATATGACTTTTCTGAATCAGCAGCATTTATACGAGATTCAATGGTGCTCTCTAATTCAGAAATAAAACCGTAAGATGTTACATTATCTTGGTTCCAACACGTATCAGTTCCTTTGTGACATGTTGGGCCTTTTGGATTTACTTTTATTAATAAAGAATCACTATCGCAATCTAATTTAATATCTACTAAATTTAAAACATTACCGCTTTCTTCACCTTTAGTCCAAAGACGTTGCTTTGTTCTACTAAAAAAAGTGACTAATTTAGACTCTAATGTTTTTTTAAGCGCTTCAGCATTCATGTAACCTAACATTAATACTTTGTCTGTGTTATTATCTTGAATAATAGCAGGCACTAATCCATCTGGATTTTTATTGAAATCTACGTTCATAATATATTAATTTCGTCTCATCGACTATTTTATTTGGGGTTGATTGTAAGATATATCTAAGTAATATTTTTGCTATATTCTTACAGGTATGCCCTTTATTCTTAATTCTTCTTTTAATTCTAATATTGGAATTTCGCCAAAGTGAAATACACTAGCAGCCAATGCTGCATCTGCTTTTCCGTCTTTAAAAGTATCTACAAAATGTTGAATGGTTCCTGCGCCACCAGAAGCTATAATTGGAATATTTACCAAATCTGACAACTTAGCCAAAGCCTCATTTGCAAAACCAGCTTTTGTACCATCATGATTCATTGATGTAAATAAAATTTCACCTGCTCCGCGTTGTTCTACTTCTTTTGCCCAATCGAATAAATTTAATTCTGTCGGAATTGTGCCTCCTGCTAAATGTACAAGCCACTCGCCATCAACTTCTTTTGCATCGATAGCAACTACAACACATTGACTTCCAAATTTTTCTGAAAGCTCATTAATTAATTCTGGTCGTTTTACAGCGGAAGAATTAATAGACACTTTATCTGCACCACAATGCAACAGATTATCGACATCTTCTATAGAAGAAATTCCGCCACCAACTGTAAAAGGAATATTAACTTGTTCTGCGACTTTTAAAACCATATCATGCATGGTTTTTCTGTTTTCTAAGGTTGCAGCGATGTCTAAAAACACCAGTTCATCAGCTCCTAAATCGGCATATTGTTTTGCTAAAACTACAGGATCTCCTGCATCTCTTAAGTCTACAAAATTAACTCCTTTTACAGTTCTTCCGTTTTTAATATCTAAACAAGGGACTATTCGTTTTGTTAACATCTGTTTTGTTGTTATTTCTACCTAAGTAGAAACATTAATTTATGTGATTTTAAAAATCAATTTTTCTATAATAATTATACAAAGCATTTACTTCTCGATACAATTTTTTCGTAACTCAAAACCACTCGAAGTGACGATTGGCTATAGAAATTGTTCTAATTCTTTTAGGCTAATTCTATTTTCATAGATTGCTTTTCCAATGATGACACCGTCACAGCCCATTTCTAATAATTTTGGTAATTCATCAAATTTAGAAATTCCGCCAGAAGCTATTAACTTAATAGCTTTCGCACTTTCTAAAATGCGCTTATAAAGCTCAAAAGAAGGACCTTCTAACATTCCGTCTTTTGAAATATCAGTACAAATAACATCTGTAATTCCTTTAGATTGATAGTCTTTAATAAATGGAATCACTTCTAAATCACTTTCTTCTTGCCAACCACTAATTGCAATTTTTTCATTATTACAATCTGCTCCAAGAATTATTTTGTCTGAGCCAAATTTAGAAATCCAACCTTCAAATACTTCAGGGTTTTTAACAGCAATACTTCCACCTGTAATTTGATTTGCACCAGATTGAAATGCTATTTTTAAATCTTCATCAGATTTTAATCCTCCGCCAAAATCAATTTTTAAATTTGTTTGGGTTGCAATTTTTTCAAGCACTTTATAATTAACTATATGACTCGCTTTTGCACCATCTAAATCTACAACGTGTAAATACTGAATCCCTGCATCTTCAAAAGCTTTTGCGACTTCTAAAGGATTCTCGTTATATATTTTTTTTGTGTCGTAATCGCCTTTGGTTAAACGCACACATTTTCCGTCAATAATATCTATGGCTGGGATTATTCTCATAACATTTTCCACTAAAATGGAATTTCTTTTTTAATTAATAACTATTTCTGTCAAGACCTTTCGACTCCGCTCAAGGTGATATTTATTAATGTTTTAAAATCTTAAAGTTCAATAAAATTCTTCAACAATTGCTCACCGGCTTTACTACTTTTTTCAGGATGAAATTGTACACCATAAAAATTACCATTCTCTAATGCTGAAGCATATTCTAATTCGTAATCTGAAGTTGCAATAGATTCCTCACATTGTTCTGCGTAGTAACTATGCACCAAATACATATGCTCTTTTTCTTTAATGCCTTTAAATAAATCAGATTTTAAGTTAGAAATGGTATTCCATCCCATTTGTGGCACTTTTACTTCATTTGAAAATCGTTTTACATTCACATCAAAAATACCAAGACCTTTGGTATCACCTTCTTCACTATGTTTACACATTAATTGCATGCCTAAACAAATCCCTAAAACGGGTTGTTTTAACGTTGGAATTAATTGATCTAAACCACTTTGTTGTAATTTAATCATGGCAGAACTTGCTTCACCAACCCCTGGGAAAATTACTTTATCTGATGTTTTAATTTCTTCTGGATTATCAGTTAAAATAGCTTCGTATCCTAAACGTTGAAAAGCAAATTGTATGCTTTTAATGTTTCCTGCGCCGTAATTTACTATTGATAGTTTCATTGACAGTTTTTATAACATTCCCTTAGTACTAGGTAAAATCATTTTTTCAACATCTTGTTTTACAGCCATTTTAATCGCTTTTGCAAACGCTTTAAAAATAGCTTCAATTTTATGATGTTCGTTATTACCTTCTACTTTAATATTTAGGTTACACTTTGCGCCGTCTGTAAACGATTTAAAAAAGTGAAAAAACATTTCTGTTGGCATTTTACCAATCATTTCACGTTTAAATTCAGCCTCCCAAACAAGCCAATTACGACCTCCAAAGTCAATACCAACCTGTGCTAAACAATCGTCCATTGGTAAAGAGAATCCGTAACGTTCAATACCTAATTTATTACCTAAAGTTGTCGCAAACAATTCACCTAAAGCAATAGCTGTATCTTCAATAGTGTGGTGTTCATCAACCTCTAAATCTCCATCAACTTTTATATTTAAATCGAGTTGTCCGTGACGAGAAATCTGATCGAGCATATGATCGAAAAATGCAATTCCGGTATCAATATTACTTTTCCCTGTGCCATCAAGATTTAAATCGATCTTAATTTTAGTTTCGTTAGTGTTTCTTTCAATACTTCCTACGCGTTCCGTAGTTTTAAGAAACTTATAAATCACTTCCCAATCGTTTGTTTCTAAAGCTATAAATTCTTCCAAATCCTTATTGCTAACGGTAACTTCATCAGTTCCTAAATTGGTATTATCATTAATAAAAATCCCCTTAGCACCAAGGTTTTTCGCTAATTCAACATCTGTAAGTCTATCTCCAATAACAAATGAATTCTTTAGATCATAATCTTCAGAAAAATACTTTGTTAATAAGCCTGTATTTGGTTTACGTGTAGGTGCATTATCTTTTGCAAACGTTCGGTCTATAAATTGTTCCTTAAAAACAACACCTTCTGCTTCAAAAGTCTTTAGAACGAAATTATGAACAGGCCAAAATGTATCTTCAGGATATACTTCCGTCCCTAAACCATCTTGGTTGGTAATCATCACAATTTCAAAATTTAATTCTTTAGCGATTTTACTCAAATATTGAAATACTTTTGGATAGAATTCTAATTTTTCAAACCCATCAATTTGTTCGTCTGCAGGTTCTTTAATTAAAGTTCCGTCTCTGTCTATGAATAATACTGGTTTCATATGCTACTGTCATTCCTGCATTGGCAGAAATCTAATTTTAGATTAATAATTTATTTATGGATTCCACTTCAATTACGTAATGACAAACGTTACGATAATTGAATTAACGTTTTATTATTGTCGTCAATTCAAGTGATTTTCTATTTAAAAAAAATTGCATCGAGAATAATATACATCTCGATATAAATTTTGAAAAGTCAAAATTCACTCGATGTGACGTTTATTTACAATCCTTTTAATATTTGAATTAACGTCTCATTCTCTTCTTTTGTACCTACTGAAAATCGTAAACAATTTTCGCACAAAGGTTGATTAGTTCTATTACGAACTACAATTCCTTTTTCTACCAACTGTTGATAGCGTTTATTAGCATCATCTACTTTTGCTAATATAAAGTTAGCATCTGAAGGATAAACTTCCGTTACAAAATTGATAGTTTTTAAGGCTTCATTTAATATACCTCTTTCTAGAATAATGCTTTTTACTTCATTATCTACAACTAATGTCTCATTTAAACGCTCTAAGGCTTTAATTTGCGTGAGTTGATTGATATTATAAGGCGGTTTAATTTTATTTAAAACCGCAATAATTTCTTGAGAAGCATAGCAAATCCCTAAACGAATCCCTGCTAAACCATAAGCTTTAGATAAGGTTTGTGTAATTATTAAATTAGGAAACTCTTCTAGTCGACTTAACCAACTTTCTTCTGCTGAAAAATCAATATAGGCTTCATCAATAATCACAAGACCTTCAAAATTACGAATTAATTCTTCAATCTTTTTCGCATCAAAACTATTGGCCGTAGGATTGTTTGGTGAACATAAAAACAAGAGTTTTGTATGCGTTTGTACTGCTCTCGATATTTCATCCATGTTAGGTTGAAAATCTTTCTGCAATTCAACTTCTATATTTTCAACCGCATTTAGATTCGCTAAAACATCGTACATACCATACGTTGGTGGCAATGTGATAATTTTATCGCGATTAGGCTCACAAAAAGCTCTAAAAATCAAATCTAAAACTTCGTCACTCCCATTTCCTAACAAAATTTTGTTTATTGGGATACGTTTCAATTCAGATAAACGTGCTTTAACATTGGTTTGTTGAGGATCTGGATACCGATTCACATCCGTATTAAAAGGATTTTCATTGGCATCAATAAAAACCATACCGTCAGTAATATCCTTATATTCATCTCTTGCTGAAGAATAAGGCTTGATGGATTTAATGTTATCTCTGATGAGATTATTTAAGTTGAAATTTTTCATTTTAATTACTTCTCGATACAATTTCTCCTACCTCGAAATCACTCGAAGTGACGTTAAATTATTTTTTTAATTCCTTTAATCTTAAAGTTACCGCATTTTTATGGGCTTGTAAACCTTCAGCTTCAGCCATTAACTCTATCGCATGTCCGATATTTTGAATCCCTACTTTAGAAATTTTTTGAAACGTCATGCTTTTTTGAAAACTATCTAAGTTAACTCCAGAATACGCTTTAGAAAATCCGTTTGTTGGCAATGTATGGTTTGTACCAGAAGCATAATCTCCTGCACTTTCGGGTGTATAATTCCCGATAAATACAGAACCTGCATTGCTTATATTATCTACAAAAAAATCATTATCTGTTGTCGCTACGATAAAATGCTCTGGACCATATTCGTTAATTAAGTCAATTGCTATGGCATTAGAATCTACAACTATAGATTTTGAATTGGCTATTGCTTTTTCTGCCATCGCCTTCCTAGGTAAAACTGCAAGTTGATTTTCTACTTCAACAGAAACCTGATCTGCAAAAGCTTTAGATGTTGAAACTAAAATAACCTGACTATCACTACCGTGTTCTGCCTGGCTTAATAAATCTGAAGCCACAAAAGCAGCATTTGCAGAATCATCTGCCATTACCAACAACTCACTTGGACCTGCTGGCATATCAATTGCTACACCATATTTCGTAGCTAATTGCTTGGCAACGGTTACAAACTGATTTCCTGGACCAAATATTTTGTATACCTGAGGAATTGTATCGGTTCCGAAAGTTAATCCTGCAATAGCTTGGATACCACCTACTTTTACAATTTTAGTGACACCACAAAGGTTTGCAGCATATAAAATCTCATTAGCAATTTTTCCTTCTTTATTAGGTGGTGAGCACAATACAATGTCTTTGCATCCTGCTATTTGAGCAGGAACAGCCAACATTAATACTGTTGAAAATAAAGGTGCTGTACCACCAGGAATATAAAGTCCGACTTTCTGAATTGGTCTTTTTTCTTGCCAGCATTCTACACCAGACATTGTTTCTACAAAAACTTTATCTGTTTTTTGAGCTTTATGAAAAGTTTCAATATTTGATTTTGCTAAAGCAATTGCTGATTTTAAAGCTTCAGAAACATTTGCAACAGCTGTTTCAATTTCTAATTCAGAAACAATAGTGTCTTCTAATGTTACACCATCAAATTTTGATGTGTACTTTTCTATAGCTTTGTCTCCATTTTTAGAAACATCGTTAAAAACCTCATTCACAACAGCTTCAATATCTGAAACCGTTTGTGTTGGTCTTTTTAATATTTCGGACCAATCTGATTGATCTGGATTTGTGTATAATTTCATAAACTTACTAAAATTATTAAAGTACCATATTTTCAATTGGGCAAACTAAAATACCTTCGGCACCATTCGCTTTCAATTCGTCAATAATATTCCAAAAATCATTTTTGTCTATTACTGAGTGCATAGAACTCCAACCTTCTCTTGCTAATGGTAAAATAGACGGACTGTTCATTCCAGGAAGGATTCTTATAATTTCATCTAACTTATCGTTTGGTGCGTTTAACAGAATATATTTGCTTTCTCTTCCTTTTAAAACCGATTTTAAACGGAATTGAAGCTTATCTATTAGCGCTTGGTTTTCTTCTGAAATTTTAGGAGAAGTCGCCAAAACAGCTTCAGATTTTAAAAGTACCTGAACTTCTTTTAATCCATTTTTGAATAACGTACTTCCACTCGATACAATATCGCATATACCATCTGCAAGCCCAATATTTGGTGCAATTTCAACAGAACCATTAATAATGTGCAAATTAGCTTTTACACCTTCTTTTTCTAAAAATTGATTTACCGTATTAGGGTAAGAAGTAGCAATACGCTTTCCATCTAAATCCTTTAAACTTTTTGCTTTTGATGATTTTGGTACCGCAATAGACACTTTACATTTTGAAAATCCTAAACGTTCTACAATTTTAAGATCGTTTCCTTTTTCAATTAAGACATTTTCACCAATAATAGCTGCATCTACAACGCCATCTCTTAAATATTGTGGAATATCTCCATTTCGTAAATAAAATACTTCTAAAGGAAAGTTACGTGCTGAAGCTTTAAGCTGATCTTTTCCATTATCGACAGAAATACCAATCTCTTTTAAAATTTTCATTGAGTCTTCATTAAGACGACCTGATTTTTGAACTGCAATTTTTAATTTACTCATTTTTAGTTTTGGTTATGTCTAAGATTTCAGCTAGAATTTAAAAAACAAAAAACCCATCTGATTTCTCAAACGGGTTTTTAATATATATCTTGACTTTATTCAATACAAATTCACCTCGCCTGATTGCTAGTATGAAAATGATGATGAAATTGAATAAGTGTCATGTGTTCTAATTTGTGAATACAAATATCTATAAATAAAATTTAGTAAACCTTATTTTTCATGATTAAAATATAAGTTTTAGCAAAAATTTAATATTTAAGGATATTAATTATTGATTTCCTAAAATAATTGGTAATCCACTTTCACCTGAACCAATAATAATCGTTTTACTATTTGGTGACTCAGAAAGTTTTACCGTAGCTTCAATACCTTTATCTTGAAGAATCTTATCCGTTAATGATGCACTTAATATACGGTTAGCATCTGCTTTACCTTGCGCATCAATAATTACTTTTTCTGCTTCTTTTCTAGCACTTTCAAGTCTAAACTCATACTCTAAAGATTCTTGCTCTTGCCTTAATTTACGTTCAATAGCTTCTTTAATTGTAGGAGGTAAAGTAACATCTCTAATTAGAATATCGTTAAGTTGAATATACTGTGGCTCCACTAATTTTTTAGTTTCCTCATAGATTTCCTCTTGAATTGCATCCCTTTTGCTTGAATACAACTGCTCAGGTGTGTAACGACCAACAACACTTCTTGCTGCACTTCTAATGGCTGGCTGAAGCACACGACTTAAATAATCCTCACCCTTTTGATTGTGTAACTTCCCTAAACTTATAACATCTGGTTGATAGAGAATAGAAGCGTCAAGTTTAATATCTAAACCGTTAGATGATAATACAGCCATTTTTTCTGCAACTTCTTGCTGACGAGTTTCATAATCGATGACGCGATTCCATGGAGCAATAACATGAAACCCTGGACCTAGTGGTGCTTTTTCTGGATCTACACCATCACTTAGTGTTTCGTATAAAACTCCAGCATGACCAGAATCTAGCGTGACAGCTGATTTTGCTAAAACTATGATTAAAAGTACAACTCCTATTAAAATAGGCAATCCAATTTTTGGTAATTTATCCATTCTATTCTTTTTAAATTAAGCCGTTATATTTTCTAAGAAACCATTCTGTAAATAAGCTTATTACAATGATTATTAGTAAATATTTCCAGTCTATCAAAGATACAATATTTTTAGTGCTTTTTTGAATGGTTTTATAACGATTATCTTTTAATAATTGATTAATTAATGAGTTAGTTTGAGACGTAAAAACGGCTTTACCATTACTGTTTTCTGCAAGTACTGTTAACTTGTTTATATCTGCATTTAAAAACTGTTGCTCAACGTTATATTCTAGAATTTTAAAACTTCCAGAAGCCGAAACGGACTCCGAATTATGTTTTACAGTAAAGTCGTATTCTCCTGCTTCTATTCCACTTAAGTCTACTGTATAATTTCCGTTATTGAGTAATAAAGGAACTTCTTTTGTACTCTTATTTTCTGTGTTTTTTAAAACAATACTTAATGAAGCTGAATTATCAAATTCAAAATTTTTATTGAAATACTGAGCTGAAATCACAACATCATCATTTCCATTATAAAAAGATTTACAATCAATATTTATACGTTTTCTCTTTTTATTAGAACTTAGGTATTGAACTAACTTATTTATAAATTCATCAAAAGCATTAAAACTATTAGTGTTTAAGAATGATTGCGCTCTCCATCTCCAAATCCCTTCACCATTTAAAATAGCATGTTTTGTGTTATTTGTTTCAAAGGTTGAAAGCATAATATCCTCAGTCGTAATTCCATTAATACTTTTGTATAATAAGGTTTCAAAAGGCACCGATATTTTATAAGAACCAAACTCTGATGTTAATGGTGGAAAGCTATTAAAATCTATATTATCAACTATAAAAGTTCCGTAATTTCGGTTTAAACTTGGTTGAAAATCTTCGGTTTGATTTGTTATGGTTTGCTTAAAATAACTTTGGCTGTTATTTAATAAATTCCAATCCGTTGTTTCTCCTGAAATAATAAATGTATTAGAGTTTTGTTCTTTAATTTCTTTTAATAATGAATTAAAGTTATTGTTTGGTTGATATAATATAAATAATTGAAAATCATTAATTTTACTTAATATCTCTTTTGGTTTTAATAAAGAAACACTTCGCTGCTCGTTACTTTCAATTGCTTTTTTAAGAGCCCCTAAATCGGGATGCATTCTATCATAAACCAAAGCGATATTTGTTTTTTGATCTATAACTTCTACACCAAAATTTTTAAAATTATTGACTGTATTTTTCTCATTATCTAAAGCAACTAACTCTACTCTATAAGTTTTAACACTAACACTATTTGCGATTAAAGATGTTGAAATTATTTCGGAAGATTTTGACGTATCAAATTGTAATGGTTTTCTAAATACTACAGTATTACCAGACCAAATTTTTAGTTCTGTATTTATGGGTGTAATTCCATTGTAGTTTGCTATGATTTCAACAGGAAATTTATTCTTTAAATAGACATAACGATTTACGTTAAGTTGCTTTATAGTTAAATCGGAATACACAGTAGAATCCCCTAAAATTATTGGATAAATTGGTTGTTTTACGCTTTTAGAAATGTAACTATAGTCAGAACCGTAAGTTTGATTTCCATCCGTTAAAATTAAAATTGGAGCCGTTTGGTTATTATAAACTTCACCAAATTGTTTTAAAGCTAATGACAAATTAGATTGACGCTCATTAAAATTTAAGCTATCTAAAGTCTTTACAGTCTTACCAAAGGCATAAGATTCAATATTAAAGCGTTCATTTAATTCTGAATTATTTTTCAACGTATTAAAAACCTCTAAAGCCTTATCATTTTGTTTTAAATAGGCAATAGATTCAGAATTATCTACAGCTAAAACCAAAGTTGGTTTTTCATCAAAATAAGTAAAAGATTCAAATTTAGGATTAATGAGGAGTAGCAAAATTCCAAAAATTGAGATTGCTCGTAATCCGGTAAGTAGATATTTTAAATTAGACTTTAATTTCGATTTATATAAATACTGAAACAGCGCTAATAATAGCGCTGTTATGGCAGCAATTGTTATATATAATAGAGTTTCAGAACTCATTAAAATTTAATTTAAATAATAGATTTTGATAATTAAGTTGATTTATTATGTCAACATTCCACCATCAACATTAAGTGTTTGTCCAGTAACATAAGCACTTAAATCACTTGCTAAGAATACACAAGCATTAGCAATATCTTCAGGAGTTCCTCCTCGTTTTAAAGGAATTGCATTTCTCCAACCTTTCACCGTTTCTTCATCAAGTTTTGCTGTCATTTCTGTTTCAATAAAACCTGGAGCGATAACGTTACTTCTAATATTACGAGATCCTAATTCTAAAGCTACAGACTTAGAAAAACCAATAATTCCGGCTTTTGAAGCTGCATAATTTGTTTGTCCGGCATTACCTTTTACACCAACAACAGAACTCATATTAATAATAGAACCTTTACGTTGCTTAAGCATAGTACGTTGTACGGCTTTTGTCATGTTAAAAACAGACTTAAGGTTTACTTCGATTACTTTATCAAAATCAGCTTCACCCATTCGCATTAACAAGTTATCCTTTGTGATACCTGCGTTATTCACTAAAATATCAATAGCACCAAATTCAGCTAATACTTCTTCAGCTAATTTTTGAGATTCATCAAAATTAGCAGCGTTACTTTGGTAACCTTTAGCTTTTACACCTAAAGTATTTAATTCTTTTTCTAGTTCATTTGCTGCTTCTACAGAAGAGCTGTATGTAAATGCTACATTTGCACCATGTTGAGCAAAAACTTCAGCAATACCTTTTCCGATACCACGACTTGCTCCGGTTATTATAGCTGTTTTTCCTTCTAATAATTTCATAATAAGTAAATAGTTAGTTGTATAGTTATTATAATCAAATATAATAATTACAAATTGTAAGAATAAAAAAAACCTCACAATATTTTGTAAGGTTTTTAACAGTTTTATAAGGAAAAGTTTAGCCTAAAACTTCAGCAACTTTCTTTCCTATTTCAGCAGGAGAATCTACAACGTGGATTCCACATTCTGCCATAATTTTCTTTTTAGCTTGAGCAGTATCATCACTACCACCAACAATAGCACCAGCATGTCCCATTGTACGACCAGCAGGAGCAGTTTCACCAGCAATAAAACCAATTACTGGTTTTTTACTTCCACTTGCTTTATACCATTGCGCAGCATCGGCTTCTAATTGACCTCCAATTTCACCAATCATTACAACGGCTTCAGTTTCAGGATCATTAATTAATAATTCTACAGCTTCTTTAGTTGTTGTTCCGATAATTGGATCACCACCAATACCAATTGCTGTTGTAATACCTAAACCTTGTTTTACAACTTGGTCAGCAGCTTCGTAAGTTAAAGTACCTGATTTTGAAACGATACCAACATTACCTTTTTTAAATACAAAACCTGGCATAATACCAACTTTAGCTTCACCAGGTGTAATAACACCAGGACAGTTAGGACCTACTAAACGACAGTCTTTACCTTTAATATAATCTGAAGCTTTAATCATATCTGCAACAGGAATACCTTCTGTAATTGTAATAATTACTTTAATACCTGCATCTGCAGCTTCCATTATAGCATCAGCAGCAAATGCTGGTGGTACAAAAATGATAGTTGTATCTGCTCCAACTTTTTCTACAGCTTCTAAAACTGTATTAAAAACAGGTCTGTCTAAATGTGTTTGACCACCTTTACCAGGAGTTACACCTCCAACTACATTAGTACCATATTCAATCATTTGTTCTGCGTGAAATGTTCCTTCACTACCAGTAAAACCTTGAACTATAATCTTAGAATTCTTATTAACTAAAACGCTCATTTGCTATTGTGTATTTAAAGTTTTATAATTTTCGTTGTGCAAAAATAAGAGATTTATAACGCAAAAGCGTTCTCTTTTTTATTTTTATTTGTTTGTAGGAACAGAGAATCTGCCTTATTTCTTAAATCAGAATAAATAAAATATTATTTTACTCTATTAATTTTGACTAAGAACAATAATACCTACAAGTTTTTAATCTTTTTTAATATTTCTGGAATCTTTTTCAAATATGCTAAATCCTTAAATGAAACTCTAGCTTCTTGAGCAGGACTTCCAAAATAAGTCTTTCCTTCTTCTGTTGAATGTCCTAAACCAGATTGGGCATATAACACCGTTCCTTTTTTAATAGTAATTCCGCTTTTAACTCCAACCTGTCCCCAAATCGTTACATTATCTTCAACAACAACACAACCAGCAATTCCTGTCTGTGAAGCTATTAAACACTTTTTACCAATTACAGTATCGTGACCAATTTGAATTTGATTATCTAATTTAGAGCCTTCTCCAATAGTTGTATCTCCTGTAACTCCCCTATCTATAGTACAAAGTGCACCGATATCAACATTGTTTTCAATAATAACACGACCACCAGATTTTAACTGATCGTAACCTGCTGGTCTGTTTTTATAATAGAAAGCACTTGCTCCTAAAATAGTACCTGCATGTATTGTTACATTATCTCCGATAATAGCATCATCATAAATACTAACATTAGAATGTATAAGACAATTTTTACCGATAGTTACATTATGACCAATAAAACAATTGGGTTGAATTACAGTTCCTTCCCCAATTATTGCATCAGAAGCAATTGCGCTATTTGATGCTTTAAAAGGTTTGAAATGAGCTGTAATTTTATTAAAATCTCTAAATGGATCATCTGAAATTAAAAGTACTTTTCCTTCAGGACAATCTACATCTTTATTGATTAAAACAATAGTTGCGGCAGATTCTAAAGCCTTATCATAATATTTAGGATGATCTACAAAAACGATATCACCTGGTTCTACCACATGAATCTCGTTTATACCAAGAATTTCAAAATTTTCAGAACCTTTAAATTCACAATCAATTAATGTTGCTATTTCTTTTAAGGTGTGTGGCTTTGGGAATTTCATATTTCAATATTAAGTAAGAAAATATCAGTTTTCAGTAATATATAAGCTCCTAAAAACTGATAACTTTTAACAAACTATGCTTTGATACGTTCTTTGTAAGTACCTTTTTCAGTTTCAACCCTAATTTTATCACCTTCATTAATAAATAAAGGAACATTAACTTCTGCACCAGATTCAACCGTAGCAGGTTTAGTTGCATTAGTTGCTGTATTTCCCTTCACTCCTGGCTCTGTTGCTGTTATTTCTAAAATAACAGAAGCTGGTAAATCTACAGAAAGAGGCATATTATCTTCAGTATTGATTTGAATCGTTACAACTTCACCTTCCTTCATTAAGTCAGTTCTGTCTATTGAAGATTCTAACAATCTAATTTGAGTATAATCTGCTTCATTCATAAAATGATAAAATTCACCATCATTATATAAATACTGAAATTTGTGTGTTTCTACTCGTACTTCTTCAATTTTATGACCCGCTGAAAATGTATTATCTAAAACTTTACCTGTAGTAACACTCTTCATTTTTGTTCTCACAAAAGCTGGTCCTTTACCAGGTTTAACATGAAGAAATTCTACAATTTTATAAATATCGTTGTTGTAATTTATACATAATCCGTTTCTAATATCTGATGTACTTGCCATAAAATGTTTTAATTGTTTGTTGTTTATAAGTTGATTCTAAGGTTATTTCTTAATTTGATTTGAAATAACCTTTCATGATTCCACGATGAGAATTCTTGATAAATTGTAGAATTTCATCGCGTTCTGGAGTTGCCTCCATTTCTGCTTCTATTAAATCTGAAGCTTGTGTATTATTATAATTCTTTTGATATAACATTCTGTAAATATCTTGAATCTCTCTTATCTTTTCTGTACTATAACCTCTTCTTCTCAGTCCTACTGAGTTAATACCTACATAAGATAAAGGTTCACGACCTGCTTTTACAAAAGGGGGAACATCTTTACGAACTAAAGATCCACCAGTTACAAAAGCGTGATTTCCGATAGAACAAAACTGATGTACCGCTGTCATACCTGCTAAAACAACATAGTCACCAACATTAATATGCCCTGCTAATGTACTGTTGTTTGAAAATATGCAATTGTTACCCACAATACAATCGTGAGCAATATGACAATATGCCATAATTAAACAATTATCACCAATAACGGTTTTCATTTTATCTGTAGTACCACGATTAATTGTTACACACTCTCTAATGGTAACATTATCACCGATCTCTACAGTGGTATCTTCATCGTTATACTTTAAATCTTGAGGTACTGCTGAAATTACTGCACCTGGAAAAATATTACAATTCTTCCCTATACGAGCACCTTCCATAATCGTTACATTACTTCCAATCCAAGTTCCTTCTCCAATCTTTACGTTATTATGTATTGTTGTAAAAGGCTCTATAACCACATTCTTCGCAATCTTTGCGCCAGGATGTACGTATGCTAACGGTTGGTTCATTTTTCTAATATTTATTTTAATAAAGCGGTAAAAATGTGTTCGCTTTTTAAACGTTACTGAATCTTTAGTTGAGTTAGGAATCAGCTCGGTTCATTTTTCTAATATTTATTTAACTTTAGATATTTGAGCCATCAATTCAGCTTCAGCACATATTTTACCATTTGTATACGCGTAACCTTGCATATGGCAAATACCGCGACGAATTGGAGTTATTAACGAGCACTTAAATATCAAAGTATCTCCAGGAACTACTTTTTGTTTGAATTTAACTTTATCCATTTTCATGAAAAACGTTAAATAATTTTCAGGATCAGGAACTGTACTTAAAACTAAAATCCCACCTGTTTGCGCCATAGCCTCCACTATTAAAACGCCTGGCATTACTGGTGCACCTGGAAAATGTCCTTTAAAAAACTCCTCGTTCATTGTGACATTTTTCATACCAATAACATGGTTCTCTGACAATTCAAAAACCTTATCAATTAACAAGAAAGGTTGTCTGTGAGGCAACATATCCATTATTTGATTTACGTCCATAACAGGAACAGCATTTAAATCAATTTGTGGTACGTTATTTCTTCTTTCGTTTTTTATCAGCTTAGACATTTTTTTAGCAAACTGAGTGTTTACAAAATGTCCTGGTTTATTAGCAATAACCTTACCTCTAATACGTGTACCAATTAATGCTAAATCTCCTAATACATCTAATAACTTATGACGTGCTGCTTCATTTGGATGATGCAAGGTTAAGTTATCTAAAATCCCATTTGGTTTTACCGAAATATTATCTTTATTAAATGCAATTCTTAACTTTTCCATAGTTTCTGGTGATAATTCCTTATCAACATAAACTATTGCATTATTAAGATCTCCACCTTTAATTAAACCATGCTCTAATAGCATTTCAATCTCATGTAAAAAACTAAATGTTCTTGCATTAGCAATATCAGTTTTAAAATCTGATATAACATTTAATGTTGCATTTTGAGTTCCTAAAACCTTAGTTCCAAAATCTACCATAGTAGTAATTTGATAAGAACTAGAAGGCATTAAAATAATCTCACTACCAGATTCCTCATCGGTATATGAAACTACTTCAGTAATTTCATACTCTTCTCTAAAAGCATTTTGCTCAACAATACCTGC
Organism: Winogradskyella undariae; assembly: GCF_013285155.1. GTDB lineage: Bacteria > Bacteroidota > Bacteroidia > Flavobacteriales > Flavobacteriaceae > Winogradskyella > Winogradskyella undariae. The sequence goes on along the minus strand of NZ_JABTEL010000012.1, from coordinate 69,921 downwards.
TGCTTCTATAGCTTCCACAAAGAATTTAGACGAACCATCCATTATAGGAGGTTCTGAAGCATCTAATTCAATAATTGCATTATCAATATCCATACCGACTAAAGCCGCTAAAACATGCTCGCAAGTCTGAATAACAACACCATTTTTCTCCATACAAGTACCACGTTGTGTGCTTGTAACATAATTGGCGTCTGCTTCAATTTTGGGTATTCCTTCTAAATCTATTCGATGAAATACGAATCCTGAATTTTCTGCTCCAGGCTTAAATACTAATTTTACATTTGCACCAGTATGAAGTCCTACACCAGAAAGTGTAACCTCTTTTTCAATGGTTTTTTGTTTCGTTTCCGTTTTAATTATTGCCATCTACTTTTTTTTCTAATTCGTTAATAGTTTTTGCAAGTTTAGGTAAGTTTTTAAAATAAACATAAGATTTATTCCAATCTGTATATCCAAAAGACGGAGAGCCTTGTAAAACTTCGTTGTTTTTTACATTTCTACCGATACCAGATTGCGCTTGTACTTTTACATTATCTCCAATAACCAAATGACCAGCAACACCTACCTGACCACCAATAAGGCAATGTTCTCCGATTTTAGTAGAACCAGCAACACCAGATTGAGCAGCGATGACTGTGTTTTTACCAATTTCTACGTTATGTGCTATTTGTATTTGATTATCTAACTTTACTCCTGTTCTAATAATTGTAGAGCCCATAGTTGCTCTATCTATTGTTGTACCAGCACCAACATCTACATAATCTTCTAAAATTACATTTCCTGTTTGAGGTATTTTAGTATAACCACCATCTTTTGTGGGTGCAAAACCAAAACCATCAGCTCCGATTATAGCACCAGAATTGATAACACAATTTTGTCCTATGATACAATCTGAATAAATCTTAGCTCCAGGATAAATTGTGGAATTGTCTCCAATAGTTACATTATCACCGATAAATGAATGCGGATAAATTTTTACATTTTCTCCAAGTATCACATTTTCTCCTATATAGGCAAACGCTCCTACATATATACTTTCTGAAACTTTTACGGTTTGAGATATATAACTAGGCTGTTCTATACCTGTCTTAAATGATTTTATACGGTCGTAATATTCTAATAATTTTGTAAAACCTTCGTAAGCATCTTCAACCTTTATAAGTGTTGTAGAAATAGGTTTATCTGGCTCAAAGTCAGCATTTACTATAGTAATTGACGCCTCTGTTTTATAAATATATGGTGTGTATTTTAAATTGGATAAAAAAGTTAGAGATCCTTGTGTTCCTTCTTCAATTTTAGAAAGTTTAAAAACTTCAATATTAGGATCACCAACAACTGTTCCTTCTAAAATACCTGCGATTTGTTCTGCTGTAAATTTCAAAAAATTTATTTTAATTGCTCAGTTAGTTTCCGCAAAAATAGAAAAAAAGGATTACATTTTCTTTTTAGGATAACACATATAATATTTAGTGATCGGTTTACTCAGCGCTTTTAGGTTTAATTGGTCTGATGCTTTGATGATATCTTTAATTTTTCCTGACTTAAATAAAATCTTAATCTTCTGAAATTTATTCTCATAAGCTTGATTAACTAGCTTACCTTTAAATACAAAATATTCAGCTTCAGCTTCAGAAATATTAAATTTTTTAATTAATGAATCTGAATACATTTTTAATTCGGACTCATTAATAGGCTTGTTTTTCAACTTTATTTTTAGTAAATTTCTTTCTAAGATCATTTGACAAAGATTACTTAACACAAAATCATCACTGTTTTGCCAATCTTTCATCGCTGCAACAACATCATAATCATCCAATTTTGAGAAAATAGCTAATGTTTCAACATTGAAACTTTCTGCATTAATTTCAGAATCTAGAAAATAAAATAAAGCTTTACTACAATTTAATTTTATACCTTTTGATACTAATTCCTTAGCTCGTTTTAAAATACGTACTAATAATTGTTCTGCTACTACGCCTGTTTTATGAAGATAGACTTGCCAATACATGAAGCCTCTTGCTACTAGAAATTTCTCGACACTTAAAATCCCTTTTTCCTCAAGTACTAATTGATCATTTACAACATTAAGCATTGTAATTAAACGTTCGCTATTAATGTTACCTTCTGCAACACCTGTGTAAAAACTATCGCGTTTTAGGTAATCTGCCCTATCCATGTCTAATTGACTAGAAATTAGTTCGCACATAAATTGTCTAGGGTACTCTTTCTTAAAAATTGAGATGGCTAAAGTTAAACTTCCGTTAAACTCAATATTGAGTTCTTCCATAAATCGAAGCGATATTTCTTCGTGAGAAACACTATCTACAATACTATGTTCCATAGCGTGAGAAAACGGACCATGACCAATATCATGTAAAAGAATTGCTATTAGCAAACCATTTTCTTCTTCATCAGAAATCACAACTCCCTTAAAACGAAGTACATTAACAGCTTTTTGCATTAAATGCATACAACCTAATGCATGATGAAATCGTGTATGATGTGCACCTGGATAAACCAAATAAGATAATCCCATTTGACTAATACGGCGTAATCTCTGAAAATATTTGTGCTGAATGATATCGAATATTAAAGTATTCGGAATCGTAATAAATCCGTAAATTGGATCGTTAAAGATTTTAAGCTTATTATTTGTAGGCAAAATTTTAAAATTCACTAATTATTAGATAACAAATATACCACAACATGATAAATATTCTTTGGGTTGACGATGAAATAGATTTACTTAAGCCTCATATTATTTTTTTAGAGCAAAAAGGTTACCAAGTTACAAAGTGTCAAAGTGGTACTGAAGCTTTAGAAATTATTAACGATACAAATTTTGATATTGTCTTTTTAGATGAAAACATGCCTGGCCTTACGGGTTTAGAGACTTTAAACGAAATAAAAGAGCGCAGAGCCAATTTGCCAATAGTAATGATTACTAAAAGTGAAGAGGAATATATAATGGAAGAAGCTATTGGTAATAAAATTGCCGATTATTTAATAAAACCTGTAAATCCTAATCAGATTTTACTGAGTTTAAAGAAAAATTTAGACCATTCTCGCTTAATTTCAGAAAAGACGACCTCTAATTACCAGCAAGAATTCAGAAAAATTGCCATGGACTTATCTATGGTAAATTCTTATGAAGAATGGGTAGAACTCTATCAAAAACTTGTTTACTGGGAATTACAATTAGAAAGTATTGAAGATATTGGGATGACAGATATTTTAGAGTCTCAAAAAACAGAAGCCAACATGCAGTTTGGTAAATTTATTGAGAAGAATTATGAAGATTGGTTTCAGCCTAAATCTGACTCACCAGTAATGTCTCATAATTTATTTAAAGAAAAAATTGTTCCAGAGCTAAGTGACAAACAACCAACATTATTAGTTGTGATTGATAATTTACGCTATGACCAATGGAAAGCTTTTGAACCTATAGTTAACAACTATTACAAAAAAGCTTCTGAATTAGCATTTTATAGTATTTTACCAACAGCCACACAATATGCTCGTAATGCTATTTTCTCTGGGTTAATGCCTGCCGATATGGAAAGTTTATTTCCACAATATTGGAAAAATGACACGGACGAAGGTGGTAAAAACATGCATGAAGGTGATTTTTTAAGAGAACAATTAAAACGCTTAGGATTAAGTCATTTAAAGCATGAATATCACAAAATAACCAACTTAAAAGCTGGAAAAAAATTAGTTGAAAATTTCAGATCTTTAAAAGATAATGATCTTAGTGTAATTGTTTACAATTTTGTAGATATGCTATCGCATTCTAAAACAGAAATGGACGTTGTAAAAGAATTAGCATCTAATGATAAAGCATACCGCTCATTAACCGTAAGCTGGTTTAAGAATTCACCTTTATTAGAGATGATTCAATTATCACAACAACTTGGTTTTAAATTAATTTTAACCACAGACCACGGAACAATTAATGTAAAATCACCAACAAAAGTAATTGGAGACAGAGACACAAGTTTAAATCTACGTTACAAAACCGGAAGAAGTTTAACGTATCAAGACAAGGATGTATTAGCTATTAAAAACCCTAAATCTGTTCATCTACCTTCTTTAACAATGAGTAGTTCGTTTATTTTCGCTAAGGGTGATTTATTTTTAGCATATCCAAATAACTTTAATCATTATGTCAGCTACTATAGAAACACCTATCAACACGGCGGAGTCTCTCTAGAGGAAATGATTATTCCTTTTATTGTATTAGATCCTAAATAAAAATATTGACTAATCTCTAATTCAGGATAAAAGGCTAAAAAAAACTTTTAAACGCATAAATTCTCGATGAAATACGTTTCAAACTAGGTTTATCCAAAATAATTCATTAGTATTGTATGAATAAATTGGTAATATAAAAACATTGAAAATTATTGAATTCACATATCATTTAAAAGATATCGATAAAATTGCTGTTAATGTTTTAAGTCACTTAAATACAAAAACAGTATTATTTAATGGAGATATGGGAGCTGGAAAAACAACTTTTATCAATGCGCTTTTAAAAGCAATGAAAAGTGAAGATATTGCTACTAGTCCAACATTTTCTATTGTAAATGAGTATAATTTACCTGGTGATAAAGTTTACCATTTTGATTTTTACAGAATAGAATCTATTGAGGAAGCTTACAACTTTGGAATAGAAGATTATTTAACTAGTGAACATTGGTTATTTATGGAATGGTCAAAACGTATTGAAGAATTAATACCTTCAGTTAACCAAACCATTACAATTAGTGACTTACAAGACAATAAAAGATCACTAAAACTAACATTAAACACGAACATTTAACCTTTAAAACAGCTATGACAGGTCTAAAATTTTAATTTTTTAAGTAATATTCCTACAAAATCAAACGAGAGTTACGGAAAAACCGTAGTTATAAGTACATGATTTTTTGGTTTTTAACATTTTGTCATTTGTAAAAAATTACGAACACTTTTACATTTGAATAAATTAATTAATTAAATCCCTTAAATTATGAAAACTAAAAAAAATCTCGTACTAGCAATTGCTATCTTTGGAGGAGTGTTATTTACTGTACAAGCTACTAACATTATTGACTTAGATGGACAAACAACAAGCCAAATTGACAAAAGAAAACTTAAAATTCTTCCAAACGGATAGAAATATTAGCAATAAAAGCATTATAAGAGGGAGTTTGATTGCTATTACAATAGCATCAACTCCTTTTCTTTTTTATTTATACGAATATGCTCCGGAAGGTAAAATATGGGAAACATGGTTTTTTACTTACAAAAGTGGATTTTATGAAGATGTTCAAATAGGTTTATGGTCTATTTTAATGAAGCTTGTTCCTTTATTGCTTTTATTTTTATGGTTTTTCACATGTAGACACTGGTGGTATCACGCAATATTAGTACCAATAGCAATGTTTTCTTATCAAATATTTGGAGCTATAAATGCTGAATTAATTAATTTTGATGAATCTCAATTATTATACCTTGTCCCATTAATGGCTTTTATAATTCCATCTATTTATTTAATCAGAGCAAAAATGTTTAACAAAATTAACACAGCCGACAAAACACTTTCAGAGCTCGAAGAAGAATTCATGATAAAACCAAAAGGCCTTTGGAGTAAGATTAAGCAGTATTTTTAAAACATTTCTATTTTTCATACACATATACCATTTGAAGTTATACAATTATATAATGCTATTTACTATCTTGCAATAGTAAACTAAAGCCAACAACTTCTAATGAGTATATCATTAACACCATTTACTAGAGCTCAATTATTACCACAAGAAGAAACCTTAGAAATTCTCAAGAAAAAAGGAGAACTCTTTATCGGTATTCCTAAAGAAGCTCATTTTCAAGAACGACGTGTGTGCTTAACACCAGATGCTGTATCTGCCTTAACAGCTAACGGACATCGTGTTTTATTTGAATCTGGAGCAGGTGATGGCGCTAATTTTAAAGATAAGTCATATAGTGAAGCTGGAGCAGAAGTAACCAATGATACAGAAAAGGTATACTCCTGCCCTATTATATTAAAAGTCGAACCACCTTCTTTAGATGAAATAAAGCTTATAAATCCACAAACACTCTTAATTTCTGCCCTTCAAATAAAAACTCAAAATAAAACCTATTTTGAAGCTTTAGCTAAAAAACGAATTACCGCATTAGCTTTTGAGTATATAAAAGATGATGATGGCCAATACCCTGCAGTAAGTTCTCTTAGTGAGATTGCAGGAACTGCCTCTATTTTAATTGCATCCGAATTACTCTCTAATGTAAACGGTGGCAATGGTTTAATGATGGGTAATATTAACGGAGTTCCTCCTTCTGAGGTTGTTATTTTAGGCGCTGGTACTGTTGGTGAATTTGCTGCGCGTTCTGCTATCGGCCTAGGTGCAAACGTTAAGATATTTGATAGCTCAATTACAAAACTTAGACGACTTCAAAATAATTTAGGACGCACCGTTTACACATCTACTATGCAACCTAAAAATCTTTTAAAAGCACTGAAACGCTGTGATGTTGCTATTGGAGCTGTTAGAGGCGCTAACCGTGCACCTGTAATTGTCACAGAAAGTATGGTCTCTAATATGAAATCTGGATCAGTAGTTATTGATGTTAGTATAGATATGGGAGGCTGTTTTGAAACTAGCGAAGTAACTTCTCACGATCGACCTACATTTGATTATAATGGAGTAACTCATTATTGTGTACCAAATATCCCTGCTCGATACTCTAGAACTGCTTCAGTTTCCATTAGTAATATCTTCACACCGTACTTATTAGAGATTGGAGAATACGGAGGTATAGAAAATGCGCTTCGATTTGATCGTGGTTTAAAAAATGGGTTGTATTTTTACCACGGAATTTTAACTAATAAATCTGTTGCAGAATGGTTTGGCTTAGAATATACTGATGCCAATTTATTAATTTTCTAGTCTTGAGATATTACACTAAGCGTAGCCGAAGTGTTATTTCTTTATCTGCACATTATCAATATTATTTAACTAAAAAAACTTCTTGCTTTAGCAGGATAAAATTATTATGAAATTTGTACATCGTTTAGGCTATTATCTTGGTGGCTTTGGTATAGGATTAATACTACTTTTATTTTTTTTGAATGGAAAAGATGCGTCTTGTGATTATGGGCCAAATGCTAGAACTGTAAAAAACATTAGCTCTAAACCTTTTCAATATTCTAATAAAGCTTCCAACTTTATATCAAAACAAACATTAGATTCTACTACCATTTTCAACTTAGTAAAATATGGAAGCGTTGACTTTTCGAAGAGTAAAACAGAAATAGATTCTTGTAAAATATATTTAATAGAAAATAGCTATAAGGAACGTGACTTAGAATTACAAGTTAAGAATTGTGATTCAATTGTTACTATTCTCGATATTATTTATACGAACAACTAATAATAAAATGAAATTAATGGCTTTAAAATTTAGAGATTAATATCTAAATTTTGACCTTTGAAAGATTATTCGAAATTTATGAAAATATTAGTTACAGGAGCAGCAGGATTTATTGGTTTTTATACTTCTAAAATATTAGTATCTAAAGGACATCAGGTTGTTGGTTTAGATAACCTAAACGACTATTACGATGTCAATCTAAAATACTCAAGATTAAGTGAATTAGGTATAAACAAAAGCGAAGCAGCAGTTTTTAATACTGTTTGTAAAAGTAAATCTCAAGACTTCTCTTTTGTTAGGATGAATCTTGAAGATCGTGAAGAGCTCCCTAAATTATTCAAAAACGAAAAATTTGATATCGTTTGTAATCTAGCAGCTCAAGCAGGTGTTAGATACAGTATTGAAAATCCTGAAACTTATGTAGATTCTAATCTTATAGGTTTTTTAAACATCCTTGAATGCTGCAGAAATTACAAAATTAAGCATTTGGTTTATGCAAGTAGCTCTAGTGTTTACGGAATGAATAAAAAAATACCGTTTTCTACAGATGACAACGTGGATCACCCAATAAGCTTATACGCAGCAACCAAAAAAAGCAACGAACTTATGGCGCACACTTATAGCCATCTGTTTAAAGTCCCAACAACAGGATTAAGATTCTTTACGGTATATGGACCTTGGGGAAGACCAGATATGGCCATGTTTCTGTTTACTGATGCTATTGTAAATAACAGACCTATAAAAGTTTTTAACCATGGTAAAATGGAACGCGATTTCACTTACATAGATGACATTGTAGAAGGCGTTGTTAGAGTTATTGAAAAATCACCAAAAGAAAGAATAGAAGCTAATCAATTTTATAAATTATATAATATTGGTAATAACAACTCTGTAAAATTATTAGATTTCATAAAAGAAATTGAATTAAACTTAGGTAAGGAAGCTATCAAAAATATGATGGAGATGCAACCTGGAGATGTAGAACGCACTTGGGCAGATGTAGATGAATTAATTAAGGATTACAACTACAGCCCCAATACATCAATAAAAGAAGGTGTAAAATCTTTTATAAATTGGTATAAAGACTATTATAATTAATAGTTAAGCATTAAATAAATTATATTTGTATACCAAAATAACACAATACATAATAAAGATCAATTATATAATAAGATAAGTCAAATTCATAGACTGTTGACTTTAATTAAATCACAATTAAAAGCATGAAAGTAACCAAAATTTGTTGTATCGGAGCCGGTTATGTTGGAGGACCAACAATGGCAGTAATAGCAAAAAAGAATCCAAATATCAAAGTAACTATAGTTGATATAAACGAAGAGCGTATTGCTGCTTGGAATGATAAAGATCTATCAAAATTACCAATATACGAACCGGGTTTAGCTGAGATTGTTGAAGAAACTAGAGGGAAAAACTTATTTTTCACTACAGCTATTGATGAAGCTATTGCCGAATCTGAAATGATTTTTATCTCAGTAAACACTCCTACCAAAACATATGGTAAAGGAAAAGGAATGGCTGCCGATTTAAAGTTTGTAGAATTATGTGCTAGAAATATTGCTGACGTTGCAACTACCGACAAAATTGTTGTAGAAAAATCAACACTACCAGTAAGAACAGCTCAAGCTATTAAAAGTATTTTACACAACACAGGAAGTGATGTGAAATTTGAAATCTTATCTAATCCTGAATTTTTAGCAGAAGGAACAGCAATTGAAGATTTGCTAGATCCAGATCGTGTTTTAATTGGTGGTGAATCTAAAGACGCTATTGAAAGCCTAGCAAATGTCTATGGTAGTTGGGTGCCTCAAGAAAGAATATTAAGAACTAATGTTTGGTCTTCTGAGTTATCTAAATTAACTGCTAATGCCTTTTTAGCACAACGTATTTCTTCCATTAATGCCATTTCAGAATTATGTGAGCATACAGAAGCAAATGTAAACGAAGTTGCGAAAGCTATAGGAATGGATTCTAGAATTGGATCTAAATTTTTAAATGCTTCTATCGGATTTGGTGGTTCTTGTTTTCAAAAAGACATATTAAACCTTGTATACATCGCAAGAAGTTATGGTTTAAATCAAGTAGCTGATTATTGGGAACAGGTTATTATTTTAAATGATCACCAAAAACGTCGTTTTTCTGATAATTTAATTAGCACATTATATAATACTGTATCTGGTAAAAAAATTGCAATGTTAGGTTGGGCCTTTAAAAAAGACACCAATGACACAAGAGAATCAGCAGCAATTTACGTTGCAGATCACTTATTAAATGAACAAGCAAATATTGCTGTTTACGATCCTAAAGTAAATGATAAAAAAGTACAAAACGACTTAAATTATCTAGACACAAGAACTAAGGAAGAAAATGCAGACTTAGTAACATCTTTTGACGATCCTTACGAAACTACAAAAGACGCACATGCTATTGCAATTATGACCGAATGGGATGAGTTTAAGACTTACGATTGGAAAAAAATCTATAGTCAAATGAAAAAACCAGCGTTCATTTTTGACGGTAGAAATATCTTAGATAAAACAGAGATGGAAGCTATTGGATTTGAATATTCTTCAATAGGAAAATAAATCTATCCTTTTAAAAATATAAAAATGCACTAAACACTTAAGTTTAGTGCATTTTTGCTTTAAAATAATTCAATTTAATAGCCTTATTTACAATCAACAAATAAATAGCAAATTAATTATATTGTTTTAATTTTGAAAAAAATCCGATTGTACATCAGATTTATTCTATTATACAAACAATTTCCCTCGTAATAAAATAGTTACTTAACAATTTATATTTATGAAACCTAAAATATGGCTTTCGTCACCACATATGAGTGGTAATGAGTTAACATACATCCAAGAAGCTTTTAACTCTAACTGCTTAGCATCTATAGGGCAAAATATAAATGGATTTGAAAATGACTTAGAATCTTATTTAAATAAAGATAAACATATTGCTGCATTAGCTTCTGGCACTTCCGCTATACATTTAAGCTTAATCCTTCTAGATATTGGTTATGAAGATGAAGTTATTTGTCAAACCAACACATTTTCAGCAACAGCAAACCCCATCGTGTATCAAGGAGCAAAACCAATTTTTGTTGATAGTGAAAAAGACACATGGAACATCTGCCCTATTCAATTAGAAATTGCTATTAAAGACAGAATCTCCAAAGGAAAAAAACCTAAAGCCATTATTGCTGTACATTTATATGGTATGCCTTATAAGGTTGATGAAATTAATAAAATAGCCTCAAAATATAATATTCCTATTCTAGAAGATGGTGCAGAATCATTAGGGAGTCTCTATAAAGGTAAACATTGTGGAACTTTAGGTGATTTATCTATATTATCTTTTAACGGAAATAAAATAATAACAACTTCTGGTGGAGGCGCTTTAATTACAAAAACATTAAAACAAAAAAAGAAAGCTATTTTCTTAGCGACACAAGCTAGAGACAATGCGCCATATTATCTACATTCCGAAATAGGCTACAATTACAGAATGTCTAACATCGCTGCGGGTGTTGGCCGTGGACAAATGACGGTGCTCAACAACCATGTTTCAAAGCGAAGAGCTAATTATGATTTATATGTAGATGCTTTTAAAACGAATGAGAAAATTACATTTTTAAAAGAACCTGAAGGCTATTTTTCTAACCGATGGCTAACATGCATATTATTAGATTCAGAAAAAACTAAAGAAAATATAAGACTAGCTTTAGAGAAAGAAAACATCGAATCTAGACCATTATGGAAACCTATGCACCAACAACCTGTTTTTAAAAATAGCCCATCATACCTCAATGGAGTTTCAGATGAATTGTTTGAAAAAGGCTTATGCTTACCTAGCGGGTCTAATCTTAAAGAGGACGAATTAAAAAGAATTATCTCAACTATAAATAAATGTTTTTAAGAAACTTAGATAACAACACTAAAACTCATAGATTAACTAGACCTAACTACGATTTACGTCTCTTTTTTTCTGTTTTTAATAAGGTTAATTCTCTACTTGTCTGCCCAGAAACCGAAGTATTTTCTTCTGCTCTTCTTATTAAATAAGGCATCACATCTTTAACTGGTCCAAACGGAATATACTTAGCAACGTTATAACCTTGTGCTGCCAAATTAAAACTTATATGATCGCTCATTCCGTACAATTGTCCAAACCAAACATTATTATCTTGTTTAGATATGTTATGTTTTTCCATAAGATCCATAGCTAAATAACAACTTGCTTCATTATGTGTTCCTATAAAAACAGAGATTACATTTAAGTTATCTAAAATATAATTTAATGTTTCATTAAAATTATCATCAGTTACTTTTTTACTTTCACAAATAGGAGAATCATAACCTTTCTCTAAAGCGCGTTCACGTTCTTTTTCCATATAAGCACCACGAACTATCTTCACTCCTATTTTAAACCCATTTTCAATCGCGTTTTGATGTAATTTTTTTAAATAATCAAAACGATCCCAACGATAGAGCTGTAAAGTATTATAAACAATTGTGACATCTTTATTATAACGACGCATCATTTCCTCTACTAAATCATCTGCAGCGTCTTGCATCCAGCTTTCTTCGCCATCAATTAAAACTTCTACATCTTTGGATTTTGCTAATTTACAAACGGTATCAAATCTATTAACTATGCGCTCCCATTCAGCTTCTTCATCTGTAGTTAAAGCAACACCTTCTGTTTTCTTTTGGTATAATGCAAAACGCCCAAAACCAGAAGGCTTAAAAACAACGATTGGCATCGCTTCCCTATCATCACAAAAATTAATAATCTTCAGGATTTTTTCTAAAGCATTATCAAACTGATTTTCTTCATCCTTACCTTCAACAGAGTAATCTAAAACAGAACTAACACCTTCCGTGTATAGTTTATCTATAACGGGCAAGCAGTCATCTTCATTAATTCCACCACAAAAATGATCAAAAACAGTGGCTCGTATAAGTTTTTCTACAGGAAGATGCGCTTTTAATGCAAAATTTGTCGCAATAGTTCCAATCCGAACCAATGGTTCTGAAGAAATCATTTTAAATAAAAAATACGCACGATCTAATTCTGAATCAGATTTTAGAGTAAAGGCCGTAGCTGTGTTCTCAAAGAGTGAACGATCTATCATTAGCTTAAAGAATATGTAATGACAAATATATTTAATATTGTTTTACATTTTTTTCTAAAAAGGAAGTATTTTCACATATTATTACTGATTATAATTTTTAATATGAATTCTATTACTACAAAAGACGCCGTTGTATATTTTAACTCTGATGTTTACACAGAACTTAACGGTTATATAAAAACAACTGAACCTTCAAAAATATTTGTTCTAGTTGATACTAACACGCACGATTATTGTCTACCTAAGTTTTTAGAACGCTTAGAAAATGGAGATATCGCCATTGAGGTTATGGAAATGCCAAACGGTGAAGAACATAAAACCATTGATATCTGTACAGGTGTCTGGGAAGCTTTATCTGAATATAACGCAGACCGCAAAAGCTTATTAATCAATTTAGGTGGCGGTGTTGTTACCGATTTAGGTGGCTTTGTTGCCAGTACTTACATGAGAGGTATTCCATACATTAACATTCCTACATCTTTATTGGCCATGGTTGATGCTTCCGTTGGAGGTAAAACAGGTGTAGATTTAGGTGTTTTAAAAAACCAAGTTGGTGTAATTACTGAAGGTAAAATGGTTGGTATAGACACATCATTCTTAGATACATTACCTCCGAACGAAATGGTTTCTGGATTTGCTGAAATGCTAAAACACGGTTTAATTTATGACGAAAAGTATTGGGATACTTTAACGCATCTTGAAAAACTAGATATTTCTGATTTAGATAGTTTAATCCATCAATCGGTGATTATAAAAAATGATGTTGTAACCTCTGACCCAACAGAACAAGGTTTAAGAAAAATATTGAATTTCGGACATACTCTAGGCCACGCTATAGAAAGTTATTTTCTTGAAAATGACGAAAAAACAACACTTCTACACGGAGAAGCTATTGCATTAGGTATGATTTTAGAAACTTACCTCTCTACCAAAGTTTGTGGTTTAAGCAATGAAAGCTTAGAAATTATTAATGAAGGCATTCTAAAAACGTTTTCTAAAGTTGAAATTACTAAAGAAGATCAATTACAAATTGTCGAATTATTAAAATACGACAAGAAAAACAGTCATGGTATTGTAAAATTTGTACTTCTTGAAGCTATAGGGCAACCTAAAATAGACTGTGTAGCTACAAATGAATTAATCTCAGAAGCTTTTGAGTATTATAACAATTAAAGATAACGCTCTTTTATAATTAGGTTGTGATGATTTTCATGACCTAATATAATATAACCTAAAGCTCTAACAGAAATAGGAAAACCTGAAGCCTCACCTATAAAAAGTAAATTATCTCCTGTTAATGAATTAAACAAAGTAATAGTAGCTTGTCTTACTGCTTTATACTCTTCAATTAAGCTTTCCATTGAACGGTTTTTAGCAAAACCGTGCTCAACATAACCATCTTGTTCAAAACCTGCTAAAGACGTTTTATCACCTCTCGCTATACGTAGTGCTCTATAAGCCAAAATACGTTCTGTATCTATAATATGTAATAACACATCTTTTACAGTCCATTTACCTTCCGCATAAGCATAATCATATTTCTCTTCCGGAATACTATGATAAAAAGAAGCAACTGACTCTAGATGTTGTTTTAATCCCTCTACCAAACTTTCGTATTTATTAACCTTATCTATATAAGGCTGAAAGTAAGCATTGCATTCTGATGTACTAAGTCTATTCATATACCAATTTTACAAAAAAAAGCCCAAAGTAAAATAAACTAAGGGCTTTTGTTAAAATATATTCTAATGCTTACAATTCATTAAAAATAGTATGCATTAATCGTTTTTTATCATTTAAACTTTCCTCTAAAGAAATCATTGTTTCTGTTCTATAAACACCATCAATATCATCTAACAAAAAGATAATATCTTTAGCGTGCATGGTATCTTTAGCTCTTATTTTACAAAAAATATTGAATTTCCCTGTTGTAATATGTGCTACCGTTACATATGGTATATCAGAAATACGTTCTAAAACAAATTTAGTCTGTGATGTATTTTGAAGAAAAACACCTACATAAGCTATAAATGAATAATCTAGTTTTTGGTAATTTAAGGTTAATGATGAACCCATAATAATACCTGCTTCTTCCATTTTCTTTACACGTACATGTACAGTACCTGCAGAAATCAATAATTTCTTAGCGATATCTGTAAAAGGAATTCGTGTATTATCAATTAACATATCTAGAATCTGGTGATCAACTTCATCTAATTTAAACTTTGCCATAATCATATAATATTTAAAGTAAATGCAAAATTAAGACATTTAAGTTAACGATTGTGCATTTTAAATGAATTATTTTAAGGTTTTAATAAGATTCTTTCATCATTTACCATTACGAAAACGATTTCGGAACCTATATTTAACTCAGAATTACCTGATGTTGTTACAGCACAGCCCTTTGCATCTATTTCTTTGTGACCAAATTTAGTTTTTAAGTCAGAAATAGCATCAACCACAGGAGTAAAATGTAATTCTCTAGAAATCAACACTTCTTTATACTGAATAGCTATATCTACAAGTTCGTTTGAATCAGAATATTTTACATTTCGTATGATAATATCATTGAAACACTTTCCATTTTCAGGAATTAAGAAGTAAGATTCGTAGTTTTTCTGCTTAATTTCATTAATTATCGCATCTAGACCTTTAAGTATTGCTAAAAACATAAATCTTCTCACCTCTTCCCTATCATAATCATCAGCATAATGACCAGCTTCATATAAAAGTGTTGGTACACCAAAGTTTTGAAAAGTATCTCCAACGCAATTCAAATTAAAACCATCATCATAACGTCCTATGCCATTAGGAATTTCGATCTGTAATAGTTTATTAATTTCAGCTATAATAGCCATAGAAGCTTTCCTATTCGCTGTTAGCGTACGTTCTGGATCTTGTGCAGGTGATAAGAATGATAATGTTGCAACCTTATTTGTTTCACCAACACTAAATAAAGTACGCTGTCCATGTAAATTAAAACAATAATCAGGTTTTACATCATTATATATTTGACGTAATATCTTACTTTCTGGTTGTGTTAAATCTTGAGCATCCCTATTTAAGTCTACTAAATTAGCATTTAAGCGTGTAAAACGCTCCGCACCATCTGGGTTTAATATAGGAATTACAACCAAAGTACAACGCTCTAAAATTCGTTTAGCAACATCATGATCCGATTCTAAAAGATTAAAACAATCAAAAAGTGCTTTTGTAGATGTAGATTCGTTTCCGTGCATTTGAGACCATAATAAAACTTTAATTGGTCCTTGTCCATATGTTAAACTATAAATTGGTCGCTCTTCAACAGAATAACCAAGTGTCTTTATAATAGGTTTTGATAATTTATCAATACAGGGTTGTATATGTGAATTCGTTATATAACGACCGTGTAATTCTTCAGTTTTTAACTCTAAGTATATATGGTTTAAAAGTTCTAGATTCATAAGGTTATTTTCTTGGTTACAAATGTAATCATTTACTCATTTACAAATGTAAACAATAAAAACCAGCTTTTAAGTTACAACCGTAAACGTGAATTTTAAAAGTAGTTTACTTATAAATCAACATTTCCTACAATAAATAGTCACAACACAATATAATACATCATTCGTCTTGTTTTCAGTTGTTTACATACCTAAACTAAAGTGATTATTTATGCTTAATATATTTAAAACAGTAATAATTTAGGTCATCTAAACTCTAATGTTTACATTTGTACCACGGCAAACACAACCTAAATGTTTACAATGATAAACTCAACTGAATTCACTAAACGTTTACAAAAAGTAATCGATTTTTATAACGAATCTGCTTCTGGTTTTGCTGAAAAAATCGGAGTACAACGCTCTAGCATTTCACATATATTATCTGGAAGAAATAAACCTAGTTTAGACTTTGTTATGAAGATTCTACACGCCTACCCGGAAGTAGAATTATATTGGTTACTGAATGGAAAAGGAAATTTCCCTAATAATCCTAATACACCAGAATTACCAGGGTTAAAAATTTCAGAACCCACAAAGCCTATTGATCAAGAAATAGTTGAGAAACAACAAACAGTAAAACATGATTCGGTTTCTGTTCCCAGTTCTGAATCGGATTCAGAGATTGAAAAAATAGTTATCTTTTATAAAAATGGAACTTTTAAGAGTTATAACCCTTAATTATAATTTTGCTATTAGTTATCTTTGCCAAAAGATTCTTATGAAGTTACTCTTATCCATATTAGCACTAACACTATTAACAAGCTGCTACTCGACAGCAGAACGCAATTGTTCGGATTTTAAAACTGGTACTTTTGAATTTACCTACACCATAGACGGTATTGAGCAAACAAACAGATTTAAAAGAACAGAAGACCTAAATATAGATTACCATGAAGGTGTTGAAGATTCATCTTCCGTAAGATGGATTAATGACTGCGAGTTTATTCTAAAAAAACTACACCCTGTTAGTAATGCGGAAAAAGAAGCGATACACATGAAGATTCTCTCTACAACTAAAGATTCATACACTTTTGAATATAAACGCGCTGTAAAAAGAGCTAATAAACCTTCTCGCGTAGAGAAAGGCACAGCAACAAGAATAAAATAGTAGCAAATAAAACCGAGTTAAAGATAATAAGGTTTGATAATTTTTTAAAATCAAAAAAGCTGAAATGGAAACCACTTCAGCTTTTTTGATTTATGTAAATGAATAACTTTAAAATAAAGAACCCTGAGCTTGATCTTCTTCATCTTCACTTTTAGATTGAGATTCTGAATCTCCAGAATCTTTTTCGTTTTCCGTATCAACAACCTCCTCCTCTTCAAATTCATAAGGCAACGATTCCAACGGGTTTACTTGATTTATTTTATCTCTAGTTAACTGATTACCTAAGGCAGTAATACCTTTTACTGAAATAAATTCTTCAAGATTAACTTCTAGATTTGGTTTGCGTTCTTTACCACGTTCTTTTGTGAATTCTACATCTACAACTGGACGCCAATCTGTAGAAACAATCTCTAATTGAGAATCTGGATGATCCGAAATAAAGTCTTCTTCTCTACCTTCATGCTCAATAATAAAACGCTTAACATAATAACGCTCTTTCTCTCCGTCGTAATAAATTGCTGAAATTGGTTTTTTAGGAATCCATTTTTCCATAACAATCATTTCATTATCAAAATGCGCTGTTAATTCTGGCGTAATCGTTTTTACTATTCCAGACTGAGTAATAATTAACAACCTGTCTTCACCTCTAAATTCTCCAATTAAATCACCTCTTCCGTCTACATTTAAACGACGAACCGTATCATCGAACCAAATTTTACGAGGTTTTAATGTTGAAACTCCTTTTTCTTTTAGCTCAATACGCTTAATCGCATATTTAGTAACCGTATTCCCTTTAGAAACTCTACCTTTTATAAGAACATCTGCAAAGTCTAAATCCCATTTTAATTTCTTAATACTACCAACTTGTCTTAGCATTATAGTTACAACCTCTGCTTCACCATTAGGGTTTGCAGAAAAATACCATAAAGCAGAACCTTTTGTTCCATTAGTTAAATCGTACTCACGATCTCTCGTCATACTTGTTACCGCAAATCGCTTCACGTAAGATGGTCCGGTTT
Source organism: Winogradskyella undariae (assembly GCF_013285155.1). Classification (GTDB taxonomy): domain Bacteria; phylum Bacteroidota; class Bacteroidia; order Flavobacteriales; family Flavobacteriaceae; genus Winogradskyella; species Winogradskyella undariae. The sequence goes on along the minus strand of NZ_JABTEL010000012.1, from coordinate 51,702 downwards.
TACCATCGCGATAAATCATGTTATAAATAGTACGCTTATCTTTTTTCTTGAAAATTGCAACATGAATAATATTCTTACCTATAAAAGTTTTAGAATCCACTTTAGTCACCATCATAGTTCCTTGATTTGTGAATACAATAACATCATCGATATCACTACAGTCACAAACATATTCGTCACGTTTTAGTGAGGTCCCAATAAATCCTTCAGCTCTATTAACATAAAGCTTCGTGTTTCTGATCACTACTTTTGTAGCATCTACATCATCAAAGATTCTGATTTCAGTTTTACGCTCTTTACCTTCACCGTAATCTCGTTTCAATCTTTCAAAAAACGCTATAGCATAATCGATTAGATTCGCTAAGTGATGTTTTACTTCAGCTATCTGATCTTCTAAAGCATCAATTTTCTGTTGTGCTTTATCGATATCAAATTTAGAAATACGTTTAATTCTTATCTCAGTTAAACGTGTAATATCTTCAACAGTAATAGCACGTTTTAAATGTTTAATATGTGGCTGAAGTCCTTTATCGATAGCTTCAATTACACCATCCCAAGTTTCTTCCTCTTCAATATCGCGGTAAATTCTTTTATCAATAAAAATACGCTCTAAAGACGCAAAGTGCCATTGCTCTTGAAATTCACCTAATTTTATTTCTAATTCACTTTTTAAAAGCTGAACTGTATTATCTGTAGAACGACGTAACATTTCTGTAACACCAACAAAATAAGGCTTGTTATCTTCAATTACACAACCTAATGGCGAAATTGAAGTTTCACAACTTGTAAAAGCGAAAAGTGCATCAATAGTTTTATCTGGTGATAAGCCTGCAGGCAAGTGAATTAAAATTTCAACTTTAGCTGCTGTATTATCTTCAATCTTTTTAATCTTAATTTTTCCTTTATCATTCGCCTTAAGCACAGAGTCTATAAGCGAAGTTGTTGTTGTACCAAAAGGAATCTCCGTAATAACAAGTGTATTTTTGTCTCGTTGAGAAATTTGTGCACGCACTCTCACTTTTCCACCTCGCAAACCATCATTGTAGTTTGTGAAATCTGCAATACCAGCCGTTGGGAAATCCGGTAAAATAGTAAATCGTTTTCCTTTTAAATGCTTTACAGAAGCCTCAATAAGCTCAATAAAATTATGAGGTAATATTTTTGTAGACAAACCAACCGCAATACCTTCACCTCCTTGCGCTAACAATAACGGAAACATTACAGGTAAATTTATAGGTTCCTTACGACGACCATCATAAGAAGCTTGCCATTCTGTAATTTTAGGATTATAAACCACATCCATTGCAAACTTAGAAAGTCTAGCTTCAATATAACGAGATGCTGCTGCACGGTCTCCTGTTAATATATTCCCCCAGTTTCCTTGAGTATCTATTAAAAGATCTTTCTGACCAATTTGAACCATAGCATCTGCAATACTTGCATCACCATGCGGGTGATATTGCATAGTATGACCAACAATATTCGCTACTTTATTGTAACGACCATCATCTAAATCTTTCATAGAATGCATTATACGACGCTGAACAGGTTTAAAACCATCTTCAATTGCCGGAACTGCACGTTCTAAAATAACATAAGAAGCATAATCTAAAAACCACTCTTTATACATTCCGGTAACCTTGGTAATTGTCTCTTGACTACCGTTATCCTCATTTATAAATTCTTCATGTTCTTCTTCTGCCATCTATCCTAATTTGTGAGATTTATTTTCTTTTATAATCTTTTTTAAAGACTGTCTTACGTATCTAATTTTTTTACGTTTCAAAAGTGTTATATTAAAGCTTTCATTTGAAATACTACCGCTACTACCTGTAGTATAAATAGTTAAATTCTTATACAAATAATAATTACTAATTTTATATCCTGTTAATTTTTCTCTAGGAACTTCAACTTTATTTTCTCGGTAATTAAAATGATCATTAAGAATCAATCCGCTATTTGTAATAATTACATTAGCGCCATCGCTATCATATTCAAAAAAACGAGCTACAAAATGTACAATAATTACAGCGACCAACAAACCTAATAACACATATAATGAACCTCCTTCAACCAAACGAAAAGATCTAAAAACTGTTGCCAACAAAACCGCAATGACTAACAGTATAAAATAGATAGAAATTATGGTGTTTTTTATTTCCCTGTTATCTGTTCTCATTATTTAGTATTCACTTTTGATTTTTAATTTTGCTTTCTAAATTCGAAGCAAGGCAATTCAACAAAAAAATATGTTTAATAGAATTACAAATCTTCTTCAATAACATCTAATTCAACTTTAAGATTGTCAATAATAAATTCTTGACGTGTTGGTGTGTTTTTACCCATATAAAAAGACAGTAAATCTTCAATAGACATATCCTTATCTAACATTACTGGATCTAATCGAATATCCGCACCTATAAAATGTACAAACTCATCTGGCGAAATTTCACCCAAACCTTTAAATCGAGTAATTTCTGGTTTTGGTTTTAATTTCTCCATAGCATCACGTCGTTCTTGTTCAGAATAACAATAGATGGTTTCTTTTTTATTTCGGACTCTAAATAATGGCGTTTGTAAAATATACAAATGACCATCTTTTATAACTTCAGGAAAAAACTGTAAAAAAAATGTAATCAGCAATAAACGAATGTGCATCCCATCGACATCGGCATCTGTTGCAATCACCACATTGTTATAACGCAAATCTTCTAAAGACTCTTCTATATTTAAAGCTGCTTGAAGTAAATTAAATTCTTCATTTTCATAAACAATCTTTTTACTTAATCCATAACAATTTAAAGGCTTTCCTTTTAAACTAAAAACAGCTTGCGTATTTACATCTCGAGATTTTGTAATACTACCCGATGCAGAATCTCCCTCCGTAATGAATAAAGTAGTTTCTAAATTGCGATCGTTTTTAGTATCTCCGAAATGCACACGGCAATCTCGTAATTTCTTATTATGAAGACTCGCTTTCTTTGCTCTATCTTTTGCTAATTTCCGAATTCCAGATAATTCCTTACGCTCACGTTCTGCTTGAAGAATTTTACGTTGTAATTTTTCAGCTGAATCTGGATTTTTGTGTAAATAGTTATCTAAATAACGTTTTACATAGTCGTTAATATATGTTCTTACGGTTGGCAACTCGCCTCCCATATCTGTAGAACCTAATTTAGTTTTTGTCTGACTTTCAAAAACAGGTTCCATTACTTTAATAGCAATTGCTGTAACTACTGATTTTCTAATATCTGAAGCTTCGTAATTTTTACCATAAAATTCTCTAATGGTTTTAACTATAGATTCACGGTAAGCTGCTAAATGTGTACCACCTTGTGTTGTGTTTTGTCCATTTACAAAAGAATGGTACTCTTCACTATATTGTGTTTTACTATGCGTAATTGCAATTTCAATATCTTCACCTCTAAGATGAATAATAGGATACAACATGTCGGTATCCTTTATGTTTTCTGAAAGTAAATCTTTTAGCCCGTTTTCACTATGGAATTTTTCACCATTAAAAACAATGGTTAATCCAGGATTAAGGTATACATAGTATTTAAGCATCTTAACGACATACTCGCTACGATACTTATAATTTTTAAAGATAATTTCATCTGGAATAAAAGATACTTTAGTCCCTTTTCTTCGTGATGTATCATCTAAAAGATCTTGATTTGTAAGATTTCCTTGAGCAAATTCTGCTGAAGCCGATTTATTGTCTCGTGTAGATTCTACTCTAAAATAAGAAGAAAGCGCATTTACAGCCTTGGTACCAACACCATTTAAACCTACTGATTTTTTAAAGGCTTTAGAATCGTACTTACCCCCCGTATTCATTTTAGAAACAACATCAACCACTTTTCCTAAAGGAATACCACGACCATAATCGCGAACAATAACACGTTCTCCTTGAATAGAAATTTCAATGGTTTTACCAGCCCCCATAACAAACTCGTCAATAGAGTTATCTAGAACTTCTTTAAGTAAAATGTAAATACCGTCATCTGGAGAAGACCCATCTCCTAACTTACCGATATACATACCAGGACGCATTCGGATATGTTCTTTCCAATCGAGTGAGCGTATGTTATCTTCAGTATAATTTGTCTGTTCTGACATAGGAATAGGTAAGTGTTAGGTTGAAAGGCTAAATATAAGATTATACCTTAAAAAATGAAACAATCAGCGGCTAAATTAATTAACAATAATGATAGATAATGTTGAGAACCTTGATATTCTTAAAACATAACTTCTAAATAGAAATATTTAGTCTTGTCTTTTCTTTTTTCGCTTCTTTTTTGAAACTAATAAGATTCCTAAAATTACAACTACAGTTCCAATAATCTGTATTGTTGTTAAGCTTTCATTTAAAAAAATGACGGCGAGTATTATGGTAGATATTGGTCCAATACCTGCAACGATGGCGAAATTAGACGAACTTATCAATTTTATGGAAATAGAGACTAAAAATGAAGGAATCACTGTTGCAAAAATAGCAATACACAGTCCTAAAGCATAGACTTGCCATGGGAAACTAAAAATATCAACCTCAGAAAAAATACTAAAATGGACAAACACACAAATACTACACACAATCATAGCATAAGCGGTAAAACGCATCACACCAAATTTCGGAATTAACCAACCACTCCCCATTAAATAAGCCGCATAAGTTACAGCACTTAAAAACACAAAAAGGCCTCCTAAATAAGTCTCGCTTCCTGAAACAGAAACTTCACTCGCAAATGTGATTATAATACCAACATAAGTAATTATAATAGCTAGTTTCTGCTTATTTGTAATTACCTTTTTTAAAAACCATTTATTAAATAGCAATACAATGGTTGGATATATAAAAAGGATAATACGTTCTAAACTAGCTTTTATATAAGTTAAGCCTATAAAATCGAAATAACTCGCTAAATAATAACCAACAAACCCGAAAAAAATCAACCAAAGATAATCTTGTCGCTGTATGTCTTCTTTTTCTTCATTACGGTATAAATAAGCAATAACGATATAAAACGGAAAAGAAAATAACATTCTCAGCTGCAACATACTAAGTGCATCAATGTTATATTGATAAGCTAATTTTATAAGTACTGCTTTTGAAGAAAAAAGCACAATACCAATGATACCAAGTATAATACCAGAAAGAAAAGTTTGTCTAACTTTCATGTTCTGAAATTATAATGGTTTCTATTAATCTTACAATCTCAAATTCAGGAATTACCATATTCAAACTAAAAAATTTCTTCTGCTTTAATTCTTAAATATTCATTTCTTGTCATTAGCAAATTCTTCATGTATTGTTTTAAAAAAAGAAAGTTTGCTAATCTCCCTAAAACTCCAAAAGGAGATTCAAAAGAAAATCTATCAATCATTAATGTCTTATTCTTTTCAATTTGAAAAATATGTTGGTGCTTAAAGGATTTAAATGCACTAGACACCATTTCGTCTACAAAATAGTTTGGACTTTCAAATTCTGTGATTTTTGAAGTTAATTTTTGTTGGACACCAAAATGAGTGGCTTCCCAAGTTACGGATTCTCCTAACTCTATTAATCCTGAAGTTTTGCCTGCAATAGCTTTTTCACTTGAATGTGCCATAGACGCTTTATGAAAATCAATATTACGTGCTAAATCGAAACAGGTTTTTAAATCTGCTTTAATCATGGTATTAATTTCTAGTGTTGGCATTTAACTATGATTATGAGATTGCCACGTCCTTCGTCCTCGCAATGAAAATAGCTGTATTTCACCTAATCCCATCACATATTTGTCAATGGAATTATCTAAAACTTCTTATTAAATAGTATTAATAAAATAACTCGAATTTTTTTAAAAATCAATGGTTAGGTTAAACAACAGAACCTTTACTTTTAAACTTTTATTTATTTTTCTATTTTAATTAATTGTTTTTCTGTTCCATAATTTCCAAATAATATTATATTATCCTCTTTAGTTGTTACAAAATTATTAAAATGAAATAATACATCTGAATCCTTATTTTGGTAGATGTTTTTATGATTTGTTTTTCCATTTTCATCTATTGAAACAGAATAGATAGCAGAATCATCACTCTTAAACTTTAAAAATTCAACACTTCCATTTTTAGATTCTTTTATTTTCCTAGAAGCATTAAAGAAGAAATAAATTTTGTTGTTTGTATATACAGAAACATATGATGTATATGATGGCAAAACTGCTTTTTGATTTTTATTTATATTTCTAGCCCATATTAATTTGCCTTTATTATCAATTTTAGCTGAAATAATATCATCAAAACAATATATTGGATAATCCTTTCCATATTCAACATAATACTCTTCTCCTGTAATTATAATATCCCCATTGTCTTCCATATAAGCATTAGACAACAAAATATCTTTCAACTCTTTATCTGAACTTTTACCATATTTATCTATTATAAACTGATTTGAGAACTTATTAAAACTACTATTTAAAAGCTCAAATTTTTCAATGTTTATTAAATAACGACAAACTCCACTTGATTTACTCTCTTTGTTTTTTCCGTACAAACCTACGTACGATAGTTTATTGTTTTTGGTAACTGAATTTAAAGATTTAATTAAATTATTATCGTTTTTTAAAACTATTGTTTCATAATCTTTATCATTCAGTTTATAGGACTCAAAATGATAATTAATTTTATCATCTTTTTTAGTCGCTCTAGAGTTATTCTCAAAAATCTTACCTAATAAATAAACAGTACCATCTATATCATTTAAGCTAACATTTTGAAAAACGAAAAAATCATCTTTAATGTTTTTCTTAAATAAATACTCCTTTACTTTTTCAAATTTCTTATTAAATACAACGATTTTATGAGTTGCTACATCATCATTTTTTATATCAAAACTCAAAGCTATAAAATTTTTATTTTCTGAAAAAAACACAGTTCCGAAAGCAGCTGGATCATATGATTTAGGCATAGCATATAAAGCAACACCTAGTTTTTCTTCTTTCCCTACGGAACATAAACTCTTCTTTTTAAAATCCATAGAACTTATTGGGGCAGATAACACACTAAATTCATAACCACTTGCTTTATTCTTTTCATCAAACAAAATAATATTAATTATACCATTATCTATTACTATGTTACTAGAGGCATTATCAATTTTTGATCTTTTAATTAATTTTAAATCAGCACCATAATGCTCTACTAAATATGAATCTGCCGGCTTACTAGCTTTTTTTTGTACTGTTCTTACCAATACGACACCATCATTTCCATCACTCTCTGAAAAAATCACACGTGACCATTTTACTTCGTCCTTAAAAACGGAGCCTGTAATAATGTTTTCATAATTATTTTGTCCGAAAACAATAATATTCACAAACAATAATAAAATAGTAACAATTAACTTTCTCATAATTAGTTTTTGGTATTTAAATAAAAAAGCAAGATAAAAATTTATCTTGCTTTTAGTCTATATTCTATGTTTTTTAATCTATAGGCTATAAATCTATTGCCTCTTTTTACACATTAAATAAGAAATGCATTACATCGCCATCTTTTACAACATAATTCTTTCCTTCTACGCGCATTTTTCCTGCTTCTTTTACTTTAGCTTCACTTCCAAATTCTACAAAATCATTGTAAGCAATAACTTCTGCTCTAATAAAACCTTTTTCAAAATCGGTATGAATAACTCCTGCTGCCTGTGGCCCTGTTGCACCAACATTTACCGTCCAAGCTCTTACTTCTTTTACACCAGCTGTAAAATAGGTTTGCTGATTTAATAATTTGTAAGCTGAACGAATTAATTTAGCAGATCCTGGCTCATCTAAACCAATATCAGATAAAAACATTTGGCGTTCTTCGTAATCATCAAGCTCATTAATATCTGCTTCTGTACCAACAGCCAACACTAAAACCTCAGCGTTTTCGTTTTTTACAGCTTCTTTCACTTTATCTACGTAAGCATTTCCTGTCGTTGCAGCGCTTTCGTCAACATTACAAACATACATTACTGGTTTATCTGTAATAAATTGAGAAGGCACAACGTAATCTTCATAATCTTCTTCCGAAAATTCTAAAGCTCTTATAGAAACTCCTGCTTCTAAATTTTCTTTTATTTTAAGAAGAACAGCTTCTTCTTTTTGCGCTTCTTTATTACCTGTTTTGGCAGCACGTTTTACTTTATCTAATTTTTTATCTACAGTATCTAAATCTTTCAACTGTAATTCCATATCAATAGTTTCTTTATCTCTAATAGGATCTACAGAACCATCAACATGAATAATATTATCGTCATTAAAACAACGTAATACATGTAAAATAGCATCGGTTTCTCTAATATTAGCCAAGAACTGATTTCCTAAACCTTCACCTTTACTCGCTCCTTTTACTAAACCTGCAATATCAACAATCTCTACAGTTGCTGGTAAAACACGCTCTGGATTAACTAATTCTTCTAATTTCTCTAATCTAGGATCAGGTACATTTACCACACCAATATTAGGTTCTATTGTACAAAACGGAAAGTTGGCACTCTGCGCTTTAGCATTAGATAAACAGTTAAATAAGGTTGATTTTCCTACGTTTGGTAATCCTACGATTCCTGCTTTCATCGATAATATATTTTTATTCCTTTATTTAACAGGAATCTTATTAGTAAAATTTATAATTTCTATAACGTCTCTACTCCTATTAATAAAAGGAAAGTTGTTACGAAATTTTGCGAGTGCAAATGTAGTTAATTCGTAGAATAGTTTGAATTATATTTTTTGAAATGATTTTTGGGTTCAAAAAAACAGACCAGAAGCCTAGAATTTTTATAATCATTTGTAATACTATAAATATGTATAATCCTATAACTAAGGTGCAGGAATATAAATATCAAAAACAGCACCTTCTCCCATCTTGCTTTTAGCACTTATAAAACCTTCATGGTTTTCTATAATACGTTTTACAATAGCCAGACCAATACCGGTACCAGAATAGTCTTCCCTGCTGTGCAAACGCTGAAAAACTTCAAAAATACGTTCGTTGTAGTGCTGCTCAAAACCAATACCATTATCAGAGAAACAGATATGGCAATAAGTACGCTGTGGTTTTAAAGCTGCAATACCAGTAGCCACCCCTTTTAAGGTCTCGCAACTGATTTTAATATGTACGGGGACATCAGCTTTAGCAAACTTAATAGAATTACTGATTAAGTTTAAAATTACCTGCTGAAACTGCACCACAATAATCTTAACATTACAAATGTTCTCTAGCTCAAAGTAAACCTCTTTTCCTTCCAACTCTTCACTTAGCGTTTCTTTAGCATCATCTATAATCGCTTCAAGACTGTAAATATCAAAAGTGCTCACCTGAGCATTAGTTCTAGAATAAGCTATTAAATCTTGTATCAAATTTTGCATCCTAGAAGCGGACACCTGCATTCTAGAAAAATAATTCCTAGCACTATCAGATAACCGATCTAACTCCTTTTCTTTTATGCGAGAGGCAAAAGTCTGAATCTTTCGCAAAGGTTCTTGCAAATCATGACTAGAGATATAGACGAAAGACTGCAACTCTTTATTCATTTTTTCCAAATCTACATTCTTCTGTTGCAACTCGTTAGTACGCTGCTGCACCATCTTTTCAAGCTTGGTTGTAGATTCTTTTTGTTCTTGAATGTCGGTACTGGTACCTACCCACATTTTAATAACTCCATCAGCATCCTTTTGAGGGATAGCACGGCTTAACTGCCAACGGTATTCTCCATCATGTTTACGGAAACGATGTTCTAATAAAAAATCCTTGCCCAAGTTAATGGTCTCATTCCACACCCTTATATTTTCGGCTCTATCATCGGGGTGTATCATTTGTAACCAACCATCTTTTTTTATCTGCTCTAAAGTCAATCCTGAAAAATCAAAAACCGATTGATTAAAATAATTAAGATGCCCCTCCGGATCTGAGGTCCAAATAAATTGCGGCATAGAATCTGCCAAAAGCCTAAACTTCTCTTCGCGATCTAATAACTGCTGATGAAAGTTTCGTTCTTCTGTAATATCTCTAACAGTACCAAGCATACGTTCTGGCACATTATCAGCATCATAAAAAACTTTGCCTTTTACATCTTTCCAACGCAGCACTTGATCTTCTCCTATTATCCGAACTTGGTAATGTAATACACCCGAAATAAACGCTTTTTCAAAAGCCTTTTCTCTAAGATCTACATCATCAGGGTGTACAAAAGATATTAACCTTTCTTGTGTTAAGGCATTACCATTAGAAAAGCCTAAAATATCATAACAACGGTCCGATGCTTCCATCGCCTGGGTTCTAAGATTCAAATCCCAAATTCCCAGCTCACTAGCTTCTATAACAAGTTTTAATTTCTCTTCATTTTCTTCTATAAGATGCTTCGCTTTTACTGTGGCTGTAACTTCTGTAGCGACAACCATAATACCCGTAATAACATTATTTTCCTTTAACGGATGGTAAACAAAATTAAAATAGCTAACTTTTGTTTTCCCTTTACGGGTTAACCCAATAGGAAACTCATAACCATAAAAATCATTTCCGGTATCATAAATAGCGGCTATAATAGGAGCTATAGATTCTTCGACTTCTGGCAAACTTTCAAAAAGTGGTTTCCCTACGAATTCTGTTTCTGTTTTATCTACAATTTGCAAATAACTAGCATTGGCCATTTCTATAACATTCTCAGGACCTCTAAAAACAACAATACCTAAAGGAGCTTGCATTACTGAGCTTCTAAAACGCTTTTCACTTTCTTCTACTTTTTGTTTAGCTTCATTCAGTTCTGTAACGTCTGCAGCTGTATTCATTACAGAATGAACTTGACCATCAGCATCAACAATAGGTGTAAAACTATAATTAAAATAACCACGCTTAAGAATGCCATTGGTTAAAATATCTGCATATTCATTTTTAGCATGAAACGGTTCACCAGTTCGCAGTACCTCTTGCACTTGCTCAAAAACAGGCAGGTTATCAACTTCGGGTAATATATTTGTAAATAATTCTCCAACCACATCATTTCCTTTCCCCCAAACGTCCATAATAGATTGATTAGCAAGCGTTATACGCATCTCCTTCCCTGTAAAAACTCCTATTGGAAATGGTGCACTATCAACTAAAGCACGCATATTTTGTTCACTTTCTTCCACCTTTTTTCGGGCTAAAACCTGCGAGGTAACATCATACCCTATGGCCATAACACCATTAATGTTTAATTCAGAATCATAAAGGGCTTCGTAAGAAAAATTGATATATATGGTCTCTAAAATTCCTTTTCTTTTAATTTGAAGAGGATGCTCAGAGGTCGCGTAGCGGCGACCTGTCTCAGATACAGCATCTAACAATTCCTTTATACCTTGAGAGATTAATTCTGGCATGGCATCAAAAATCGAAATATTAAGAACCTCAGCTGCTGTTTTCCCCCATAATTCTAAAGCGTATTTATTCGCAATTTCAACCTTATAATCACTCTCTCTAAATATAGATATAGCAACGGGTGCCTGAAGAATCATAAGGCGTAGATTTCGTTCGCTTTCTTCTATTTTTTTTCGAGAAACAACTCGATCCGTTACATCTTCTAAGGTACCTGTTAACCTGTAAGCTACTTGATGGTCATTAAACCAAGCACGACCTCTGGCATGAACAATGGTTTCTTTTGAGGTGAGGGGGTTGATAATAGCATATTCAATATCATAATTTCCTCCTAAACGGTATTCTAAAACGTCTTTAATAGCACTAGAAACACGTTCCTTATCATTTTTAGCAACGGCATTAAGGGCATCACTGAGTGTTAGTTCTGCTTTATCAGGCAAACCAAACCAGACTTTTAATCTGGAGTTGCAAGTGAATCTGTTAGTCAGTGGGTTATAATCGTAGGTTGCTAGTTTAGAGGCTTCCAATACAAACTCCAATTCATTTTCATGAGCCTTTTGTTCGTCTTCTACCTGCCTTTTATGGGGCGCATCAACAATAGTGATCAGGACACCTCCAACGGCTCCAGAGACTAGCTTAATAGGACTAAAAGCTAAATCAAAATAGCAACTTTCAACGTCTCCATTCTGATTTAAAGGCAGCAAAAAATCTGAAAACCGAGCGGCTTCGCCTTTCATCGCCTTATCTAACAGTGTACCAATAAGATCCCAAACTTCCGCCAAAGTGTCTCTTATACTTCGTCCTAAACCATCAGGGTATTTAGTACGATCTAATAGCTGAAGATAACCCGTATTGTAAATTTGAGTGTATGAGGAGCCCCAGGCAATACACATTCCAAAAGGATGGTCTAACATAGTCCTTACCATAATCTTTAAAGACTCTGGCCAAGTTTCTGGGGCTCCTAAAGACGTAGTAGTCCAATCTTTAGTTCTAATGTGGGCTCCAATAGTACCGCCTCCTTCTAAAAAATTAAATTGTTCAGCTTTAATACTCATGGAATAATTAAGGTTCAATAATAAATTGAGCTCTCGAACGCTCTGGCGTTTCAAGCTCAGTAATCTGAGAAATGGCTTTAGTAATCGCCTTTTTTATATTAGTGAATTCACAGGGCTTTTGTATGTAATAATGAGCGCCTAAATCATAAAGATGATTAACAACCGTACGATCTAACGAAGTAGAATAAATAACAACAGGAATAGCCTTTAATTTAACGGAAGACTTCATAGCTTCTAAACATTCGCTCCCTGATTTTCGAGGCATATTAATATCTAAAAAAACAAGATTAGGAACAGGGTTGTCCGCTGCCAATAAAAAATCCATAAGAGCTACACCGTCATTTAAAACCGAAAGTGTAAGGGTACTAGATATTTCGCTTACAGCTTCCGCAAAGAAGTCGCAATCGTCAATATCATCATCAGCAAGCAAAAGGTGAAACTTAGTATTTTCCATATTATAGAGTTTTAAGATGGGCATATATCTCCCAATCAAGTGATTTAAAACAATATTCTTACAAGATGCAAATTAATATTAAAAATTTAAGAATTATAAAAGTAACTTTATTTTATTAAAGCATTAATTAACCCTTATAAAATATATTCACAACGCTTTTTTGGTTTTATAAAGCATCAAATTAAGCACATTAAACGTTATAAAACTAGAGCTATAGTATTAAAAATAGTTAATAAATTATTACCATTAATTTTCAAACGAAATCTACAAATAAATTAACAAACTTGTAAGGTTATTTTATAGCCCCGCCTTTATTAACTGTTCTTTTCTTAATATAAAAACCTTACAAAACAGATGAATCTGATATTGAGTTATAATTTAAAGTTTACTAAGAACTACTCTGATCAGTTTTTTTCAATAGTTATAACGATAAAAAGTTCACCCTTTAGACCTAAAAATTTAAAAGGAGTCAAATCTATTCAATAATTAATAAGCACAATGGTAAATAGACAAAACAACTTATTATAAAAAAAACACAACACTCTAAATCACAAACAATTACAACACAAACCAACAAAATTCTCATAATTAAGCGAGTGTTTTTATTATAAACAGCATCTAAATACATAACATAAAACATAGATCCTATGAAAAATACAATGAGAATAAATTCAGCCATTGCTAAGCCTTTAGTATTATTAGCCATTATGGCACTATTTACAGCATGTAATGATGATGATATTGAAAGTAGCGACGGTAGTGATACCGATACTACAACAGGAACAGATACCTCAACCTATGTTTTGGTGGTAGACCAAACAGGGCAAGGTGCAGATATAATTAATCATGATGGTGATGAAATATTTAGTTGGAACTTTGATGCCGCAATAGGCAATGATGCCAGTCTATTAGATGACGGTAGTATGTTAGTGTGTCTAAAAGCCAACGATGCGGCCATTACCTTTGGAGGATATGGTGGTGTATTTCAAAAAATAAATGCCGACCAAACAACAGATTGGGAGGTGTCTTATAGCACCACCACACAAACAGCCCATCATGATGTAGATTACTTATCTAATGGAAATATAATATTCCCGGTATGGGAACAACTTCTGGTAAGTGATGCGTCCGAAATGGGATTTTCAGGAAGTCAAGACATTTATCCTGAAGCCATAATAGAAATGAATCCTGTAACCCAAGAAATCGTTTGGGAGTGGCATGCTACAGATCATTTAATTCAAGATCATAACAGTACTAAACTTAATTATGGTACCGTACAAGACAACCCTAACAAAATAGACATTAACTACAACAGTGGGCAAGCCAATGGAGATATTATGCACGCTAATGGTATTACTGTAGATGAAACAAATAACATTATTTATCTCACAATTAATAACTATAGCGAGATATGGGTTATAGACCACAGCACAACCACAGCTCAAGCAGCAACAAGTACGGGTGGAAACTATAATTTAGGTGGAGATTTAGTGTACCGTTTTGGTAACCCATTAGCTTACGATAACGTAGGAGAAGTAACCATAAACGATGTACATTATCCTAATTTATTAGATACAGGGAACATGTTAGTGTTTTCTAACAATATTTATGATAACCAATCAGCTGTTTTTGAATATCAATTGAATCCTCCGTATCAACTTATTGCGGGTCAAGATAACGAACCAGAATTGGTATGGTCATTCACCGATTCAGAACTATACAGCTCTGGATTAGGAGGCGCAGTAAGAACTCCTAACGGAAATACACTTATTGCTGAAGGTAGAGATGGAACAGTTTGGGAAGTTTCTAATAGCGGTGAAGTTTTATGGAAATATGCCGGGTACGATACTCTTTGGAGAGTTTACGCCATACCTGTAGATGACGATAGACTTTCTTTTTTAGGAGTGAATTAAAAAACAAAGCATTTATAAAAATGACTTTTACTTAATTTTTGTAAAAGTCATTTTTTATTTTGTAAGAACTACACTCCGAGTAAATTATCGCAAATCAGACACAAAAACATCATAATATGACACCCCCTAGAATACCTCTTCTGTAATAATTATAATGTAATCTTATAATGTAGATTTCAAAAAAAAAAAAAAAAACAACTAATAAGAAAGACGTTTTATAATCCAAAAAAAAATCCCAAACCAAAGGCTCAGGATCTCTATTCTAATATAAAAATTGTTTTCTAAAGCTTACTCACTATCACTTTTACGATCTAAAAGTTTTTGAGACACTTTGTAAGTTGCTCCATATGCCAAACCGGCTTGGCGTTTCTTAAAATCTGATAACGCTTGCGTGTACCATTTTGGATCTGTAGCTTTTTTCTTTGCTTTATCATGACCAGAAGTTCCAAAAACTTCACCATCTAGGCGTGCTTCAATACTATAGATTCCAAGACCAAAATGTGCTGCACGTTCTAAAACGGTAGCAAAATCTAATTCTGAAAAATAATGTGTTGCTTCAGATTCGTAACCATCATTGATGTTCTCTAAACCTGTAAATATATGTTGTTCTAAAAATTCGTTCTTTTCCATAGTATTCTTAATTCACTTAAATCATAAAAAATCTGTTTTAAACACTAAAACAGATGTACTGAAACAGCTTCAGTAGGCATTGGCAAAGTTAGTTGTTCTTTAGATGATAGTCATATATTAGAATCAAATAATTTCTAAAATAAAAAATAAACTACAAAACACTACGCTTGGGTAACGTTTTTAAAAGTCGGGTGATTCTCTGTAATAGTACCAATCCCTTTTTTATTCACTTTAAAAGTAACATCCTTTGTTGTAGAAAATAATATAACAGTTAAAAAAGTAGTTTTTAAATGCGATTTTAGAATCACTAATGCGTCTTCTAAAGTCATTTCTTCTTCAATATCTTCAGTCTCCCTTGATCTAAAACTGTATTTAAGTAAAACCTGAAATTCATCATCAGAATATATAGGTCTAAGAAATATATTTTTCAGCTCAAGTTTACCAATAGTTTTGGCCATCGTTAATTTGGCAAATGTTCCTGCTTCAATACTTTCTTTTACTTTTTCCCAGAAAACAATAAAATCATTTTGGTAAGTCATATGCTTCAAAAATTAATTTTCAAAATTACAGAATTTTCTATGAATCATGTGTAATAAACACTTATTTATTCATGTAAAGACTGCGCCCAATAACATCTTCACCTTTAAATATTAATCTAACAAATTATATGGTTATTTAAAAACGGATTTTATATATTAAGAGATTTCCCCCTTAAATAATCTATACTCGGTCTTTGCCCAATTTATACTTGTCTTTTTATTCTGTAGTTATTAATAATACATTTACACCATCATTACTTCCACAATTTAGAATTGTAGAACTTGCATCTTTTAATAATGTTACTGTTTTAACAACATCATAATCAATTTTATATTTTTTTTTGTCATTTCCCTCAACAAGAATTCCATTCAAAATAACTAATGAAATACTATCATTAGTTTGAATTTTATATCTAGACTTAAATTTTTTTGATTCTATTTCAGATATACTGAATGATTCTGTAGCTGAATTAATTTGAGATATTTTTATAATTTCAGATTTTCTATCTACTGTAACTTTAGAAATATTCTTTGGGGCTAAATAATACTTTTTTAAATCAATTTCTTCATTTTCATTAAGTACTGTCTTGTAGCCCTTCTTTAAATTAAGCTTTCGTGCTTTATCATAGTTTACCGTTTTTATCCCACTACAAGAAAATAAAATTGAAATAAAAATTAAAAATATAATTTTAGACATTGTTTAGGTTTAATAAAAGGATTATTAATATAATTTTGCTTTTTCACTAACCTCCGTTTCACTAGAAATTGGACTATCACCCACTAATGAATCTCTTTCTATAATAAGTTCAGTATTTGGTTTTGCATCACATTTATCAAGTGCTTCACAACCTGTGATATAAACCATATTTTCAACCTGACTAAATTTCATAGTTTTATTTTTAATTACGCTATAATAATCTTGATCAAAAACATTTATCTGAGCAATAGCCGAAAATGTTCCTAAAAAAAAGATTAAAATTAAAAATATCAGATTTTTCACTTTGAATATTGTCATGCGTATGGTATTAATTAAAATTGTTTTATAATATTTACCTGATGCAATTATAATTCTATCCTTACGAAGATATGTTTTTTAAACTTCTTTAGTTTCTAAATCAAAGGGTTCTCTTCATTTTTTTAATGTTTTATACAATATCTATCATAACACAATTAATATATGAATTTTGCTTAATTTAACTTGTGTTGCTAAAATAATAACTAAATCTAAACACCTATTAAAAGCATTTTTTTTATATATGAGAGTAAAAGCAAAACGACTTAAGTTTACACTTAAGCCGTTTTATTTTTACAGAAAATTAGGCATCATTATTCTTTATGCCCAATAACATATTGAACTCCAAATGTTGCCATTAAAGTGTTTTTCATTTGAATACCATTAACTTCCTGAAAGGTAGGAATCTTTACTTCTGCAGCTAATCGTAAATTTTTAAAGCTACCTTTTGGTATTAAAAAATTTGTTCCTAAACCAACATCTATTTGACTTCTTCCAGAGTTAACTGTATTAAATAAGGGCATCATCAATGGATTTAAGTCAGCATCTACTCCATCTATTTTTTGAGTATCATAATAGCTCAAACTTGTTGATAAACTAAAAGATTCAGATAGCTTAATCGCTCCCCAACCTACGACATCAAATCTGTTTCCTAATGTGTAATTTTCAGAATTCTCTCCTATTCTAACTTTATAAATAGATTGAGCTCCCCAAGAAAATTTATCTGACTGTCCTAAATAAGTTAACCCCAAACTCGGATCCCAAGTTCCACTTCCTAATTGCATTGGGTAAGCTAATTGAGCATTATCTGCCATTGGTGTTGCATCACGCTGATCAATATCTCCTGTAGGAATAGAAACTCCAACATTACCATGTAACGACTGTCTATTACGATTCATTATTTTAATAAGGCTAGATACTGTTAAATCTCCTAATCCACCCGATTCTGTTAAGAAATCAACACCCGCTCCTGTTTTTAAATCCATAGAATTGGTAATATAACTCCCCATTACCATTAATGTAATTTGGTCTGAAGGTGCATACATTACACCGAGCATATGCATATCCATACTCATTTTTTGTGGTGCAATCATATAATCTTCATAAATATCTTCATTTGATATATCATTTGAAGACTGAAAATTTCCATCCATCCACATAGGCATATACCTATAAGACAACATAAATTCTCCTTTTTTATGATAATGGTCACCCATAACACTTATAGGTGCGTGACCATCTGGTCTTGCTGAAGTCCATTGATCTTCTTGTGCGACACCCACATTAGAGCATAGCAAAATAATGCCTATAAAAGGCAATACAATTTTATTGTACATTATTTACTTTTTTTGTTAATTGAAATTAAAAATATTTTAAGTTTTCGATCTAATATGAAAACTAAACGAATCTCTAATTAACATTTTGGTGGTGGCGTAGGTGGTGAGATTGTTAAATCTATAATTGAAAATTGATAAAAAGCATTATTTTGTTTAGAAACAGATTTTAGTAGTATAAACTTTGAGAATTCATAGTTACACGATATCATCGGAATTCTTTCTAATTTAGTAGTTAATGCATTTTTACCTTGCCCCTCAGACTCTTGTGTTTCTTTTAATTGTAGACTTAAATAACACTTTCCATTGCAGGTTACTACAGGCTTATTTTTGTTTATGCATAGAACTTCTGAAATATATTCATAATTAAAACAATACTCTAAAAAAGGCAATACAGGCCTTATTTCCGCAAAGCAGAAGACAATTAATATACCGATAGCTATTTTTATTCTCATTCAAAGTTATGCACAACTTTGAAGTAGTCACAAATATTAGAAAAAATTACAAAAAAAGTAATGATTTTATAATGACTTCTATAAACGAGTCTTTCTAAAACATAAAAAATCCCAAGCCAAAGACTCAGGATTCTATATTATTAACGTGTATTATGCTTATTGCTTAATGACCGTTAGGATGCATAAAGCGTTGTTTACCTAAGAGTTGCTCTTCAGTTTCCACATGATCTTCATCTGGCACACAACAATCTACAGGACAAACAGCAGCACATTGGGGTTCTTCATGGAAGCCCATACACTCTGTACATTTATCTGGAGCAATGTAGTAAACTTCATCACTTATGGGTTCTTGTGTTTCTTCAGAATCAACTTCTTTACCATTCGGAAGTACTAATTTCCCTTCTAAACTTGTACCGTCTGCATAACGCCAATCGTCTGCTCCTTCGTAAATAGCTGTATTAGGACATTCTGGCTCACAAGCTCCACAATTAATACATTCGTCTGTGATTATAATTGCCATAGTAATTTTTTTAGTATTGTTTGCTTAAATTTGCAATTGCAAAAATAAAGCCAAAACATCGTATAACCAAACTCTTTATGGATTTACAATATAGAATTAACGCATTTGTAAAATTAGGTGAATTTTTAAGTCAATTTCAAGAAAATGAAAGCATAAAAAAGGATACCATTGAAGCCAACGATTTATTTTATGACGGCTTTAAACATCAATTAAAATTAGCTCAAGAACATAATGGATGGTTTACTAAAGCTAACATTTCACTTACCTTAAAAAATTGGTCTAATGCATTGACTAATAAAAATATCAATCATTGGTTAGAGAAATATAACTTTAAGGACGTAAATACACAAACGGTTGCCATAATTATGGCAGGAAATATTCCGTTGGTAGGTTTTCATGATTTTTTATCTGTACTTATTTCTGGTCATAATGTATTGGTTAAACAATCATCTAATGACAAACATATATTACCGTTCTTAGCTAAATATTTAGAGGTTGTAGCACCAGCTTTTAAAGGGAAAATAACCTTTACAGAAGAAAAACTGAACCAATTTGATGCTGTTATTGCTACAGGAAGCGATAATACGGCACGTTATTTTGAATACTATTTTAAGAACAAACCTTCCATTATTAGAAAAAATAGAAATTCAGTAGCCGTTTTAACCGGAAACGAAACTCAAGAAGAGCTCGAAGCATTATCTGACGATATCTTTATATATTATGGACTAGGCTGTAGAAATGTTTCTAAATTATTTGTCCCTAAGGATTATGATTTTGAAAAATTTTTCAATGCCGTTTATAAATGGAATGCTATTATAAACGAATCTAAGTATGCTAACAATTACGACTATAATAAAGCGGTTTATTTAATGAGCGAGTTTAATATGTTAGAAAACGGATTCTTAATGATAAAGGAAGACGAAAGCTACGCCTCACCTATTGCCACAATGTTTTATGAGTATTATGACAGTAATGACGAATTACTTCAAAAATTAAAAACGGATTCAGATAAAATACAATGTGTTGTATCACGTTCTTTTGTAGATACAACCATTCAATTCGGTGAAACTCAAAACCCACAACTTTGGGATTATGCTGATGGAGAAGACACTATTGAATTTTTATTAAAAATATAGAGTAAAAATTATCAATTCTATAACACTAAATAAGCAATTAATTATCACCTTTGTAGCTGTTTAATTAGAAAAACACAACTTTTCATAACTAAATATTAAGATTAATGAAAAAACATAATTTTAGCGCAGGTCCCTGTGTATTACCAAAATCTGTAATGGAACAAGCAGCTTCAGCTGTATTAAACTTTGATGAAGGCTTATCTATTTTAGAAATTTCGCATCGTAGCAAACCATTTGTAGATGTTATGGAAAACGCTAGGTCTTTAGCTTTAGAGTTGTTAGGACTTGAAGGTAAAGGTTACAAAGCATTATTTCTTCAAGGTGGTGCAAGTACTCAATTTTTAATGGTAGCTTTAAATCTTTTAGAAAAAAGAGCTGGTTATTTAAACTCTGGTACTTGGGCAGATAAAGCTATAAAAGAAGCTAAAATCTATGATGATATTTACGAAGTAGGTTCTTCTAAAAGTGCTAATTACAATTATATTCCTAAAGGATACGATATCCCTGAAGATTACGATTATTTCCACTGTACTTCTAACAATACTATTTTTGGAACTCAGATGAAGGATTTCCCTACATCACCAGTTCCTATGGTTTGTGATATGAGTAGTGATATATTTTCTCGTCAGTTAGATTTCTCTAAATTTGATTTGATCTATGCTGGTGCTCAAAAAAATATGGGACCTGCTGGTACAACCCTTGTTGTTATTAAAGAAGACATCTTAGGAAAAGTATCTCGTAAGATTCCTTCTATGATGGATTACAAAACGCACATAAGCAAAGGAAGTATGTTTAATACACCTCCTGTATTCCCTGTATACGTTTCTATGCTAACTTTAGAATGGTTAAAAAACCTAGGTGGTATTAAAGCTATTGAAAAAGAAAATGAGAAAAAATCAAGATTGATGTATTCTGAAATTGATTTAAATCCATTATTCAAAGGTTACGCAGCAAAAGAAGATCGTTCTTTAATGAATGCTACTTTTACTTTAGAGAATGAAAATCTTAAGGAAACTTTTGAATCAATGGTAAGAGAAGCTGGTATTAATGGTATTAATGGACACAGAAGTGTTGGTGGTTATAGAGCTTCTATGTACAACGCATTATCTTTAGATAGCGTAAAAGCACTTGTAGAAGTTATGAGTGAATTAGAAAGTAAAGCTTAATAAAAAAGACTTATATATCCGAATAAGCAATGCCTTATTTGGATATATAAAAAATATAATTTAAAGTTTCAAAATTAGCAATTGAAAACTTTTAATCTTTTAAACTTAAATAATGAAAGTATTAGCAAACGATGGAGTATCTCAAAGTGGAATTAACGCTTTAGAAGCTGCAGGTTACGAAGTAATAACAACAACTGTTGCACAAGAACAATTAGAAAACTACATCAATAAAAATGAAGTTTCTGTTTTATTAGTAAGAAGTGCAACAACAGTAAGAAAAGATTTAATTGACAACTGCCCTAGCCTAAAAATTATTGGTCGTGGTGGTGTTGGTATGGATAATATTGATGTAGATTATGCACGTAGCAAAGGTCTTAAAGTCATTAATACGCCGGCTGCATCTTCACATTCTGTAGCAGAATTAGTATTCGGACATTTTTACGGTTTAGCACGTTATTTACATAACTCTAACAGAGATATGCCATTAGAAGGAGATGCTAACTTTAAAGGTTTAAAGAAATCTTATGCTAAAGGAACCGAATTAAAAGGAAAGACTTTAGGTGTTTTAGGTTTTGGACGTATCGGTCAAGCAACTGCAAAAGTAGCACTTGGTGCAGGAATGAAAGTTATTGCTTTTGATCCATTTTTAGAAAAAGCCAATTTAGAATTAGAATTCTTTGATGGCCAGAAAGTAAACTTTGAAATTAAAACGATTTCTAAAGAAGACGTTTTAAAACAAGCAGACTTTTTAACACTTCACGTACCTGCTCAAAAAGATTACGTAATTGACGAAGCAGAATTTAACCAAATGAAAGATGGTGTTATCATTGCTAACGCTGCTCGTGGTGGTGTTGTTAATGAAATTGCACTTGTTAAAGCAATAGAAAGCGGTAAAGTATCGAGAGCTGCATTAGACGTTTTTGAAAAAGAACCAAAACCAGAAATTCAGTTATTAATGAATTCTGCATTATCGTTAACACCACACACCGGTGCTGCGACTAATGAAGCGCAAGACAGAATTGGTACAGAATTAGCAGAGCAAATTATAGCTATTCTCGGATAGATACACCTGTATTTCTCAGGAGTAACAGTTTTAAATGATTCTTAAAAAAAGAAATATTTCAAAATTGTGACCAAACGAAAAAAAATGAGTCCTACTATATGTGGGACTTTTTTTTGTACCTTCATATACAATATATAACTAACCTTAAATAAAAAATAAAATGGCAGGAATATTAGATTTATTAAACAGTGATTTAGGAAAAAACATTATTAGTGGCGTTTCTGGTTCTACAGGAACCGATCAAGATAAAACAAGTAGCGTATTAACGATAGCTTTACCAGTACTTATGAAAGCTATGGAACGTAATGCTTCTACCCCAGAAGGTGCAGCAGGACTTATGGGAGCTTTAAGCGGAAATAATGGAAGTATCTTAGACAATCTTGGTGGTTTGTTTGATGGTGGTGTAGATGATTCTGTAAAAAATGATGGCGCAAAAATTCTTGGTCATGTATTAGGAAGTAAACAACAAGGTGTTGAACAAGTTATTGGTCAAAAAGCAGGTGTAGATGCTGGTTCTGTAGCAAACATTTTAAAAGTTGCAGCTCCAATTTTAATGGGAGTTTTAGGTAAGCAAGCTAGCCAAAATAACGTAAGTTCTCAATCTGACATTAGTGGTCTTTTAGGTGGATTATTAGGAGGAAGTGATGCTTCTAATGAACAAAACTTTTTAGAAAAAATATTAGATGCTGACGGTGACGGAAGTGTTGTAGATGATGTTGCTGGAATGTTATTAGGTGGCGACAAAAAAGAAGGAGGAATAGGAAGTCTTTTAGGAGGCATGTTCGGAAAATAAAATTACTTACCCTACTTACATATGAGCAGCTTTAACGAGTTGCTCTTTTTTTTATAATAACCTAACTGAAATAATAACTTTACGCAGTGAAACACTAAGTTTACTTATTATCACTTGTACAAAACTAAAATTTACAATTGCTTTGTAGTGTTAAATCAAAGTGAAACCTTATTAACACTACTAATTTTTAATATCTTTATTTCGTTATGAAATAGACATATTTAACATTGAAAATAATAAAATAGCATATGAAAAAGATTATTCCATTTATTATAATCCTCATTTTAATTGCAAGTTGTAAATCTTATAACACAAGTCCTGTAATTAATAACGAAAACCAAAATAGCCTAACAGAAAACGATACAGTATCTATTAGTAGTGACGAAAACGATTATGAAATTATAATCATAGAACCTGGGTTTAATTCTTGGTTGCAAGGCACTGCTAGACCCGAAGGTTATCATACTCAAGAATGGTTAGAATCTAGAAATACGGTTTTAGTTCAAGCATGGAATCAAAGAAATCTACAACCTCAAACCTACGATCCAAATCTTTACGAAGTGCGCATAGATTATGATAATAGAACTGATTACGGTTATGAAGTCAACTATAAATTATACAATTACTTTCTGTATTTTCAATTAAAGTACAAACAAAAACTTTCTTCCTTTACACCTAGAATTTAAGCTATAAATACAGCTTTATTCATTAGTTTTGTTTTAGGAAACTTAAGCTATGGAAAAATTTAAAAAACATTGGGAGATACAACATAATTGGCAGTTTTTATTTCCCTTCTTTGGTCTTATAATCCTAGGTTATTCAGCTTTTAAAATTGCGAACGCTTTTTTAGAAGATTATGGAATTACAATAACCATTATAACTTCTCTTTTTATCTTCTTTGGCTTATTGAAATTAACTTTATTCATTTTTAAAAAATTAGAAAAGAAATGGATTCTCGACTATAAATGGGAAATGATTCGTGTATTTATGGTCTTTGCATTTACAGGTTCATCTTCTTTATTTGTTGGCAGACCTATTATTCGCTTTATCGGAATTACTAAAGAAAACTTAAACATTGCAATTTATTGGTTTTTATACATTATCATTGGGCTTGTTTTCTATCAAATTCTATTAGTAACCTTTGGTTGGCTCTTCGGTCAATTCAAATTTTTCTGGGAATTTGAAAAGAAAATGCTCCGCAGATTCGGGTTAAATCGATTTTTAGATTGAATATAAAAGCAGTTCTTACATCACTTTTTAAAACATTAGCTATTGTGCTAGTGCTTGCTGTGCTGTTTCCTTCTGCTGTAAAACTATCGCATGCATTTACACATCAATACCACAAAGTTTGTGACGCTGATGGAGAATATAAAACTCACTTTCACGAATCTGACCTGTCTTGTGATTTTTATAAATTTAAACTTACAAACACACAATTCTTGGTTTTATATAACTATGATATCATAGTTAATACCCAAACTACCAAGATCTTTTTTTCGCATTATATTTCTTTTAATAATTATCAGCAATTAACAAGGTTTGTTAGAGGTCCGCCTCAAGTGAGTTAGAATTTTCGTTTTCTAATACACTAATAAATCTATTTTGATGAAACAAATAATTATAGGTCTAGTTATCGCTATCTCAAGCTTTAGCTACGGTCAAGATTGCACCTATATTTTTTTAGGCGAACTTAAAGATTTTCATGACGGAACACCAATTGAGTCTGCAACTATCTACCAAAAAGAAAGTGGTAAATATGCTTTTTCAGACTTAGATGGTAAATTCAAAATTGAAAACTTATGTGCAGGAACCTTAACATTAACCATATCTCATGCGAATTGCGAAACCAAAACCGTAAGTTTTGAAATAAATGGTGATTCCTTTAAAACCATTTTAATGGAGCACCATATTGAAGAGCTCAATGAGGTTTCTGTAACAGCACATGTAGATAAAAAGGAAACCAAAACAGCCCAAGAAACCGTACTTAAGGAACAGACTCTAAAAAAGTATTCTGCTTTAAGTATTGGTGACGCGCTAAAGGAGGTTGCAGGAGTTTCTTCTATTAGTACAGGGAGTTCTATCGTTAAACCTATGATTAATGGTATGCATAGCAGCAGATTAATTATGTTAAACAATAACGTTAGATTACAGGACCAAGATTGGGGAATTGAGCACGCACCTAACATGGATGTTAATGCGGTATCTCAAATCTCTGTAATTAAAGGTGCCGGTGCACTTGCGTATGGAGGTGATGCTATTGGAGGTGTGGTTGTTGCAAATCCAGAGCGTGTGTTTTTAAAAGATACATTGTTTGGAAAAACAACACTTAGCGGACAAACTAACGGTAGAGGTTATGCTTTTAACACCAAGTTAAATAAGTATACAAAAAAAGGTTGGTTTGCTTCTGTGCAAGGATCTCTTAAACAAAATGGTGATTTTGAAGCTCCAGATTATGTATTAACCAACACAGGTTCTAATTCTAAAGGATTTACTTTTCGCGCAGGAAAACAAACCTTTGAATCTGGTTTTGAAGTCTTTTATAGCTACCTAAACAATGAAATAGGGATTCTGAAAGCTTCACATATTGGAAATATTGAAGATTTAGTTTCTGCCATCAATAGCTCAGAACCTTTAGTGATAGAAGACTTTAGTTACGACATAAATGCACCTAAACAAGATGTAACACATCAGGTTGCAAAAGCAATGTATTACAAACGTTTTAATAATTTTGGTAAAGTAAATTTACAATACGACTATCAAAACAACCAACGTTATGAATATGATATCCGTGTTGGAGATGACAGAGATACACCCGCTTTAGACCTAAAACTTCAAACCCATACCATTTCATCAGATATTGTATTAGATGCTCTTAAAGGTTACAAGCTAAAGTTTGGAATAATGGGAAGATACCAAGATAACTTTGCAAATCCAGATACAGGCATAAGACGCTTAATTCCGGATTATGACAAGTATGATTTTGGAATCTATACTACAGCTGAGCATAATTTAAACGCTAAAATGACTTTAGATTTTGGATTACGTTATGATTACAATCGCATCGATGCTAAAAAATACTATATCACATCACGTTGGGAAGAACGTGGTTATGATGAAGATTTTTCAAATATCATCCTTGAAGATTTAGGAACTCAGCTTTTGGTAAACCCGGTGTTTGATTATCATAATTTTTCTGCTTCAGCAGGGTTTAATTATCAACTAAATGAGCATAATAGTTTTATAGGAAACTATAGCTTATCTAGCAGACCACCAAATCCTTCAGAATTGTTTAGTGATGGCTTACACCACTCTGCTGCTAGAATTGAATTGGGTGATTTAAATTTAACAAAAGAAACTTCTAATAGAGTTTCGGCAAGTTATAATCATAATTCAAATCAACTTAACTTAACAGTAGAAGCGTTTTATAATCACATTAATGATTATATGTATATAGAACCAACAGGCATTGAGCAAACCATTAGAGGTGCTTTTCCTGTTTGGGAATATTTACAAACTGATGCCGAGTTATACGGTATCGATTTAAGTGCAAACTATAATTTTAATGCGCATTTTAATTTTTCAAATAAATCTTCTTATACTGTAGGAAATGATATTGAAAATGATAGACCGCTTATAAATATACCTGCATTTAATACCCGAAACAGTATCACTTACACTAACGATTGGAAACAGTTTTCAGCGTCTTTGACGAGTGAATGGACTTTTGAACAAACAAAATACCCAGATAATAACTTTGAAACTTACATCGCTTCTACAAACGAAACTGTTTTAGTCGATGTAAGCACACCTCCAAGTGCTTATCAATTGTTAAACTTTTATTCTGAAGTCACTTTAAAAACTTCAAATAAAACCAATCTTAATATTGCTCTTAGCGTGAATAATTTATTAGACACCAACTATAGAGCTTACTTAAACCGCCTTCGTTATTTTGCTGATGACATGGGAAGAAATGTAATGTTACAATTACAATTTAACTATTAACAAAAATTAAAAACATGAAAACAATTAAATTTTTATTTATTACCGTATTAAGTTTATCTGCATTAGTATCTTGTTCATCTGATGATGACACTCCTGAAGCTGTAAATGAAGAAGAAATCATTACAACAGTGCGTTTAGAACTAACAGCAGCGAGTGGTGATATGGTAGTGCTTCAAAGTCAAGATTTAGACGGTGAGGGACCAGATGCACCTGTTTATACTATTAATGGAACTATTTTAGCCGATACAGAATATACAGGAGATATTCAGTTTTTAAATGAACTTGAAAGTCCTGCTGAAGATATAACTGAAGAAGTATTAGAAGAAGGCGTTGACCACCAAGTATTTTACACATTTACAACCAACAACGCTGATAGTAGTGTAACTTATACTGATATGGATGATAATGGTAATCCTATTGGATTATCAACGACATTTAATTCTGGTGCTACTTCAACAGATAATATATTAGTGGTTACTTTAAGACATGAACCAACAAAAAGTGCTGATGGTGTTAGCACTGGAGACATTACAAATGCAGGCGGTGCAACAGACGCTAACGTAACGTTTACATACGATGTCAACTAAAACATAGTTTAAACTAAAAAAAGCACTCCAATGGAGTGCTTTTTTTATTCTTTAATTTCTGGTGTTTCTTTTTTAATAACGTAAGTATACAACCACATCAATGTAAATGTTGGTATCACATCAAACCCCGGTAAAGCTTCTTCTACAACAGAAATGACTCCTGCGACTTTCCCTGCTTTTCCTTTATACAGTTTAGTCATTAACCAACCTGAAATTGGAGCCCAAACAATATCAGAAAACTCACCGATTCCTGGAATTATAAATGAGACTAAGCCTAAAGCATCAAAGAGTAGACTTAATCCTAATTTTTTGTATTTATTCATATAATGTATTAATTACTATAGATAAAGCAATAACTATTCCAAATAAAATGCTGCTGTCACTTTCGCACTACAACGTGTAATTTACAAAATCAATAGAATTATATAAAATAAATCTTTTCAGTAAAAAGAACAAATTTAGAGCATAGTATTGTAGATTATTCTATTAAGTATTACTTTCACATGATATGAGTAAAACTGTGATTTCTGCAAAGCAAATTAAGAAAGCCTATAAAGATCTTCATGTCTTAAAGGGTGTTGATTTAACCATTTTAGAAGGTGAAGTTATTTCTATTGTTGGTGCTTCTGGTGCTGGTAAAACTACGCTGCTTCAAATTTTAGGAACCTTAGATAAACCCGATTATAAATCGGACACCGAACTAATTATAAACGGACAATCTATAAAAACCCTAAACGACAAAGCTTTAGCTAAATTTAGAAATAAAAACATTGGTTTTATATTTCAATTTCATCAGTTACTACCAGAATTTACAGCATTAGAGAATGTTTGTATACCTGCGTTTATAAATAACACCCCTAAGGCAGAGGCCGAAAAACGTGCTAAAGAATTATTAGATTATTTAGGCTTAAGCGAACGTATACACCACAAACCAAACAGTATGTCTGGTGGTGAACAACAACGTGTTGCTGTAGCTAGAGCTTTAATAAATAATCCGAATATTATTTTTGCAGATGAACCTTCAGGGAATTTAGATAGTGAATCTGCCGAGCAATTACACAACTTATTCTTTAAGTTAAGAGATGAATTTAATCAGACTTTTGTTCTTGTCACTCATAATCAAGAATTGGCTGAAATGGCAGACCGAAAATTAACGATGGTAGACGGAAAGATTGTTAATGAATAATTTCTATTTCTTCAACATCTTTAAAGTAAAACCGCTTAAAACCAAAATAACAACCCCTATAATTGCCCAAAGCCAATATTTATTGTCTAATAATGGTTCTACCTTAGCTTGCTCTTGTTTCTCTATAATTTGCTCCTCTCCTATTTTTAAAGCTTCTAATCCCTCTGGTACTTTTGTTTCAAATTTCGCAATATCATAATTAGGATGTCTTGCTGAAGTATTACCATACACCAACATATAATCTGCAGGTTCTGTAAATCTTGTAATTAACTGATACTCGTACCCTTTCAAAGTCATTTCACCAAAAGACAAAGGCTGGTTATCACCGTTATATATAGATAATCTAATATGCTTAGCTATGGTGTTATCAAAATTAAACGAATTAGCTTCTAAAGAGTTTAATGTACCATTAGTAATGGTTTTGTAATAGTATTTCCAACCTTTTTCTGTTTTAAGGCTGTCATTTCTATATTCAATTTTAATAGGTCTGTAATAATCAAAAGTATTGTTAACATTAATATTAAGGTTACTTAAAGATACCAATTGCTCTAATTCTAATTCAATTTCAGTTGTTTTGCTAGGTTTTACAACTTCATTTTTAATAGATTTTATCTGATGATTAATATAACTTCCACCAGATATTTCATGCTTAAAAAGTTGCGCTGATTCAAATTTTGGTTGCTCAGCACCTTTTACAATAAGTCTATAAAAACGATATTTAGCATCAGGAAATACCAGTTTTGTAAATTTATAGTCCGTCGTTTCATTTTTAATAGATAGAATTCTATAATCTTCTAAAATGGTAAACCATTCGTTTTGGTTTTGACTGCCTTGTAATTCAACTTTCCAATCAAAATTTTGATTATTAAAATTAAGATCAATCTGATTAATAGTATTTGTAGAATTCAACTGAAATGTAAAATAATCCCCGTTAGCTCCTTTTGTTTTATTAATAAGATGAAACGGAATTGTTTTCTTTATCACTTTTTCAGAACGAATTTTTAATAAATACGGAGCTTCAATAGTATCATTATTCACTGTAGTTCCATAAATTCTAATATCAGATAAATCTGAATTTACCTTAGAAAAAACAGCATCTGGCAAAGTAATTTTATGCCATTCGTCACCTACATTCTCTATGGCTCTTTTATAATTGTACGTTTTCATTTGTGCAGAACAGAAGACTGTACACCCTATAAGGAAACCTATAAATAGTCTAGTTTTTAACGTCATCAGTAATATGATTTTTGTATTTATTGTATAAAAATGAAATGATTAAAAGTAACACTCCAAGTGATACAAATACTATAGTTTTAGAAATGGTATTGAGGTGAGAAATGTCGTAGAAAAACAACTTTACCAATGTAATACCAAAAAATGCGATACCACCAATACGTAAATATGCTTTGTTTTTCCAAATTCCGAAAGCTATTAATAAGAACGAATAAACACCCCATAGGATACTTAATCCTAATTTGTAAGACTGTGTAGAATCAGACATATCCATCCAATGGATAAGCTCGCTACTTAAAACCCATATTATAGATACGTGCAATAAAATATCATAAGCAATTTTAAATCCTTTGTTGACCTCTGCTTGTTTAATAAAACGATAACACGTATATAAAGCAAAAGCTAAAAAGGCAAAACAGACATATCTAATCCATAAATAGAACTCACCCTGAGCAAAATATTCTGAAGGATTTAAATAACTTTCTCTTAACTCACTCAACGTCAATAAACCTTGAGTTAAAAACGTAAAAACACTTACTACAATTAAGCCTAAGGCTATTTTATCTAAGGGTTTACTTTTTATAATCTTAAAATTAATTAGCGCTAACAAAGACATAAAGAGTAGCGAATAATTTAAAACCCAAATGATTTTAAAATCATTTAAATCATAATTATTAATAACGTTATTATAAGTCGTTTCGTCAGGAATACTTAGTTGAGAAGTATAATATAATTGATCCCAATAGGTTTCTATTTCTAATCTAAAGGCATAATAAGCACTAAATAATAAGATCGCAGGAATTCCATAACTAAATACACGATTCCAAATAGAATCTGGCTTTAAAGCAGAAACATAGGCTTCTTTTTTAGAGAACCAAACAATGGCACCAAATGCAGCGATAAACAACAATGAGGTTAAAAAGTAAACATTAAAAATAAGTGGTAATATATTTTCTTCATCAATACCGTAATAAACACTATAGCCATAAGACCAATCTTCTAGTAAGCTTATAAAAGCTAAGACCATTAAAGGATACGATAGTTTTTCATAAACCTTAATTGCTTTTGTACGTCCTAAACCAAATAATAATGCCGCTTCTGTTACCCAAAGTAAGGTTACCCAATTTCCGTTAAGTTGCACAGGAATAGTAATTGTAATAAATACCAATACCATTGCAGATGCTAAATAGAATAAGTTTTTATCTCCTAATTTTTTCTTATAAAATATAACGCTAACAATAAAATGAATCACCGCATTACAAATCGTAAACAGACCTAATAATTGAGAACCTGTCTCATTATCTTCTAAAATAGCAATACCAAAGCCATAAAACAGAAATGAATTAAGCAATAACAAAACAACATCACTTGTTTTAAACACTT
The DNA here is from genome assembly GCF_013285155.1 of Winogradskyella undariae. Taxonomy (GTDB): domain Bacteria; phylum Bacteroidota; class Bacteroidia; order Flavobacteriales; family Flavobacteriaceae; genus Winogradskyella; species Winogradskyella undariae. The sequence goes on along the minus strand of NZ_JABTEL010000012.1, from coordinate 19,859 downwards.
CTTTTCTTAGCATTTTATAAGCTAAAAATGTGACATAAAATATTAAGAAAAATAGACTTAGAAAACCTAATGCTAAATAAAAGTGATCTACTTCATCATATTCAAAGAAATACCAAGATCCATAAATTAGCCATGTAAATATAAAGGCTGAATAGTATAATGGTTTCCAATATTTTTTGAACGAAAGTATTAAAATACCAATATTAATGATAGCCATATAACCAAAAAGCACTTCTACTTGCCCAGAACCACTGCTTAGTAAAAAAGGCACTGCGTATGCACCAACTAAACCAATATGCGCTATAACCTGTCTGTTATAGTTAATAGCTGCAACCACTGTAAATGTGGTAAAAACAACCATAAGCACAAAGGCTGGTACTTGCGGTATTAAGCCATAAAAATCATACGCAAAATACGTGAGGACATACAAAATAACGATTGCTCCACTAACAAGCACAGCGCTGTAGGATTCGTACTTTTCTTTTAACTTTATACCAAAACCTAACAAACCTATGGCCATTAAATAACCAATAACGATTCGGGTGGTAGGACTTATTAAATTATTTTCAATAGAATATTTTGCCCCAATCACAACACCAATAATGGTAATAAGGATTCCTATTTTATTTAGAAGGTTTTCACCTATAAATTTCTCTAAGCTCGATTTAGATTTAGGTTTCTTATATAGAACTTTAGCTTCTTCTTTATGCTCTATAATTTTATTTTGAGATATAGGCTGTGTATCTATAACAGGTGCTATTTCTTCGCGTATAAGTGATGCTATTTCTGTTTTAGGTACAATTTTAACATCATTTTCATCTATAGGTAAAGGCTCAGCTAACGGTGCTTCTTCTATTGTTTTTGGAGCTTCTGTAATTACTCCAGATTGTAACCTGTACAATTCTTCTTTCAAACTGTTAATTTCAGAAGAAAACTCAGCCTGCTTTTTAAAAAGAAGCTCTAATTTTTCAATAAGTTTATCTATAAGTTCTTGACTATGTGCCATATATTACTGATTTGATTGTCTTTTAATATTGAAAAGACTAAGCTAAAATAGCTTATATATTTAGAAACATCTATTTTATGAATTGAAGTTGTAAAATATACGACCTTAATCAAGGATAAATCGCGGTTGTAATTTAATTTTTAAGTGAACTACATTCCATATTTTAATTACGTGTTTTCATATAAAAAATAATAACAATGATAAATGTCAGTATTAGCCTTAATATATTTTTTTAGTAAAAAAGAATCCTAACACTTATTAACAGATTAATCATATAACTGTTTAAATAAAACCCTTTAGAATACTTATTTACCCCCTTAAATTGCTAAATTTGTAAAGCAATTAATACATATATATAGACATGGATTACAGAATAGAAAAAGACACTATGGGTGAGGTTAAAGTACCTGCCGACAAACTTTGGGGAGCGCAAACAGAGCGTTCTCGTAATAACTTTAAAATTGGAGCAACAGCATCAATGCCTTTAGAGATTGTTTATGGTTTTGCATACTTAAAAAAAGCTGCTGCTTACGCTAATTGTGATTTAGAAGTCTTATCTAAAGAAAAGCGTGATTTAATAGCGCAAGCTTGTGATGAAATATTAGAAAAAAAATACGACGATCAGTTTCCTTTAGTGATTTGGCAAACGGGTTCTGGTACGCAGAGTAATATGAATGTGAATGAAGTTGTAGCCAACAGAGCACATCAAATTGCAGGTAAAATTATTGGAGAAGGAGAAAAAACAATTCAACCAAATGATGATGTTAATAAGTCTCAATCATCTAACGATACCTTCCCTACAGGAATGCATATTGCAGCCTACAAAAAAGTTGCAGAAACAACAATTCCTGGTGTTATTAAATTACGTAATGCTTTACATAAAAAATCATTAGAATTTAAAGATGTTGTAAAAATTGGTCGTACACACTTAATGGATGCTACACCTTTAACTTTAGGACAAGAGTTTTCTGGTTATGTATCTCAATTAGATCATGGCTTAAAAGCTTTACAAAATACTTTAGCTCACTTAAGCGAATTAGCTTTAGGAGGAACTGCTGTTGGTACAGGAATGAACACACCTAAAGGTTACGATGTGTTAGTTGCTAAATACATTGCAGAATTTACTGAATTACCTTTTATAACTGCAGAAAATAAATTTGAAGCTTTAGCGGCACACGATGCTATTGTTGAAACTCACGGTGCTTTAAAACAATTAGCGGTGTCTTTAAATAAGATTGCTAATGATGTTAGAATGATGGCTTCTGGTCCGCGTTCTGGAATTGGTGAAATTATCATCCCTGCTAATGAACCAGGAAGTTCTATTATGCCAGGAAAAGTTAACCCTACACAATGTGAAGCTTTAACTATGGTTTGTGCACAAGTCATGGGTAACGATGTAGCTATTTCTGTTGGTGGTACACAAGGACATTACGAACTTAACGTTTTTAAACCTATGATGGCTGCTAACTTTTTACACTCTGCGCAATTAATCGGAGATGCTTGTGTAAGTTTCGAAGAACATTGTGTTGTCGGAATCGAACCAAATCATCAAGTTATTGAAGAGCTATTAAACAACTCACTAATGTTAGTAACGGCTTTAAATACTAAAATTGGTTATTATAAAGCTGCCGAAATAGCAAATACAGCTCATAAAAATGGTACAACTTTAAAAGAAGAAGCTATAAACTTAGGTTATGTTTCTGCTGAAGATTATGACGCTTGGGTAAAACCAGAAAATATGGTAGGTAATTTAAAATAATTATCAAACACATTGAATTTAATAGTTGTTTTTCCTTCTAATTAAATTCTATTTAGAAATTAAATAATAAATTGGCATCAGAATTTTAAAAGAATAAGAAGTCAATTTTATAAAATATAAAAACGCTAGGAAATCATTACTAGCGTTTTTTTAGTGAAAAACAACATATTTATATTAACACCAATTAGCATGTCTATACTAATAAAAAACATTAAACAACTCGTTCAGGTTCATACACACAATAAAACGATTAGAAAAGGGAGTGATATGAACATACTTCCTATTTTAGAAAATGCTTATCTCTACATTGTTGACGATACCATTATAGAATATGGCGTAATGGAAGATTGCGAAGGCATCCATGCCGAAACAATTATTGATGCCACCGGTAAAATTGTTTTACCCTCTTGGTGCGACTCACACACCCATATTGTTTATGCCGGTGATAGAACTTCAGAATTTGTTGACCGAATTAATGGTTTATCTTACGCAGATATTTCTAAAAAAGGGGGCGGTATTTTAAACTCCGCAAAAGTACTTCAAGAAACTTCTGAAGAAGCCCTATTTAATCAGTCCTTAAAACGATTGAATGAATTAATAGCCATGGGAACTGGTGCTGTAGAAATAAAAACAGGTTATGGATTAACGGTTGAAGCAGAATTAAAAATGCTTAGAGTAATAAAGCGCCTTAAGCAAGAAAGTTTAGCAACCATTATCCCTACGCTATTAGCTGCACATGCCATTCCGGAAGACTATAAGTCTAAAAAGCAAAATTATATTAAGCTAATAATTGAAGAACTGATCCCTAAAGCAGCTGCATTAAATATCACTCATTTTGTAGATGTTTTTTGTGAAGATGGTTATTTTAATATTAAAGATACAGAAGCCATTTTAGAGGCCGGTAAAAAATATAATTTACAGCCAAAAATTCACGTTAATCAATTTAATATTCTTGGCGGAATAGAGCTTGGTGTAAAACACAATGCACTCTCTGTTGATCATTTAGAAGAAATTAATGATGAAGATATTGAAGCTTTAAAAGACAGTAATACAATGCCTGTTGCTTTACCTGGCTGCTCATATTTTATAGATATCCCGTATACGCAAGCCAGAAAAATTATAGACGCAGGTTTACCCCTAGCTATTGCTTCAGACTATAACCCAGGAACAGCTCCTAGTGGAAACATGAATTTTATAGTAAGCGCTGCTTGTGTAAAATTAAAAATGACACCAGAAGAAGCTATAAACGCAGCTACAATTAATGGTGCATACGCTATGGGAATAAGTAGTATGTATGGTAGTATTACAAGAGGTAAAAAAGCAAATATAATTATTACCAAACCTATGGATCACTACAGTGAGATTCCGTATGCATTTGCTCACAACCCAATAGAGCAAGTGATTATTAATGGTCAATTATTAAAATAAAAAAAAGTCCAGAAGTTTTAACTTCTGGACTTTTTTTATCACTATAAATGCTATCTATTATTTCAATTCAAATTCTGAAGTAGAAATCATTCCTTTATCACTAAATACATTTACAATATAACGCCCTTCTGCAAATTTAGAATCTTCTAATTCACTGATATACTCACAAATATTTAAGTTTCTGTTTTCGTAATTAAATCTACTAATTAAACTATAGTTTAAAACTTGATCTTCAAACTGTATTTGTTCATTAGAACCTAATACATTGTTGTTAGGATCAATAATCTGTAAGTACAATTCTTTATCTCCTGCTTCAGCAAGCATATTTTTAGCAACTGTAAAACAAAGTTTAATTTTATCACTACGTCTTGCGCGTTCTGTAGGTATTTGTTTTCCATTATTTCTTTCAATAACACCCATACCAATTAAACCAACAGTTTGTAAGGCAGCAGCATCTTCAACAACAGTTGTTAATTGTGTGTTTTGTACTAAAAGAGAATCTGTAAACATAGTACGCTCTGCTAATTGTACCTGAGTACTATCTAAAGAAGATGCTAAATATTGGTTTTCGCCTTTTAAACGATCATTTTCAGTTAACAAAATATCCATTTCTTCCTGTAATGCCATAAATTTCTTTTTGTAACTCCATAGACTACCAACACTATTTTGAGATACTTTTAAAGAATCCATTAAACCTTGTATACGTTCCTTAGCAGCTATTAAATCTTGGTTTTTAATGTCACTTTCAGCAATAGCTTCTTCGTAATCTTTAGCCATATTACTAAGCTCATCCATCACTTGCTTCTTCTCGCTCATCAATACCTTTTCATTCTCTTGCTTTTCGCTGTAAAGTGTAGAGGTATAAAAAGCAGTGACTAAAAATAATACTAATAGTATGCCTAAGCCTACTTTCAATCCTGTGTTTGATTTTTGGGAACCTTCCATAATTTGTTTAATTTTTAAGTATTGTTAATTCTTGTTTTTTAATTTCTAAATTAAGTGTTAAAGTAATTAAATTAAATGTACTTTTAATATAAATTTTAACTTTTTGACCAAATGCAGCATCTTACCTTATTTACAGAAAAAGAAAAGGAACATCTTTTAAAGAAACGTAAAGAAGAAATTAAATTTGGAGAACATATTCAGCTATTACATAACCTTTCGAATATATACGATGATATTGCCGATTTAGATGTTGACTATGTGATTTTTGGAGTAAAAGAAGATATTGGAGTTGCTGCAAATTATGGAAATCCAGGCACATATAATACTTGGGATGCTACTTTAAATATTCTATTAAATATTCAAAGTAATGAATTTACATCCGCAAAACGTGTTTTAGTATTAGGACACTTAGAATATACTGAGCAACGTAAGGCCTTATTAGAGTTAGACCTCACTAAAAAGAAACAAGTTTCTAAAATTAGAAGCTTTGTAGAAACCATAGATAAAGATGTTACTTATGTAGTTTCTTCTATCATTAAAGCTGGTAAAATTCCTATTATTATAGGTGGCGGCCATAATAATGCCTACGGAAACATTAAAGGTGCTGCTTTAGCTTATAACCAAAGAATTAATGTTATAAATTTTGATGCTCATTCAGATTTTAGAGCAGACGAAGGCAGACATAGTGGTAATGGATTTAGTTACGCCTATGCTGAAGGTTTTTTAAAGCATTATTTCATTTTTGGACTTCATGAAAATTACACTTCCGATACCTTAATTAAAACACTTAAAAAAGTTAAATCTATAAAATACAATACTTACGAAGCTATTGATGTTAGAAAAGAACTTAATTATGTCTCCGAATTAAAAATAGCATCAGATCATATTAATGACAGACCTTTTGGTGTTGAAATAGATTGCGATGCCATTAACAATATTCCTAGTAGCGCAATGACACCTAGTGGTTTTGATGTAAAAAAAGTAAGACAATTTATTAATTATTTTGCAAAACATGAAAACGCTGCTTACTTACACATTTGTGAAGCCATACCAAATGAAAATACAGATACTCAAATAGGAAAATTAATCACTTATTTTATCACTGATTTTATTCGTGCAAAAAATAAATAAACGATAGCAACTTCAATAGAAAAACGAGTCCTTAAAAAGTAAAAACACTCCGATTTATTTTTATTAGACTTTAGACTAACAAAAACCCCTAATCAAATTAATGAAAAGGGGTTTTTATATATCAAGTATATGCAGAATCATACTTTATGTAAACATAAAATCTATAACCCTAACCTTATAACTTAATCCTGCATAAGCACTTGACTTTCTACAATATCTTTAATAGGTACAATTAACTTCCCTTTAGAATTCTTTAATATTACTGAAATACTCTGTACTGCATCTATAACATAAGTTTCGTCATTAAAAATTATTTTCTGACCAACCTCATACGTCTTACGAGCATAAAATGTGTTTAATAATTTATTAACCACTTCCCTAGCCCCAAAACCAAAGGCAATTGCAAAGGCTAATAAAAAGGCTGCCAATATCATAGTGATATTGTTTGTAATGATATCTGTATTAATTCCTGCTTGATTTAAAGCGGTTATAGATATAAACGTAAGTAACAGGAAGAATACAACCTGACTAATCATTTTTCCACCTGATAAATCCATCGATTCAAAAAGTGATTTTAGTCCGTTTTTAACAAAATTAGCAAATAGCAGTCCTATTATAAAGATTGCTAAGGCTGCAAATAATTGTGGCAAATACCCTAATAAATTATTAACCTGACTAGATATTATTTCTAAACCTAAAACATCAGAAACCACAACAATTAAAATAATGTACATTAACCATTTTACTAATTTTGAAACCACTTTAGTGGTATCAAAATTTAACGATTTTCCTTCAACAATTTCAATTTCATTTAGCTTCTTATCAAGTTTATGAACATTAGCTACTTTTAATAGCTTTTTAATGGCTTTAACAACTAGTTTTGTAATAAACCAACCCACTAATAAAATTACAATTGCTCCTAAAAATTTTAGAGCTAGAGCAGAAAACTCAGGCCACATTGATGATAATGATTGCATAGCTTTATTTTTTAATGCGATGATACTGTCCATAATTATAATTTTATGTTAGGGGGATATTGAGTATTCTATTTTTTTCTTTGACTCGTTACACTATCAATGATATGACCTATATTATAAGAAAACAGTTCTGCTAATTCCATAAAAAGCTTAGCTAAAGCAATGTCGTGCATCACTTTGGCTTTAAGCTCCTGAGGAACTTCCTTTAAAGGCTGATCTATTTGCTTAAATGGATTCTCCATCTTTGGTATAATTAGAGTACTTATGTACTAGTTTTTCTTTTGCTCTTTTTAATCGCATTTTAACTGCGCTTTCTCCAATATCTAAAGCATCTGCCAATTCTTTAATAGATAAATTGTCTTGATACTTTAATAGTAAGATCATTTTTTCTTCTGGTGATATCAGTTCCATAACAATTTTTAACTGCTCTACTCTCATGTTCTCAAATTCTTGAGTAGAATCTATATCTTCACCAATATTTTCTATATCAATAGTTTCACTACTAATTGATTTTTTTTCTATTTTTTTAGCTGTATTTCTAGTGACGTAATTTACACAATGATTATACGTAAAAGCATATAACCATGTAGAGAATTTAGATTTACCTTTAAAACTTGCTAATTTTATAAACACCTTTAAAAAAACGTCTTGTGTTAAATCTTTAGCTTCATCAACACCATTGGCAAATCCATAACATTTATTATAAACCATTGAAGCATACCTATCATAAAGCACCTCAAACAACATAGTGTCGTTGGTTTTTACGATTGCTTCTACAAGCGCTTCATCGGTTAGGCTATGAATAGCGTCTTTAGTCAAGAGGATTGTTTAGTATGTAATTAATTGTTGTTAATCTTAAGACACTTGTTTTTTTAACAAGTCACTTAATTTTATATTTTTTTTAGAAAAATATTTTTCTTAAATATTTTGCAAAATTACAATATAAAAATGGTCTAGAACGACTTAGGGGGTATTGAATCTTATTTTTAATAGAAAAAAGCACTCTTAATTATTTATTTATCATTTAAACCTTAATTAGAATTAAGAAACTTTGAAACTACTATAAAATTATTAACTTTAAAAAATATACATCTCAATTTCAACGGTATATTATAACTAAGACCGACTTAAAACCTACTAAATGAGTGATTATCTTCATAGAACTATACCTAATTTAAAGCCCTTTAATTTTAATCGGCACCACGATGCCCTTTTTATAGACCAACAATGGGTATTGGTCAATGGTATTTCTAATAAAAAATCTGTTTATACTTTTAAAACAAATAATATTCTTGAAATAGCACGAAAAGATAACGTTATTAAAACATCATGGACTATTATTCTTAACAATAGACTATCTATTGAAACTGAAGATGGAATGATTACGGTGAATGCTTATTTTAAGGATGATGATATTTTAGTGCTTAATAACCAAGAAAAAGAAGAGTTTGCACTATATATTAATACCACGACCTATGAAGATGATTTAAATTCTATTGAAGATATACAAACGTTCTTAAAAGAAAAATACACTAAAAAAGTGAGTACTATTATCTACGATCACGAATTTTATTTTATTGAAAACTCAAAAGAATTTGGTCCTTTTAAAGTTGAAGAATTAGCAAAAAAAGTAAAGGATAAAGACATAAGTATATATTGTTTTGTTAGAGATGTTAATGAATACGACTATAGTAATAGATTAAGAATTATAGATTTAATAAAAGAATTGGAATAAAACATAGGTTTTACTCCAATTCATCAACACTTAACTTAATAATTTATTCTACATCAATAATACCAACAACCTCATAAGCTCTAGTACCATCTACCTGTACTTTTTCGTATAGAATATTAGCATATTCATAATAGGTTTGGTTATCTATAACTACTTTTTCGTAATCCTCTGGTAATTCATAAACCACAGTTCCTATTTCGGGTTCTACGACTTCATATTCGTTATTATAAGAGATATAAAATGTACCATTAACACTGTAATAATCATGGTTATTAAACCTTACACGTTTATAATTTTGAGGTAATGTTTTAATTCTAAATCCTACCTTAGGTGCAATTACAATGTAACGCCCTCTAGATTGTGTGTAATATCTGTTATTAGCATAGTAATAACTTTGTCCGTTGTGTTTTACTACCGTTTTATTAGGTACTGATCTTACCGAAACTACTTTTCTCGTCGGTTTTTTATAGGTCACTTTAGAACTCGATATTCTTTTATTACCCTTATTCTTCACCACAGTTTTAGTGGTTGTAGTTACTACTGTTTTTTTATTTGTATTTCTTTTTGTCTGTGCAGGCAATTGTGCTGCAAAAGCCACTATAAAGGCTGCTGATAATACGTATGTTTTAATAAATGTTTTCATAATAATTAAGATTTAAAATGCATTAAACTTTTTTCTTTTCAATTATTAAGACTCTATTTTGTCTTAATAGTTTAAAGATATATATCATAAAAGCATAAAAAAAAACAAATAGACCAGTGATACAAATTGATCTATAAAACTATTATTTTTATAGATATGGTTTTAGAAGTCTAGTATAAAAGAAAAAAAGGTATACCATAAAACAGTATACCTTCTTCAGTTATAAATCTAGGGGAATTTATTTCAATATATCTAATAAACCTGTTAATTCAGAAAGATTAAGGCTTGAGTTACTATCGGTATCTAAAACATCAAAATTATCTGATACAGAACCTATAGCTTCTGTAGAACTAATAGAGTCACTATTATCTGTATCTAATAAATTAAAAAGACTCGTAATTTGTTGTACTGTTGAGTTAGAACTTAAAGAACTTAACAAAGAAGTCGCTTGTGCTATAGATGATGTATCTATATTTTTAACACTACTACAGCTAAACATTGTGATTGCAACCGTAAAGGTTAAAGCTATTTTTTTCATAATTATAATTTCTATTGATTTTCAAAGTACAAACGTAGTTCTATTTCTTGTTATTAAAAAAAGTAAATAGACCAATACATTGATTTTAAGGACCAAATATAATATTCTATAGATAAAAGAATAAAAACTTAAGAATTTAAAGAGTTATTATTAATAAACTCTAAAAACTTTGGCTTGTAATGTTCTGAAACAGTGATGCGTTGTTCATTAATAATGATCTGGCTTCGCTCTATAACATTTATATTATTTAATGATACAATGAACGATCGGTGCACACGCATAAATTGCGTAGAAGGCAATTCTTCTTCAAGCGACTTTAAGCTCATTAACGTTAATATAGGTTTAGGGTTGTCTTTTATCCAAATTTTAATATAATCCTTTAGACCTTCAAAATATAAAACATCAGCAAGCTTAATACGTAATTGTTTGTATTCCGATTTCACAAAAAGGAATTCTTTTTCTTCAGATACAATACTTTGCTTCTGCCCTTTTACCAATTCAAACCAAGCATTAGCTTTATTAGCAGCGGCTAAAAACTCGGCATAATCAAAGGGTTTTAAAAGGTAATCTATAGCTTCAACCTTAAAACCTTCTAAGGCATAATGATCAAAAGCTGTGGTAAAAATAACACGGGTTTCTTTGGGTAACATTTTAGAAAACTCTAAACCTGTTAAATCGGGCATTTGTATATCTAAAAATACTAAATCTACCGGATTGGTCTTTATATATTCCATAGCCTCAATAGCACTGCTACACTTCTTTTTAAAGTCTAAGAAAGGTGTTTTTTCAACATAACTTTCTACTAAATTGAGTGCCATTGGTTCATCGTCTACAATAACACAAGTAATTTTAATAGGGCTCATATATGGGTTGGTATTTTTTAAGGGGTTAAAACAGGTTGGTAACAGCTATTATTTTACCGTATAGCGCACTAAAACTTCATTGTCTAAAATAACATTGGTAGACCATATAAATTTAGCATCATTTTTGTCATTATCAAACACATTTATAAAATTAGTGTAAGCGGGCTTATTATCGACCCCTATTGTTTTATTTGAAAACTCGGTAGCGTTAGGCCATTGACTATCATTAAAATCTGCGGCTTGCCAGTTTGTTGGGGTCTGCCAATGTAAAGCGTAATAGGCTGTACCGTCATTAGAATCTTGGGTTGTACAGGTTTCGCTTAATCTTAACGCGCCTTCTTCACTTGCGCAAGATAAATCTCTTAAAGGCGCTGTATAATACGTTTGGGCTTTCCAATCTGCATTTGTTGTTGCTATTATTTCACCGCTAGCCTCTTTAAAAACCGCAACCATACCCCCATCTCCAGGATGAAACGCCTTCCCCCTATTGGCCTCTGATCCTAAACCGCTATTTTCTTCCCAATCTACTAACTTCATGGCAATTGTAAATGGGGTATGTACTTTAAAACGAACAATGTTGGAATTAAACTGTGTAAACGGCACATTATCTTTCCCTACCGGAACACCGTTAATATACATTTCGAAGTAATTATCGGCAAATATATAAGCGGTAATCACCTTGCCATCGGCATCTACTTCTATAATATCAGTGCCATCTAAAGCGGCTATGGCTTCTTCATCAGAGGCATACTCTACTTGCGTACAAGGATTAAACAAATTAGACGCCATAGGGAAAGTAGCATCGGTAAAATGAACGTCAGCAGGAACCGTAAATTCTGTACCATCTGTTGCTGTTACTGTGCCTATGGGGGCTTTTCTGCCTCTATCACATTCCAATAGATTTTTAGTCAGCACTGTTGCAGGACCTTGAGATACCGAAGCGGTACCGGTATAAACTTCTGAGGTTTTTGGTATTGCTTTTTTAGCGTTTTCACCATTTTTACAAGCTGTTATGGTAAAGCAGGCCAAAACAACGACCAGTGTTGTATGTTTTAAAGGTCTCATTTTAAAATTGTTTTTAATTAGAATCTATAAAAGTTAAAGTGGTACGGTCTATAATGTTTACGGTATCTAAGGCATCCATAAACACATTATAATCTACAGCTAAACTGTGTTTTTTAGGTAAAGCCGCAGGGGTTTCTGCTAAGGCATAAAGCGCTATGGTATATGTATGCTTGCCTTTACCACGCGAACACGGCGAGGTGTACGATATGGCTGTACCGTCCTTATTACCCCCCATAAACCAAGCGCCTTTAGCAGCCATTTTATAAGGTATTTGGGTAACGCTAGGGTCGATGTCCCATAATAGCAGGTACGAGTTAATTTCTGTTTTATCATCCTTTTTAGGATAATGATACATTACAACGGCTAAAGATTTGGTGCCTTCGGGGACATTTTGCCACGATAATGGTATGGAGTTTTCAACATCATTTACTTTTTCTTCACACTTATAAGCGTCTAATAAAACACCGTTAGCTACCGCTTTACTTGTGAGTTTAAAATTGGCATTTACGGTTTTAAAATCATCATGATTTACTTTTGTTGTTGCTTTTTTATGGTGTTCGCAAGATATTACTCCCATAAAAAGCATAAGAACTATCAATTTTGAATATTTCATTTTTATCTTGGTTTATCTTGGCTTATAAGTTTCTACTGTTGTTGTGCCATCAGGATTTATAAACTGATAGGTATAATTATCATCACTATCCCAATGGTATTTTATAATATAAGGTTTTGAATCTAAGGTATACGTTAATGCATAGTTATTAGCTTCTAAGCTTTTAAAACCTGTAATTTCAGCCCCTTTTAAAGGACGTAAAGCAGGGCGTAATTCTTGAGTTCTGGGTTGGGGATACACTTGATTTTCTGGTGCTTCGGTTTTAGGATCTAAAACAACCTCGCCTCTCATAGCTGCAATAAAATAAGGGTAATCTTTAATGGTGTGGTATTGGTAAGACCCATCGGCATTTGTTTTACCAAGGTATTGGTCTAAAGGATCTGTGGTTTCGCCATACACCGGAAAACCATCTACCGCATAAGCTACCGGATTGCCAGCCCCTACTTGGTTTTGTAAATGCAAAGGGGGTAAATGGTAATGGTAATCGTCTGCACGGCCGCAATGCCCGCCCCAATGGTCTAGTTCTCCAATGGCATTAGCATCTTCGCCTCTATTGTTTAACGGATTAAAAATAGGAATGCCATTTACTGCCACAGCAATAGCGCCTTTAAGTAAATTGGTTTTTGTAGACAACGGCTCTTTTGCCAGTTGAGGCTGTATAGGGATGGCCCAACTATTAGTGCCTGTATAATTTTGCTGAATTGGGACTTGTTGTTGCCAGTTGCTAATGCCTACCATCATTTGGTGATTTGGTAAACCGTTTGATGATATATACAGAAAATCTTTGTCTGCATGTGTGGTAACGCCTTCAAATTTCTCGAAAAACGTCTGCATTACAGCCACCTTATTTTGTGGTACTACTGCCGTACTTGTAGAAGTGGTAGTGGTGTTTTTGCACCCTACAATAACAATAACCCCCATACCTAGTACGCCATAAGATACGTCGCGTATTTTTTTTTGTTTTACAAGTTTAAAAACAGAAAAACACAATAGCAAAACGCCTAAGCCTATAAGTGCCTTATTAAAATAAGTAACCGTTGGTACTTTAGTTGAAATAATAGCATCACTATTTAAGGCTTTTATCAACTGGCTTTGGGTTTTAATATACTGCTGATCTGCATTAGAAAAAGCTGACAAGGGATAGCTTTTAACGGTATGGTTAGCATTACTAAGCCAAACCCTCTCTTTTTCATAACTTATAAAATTGGCTTTTATAACCTCGTTACGTGTTGTGATGGTCCAAGATTTTAAGGGGGTACCATGGCCGCCTTTATGAGCAAAAAGCGGGGTACTTAAGACTAATAAAAAGCAAATTACAATCGTTTTTTTTATAGACTTCATTATTCTTATTTCTTAGTACGTTTATGGCTTATTGGTTTTAGCAACACCAAGCCTATATGCATTGCAATAGCCTTGGTATTGTAGCAAGGCTTATTTAATCCGTTTCAATTTCTAGGCGAGCTATAAACCTATGATCTTTCACTTGGGTTGTAAACTTGCTTTTATTGGGGTATAGCAATTCTATTCGTTTTTCAATATTAGGAAGCCCAATACCAGAGCCACTTTTATCGTTTATCTTTTTAGGGAAATTATCGTTTTCAGTAGTAAATAAAACGGTTTTACCTGTGGCCACCATATTTATATAAATGGTACTTTCTTTACTCCCAGACACTCCATGTTTAAAGGCATTTTCTATTAATGATATAAAGAGTAAAGGGGCTATTTTAATCCCCGTTTCATTGACAGGAAAACTATAATTAACGAGCGTTTTATCTGAAACACGAAGCTTCATTAGGTCTATATACTTGGCCATAAAATCTATTTCTTTAGACAAGGCAACTGATTCTTCATTAGTATCATACAACATGTAGCGCATAAGCTTGCTTAGGCTATGAATAGAGGTTTTGGCTCGTTCTGGAGAAAGATCTACCATCGCATAAATGTTATTTAACGAGTTAAAAAAGAAATGCGGTTGCAACTGGTAATGTAGGTGTTGTAACTCGGACTTTAGTTTAATATGTGCAGCTTCCTTACGTTCGTTTTCGGTTTGTACCCAACGTTTGGTGGTTTTTATAGCAATAGCAAATAATAAAGGCGCCATATAAGACAGCATTTGTATGTAAAGAAACATTTTAAACGGTGGGCCATTACCATCATCTTTAATCGGTTTTTTTAAGATTTCCTGAAAAAAAACATTCTCTATCTGTTCTTTTAAGGTGATAAACACCGCTATCATTACCAAATTAATAACAACAAAAAGCAGCGTTTTTTTAGTGAATAAAAACCGATCTATAAGGCTAAAATAATTGGAGTAAAATATAATGCAGTAAAAGCCTAAAGGGATCCAGAAGTGCGCAATGACTCTTTCAATTTCTTGCGACGCGCCATAAGATAAGACATAAGGCATGCTAAAGAGTACTAGCCATACCAATAGATGCAAGAATAAGGTGATGTTTTTATTTTTGTGCATTAGATTTTTTAAAAAAACGGTTTTTTAAAGCGGTTACTACAGCAACACTTTACGTTTGCTTTGCAATCGCAGTCTTTTAAACCTTAAAACCAAAGGTAAAACTATTTGCTTATTTTTTAATTACAGAATAGATGTTTAGGGAAATTGACCCTATGGATCTTTAGATTGTATCTATTTTATTCTAAAAAAACAAAGCCCACCTCCTCTAGGCATTCTTTACGGGTTAGGGTTCCTTTGGGTTTTGTGGCTATGTGCTCCCTAAAACGTCTATTTTAAGAAAATACAACAGAGGCTCTACCGAAGGATTCCCGAACAACACCCGAACAAAACCCCCTAAAAACAGCACTTTTGTGTCAGGCTGTGCCAGGCTGTGCCACAACAGGTCTGCATGTGTCTGCGTGTGTTACCATGTGTCAGCATGTGTCACAACAGGTCAATCCCCATCAATTACAATCAATAAAAACCAATTGGTATCAACATGTGTCAACCCTTTATATATTAGTATTTTAGGTTATAAATTAGCAGTATATTAATCTATAAATATTTTGTATTATGGCCACATTTGAAAAAGGCATACTTGGCGGATTTTCTGGCAAAGTAGGTAATGTAGTAGGCGCTAGATGGCGCGGAAAAAATGTAATGCGTAGTTTACCACAGCGTGGGGATTATACGCCAACAGTACGACAAGAAGAACAACGGCAGAAGTTTAAAACTGTCATTCGTTTTTTAAGTCCTATTTCAGAGGTTCTAGACCTCTATTTTGGGAGTCCGCAGGGCGATAAGTCGCGGACCAATTTAGCCACCTCTTACCATCTTAAAGATGCCGTAGTAAGCACCGCGCAAGGTATGGTAATGGACTATGCCAAGGTGCTTATAAGCAAAGGCGACTTAAGAGGTGTAGAAGCAGGCACCATAGCCACAGGTGCAGGGCAAACCTTAGATTTTGGTTGGCAAGACAATAGCAGACAAGGCAAGGCCACCGCTACAGATGTGCTAATAGTGGTGGTTTATACTCCAGATCTTAACTTGTTTTACACCAATTTGCAGGTTGCTACCCGAGATGCCACAACGGCAACGGTAAATTTGCCCGACTTTATGGCGGGGTTTGAGGTAGAGGTTTGGCTATCTTTTATTAAACCCGAAACCAATTTTGCAGCTATTAGTACCTACATGGGGGCTGTTACAGTATTGTAAAAGCTAAATACTGTAAAAAATGAAATCTGCAAAAGGATTAAAAAGGGCGTGTTAGCGTGTAACCTTAAACAGGTTATACGTTAATATGCTTTTTTAGGGTTTTGTAGGGAAGAAATACTTATAAAGAAAACATGTAAAAAAGAATGCAGCACTGTTAAAACTGCTTTACATTGCGTATAACGCGTTGCATTAATATTTTAGTTAATAAATGCTTGGGATACATGGGGCTGTGCCCTAACTTAAAATTAGGAATACTCTGTTGTTTCCGTAATCTGTAAATGGTACTACGGCTAATTTTTAAATAAGCCATGGCTTCTTCTGTAGTAAGCCATATTTCATTTTCTAATAAATGTGCCTCCAATTCTATATGGAAGTTTTGCTGCACAGGTTGGTTTTTGTTTTGTTTACTCATTATAATTTAATTTACATACACATCTAATACCTAATAGGTTAGCTGCCTAATATAAAAGTTTTTTTTAAAACTAAAGTATCTTAGCTAAAATGTACATAAATATGGGTTAAAGTGGCATACCGCCTTATTATGGCTGTTTTTTTATTTTTAAGGCACTATATATAAGTTTATAATAAACTAAGGTTTAAATTTTTAAGCAATAAATCTTAAAATCCTTTTGGTAATTTGTAGAAAGTAAGTACATTAGTCTACGGTCTTAGAATTGCTGATCTTGTAGATGGGTAAAGGGGCTTTAAAGGCCTTGTTGTTCTTTTTTTAAAGGGATGATGTTAATGGGTTGGTTTTAAGTTTAAAAAACTAAATAATTCAATAATATTATACAACAAATTAAGATTTCAATTATGAAAAAAATTAATAAGAGAATATTTAAAATAATTACATCATTTTTTCTATTTACTGTTATTAGTTGCGCAACGGGTTCAATTATCATAACAGGAAAAACTAGACCAGCAATTACTCCCGCTGAGGTAAGTCTGTATCCCAACCCTCCAGAAGAGTTTGAAACTATTGGAATTATTGAGGCATCATCTGATATTGAATTTTCAAGACAAGCTACCCAAGATAGAGTAATGAATAAATTAAAATCTAAAGCAGCCGAGGTTGGTGCTAATGGTGTGCTTTTATTGAATACTGAAAGTAAAGAAAGCGGTAGTACTGGATACTTTTCTAATGGAATCTATTTTTCTAGTACAAGTGAAAAAATAGTAGGAAAGGCAAAAGCAATATTTGTAATAACGGAATAATTAAAAGTCTACAAGTAGCACCGTATATAACTTATTGCTAGCTCTAGACTGTTTAGTAATGACCTTTGGTTATTTGTAGAAACATCTATTATTTTAGGACTTTAACTAGTTGCTCTTTTAGAGGGGTAATATGACTTAAAAAGTGTTGTTAGCCTTTGGGTATTGAGGGGTAATTGTTAATATTGTTGTTATATAAAGAGTTCTATGCAATTTGAAAAACACCGTGAATGAATTACAAACTTTTGATATTTAGCCTATTTATAATCCTTTCATCTTGTAAGGATCAAAATTATCAACCATTAGAATTGATAGATATTAATTGCAATAAAGTGCCGGAAATTTTGCAAAATGTTTTTGATAGTGACCAAGGAATGAGAACAAATGGAGGAGAAATTAACCCTAAAATAGATAAAGAAAATCTGATAACAGTAGTTAGTTTAATTGAAAAATGTGGAATGCCTACATTAGAAGTAGTTAGCGATGTGCAAATGAGCGCAGTTTGGGTAGTTTTCCAACATGGAGACAATGCTAATCGAAAAAAATACTTACCACTTTTAGAAAAATCAGCAAAAAATGGAGATTTAAAAGCATCGCAAATTGCTTTGATGAAAGATAGAACAATGATGAACGATGACTTACCTCAAGTATACGGAACTCAAGTAATTCAAAATGAGAATGAATGGATTTTATACGACCTTGCAAATCCAGAAACTGTAAATAAGAGGAGAACGGAAATGGGACTTGAACCTTTACAAGATTATTTAAAACGTTGGAATATTGAGTTTGACATTAAACAATCTGAATAAAAACTGCATAGAACAACGTGTATAATTAATTGCTTGGTTCTTACCTATTTGCGAATATTCCTGCGGAATATTCACAGGTTCGTAAATGTTTGCTAAATTAGTTGCTTAACCACGCAACTAACCATACACAAAACCGTTAAATACCCCTACTCTATAAAATTAAAGGCCTAATAAAAAAGCCCTTGGTTATTTGTAGAAACATCTATTATTTTAGGGCTTTAACTAGTTGCTCTTTAGAGGGTAATATGGCTAAAAAAGTGTTGTTTGCCTTTGGGTATTGAGGGGTAATTGTTATTATTGTTGTTATATAACGAGTTGTGCATAATACACGGAAATCAGTGATTTAACATAAATTAACTTTACCGTAAACAATATACAATAGTATTTATAGTTTTAAGAAAGCAATTAAAACCAATCAGTTATGAAAAATATATTAGTAATTCTTGTAGCAACTATTTTATTAAGCTCTTGTACATCTGATAACAATCCTACAACCCAAAATACATCATCTTTGGATTTTACAGAGGTTATGTCATTTGAAGTAGATACTTTAGACATTGATATGAAAAGTGTTTTAAGTGAAAATTCCTTTTATATAACATATTCAGCTGACAATCTTAATTCAGAAAACGTTCTAAAATATAATTTAAACACGCAGTCACAAATAGACTTAACACATGGCGATGGAAGTCAATCAAGGCAACTTGAAGTTATTGATAATATGATATACTCTTTTGGTGTATCTAGCTTAATAAAGTACGACTTAAATCTTAATAACTTAAATTGGAGTAATCAGTTTTATGGTAAAAAGAAGCATAGGATTACCAAATATGATAATGATGTATTAATTATCTCTGGTAGAGTAGTTTTTAATCCTATTGTTAGTGTTAATGATTATGAAATGAAAATTAGCCGTTTTGAATCAATTAATGAAATTTACAGCGACATAAGCACTTTTCCATATGGAATAAGATTTCAAGCTGATGGAATTGTTTACAACGACAAGCTATATATGTTTGGAGGAACTGATGAGTCAATAAATTATAGTGAATTAAATGTTTATGATTTGATAAATGACACATGGAATCAAGAAACACTTCCTTATGGCATTTATGAATCTTTTACAAGTTTATATAACGATTCAGTCCTAGTCACAGGAAATAAAGAATCGGATAATAGTAATGCCTTTATAGGTGTTTATGACATTGCAACAAATACATTCATCGAATTAGCCACATCATTGGATTTAAATAACATTACCATTCGAGGGATAACGATAATTAATGATGAAGTTTATATAGCCTACGCTGATTGGGTTTCACCTATGCCAAATTTAATAACAATTAAAGTGGTAAAAGCTTCTCTTCTATAGGTTTTAATAAAAAGTACTATGCACAACAAAGTACTGTGGTAAAAAACAAGTAAAAACTTATTAATTTATTGCTAAAGTACTTCTGTAATTATTATCATA
>NZ_JABTEL010000011.1 GCF_013285155.1 Winogradskyella undariae | reverse complement strand
GCCGATGGTACTACTTTACTGTGGAAGAGTAGGTCGCCGCCTTTTTAAGAACCCTTACTAGTTAGCTAGTAAGGGTTCTTTGTGTTTTAGAACTTTTGATAATACTCTACGACAAGGAATACTTATAACAGTGAGTTATTAGTGTTTATATTTTCTAATTTAGAACTTTTTATCTATTAAAAATTTATTCAATACTTAGTTTTAAGAAAACTAAATCTCATCTCTTTTTATTTTACTCTTTAATCTCAGTTCTTTCTTCTTAACAATATAAGCTATAATATTATTCACACTAAAAATAAATTCTAAACTTATATTATTTTTAGAAATGAATTTTTCATAATCAATAACATCAAGAATTAATTTAATTGCATTAATAAGTCATTCATAGTACTAGTAATTTTACGATGTGAGAGCAAAGGATTTTAAATCAAAAAAATCTACTTATAGCTTTCATTAATTAAATGTTTAATCAATAAAACTAGAATTATGAAAATTAGAAATTCAATAGTAACAATGGCATTAATGTTTGTAACAGTATTTGCTTTTAGTCAAAATAAAGATGATATGCGAGTTATGAAAGATGCAGAAAAAGCAATCAAAACTTTTAAAACTTCAGATAAAGGATTAGAAACGTTTTTTAGTAACTCTTCGGGTTATGTTATATTCCCAAATGTTGGAGAAGGAGCATTAGTTATTGGTGCAGCTTCAGGTAATGGTGTTTTGTATGAAAATGGAGTAGCAACTGGAATGGCCTCTATGAAAAAATTAGATATAGGAATGCAAGCTGGTGGTGAAGCATACAGTCAAGTGATTTTCTTTGAAACAAAAGATGCTTTAAATGAGTTTAAAGCTGAGAATTTTGAATTTTCCGCAGAAGCTAAAGCTGTAATCGTTGATAAAGGAGCAAGTAAAAATGCAAATTATAATGATGGAGTTGTGATATTTGCAAAATCTAAAGCTGGTGCAATGGCAGATGTTTCTGTTGGTGGTCAGAAATTTAGTTATACTGAGTTTTAAACCTTGATCAACCTTATTATAAATTTAAAGCCGATTATTATAATCGGCTTTTTTTATGCTTATTTTTTTAATAACTCAAGAACCTTCTGTTTTAATTAGTATGTACTAAATCATTGTATCTAAATCTATATATAATTTTTTATAAGTTCTTTAAATTTTCAAAAATCATGAAAATTAGATAGTGATTTATGTGATTTTTAATATTAAATTTGATTAATTATAGTTGGTGTCATATTAATCCAATTCCATATATATTAAAATGAAATTATTTTTAAAATTCGATTTTACTAAAATTTGCAATGTGCTTTTAGAAGAGAAATTAAATGCTAGTAATTTTAAATATCAACAAACAGCTTTTGGTGAAATAGAACTTTTAGAAAAAGTATCTCAGCAACAGTTTGAGGAATTTAATAATAGTATTAAAGATTATGGTATCTATGTTATTGAGGATGCTAAAAAGATAATGGTTCAGAAAATTAAGGATGTTATTATAGATATGGTGTTCAATGATGAAAACGATATTAGTGTAAAAACATCTGTTTTTTTAGCCGAAAAACTAAATCAAAATTATAGCTATTTATCCAATTTATTTTCAGAAGTTACGTTTACATCTATTGAGAATTATATCATTTTACAAAAAATAGAATATACTAAAACATTACTAACTAATGAAGAGCTCTCATTAACGGAAATAGCATATAAATTAAATTATTCTAGTGTGGCACACTTAAGTAAGCAGTTTAAAAATACAACAGGAATTACACCTTCGGCTTTTCAGCGTATTATAATAAAAAGAAAAGAGAATAGGATAGACTAATATTAGTGCGTATTAAATTATGAATAAAGAATACATCAATATAGCCTTAGCTGACGATGACGAAGATGATAGGTTCTTTTTTACCGAAGCCTTCGAAGATCTAAAAATTAAAAATAGAGTATCTACTTTTAAAGATGGGATTGAATTAATGGAGTTTCTAGAGGAATCTAGTTTACTGCCTGACTTATTATTTTTAGATTTAAACATGCCAAAGAAATCTGGGATTGAATGTTTAAAGGAAATTAAAGCAAATTCAAAATTCAATGAAATTATCATAGCCATTTATTCTACGTCTTCTTCTGAAGAAGATGTGGAAAATACGTTTGTTTTAGGTGCCAATATTTACATTAAAAAACCTAACGATTTCGAAAAATTAAAGAAAGTACTTTCTGAAGTCGTTACCACTAATTGGCAGTACGAGACTAGTGGTTTAAATAAAGAAAATTTTCTATTACGATTATAATTTATGTTTTTAACTCCTAGTAAACTTTTAAAAATTGTATTTGGCTTAGGTCTGTTTGTTATTTTATGTATTGGTGGTTTTACCTATAAACATATTAATTCACTTTCAGAATCAACCGAAGTAGTTAAGGATACTTATAATTTAAGAAGCGAGTTAGAGTACATCATTTCTAATCTTAAAGATGCAGAATTGGGTCACAGAGGTTATTTACTTACACACGATTCAATCTTTTTAGAACCTTATGAAGAAAGTGCTGAAAAAATAAAGAATAACCTTTCAAGATTAGATACTCTAATAATTAAAAATAAAATACAAAGGCAAAACTTAAATCAATTAGAGCTTGATATAGCCAAACGTTTCGTTATTTTTAATAAGTCTCTAGATATAGCTGAAGATAAAATAATACTCAGCCAAGAGTTGTTATTATTACTACATGATGGTAAGATTAAAATGGATCGTATTAGAAACGATATATCTGTAATGTTGGTTTATGAGAACAAACTTCTAGTAGAAAATCAAAAAAAGAGTGAACAAGCTTTAGGATTAACACCTTTGTTTTTATATGGTATCTTAGTGCTAACGTTAGTGCTTTTACTAATTGCTTATGCTAAAATCAATAGAGATTTAACAGTGTTGAGTGAAACAAATGAAGATTTAGAAATCTTTAAGAAATTAACAGAGCAGGCAGAAGTTGTAAGTAAAAGTGGTACATGGATTTGGTATGTTGACGAAAATACGTATCATTTTTCAGACAATCTATATAAGCTTTTAGGTGTAGAGCCCAATAGTTTTGAACCTAGTTTAGAGAATTTATTTGGATTTATTCATGAGGACGACCGTGAAGGCTTAGGTCAGGAAGTCAATAGTATGATTAAAAATGAAGAGTTACCATTTGTAAATTATAGAATTGTTCAACCTGACGGTACTATCAAGCATTTTAAGGCACATGCTCAGCTTATAGATAATGGCTTTGAAGATAAGCAGTTATTGGGTGTTACGTTAGATGTTACAGATGAGTTTGATAATTTTAGACTTATAGAAGAACGTAATTTAGAATTAGAACGTAATAATAAAGAGCTATCTGCTTTTAATTATGTTGCCAGTCATGATTTGCAAGAACCACTTAGAAAGATTCAAACATTTATATCACGCATAGAAGCTAAAGAACTAGTTAATCTTTCAGAAAAAGGGCAATTTTATATTGAGAAAATAAAATCTTCTTCATCTAGGATGAGAATGCTAATAGAAGACCTATTACAGTATTCGCGTACCAATAACTCTAAGAATGATTTTAAAAATGTAGATATAAATCTATTGTTAGAACAAGCTAAACAAGAACTTTTAGATAGTATAGAAGATAAGAATGCAGAAATTATTAGTAGTGATTTACCAACCATGGAAGTGGTTTCTTTTCAAATAGAGCAGTTATTTATTAATTTAATAAGTAACTCTTTAAAATATTCAAGAGAAGGGGTTGCTCCTGTAATAAAGATTAAACATCAAGAAATATTATCTAATGATGTAGAGTTTTTACAAAAATCGTTATTTAAATACCATCATAAAATAATCTTTAAAGACAATGGTATAGGCTTCGAGCAAACTTATTCTAAAAAAATCTTCGACTTATTTAATCGATTACATGGTAAATCTGAATATTCTGGTACGGGTATAGGTTTAGCAATTTGTAAGAAAATTGTAGATAATCATCAAGGTGTAATCATCGCTGAAGGAAACCCAGGAGTAGGAGCAACTTTCACGATCTATTTACCATTTTTAAAATAGAGACAGAATACGACTCTTGAAATTATATAAGAGATTTTTGAAATTGTATAACAGTCGTTAGTTTCAATTAATGACATTTGTTAGCGTTATTTAGCACGCATCATATATTTCAAGTCTTCCCATAGTAGTTTAATATATTTTGTTAAAGCTAGATCTTTAATTAAATAGTTTTTCATTTATGAAAACCCTTCTTTACATATTTCTTGTACTTCTCGTTATATTATGGGCGTTTGGATATTTTGTGTTTTCACTTAATTCTAAAATTCACTTGTTATTAGTTTTTGCTGTTATTATTTTAATTGTAATAGGTAAAAAGATTCCAAATTTCTAAAACTTCATTTTAGTTCAAAATACCTTTCAAACTTATTAATTCTAAGTTTTTTTATCAATTATCACTTAATTTAGTGTTCTAAAGTCTTTTTATGGTGTTTAAGTCTGTATTCTTTTAGTAACTCTATTAAGTTTTGTTTAATAATAAATATAAATAATACAACAAAACTAGAGAATTGTATAACAGGTTAAGAGGTTAAGGTTTGTTTCTTTGTATAAACAAAACGAACTTAAAACTTACAACCATGAAATTTCCATCACAACTTATCCAAAAGCAATTTGCTAAAGTCGGAAGAATATTTCCGAAACCTTCATTTAAGACTACTTCTCAAATAGAGACCAGTCTTCATAATGTGGAGAGAAAGAATCAACTCGCTTAGAATTTTACAAAATTTTATTCACTTTTTCTTTTTTCAAACTAAAATAACAATCAGTCTAACCAAAACACATACTCATGAAAACTATAGATATAAAAGCAACTAATTTACAATCAATGTTTCAAACTTTAAAAAGTACTATTGGAGGAACATTTTCTATGCAGCTCAATGAGGGAGAACTATATGTTGACAATGGAGTAGGTAAAGGGTTTATTAGAGGTATTGAATTAGAAAGAGATACAATTTTTGTAGAATTTGATATAAAGTTTAAAGAAGATGTAAAGTTTGTAATTAAGAGTCCACAGCGTGCAGTTGCTAACTTTCTTTACTGTAAAGAAGGTAAATTATCACATTCTTTTGTAAACTCTAGCCAAGCTAAAACCGTTGAAACATTTCAAACTGGAGTATCAGCAAATATTACGACTAACGAGAATCACATTAGTTTTTATAAAGATATTTATGTGAATTCAACTATAATCTCTGTAAATACTTCTAAAACAAGTAGTAAAGAACACCCTATTAATAAAATGGTGTCTGAGATTTTTATAAAAAATAAGACTAAAGATTACAGTTACACTGGATCTTACAATTTAAAAATTGCAGATAGCATAAATCAATTAAAAGCTATAAAACAAAGTGGTGTAGTAAGAACATTGTTGATTCAAGGGTTGGTAAATGTAATACTAGCTATGGAAATTGAGCAACACTCAATTGATATAAAAAGTGCTCAAAATCCAACAGGATCATTAACTGGGTTTGAGTTAAAGCAAATAAAAGAATTATCTGATTATATTAATAATTTCCCTGAAACTAATTTAAGTGTTACAGAACTTGCTGCAAAAATATCTATTAGTCCAGCAAAAGTTCAAGAAGGATTTAAATTAATGCACGATAAAACGCTTAACAATTACATTAGATATGTAAGAGTTAAAAAATCAGAAGAACTAATTAAGAATACGGATTTAAATATTTCTGAAATTGTTTATTCTCTTGGATTTTCAAGTAGAAGTTATTTTTCTAAAATTTTTAAAGCGCAATACAATTGTTCACCAATAGAATACAAACAAAACATTAAGTTAGCTGCAACAGCATAATATATACCTTATATTAAAAATAAGAGGTTGTGTAAATTATTACTTAGGTAGTATTTATACAACCTCTTTTGTTATTCTTGATGAAAGATAAAATGAAATTTATATTTTTGATTTATGAATGATAATTTTACAAATGAATTCTTCGGAATTGGGATTCAGAATGGAAAAACACCAGAAAATCTTGGTGTACTTTGGAGATCTGCTCAAAATCTTGGTGCGAGTTTTATATTTACTATCGGGAATCGTTATGCAAAACAATCTAGCGATACACACAATGCGGTAAAATCGATGCCTTATTTTCATTATGATAATTTTGACGAATTCTTTAATAACTTACCAAAAGGAGCTAGACTTGTAGGTGTAGAATTAACAGATGAAGCAGTTCCTTTAGAAACCTTTAATCATCCACGCAGATGTGTTTATTTGCTTGGAGCAGAAGATCACGGATTATCTAATCGAGCGATTGAAAAAAGTCATTTTCTAATAAAATTTAAATCACAATTAAGCCTTAATGTTTCTGTAGCAGGAAGTATTGTTATGTATGATAGAGGTATTAGTAAGCCAAGAGTATAAATTGATTAAAGAGATTGAAAAACATAAAAAAAGCCTTGAATTTATAAATTCAAGGCTTTTTACATTATACATACTGTGTTACGAACTTTAACCGTTCATAGAAATTAAAAACTCTTCATTATTTTTAGTTCTTTTGAAACGCTCATTGATGAATTCCATAGCTTCCACAGGATTCATATCGGCTAGATATTTACGCATTACCCACATTCTCTGAATTGTAAGATCATCTAATAAAATATCATCACGTCTTGTGCTTGATGAAGTTAAATCAATAGCAGGGAAAATACGACGGTTAGAAATCTTACGATCTAACTGAAGTTCCATGTTACCAGTTCCTTTGAATTCTTCAAAGATAACTTCATCCATTTTAGAACCTGTTTCTGTTAATGCCGTAGCAATAATTGTTAACGAACCACCATTTTCAATATTACGTGCAGCACCAAAGAAACGTTTTGGTTTATGTAAAGCATTAGCATCAACACCACCAGAAAGAATCTTTCCAGATGCTGGTTGAACCGTGTTATAAGCTCTTGCCAAACGTGTAATAGAATCTAAAAGAATAACCACATCATGGCCACATTCTACCAAACGTTTTGCTTTTTCTAATACAATATTAGCAATTTTAACGTGTTCGTGAGCTTCTTTATCAAAAGTAGAAGCAATCACTTCTCCACGTACATTACGTTGCATATCTGTAACTTCTTCAGGACGTTCATCAATTAATAAAATCATTTGATAAACTTCAGGATGGTTAGCTGCAATAGCATTAGCAACATCCTTAAGAAGCATTGTTTTTCCTGTTTTTGGTTGTGATACAATCATACCACGTTGTCCTTTTCCGATAGGAGAGAACAAGTCCATAATACGAGTAGAAATCGTTGCTTGCTTATCTGCAAGGTTAAATTTCTCTTCTGGGAATAATGGTGTTAAATGTTCAAAAGCAACTCTGTCTCTTACAACATTTGGATTTTGACCATTAATTTTACTCACTTTAATTAATGGGAAATATTTTTCACCTTCTTTTGGAGGTCTTACATGTCCAAGAACAGTATCACCAGTTTTTAATCCAAATAATCTAATTTGAGATTGTGATACATAAATATCATCAGGAGAAGATAAGTAATTATAATCTGAAGATCTTAAAAAACCATATCCATCTTGCATGATGTCTAAAACACCTTCACTTTCAATAATAGCATCAAATTCAAAATCTGGCTCACGGTAGCGATTTCTGCTATCCTTGTTACCATTGTTTTTTGAGCTATTACCATGAGTGTTACCATCTTTAGCACGTGGTTGCCTGTTGTCGTTGCTTTGTGGACGTCTTTTGTCGTCTTTGCGCGGATTAGGTTTCTTTTGTTCTTGTGGTCTTGGTGTAGGTTTATTTTTTGTAGAATTGTCTGTGGTAGACTTATCCTCTTGTGCCTTATTGTTAGCTTGAGGTTTACGCTCTATAGTCTTGCGAGCTCTTGGCTTACGTTCTTGAGGTGTTGATTTTACCTCGTCTGTTTTTTCCTTTAAATCTAAAGATTTTTGATCTGTATCATCTTTAGTCTCTTGTGCTAATTTTGGTTTTTGCGTAACTCTAGCACGTTTCTGAGGAGGTTTGCTTTGTGGCTCTTCTTGTTTTGCAGGCTCTTCAGTTGCTACCTTAGCTTTTACAGCATCAGGATTTGCTGCTTGGTAATCTAAAATTTGATAAACCAGGTCTAATTTTTTTTGTGTACGGTATTTAGGTACATTTAGTTTTTTCGCTATCTCCTGTAATTCAGGAAGTTTTTTAGCTTTTAACTGTGAAATTTCGAACATTCGTATGTTGTATAATGTATTATAATTTAGATATTATTAATTCAATATTTTCTAGATGAAATAAAAAGAAAAAAAGTGAGATTAATTTGGAAGATTAGAAAGATGCAATTCAGTATGTTACTTCTTCCTATTGCAATAATACAATTTTATTTTAAAATAATTTCTATCTTTTTAAAAAATAAACTCCTAATTTTGCATAAGATTTAGAGTAAAAGATATGATTCAACGCATTCAAACCTTATATTTATTTTTAGCAGCCATCATTTCATCAGGCCTAATATTTGTTTTTTACCTGTGGACAAACAATGAAGGCGCTAAAGTTTATGCTTTAGATAATTATTGGTGTCTAGGTTTGTTTTTGGGTTCAGCTTTATTATCTTTGATTTCGATTTTTAGATTTAAAGACAGAAAGTCTCAATTTGTATTGGGACGACTTAATATAATATTAAACTTTATTTTACTAGGAATCTTAGTTTACGAATCTTCAAAGGTACCTGGAGAAATTAGTTTTTCTGAGAAGGGTATTGGGATTCTTCTTCCTGTTTTTTCTATTGTGTGTTTAGTCTTGGCTAACAAGGCTATTAAAAAGGATGAAGATCTTGTAAAATCAGTAGATCGTTTACGATAGACCTATAATCTTAGTAGTATTAGTGTGAAAAACCCAGACTCTGCCGTCTGGGTTTTTTTTGTTATCATTTTTTAATCTAAATGACTAGAAATAAAAAGAGTTAATGATTGATAATTTATTAAAAAAATAAGTTTAGAATCTTTTTTATCTAGAAACACCTATATTGAATATAGTTTTTATATTTAAAAATATAATGATAGTATGAAAAAACAAGTTTTAATGCATGGGATAGCTGCTGTGTTATTAAGTTTATTACTTTATAAATTTGCTTCTTTTACAATAGGAAATTCTGTATTTATTGGTTTTGGTACAGCTTTTTTAGGTATATTATATGTAATGAATAAATCAAAAAAGTAATTGTATTATTTCAATTTATAATCAATATTTATTTTAATGATGGCTAAGACTCAAATTCAATAACTTCTAAATCTTTTATAATCTTACCATCAATTTTAAATCTTAGCATTGTTCTTACTTTATGAAAACCATGTTTGCCTGCAGCACCTGGATTCATATGTAGTAGGTTTAATTTTTTATCAGGCATTACTTTTAAGATATGAGAATGTCCTACAATAAAAATATCAGGCGGGTTTTTAGTTAATTCTTCTCTAACGGTTAAATTGTATTTGGGCGGATAACCTCCAATATGGGTAATCCATATATCCATGCCTTCACACATAAACCGATTGTGAAGCGGAAATTCAGTTCTAGCTTTAGCATCATCAATATTTCCATACACAGCTTTCAATGGTTTTAAAGCTTTAATTTGATCCGTAACTTTTAAGTCACCAATATCACCTGCGTGCCAAACTTCATCTGATTGTTTTACATGTTTTAGAATAACATCGTCTATATAACTATGTGTATCGGATAGGAGGAGTATTTTTTTCAAGAAAACTTTTTATTTTTCTTCCCGAGAAATCAGGAATATTGTTATTGTATATATGTATTATAATTTTTTACGAAATTAACTATAGTGCTTTTTAACTCTAAATATTCCGTTAACGAGATTCTTGCGTTCGCAGGAATAAAGTATCTTTGTACTTTAACAAAAGTAAGATTTCTATTGCGATTTTTCATTGAACTTTCATATAATGGTAGCGCTTATCATGGTTGGCAAAATCAACCGAATGCAATTTCTGTACAAGAAGTATTAGAAAAGGCATTATCTATAATTTTGAAAACTAAAATAGCAATAATGGGTGCCGGTAGAACTGATGCAGGTGTGCACGCGTCGCAAATGTTTGCTCACTTTGATTTTGATGGAAATTTTGAATCTAAAGATTTAGTCTATAAACTAAATTCTTTCTTGCCTAAAGACATAGCAGTTAGTTCTATTTTTGAAGTAAAGCCAGAGATGCACGCTAGGTTTTATGCAACAAGCAGAACATATCATTATAAAGTTTCGACATCTAAAAATGTATTTGATTACGATTTTAGTTACCAAGTTCATTTGCCTTTAGATTTAGAACTGATGAATGAAGCTTGTAAAATCTTATTCGAGTATAAAGATTTTCAATGTTTTTCTAAAAGTAAAACAGATGTAAAGACGTATAATTGTGATATAAAAGAAGCTTTTTGGACTAAAAATAACGACCAATTAGTTTTTACAATAACAGCCGATCGTTTTTTAAGAAATATGGTTAGAGCTATTGTTGGTACAATGGTTAATATAGGTTTAGGAAAATTGAAATTAGACGATTTACATACAATTATAAAATCGAAAAACAGGAGTGAGGCTGGGTTTTCAGTTCCTGCACATGGCTTATACTTAGTTAAAATAGTTTACCCAGAAACAATAAAAATTGATAGTTAATTAGAATATGTTTCCGTTTTATCGGAAAATAAGTACTGAAATTAGTTCAGCATAAAATGGCAGAAAAAGGAAAAAAAATATTTGATATATCATTATTCACAAGGTTATTAAAGTACATAAAACCATATCGTACAGTATTCATTATATCTTTATTTTGTGTTGTAGGTTTGGCTTTATTTGGAGCTTTTAGACCTTATGTTTTAAAAGAAGCTATTGATGTAAAAATTGCCAATAAAGAATACGATGGATTTGTTTTCTACATGGTAATTATGCTTGTTTTATTGGTTTTAGAAGTTTTATCTCAATTACTTTTTATCTATTATGCAAGTTGGTTAGGGCAATCTGTTGTTAAAGATATCCGTGTAAAGTTATTTAAGCACATGCTTAAATTTAAAATGACCTATTTCGATAAATCCTCTGTTGGTGTATTAATCACAAGAGCAGTAACAGATATGGAGCGTATTGCTGATATTTTTGGTGAAGGTCTTTTTATGATTTTTAGTGATATCTTAAAGATGATTGTGGTTGCTGGTTTTATGGCGTTTATAAACTTAAAGTTGAGTTTAATTGTTTTTATAACAATGCCAATTGTACTTTTTGCTACTAAGATTTTTCAGAAGTATATGAAAATTGCTTTTGAGGATGTACGAACCGAAGTTTCTAACCTAAATTCATTTGTACAAGAGCGTGTAACGGGTATGAAAATATTACAGTTATTCACACGCGAAGATACCGAGTATAAAAGATTTAAAGCTATAAATAATCGTCATAAAAATGGATGGTTAAAAACGGTTTGGTATAATTCTGTTTTCTTTCCTATTGCAGAATTTTTAGCCTCTTTAACAATGGCGATGGTAATATTAGTTGGTGGATTTGATGCTATTTCTGATAATCCGGAGACGACTTTAGGACACTTAATTTCGTTTACCATGTTTATTCCTATGTTGTTTAGACCTTTAAATCAAATTGCGAATAAATTTAATACTCTTCAAATGGGGATGGTTGCAGCAGATCGTGTATTTAAAGTTTTAGATACAACGTCTAATATTGATGACTCTGGCACTATTGAAGCTACAGGTTTTAAAGGGAATATTTCGTTTAAAGATGTTCGATTTTCATATATAAAAGATGAAGAAGTGCTTAAAGGGATTTCTTTTAATGTTAACGCAGGTGAAACAGTTGCTATTGTTGGAGCAACAGGTGCGGGGAAGTCTACTATTATTAATTTACTGAATCGTTTTTATGATATCAATTCAGGGACCATAAAAGTTGATGAGACAGATATTAAAGACATGACTTTAACATCGCTTAGAAGCCAGATTGCTGTTGTGTTACAAGATGTGTTTTTGTTTGCAGATACAATTCTAAATAACATCACTTTAAATAATGAAAACATTACAGAAGAAGATGTTGTAAATGCCGCAAAAGCAATTGGTATTCACGATTTTATTGCAAGTCTTCCCAATGGATATCATTACAATGTAAAGGAAAGAGGTGTAATGTTATCTTCTGGTCAGCGTCAATTAATTTCCTTTTTAAGAGCTTATGTAACTAATCCAAGTATATTAATTTTAGATGAAGCGACCTCTTCTGTAGATTCTTATTCAGAACAATTAATACAAGATGCTACCGATAAAATAACTAAAGGAAGAACTTCTATTGTTATTGCTCATAGATTAGCTACAATACAGCAAGCGGATAAAATTATTGTTATGGATGCTGGTGAAATTGTAGAAATTGGTACACACCAATCACTTCTTGCAAAAGAACAAGGTTATTATAAAAACCTTTATGAAGTTCAGTTTTTAAAAGCAGAGATAGCTTAGTTTGCTGATTTTGCTTTTGCTGCCTCTTCTCCTATTTTTTTACCAGCTTCAAAGGCTGGTCCAAAAACTTCATTCAAATCACCTGTTAGATACATTATAACTAAACACAGTATTGTAATAATTATAAAAGTTACACCTAGTACAACAAAAAACAACAATGTTCTGACAACAATATCAGAAGCACTAAGTTTTAGTAATCGTTTAAGAACATAAGCGGAGTAGATGATCATTAAAGGGATCATGAGCATTCCAACAATGCTTGAGCTTATACCCAATAATCCTAAAGTAATGACCACTATTGCACTCGCAATTGATATTTGTGCCTGTATGTACATAAAAATGACAAGCAACTCTGTATAATTGTATTTTTTAATATTAAAAAATGTAACACGAGCCATTAAAGCATATAAAGGCACATAAAGCATCATAATTATCGATTGATACTCTTCAATAAATGCCATATTATTTTTCTGAAATTTTTCTTGTCCAGCAAGAGTTATTTGAGAAAAATCAAGGGTTTCTGGAAAGAATTTTTTAACTATTATAAGGTAAAATCCAGAGATGGTTATTGCTAATGCAAAATAGCTGATGACGTTTACATGTTTTTTTCTCGTGCCATTGATGTAACTATCAATAACATCTTCGGGATGTTTAAAAAGTTGAATAAAAGTTTGTAATAACTTGTTGTCATAATTGAAAAACGTTTCACTAATGTGCTCAAAAAGATTTCTGAAAGTCAAACGATTTCTAATCACTTTACCACCACAACTTTTGCAATAATCGTCTTGTTCTTGTAATACAGCTTGGCAATTTTTACAATTCATTTATATAATGTTACTACTGTTATTATTAGAGCAATTAATCCGATAATTAAAAACGATCCAATATATATAGCCATAACTAATGAAAATCGTCCTAATGTATTCCAGAAATTTGTTTTAAAAACACATTTTAGAACATAAAATAAATAAACAAAAGTAAGTATATATACAATTGAGGATATAACTAAGTAATCTAATCCAAAGACTAAAAATAGTATGGTTAGTAAAGCTGTAATAATTATGACTTGAGCAGAGTAGTATAGATTAATTACTAAATGTTCCGTAAAATTATAAGATCTCTCTCCGATAATATAATATGCAAACCAAGTTCCAAGTGCAGAAAAAGGTACCGTTAAAATGTAAAATAACCCCTGGTAATTATTTATGGCATTAAAATCATAACCTTCAAGTGGATTATTTGTTGTAGTTGGAGCATCATTAAAACCGTTTATAAATTGTGAACCCATATCAGTAGATTCTTTAAAAAAGGTACTCATTAAAAAGACTTGAATTCCTGTTAAAGTTAGTGATAAGGCAAAATACTGAAGAACATCTATATATTTTTTTCGTGTGCCATTAACATAACCTACAATAACGACCTCTGGTTTTTTAAAAAGGTCTAAAAAGGTAATTAATAATTTATTATCAATAGAAAAGTAATGTTCATTGACTTGTTGAGCAAGAACTTTTGGCTTTAATCGATTTTGAATAATTTTAGCCCCACATTCGTCGCAAAATTTTTGCGTAAGTCTAAGAGTATTATTACAATTTTTGCAATTCATTAATTACGCTAAATCATGTTTAATCTTTTCCCTTAGCTCATCCGTATTTTTAAACATTTCAAAACCTCCATTTTTTATATAAGAAATTTGTCCTGTTTCTTCACTTACACAAAGCGCTAAAGCATCTGTTTTCTCTGTGATACCAATGGCAGCTCTGTGTCTTAATCCAAAACGTTCTGGAATATTTTTCTCGTTATTTACAGGAAGAATTACACGTGTTGCTTTTACTACATTTTTATCGATAACAATAGCCCCATCATGCAGTGGACTATTTTTAAAAAAGATACTTTCAATAATAGGTTGAGATACTAAAATATTCATTTCATCTCCTGTATTTGTCAAGAAATCTAAATTGTTATTTCGTTCTAAAACAATTAAAGCACCTGTGTATGAAGCCCCCATTTTTGTACAGGCATTAATAATAGCATCAATATCAGTTGTTGTTTTATCATCGTTTTTAAGGAATTTAAAGTGTTTAAATAGATTTCTTTTTCCTCCTAAGTTTGTTGATCCAACCATTAGTAAGAATTTTCTAATTTCAGGTTGAAACACTACAATCAAAGCAATAATACCTACTTTCATAAAACCATCAAATATGCTGTAAAGCATGTGCATATTAAGGTAGTCGGTTAATCGCCAAGCAAAGTAAATAATAAGGATACCAATAAAAATATTGATAGCAACGGTTCCTTTTACCAGTTTGTAAATGTAGTAAAGGAGTATAGCAACAAGGAAGACATCTATGAAGTCAATAAATCTAAAATCCCAAAGTTGTAAGTTTTCCAAAAGTTTAGTCTTTTTGCTAATTTAACAATTTCTGTTAAGTAGAAGCGTGAATTGTTTATCAATAATTAAAGTAATTATACTTTTTTAGTTTTAAATAGTTGAATTTTAGAAAATAAATTCTTTTTTAGAGATGCTTGTTTTTTCAGCTTTTAGATTTAATAATGTTGATTTTATAGATATATAATCTTGAAAAGTTAAACCCTTACTTAAATTAAGAATCAATGTAGCATCTGTAATTTCTTTAGATTCACATAGCATATAAATAGCATTTACTAATTGATTAAGATTCGTTTTCTTAATATCAGAAGTTGTTGAGTCAATTGAAAGATTGATATCGTTTAAAGAATTAACTTCTGCTATTATTTTGTTACCAAATTCATTTAAAGGTTGTTCTACTTTATAGGTGTTATAAGATTCGTTAATAAAATAAACATCCGTAAATTCAATAAAACCTAAGTTACTAATATCCGTAGTATTACAGGTGAAATAATTTTTAGCAGCTTCATTCTTGTGCATTTTAGCATTTCGCTTTTTATTTTGCATCAATGTGATTTTCGGAATCGCTTGTTCTAAAGTCAATCGTTTATCAACGTTTACCAACCAATTTGTGGTGCTAATTAAATTTTTACGATTTAGTAAGGTTGAATCTGGTTGAGTTTCATCATAAAAAAGATAAGCTGGTGAAACATCTAAAACTTCAGTGATTTCTGTGTTTTCAATTTCAGGAAGAAATAAAGTACGTTCATTGTTACAGCTAAAACAGCATAAAACAATAAGTAAATAAATATAGCGCATAGGTTAATTAGATTTCAATTGATTATAAAGTGTAACACATTCCATAGCTTCTTTAACATCATGAACGCGTAATATTTTAGATCCTTTTTGTAAAGCAATCATGTGTAATGCTGTTGTGCCATTTAAAGCATTTTCAGAAGTTGTATTTAATGTTTTGTATATCATTGATTTTCGAGATATACCTGATAAAATTGGTGATTTAATAAGTTGAAGTACTTCGAGTTTATTGAGTAATTCAAAATTTTGTTCAATGGTTTTTGCAAACCCAAAACCAGGATCAATTATAATATCATTTATTTTTTCTTCATATGCAGCAGAAATACGTTCTGAAAAATAAGAAATAACTTCTTTTACTAAATCCTTATAATTTGTGTGCTGTTGCATGGTTTTGGGATTCCCTTTCATGTGCATCATAATATAAGGAACACCAAGTTTACCAACTGTAGATAGCATATTATTATCAAGCAGTCCTGCAGAAATATCATTAACAAGTGCGGCACCAGCGTCAATACTTTGGTGAGCAACACCACTTCTAAAAGTATCAATAGAAATCAATGTTTTTGGGAAATACTTTAAGATTAACTGAATTACAGGTATCACACGTTTCAATTCTTCGGCTTCAGTAATATCTTCAGCATTTGGTCTAGAACTGTAACCACCAAGGTCTATAAAAGTAGCACCATGTTTTAGTATGGTTTCAACTTGAATTAAAATTTTAGATTCATCGTTATATTTTCCACCATCAAAAAAAGAATCAGGAGTTATATTAAGGATTCCCATCACTTTTGGTGTAGATATATCTATTAATTTTCCTTTGCAGTTTATATTCATGTTTTATCTAAAAAAAGTGTTAAGAAAACTTTAAACCTCAAACCTTGAACTTCTAGTTTATTTGTCCGAAATTTACGGAAATTATTATGTAATAAATGCAAGATACTTCAAAACAATACGATGCCGTTATCGCTAAATGTAGAGCACTTTTTGTAAATAAAATGAGTGATTATGGTAGTGCGTGGCGCATTTTACGATTACCATCTTTAACCGATCAGATTTTTATAAAAGCACAACGCATTAGAGGTTTACAACAAAATGATGTTAGAAAAGTAGATGAGGGAGAGGTTAGTGAGTTTATTGGCATTATAAATTATTGTTTAATGGCCTTAATTCAGTTAGAAAAAGGCGTTGTAGAACAGCCCGATTTAAATACTAAAGAAGCCTCAGAACTTTACGATGAAAAGATTGCAATTACTAAGCAATTAATGTTAGATAAGAATCACGATTATGGTGAAGCTTGGAGAGATATGCGCGTGAGTTCTTTAACCGATTTAATTTTACAGAAATTATTACGCGTTAAGCAAATAGAAGATAATGCAGGTAAAACAATTGTTAGCGAAGGTATCGATGCTAATTATCAAGACATGATTAATTATTCAATTTTTGCCTTGATTCATTTAAACGAAGCCAATTAATTTATCATTTTAGCGGAAATAAGAATCCATAAAAAAAAATAATTCAATAAGAATATGAAATATATAGTTCACCTTAGTAGAATATTTACAGGAATATTATTTATCATCTCTGGATTTATAAAACTTAATGATCCGCTTGGGTTTTCTTATAAATTAGAAGAGTATTTTGGATCAGATGTATTAAATATGGAATTTTTA
This sequence comes from Winogradskyella undariae, assembly GCF_013285155.1. Classification (GTDB taxonomy): domain Bacteria; phylum Bacteroidota; class Bacteroidia; order Flavobacteriales; family Flavobacteriaceae; genus Winogradskyella; species Winogradskyella undariae. The sequence continues at coordinate 104,225 of NZ_JABTEL010000011.1, read as the reverse complement.
ATTCCTTATGCACTTGGTATTTCTGTTTTAGTTGTTGTATTCGAAGTTGTTTTAGGAGTCTTTTTACTGATAGGTTATAAACCAAAACTTACAGTTTCGAGTTTGTTGTTAATGATTGTCTTTTTTACATTTCTAACCTTCTATTCTGCATATTTCGATAAAGTAAAAGATTGCGGTTGCTTCGGTGATGCTTTAAAATTGACGCCATGGGAAAGCTTTTCTAAAGATCTTATTTTACTGGTCTTAATTTTAATTTTGTTTGCAGGTGTTAAATACATCAAACCTGTTTTTTCAAATTTGCCTACAACTGTAATTGCACTATTAAGTTTTATTGTTTCACTTTGGTTTGGTTACCATGTATTAATGCATTTACCATCTATAGACTTTAGAGCTTATGCTATTGGTAAAAACTTACCCGATGAAATGTCAACTCCAGAAGGAGCACAAAAACCTATTTTAGAATATACATGGGTATTTAATGTGAATGGTGAGGAGCAAGAATTTGTAACAAATGGAAGTTACCCGAGTGTAGAAGGTGAGTTTTTAAGGGTAGATACAGAAACAATAGATGAAGGTTATGTTCCTGCAATTCAAGATTTTTCTATAGAATCTGAAGATGAAAATTTAACCGATTATTTCTTAGAAAAGGAAAAACTAATTATGGTTACCATGTATAATGTTAACAAGAGTGAAGCTGAAGGAATGACGAAGTTGAAATCTTTTACAGATAAAGCAATTAAAAAAGGATATACTGTAATCGGTTTGTCATCTTCTGGAGCAGCTGATAAAGCACAAGTGAAATCAGATTATGGATTGAATTTTGAAATTTATCTATGTGACGAAAAAGTAGCTAAAACTATTGTACGTGCAAATCCAGGAATTATAATATTAAATAAAGGAACTGTAACAAATAAGGCACATTGGAATGATTTTGATGATGTGGAATTATAATATTTAGTTCTAATTTTTAAAATTGAAAAAATGGAAAATAAAAGGATATTATTAATAACAATACTGATTTACTTAATATTCATTTTCCTTTTTTGGATGCTAACTAGTGGTTATGCGAAAAAAAAATATGGCATAAAAATGTGGAAACATTGGCCAACGCGATTATCATATTGGCAAGCTTTAGTATTATATAGTACAGGCTTTACAGCTATAGCAATGTTTATTTTAAAATGGCTGAATATTTTGAGTTTTTAGTTGGTGACAAATCAACTTTAAAATGAATATGTACTTTTAATAATTTGATTTTCAACTTTAAAATAAAACCTGTTTTTTGATAAAATATTTAGTCCATAAAATCGGTTACGCTTTCATTACTTTGGTGGGCGTTATAACTGTGATTTTCTTTTTATTTACAATTCTTCCAGGTGATCCTGCGAAGATGATGTTGGGGCAAAACCAAAATGAAGAACAGGTACAAGCTGTAAAACAGAAATATGGATTTGATAAACCCTTAGGAACTCAGTTTTTATACTACCTTAATGATTTATCTCCGATATCTTTTCATTCTAATACATCAAAAGATTACACTTATTTAGCACCAAATAAATATAGTGCAGTAAAATTGTTTCAAATAGAAAATACTACAACTGTTTTAAAAGCCCCATATTTACGAGAATCTTTTACCAAACAAGGTAAAAAAGTGACTCAGATTATTGGAGAAACTATTCCTAATACTTTTGTTTTGGCAACGTCTGCCATTGTTATAGCGATTTGTTTAGGCATAATATTCGGAATTATTTCTGCATTGTATAAAGATACCTGGATAGATAAAACTATACAAATCCTTAGTACATTTGGTATGAGTGTACCATCCTTTTTTAGTGCCATTCTATTTGCTTGGTTATTTGGTTTTGTATTACACAAATACACCCATTTAGAAATGACAGGCAGTTTGTACGAGCTTGATGATTTTGGCGAAAAAATGACCATTAAATGGAAAAATTTAATTCTTCCAGCCATAGTTTTAGGTATAAGACCTTTAGCAGTTGTTATTCAATTAATGCGTAATTCTTTATTAGAAGTTTTAAATCAAGATTATATAAGAACAGCCAGAGCAAAAGGTTTAAATGAATTTCAGGTCATTAAAAATCATGCCGTAAAGAATGCTTTAAACCCTGTAGTTACAGCAATATCGGGTTGGTTTGCATCAATGTTAGCCGGAGCTGTTTTTGTAGAATATATTTTTGGGTGGAATGGATTAGGAAAAGAAATTGTAAATGCCCTTAATACGTTAGATTTACCTGTAATAATGGGAGCTGTTTTAGTTATTGCTATTATATTTATTACGATAAATATTTTTGTCGATATTATTTATGCTTGGTTAGATCCAAGAGTGAAATTATCTTGAGGATAACTGACAAATGTCAATTTATCTTCATTTTTAAAGTATTATTTTTGTTAGAGAATTTATAAAATCAATATACATATATTATGAGAAAGCATATCGTAGCAGGAAACTGGAAAATGAATAACGATTTACCACAGTCGGAAGTTTTAATAACGGACCTATTAAAGCAAACAAAAACGTCAGATGCTGAGGTTATGATTGCGCCAACTTTTACAAATTTAAAGCAAGCTTTTGATACTTTAAGTGAAGATTCAATTGAAGTTGTTGCTCAAAACATGCATTTTGCAGAAAATGGAGCTTATACAGGTGAAATTAGCGCAAGTATGCTAAAAAGTATTGGTATCAAAACTGTTATTTTAGGACATAGTGAGCGTCGTGCTTATTTTAATGAAACTGACGAATCTTTAGCTAAAAAAGTAGATGCTGCTTTAGCTAATGGTATGCGTTCAATTTTCTGTTTTGGTGAAGAATTACAAGATCGAAAATCTGAAAATCATGAAGCTGTTGTTGAAGGTCAGATTAAAAATGCATTATTTCATTTAGAAGCTGATGCTTTTAAAAGTATCGTTTTAGCTTACGAACCAGTATGGGCTATCGGAACAGGTGAAACTGCAAGTCCAGAGCAAGCACAAGATATGCATGCTTTTATTAGAAAAACTTTAGCTGATAAATACGGAAATGATGTTGCCGATTCTGTTTCTATTTTATACGGAGGAAGTGTAAAACCAGCAAATGCAAAGGAGATATTTGGAAAACCAGATGTTGATGGTGGATTAATTGGAGGAGCAGCACTTAACGCAGAAGATTTCTATGCTATTGTAAATGCATTCTAAGAATATTATTTCTTACTAAGAATTAAAAAAGTCCTTAAATAATTGATCTTAATCAATTGTTTAGGGACTTTTTTTTGTGTAAAATATAGATGATTTCTAGAAGTCTATGTGCGTTAAAAGAATTAAATTCCTATTTCAACTTGAAATCTTAAATACCAGTTATTAGTTTGGCTATTATCTAAATAGTTTAATTCTGTATTAGTAACTTCAGCTTGTAATTTTAAGGCATGCTCCCAAATATATTTAGTAACACCAAGACTGTATTGATTAGTTTGCGGAGTTAATGCTTCAATATCTTCATGTGGTTCTTGGTGAGAAAAACGTCCTATTAACTCATAGTTGTTTTTAAAAATATAACTCAATTGGGTGTCAAAACCATTTCCTGTAAAAACATATTCAGAATCTAATAAATCATCAGGATTAAATGTTATAGGATCATCAGCTCTACGTTCCATGTAAGCTGTTTGAAACGCCCAACCATTATATTTTACAATAGCGTCTAAAAATAAAGATTGCATATCGCGCTGTTCAAATAAATCATCACCAATAGTTCCACGGGTTCTTCGTGCATTGTTATTGTAATGATAAACACCCGATAACATTAATTTAGGGCTTTCTTCACGCTTTAAGTCTCCTTCAAATAATGTGCCGTTACTTTTAAAAGCTCCAAAAGGAAAGAGCTCTAAACGGCCTGTATAGGCTAAACCATTATCAGGTTCTTTGGTCCAGTTTCTGCCTTCACCTGTGCTAATTGCTGTTTTTATATTATAAGAAAACTTGTCTTGTAATTCATTTAAATAATACACTTGTAATCCAAAATCCCTGTCAATATTAAATCGAGAATTGTTAATTGAACGATCTGTAAGTTGTAAAGCTCCAGAAGAATTGATACGCTGTCTGTTTCCTGGAAGTTTAGTTTGACCAAAACCAATATTCCAATGATTATCTGGTCTATAAAATACAATTGCATCTCTAATAATATTTAGATTGTCACCATCTTCAATCGCACCAACATCATTTGGAGAGAACGATAATTGAATCACATAAATAATACTAGGATCACCAACATAACCATCAAAACGCAAACGTAAACGTCTAATCATTGCTTCGTAACCATCTTCTGCGTCTTCATTATATAAAGAGGTAAATCGGTTTTGCATTCTAAAACGAATATTTAGTTTAAAAATACTATCAGGGGAGGTAATTCCTAAACCTTTACCATAACTGTAATAAGGTAAAGCAGATAATTTAATATCATTATTGTCTTGAGCAATAGTGATTTGAGATAGCGCTAAGAATAGAAAGGCAACAATATATTTATTCATATTATTTTAATTTGATGTAAAAATACTAGTAACTAAATTAATGATTAGTAAATTTGCAAAAAAAAAGATTAATGTCTGAAATATACATAGGTTACACGTTTAAGGTAAGTCCGCTACAACCGGGAGTAGAAATTTTAATAGCTGAATTAGGTTATGCCGGATTTGAAAGTTTTGTAGAAAATGAAGAAGGTGTAATTGCTTATATTCAGAAGGAAGAGTGGAATGAAAATATTTTAGATGATGTTTACATTTTAACTTCAGATGAATTTGAGATTACTTTTGAATTTGAAGAAATAGCCCAAGTAAATTGGAATGAAGAATGGGAGAAAAACTTTACACCTATTATTGTAGATGATTTAGTTTCTGTACGTGCACCATTTCATGAAAAGCCAGATACTAAATTCGATTTAATTATTGAACCCAAAATGAGTTTTGGTACAGGTCATCACGAAACTACACATATGATGATTCAACATATTCTTAAAAACGATTTTAAAGGTAAAACGGTTTTAGATATGGGTTGCGGAACTGGTGTTTTAGCCATATTAGCCGAAAATGTTGGTGCAAATAAACTCGATGCTATTGATATAGATAATTGGTGTTACCTAAATAGTTTAGAAAATGTAGAACGTAATAATTGTAAAAATATTTCGGTTTATGAAGGTGACGCAACATTGTTAGAAGGTAAAAAGTACGATAGTATTATTGCTAACATTAATAGAAATATATTATTAGCAGATATCTCTCAATATGCAAAGTGTCTAAACCCAAATGGAACCTTATTTTTAAGTGGTTTTTACAAAGAAGACATTCCGATGATTGAAGAAGAATGTAATAAATACATGTTAAAGTTAGACGAAACTATACAAAAAGGGCAATGGGTTTCGTTAAAATTTATAAATTAGTAGAAAGTTAATAATTAAGTTTATTGTGTTGACAGTTTGATTGTTACCGTAATTTACTCTAAAATCCATTAACAGAATGACAAAAGAAAAATATGCAGAAGATCTGCTTTTAGAAGAAGTAGAATTAAAACAAAATGAAATTGTATTATTTAATGATGAGGTTAATACCTTCGATCATGTTATTGATACTTTAATTTATGCTTGTGATCATATGCCAGAACAAGCAGAACAATGTGCTTTATTAGTGCATTATAAAGGAAAGTGTACTGTTAAGACAGGCACTTATGAAGATTTAGAGCCACGATGTTCTAAGCTTTTACAAGCTGGACTAAGTGCAGAAATAGTTTAATAAAAAAATCCCACCATGAGTGGGATTTTTTTATTATAGTTACTTCTTCTTTTTATTTTGTCATTCTACCAACAGCACAACTCACAAATGATTTTGCCTTTTTAGGTAAAGAATTAGCACCACCAGCAATAGGATAACCTAAGTCCGATAATTTATTTGTAACGGTTTCAATTGTAGTTTCAGAATCAGTATTAAAACTTACTTCGTCTGTATCGTTGTTAACTGTAACGTCAGTAATACCATCTAGTTTAGATAATTGTGTTACAATAGTGTTAGCACAACCACCACATTTTAAATTTTGAATATTAAGTGTGTTTTTTATTTTATGTGGTTTTTATAGACCTATGAGATCTGATTATTACTAATTTTTATAATGTAGAAGGACAAACAAAATCTGTTGTCTTTAAATCGGTGTTTTTAATAGCAGCAAAGCCACCTGCAACATCAATTAATTTATTAAATCCTCTAGCTTTTAAAATCGATTCTGCAATTACAGAACGGTAACCACCTGCGCAATGCACATAGTAAGTTTCATCTTTATTAATTGTATCCATATTCTCATTAATTAAATCTAATGAAAAATGAATAGCCTCTTCTAGATGTGTTGACTGATACTCGCCATCTTTACGAACATCTAAAATATGAATAGTATCTGCTTTTGCTCTCTTTGCAAATTCTTCAGCAGATATAGAATCTAGAGTAGAAATATCTTTTCCTGATTTCGCCCAAGCTTCAATTCCTCCTTTAAGATATCCTAAAGTGTTATCATAACCTACTCGAGATAATCTAGTAACTGCTTCTGTAGATTTTCCTTCAGGAACAACTAAAATGATAGGTTGTTTTAAATCCTTAATTAAAGCACCAACCCAAGGGGCAAATTGTCCATTAAGTCCAATAAATATTGAATTAGGGATATGACCCGCTATAAAATCGGCTTGAGACCTTACGTCTAATACTAATGCTGATTCTTGGTTTGCTACAGCTTCAAAATCTTCAGGACTAAGTGCTACATCACCAGTTTTTAAAACCGTTTCAAAAGCATCGTACCCCATTTTATTCATCATGGCATTTTTTGCGAAATATTGTGGAGGAGGAGCAATACCATCAAGAACTTCTTTAACAAATTCAGCTTTAGTCATATCTGCACGTAAGGCATAATTTGTTTTTTTCTGTTCACCTAAAACCCCAACAGTTTCTTTACTTAAATTTTTTCCACAAGCAGAACCAGCGCCATGAGCAGGATATACAATAACATCATCAGCTAAAGGCATAATTTTGGTTCTTAAAGAATCGAAAAGCATTTCGGCTAAATCTTCTTTTGTTAAGTCAGATTTGATTGCTAAATCTGGACGACCAACATCACCTAAAAATAGCGTGTCACCAGAAAATATTGCATGATTTTTTCCGTTTTCGTCAATTAATAAATAAGTAGCAGATTCTAAAGTATGACCAGGTGTATGTAAAACCTTTATCGTAATATTTCCTAATTTTAATTCTTGACCATCTTTGGCAGAAAGAATATCGTACTCCGTTGTAGCTCCAGGTCCAAAAACGATTTTAGCACCTGTTTGGTTTGCTAAATCTACATGACCAGAAACAAAATCAGCATGAAAATGTGTCTCTAAAATATATTTAATTTTGGCATTATTAGCCTTAGCTTTATCAATGTATTGCTGAGTTTCTCTCAATGGATCAATTATAGCAACCTCTCCTTCAGATTCAATATAATAAGCACCTTGTGCTAAACAGCCTGTATATAATTGTTCTATTTTCATGTGTAAAATGTATTATGTTATGCAAATTTAATAAACTTCAATTTTTGAAGTGTGATAATTGTCACAAAGTGTTAAAAGAGTTCCTTGTAAACGATATAAGTGGCCATAAAAACGGTGAAATATCCAAACCCTTTTTTTAAGCCTTTTGCACTAATTTTTTTTGAAAGTGTTAAGCCTATAAAAATACCAATAATAGAAATAAAAGTAAACGTCAGTAGAAACTTCCAATCTATAATTAAGGTGTTTAGATCCCCTAAGAAACCAATAAGTGACTGTATAGAAATAATAAATAGCGACGTACTAATTGCTTTTTTTATAGGAAGTTTTACGAGTAAAACTAAAGCAGGTACAATTAAAAATCCGCCACCAGCACCAACTAAACCAACTAAAGTTCCAATACCAATGGCTTGCGTTCCGATAGCAAAATAGTGTGTATTGTCAAACTCCTTAATTACGCTTTCTGTACTTATATCTTTAGATTTAATCATAGACCAACCCGCTAAAAGCATGATTAGTGCAAATAATAACATTATAAAAAGCGAATTGGTGAGTTTGAAACTTCCAATTGAAAATAGCACTTCAGGTAAGTTGGGTATGACCAAACTTCTTACCATAAATACGGTTATTATTGATGGTACAGCAAAAACAAGTGCTGTTTTAAAATCTATACTGTTCTTTTTTAAGTTTCTTAAAGTACCGACCAATGAAGTGCTTCCTACTACAAAAAGTGAATAACCTGTTGCAACAATAGGACTAAAGCCTAAAAAATAGACTAAAATAGGAACCGTTAAAATTGACCCACCTCCGCCAATTAAGCCTAAGACGAGTCCTACAATTAAAGCACCTGAATATCCTAAAATTTCAACGAGTTCCATTTAGTGTGGTAGTTTTTTCATGATTAATCCGTAGAAATAGGTCCCTATTAATGCACCAATAATTACAATTAAAATAGAAAATGCACCAGTACCAATTAAAATATACATTGGTCCAGGACATGCACCACTTAGTGCCCAGCCTAAACCAAAAATTGTTCCTCCTAAAATATAACGTGTAAAACTACGAGCTTTAAGTGGAACGTTTACAGTTGTTCCTTCAATATTTTTGATTTTTTTAGCTTTCGAAATTAATAAGATAACAATACCTGTTGCAACAGCAGTACCGATGATACCAAACATGTGAAAGGATTGAAATTTAAACATTTCGTAAATTCGATACCATGAAACGGCTTCGGATTTAACTAAAACGATTCCGAAAAAAATACCGACCAAAAAGAATTTTATATACTTACCCATAATTAAAATAGTATTGGAAAAATGATATGAATCATAATTAAACCGCCTAAAAAGAAACCTATAACAGCTATAAGAGACGGAAGTTGTAGGCTACTTAAACCTGTTATTGCATGCCCGGAAGTACATCCGCCAGCGTAACGTGTTCCGAAACCAACAAGGATTCCTCCAATAAGTAGAATAGATAAACCTTTGAAAGAAAGAACAGCATCCCAACTAAATAATTCTGGTGGTAAAAGATTTTCTCCTGCATTTTCAAAACCAAGAGCTTTTAAATCTGTAATTGTATTTTGACTTAAATCTATTGGATTAGGGTTAGATAAAACATATTGTGCAATAAAGCCACCAACAATAGCTCCGAGTACCACGACTAAATTCCAACGTTGACTTTTCCAATCGAATTTAAAAAAATCAACACGCTTTCCTGCACCTCCAATAGCGCACATAGTCCTTAGGTTAGATGACATTCCGAAAGTTCTTCCGAAATAAAGAAGTAAAAACATGACAATTGTAATGCATGGACCAGAGATATACCATGGCCAAGGTTGTGAAATATATTCCATAAAATTTAAATATTATACAAAAATAGAGTTCTGTAGTCTAGGTAGTGTGATAAATGTTACTAAAAATCTAATACAAGAATTTTGTTACGACCGAGTTCAATTTTGTTCTCTCTTTCTAGTTGTTTTAATAGACGAGAAACGACCACTCTAGAAGTATTGAGATCTTCTGCTATTTCTTGATGAGTGATTGCTAAGCTCTTTGAGGCTGTTAACTTTACTTGATCTGTAAGATATTTAAACAAACGCTTATCCATTTTCATAAACGCCAATGTGTCTATGGTTTCTAACATTTCGTCAAAACGGACTTGATAGCTTTGCAAGATGAAGGTCCTCCAGCTTTCATTAGAATTAAACCAAAGTTTCATATTAGCTATAGGAATCATTATGACAGTTACATCTTCATCTGCAATAGCACGAATTTTGCTTACAGATTTTACCATGCAACACGTTAAAGACATGGCACAAGTGTCACCAGACTCTAAAACATATAATAAAAGCTCGTCACCATTTTTATCTTCTCTCAAAACTTTTATGTTCCCTTTTATAAGTAAAGGGATGAAATTTAATTCTTGACCAATATCAATAATGATATCTGATTTTTGAAAAGTTTTAAGTAAAGCAACGTCAGCAATACTGTCGATTATTTCGGAATCGAATAGGTAATTAAAAGGCTCGAGTAGTTCTTTAGAAATCATATTTCAAAAATAAGAATAAAAATTTGGTTGTATTTAAATAAAAGTGTTATATTTGCACCCACAAAAAAAGGCCTCGTGGCGCAACTGAATAGCGCACTTGATTACGGCTCAAGAGGTTACTGGTTTGAATCCAGTCGAGGTCACTAAAAGGAATCACATTCCTTATCAAAAGCTTGTAAAATCTATGATTTTACAAGCTTTAGTCGTTTTTAGGAGGCAATAGTATTTGATATCATTTCATATCTGTTGACGACTTCGCGGTCAACAAAAAATATCCGTGGTCAACATGTTGACCGATTGCCCTTAAAACGCTGAAACATAGTTTATTTGACTTTCGTCCTAAAGTTTAATCTTAAAAGACGTATAACTATGAAATCTTCAAACACATTTTCAATCCTATTCTGGATAAACGCTTCACGTGCAAAAAATAATGAAGCAGAAATCTATGCTAGAGTAACTGTTAACCGCAAGCGCGTCAACATAAGCCTTAAGCGTAAGGTCAACGTTGACCACTGGAGCGTAACTAAAAAACGTGTTAATGGTACAAATGCAACCGCTAGACAAATTAATAGTTATCTAGATGAAACCTACACCCAACTCTTTCAAATCTACCAAGACTTAAAATTTAAAGGAGAACTTATTACGGCGCAATTAATAAAAGCAAAGTATACTGGACAAGATGACCAGGAAGGAAAAACGCTAAATAACATTATAGAGTATCACAATCAAAAAATTGCGAACACGCTTGCTGCTGGTTCAATCCGAAATTTTGGAATAACAGAAAACTATGTCAAGAAATTTCTGTTGAAGAAAAAAAATACCTCAGACATCTATCTCAAACAGCTTAATTTTGAGTTTTTATCTGATTTTCAAATCTACCTTTCCAACCTTTGGCCTGTTGGTCATCCAAAAGCATTGAGTCATAATACGGTAATGAAACATATACAGCGTCTACGAAAAATCGTGACACTAGCCTTTCATATGGAATGGATTAATAAAGATCCGTTTGTAAGATGGAAAATGACTTACGAAAAAACAAACAGAGAATTCCTTTCAGAGCAAGAACTAAAAAATCTAGAAGACAAAGTGTTCATATCAGAACGACTTGATCGTGTGCGCGACTTATTCGTCTTTAGCTGTTATACAGGAATCAGTTATGTAGACCTAATGAACCTCACATCGAGTCATTTAGTATTAGGTATGGATGGGGGAAACTGGATCATGACCAAAAGACAAAAAACCAATACAATAGTAAAAGTACCATTGTTAGGGAAAGCATTAGAAATCATAACCAAGTACAAAGACCATCCAGTAACAAGAGTAACAGAATCACTTCTTCCTATAATGACAAACGAGAAGCTAAATGTATACTTAAAAGAGGTTGCCAACTTCGTGGGCATCGAAAAAAATCTCACGTTTCATATGGCCCGACATACCTTTGCAACAACAATAACCCTGTCAAACGGAGTACCTATAGAAACCGTTTCTAAACTGTTAGGCCATACTAAAATTTCAACCACTCAAATTTACGCACGTGTTTTAGAACACAAAGTGAGTGGGGATATGAAGGCCTTAAAAGAAATCTTAGATCTTAAAAATAAAAAAACAAAAATGAAAAAAGTAGATTGAATGAGGTAGCTAAATTTCTGTCATTTAGACGTTTAATTTGGTTTTTATTTTGAGTTCCATAAAATCTTATATAATTTATGGGGTTTATTTAAAACCCAATCTTATGCTACACATCACCCCAATCGTTGAGGAGTATAAAAACAAACTAGAACAAAACAAAAATCAAAACCTACAAGACATCAATGTTTTAATCCAAAAATTAGAACTTTCAATAAATACCTTAAATCAATTAAGGGTACTATTAAGAACAAAAGAATGTCTGTTTACTCAAGAAGCAGAAATTTACTTCTTTAAAAGAATAAAACCATTTGTCAATGGTCGTATTAAATACTTCTTAAAAATAAGAAAGTTTATTTTTGAGAGGCCTAGTGCAAGCATCAAAAAACAAGTTAAATATGTTTGTTTATTAATAGATGAATTAGAAAAACAGAAGATCCGGAATCTGGAATTCTATCATTATATCAGACATAATAGCGCGTCTCTAGATCATATTTATTTCGTTAGAGGCAATTGTAAATTAAATTTCCCTGTAGATACATCGCATTATTTTTCGGATCCAGAATTCTCAACCAGTCACGATAATCTGGCGGCTCAAGTCGTTTGTTATGATTTATTATCCGTGTATTATCAAAAAGAACTTCATGCACTAACAAATCAAAATACAAAAGTGAAAAGAGTAGAGGACAATCCATTGCTGTCTTGCGATCTCTCATGGACAGCTTCAAAAACAGATTTAGTAGAATTAATTTATGCATTACATAGTGCCGGATCCATCAAAAACGGGCAAGTGGAAATCAGTAAAATGGCAGAAATATGCTCTGAGTTATTCGACCTCAACCTAAATAACGTCTACAAAACCTATGCAGAAATCAAAAATAGAGGCAAAGACACCACAAAATTTTTAGATCAATTAAAAAGGAGTCTTGAAAAGCGTATAGATAATGATAATGCGAAATGAAAGAAGATGAAAATCTAAAATAATTCATTTTAAAAATGTTAAAATAAGTCGGTACTACCGAAGCCATACCGAAGAAAATAAATCAAATAATAGCAGCTTTGTAGAACGAAAGTCAAATCGATAGATTCATGAACACCTGTTTGTTAAAATAGAAAAGTTCGTGAACTAAATTAACCTAAGTGCTATCATAGAGAGTGAAACCTCAATATGGTAGTACTTTAAGTTACCCCGCACTAAATGCGGAACCTCCTAAAGGGGGATCTTTAACCATTTTAATAACCATTAAAACAAATTCTACAATGGCAACAACAATTTTAACCACAGAAGACCTTTACGATTTCAAAATGCAACTATTTGGCGAACTCAAAAAGCTACTTGCAGAAACCCCAAAAACCACAACCAAAAAATACATCAAATCAGCTGAGGTTATGGAAATGTTACAAGTAAGTCCTGGAACACTTCAAAATCTACGAATTAATGGGACGCTGCCCTACAGTAAAATTGGCGGAATCATTCTCTACGAGTATGAAGAAATTCTAAAAGTACTCAAAGATAATCGTGTCGCTTCATAAGAGATGCTGTGGCAGAAGTTAATTACATCAAGCACCTCAACGCAGTATTTAGTCAGTTTTCAAAAGACACCAGACTTAATCCAACACACATTAGTTTGTACCTCGCATTTTTTCAGGTGTGGAACTACAATCGTTTTAGAAACAGTTTTCACGTCAATCGAGACGATATAATGAAACTGTCCAAAATTGGTTCTAAATCCACCTACCACAGATGCACCAAAGAGTTACATCATTACAAATACCTTGTTTATGAACCATCACATAATCCATTCAAAGGATCGGTAATTAAGATGCTCATCTTTAGCTCTCGCGAAAGCGAAAATCTCAAGAAACAAGGTCAAAGTCACTTGGAATCAACAATCCCAAATGGAAGACAAGTAGTGGAACAAGCATTAGACTTAGCTGTCCCAAATCAAGGACAAGCACTGGTACCTTCTAATAAACATATACAAACAATAGAAAACAGTTATAAACTACCGCAGCCTAAAAATGAAAATGAAGTTTTAGAATTTTTTAAAAAAGAAAAATGGCCAGAAATAGAAGCCCAAAAATTCTATAACCATTATTGCGCTATAGGCTGGAAAATTGGAGGAAAGATTAAAATGGAAGATTGGCACGCTTCTGCTAAAAATTGGATGCTTAAATCAGAGGAGTTGTCAGTTCGAGCAGGTCATATCGAGCGCAGTCGAGATACGAGGACAAATGATAAACGACAGTCTCAAATCAAAGACAACCTACACACTATAAGAAACAAAGACTATAATCAACCACTCTAGTTCCTGCGAAGGCGGGAATCTCTTAAATGAACTCCAAAATGACAAAAACAGCTAGCACATATAATGTAAAGAACCCAAGTATCATTTACGAAGGCACCACGCAATTTCAGTTAGGCAGTTTTGATGGTAAATACATTTCTTACGATTTTCCTAAAATACGTACCTACCTAGATGCAAAAGGAAAAATGCGCTTTGGTAAAAACTTCAAAATCTACAAAGACGACCATCAACTCTTATTAAAATTAGCAAGTTATTTTATCCAAGATCACGACTACTGCAAGAAACTAAATATCGATACAGAAAAAGGAATCCTACTATCGGGTCCCGTAGGCTGTGGCAAAACAACATTAATGCAATTACTACCATACCTGGTACCACATAGAAAAAGCTATAATGTCATACCAGCACGGAATATTGTTTTTGGTTTTAATAGAATCGGCTTTAAAATGATTGAAGACTATAGCGACAACAAAGTATACTGTTTTGACGATTTAGGAGTAGAGCATATAGGAAGACATTACGGAAAAGATTGTAATGTAATGGGCGAAATTCTAATATCACGTTACGATCTATTCAAAGAAAAAAGGATTAAAACACACCTTACTACAAACCTCAACGCTGAAGAAATAGAAGATAAATACGGCGAACGTGTCAGATCCAGAATGCGAGCCATGTTTAATTTAATAAGCTTTCCTGCCGGGAGCTCAGATAAACGGATATAGCTAAATATGTCGAAAATGAGATGTTTTTATTAGGTTTCTATCGTAATCAACAATGTCATGTACAACAGACGTAGCAACACTTAATCTAAAAGTAAATGTGGAGAGGTCTAGCGTACAATAGTTTTTCGGTTAAGTAGAATCAATGGGTACAGATGTGTTTATGAATCATGTAGGATGTTATGGGTTTAAGTGTTTTTCCCGTTTCAGGGTGTAAACCTAAGCTAGTAAAATAGTCTAAATCTTTTTCTTTATTCTTCCCATACCATAATCTAACGTTGCCAAGTTTATCAAAAAATAAATAGTCACAACCAGGCGTAACTTTCTTAAACAGCTTAATGCGTTCTTCTTTATAAATTTTCAATTGATTAAGGGAGTGCTTCTCAACATCAAAGTTCACTTCTACATAATGATCTTCTTCCCAAATCATCCAACGTTGTCTGGTCGTATAACGATAGACAAGGGTTCCAATAACTAATAATAATAGAAAGAGTACAAGCAGCTTAGGACTATAAGTTGGCTTTGCCTTAATAGGTGCTGATGTGAGATGTAGAGGGGCTGCTAGTGTTGGTGGCTTATGCTTTTCTATAAAATCAAGATAATCGGTATAGCCTAAATAATGACTCAGTGCATCTTCTGCATGTTTTTTTAAGCGAATCTCTTCTTCAGAATTATGAATTATTTTATTGTAATTATCACGTAGTATACGCTCACCATACGGCGCTTTGCTATCTTCTAAAATAAAATCAGATAGCAATTGTGCCCTTGGTGTTACGCTTTCTGTTTTAATGTCTTCTCCTGCTTTTTTAAAAGCTTTGTCGAGTAGTTTTTTATGCATTTTATTGATTTAAAAGAGTTTAAAGTTACTAATTCATAATGGAAATAATGTGGAATTTCTTTTCCATATCCTTTCCAAAGTATTTCCATGGTTTCCTAAATAAAACCCATTCATTTGCTTCAGAATTGATAACCGTCTCACTCGTAATGAGACTTACGAATCTCAATTCTATAATGAAATCGTAATGTAATTAGTCGCAATATTTTGGGAAGGTAATGTGCTTTTTACGTCTCGATTTCATACTTCCCTTAATAGAGGTTTCTACCTCAAAATAGTCTGTGTAGCAGTCCAATAATCTATCTGAGAATTTCTCGGACAGCCACACTATTGTTCAATTTTAATACAAAGCAAAATGAAAAAAATATATGTTATAATACTTACGGTTTTCCTCAATTCGATTTTTTTATCATGTAATCCAGAAAATATGGTAGATGAAGTAGCCCCACAAGCGTGTTGTGGTGAAAATGGTGAAATACCACCACCGCCACCCGAGACAGTAATAGGTGGATAATACAAAGTTGATTATCAATTTAGAGGAATGAAATCAAGTCATATTTCATTCCTCTTAATTTATTTTTATTCAATTGAGGATATCCGTAAGGAGTTGATTTGTAATAGTTTTAGGTTTGTGTAGTTACTAATTTAAATTTATAAACGATGTCAAAGTATTATGTAAATGAAACAGCTCAAAACAATGGTGATCATGAGGTTCATAAAGAAGGATGTTATTGGTTGGGTAAAATTTCAAGAAAGAAATATTTAGGAACATACTTAGCCTGTTATTTGGCAGTTGTGGAAGCAAAGAAATATTATAGCAGAAGCAATGGATGCAAAACGTGTTCAAATGAATGTCATACCTCTTAATTGGATCATCACGAAAAAAAATAGTGATAACTATAATTATTTTTAATAAAAAAGAGGACTTACGGTTTACCGTAAGGTTCTCTTTTTTTTTAGTTATAAGTTTGATATTCAACCATAAAATAACACGAATGATATCTACCGAATTAAAAAGTCATTTCTTAAGACTTTATCAAATGGCATTTTCCGATGATAATTTTGATGTTCTCGAAATGCAGATGCTTTATAAGTTTGCAGAAGAAAGAGATATAACTAAAGAGCAATTGAATGAAATTTTGCTCAATCCATCTCATGATTCTTCAATACCAGAATCTTTAGAGCTAAGGGTTGAATATTTATATGACTTAGCTATTATGATTTGGGCAGATGAAAAAGTGACAGATGATGAATATATCACACTCAAAAAGTATTGCAAAAAATTTGAGTTTTTAGATGAAAACATCACAGAGTTAGCAGACTATTTACTTGATAGTGCAAAAAAAGGTGTAACCAAAGAAGAGATTATTAAAGAAATAAATTCATAAAATTATGGGAGCTATTAAGAAACTTTTTAAGCTTAAGAGTAATGATATATCTAAACCTTTAACAGAAAACACAGAGCAGGCGAGAGAACAAATTAGAATTACTTACTATCAAAGTGGGTATGGTGCTTCAACTAAGGCGTCAGGTAATGCAGTTACTTTTGGTGTAGGTCTGCAAAATTTATACAATACGTTTGAAAACCTTTGTAGAAAACAATTAAACGAACAAGAAATACTTAAGCAACCATACAAAGAAGCTCAAGAAAAGGAACGAACAGAACTTAAAAAAAGAGAAACGGCTTTAACCATTTATGAGGAACAAAAAAACAGCCTCATAACGGATATCGATAAGTCAAAGTCAGAGATGATAGATGTTAGGCAAAATCCAGAGCGATATGGTATAGATGTAGATAAAAGGCCTAATGCCCAATTCTACATTGGTTTGTTATTACTTATTCCTATTACAATCTATTTGTTTGTTTTTTACATCTCAGCATCTTATTCTGCTTTTTTTAAAGACTTTGAGACAGGGAGTTTAACCTCTGCTATTTTCGATGCCAATGCATTAAATAAAGCAGTATCTGATGGATGGCTAGAGGCTGTCTTTATTGGTACAATTCCGTTTGTTTTTATGGGGCTAGGGTATTTAATACACATGTTTCAAAAAACAAAAAAAATGATTACACATGTTAAATTAGTTGCACTATTTGTATTAACCTTCATGTTTGATGTCATTCTGGCTTATTTAATCGAGAAAAAAATATTTGATTTCGAAAGAGTCTTGGGAGAAAGCTTCTCGCCAACTATCGCTTTTGAAAGCGTAAATTTTTGGGGAATTATTTTTGCAGGTTTTGTAGTGTATTTAATTTGGGGGTTAGTTTTTGATTTTGTGATGAAAGAATATGAAAATGTAGATAAGATTAAAAGTTTTATAAGAAATAAGAAAGCAGAGATTAAAAACACAGAAGAGAAAAAAAGTAGTTTACTGATAAAAATAGATGAGATAAAGCATGAGGTAACATCTATAAAAGGAAAGATTTCAGAACTTCAATCTAAAATTGATGGATTCGTATTTCCTGTAAAAGAATATCTACACTACCATTATCAATATAAAGAAGGTTGGTATCAGGCAATTAATGAAGTTATTGCACTGCCTTCAAATACTAAGGATGATCTAAGAAACAGTTGTGAAGATATCTCTTTAGCTCATCTACGCGAATTAAAATTAGAGAATATGGATCACCAACACGTAGTCTTTACTACAAACTAACTAAACTAATAAACTAATAAAATGAAAAATATAATATATAAAATAGTGTTAGCAGTGCTACTTTTCGCTTTCATATCTTGTAAGGAGGATTCCGCTAATGTAAAGGATATAAAAATGGATGATCTAACTGAGGTGAATCTTAAAAGTTCAAACAAGAACTTAAATATAAGTCTCCTGTTAGATTTATCAGATAGAATTGACCCAGTCAAGTATAAAAATGAAACAATGCAATACTATTTAAGAGATGTAGCATATATTAAATCTGTTTCAGAGGCATTTTACTCACATTTGTCACATAAGAAAGTAAGGGAGATGGATGATAAAATTCAATTGTTTTTTGATCCAGAGCCATCCAACCAAAATATAAATGCAATTTCAAATAATTTAAAATATCATATTGATAAAAATAACGCTTCTTTAGAGAAATTAGAAGAATTGAAAACCGTGTATAAAGATAATCCCAAAGCAATATATGAATTAGCAATTGAGGACAAAAAATACGTTGGTTCAGATATCTGGAAGTTTATTAAAACAAAGGTTGAAGATTATTGTATAGATGAAAATTCAAGAAATATATTAATCATTTTTACGGATGGATATATTTATCATGAAGATGGTGCTATTTCAGATGAAAATCAAACAACTTTTATTACACCTCAATTTTTAAGAAAAAATAAACTGAATACTAAAAATTGGGAAACTATAATGGCTGAAAAAGATTATGGCTTTATATCTACAAATCAAGACTTATCTAACTTAGAAATATTAGTTTTAGGCATTAATCCAGATAAAAATAATTTATTCGGAGAATATGTTGTGAAAAAATACTGGTCAGATTGGTTTGATAAAATGAAAGTAAAGCATTATGCTATTAAAACAGCTGAATTACCATCTAACCTGGATAATCTTATTAAAGACTTTATTTTAAAAAAATAAGCATTACAATTGTAATATATTTAACCTTATAATCAACACAATGCAAAAGACTTGGTTGGCTTTAGTCACATTTATAATATTGCTATTAACATTCAGTAGTTTTAATACTGTAAAAGAAACAATAATTTCAGGAAAAGTAACCGCAATCACAGACGGTGATACGTTTAAACTTTTACAGAAAGATTCTACTTTAATCAGAGTCCGTTTAGCAAATATAGATTGCCCAGAACGAAAACAACCGTTCTCTAACCGTGCAAAACAATTTGCTTCAGATGCTATTTTTGGCAAAAATATAGAGATTGTAGTGTTAAGTAAAGATCGTTATGGCAGGTATATAGCCAATGTCATTTATGATAAAGATAAAAATCTAAGTAAAGAGTTATTAAAAGCAGGGTATGCCTGGCACTATGTAAAGTATTCTAACGATGCTACATTACAAGATATAGAAGATACAGCGCGTAAAGACAAAACAGGCCTTTGGAATGATCCTAAACCTATAGCACCATGGCTTTGGAGAAGTAATAAAAAAAAGAAGGTTAAATAATGAAACAAGTAAGGCTTTTATTATTTTTTTTAACTTTTACTTTTAGTTCTATTGCAGTAGCTCAATCGGTATACACAACGCAAACAGGAGAGAAGTATCATAAAACGAATTGCCGATATCTTAAGTATTCTAAAAAAGAGATCGATTTAAAAAAAGCAATCGCTTTAGGTTATGCAGCTTGTAAAGTATGTAAGCCAACAGCAAGTAATACAAAGCCATCAGCTCTAAAATCGAGTAACACAACACCAACAAATACGGCTTCTAAAAATACCACAGCAACCCAATGTACAGGGAAAACAAAAGCCGGTAACCGTTGCAAACGAAAAACCAAAAATAGCAGTGGCAGGTGCTACCAACATTAAGTGATCTTATAGATTGTATTCATGCCCGCAAAAAAATAATGGATAAGGATAAAAAAGGATAAGGATTTTTAAATTTAGAGCATATTAAATAAACAAAACAAACAATGGGACTACTAAACAAAATATTAGGTAACGCAAGCCAAGCATCAACAGAGCAACTTAACGAAAAATACGGACGCTTATTAACCGATAATGAGCAAATAGAACTCGGTTTTAAACTCTTTAGAGACGTGTTCATGTTCACTAACAAACGCTTAATACTCATAGACGTACAAGGCATTACCGGCAGTAAAGTAGAATACAAGTCTATGCCTTATAAAAGCATTTCAAGATTCTCTTTAGAAACCTCTGGGACGTTCGACTTAGATGCCGAGCTTAAAATCTGGATATCAAGTGAAAACTTACCATCCGTAAGCAAAAAATTCAATAAAAGTATCGATGTGTACGAGGTGCAAAAATACTTAGCAGCCAAAGTAATGTAAACACAAAAGTTAATACGGTTACAGCTTTAAACAAAACAATGCATAAAGAAGTCCTTATAAAAATAACATTGGTAATCCTGTTAGGGTTATGCTTGCTAGACATGCCCTACGGCTTCTATCAATTAGTGCGGTTTGCGGCATTAATAGGCTTTGGTTTTTTGGCTTATAATGCTAATGAAAAAGATAACAAAACCGAAATGATAATTTACGGAGCACTAGCCTTGCTTTTTCAACCCTTTTTCAAAATAGCCTTAGGAAGAGAACTATGGAATGGGGTAGATGTCATTGTGGCGTTAGGTCTCATGTGGACCTTATTCAAAAAGAAAAACTAAGTTTTTAAAATATTGATGTTGTGTAAAGAAGAGGAAGGTTTAAGAAATACTGAAAGAAGTTACAAACTAAAAACCAAAAAGGAGTAATACCTATAGAGGTATGAAGTAGTGTGCTTGTAGTGACTCTAAATTTCCTATCAAAAAGGATGTGATGTTTCACTTTGAAAAATGGAAGCTTTTCTTATCTTTAGTGTTCCCTTATAGACTACCCCTTAGTTTGACTTTTATACATTCCCTTATAGCCGGAATATGATAACTAATGCCTAACTATGACAAAACATATATTGCAAGCAAGTGCTAAATCTAATTTTGGCTTCTTAGCAGATAATTATATTGATGTATTTAAACTAGCTATCCTAGCAGAACGTAATTGTTTTACGGATCCTAGTACAACGTTATCTAAGCTTAGAATTCTCGCAGAGAAGCTTTCAGGATTTTTAATAGATTTTGAGGAGCTCGAAGAGCCTTACGATAAAAGACAGGTGAGTAGGTTAGGGATCTTAGCTAACAATTCAGCAATACCTGCCGAAATCATTTCTATTTTTCATACCATAAGAAAATCTGGTAACAAAGCATCGCATTCAGGTGAAGGGACACAAGCCGAAGCACGTTACATGCTAAGGCAAACCTTTTATTTAACCAAATGGTTTATAGAGGTGTATGAAAATGAGGATGTTATGCAAGATTATATAACGCCAGAGGCATCTTGGTTCATTCAAAATGATTCTAGGACTAAAGCGTTAGAAGAAGAATTAGAAGAATATAAAAAGAAACTTGTTGGTTACGAACAGAAGATTAAAGAGCAAACTCAAATTTCTGAAGAAGCGAAGCAAGAACGAAAGGAACGTGCTTATGCAAAGGCTAGGAAAACCGAAGAATCTGAAATAGAAACAAGAGACCGTATTGATAAGCAGTTAAGAGATGCGGGTTGGGAGTGTGACACACCAACTTTAAATTATAAATCGAAGAAAACGCTTCCTCAAAAAGGAAGGCAAATGGCTATTGCCGAATGGAGATGTGGAACGAAATGGGCAGATTATGCTTTGTTTAATGGTTTAGAACTTATTGGTATAGTCGAAGCCAAAAAGCACATTAAAAATGTAATGAGCGATTTAGGGCAAGCCAAAACCTATAGCGAATTAATTACTGATGATCACAATATTACGTTTCCTAATCATCCCAATAGTACAACTTATAAGGTGCCATTTATGTTTTCTACTAATGGAAGACCCTATTTAGAGCAGTTTAAAACTGCTTCTGGCATTTGGTTTTGGGATGGAAGAGACCAGAAAAATTTAGCCAGACCGTTACCTGATTGGTTTTCGCCAAGAGATTTGGTCGAAAAGTTAAACTACGATGAAAACGAAGGGGTAGAAAAACTTAAAAAAACAGATTACGATTTATTATCAGACCCAAGTGGTTTAGGTTTAAGAGCGTATCAAGTTGACGCGATCAAAGCGGTAGAACAAAAAATACTTAATAATGTAGAAGATAGGCGTGCTTTACTAGCTATGGCAACAGGAACAGGTAAAACCCGAACCATGATTGGTATGTGTTATCGATTAATTAAGTCTGGTCGCTTTAGACGTATTTTATTCTTGGTGGATAGACGTATGTTGGGAAAACAAGCGTCAGATGCTTTTAAGGAAGTGCATATTGAAGGTTTACAAACCTTTGCGCAAATTTATGATTTACAAGATTTAGAAGATAAAGCCTCAGAGCTCGATACAAAAATACACTTTGCAACCGTACAAGGTATGGTACAACGTATAGCGTATTCTGATGATTCGCCTAGTGTTGGAGATTATGATTGTATAGTTGTAGACGAAGCGCATAGAGGTTATACTTTAGATAAGGAAATGGACGAAGAAGAGTTTATTCTTCGAGACCAGCTCGACTTTCAGAGTAAATACCGTATGGTATTAGATTACTTTGATGCCTACCGCATTGGTTTAACAGCAACACCAGCATTACATACAAAAGATATTTTTGGAGATCCTGTATTTATGTATTCGTATCGTCAAGCCGTTATAGAAGGGTATCTAATAGATTTTGAACCACCATATGTGTTTCAAACTACATTGTCTAAAGGAGGTATTGTTTGGGAGAAAGGTGATGAAGTCAAAGTTTACGATCCTGAGGAGAATGAAATTAAAGACTTAGGTGTTACAGACGATGAAATTAAAGTAGAAATCACAGGCTTTAATCGCAAAGTAATCACCGAAAATTTCAATCGTGTGATTTTAAACGAGTTGATTTCTACTTATGGTATTTTACCAGAGAACAAAGGAAAGACTCTAATCTTTGCAGCAACCAATGCGCATGCAGATACTATTGTAAGATTGCTTTATGAAGAATTCGCGGAGCTTGGAGAAGATGCAGATGCTGGAGCCATAGTTAAAATTACAGGAGAGGTGTATGATCGCGAAGATTTACTACGCAAATTTAAAAACGATCAATATCCAAGTATTGTGGTTACTGTAGATTTATTAACCACAGGAATAGACGTGCCAAGTATTTCTAATTTGGTGTTTTTACGTCGGGTAAACTCACGTATTTTATACGATCAAATGATTGGTCGCGCCACAAGACGTTGTGATGAGATTGGTAAGGATGTCTTTAAAATATATGATTGCGTAGGTGTTACTGAAATTATGTCTAAAGAACAGGTGATGAAACCTGTGGCACCTTTAGTTACAAAAAGCTTCGCCAACTTAGTAGAAGAATTGGCTATTATTGAAGATGACTATGCAAAGGAAGTGAAGCTAGACCGCATCATTGCAAAAATTCAGCGTAAAGTTTCTAGTTTTAGTGAGCAACAGAAAGCGCAATTCGAAATTCTTTCAGGAGAACCAACCGTTAGAGATTTTGCTAAAAAGTTAAAGGCTATAGATATTGACCATGTTAACCAATCTATTGAAGATTATAGTCATTTATGGGAATTTCTAGATCGCGAAAAAGGGAGAACTTTAGGTTATGGCACTTTGTATAGTGACCATGAAGATCAAGTGGAAGAGGTGTCACGTGCTTACGAGAAAAACCTAAAGCCTAAGGATTATCTAGAATCTTTCGCCGAATTTATAAATAATAACAGAAACGAAATTGCGGCTTTAAACATTGTATGCACAAAACCGAGTAGTTTAACACGTACCGAATTAAAAGAATTACGATTAATACTAGATACTCAGGGTTTTAATAAAAACAACCTGAATACAGCGTATAAAGAAGTGACTAATACCGAAATAGTAGCAGATATTATTGCACATATCCGCACGTCTGCTTTAGGTGAGAATTTAGTAAGTCATCAAGAGCGTATAGCCAATGCAGTTACTAAGCTTAAAACTTCACATCAATGGAACCAGATTCAATTAAAGTGGTTAGATAAAATAGAAGCACAACTGCAAAAAGAATCCATTATTACTTTAGAAGATTTAAATAAACCGCCTTTTAGTGTTGATGGAGGTTTAAAGCGTTTAGATAAAGTGTTTAAAAATGAAACGGGGAGAATTATTAAGGAATTAAATAGCTATTTGTACGCATAATGGGGAACGTATTAAATAAAGATGTTAAGCAAGGCAATACATTAGTTGGAACAGTAAGTATTGATTCTTTTTTTAAAAGAAAAAGTAATATTACAATACCAGATTATCAAAGGCCTTATGTGTGGGATAAAGAAAAAATAGACCAATTATTTAGCGATTTAAAAAGTCATTTTTTTACAGATAATATTTTTCAAGGTAATACAGATAGTTATTATTTAGGTACTGTTTTATTGTACAAAAAAAATGATGAATATCAAATAATAGATGGACAACAAAGAATAACTACTTTAGTTTTAATGCTAAAAGCATTTGGTGTTCGTGGTTATTCAGAAGACATTTTTAATTTAAATTATAAGTCTAATATTTCACACAAAAATATTAAGAAAAACTACGACTATTTAGTTTCTTATAATGGTTTCATAAAGAATTTTTTTGAGGATCTTGTAAAGAAATTAGTTTTTACAATTATTATAACACCTTCAGAAGATGAAGCATTTACTTTTTTTGATAGCCAAAATAATCGTGGTGTGCCTTTAAGTGCTATTGATTTTTTAAAATCGTACCATTTAAGAGAATTGAAATATAGTGAAGATCTTCAAGCAGTTTTTGCAAGGAAATGGGATTCAAATAACAAAGGGAAGTTTCTAGAGTATTTGTTTGATAATTATTTATGGAGAAATAGAAATTGGAAAGGAAAATGGCTAGAATATGAGTCAAAAACAGCTATTTTAAATACGTTTCAGAAAAACAGTAAAAACAGTTATGTAAAAGAGGTTAAATTGTACCCAAATGCTTTTAATACACTCGCTTCAAACCTAGTGTTTGATGAGAAAAAAGGTGTGAATTTACAAACTAATTCTTTATGGTTAAATACAAAAGAGAAGGATTATCCATTTACATTAAGACAACCCATACAAAAAGGGATTGGCTTTTTCTTATATGCAGAAAAATATACCGCATTGTATAACCATTTGTTTGTAGAAAAGGCAAATAATGAATTTATTTATTTTTACGAAACAATTTACTCCAATATCAATAATTATCTTAAAGGGTTTTTTAAACTCTGTTCTATTTCTTTTTATGACCAATTTAAAGGAGAAAAACTATATGACTTTGCTTTGTATTTAGATTATTTTTTAGGAAGTATCCGTTTAGGACAAAAAGCCATTGTTGCTCAAACCATAATAAAAATATTAAGAGATCAATCACAAAATTTATTAGATGTAATTGATATGAGTTATGAGCCACAAGAAGTGTTTGGTTTTTTAATTAGTATTACCGATAATAATTTATATCGGAATAATGCTAATGAAAATTTCTCAGGTGTAAGAGGTAATTATTACAATTCAGTAAAGTGGTATTACAAAAAAGAAACAGAAACCATGTTAAATAAAAGAGACTGGATAAATGATAGACTTATTAGAAAGTAACGAGCATCTTATTGATATTAAGTCTGAAGAAATAACTTTAAGCAAAGTAGTTTCTAATAATTTAAGGTTTAATATTCCTTTGTATCAAAGGCTTTATGTTTGGGGAGAGGAACAAATAAATACGTTATTAGGAGATATTAAAAATGCATTTTTAACAGATACCACTAAACCTTTTTTCTTAGGTGGTATTGTTGTTATAAAAAACAACAAAAAGCAATTTGATTTAATAGACGGGCAACAAAGGTTTACTACATTGTGGTTAATAAGTAAGTTTTTAAATAGAGGTGGTTTAGAACAATTTACTTATACCAATGGAGATAGCACTGCAAACGATAAATCTAACAATTTTGATTGCCGTTTACATTTTTCTGTAAGAGATTTTGCAAATAAGTATTTTTCTAAACACAATTTTATACTGACTAATTCTGAAAATGAGGAATTAAAAGCTATTTCTTCAGCTGAAAAAACAATCGAAACCTATTTTAACAACGATAGTAAAGAAGTAGAGGATATAAATTTAGATAAATTATCAGAATATATTTTTAAAAACATTCGCTTGATTGCTACAGAAATGCCTGTAAATACTGATGAAAACAAAGTGTTTGAGGCAATGAATAATAGAGGTGTACAATTACAGCAACACGAAATTTTAAAGTCTAGATTACTTCATCGATTACAGCACGACCCTGATAGAGAGAAATATGCAATGATTTGGGATGCATGCTCTGTTATGGATGAATATGTAGAAAAAAGTTTAAAAGACACTGCTAATTTTACATGGGGAGAATTGTTTCCGGATAAAGTTACAGAGAATGAAGATAAGTATGAAGAAGTACCAATTGATATTTTACCTAAATTAAAAGCATTTGAAGAAAAGGAAGGTTCTATAAATCTTTTAAAGATTATTAGTGATGCTAAATTTCTAGAAGCCAATGATAATTCTAAGGAAGATAAAACCCAATATAGCTCAGAACAGGTAAGAAGCATAATTACTTTTCCGATGCTTTTGCTGCATACCTTGCGTATTTTTCAATTTAAAAAGTTTAAAAATTTAAAGCCTGAAGAAAGCGCAGAAGTAAAAGAAAAAAATCTGATAAAAATATTTGAAGATGCTTTTAAAAACGAAACTCTAAACGATGAAAATATAGTTACTGATTTTTTTAAACTTTTATGGCAGGTTAGAGTGCGTTTTGATAAGTATGTTATTAAATGGGTTACCAATCCAGATAGCAATCACGAAGAAACGCATTTGATTAAAAAATTATATAAATCAAAATATAAAGAAACAATTTCTGTAAGGCGAGTAAGTCCAGATACTAATGAGAAATTTGCGTTATTACAAAGCATGCTTTACCACTCGCAAGAATTAATTACACAGTATTGGTTAACGCCATTTTTAAATAAAATGTTAGAAGATGATGTAGATGAAACGATACTTTTTAAGTATTTAAAGCAGCTTGATAACGCCATGTTTTGTAATGAAAGAACTGCAAAACTAAAAGAATTAAGTTTTAGTATGTTAACCAAAGATGAAACAGAGATGAGTGGTAACGTAGATTTTGTTACAGCTGTTTTAAATTTAAAAGATGGGACAAAGTTTGCTAGTTATTGGTTTTACAAACTTGATTTTATTTTATGGATGAACCGAAAAGAGCTTATTGCATATAAAACAGAAGATGTAAAGAAACTCTGGGAAAACTATAGAATGACTGCCAAAAATTCGGTAGAGCATATTTGCCCTCAAACACAAAACCCACATGATTCCGATTTGATTTATAACGTTTCCGATTCGGAAGAAGTGAAAAAACAAAAGCTTGATGATTTTGGAAATTTAGTATTGCTAACCTCTAGCATGAACTCAGAGTATAGTAACAAGATGTACGCAGTAAAAAGAACAGAATTTATAAAGAAAAAAAGATTAGATTCGCTTAAATCAGATATAATCTTTGAAAAAAATAATTGGAATTATCAAAATATGGACGCTCATAGAGTAATGATGATTGAACAATTTTCAAACTACCTTAACAATTAGAAAACATATAAATGGCATTAACAACCCAAGAAATAGTAAACAAACTTTGGAACCTCTGTAACGTATTACGAGACGATGGTATCACCTACCACCAATACCTAAACGAGCTCACCTTTATTCTGTTCCTTAAAATGGCAGAAGAAACCGACTATAACGATAAGTTGCCAGAAGGCTACCGTTGGGAAGACCTAAAACAAAAAGAAGGCGTAGAACTCGCCACCTTTTACCGTCAGTTACTATTAAAATTAGGAACGGAAAGCACAGGCAACATCCAGAAAATATACAATAACGCACAAACCAGCATACAAGAACCTGCCAACTTACGTAAAATTATAAAACATATTGATGAGCTAGATTGGTTTGAAGCCAAAGACGAAGGTTTAGGCGAAATGTACGAAGGTTTGCTAGAAAAAAATGCAAGCGAGAAAAAATCGGGAGCAGGACAATACTTTACACCACGACCATTAATTAATGTGATGGTGCGCTTAATGGATCCTAAAGTAGGCGAACGCCTTAACGATCCTGCTTGTGGAACCTATGGTTTTATGATTGCTGCACATCATTACATTTTAAAGCATAACGATATTTATAACCTTACCGAGGAACAAAACAACCACTTACAAACCGAGCAATACAGTGGTTGCGAGTTGGTAGGCGATACCCATCGTTTAGCCATGATGAATGCTTTTTTACATGGTATGGGCGGAAACATTGCTCTAGGCGATTCTTTAAGTAGTTATGGTGAAAGCATTAAAAACATGGACTTAGTCCTGGCAAACCCACCATTTGGAACTAAAAAAGGTGGCGACCGACCAACCAGAACCGACTTAGTCTATCCAACCTCAAACAAGCAACTCAACTTTTTACAAGGTATTTACCGCAGTTTACACACACGTGGTGGCGCACGTGCAGCAGTAGTTTTACCAGATAATGTATTGTTTGAAGATGGCGACGGACAAAACGTACGTAAAGACCTCATGGAAAAATGCAATCTACACACCATTTTGCGTTTACCAACAGGTATTTTTTACGCAGCAGGTGTAAAAACCAACGTGCTATTCTTTGAGCGTGGTAAAACAGATAAAGCCAATACCAAAAACGTGTGGTTTTACGATATGCGTACCAATATGCCCAACTTCGGTAAACGCACACCATTTACCGAAAGCTATTTTGCAGATTTTGAGAAAGCCTACACCGCCAAAGACCGCAACAAAATTAAAGACGAACGTTTTAGCTGCATAACTAGAGAAACTATTGCCAAAAAGAACGACTCTTTAGATTTAGGCTTAATTGCAGACGATAGCATTACCAAAGCTGAAGACATTGGAGAACCTATAGACATAGCCAAAGTAGCCCTAACCGAATTAACTAGCATAACCAAAGAGTTGAATGCCATAATTAAAGCGTTAAACTAGATGGAGAATAAATTGCCAAAGAATTGGGTTGAAACTGAATTTAAAGAGCTTACAGCTTTTGTTATTGGTGGAGATTGGGGAAAAGATTTAGAATTTGAATTTGATGTTGATTCTGAAATTGTTTCTTGCATTAGAGGAAGCGAAATAAAAAATTGGGAACGAGATAAGGGAAGTACAGCTTCGATAAGAAAAATTAAATCAGCAAGTTTAGAAAAAAGAGCTTTAGTTGAAGGGGATATTTTATTAGAAATCTCAGGAGGAGGACCAGATCAGCCAGTTGGACGAACAATTTATATAGATGAAGAAGCTTTAGATGTAAATATTGATTGTAAAAAAGTCTGTACTAACTTTTTAAGAATGGTTCGACTTTATGATAATTTAGATAAGAAATTTATCAAGCATTATTTGGATTCTTTTTATTTGTCTGGAGAAATTCTGAAATATCAAGGAGGAAGTAACAATCTAAGAAATTTAAAATACAAGGAATTTGAAACTATTAAAATCCCACTTCCACCACTAGCAGAACAACAACGCATTGTTACCAAGTTAGACGAGTTATTTGGGCATCTAGATACCCTTAAAACCCGTTTAAACCACATACCACAAATCCTTAAAAATTTTAGACAAGCGGTGTTAACCCAAGCAGTAACAGGTAAACTTACTGAGGAATGGCGTGTTGGGAAGGATTTGGAGGAATGGGAGGAAACTACTTTAGAACATCTAGTTTTATTTGCAGGGAATGGACTTTCTAAAAGAAGTGGAGAAGGAGAAGATTTAACCGTTTTAAGATTAGCCGATTTTAAAAATGGGATACGAGTTTTTGGTAATGAAAGAAAGATTCAGCTAACAGAAAAAGAACGAATTAAATATACACTAAACAATAATGACTTATTAATTATAAGGGTAAATGGTAGTGTAGATTTAGCAGGTCTTTTTATTCTATATAATAATGAGGGAATTAAGGAAGCTTTCTGTGATCATTTCATAAGGTTAACTGTTGATTCAGAAAGGATAATTCCGTTATATCTTACTTATATTTCAAATAATGGAGATGGAAGATTGTATCTTAAGAACTCTTTATCAACAAGTGCTGGACAAAATACTATAAATCAAAAATCGGTTAAAGGATTGTCTATAAATTTACCATCGTTAGAAGAACAAACCGAAATAGTAAAACGTGTAGAGCATTTATTTGCCAAAGCAGAAGCTATAGAAGCGCAATACCAAAGCCTAAAAACAAAAATAGACAGTTTACCACAAGCTATTTTAGCCAAAGCCTTTAAAGGAGAGTTGGTAGCGCAGTTAGATACGGATGGTAGTGCTGCCATGTTGTTGGAGGAGATACAAAAAATGAAAGCGTCATTGCGAGGCACGAAGCAATCTGTTAAAAGGAAAAAGAAATAAGTTATGGCAAGAATTATTTGTCCTGATATGATTCCAAAGTCATTATGGGATAGTTCAGAGAAAACAATGACATTACCGCACGCAATAATTGATTGTTGGAAAAAACTACTTGGTGAAAAAGATTTGTTAATTGAAGCTACTGAAAACAATTTCCGAGGTGAAATTGGTGGTATAGATGAAGAAGCAACTCATAAACATTATTCTTTTAATTATAATGGGTCTTGTGCTCGATTTCAATTAGCCTTTTTAGATCCTAAAGAAGATTTAAAAGAAGTTTCAGACGCATTCGTAAAATCCCTTGGTGGATATGATGTATTTATAACAGATATTCCATCAGGTACAGGTGCAGCTTCTCTTTCTTTACTTTGTAATATTGCCCAATTACGAGAGGAAAAAGTGTTTCCGCCTATTCCTATGAGTATAGAAATTTTGGCTGGTGAAATTTCACAAACAGCAATTGATATTTTTAAAGAGTCTTTTGATGAATTAAATGAGTATCTTGAAGAGAATGAAATTTATGTTCAATTACATACTGAAATTTGGGATGTTACAGATGACGATTCAACTTTACAATTAATAAATAAAATAACTTCGTTAAGCCAAAAGAATAATGATAAAATTTTATTACTGGCAAATTTTACAGGATTTCTTGAGAGAGAAGGTAAATGGAACGATGTAAAGCATCAATTTGAAAAACTTTTTAATCACTTTTCAGGAAAGTCAACTATCGCAATTTGGTTAGAACCCAAATATAAAATTAGTTTTATTAGCTTTTTTCCAAAGGCAATAAAATGGTTTAAGAATAAGTTTAAAAAACTTATTGGTTCCACAGAGGACATTAAAATAGAAACTTCACAGGCCTTTTTTAATCATGGATTAATAGATGTTACATCAAGAACTAGTGTTGCTGTCGTAAGATTTAATACAGAAAGATTATGAAATCAGAAACAATAGCCATAAAAGCAATCAATAATTATCGGAAGAGAGATATTATTGCTTACTTGTCTTTAAGGTATTATCTGGATACAACTGCAAGTAAAACAGATGTTTGGGCTAAGGAGGTCGCTGTGAATCTTTCAATAAAAAATAAAAAACCTAATTTTTTAAAGACGAAACATTTTAAAACATTTACAAATAATGAAATTAAACAAAGAACGATTTATGTACCAGGACCAAATGACATAATAGCGGAGTCTGTGTTAATAAATGAATGTTCAAATTTTATTGAGTTTCATTCTAGTAAATCTGTCTATAGTTATCTTTTAGTCTCAGATGAAGAAGATTTAATTTATAAACATTACATGCATGGTTGGAAAGATAGACATGATTCTATTAAGCAAACTTGTGAGAATAATATAGATCAAGAAGTTATTTATTTCGATATTAAATCTTTTTATCCTTCAATTAGCTTAGAATTAGCTAAAGATAAATGGATTGATACATGTGATAAAACTAAAATAAATGATATAATAAAGAGGTTGGGTCTAAATTTTTTGAGTAAATATGAAAAGGTTCAAAGTGATTCAGATAAAAAGGGATTACTTGTTGGTCCTATGTTTAGTCATTTGATTGCAAATTTAGTGCTAAATAAAGTTGATGAAACAATGGAATCGATAACCAATAATCGATATTGGCGTTATGTGGATGATATTATTATCATTGGATCTTCAGAAGAAGTAAAGGTTTATGCGCAAAAGTTAGCGGAACTACTTGAAGCGTTAAATTTAGATTTACACAAAGAAGATAAAATATTTCAAATATCAGCTAAAGATTGGTTATTAAATTCTATTGCAATTGATCAAGAGTTATCAAACAAGTGGATGAAGCATATTGTTATTCTTAAGCAATTTGTAATAGACAGTCCTGATCAAATTAATGATCTGAATGACACATTTATTAAAAATGGTATTAGAGTTGATATTCCTATGATTTCAGAAGATATTAGATCAAAGTCTCGCAGAAATCGTAGACTAGAAGATTGGTTTGGTAATTTAATAGGAAATAGAAAACTGAGCGTATCAGAAATAGTTAATGATTTTAAAATTTTAAATAAATATTATATTGACTTGTTTAAGTCTAAGGTTGAATTAAAAATTGATAACAAACTTGGGCTAAAATCACATCATACACTTTTACGCTATTTAGTAGGTAGACTAATATATTTATCATCGGAAGAGGATTTAAATATGGTAAGTTCAAAAATTGCGGACATACCAGAATTAAAACTTCAATATGAAATAATTAATGCCTTAATTTCATTGGATATATCTATGGTTTTAAAATTAGGTTCTAATGCTGCACAAGCAGCTGCTCAGGTAATTAAAGTAAAGTCAAAAGTTGTTAAATACAGTATATCTGCACCTAATGAATATGAAATACAAGGATTATCTATTTTTAAATTTCATGGAATTTCAATAGAGTTTAAAGAGGAAACAAATATAGATGAACCATTATTTAAATTTGCTTCAGGTAATATAAAGGCTAGTAAAATCCAAGAGAATCAATTTCTTAATGAATTTGGAGCACTTCATGGTAATACAGAATCAAAACATGAAGAAACACTTGATTCTTTTTTTAATGAGAATGAGTCATGGTCTTTTGATGCAATGGATTCAGGTTATGGTTATAGTGGTTAATTATATGAAATGTAGAAAGAGAGTTTAAGAAGTAGTAATTAAATAGAGCTCGTGAAATATAGAAAATAAGAACTAACTCTAACTCATGTAAAAGTTTTGAAAGCTAGTTTGTTAAATTAGATTTCATGGGAGAGGTTATAAAAAGAAAACATGATAGACAATATAAAATATGCAACTATTAGCGACATTTATGTAAGGGACTTGATGTTTTACGAAGAGAAAGATGTAACTAATTCAATAAAGTTTTGCAAGAATAATAATATCACATATTTACCAGGGAAAGATCGGAAATCATGCTATAAGTTAATAGGTGATAAATTTCAAACTACAAAGTTGTCTGATGATCTAATTTGTAATCCTACAGATTTACTTTTCGATTCAAAAACATTAAATAAATTTAAAAGTGGTAATCATGATGACGTCTTATTTGTTATGGAGAAAAAGGTTATAAAAGGCGTTGTCCACGTTACTGACTACAATAATTCTTTTATAAATTTTGAAACGTATAAATTAGTTTATCAATTTGAAAA
This sequence comes from Winogradskyella undariae, assembly GCF_013285155.1. Taxonomy (GTDB): domain Bacteria; phylum Bacteroidota; class Bacteroidia; order Flavobacteriales; family Flavobacteriaceae; genus Winogradskyella; species Winogradskyella undariae. The sequence continues at coordinate 70,343 of NZ_JABTEL010000011.1, read as the reverse complement.
TTTAATACGTATCTATTTGATTAAAAAGAATGAAACAAATGATTCTTTGATTTCATGGATGAAAGAAGAATCTAAAAACAATTCGCATTTTGAAAAGAGGTATAAGAAATGTATGCCTAATGATGATTCAAAAAAAGAAATAGAGAAGAATCGTAGATTGAATTTTAATCCTTTTCAGACATTTTTTTTAAATGATTTGCTCTATTTCATGATTAGCAAAAATTATCTATCATCTAAATTTAACACACGTTCTGTAGAAGCAATAAAAAAGGTAAGGAATTGGGTTGCCCACAATAAGGATTTGGCTCACTTAAAGTTTGGTGACCAATTTCCTATTTACCAAATAAAAGAATTGGAACTATTTGTAAAGCATATTAATATATTCTTTGATGCCTACGAAGAACTTGAGTTTAGCTTGCAGGAAATAAACATCAAATAAAATTGTCATCGAATCAATATTGCAATCATTAGCTACAATAACATGCTTTAGTAAACAAAAAGCGGAACAACGTATACCTTATGCAGTAATACGGTTATCCGTAAAGATAAAATTGGGTGAAAAAGTAAATTAGCCTTTGGGGAATGTAATTCAATAAAATGTTCAGAAGACGCTATTAAAGAGTTGGTAATGATTAATTATGTGTGGAAAGAAACAATGTAATAGACTATGAGTTTAGACAAATACGAGCAATGGTTGATTGCTTTTGATAATAAAAAAGAGAATACGGCTTATAATTATAAAAAGGCAATATCCAAGATAGAAGATCATTACGTTAATCTTAAGGGGGAGCCTGTTGATTTTTTTAAAATTAAAGTACCGCAACTAAAGGAGGTATTGGAATTATATGGACTAAAGGGGAAAGAGTTTGATTTTGGAGATCGATCTAAGGGGACTAATAGAAATGCTTTAAATGCCTTGTACAAATACAGAAAGGGAAATTTTAAATCTGCAATATCACAGATAACTTCAGATCAGGTTAATGCTTGGTTTTCTATGACTATAGAAAAGGAGGTGCCGCAACAAGCATTAGAAGATAATTGGAGATATAATCTAGCGCATGATGAAACGGACAAGAAATTTCCGTTTCAATGGGCTATAAAATCGATTGCCGAAAAGAATGGATTGGCTTTAACGGAGTTCAAGTCAAGTTTGCCTAATAGAAGTTTGGTATGTGAGCTGTTTGACGTATATATCAATGAAGAACTAATCTACGATCAAACAGATGCAAATACCTTTATAGCTTACTATCATAAACAAGTGAGTCACAAAGAGCTTTTTCAAAGCTGTATGGATTACGCTAGTGCGTTTAGTGAACAATTGGTGCGAGATCCTTATGATGCTCGCATAGCCATTTCTAGCGATAATCGCGTAATGTATTTTATAGGGATGCGAAATGTATATGGTTATAGTGAAAAGAATGGAGAGGCATACATCAACTTTATTATAGATGCTGAACTTGAAGAAAAGATTAAACAGCAAGGTTTTAAATATGAAATCTATGAATATAAAGGGGGAGATCATAAGATTAACCTTTATCTAAATCTGACAGATTGGAATGAGATTCCTAAATTTATTTTAGAAAATCATAGGGCTTGTTTAGAACAAGAATATCATGAAGAGATAAAGTCATCCATTAGACGCTGGAAAGAAGATGCAAATTCTACGAATTATGCGCTTAAGACCATAATTTTTGATGATCTGGATGTGGAAGATTGGATAAAGGATCAAAAAATTTCAGAACATGAAGAATTTTATTTATCGGAAAAAGTAAATAATGGTAAAAGTGCTGCAATGAATAAGAAAAACATAGATAGGTCTGTTAACCAAATCCTATATGGTCCACCAGGAACTGGTAAAACCTTTTATTTAAAAGATAAGCTATTTGATAAATATACTATTGAAGAGACCTCAATATCTCATGATAAGTTTTTTGAAGAAACAGTATCCGATTTAACATGGTGGCATGTTGTTGCTTTAGCCTTATTAGAAATGGGTACCGCTAGAGTCAACGCTATTTTAGATAATAGATGGGTAGCAAAGAAAGCGAGTCTTTCGGAATCTAAAAATGTAAGAGCAACACTTTGGGGTACATTGCAAATGCACACCATTATAGAGTCTAAAAACGTCGCTTATACCCAAAGGCAAGCCCCATTTATTTTTGATAAGAATGAAGATAAATCTTGGTCTTTATTAGAAGCAGACTTAAAAGAGCAGGTCCCTGAATTATATGATTTGCTAGACAAGGTTAATAATTTTAAGGCCAACCCTGATAAGGTGATTAAAAATTACAGTTTTGTAACCTTTCATCAGTCCTTTGCTTACGAAGATTTTATAGAGGGTATAAAACCTGTATTGCCAGAAAATGAAGCTGAAGAGGCTAAAGACTTGGGCTATACCATTGAAGATGGTGTCTTTAAATTGCTATGTACAAAAGCTAAAAATGACCCTGGTAATAGGTACGCTATTTTCATTGATGAAATTAATCGTGGCAATGTGTCCGCCATCTTTGGAGAACTCATCACGCTTATTGAAGTCGATAAACGAACAGGGGCTAAAAATGAATTGCGTATTAAACTGCCGTACTCTAAAAAGGAATTCAGCGTGCCTTCTAATCTAGATATTTATGGCACCATGAATACCGCAGACCGTTCCGTAGAGGCTTTAGATACCGCTTTACGCCGTCGTTTTGAGTTCAAAGAAATGATGCCCGATTATGCCATTATAGCAAATGGGGAGGTAGAGGGCATAAGGCTTTCAAACGTTTTAAAAACCATTAATGAACGTATAGAATTATTGATTGATAGAGAGCATGCAATTGGACATTCTTATTTTGTTGGAGTAGAAACAGCAAAGCAACTAGCCAAGGCATTTACAAATAAAATAGTACCCTTATTACAAGAATACTTTTATGGTGATTATGGTAAAATAGGTTTGGTGCTAGGGAAAGGTTTCGTTGAGAAAATAAAAAATGATAAGATTGAATTTGCTAGTTTCGATTATGAAAATGCTAATGATTTTAAAACGGCAACCTATGTTTTAAAACCTGTGGATAGTACATCAATCATTGAAGCCATCGAGCTCTTATTAGGTGAAGCTGAAGTAAAAAGAACTAAATAATTGACGACTCGTAAGACTATATCTGTTTTTGAACACCAACGTCTTTATGTTGGTGAGCATGGTTTTAAGCAAATGCATTTAGATGCGCTTTTAAAACTCAATGACTACCATGATGGGAATTATTTTGAGCCTATTGCTAAAGGGGTTAAATTCAACCAGTACGTAGGTGTTATTCAGGTGGATGGCTTAACGATAGAGATTCACCCGAAAGCGGATAAGGATGATGACGATAATAGATGGAAAGGGGTGTTGCTTCAAATGCTTAAGGCGTGTGGCAAACTAAAGGCAGAGTCTTCTGGTGCAGCTCATGTAAAGCGACAACATCTTAACTTGTTAGAAGTTTATTTTGAGTTGTACTTGCACGAGGTCGAAGCGCTTATTCGAAAAGGAGTTATTAAGCAGTATAGAAAGCAAACCCAAAATACTAAAGCATTAAAAGGAAAGTTAGAATTTGCAGGTCATATAAGGCATAATGCGGTTCATAAAGAACGTTTTTATACGACGCATCAAGTTTATGATACTAACCACGTGTTGCATCAGGTATTGTATAAAGCCTTAACCATCGTTGATCAATTTACTAAAGGTACACGGCTTTGTGATTTAAGCAGTAGAGTGCTATTGAATTTTCCTGCAGTAGATAAGAAAACAATCACCGCACAGCAACTCAAGACTATTAAATTAAATCGGAAGTCCAACAGCTATACTGAGGCTTTAGAGTTAGCACGACTGATTATTTTAAACTATTCCCCAGACATTTCAAGTGGTAAAGAAAAGATGTTGTCCCTATTATTTGATATGAATGATTTGTGGGAGACTTATATCTTAAAGCAAGTTAAGAAAGCTTGTGAAGGCTCTGGTATTGAAGTTTCGGGGCAAGAGTCAAAATCATTTTGGGGCAATAATAGTTTGCGACCAGATATTGTATTGCGGCAAGGAGAAAAGACTTTTATCATAGACACGAAATGGAAACGTCCACTAAGAAGTTCTGCTTCGGTAAGTGATCTACGCCAGATGTATAGCTATTGTCGTTTTTGGGATGCGGAAAAAGCTATGCTTTTATATCCTGGAGATGATGCAGAGAATAAGTTTAAATCCTATTTAACGGATGATTATTCAAGCCATATAAAGGAGGGGCCTAAAGAAATGGAGCACCAATGTAAGATGGGATTCGTTTCTGTTCTTAATGATAATGGAGACTTAGATAAAAGGATGGGGGCAAAAATTATAAGATTATTAGAATTAATAGGTTGAAGCCACTTAAAAGGTTAAATGAAGTAGAGACGTTGATCTTTGATTAAAGACAATCTGGGGACAAATTAAAGGAAATAAAACATAAGTAGGACTCATAGAAGTACGCGGTCCTATGAAACACAACCACTAACATCAAAATCAAGGTAGGCAGGTAATAAGGTGTTCGTCAGGCGTTCCATTTTGTTATATAGTACATTTGGGCAAGGCACAGTACCCACGAAAGTGGGTATCTTATTCATAATTCGCAAACCACATAAGTAACCGCTCAAACCAACCCCTTGCCCAAACCATAAATAGCACTACTGCGGCGACACGTCCTCGCAGCACTATGTATTTGTACTATGCCACACACTACACTATTCCTCACCCATAGCTACTCTTGTACCTTAAAATCCAAAGCGGTTTTGCGCAAAGCGCAAGCGCTAAAAATTAAGGGACAACCGCTATTTAATATTTCGCGAGCCTGCGGGTCGCTGCGGGCAAAACCCACAGTAAAGAGGTGCTCAATAGTAGCTTTTTACGGATAATTAAAGGGCCATAAAACGTTAAGATTTAAAAGAGTTAAAGCTGTGGGTCTACGGGTGTCACATTTTTTGAAACCGAAACAATAAACCTAAAGGATCTCAATAACGGACGCAGCAGAACCATAAAAAAAATGGTACAGCTGCTGTCCTGGCAAGTAAGAGTAGTACCAATCCTCGCTTTTTCCTACCGTCAAAAACTTCAAATCAGCACAACACTTACCTAAGCGAATAAACAGTAAGCCACCATACAACAAATCAAAAAACTGCGCCACCCTTGCGGTAAACCGTTGCTGTGCTGCGCCCTTTTGCAAAAAAATGCAACGGGCTATTCATCACACCACCCTTGCTCATCTCGCAGTCGGCTCGCGCCTTTTAGATTACCTGCTTATCAAACAATTGGAAATAAGAACCAATAGTAGTATATTGAGAGATGAATGCAATACAAAAACAACCACCTCAGGAAGTTATAGAGAATCTAGAATTTCTAAAAGCCGACTTAGACATTAAAATACCTTCCAAACAATTAGATAAAAACCTTCTAATTGCAACCTGGAACATTAGAGCATTTGGAAACCTCACACGTAAATGGGATTCTGATGATGACGATTCACCTAAAAGAGATTTACATTCAATTCTATGCATTGCAGAAATTATAAAACGTTTTGATGTTATAGCAGTACAAGAAGTAAAAGATAACATCCGTGCTTTAAGGGATACATTAAAAGTATTGGGTTCAGATTGGTCATTAATTTTAACCGATGTAAACAAAGGAAAAGTGGGGAACGGTGAACGCATGGCTTATGTCTTTGATACACGTCGTGTACAACTTTCCGGATTAGCAGGCGAACTTGTAGTGCCAGAAGAATGGGAAGATGCAATTAAAGATAACGCACTTTCAAATCAATTTGTAAGAGCACCGTATGCCGTAAGTTTCAAATCAGGAAAACGTACATTTATTCTAGTAACACTACATATTTTATATGGTAAAAATAAGAATAGCCGTATTCCCGAATTGCGTGGTATAGCCAAATGGCTCAGGGAATGGGCGGAGAATGTGAATGCATACCATCAAGACTTTATTGTCTTAGGCGATTTCAATATAGATGCTCGTGGCGATTTGCTAAATCAAACATTTTTATCTGAAGGGCTTTATGTTCCACCGCAATTACAAGACGAAAAAGTAACCAGGTCCATTTTCAATAAAACAAAGTACTACGATCAAATTGCTTGGTTCAATAGTGATGATGGTGGTCCTAAATTAGCAATGGATTTTATAAATGGAGGTAATTATGATTTTGTAAATGTGGCTTTAAAAAATCGAGTGTTAACCAATAATAATTTGTCCTGGCTCATCTCAGATCACTATCCATTATGGGCAGAATTTAAAGTATAAAAAAGAACACAAATAGAGTGGGCTTCCATCGGCCACCACTAAAATGCTATAAAGCGCAAGCCAAAGGTTTTGAAAAAAATAATACGCCGTAAAAAGCGTATTTTTTTTGCGCTTACTTTTTTCTATTAAATGAGTTTTGCGCTTATTTTTTTGTAATTGCGCTCGTTTTTAAATTTTAATTTGCGCTCGTTTTTATTTTCGATTTCAATTTTGCGCTCATTTTTTATGAATAGCGCGCGTGTTTTTGGTTATCTTTGAGTAGTATTAAAAGAAATTAAAACATGGAAATAGTAACATCATTAGTAGTAACATCTATATTTCAAGGAAAAACCATACCTGAAAAAGGGAAAATAGTGGGGTACGGTGCTATCATAGAAGGTTTAAAGTTACCAATACCATTTCCAAACACATTAGCATTAATAGCTGACAAAAGCAAAAAATATAGTAACGGCAAATGGAAAGTGTTTCCTGCGTCCTACCAACCAGAAGAAACATTATACAAACAGTTGGTGTTTGCTATTAAATATGAAGGCATAAATTTATTAGTGTTTAAATCATTATTTAATGCAATAACTAAAGATAAAGTACAAGGTATATTACATATAGAGCCTAGTGGTCAATATAGTCGTAAAATTTGGTTTTTGTATGAGTGGCTTCAGCAAGAACAGATTCATGTAGATGTCGATTTAAAAAAACGTAAATATATTCCGTTGTTAGACGCTAAAATGCAATATGTAATAAAAGGACAAGAAGCTGTAAGACAAAAAATAATTAATAATCTTCCAGGTACCGTAGATTTTTGTCCGTTAATTTTTAAAACTGAAAAATTAGAAAAATATATCAATGCCAATTTATCCGATCAAAAAAATAGGTTCTTACAGGGTATTCATAAAGATGTATTACAACGTGCATATTCGTTTTTACTATTAAAAGATTCTAAAGCGTCTTTTACTATTGAAGGTGAAAACCCTGGAAATAACAGGGCTATGCGCTGGGGGAAAGCAATTGGGCAAGCTGGAGATAAACCTTTAAGTATTGAAGAGTTAGAACGTTTACAGCAAATAGTTATTGAAAATACTAGATTTTTAACCATGGGGTTACGTAACGAAGGGGGTTTTGTAGGGCAGCATGATAGAAGTACAGGAGAACCAATACCAGATCATATTTCTGCAAAACAAAATGACATAGAACAATTACTAAAGGGGTTAATGGCAACAAATGGAGTAGTGCAGGATAAAAGTTACGATGCTGTTTTAGCGGCTGCAACCATAGCATTTGGTTTTGTATTTATACACCCTTTTGTAGATGGTAATGGACGTTTACATCGTTATATTATACATCATATTTTAGCAAAAAAGAAATTAACACAACAAGGGGTTATTTTTCCTGTTTCTTCCTCAATTTTAGATCATATAGAGGATTATAAAGCTGTTTTAGAATCTTATTCCCACCCGTTATTAGATTATATAACATGGAGTCGAACAGAAACTAATAATATAGAAGTAACAAATAATACTATTGATTTTTATCGTTATTTTGATGCAACCAAACAAGCTGAATTTTTATATGATTGTGTAGCGGATACTTTAAAAAGGGTGATTCCAGAAGAAGTAAGTTATTTGCAAAAATATGATGAATTTAAAAGGTATTTAGATAATCATTTTGAAATGCCAGACAAATTAGTAGCATTAATGGTTCGGTTTTTAGAACAGAATAATGGTACTTTATCAAAAAGAGCTTTGGAAAAAGAATTTACAGAATTAAAAAAAGAAGAAGTTGCAGAGATAGAAGCACAATATCTCAATATTTTTTTAAAGATTGAATAGCCTAATAACTTGGCGCACAATTAGAAAATATTTGGATGAATCATGTCCTTGGTTGGTTTGTTGGTTGTGTTCAGTTATTGGTTTAAAAAAAAGAACACAAATATAGTTGGTTCCCATCGGCCACCACTAAAATGCTATAAAGCTCAAGCCAAAGGTTTTGAAAAAAATAATCCGCCGAAAAAAGCGGATCATTTTTTTAAACCTAAAACTAGGCGTATTATTTTGTCCAAAAAGCTTGACAGCATCCCCACACCACCAATGAGATAGTTATCTTTTTTTGTTTTTCGTTAAAAATAATAGGAAAGGGTTTTGTAGGATAGTTGAATGATTGCGTTAACCAAAAAGAGCCTCTAGTGAAGCTCTTTTTTATTATTCTTTCGTTTCAGAAAAAAGTGATGTATGCGTTTAATCAGTAGTGAAACAAAATAACTGACTATAGCACCAAAAGCAGCCATGACAGCAGTTTTGAGGAGATCTTCAGATGTGATTTGAAACCACACAGAGGAAACCGTGCCACCAAGAATTGAAAAACGAATAGGGGTCACATTTTGTGTCATTTTATCCGGAACTTGATGCAGAATCTTTTGGATCCTTGTGAGATGGTGTTGTTGTCGGTGACTTCGGAGGTTCAGTCACAGCATCATCATCATCAGCATCAGCATCAACAATCACAGCCTGACTCACGGCCGTGGCAACAGTCCCGGCAACAGTCATATAAGTCGCTACCGTCACCACTATTGCTGGTAATGAAATTGGTGCTGCAATAATAGCACCGCCAGCAGTGGCTAAGGCGATACCGATATTTCTTAAAGTTCTGAAGAACTTTGGCGTTGTTTTTTTATAACGATCTACAATATTCATGGTTTAAGATTTAATAGTTAATAATACATTTTCGTTTCTATCGAAGGCTTGATAGCATAGCGATACTAATTTTTGAAGGCATGCTTTTGAATGGATCCCTTTTCCAAGACCTGTTAACTGCGTAACAGGAGCAATACAACCACGAAGATCACGCTGCGCATCATTTGCAGGATGCAGTAGTATAAGACGACGACCGTTCACATCTACAATATGTAAATGAGGTCCGAACTTTGCCGAATACCGCGCGTTCAGCGTATAGATGCCTTCAGGAATACATGAAATATTCCGCTGATTAGATTTCCAGGGCAGTTCAATAGCAAACCCTAAAAATTGACCATTACAGAAGAGGGCACTATTCGTACCCGCTTCGTAATAGGTCCTTTGCAGTAAAATATCCATTTAAACAGTAGCTACTTTCGCTACAGATAGCGCGTTAAAAGCACCGTTTTTCAACGGATACATTTGTCCGTTCACCTCTTGGTAAAATTCAATACCCACAACCTGAATCACCGGAAGTACAGATGCTGCTGTCAAAGTCACAGAAAGGTTAATCGCAGCCGTATCGGTACTGTCATAGGGAAGGATAGCGGTTTCTGCACTTTCAAATACAGAGGCTTCATTGGCAAAGTCAAGTTCTGCAGCTCCCATGACTAATTTGTAATGTGTGGTACCACCTGGAGCAGTAATTCGCACCGTTGGTGCAAATGCAGCAATATCCACGTCGACCTCTCCAGTAGAACGATCATAAGTAGTGACATAAGGGGCGAAAAGCGTCGCACCTAATTTTCCATTAACATTAAACTCAAAGCCTAACAAAGTGTTCATATCACCATCTTCAATGGTTCTTAGTCCACGTTCATGAACCGCATCCGTTTTAGTGATGGCCACTAAAACCTTTGTCAATCGACTCACAACTCTGCTGTCTTTCGCATTCTGCAAAAGCACCCGAATAGCATTTCGGATCACTTTACCACCTTTGCCTGCACGTCCAAATTCAGACCCATTTTCACGGGTTCTCTGGAATGCTGGATCATTTGCAATACGATTTCCATCAACACCACCTTTGTAACGCGCAAGGTAGCCGTCTGCGCTCTTGTAAAATGAAATATCACCAATGGTGCCTTTCAATTTAATAATTCCTGTTTGTTTTGCCATAATGTTCTAAAATTTTGATTATGAGACAAAAGACAGTAGATTTATAGAAGAAATCAAATACACATAACCATCCATTCCGATGGATACGTTTTATGCCGTAACAAGTCATATAGACAAACCCAAGATGAGGTATAGACCGTGTATAGATAAAGTATAAAATGAGAATAGTAAGAGCCTGCATATATCCAAAAGACATTCAGCGTATCACAGGAAGAAGTGAACGCTACGGTCGTAAGCTCTTAAATGAAATTAAAACCTACTTCGGAAAAGAAGCACACCAATTTATCACGGCAGATGAATTCGCTGAGTATAGCGGTATCAAAAAAGAGATTGTTATAAAATATCTAGAGAGTGCTTTATAAATAGACCCTTTCGGGTATAGCTTTGCTTGTTTATATGTTAATTACACCTTAAAGGGTATAATATCGATTAAAATCACTAAATTGCACCCATAAAGGTATAATTATGAAAGAATGGGACCGCAATAATGCTATAGCAACGTTTGTACGTAACAGACGTAAAGAAGCCAACTATACACAAATTGATCTTGCAGATTTAACCGGATTAGGCCTGCGTTTTCTTCGTGAATTAGAACAAGGAAAACCAAACGTAATGCTAGATAAGGTCAATCAATTATTACAATTCTTCGGACATACATTAACTCCAACACCTATAAGAAATGAGACAAGGAACCATCTGGATCAATAACGAGCAAGCAGGTATCTTGAAAGAAACCGATGAAGGATACAGGTTTAAGTATCACACAGACTATCTTAATCATAAGAATGCTGCAGCGATTGCGCTATCATTACCATTACAAGAAAAGGAGTTTCAGTCAGAATACCTATTTCCTTTCTTCGATGGATTAATACCAGAAGGGTGGCTACTAGAGATTGCACACAAAAACTGGAAGCTTAACCCTAGAGACCGTATGGGATTATTACTAACCACTTGTCATGACTGTATCGGCAACATAAGCGTACGTGAGATATGATTTGTTTAGCCTGTCACCAACCAATTACCGAAAATAATAACCAGTATCACGAGGCTTGTCTCAAAGAATTTTGGCAAGAAAATAAGCCAGTAATACAACTAGATTATGCCATGTCTGAAATAGATCAGTTGGCTAAAGAGAATATTGCCCAACGTTTAATAGTTACAGGTGTGCAACCAAAGCTATCTCTAGGGTTTAATAAGCAAGAGGATAACGATAAACGTCTAACCATCGTTGGCGCTTTAAACGGTCGTTTCATATTGAAGCCGCCTTTTTCACTATACCCTGAAATGCCACAAATAGAAGCCTTATCCATGCACCTGGCAAAAGCTTGTGGTGTAGCTACAGTTCCTTTCTTATTAATTCCATTAAAAGATGGAGAGCTTGCATATCTCACAAGACGAATAGACCGCAAACCCGATGGTAGTAAACTAGCAATGGAAGATGCATGTCAATTCACAGAACGATTAACAGAGTACAAGTACAGAGGATCCTATGAACAAATAGCAAAAGGAATAAAAGCCTACGGCTATAACCCTTTAATAGATATCATCCGTTTCTATGAACAGGTTATTGTCTCATTTTTAATAGGTAATAATGATATGCACTTAAAAAACTTCTCATTGATAGCAGAAGTACCAGGGAACTATAATTTAGCACCAGCATATGATATGGTTGCAGCACAATTATTAGTAGATGATCCAGAAGAACTAGCACTTAATCTCAATGGAAAAAAGAATCGTTTAAGACGTTCTGATTTTGATGTGGCCATAGAAGGGAGTGGTATTCCTAAAAAGGCCATACAAAATATATGGCAGCGTATAGAAACAGGAATGGAAGAGTGGCACCAACTCATTGAAAATAGTTTTTTAAGTCCTGAGAACAAAGAAGCTTTTAATAAGCTAATCGCTGAAAGAGCTCAGCAAATCAATCTTAATTTTTAAAAGTCTTCATAGCATTTAGTACCGTTTATATAGGTTTGAATCTCTGATTTTAGTATCTTTGTAATAAGATTGAAAGACAAGGTAAACCAATCAAAATCAACCGATATTTCAACAAATCGGTCAACAGTATTTTACAAGCATCATAAAGACCTATAAATAGTACAGACTAGATATGTATTTGAATCCAGTCGAGGTCACAATAGAAATTAAAGCTTCCAAGATATTGGGAGCTTTTTTTTGTTTCCTATTTTCTCTAAAATTGCATATAATTCAGGTAAAAAAAATTATGCCTTGATTCCAAAAATGCAATTTATTTAAAAAACAATGTTCTTTATTTTTATTAATTCTATTTCTTAAATATTTTACTTTTGATGATATCAGGTTAATGATTTATGAGTATTGTGAATAACATTAATACTAATTAATTGTTTTTTGTAAATTTAGAAGTGTCATTTGTAAAAGAAAACCTTCAGTCTTAAGCTTAATAGAAAATATCAGATTTTAATATATGAAAGTACTGCATACTGCCGATTGGCATTTGGGACATCGATTGCATGAACAATCTCAGTTTGAAGAACAATCACTATTTTTAAGTTGGATTGAAACTTATATTATTGATCAAAAGATTGATGTGCTTTTAATTTCTGGAGATGTTTTTGATACCGGTTCTCCGTCTAATCAAAGTTTAGAAATGTACTACAGTTTCTTAGTAAAACTAAACGGAACCTCTTGTAAATCGATTATTATTACTGGCGGAAATCATGATTCTCCAGGTACTTTAAATGCGCCAAAACACATCTTAGGTGCTTTGTCTATAAAAGTAGTTGGTAAAGCAACTGAAGACATTAAAGATGAAGTTTTTGAAATTGAAATAAACAACGAAAAAGTAATTATTGCTGCAGTTCCTTATTTACGTGATGGTGATATTAGACGTGCTGTTGCTGGTGAAACTTTTGATGAATTAACAGATAAATATAAAACAGCATTAATTAACCATTATGTCTCTGCTGCACACCAATGCAAACTTATAAACACCACCAATGCGCCTGTAATTGCCATGGGACATTTGTTTGCAACCGGCGGAACCATTTCTGATAGTGAACAAAATATTTATGTAGGAACTTTAGGGCATATTGGTGCTGAAGATTTCCCTACGTATTTTGATTATGTAGCTTTAGGACATTTACACAGACCTCAAATAATTGGCGGAAACGACAAAGTTCGTTATTCTGGTTCTCCTAATATTTTAAGTTTTAGTGAAATTAATTACGATAAAAAAGTCATTATTTTATCTATAGAAAATAATAAAATTGCTGACATTAAAGATGATGTAATTCCGAAGTTTAGAGAGTTTTATAAACTTACAGGTAGTTTGCAAGAATGTATTTCTAAATTTTCTAGTTTGACTTCTAATTCTTATGAATTAACACCTTGGGTAGAAATTGCTTTAAAAGAAGATCATACAGTTAACACAGACGATTTAAAGTATGAAGCAGCACAATATCCTTTTGAAATCTTAAAAATAGGATTGAAAAATCAGCGAAAAGTTAAAGGAATTGAAGAATTGTTGGAGAATACAAAATCAATTAAAGAATTATTACCAACAGAAGTTTTTAAACTTAAATGCGAAGAAATGGATTATGATTTAGAACAAAGACCAAAAGTTTGGGATGCTTTTAATGAAATATTACAATCCGTTAAAAAACAATAAGGCAGCTTCTCTATGAAAATTTTAAAGATAGAATTACAAAATATAAATTCCTTAAAATCGGATACTCCTATTGTTATTGATTTTGAAAATGAACAATTTAGAGATGTTGGTTTGTATGCAATTACCGGTTCTACAGGCGCAGGAAAAACCACTATTTTAGATGCAATAACCATTGCTCTGTATCACAACGTTCCGCGTTTTAACGGATCAAAAGGTACTTTGTTAGATGTTGTAAGTCATGGTGCACATGATGCTTTTAGTAGAATAACTTTTAAAAATGATAAAACCATCTACGAAGCTTTCTGGGGAATTAGAATTGCTGATAAAAAAGGAAAAGCATATAAAAACCCAAAGGAAGAAGTCAGTTTAAAAAACTTAACTACAGATACTATTTTAGCGACTCAAAAACGAAATTTAATTACCGAAGTAGTTAATGCTACTCAATTAGATTACAATCAATTTTTACGATCTGTAATGTTAGCGCAAGGTGAATTTGCTTCTTTTTTAACGGCAAAAGGTCCAGAAAAAGGAAAGTTATTAGAGCAAATTACGGGCGAACAGATTTATAAAAAAATTGGTCAAGGAATTTTAGATCGAAAATCTGAGGAAGAAAAAAAACTAAGAGAAATTGAAGCCAAAATAAATGCTGATGACATTTTAAATGAAGAAGCTAAAGCGAATTTAATTTCTGAAGATAAAACGTTAGATGCTGATATTAAACTTACCGAAACTGCGATAAAGTCTTCTCAAAAAATTGTGGATTGGTATGTTAGCTTTCTAAAATTAACAAAAGAAGGAGAAGAACATGAAGAGAAATCTAAAAGTGTTCAATCTTTTGTAGAGAAGCACCAAGTAGCATTAGATCAATTGTCTTTATATGAAAAAGCATTGCCTTTTAAAGAGTTAATAACAGATTTGAATAGAACAGAAAAAGAAACTGTTTTAAAAGAAAATCAACTAAAAGAAATTGAAAAAATAGTAACAGAACTAAAACCACGAATACTTCTTTTAGAAAAGCAAACCAAAGCAGACACTAATAATGTAGAAATTGCAGAAAAAGATTTTGCGGAATGGTTGCCAAAATTTGATACGATTACAAATTTAGACAGTGCTTTAAAAAACGAACGAATTGTAAAAGAAAAAACTTCTGAGAGCTTAGTTAAACTTGAGTTAGAAATCAAAAAAGCATCTGAAGACAAAAGTAAATTAGTCAACAGTTTTAATGAGACTACAAATCAAATTAAAGCAAAAGAAAGTTTTATAAAACAAAACGAATTTTTAAGATCAGTTGCCTTAGAAATAACAAATTGGAGAACAGATTTATCAACTTTAAAAAACCATAAAGAAGCGATTTCAAAAAGCAATTTATTAGTTGATAACAAGAAAATAGAAATCACAAAAACAACTGAAAGTTTAAAACAAACCAAAGGTATTCTTCAAGAGAAATCAGCAGCAATAAAAGTTATTGACGAAAAAATTGCAGCACTAAACAAAGACTTAGAAAAGAATACATTAAGTGATTTATTAGCGTTAAAAGAAAAATACAATCAGTCTGAAAATAATTGGAAACAATTTAAAGTTTTTGCGGAACAACATCAAAAAATAGCAAAAGATAAAACTGATTTAGAGACGGATGAGAAAAAATACGTAACCGATTTAAAAGAAATTACTGATAAAATAATAGCTCTGCAAAAAGTCCTTGAAAATCAGGATAAATTAGTTATTGATGCTACTAAAATATTAGATTTAGAGCGAAGCGTGGCTAAATATAAGGAGGATAGAAATCGTTTAATAAAAGGAGAACCTTGTAGTTTATGTGGATCTAAAGAGCATCCGTATACAGAACAT
The DNA here is from genome assembly GCF_013285155.1 of Winogradskyella undariae. GTDB lineage: Bacteria > Bacteroidota > Bacteroidia > Flavobacteriales > Flavobacteriaceae > Winogradskyella > Winogradskyella undariae. Next base: position 54,718 of record NZ_JABTEL010000011.1, on the reverse strand, counting down.
TTACCCACAATAAATATATCGGAATCTGAAATAGAATTGACCAAAAGAAAGGAAGATTTAAAAAAGTTAAACGAAGAAAAATCGCTTTTTAATAATAAAAAAACGGCCATACAAACTCGTATAGAAAATTTTCAAGAACAGATTAAAGGAAAATCAACCGAATTATCTTCAATAAATTCTAAAGTAAAGGAATTATTAATTGTTTGTGAATTAACTGATTTTGAAAAAGTTGAAATTGAATTACTTTCCCTTAAAAATAAGTTAGCTGAAATTAATACTAGTTTAAAAAATGCTCAACAATTACAAATAGATAAAGACCAATTCTCTAAAGAGATTCAAAAACAGCAAGAAGCAATCAATCAATTAAAAACAACAATTGCAACATTAGAAGAAAAAAATAAAAATGCAAAAGAAGTAATTCTTCAAGAAGAAAAATCAATTCTAGAATTAAATGCTCATTGTACAAAATTAGAGAATAGCTTAACAATAAAACTCTCTAAATATAAATATCAACTTCCTATTCTTTCGGAAATCAATCTATTTTTAAAAGAAATAGATGAAAACATTGCACTTTTTAACAAAGCAGAAAGAAGTTTAGACGCATTAAAATCTGAAAGTAAGATTCTAAACACAAAAATAGAAAACCTTAAAGATCTGTTAGAAAATCATGCTAAAAACAAAGTTGTTTTTGCTGAAACAATTAAAGAAGCAACAACAAAACAGCAGAAATTAACAACAGAAAGAATTGCTCTTTTACCAATTGATATTTCGGTAGAAAGCAAAAGAAATCAGCTACAAAAAGCAAAAAGCACCTTTGTAGAAAAAGCAAAATTGAGTAACGAATCCTTACAAAACTTACTCAATACTAAAACAAAACAAGAAACTTTACAGGTAAATATTACAACTGATTTAAAAAGTTTATCAATTAAAAAATCTGACTTTATAAAAATACTCAATGCTAAATTAAAAGGCAGTGAGTTTACATCAAAAGAAAACATTGAAACAGCATTATTATCCGAAGAAATAGCGAATGAGTATAAAAAGAATAAAGAACGCATTAAGGAAAATCAACTTAAAATAAAGACCTTAAAAGAAGAACATGCTAAGGATCTAAAGTTATTACAAGAAACTAAAAATTTTGAAACTTCTGAATCTGAAAGCAAACAAATTTTAGTCGATTTAAAAACTAAAAAAGATGCGCTGTTAACTGCTAAAGGTAAAATTGTAGAAGCTTTTAGAAAAGACAAAGAAATAAAAGATAGAAACCAAGAAACTTATAAAAAAATAGACGCTCAAGATAAAATTTGTAAAGTTTGGAAAGAACTCTTTAAAATTATAGGAAACTCTAAAGACGCATTTAACGTCTATGTACAGCGTTTAACGTTAAAACATTTGTTAGATCTTGCCAATGTGCATTTGTATCAATTAAACAAGCGTTATTCATTAAAAATGGAAGACTCTTACAAAGCCAAAGAAGAGCTTAATTTTAATTTGATAGACCATTATCAAACTGATCAAGCGAGATTAGTAGATACTTCTAGTGGTGGAGAAAAGTTTATTATTAGTTTGGCTTTGGCCCTAGGATTGTCTGATTTAGCAAGTAAAAACGTGAAAATAGATTCTTTATTTATTGATGAAGGTTTCGGAACTTTAGATAGCAATACTTTAGAAACTGTAATTTCTACCTTAGAGACGTTGCAATCTCAAGGTAAAATGATCGGAATTATCTCTCACGTAGAAAATTTAAAAGAACGTATTCCTACTCAAATTCAAATTACAAAGAAAAGTAATGGTGTTAGTAAGGTTGAAATACTATAGAATACTAAATGGAAGAAGAGTTAGAGGTAATCGAAAGGTGAAAATATGAATGTAAAAGATCTAGTAGGGCAATTTGAAATAATCGGAAATAATCAAGATGAAGAGGGCGGAACTTATAAAGGGATATTAAAGCTATCTCTAGATTTGAATAACAGAATTATTGCAAAATGGAACATTAACAATAATCAAATACAGCTAGGAACGGGTTTTTTTAATGAAAATATTTTAGTCATTAACTTTAATTACAAAGGTGATGATGGAAATATTTATAAAGGAGTTGTGGTTTATAAATGTATGACTAAAGATTTATTAGACGGCTTTTGGTCAGAAAAACATGGAGATCAGCTTTATCTTGGTAAAGAACGTTGTTTCCGCATCGGAACAAAAAAAGAGATTATTCATTAAAAGTTGAATAATCTCTTTTTTATCTTAATGAGGTAAATATTTCTACTCAAACTGATTTAAGAAATTAACATACTGTCTGTTATCAGGATACAGTCTGACTAATTGATTTAAAATGTTTTTAGCTTTTTCTGATTGGTTAGTGCTAGAATAATGATAACCCAATGCATATAGTAAACTTTCGTTGGTAGGGTCAATATTTAATCCTTTTAAAAGCGTTTGTTCTGCATTTTTACTGTCTTGAATTTTACCATATAATAAGCTTAAATTGTAATAAGGACGTGGATTATCTGGCATGTACTCAATAGCCTTTTTCATTTGCTTAATAGCATCATCTGTACGATTTAATTCAGCATATAATAAGGATAAAGAGTAGTATACAGGGCCATATTCTGATTCTTGCTCAATAACCTTTTTAAACGTTTCTTCTGCTTTTTCAAAATTTTGATCCTTGTAATAAAGGTTAGCTAAATCTAATCTTATTTGATTGTTTAATTCATCAATATCTAAAGCACTTTTGTAGCCTTCAATTCCTTTTTGTAAATTTCCTTGTTTTATATTATATCTCGCTCTTTTTATTCTACCTCCAACAAAGTCGGAATTATGGTCTAAATAAGCATTAAATTCTTTTTTAACTTTTTGATAGCTTTCTTTGTATTGTTCTGGTATTTGTAATTCTGTTAAACCACCAAGTCCATAAAACGCTTTAATTCTTACAGTTCTTTTTTGATCCTCTAGTAATGGTAAGAAATAATTAGTGTAATCTGTAGTGTTTGCTTCGCTTAAAGCATCAACAGTTGCAGCTCTTATTAAAGGGGATTCGTCGTTTAATAACGTAAGATATTGATCTATTAAATCATCTGAACTGTAATTTGAAATCACTTTAATAGCTGAAGCTCTTGCTATTTCTGGTTCTGATTTATCATTTATTAATTCTGCTAAACCAGCATATGCATCTGGATGGTGAGCGATACCAGGAGCTAATTTATCTGAAAAATGAATAGAATCTACAGCGCCATGTTGTTTTTGAAATTTTTCCCAAGCCCATTTGTCATCTTTGTCTTCGTGGCATCCTGTACACGCATTTGGAGATCCGTATTTTAAACTTAAATCTGGTCTCGGAATTCTAAAGCTATGATCTCTTCTAAAATCATTTCCCATATAATACCTTCCGGTCATGTGGCAATTAATACATTTTGCACCTTCGGTATTTGCTTCATGAAAATGGTGTTTATGCGTATCGTATTTTGCGGGTTCATGACATTGTGCACAAAGGTTATTTCCTTCAAATTTTAATTTTAAGGAATGCGAATTGTGACAATTATTACAAGTAACGTTGTTTTGGTACATTTTACTTTGAACAAAAGAGCCATAAACATATACTTCATCGAGGATTTGTCCATCAGGAAAATATAGATTTTCTACAAGTAATTGAGGGAAATAATGATCGAGTAAAGTACCTTCAAAATTAAAGTGAGTAGAGAATTGTTCTCTTCTCATATGGCAACGTGCGCATTGGTCTACTAGTTCTTTTGGTTTAGTATCCAGGGTCATTTGCATAGTTCCGGTTGAATTGTATGCTTCTCCAAGTCTATTAACATCTTCTACATGTTGTTTACCCGGTCCATGGCTCCATGGCAGGCTTCACAATTAACATTGATTATGGCATATTTAGTGTCGTAACTATGGGTTTCTTTGTCGTAGTTTTTTCTAACGTTCGTAGAGTGGCAGTCAGAACACATATTATTCCAATTCAAACCACCTCTAAACCAATGTAGCCATTCAGAATGTACAACTTTAAAGTCAGGATATAGATCAAACCATTTATTTTTAACGGAATCCCAAGCGGTTCTTAAACATTGATAATGTCCATTTGGGAATTGAACAATATACTGTTGTAAAGGTGTGATCCCAAAAGTATAAATAACTTTATAATCGTGATATTCTCCGTCAGGACCCTCCGTATTTGCATAGTAAACGTTGTCTTTTTTAAAGAAATGAGATGTAATACCTTGGCTTGTAAATTTTTCACCATTAAAACCTGCTAATACAGATGTGCTGTCTGCAATTTCCATGGCTTTATCGTGATCAGAACCTTCCCAATCTTTAAATTCTTCTTGATGGCATTCTCTACAGTTTTTATCACCCAAAAAATGATCGTCAGGAATTAATTTTCCTGATAAAAAAACGGAAGTTTTGTCATTGATAGCTTCGTATTTAGGTTCTTCTTTACATGATAAACTTGTTGATAAACAGGCTAGTGCAATAATTAAAGTTGATTTTGAAATCGCTTTTTGAAAAGTAAGAATGTTAAATGTCACCTGAAAAAATTTAGAGTACTAAAAGTACATATTTTTTTGATGTTTTTAACAAGAAATTATGAAATAAAAAATGCTTTTATTAGAACGTTTATCCAATAGCATTTTTAGTAATATAGACACGCCAACCTATTATAGCAAGTTGGATTTTAGTCGCTTTACTAAGGTCTAATTGTTGTTTTGAGTAACTAGGAAGAATAGCCTTGTTCACTTTTGCGATAAGTTTAAAGATGAAAGTCTTCATAATTTTTATTTGTAACGAAAGTTAGTTTTTATTTAGGCTATATTATTTGTGACAAAAATAGTAAAACTTATTCTAGAACTAAGCTTTACCTTTTTTGAGGTTGTTAAATTGTTGAAATGATTATTTCAATAACTAGAGAGATTAATGTGATCATAATTTTTGGTTTTAGAGGTTAGTAATATTCAATGTTTAATTGATTGAGTTTTCAATATAAATATTCAACCTGCTATGTTCCAAGTATTTTTGTAATAATTGATGAGTTTGAATTTTAATTTATATCTAAAAAGATGTAATTAGTTATAATATTTAGTGACTTGTCTATATATGTGTTTTAAATTATAGTTAAAATATCTTATAAGTGTTTTTTATTGTAACTTTCTAAAGGGGTTTTTGGAGTGTTATTATTAATTGTAGACATGATTATTGATTAATAAGCTTAAAATTTGAAATTTCATCTTTTTTTTGAATTTTTAATTATGGCAGATTGTATGTTTTGATAACTGTGTTTCCGTATTTAATTTTGTGTTAACCTGTGGCTTGAGAATAAGTTTATATTTGTAAAAAAAATGATAATGAAAAAAATTACAATTTTAGTACTGCTGTTAATTTCAGGAGTCAGTTGGTCTCAGGTTTTGGTAATTAATGAACTAGATGCTGATAGTCCAAGTGTAGATACTCAAGAGTTTATAGAATTAAAATCAGAAACGCCTAATTTTTCTACTGATGGATACATTTTAGTGTTCTTTAATGGATCGAGTAGTGGAGGTGATAGTAGCTATTTTACGTACAATTTAAATGGTTTAACAACAGATATTAATGGTTTATTAGTTATAGGGAGTTCTAATATTACGCCTTTTCCTCAGGCATTAATGTCAGAAAACGTAATTCAAAATGGACCAGATGCTGTAGGTATCTATGAAGCTTTGACATCAGACTTTTTAGAGGGAACTATAGCTACTCAAGATAATTTAATAGATGCAATGGTTTACGGAACTAATGATTCTGATGCTACGGATTTATTAGAGAAGTTAGGAGAAACAATGCAATATAATGATAGTGGTACCAATGCTAATCCTAAATCTATTCAACGATTTGTAGATGAAATGGGAGTTGTAACCTTTTCTTCTGTAACACCAACGCCAAGAAGAGAAAATGATGGTTCAGGTATTGCTGTAAATTCAATTGCTATTTCTGTTATAGACACTCAAATTGAAGAAGGTGCAATTTTTGATATTATCTTTACTGCAGATACTAATGTAGATTCAGATTTAAACTTTAATATAAGTTTGGATAATGATAGTTTTGACATTTCTGATTATACAGGAAATACAAATATTACTATTTTATCAGGAGAGAATACAGCGACAACTACAATTACTTTAGTTGATGATGCTGATGATGAAGGTGATGAGGTTTTAAAAATTAGATTTTTAGATCTAGTAGAGCCAATTATAGCTAATAATGGAGATATAGAAATTAGAGTTGTGGATAATGATTTTGTTGTTGCAGCTTGGGGAACACCTTTAGAACCTACTTTCGGTATTGTTGAAACTACACAGCCAACTGGTTATTACAACAGTTTAGATGGCTTAGCAGATGTTACTTTAAGACAGGCTTTACAAGATATTATTGCAGATCCATCTATTGTAAGAGCACAGACTTATGCAGATATTATTGATATTTTAAAAGAAGCAGATCAAAATCCAGAAAACAGTAATGAAGTATGGTTGGTATACTTAGAAAAAGGTCGTGCCAAGTTAGATTACCAAACAAGTTCTATAAATACAGGGAAATGGAATAGAGAACATACATTTCCTAGATCTAGAGGTGGTTTTGATAGCATAGAAGAAGATGAGGTTGCTGATGGAATTGATGTTTATTGGACAACAGAAGCAGATTCATTACGTCATGGTAATTCTGATGCACATGCATTAAGAGCAGCAGATGGACCAGAGAATAGTTCAAGAAATAATCAGTTTTATGGTGAGTATAATGGGCCAACCGGTACAGCAGGAAAATTTAAAGGTGATGTAGCCAGAAGTGTATTTTATATGGCTGTGCGTTATAATGGTCTAGAAATCGTAAATGGTTATCCTGATGGCAATGTTGGTGAGTTTGGAGATTTAGCAACTCTACTTGAGTGGCATAGAAATGATCCGCCAGATGATTTTGAAATGAATAGAAATAACGTGGTTTATAATTGGCAGAAAAACAGAAATCCTTTTATAGATCAACCAGATTTGATAGAATATATTTGGGGAGATAATGTTGGTGATGCATGGGCACAAGCTTTAAGTGTTGAAGATAATGCATTATTAGATGTCACTTTAACACCTAATCCTACAACAGGGCGTGTTTATATTTCTGGATTAAATGCAGCGGCTAATGTTGAGGTTTACTCAGTAGAAGGAAAGCTTTTAAAGCGTATACAGACTGTAAATGATTATCTAGACTTAGATATCGCTTCGGGTTTATATATCTTAAAATTAACCAGTGAGAATCGTTCTGTAATTAAGAAGGTTATTGTTAATTAAGTAGTAGAAATACTTTAATAGAAAAAGCCAAACTGTTTATATTCAGTTTGGCTCTTTTTTTTGTTTTAAAATGGTTTTATTTACTTGGTTCTAGCGATTAAGGATCCTTCTGATTTTCCAAATTCTATATCCGGAATACCATTAGTAACTTTCCATGTAGCGCTACTTTTTGATCCTTCATTATCCTCAAGACTAATTTTTATACTTGTAATTTCTCCAACCTTATTTCTTTTTAACTTAGAATATTTAACTGTGATTCCAATTCTTTTAAGTTCATTTGTGTGAGAATCTAAAATTTGATCTGTTGAAGATTTTGAAATATAGGCAATAGATCCACTTTTTGAAGGGGTTTCATCATCAATGTAGGTGAAGCTATTTATTTCTGATTTACCAATGGCTTTCCATGGATTATTGTTTTTTGTTTTGGTTGTATTTTTCTCAGTTGTATTTTCTTTAGTTATTAATATTATAACCCCATTTTTACCTTTATCACCGTATGCATCAATCGCTTTGTTGTCTTTCAAAACAGTCATGCTTTCAATAAGGTTAGGATTCAGGTATTTAAGTAGTTCATAATCTGCTTCTTTTCCATCAATGATTATTAAAGGTTTTTGATTGTTGTTAGTTGCAGTTGAAATAGCTTTATACTTTTTTTGGGGTTGATTAATTATTAGATCATCATTTTTAGTGGTTATTTTTAAAGTTTTACCACCTTCATAGTATAAGTCAGATTTTTCTTTAGATAAGCTTTGCACCTTTGCGGAATCAATCGTTTTAAAGTATAACGTATCATTTGGTTTTTGGATGTTGTAGGCGGCAACTAATGTATTTTCATTATATTCAATATCTTTAATGTTATAAACTTCAATACTTTCGTCAGTCATTTCAAAATAGAAAGGTAAAATTCCTTCTTTAATTTTAGAACTATAGTTGGTTGTTCTATTTTTAGATTCAAAAACAATATTTATTGAGCTAATTTTATCGTCTTGGTTACGTTTTAAGCTTTTTATTTTCATTGTTACACCTTTAGATTCTAAAAGTGTTTTAAATTCTTCTAGGCGATCATCATTCATCTGGTTGGTGAACTTTAGCTTTATGCTTTCGTGTGTAATTGAATCCTTTGTGTTAATTGGTTCAATGTTGTTGAGGAGTTCAGCTTCTAGATATATCTTTTTACTATTCATACTAATGAGTAAACCAGCTAAAAGTGGCAACATAAGCAAGTATTTCAATTGATTTTTTTGTTTTGATCTCGTTTTGTTTAACATAAATATTCGTTTTTTGATTGATGAATTATAAAAGTTATTAGATAAAAGTGTATTGTGATTAGCAATACTTGTTTTTAATAATAAATGCTGATATTCTTTTTTTGTGCTAGTAGATATTTGTGTGTTTAAATCTGCTATGTATTCTAAATTTTGTCGTATTTCTTTTCTGTACAACCAAATTAGAGGATTAAACCAAAATACAATACAGGCTAATTGCGTTAGTAAAATATCTATAGAATGTAATTGTGTAGCGTGTACTTTTTCATGTATTAAAATCAACTGAAGTTCTTCTTCCTTGTAAGATTTAGGATTGTAAACGATCCACTTAAAAAATGAAAATGGTGAAATTTTGTTTTTAACAATTATATATGTGAAATTTTGATCTTTATATTTTGGGTTTTTTATCAGTAGAACTATTAAAGAACCAAACTGAAATATAAATTGAATCGAGAATATTGATAAACCAATTGTATATACTATTAAACTTAATTCTTTCCAATTAAAAGTGGTTTCAACGACATCTTCTGTGAAAGTTGAATGATTAACGGATGTTGTGAATATAGATTCTTGTAATGTAGTAGATTCTATTGAGATGTATACAGGGATAACAATTAAAGGAAATACTATTGCAATTATTAAACCGATTAATAAAAACCATCTATTATGCTGAAAAAATGTTTCTTTCTTTAAAAGTAGATAATAACATAAATAGAATACTGCGATTACTACTGAAGCTTTTAGCAAATATTCCATAATTATTTTTTGTTTTCTATTAAAGCTATAATTTCCTTAAGCTCATCAACACTTATTTTTTCTTCTTTTGCAAAAAATGAAACCACGTTTTTATAAGAGCTATTAAAATAATTTTCAATAGCCGTATTCATAAATTTTGTTTTATAATCTTCTTTAGATACAATAGGGAAGTATTGATGAGTTTTGCCATAGGCGTTATAACTCACGTAACCTTTTTCTTCTAGGTTTCTAATTATGGTAGAAAGTGTGTTGTAATGAGGTTTTTCAGTATTAATTTCCGCTAGCACATCCTTAACAAAAGCTTTTTCTAACTTCCACAGTATGTGCATTATTTCTTCCTCTTTATTTGTGAGCTTTTGCATAGTTAAAATAAGTGTTTTAATCTTGAGGGATAAATATATAACTATTATTACAGTTATAAAACTGTAATAATAGTTATTCAACGAAAAGTGTAGTTTTTAGTCTGTGTGCAAATGAAATATTATCTTTGTGAATTAAATTCAGATAGAAGATGAGTATAGTTTTAGTGTTGGTAGGTTTAGCCTTTTTGGTTGTTGGTGGTGATTTTTTGGTAAGAGCTTCTGTTGGGCTATCTTTTAAACTAAAAATATCAAAACTTGTTATTGGGATGACGGTTGTGTCTTTCGCAACTTCTGCACCAGAATTATTAGTGAGCTTGCAGGCGGCTTTAGATGGAGTTTCTGATATTGCTTTAGGAAATGTTATTGGTTCTAATATTGCTAATATAGGATTGGTTTTAGGGATTACAGCTATGATCTCTCCACTAGCTGTAGATAAAGAGTTTTACAAGTTGAATTGGCCAATGATGATGTTATTATCTTTTGTGCTTTACTATTTTTTAAAGAATGATGGTGTTTTAACATGGATTGAAGGTTTAATTATGTTGATAGCTTTAGTTGTCTTTTTAGTAGTTTTAATTAGAAGTTCTAGAAGATCTACAAAAGAAAATTTGGAAGAAGTTGATGATAATTTAGCTGTTGTTTCTAATTTTAAAATAACAATTTGGTTGTTAATAGGTGCTGCAGGTTTGTATTTTGGTTCACTTTGGTTAGTGGAAGGTGCTGAAGAATTAGCATTATCAATAGGTATTAGTGATTATGCAATTTCTGTTACTGTAATTGCTATTGGTACAAGTGTGCCTGAGTTGGCGGCTTCTGTAATTTCTGCAGTTAAAAAAGAAAAAGCGATTTCTTTAGGAAACCTTATCGGTTCTAATATTTTTAATATTGCTTCTGTTTTAGGTCTTACAGCAATGATAAAACCTATTGTAGTTAATCCTAATACTCCTGAGATCTTATCGACTAATATCTTTTGGATGATTGGTTTTGCTGCTATTTTAATTCCGTTTATAATGATACCAAAACGTTTTGAAATAGGGAGGGTAAAAGGAATGCTTTTATTTGGTGCTTATATAGTTTTTATATTCCTAACTCTTAGGTAGTCATCAGTTTTAATAAGAGAACTATTAGGTAAACTTGTGATTGTTTTTTTTTGATAAAAAGTATAAACAAAGCCTCTTGAAAATACATTTTCAAGAGGCTTTGTTATATAGTAAATGTAAAAAGATATTCTTTATAGTGAAACAACTAACGACTTCTTGTGTTGCTTATTGTTCATTAGTACTTTGCTAATATTTAGGTCAAAGCTGTATTGGTAATAAATATATTACTTAGAAATACTTCTTTAGTATGAAGACTCAATATTACAGCATAGAGCTCTTTCTAATTATTTTTTATATAATATAAGATGTTTTTATCTCAAGCGTGTACTTGCTATAGTTAAAGATAATTATAGATTATTTTTAAACATAAGATAAGCACTTATTTTTTAGTTGAAAGCTAAAACAGATGATAAACTAATAGAAAAAATAAAGCCTCCTAAAAATGTATTTTCAGGAGGCTTTTTGTATAGTAATTAGAATAACTAATAAGTTATATTCTTATTTATTAACTACAAACTTTTTAGTAATACTAGAGTTACCAGTTGTTACTTTGTAGATGTATAGTCCAGAAGCTAAATTGTTAACGTTAAATTCAGCTGTATAAGATTGACCTGAATAAGCTTCTTGATTGAAAACTTGACCAATATTACGACCATTTATATCAAATACTTCGATAAGTATATTGCTTGTTGTTTTTGGAGTGAATTCAATATATGAAACAGTACTAGTAGGGTTAGGGTGAGTTGTTACACCTAAATCATTAGCACTTATTTGGTCAACACTTAATAAACGATATTGCTCATCTGCGTAAGCAGCGTAATTGAATTCTTCACATGTTCCAACAGCAATTACACCATCAAGATCGTAAGCATCTTCAGTTGTAGATAATTCATTGTTGTTTACAATTTTCACATAGTAGATGAAATCAAAATCACCAGCATCAGAAATATCAATTGCGTTATCAGATTTACAAACAGTACCTGCAAAATGGAAGTTGATGTTATCTGCAGAAACGTATACATCAGCATATTCTCCATAAGTTTCACAACCCCAAGTGTTTTGGAATGTAGTCTCAACAACGACTAAGTCTGGTCCTGCTTGGTTGTATACAGCTCCACCAAATGTTAAAGTAATTTCTCCACCGTAACCAAGTGTAGTAAATACATAATCATCAGTTCCTTCTGGTGCACCAAGTGTGTTTTCAGGAGTTTCAGTTCTAATAGCGTCAATAACACCACCATTTTTCTTAGTTCCTTCTACGTAGTTAAAATAATCTACAGGATAACATCCAGCAGGTGTAGGCTCAATAAGTTCGTTACAACCTGTTAAAGCAATAACACCATCTAAATCAAAACCATCTTCAGAAATAGAACCGCTAGGCGTTGTATCTACAATTTTTACTTCTGTAATATAAGCAAGAGCTATAGGAGCGTTACTTATATCTAAGTCTCCTGCGTTATCTGTAAGTACAGATCCGATAAGATAAAAATCAATACCGTTTTGAGATACGTAAATATCAGCTGATTCTGGGTAGTTAGAAAAAGAAGCATTGCCAAATGTAGTTTCTACAACCTCGATATCTGGTCCTTCATTGTTGTAAACAACACCATCAAAACCAATAGTAACTTCACCACCATATCCTAATGATAAAAAGTTCATTGAATCATCCATTTCTGGTAAGCCTAAAGCTTTGTTAGTATCCATTCGTTCAGCAACATTAAAAGTTGTTCCGTCACTATTTAATCCAGGTACATAGTCAAATGCAGTAGAACCATAACAAAATTCACTAGGTATTTCTTCACAGCCGTTTACAGCTTCAATACCATCTAGATCGTAACCATCACCTGATCCTGTTGTAGCATCTGTAATTTTAATTTGTGTTACATACTCTAAATCAACATCATTAAGGTCTATAAGACCATCACGACAAACAGTTCCGTATTCAACCCATGTTGAACCGTCTTGAGATAATTCGATTAAAGCCATTTCGTCATCACTACCACCACAATTATCTCCACTAAATGAAGTTTCGTAAATAGTAATGTCAGTTCCAGGTTGGTTGTAAACCGCTCCTCCTAATCCTAGGGTAATACTTCCATTTATACCTAAAGAATAAAAACCTCCAGCAGCGTTAGACTTGTCTGGTGTGTATAAAGCAGCGTTCACATCTGAACGATTTGCATTTACAAGAGCTCCTGAAGATGTAGTTCCTTGAGTAGATGCAATCACTTCAATAGCATTACAGCTATCTTGTGTGTTTTGAGCATTCAAGTTAATTGTCATTAATGCAGCAACTCCACAAAAAAATGGAAAGAAGCGCTTTGTAATATTTTTCATAATTATATAAATTTGGTTAATAGCTTCACAAACTTATAACCATACTTTTATAAGGCCTAAAAAAAACGAAGATCACCTAGAATAGTCGATAAAATGTCAAGATCTGCTTTTAAAAGTAGATTTCGTCGATTAAAGGTTGTTTTTTGAGGAAGTTAGAATCTTCTATGCGTTGATAATTAGATAGATATGTTAATTTTTAAAATGAGTAATCAGAATAACCTATTTAGAATAGAAGCTTCAGGGAATAGAAATTAATAGGTCTAATTAAAGGGGAGAATATTGAATGTTGTAACGTTATATATTATATTAAGGAATAAAAAAAGCCGTTTAAATGATATTATCTAAACGGCTTTTTTAAAATTATTTGATACTAATTAAGAAATATTAGCACTTTTTACAGTTTTGATAATCACTCCTGCAATTTTGTATGGATCACCATTAGAAGCTGGTCTTCTATCTTCTAACCAACCTTTCCAGCCTTTTTCAACTGTAATGATTGGAATACGAATAGAAGCTCCTCTATCAGAAATACCATAACTAAAATCGTGAATAGAAGCAGTTTCATGTTCACCTGTTAAACGTTGGTCATTAAACTCACCATAAACAGCAATGTGCTCTTTTACAACAGGTCTAAATGCTTCACATATTTTTTCATAAGTTTCTTGAGAACCACAAGTTCTTAAAACAGAGTTAGAGAAGTTAGCGTGCATACCAGAACCATTCCAATCCATATCTTTACCTAATGGTTTTGGATGGTACTCAATATAATAACCATATTGTTCAGTTAAACGGTCTAATAAATAACGTGAAACCCAAATTTCATCTCCAGCTTTTTTAGCGCCTTTAGCAAATAATTGGTATTCCCATTGTCCAGAAGCAACTTCTTGGTTAATTCCTTCAAAGTTTAAACCTGCAGCAATACAAAGATCTGCATGTTCTTCAACTAAATCTCTACCATGTGTGTGTTTTCCACCAACAGAACAGTAGTACATTCCTTGAGGTGCAGGATAGCCACCAATAGGGAAACCTAAAGGTAATTGTGTTTGCGTATCCATAATAAAGTATTCTTGCTCAAAACCAAACCAGAAGTCATTATCTTCATCTTCAATTGTAGCTCTTCCGTTAGAAACGTGAGGAGTTCCATCAGCGTTTAAAACTTCAGTCATTACTAAGTATCCATCCTTACGAGCAGGATCTGGATAAATAGCAACAGGTTTTAATAAACAATCTGAAGCACCACCAGAGGCTTGTTTTGTAGATGATCCGTCAAAAGACCAAATAGGACAATCTTCTAATTTACCACTAAAATCTTCTTCAATTTTAGTTTTGCTTCTCATGTTTTGAGTAGGCTTATATCCGTCAAGCCATATATACTCTAATTTAGATTTACTCATAATTTGTGTTGTGTTATTGTTTATGTACTGTCACAAATATGGCTATTTTTTCTTTAACATCAAAAATAATAGGGTAGTTTAGATTAAATACTCTCGATTAATATCAATGCCCCTATTTTTGAGTGGGTATTTTTAAATATTTTGTATTTTTACTTCGAAAAAATAATAATATGTCAACACTTAGATTTCATGCTGTAAAAGCATCCTTGGAAAGGAAACCTTTGAAGATTAAAGATAACCAACGTCGTTCAGAAATATTTGGAGAAAATGTATTTAACGAGGTTTCAATGCGCCAATATTTAACTAAAACGGCATTAAATAGTGTTTTAGAGGCGATTGAAAAAGGTACTAAAATAAATCGAACAGTAGCTGATCACATTTCAGCAGGGATGAAAGAGTGGGCGATAACTAAAGGAGCAACTCATTATACGCATTGGTTTCAACCATTAACAGGAGCAACTGCTGAAAAACATGATGCGTTTTTTGAAACTATTGGTGATGGTCTTGCTATTGAGAAATTAGGAGGGGATCAATTAGTGCAGCAAGAACCAGACGCGTCTAGTTTTCCTAATGGGGGAATTAGAAATACATTTGAAGCCAGAGGATATACAGCTTGGGACCCAACGTCTCCTGCTTTTATTTACGATAAAACATTATGTATTCCTACTGTTTTTGTATCATATACAGGTGAAGCTTTAGATTATAAAACGCCTCTTTTACGTGCTCTACAGGCGGTTGATAATGCAGCTGTAGCAGTCTGTAAATATTTTGATAAAAATGTAAAAAAAGTAAATGCATCTTTAGGATGGGAACAAGAATATTTTTTAATTGATTCAGCGCTTGCAACATCTAGACCCGATATTTTATTAACTGGCAGAACTGTTTTTGGCCATTCGCCAGCTAAAGGGCAGCAATTAGATGACCATTATTTTGGAACCATACCAGGAAGAGCAATGTCTTATATGCGTGATCTAGAACATCAATGTATGTTATTAGGTATTCCGGTTAAAACAAGGCATAATGAAGTGGCGCCTAATCAATTTGAATTGGCTCCGATATTTGAAGAAGCTAATTTAGCAGTAGATCATAATTCATTACTGATGGATGTGATGAAAAAAATAGCAGAACGTCATAATTTTACTGTTCTTATGCATGAAAAACCATTTGCAGGAGTTAATGGTTCTGGTAAACATAATAATTGGAGTTTAACTACTAATACAGGTGTTAATTTATTATCTCCAGGGAAAACACCAATGAGTAATCTTCAATTTTTAACCTTCTTTATTAATACAATTAAAGCGGTCCAAACTCATGAAGAGTTATTAAGAGCAGCTATTGCTTCTGCGAGTAATGATTATAGGTTAGGAGCCAACGAGGCACCGCCTGCTATAATTTCTGTTTTTATTGGAGCACAATTAACTAATGTACTTAATGAATTAGAAACAGTAACTAAAGGAAAATTATCACCTCAAGAAAAGACGGATTTAAAGCTTAATGTGGTTGGTAAAATACCAGAAATATTACTTGATAATACGGATAGAAATAGAACATCTTCTTTTGCTTTTACAGGTAATAAATTTGAGTTTAGAGCTGTTGGTTCAACGGCTAATTGTGCAAAGCCTATGACGGTTTTAAATACTATTGTCGCAAAACAATTGATAGATTTTAAAGCTGAAGTCGATGAGTTAATCGATAAAAAAGAAATGAAAAAAGATGACGCTATATTCAATGTTTTAAGAGAATATATAAAAACATCTAAGGCAATTCTTTTTGAAGGAAATGGTTACAGTGGTGATTGGGAAAAAGAAGCAGAAAAACGAGGACTTAGTAATAATAAAACAACCCCTGAAGCACTTAAAATAAAAAAAGCTAAATCTACTATTGATCTTTTTGAAAGCTTAGGAGTAATGAATAGTGTAGAGTCTTTAGCGCGCTATGAGATAGAAATGGAAGATTATATTCTTCATGTACAAATAGAAAGTAGGGTTATTGGAGATATAGCTAGGAACCATGTAGTGCCAACAGCGGTAAGGTATCAGAATATTTTAATTGAAAATGTAAAAGGTCTTAAAACCATTTATGGTGATGAGTTTAAGAATTACGCAAAGGCTCAATTGGGGCTTATAGAAAGTATATCAACACATATTGAGGCTATAAATTCTTCTGTTACAGAAATGACTGAGGCTCGTAAAATATGTAATAAGGACGCTAGTTTAGAAAAGAAAGCAGATGGTTATTGCAATAAAGTAAAACCATTTTTTGATACTATTAGGTACCACTGTGACAAATTAGAATTAATGATTGATGATGGAATATGGCCATTAACAAAATACAGAGAGTTATTGTTTACTAAATAAAAGGATCAAACTTTTAATTTAAATAATGTAATACGTGAGTTTACATATGGTAATTTTTTAAAACTTGATGATTTATGTATTTTATCGATGACATTAACTAGTTATCGAAAAGAGAGAGGTCTTAGATTAAGTAATAGATAAAAATAGTCTTAAAATATGTTTATTTTATATTTTTGTAGTGCTATTAATCAGTAATTTATAAGAAAAACGAAAAGTTGTTGTTTTAGTTTGATAATTGTAATTGAGGTTGTTTTCATCCTTTTTTAAGATTTTAAACTATAATAATTAACTTTAAGTTTATTTTTTAAAGCAAAAAGATAAAATTGATATTTCAGTTTTATCTTTTTGTATTTTGGGTAAATTTCATTTCAAGTACTTTCAAAAACGTATTTATATCTTCAAATAGAGCAGATTAATCTAATGAAAAATAGAGTTGTGAATAAAAACTCAAATACTGTTATTAATTCCAATCGAATCATTCCTTATAATTAAACGCAATCCTTACTTTTGCAAAACCACACTAATAAATTGTAATATGGATAATTCGGTAAGTAAAAGATATGCGCAAAGAGGAGTTTCAGCTTCAAAAGAAGATGTACACAATGCGATTAAAAATATTGATAAAGGATTGTTTCCTAAAGCGTTTTGTAAAATTGTTCCAGATCATTTAACAAATAATGAAGATTATTGCTTAATAATGCATGCCGATGGAGCTGGTACAAAATCATCATTAGCTTATATGTATTGGAAAGAAACTGGAGATATTTCAGTGTGGAAAGGCATAGCTCAAGATGCGTTAATTATGAATATTGACGATTTACTTTGTGTAGGAGCAACAGATCATATTATGTTATCTTCAACAATAGGGAGAAATAAAAACCTTATTCCTGGTGAAGTTATCTCTGCAATTATTAACGGAACAGAAGAATTAATAGAAGATCTAAAATCTTTTGGAGTTTCTATTCATTCTACAGGTGGAGAAACTGCAGATGTAGGGGATTTGGTAAGAACTATCATTGTAGATTCTACAGTAACGGCGCGTATAAAACGATCTAAAGTTATTGATAACGCAAATATTACTGCTGGTGATGTTATTGTAGGATTAGAGTCTTTTGGACAAGCATCTTACGAAACTGAATATAATGGAGGTATGGGGAGTAATGGATTAACATCTGCAAGACATGATGTTTTTTCTAAATACTTAGCTGAAAAATATCCTGAGAGTTTTGATGCTGCTGTACCCGAAGATTTAGTTTATTCTGGGCAAACAAAATTAACAGATGCTGTAGAGAATTCTCCTATAGATGCTGGTAAATTGGTATTATCTCCAACACGTACTTATGCTCCAATTATAAAAGCTATCCTTAATAGTTACGATAGTGAATCCGTACATGGAATGGTACATTGTAGTGGTGGTGCGCAAACAAAAATTCTTCATTTTGTAGATCAATTTCATATTATAAAAGATAATATGTTTGATGTTCCTCCGTTATTTAAACTCATTCAAGAGCAATCTAAAACAGATTGGAAAGAAATGTACCAAGTTTTTAATTGTGGACACCGTATGGAGTTGTACGTAAAGCCTGAAGTTGCAGAAGCTATTATTGAGATTTCAAAATCTTTTAATGTAGATGCTAAAATTATAGGTCGAGTAGAAGCTTCAGATAAGAAGAAGTTAACTATAAAAAGCGATTACGGTACATTCTCTTATTAATTTTTTTAGCATGAAAAACTATTCGTGGTTTATATTTAGTGTATTTGTTTTATGTTCAAGTGTGCTTTTTGCACAGCCTGATTCATTGTATTTTCAAAAGAAAAAAAATGAGGTTATTCAATTAGGTTGGAAAACAAAAAAAGAAGTTGGTTTAACACTTAATCAAGTGTCATTTACAAACTGGAATGCAGGTGGTACGAATTCTATTTCAGGAATTGTTACCGGTGCGGCTGAAGCAAAATACAAACAAAAAAAGTGGTATTGGAATTCTAATTTCAATATTAGATATGGTTTAAACAAGCAAGAAGAATTAAATATTAGAAAAACAGAAGATGTTATTGAGATAATTTCTAATATTGGTTTAGAAAAAGATCCTAAAAGTAATTGGTTTTATTCTTCAAAATTTAGCCTTAATACTCAAATGGCTAATGGATATACTTATCCTGATAGAGATACACCTATTTCAAAATTTTTAGCTCCTGGTTATATGTTTTTTGGTGTAGGTATGGAATATGGTCGTTTTGTTGAGCGATTGTCTTTTTATGCATCTCCTTTTACTTTAAAAACAACCTTTGTCTTAGATGATGACCTGTCAAATAAAGGTGCTTTTGGTGTAGACTCTGCTATTTATGATTTGGAAGGAAATATAATTAGAGAAGGGAAAAAAGTAAAGCAAGAGTTAGGGATACTTTTAACCAATTCATACGAAGAAGAGCTTTTCGAAAACATAAAAGTTACGAGCCTTTTAGAATTATACACGGACTATATTAATAGTTTTGGTAACATTGATTTAGAGTGGGAGCTTAACTTGGACATGAAAGTTAATAGATTTGTAAAAGCAACTTTAGGTTCTCATTTAAGATATGACAACGATATTAAAGTAGAAGTTGAGACTAATGAAATAACAAACGAAGAAAATATTATTGTGGGCCCTAAATTACAATGGAAACAAATTTTAGGAGTTGGTGTTGTTGTGGATTTAGATAATATTATGAAAACTAATTCATAATATTGGAATTTCGTTATAAAGTACCTTCACTTAAATATTTATAATCTTCAAGTTCAGTAAGCTTTTCAATCTTCTTTGTGGTGCCATTTTTTAATAAATAAATGGTGTCCGATACCTCAATTATATGCTGATACATATGATCAGATATTATAATTACTTTATGTTTCTTTTCTTCTGCAATTAATTGTTTTACAGTTTCAATATGTAACGGAGATATATGAGAAAAGGGCTCGTCTAAAAAAACAATCTCACTTTTTGTTTTCAGAGTAATATAAGTTTCAATAAGTCGTCTTTCTCCTCCAGATAGTGCTTTAAATTTATCGTTTTTATATATTGAAAAAGCTCGATATAAAGCAATAAAATTTTTCCAACTTAAATCATATAATTTAAACACAAAAGATAATTTCATCTCAGCAGGAATAAAATTATACTGCGGTAAATATTTAGCGATTTTTAAAACATATAGAGGTTTTTGAAGAGGTTTCTTGTTCAAGCGAATCAACATGTATTTAGGTTTTAGACTTCCGAATGCAATATTGAGTAAGCTACTTTTTCCACAACCATTTCTGCCTAAAATAGCGGTAACTTTTCCTGTTTCACCTTTTAAGTAAATGCCATTTAAAATTCGCTTGGTTTTAAAGTAAAGTTCTATATTATCTAATTCAAATATCAATTTCAGCTGAGGTTTATAAAAATTCCGTGTATAATTTTAGAAATAAAAGCGTTAAGGTAGAGTCTACTATAAATATAATAGAAAAAAGCTTGAAGGATGAAATCCCTAGGTTTCGATAAATAGTTAATTTTCGTTTATTTGAAGTTTCATTAATGTAATACCAAGCAAATATTACAAGGAATAATTTAATACATATTGCTGGTGTTATATACGGTGTATACAGTAAAATAATGATGTTTACGATAAACGACCAAACTACAAATTGTTTGTAAAAGGTTAGTATAGCTAGAAATTTGTACATATTATATGTATAACGCTAAATTTAAGTGGTTTATTTTTTGAAAGTTAAAATGTCCTTATAAGCAACGTTTAAAAATCCATTATTTATCGTATTTTTGAACGATAATTTTTGAAGATAGATGTTAGAGAAAATACAGATTATAAAACAACGGTTCGATGAGGTGAACGACCTTATCATTCAACCAGATATTATATCAGATCAGAAGCGTTATACGAAGCTGATGAAAGAATACAAGGATCTTAAACTTATTGTAGATAAAGGTGAGCTTTATAGTGAAGCATTAGAAAATGTATCTGAAGCTGAAGAAATTATTGCAGATGGTTCTGATGCCGAAATGGTAGACATGGCAAAAATGCAACTCGAAGAAGCTAAGGAAACTATCGCAAAACTTGAAGAAGAGATTCGTTTTATGCTTATTCCTAAAGATCCAGACGATGCTAAAAACGTCGTTGTTGAGGTTAGAGCAGGTACAGGTGGTGATGAAGCAAGTATTTTTGCAGGTGATTTATACAGAATGTATTCTAAATACTGTAGTGATAAAGGCTGGAAAGTAGATGTTGTAAGTCAGAGTGATGGAACATCAGGTGGTTTTAAAGAAGTTATTTTTGAAGTTTCTGGTGAAGATGTTTACGGAACTTTAAAGTTTGAAGCTGGTGTGCACCGTGTACAACGTGTACCACAAACAGAAACTCAAGGACGTGTACATACAAGTGCAGCAACAGTTATGGTTTTACCTGAGGCTGAGGAGTTTGATTATGAATTAGACATGACTGAGGTTCGTATTGAGCGTACTACATCAACAGGTCCTGGAGGGCAATCGGTGAATACAACATATTCTGCAATTAAGTTACATCACGAGCCTACGGGAATGATTGTAAGTTGTCAGGATCAAAAATCATCACATAAAAACTTAGAGAAAGCCTTAAAGGTTTTACGTTCGCGTTTATACGATTTAGAATTAGCGAAGCAACAAGCTGCCGATTCTGAAAAACGTAAAAGTATGGTAAGTTCTGGTGATAGATCTGCTAAGATCAGAACCTATAATTATCCACAAGGCCGTGTTACGGACCATAGAGTGCCAGGTTTAACTCTGTACGATTTATCAAATATCATTAATGGTGATATTCAAAAAATAATAGACGAATTAATGTTAGCTGAAAACACTGAGTTGTTGAAAGCTAATGATGATCAAATTTAATCTAGATTCCTGTGAAAGCAGGAATCTTTTGAATTATAAAGAAGTTCTTCTTACCTGAAACATTAAAATATAAGCATATGAAATTTGTTGCATTATTATTTTTCGTTTCTAGTTTTTGTTTTGGGCAAAAGCAAATAGAAATTAATTTCCAAACAGAAAACGACTCAACGTTAATTCAATATTTGAAAGAAAATAAAATTGACTTTTCTATTAATCAAATTGCGACTTTAAAAGGAATTAGAACATTTGGAGAATATAGCAGATCGAACAAATTAGTAGTTCCTGAAGCCTATTTTTATAACTCAAATGGCGAATTAATTAAGAATAGAGGAAAAGGAACCTATTGTGGTGCTGAGATAAAAAAGATAGCGAAGATTTCAAAAATGAAATCAGATCCTAATCAAACTTTACAAGGTTTTCTTAAGGATATTGTTATCATTGATAAAAGTGAATTTATTGAAGAACGCGTTGATGTTTATATTGTTATTACTTGGGCTAAGTTTCTAAGTGAAGAAAGTCAAACATCTTTAAATTGGTTTTCAAGTCTTATAAAACAGGATAAATTAAAAATAAAATTTCTTCTTCTTAATCTAGATATACAAGAAAGCTGGAGGTTAACGGATGATCAAAAAAAATACTTAGGAATAATTTGATAAAAAAATGACAACACAACAACTTATTACCCAAATTAAACAAAAGCAATCTTTTCTTTGTATTGGATTAGATGTCGATTTAAATAAAATTCCAAAGCATTTATTAAAAGAAGAAGATCCAATCTTCGCTTTTAATAAAGCAATTATTGATGCAACACATCATTTGTGTGTCGCTTATAAGCCAAACACTGCTTTTTATGAAGCTTACGGAATTAAAGGATGGCAAGCTTTAGAAAAAACAATTAATTACCTAAACGAAAACCATCCTGAAATTTACACTATTGCAGATGCAAAACGTGGAGATATAGGTAATACAAGTACAATGTATGCTAAAGCTTTTTTCGAGGATTTAGGGTTCGATAGTGTTACAATTGCACCTTATATGGGTAAAGATTCGGTAGAGCCTTTTTTAGCTTTTAAGGATAAACATACCATTCTTTTAGCCTTAACGTCTAACCAAGGGGCATTCGATTTTCAAACTAAAGAAATTGATGGTGTAGAATTGTATAAGCAAGTATTAGAGACTTCTAAATCATGGAAGAACTCAGAGAATCTAATGTATGTAGTTGGAGCTACAAAGGCTGAATATTTAGGAGATATAAGAAAGATAATCCCAGATAGCTTTTTGTTAGTGCCAGGTGTTGGTGCTCAAGGTGGAAATCTTCAAGACGTTTGTAAATACGGAATGAATGATTCTGTAGGTTTATTAATAAACTCCTCTAGAGGAATTATTTATGCTTCACAAGAAGAAAATTTTGCTGAAGCAGCTGCACAAAAAGCAGAAGAACTTCAGTTACAAATGGCAATAGAATTGAAAGCTTAGTTTTCTCTAAATAATTACAACTTTAAAATTTAAATTTCTTTAATGAAAACGTGTAAAGACCAATTAAATCGTAAACTTCTATTTGGTCGCAAACCAAAACGTATTGTTTCATTAGTGCCTTCTCAAACAGAGCTTTTAGTAGATTTAGGTCTAGAAGGATTTATTGTAGGCGTTACTAAGTTTTGTGTGCATCCAAATCATCTTAGAATGTCTAAAATGGTTGTTGGTGGAACGAAAGAAATTAATATTGAAAAAATAAAAGCACTTCGTCCCGATATTATTCTTTGTAATAAAGAAGAAAACACCAAGGAAATGATCGAAGAATTAACTGGTATTGCACCGATTCATGTTAGTGATGTTTATAATCTTGAAGATAGTTTTGAGCTAATAAATATGTATGGAGATATCTTTGAAATTGAAAGAACAACTTCAACTTTAATCTCAAATATTAAATTAGAACGTGAAGCTTTTCAGCTTCAAAATCAAGATATAGAGAAATTAAAAGTAGCTTATTTTATTTGGAAAAAACCTTGGATGGTTGCTGCTTCAGATAACTTTATAAATGTTATGCTTAATGAAGCTAGATTTATAAATGTTTTTGAGTCCGAAAAGCGTTATCCAGAAATTGATTTTAATAATTCAAAACTAAAAGAAGCAGATCTTATTTTTCTATCCACAGAACCTTTTCCGTTTAAAAAAGCAGATGTAATAGAGTTGCAGTCTCAGTTTCCTGACAAGAAAATAAAAATTGTAGATGGAGAATTGTTTTCTTGGTATGGTAGTCGTTTACTGAAGTCTTATAAGTATTTTCAAACGCTACATAATTAAACAAAAAAAAGTCGATACCTAACTAAATACCGACTTTACTCTAAACTAACTGTTTTAAGATTTAACTAACCTCAATCTTTTGCTCTGCAAAGATGAGAACTTTTATTATTGTATAGGTTACGGTAATGTTAGGTTATGATTAAGAGTGTTTTAAATGATTAAAACATTGTAAATCAGAAAATTGTATTATTTGCTAATTAGAGTCCCTTACTACAAACTCTAATTTATTTATTTTGTAAAGAACTTTTGTGGCTTTGTATTCTGAAAAGTCACTTAAAGCCTGATCACTTTGTCTTAAGTTATAAGCCTCCTCAATAAGTTGAGTGTATTTTTTTTTAAGTCTTGTTCTTTTTTCTAAGAGTTGATCTGAATTGTTCACGGCTAAATTTTAATAATTATTTTATTAAATTACTAAAATTTAGCGAGAACAAATATATTTTACTTAAAAATTTATGTATTTTTTAAGTAAATATGTTTTTTAATCTTGTAATGCAAATACTTTTTTCAATAAATCTGTACTACGAGAAGCTACTGAATTTCTGATTTCTAATTCTTCAACAGCAATCATAGTGTAAACACCTTCTAATGCTTCAGAAGTAACGTAATCAGTTAAATCTGGATTTACATCATTAGTTAAAGGAATGTTGTTGTATTTTGTAATAAGATTAGCCCAAATTTTATCAGCACCAACTTTACTGAAAGAACTATTAATAACAGGCTTAAATTTTTCGTAAAGCTCTGTTTGAGTTTTAGTCGTTAAGTAAGATGTCGCTGCATTATCTTCTCCTAAAAGAATCGTTTTAGCGTCATCAAACGTAATGTCTTTAACAGCATTAACAAATATTGGTGTTGCTTCAGATACAGCATCTTCTGCAGCTCTATTAAGTACTTTTAAACCTTCATCAGCTAAGCTGCTTAATCCTATTTTACGTAAGGCACTATCTACTTTTTGTAACTCTTCAGGTAAAGCAATTTTTACCAATTCATTTTTATAAAAGCCATCTTCAGCGGTTAGTTTTGCAACTTGTTTCTCAATACCTAAATCTAAGGCTTCTCTTAATCCTGCAGCAATATCAGCATTTCCTAAAACATCAGTTGTTCCTTGAGGCAATGAATCTACAACTTGTTGTAATTCTGCACAGGCCATTAAATTGCAAACAACAATTAAGGCTAAAATTCTTTTTATCATAATTTTTAGTTTTTGTTAGTGGTCAAATATAATTTATAAGGTTTTAACATACATATAGAAAAAAAAACCTTAATACGAGTTTAACACTATTTAGTAGACACCAGTTATTCAGTTTGGTCACTTTTACGAGAAAATTATAGTTTTATTATTATAAACCATAACTTTTCGCATAGTATGTAATTTAATGGCGTTAGATAAAACAATTTTTTCGAGATCTCTCCCCTTCGCAATTAAGTCTTTTATGGAGTTATTGTGCGAAATTTGGGCTACGTTTTGTTCAATAATTGGTCCGGCATCAAGTTCTTCTGTTATATAATGACTTGTAGATCCTATAATTTTAACACCTCGCTTATATGCGGAATGATAAGGTTTAGCACCGACAAAAGCAGGTAAAAAAGAATGATGAATATTAATAATTTTATTAGGATACTTGTCTATTAAAGTTTGAGATACAATTTGCATATATCGGGCTAAAACAATAAAATCAATATTATGTTTTGCTAAAAGTTCTAATTGCTTTTGTTCTGCTTCATGTTTTGTTGCTTTTGTAACAGGAACATGATAAAAAGGAATATTAAAGCTGTCTGCAATAGGTTTTAAATCTAAGTGATTACTTAATATAAAAGGGATTTCTAAGAATAGCTCACCAGAATTATAACGTCCTAAAATATCGTATAAACAATGATCATATTTAGAAACAAACAATGCCATTTTAGGTTTTTTCTCAGCAGCGTACATGCGCCATTTAAGTTTGAACTTTTCAACTAAAGAATTTTTGAAAAGTTCTTTAAATGCTTCAACTGAAAACGAATTTGAAATAAATTCACATTCCAAACGCATAAAAAAGATATGCTGTTCTCTATCAACATACTGATCTATATAAACAATGTTGCCATCGTTTGTAGCCATAAAATTAGTTACAGACGCAATAATATTAGGCTGGTCTTTACAGTTTATAAGTAATGTTATTTTCTGCATAAAATGAATATTGAATGAATTGTTAAAAGTAATTAAAATTGTATGCTTTAATAAAAATCTATAAGTTTTAGATATTTTTTAATTGTTGCTTGACTTTTTTGGATATTTCTTAGATTTGCTGATTAAATAAGCTATATTTTTACGAATGGAACAAATAACACCTTATAAGCCAAAATATAAAGTACGTATAGTAACTGCAGCATCGCTTTTTGATGGGCATGATGCTTCAATAAATATTATGCGTCGTATCATTCAATCTACTGGAGTAGAAGTGATTCATTTAGGACACGATCGAAGTGTAGAAGAAGTTGTCAATACTGCCATACAAGAAGATGCTAACGCAATTGCATTGACATCTTATCAGGGAGGGCATAACGAATATTTTAAATACATGTACGATTTGCTTAAAGAAAAAGGAGCAGGTCATATTAAAATTTTCGGAGGTGGAGGTGGTGTTATTCTTCCTGAAGAAATTAAGGAATTAATGGATTATGGAATTACCAGAGTCTATTCTCCTGATGATGGTAGAAGTCTTGGTTTGCAAGGTATGATTAACGATTTGGTTCAAATATCGGATTATGCCATTGGTGATCAGCTTAATGATGAGGTTAAAACGTTGCATGAAAAAAATCCGAAGTCCATTGCAAGATTAATTTCTTCAGCTGAAAACTTTCCTGAAGTTGCAAAGGATGCATTAGATGCTATTCATGAAAAAAATAAGAATTCAAAAACACCAGTTCTTGGAATTACAGGAACAGGTGGTGCTGGTAAATCATCATTAGTCGATGAGCTTGTTCGTCGTTTTCTAATCGATTTTCCTGAGAAAACAATTGGTTTAGTTTCTGTAGATCCTTCAAAACGAAAAACAGGAGGTGCACTTTTAGGAGATCGTATTCGTATGAATGCCATTAATTCATCTAGAGTTTACATGCGTAGTTTGGCAACACGTCAATCTAACCTAGCATTATCTAAATATGTAAATGAAGCAATTCAGGTTTTAAAAGCTGCTGAATACGATTTAATTATTCTTGAAACTTCTGGTATCGGACAATCGGACACAGAAATTATGGAACATTCTGATGTGGCACTTTATGTAATGACACCAGAATTTGGTGCAGCGACTCAGCTTGAAAAAATTGATATGCTAGATTTTGCTGATTTAGTAGCCATCAATAAATTTGATAAACGAGGTTCTTTAGATGCGTTACGTGATGTAAAAAAACAATACATGCGTAATAATCATCTTTGGGATGTGCACCAAGACGATTTACCGGTTTACGGAACCATTGCGTCTCAATTTAATGATCCAGGAATGAATACGCTTTACAAAGCGATAATGGATAAATTGGTTGAAAAAGCAAATTCGGACTTAAATTCTACATTCGAGATTTCTCAGGAAATGAGTGAGAAGATTTTTGTAATTCCACCATCAAGAACACGTTATTTATCTGAAATCGCAGAGAGCAATCGTGCGTATGATAAAACAGCAAATGTTCAGGTTGAAGTTGCTCAGAAACTTTACGGAATTTATAAAGCAATATGTTCCGTAGCTAATGTCACCTTGAGCGCAGTTGAAAGGTCTTTCATTGGTAAATTAGGTTTAGATTATGAAGAAATTCTTCAACAAGCTCAAAATGATAAAGGTGTTGCTATTTCAACAGAAGGAGGCACGACTGAAGAAGAATCTCAAATTCAATTATTAAAATTATTATTTGCTGAATTTGATCGTGTAAAACTAAACCTAGATCCTTACAATTGGGAAGTAATTACAGGTTGGGATGAAAAAGTAAATAAATATAAAGATCCAATTTATAGCTTTAAGGTAAGAGACAAAGAAATAAAAATTGAAACGCACACAGAATCTTTATCACACTCTCAAATTCCAAAAGTAGCCTTACCAAAGTACCAAGCTTGGGGAGATGTTTTAAGATGGTGTTTGCAAGAAAACGTACCAGGAGAATTTCCGTACACTTCAGGTTTATATCCTTTTAAAAGAACAGGTGAAGATCCTGCAAGAATGTTTGCTGGTGAAGGTGGGCCAGAGCGAACTAATAAGCGTTTTCATTACGTAAGTATGGGTTTACCCGCTAAACGATTATCTACAGCTTTCGATAGTGTTACACTTTATGGTAATGATCCCGATTTGCGTCCAGATATTTACGGTAAAATTGGTAATGCAGGTGTTTCTATCTGTTGTTTAGATGATGCCAAAAAATTATATTCTGGTTTCGATTTAGCAAACGTTATGACTTCTGTGAGTATGACTATCAATGGTCCTGCGCCAATGTTGTTAGGTTTCTTTATGAATGCAGCTATTGATCAACAATGTGAATTTTACATCAAAGAGAATGGGTTAGAAAAAGAAGTTGAAGCTAAAATCGCAAAAATCTATAAAGGAAAAATACGTCCATCATATAATGGTGATTTACCAGAGGGAAACAACGGATTAGGTTTAATGCTTTTAGGAGTTACCGGAGACCAAGTTTTACCATCTGATGTTTATGCAGAAATAAAAAAGAATACTATTGCTCAGGTAAGAGGAACCGTTCAAGCAGATATTTTAAAAGAAGATCAGGCACAAAATACTTGTATATTTTCTACGGAATTTGCTTTGCGTTTAATGGGAGATGTTCAAGAATATTTTATTGAGAATAATGTTAGAAACTTCTATTCTGTATCTATTTCTGGGTATCATATTGCAGAAGCAGGAGCCAATCCTATTACGCAATTAGCATTAACGTTATCTAACGGATTTACTTATGTAGAATACTATTTGAGTAGAGGAATGGATATCAATAAATTTGGACCAAACTTATCGTTTTTCTTTTCAAACGGAATTGATCCAGAATATGCTGTTATTGGTCGTGTGGCACGTAAAATTTGGGCCAAAGCGATGAAGCATAAATATGGTGCTAACCCAAGAGCGCAGATGTTAAAATATCATATTCAAACTTCGGGACGTAGTTTACATGCCCAAGAAATTGATTTTAATGATATTCGTACGTCACTTCAGGCATTGTATGCAATTTATGATAACTGTAATTCGCTTCATACCAATGCGTATGATGAGGCAATTACAACACCAACAGAAGAATCGGTTCGTAGAGCCATGGCTATTCAGTTGATTATTAATAAAGAATTAGGTTTAGCTAAGAATGAAAATCCAATTCAAGGATCGTTTATAATTGAAGAATTAACGGACTTAGTTGAAGAAGCTGTTTTATTAGAGTTTGATCGTATTACGGAACGTGGAGGAGTGCTTGGAGCTATGGAAACGATGTACCAACGAAGTAAAATTCAAGAAGAAAGCTTGTATTACGAAACATTAAAGCATAACGGAAAGTTTCCAATTATAGGTGTAAACACCTTTTTAAGTTCTAAAGGGTCACCAACGGTTGTTCCTGCGGAAGTGATTAGAGCAACAGAAGAAGAAAAACAATTTCAGATTAAAACTTTAGAGAGTTTGCATGAGGCACATAATACAGAAGAATTATTAAGTGAGTTGCAACGAAAAGCCATAAATAATGAAAATATTTTTGAAGCTTTAATGGAGGTTTGTAAAGTATGTTCCTTAGGTCAAATCACGTCGTCGTTATTTGAAGTTGGTGGTCAGTATCGTCGTAATATGTAAGCAGAGAAATAAATCATTTTTTTGTGTAAACTAAAAAGCGTTTCTTTATGAAACGCTTTTTTTTACATTCAAAATTAAAAATAGTTATGAAACATACTTTTAAAGCTTCAGTAAATTGGTCACTTAGTGATGGAGAAAGCACAATGAGTCCGAGAACATTTAGCAGGAATCATGATGTTTCAATTGTAAATAAAGTTTCACCATTACAAGTCTCTGCTGCAAAAATATTTAGAGGTGATGATTCATTATATAATCCTGAAGATTTATTATTGTCTGCATTAACATCTTGCCACATGATGTCTTATTTGTATGCCTGTACACAGCATCAAATTGAAGTATTAAGTTATTTAGATAGGTCTGAAGGAGATTTAGAAGTAGAATCTTCGGGAAGCGGAAGTTTTAAAGTTGTAAGGCTAAAACCTGTTGTTACTATCAAAAATGCAAACCAAAAAGAATTAGCGTTACAATTACATAAAAAAGCAAATGAACTTTGTTTTATCGCTAACTCGTGTAATTTTCCAATCTCTCATGAGGCAATAATATTGGTGAAGTAATTTAATTTGAAAAAATAATCACATCTTTTTGCATCTTTTTTAAAAGTTCTACGTCTATTAAGTGAACATTAAAACATAATATCATGAAAGATAAAGAATGTACTTGCAACTGTGAAGGTTGCGCAAAAGGAGGGTGTGAAAATTGTACTTGTGAAAACTGTACATGCACAAATTGCAATTGTTAAATTATAATTAGTTCGGGTTCTAAATTTTGTACCCGAACTGATTTTAGTTAAATTTAAAGTATGACTACAAAAAGTGTTTGGGAAAGTTATTCTGGTGATATTCGACGTTTTATTTTAAGTAAAGTAAAAGACGTTGATGTTGCTGATGATATTTTGCAAGAAACATTTATTAAAGTTCATACTAAGCTACATACCCTTAAAGATGAAGCAAAGCTAAAACCTTGGTTGTTTTCAATTGCTAGATATACGATTCTAGATTATTTTAAAACTAACAAACTAGTTATTCCTGTTGAAGATTTAGAAATTGAATCAGAGCCTCTACCAAAAGGACATACAGAACAAGATTGCTTAAGGGGAATTTTAGTGAATTTACCAAAAAAATATAGAGATCCTTTGTTTCTATCAGATATTAAAGGTCTTAAGCAACAAGAGGTTGCTAACCAATTAAATTTATCTTTGCCAACAGTAAAATCGCAAATTCAACGTGCAAGAAAGCAGATTGCACAAGGTTTTATGGACTGTTGTGGTTTTAAGATGAATGAAGATGGTCATTTGGTTGGAGAAATACAAGACAAAGCAGACTGTAAAGTTTGTCAATAATCGTACCTTTGAAATTAATAGCAAAATAACTAATCAAGCTATTTTTATTACTTACTCAGATGTCTTTCAAAAAACTACACCCTTTATTAAAAGAATCCTTGGAAAATGAAGGATTTGAAACTTCAAATCCATTTCAGAAAAAAGTATTACCAACTTTAAAAGGTGGTGCGGATGCTTATATTATTGGGCCAAAAGGAAGTGGTAAAACTACAGCGCTTATTATAGCAACGATTCATAAGCTAAAGGCAGAAGCTTTTGAAGATTCGCCAAGAGCCATTATTGTTGTTGAAAATAAGAAGGAAGCTTTACGTTTAAAAGAAGAGTTTGAAAGATTTACTAATACAACAGATTTAAGAGTGTATGCTTTGTATGATGAATACGATATTGAAAAGCAAAAGACAGAGGTGTATTACGGACAAGATATTGTAATTGCAACTCCTGCTAGATTAAGTAAACTTTATTTTTTAAATGGAATTCATTTAGGTGAAGTACAGTTATTGGCTATTGAAGATGCTGACTATTTAGGCAGGCATAATGGTTATAATCATATTTTACGTTTGTCTGAAAGTCTTAATAAATGTCAGTTTATAATTATGGCTGACGAAATGAATTCTAGAATTAAAAATTACCAGAATGCATTTATGAGTAATGCGCATCTTTTAAAATAGTAATTATAATTTATAACGTCATCATCCAGTGACGTTGTAGTTTTCTAAATTTTCTTAATTCACCACGTAGAATAGGCAAGTAGTCTTTACCATTACTATTTGATTTTTCTAATCTTTTACAGTTTGTATATAGTCGTGTGGTTAAACGATCTAAGATTTCTAGATGTCTACTCTTTTTTTGTGAACATTTTTCAAGTTCAGCATTAATAATTTCAGGAGCTAGACTTATGGATTGTTGAATAATATCACCTGAGAAATAAATGTTATTATCCTCAGTGCCATCTGTATTTAAATAGACTAAATCTTGATTAAGATAGTTTGAAATACTTCGAGAAATAACAATAATATCCATGGCCTTTTGGTAAATAGGCAAATTAGATAGATGAGATGGTAGGCTGTAGCTCATGATTTTAATAGCAATTATTAGGCTTTAGTTTCAATGTCGTCAATAATCATTTTTGCATGTATTCTTGAGTTTTCTATAAACCATTTATGAGTTTCCATTCCTCCACAAATTACACCAGCTAAATAAAGGCCTTTTACATTTGTTTCCATGGTTTCAGAATTATAGCTAGGAATGCGTTTTTCGTCTTTAGAAAACTCAATTCCGGCAGTATCTAATAATTCAAAATTAGGATGATAACCTGTTAAGGCAATAACATAATCGTTATCTAAAGTTTGTTTACCATTAGGTGTGCTTATTATAACCTCTGTAGGTGTAATTTCTTTAATTTCAGAATTAAAATAAGCTTTAATACTCCCTTCTTTAATTCGATTTAAAATATCTGGTTTTACCCAATATTTTACTCGTTCTCCAATAGATTTACCTCTAATGACCATGGTGACATTTCCGCCTTTTCTATAGATTTCTAATGCAGTATCTACAGAGGAGTTACTTGCACCAACTACAGTGACATTCTGTAATGTAAAAGGGTGTGCTTCTTTATAATAATGAAATACCTTAGGTAAATCTTCTCCAGGAACATTCAGTAAGTTAGGAATGTCATAAAACCCAGTAGAGATAATCACTTTTTTTGCAAAATAAGTGGCTTTGTTAGATTGAACATTAAAACCATTTTCTGTTTTTTCTAGATCTTCTACTTTTTCATATAGATTAATGTTTAGAGCTTTTGAAGTCGTTACACGTCTGTAATATTCTAAAGCTTCGTTTCTAGTTGGCTTTGGGTTGTTGCTTATAAAAGGAATATCATCAATTTCTAATTTATCAGAAGTAGAAAAGAACGTCATGTTTAAAGGGTAGTTAAAAAGGGAATTTGTTAAAGCTCCTTTTTCTAACACCAAATAATTTAAATTTCGTTTTTTACACTCTAAAGCACAAGCAATACCTATAGGGCCAGCGCCAATAATTAATACGTCTAAGTCTCGTTTTTTCATGGTGTTTAAAATTACACTTATTGAATAAATTTAGAAAATGTATGCTATTAAATCTCTCTTAAAATATTAAGGACATTTTATATATTGTATTTTTGAATTTTAAATTTGAACCTTATGCGAATTTTAGTCATCTTATTTACAATTGTCTTCTTTACGAGTTGCGCTCAAAATAAAAAAATGGTTGCAACAGATTTAACACCATTTCAAAAAAAGATGAATGATGAGTTTAAAGATGCTTCAAGATCGCCTTTAAAAGCAAAAGATATTAAAACATTTGAAGGCTTAGATTTCTTTGCTTACGATTCTACGTTTTTAGTGAAAGCAGAATTAAAGCGTACTCCAAATACAGAATGGTTTCAAATGAAAACAACAACAGATCGCTTATCTAAAGAGCGTGTTTTTGGAATTGTAACTTTTGAAATAAAGGGGAAGTCTTTTCAGTTAAATGTTTATCAAGGTGAAGAATTAATGCAAACAGAAGGCTTTGAAAACTATTTATTTTTACCATTTATGGATAATACCAATGGTTCTTTAACTTATGGAGGAGGGCGTTATATTGACTTAGATATTCCTGAAGGAAGTATTATTGAAATAGATTTTAACTCAGCATACAATCCTTATTGTGCTTATAATGAGAAATTTTCTTGTCCAATTGTGCCAAGTGCTAATTATCTTGATTTAGATATTAAAGCGGGTATAAAAGTTTTTGTAAAAAAGTAATACAATTACATTTGTTTCTCAACAAGATAATTTTCTAGCATAACACCTTTTACACTCTTCTTTTGTATTTTAATAACATTAAAATATTTGTTATCAAAAAACGGTAAAGCTGTTTTGCTAACATCAGATTTAAAAACTTCAAAATCATTCATCATAACTTGCGATTCCATTATTCGTAATAATTTTGAACCTACTCCTTGACGTTGGTAATCTTTATGAACAAATAAGCCTTCTAGGTAATTACCATTCTTTAAATAAGCAAAACCAACAATAATTTTATCAATTTCAGCGACAATAAAATAAAGTTTACTGATTCTTTTTTCCCAATCTTTAATTTTATCTGCGCCAGAAGCCCAAGCTGTAGTTTGTTTTTCTGAATAATGTTTAGTACTGATATTGATAATTGTATCTCTAAATACTGAAGTGATTTCAGGAATATCGTTTAAATCTGCGGTTCTTATTTGTATCATGTTTTTTATAATCTAAAAATGCTGCCAAAAGAAACTACGCGCTGAAAAAAGTAAAAACTTTGTTCTGCGTGGTCAGCTGTGTTACCAGTAGTTCTAATATCATTCATATTTATATAGCCTCCTTTGGCATTTAATTGCACAAAAAAGTGTTTTAAAAAGGTTAAGTTTACTCCAAGATTTGCAGATAAACCATAACCTGCAACATGAAATTCGTCATATCTATCTTTTTGTAATAATGTAGCGTTTGTTTTAGGAAATAAAACACCTCCACCAATACCTTCAGTTAAATTAACTTGAAATATATCGGTGTTATTTATACCAAATAGAGACGAAATATCATCGTATCTAGCAATCTCGGTATAGATGTAGTTTAAACCATCCGTATGTTCAAATTTTAAGAAATCTTCGGAAATAAATACGCTTTCATTATTAAAATCACCATTGTAAATACTTCCAGGTTCGCTGTCAGGCAAATCAATATAACCATTTACAGTTCTGTCTCTGTTTCTATTCATTACATATTTCATGTGGTCTAACCCCAAAGAAACGGTGTAATGATCAGAAATAAAATAACCCAATTTAGCATTGGTTTGAGGAATTGTCATCCTCGTGGGATTAATGTAATCTATATGCCAACCTTTTGGTTTGTCTTTGGCCGTGGCTTCACTAATAGTGAAATCATAATTATCACCCTTAAAGCGAATATCTGATTTAGAATATGCACTTCTATTTCCTCCCCAACTCACAAAGAATTTACCTTTATTAGATGAAGTGTAATTAAGTATTTGTTCTGTTTGGCCGTATGCAATTGTGCACAAAAAAGTGAATCCGGCACATAGGATTCTGTTAAAGTAGTTCATAAGAAATATCCGTAAAGGAAATAGTAGACGTTAGCCTTCTCGCGTACTTACAATAATTTATAAAATTATAATGAATTAATTGTTTTTCTAATAGCAACAAGGTTTGATAATAAACCTTCTAGATTATCAAGGTGTAACATGTTAGCTCCATCACTTTTTGCATTTGCAGGATCAAAATGTGTTTCGATAAATAAACCATCTACATTATTTACAATTCCAGCTCTAGCAATAGTTTCAATCATATCTGGTCTACCACCTGTAACACCAATACTTTGGTTAGGTTGCTGTAATGAATGGGTAACGTCTAAAACAGTAGGGGCATATTCTCGCATGGTTGGGATACCTCTAAAATCTACAATCATATCTTGGTAACCAAACATCGTTCCGCGATCTGTAATCCAAGCTTGTTCATTACCAGCATCCTTTACTTTTTGCACAGCATGTTTCATCGCTTCAGGACTCATAAATTGTCCTTTTTTTAGATTAACCACTTTTCCTGTTTTGGCAGCAGCAACAACTAAGTCGGTTTGTCTTACTAAAAAAGCAGGGATTTGTAATACATCTACATACTCAGCAGCCATAGCAGCATCAGAAACCTCATGGATATCTGTAACTGTAGGAACATCAAATGTTTCAGAAATTTTTCTAAGGATTTTTAAAGCTTTTTCATCTCCAATACCAGTGAAACTGTCAATTCTACTTCTGTTTGCTTTTTTAAAACTCCCTTTAAAAATGTAAGGAATTTCTAGTTTATCTGTGATTTTTATGACTTTTTCTGCAATGCGCAAAGCCATATCTTCTCCTTCTATGGCACAGGGTCCACATAGTAAAAAGAAATTATCAGAATCTGTATGTTTTAATTTTGGTATTGTGATCAAAGCTATAGACTTAAAAGTTATTAGGTCACAAAGATACAATTATGATTGTTGAATTTAATTTTTATCTAAAATTCCTTTCTAATACTATTTCTAACCATCCAAAGTGACATAGCAAAGTTGCTAAACACAAAAAGGCCTCCATATAGTAATAGTTTTTGCGAAGATTCTGTCCAATCAACAATATTTAATAAATCAAAGAAATATGCTAATATTAGGTATGATGATAGACAAACAAAAACAATACCTAATGAGAAATTTAGCTTTCTACTAGGCTTAATAAGCTGCCATACAAATGGAATACCAAATAATAATATAGGGTAAGCAGAGAGTCCACTTGTTTGATTAATATTTGTAAACCAATACACTATTATCGAGAGAAAATAGAGGTAAGGAATAAATTTAGTGTATTTATTTAGAGTTGCCATTTGTTTTGTTTTTATAGGTGGAAATTGACGTTTTTTCTTTAGTTATGTATACTAATAACATCAATATTTTAAAAAATCAGTGCTATTATGGCTTCATAATTAAATTTGAAAATCAATTATTTAGCTTAATATACGGCCTTAGTCGTTGTATAAACGAAATTATAACACATTATTAACGGAATGAAAAAATTATGATGTACATTTGCACGCTTAAAATCAGCACTAGTTATGACTAAGATTAAAAATATCGCAATTATTGCACACGTTGACCACGGAAAAACGACTTTGGTTGATAAGATCATGTACCATTGTCAATTATTTCGTGAAAACGAAAACACTGGCGACTTAATTCTAGATAATAATGATTTAGAACGTGAAAGAGGAATTACAATTACTTCTAAAAACGTTTCTGTTATTTATAAGGATACTAAGATAAATATCATTGATACACCTGGTCACGCCGATTTCGGTGGTGAAGTAGAGCGTGTTTTAAACATGGCAGATGGTGTTGTGTTATTGGTAGATGCCTTTGAAGGTCCTATGCCACAAACACGTTTTGTATTACAAAAAGCGATTGACTTAGGTTTAAAACCATGTGTTGTTGTAAACAAAGTTGATAAAGAAAACTGTACGCCTGATGAAGTACATGAAAAAGTTTTCGATCTAATGTTTGAACTTGGTGCTGAAGAGTGGCAATTAGATTTTCCAACAGTTTATGGTTCTGCTAAGAACAACTGGATGAGTGACGATTGGAAAAATGAAACTGACAACATTGAGCCATTATTAGATATGGTTATAGAGCATGTTCCAGAACCTGTTTTCCCAGAAGGAAATACTCAAATGTTAATTACATCTTTAGATTTCTCTAACTTTACAGGTCGTATTGCGATTGGTAGAGTACAAAGAGGAAACATTGTAGAAGGACAACAAATTTCTTTAGTAAAAAGAGATGGTACTATTACAAAAACAAGAGTGAAAGAAGTTTTCATCTTTGAAGGTTTAGGCCGTAAAAAAGTAGAAAGCGTTGAAACAGGAGATATCTGCGCTATTGTAGGTGTTGAAGGTTTTGAAATTGGAGATACAATTGCAGACATAGAAAACCCAGAAGGTTTAAAATCTATTGCTATTGATGAGCCTACAATGAGTATGTTGTTTACAATTAACGATTCACCTTTCTTCGGTAAAGATGGAAAGTTTGTAACATCTCGTCACATTAAAGATCGTTTAGAAAAAGAATTAGAGAAAAACTTAGCCTTACGTTTAGGTGAAACTGCTACTGCAGATAAGTTTATGGTTTTTGGTCGTGGTGTATTACACTTATCGGTATTAATCGAAACGATGCGTCGTGAAGGTTACGAATTACAAATTGGGCAACCACAGGTAATCATTAAAGAAATTGATGGTGTTAAATGTGAACCAATAGAAGAGTTAACAATTGACCTTCCTGAAAATGTATCGGGTAAAGCTGTAGAGTTTGTAACGATGCGTAAAGGTGAGTTATTAAGTATGACTACTAAAGGTGATCGTATGGTATGTGAGTTTATGATTCCTTCTCGTGGTATCATCGGTTTACGTAACCAATTATTAACAGCTACTGCAGGTGAGGCTATTATGGCACATCGTTTTAAAGAGTACCAACCTTTAAAAGGTGATATTCCTGGACGTATTTCTGGATCTTTAATTTCTATGGAAAACGGAACAGCAATCCCTTATTCAATTGATAAATTACAAGATAGAGGTAAGTTCTTTGTAGAACCAGGTGAAAATATCTATGAAGGTCAAGTAATTGGTGAGAACTCTCGTCAAGATGATATGGCTGTAAACATTACAAAAGCTAAAAAGCAGAGTAATGTACGTAGTTCTGGAGCAGATGATAAAGCTAAGATTGTACCAGCTATTAAATTCTCTCTAGAAGAAGCTTTAGAATATATTCAGAAAGATGAGTATGTAGAAGTTACACCTAATCACTTAAGATTACGTAAAATTTACTTAAAAGAAACAGATCGTAAACGTAACAAGTTTTAGATCAACGTTTTTTATAAATATTATTGAAAAGAGAGATACTGAAAAGTATCTCTCTTTTTTTATTTATTAGTATTATAACGCAATCTATTTTATCTTACACCGATTTATTTCTATTAAAACAAATTAATGCTATTCAATTCCTTAGATTTTGCAATTTTCCTTCCTA
The DNA here is from genome assembly GCF_013285155.1 of Winogradskyella undariae. Lineage (GTDB taxonomy): Bacteria > Bacteroidota > Bacteroidia > Flavobacteriales > Flavobacteriaceae > Winogradskyella > Winogradskyella undariae. The sequence continues at coordinate 15,888 of NZ_JABTEL010000011.1, read as the reverse complement.
TTATATTTATACTCTATTGGTTTGTTTTTAAATCATTAAAAAGTCAGAATATATTATTGTTAATTGCTAGTTATGTATTCTATGGATGGTGGGATTGGCGTTTTTTAGGATTAATAATCTTAAGTACATGTATTGATTTTTGTATTGGCTTAGCGATTGAAAAAGCCTTATTAAAACAACATAAAAAATACTTAATGCTCCTGAGTGTTCTACTCAATTTAGGCATCTTGGGCTTCTTTAAATATTATAATTTTTTTATTGAAAATTTTAAAGAAGCATTTATGCTTTTCGGAAGAGATATAGATCTCAATTATCTTAATATCATTTTACCTATTGGGATTAGTTTCTATACGTTTCAAACCATGAGCTATTCCATAGATATCTATCGCGGTAAAATAAAGCCTACAAAAGATATTATTGCATTTGCGTCTTTTATCTGCTTCTTCCCACAATTGGTGGCTGGTCCTATTGAGAGGGCATCAAACTTTTTACCTCAAATACAGAAACGAAGAGTTTTTGATTATACAAAAGCAACCGATGGACTAAAACAGATTCTTTGGGGACTTTTTAAGAAAATGGTTATTGCAGATAATTGTGCATTTTTTGTAAATGATGTTTTTGAGAATTATGGCGATTACTCGGGAAGTACATTGTTTTTTGCTGCTTTTCTCTTTTCTATTCAGATCTATTGTGATTTTTCAGGATATTCAGATATTGCAATTGGTGTCTCAAGATTGTTTGGTTTTAATTTGAAGAAGAATTTTGCATATCCTTATTTTGCAAGAAATATAGCCGAATTTTGGAGGCATTGGCATATCTCCTTAACCACTTGGTTTAAAGATTATTTTTACATTCCGATAGGAGGAAGTAGAGGAAGTAAATGGATGCAATTAAGAAACACCTTTGCCATTTTTATGGTTATTGGTTTATGGCATGGAGCACATTGGAAATTTGTAGTTTACGGATTAATAAATGCCTTACATTTTGTACCCTATATTATTAGAGGAAAGAACACAAAATATACTTCAATTGTAGCTGAGAATCGTCTGTTTCCAAATAAGAAAGAACTTTTTGGGATGTTTCATACCTTTTTATTTTTAATTTTTGCTCGTATATTTTTTAGAGCAGATTCGTTAACTATTGCGGTAGATTATTTGAAGAATTTATTTTCTGTAACCTTGTTTCAATTGCCACAATTTTCTAGCAATAGTCAAGCTTTAGTATTGTTTGTACTAATCCTATTTTCGTTTGTTGTAGAATGGTTTGGGAGAGATAAAGAGCATGCGCTTGAAAACATATTTAATAAATCGAAACGATCTTATAGAGTAATGTTTTATTATACAATTGTATTTTTAATATTTTACTTTAATGGAGAAGAACAACAGTTTATCTACTTTCAATTCTAGGTATGAAAAAATTTATAAAACAGTTTTTAGCGTTCTTAATTCCTATTTTAATTCTTATTGTAATATTAGAAATAACTTTAAGACATATTCCCAATGATTATAGATTTAAAAATTCTGAAATAGAATTGCAAAAGGATGATGTTAAAACCTTAATCTTAGGAAGTTCACACAGTATGTATGGTATGAATCCTGAATATTTCACGCAAAGAGCTTATAATTTGGGTCATGTTTCAGAAACCATAGATCTCGATTATCTAATGCTTAAAAAGTATATTAAAATATTACCAGAGTTAGAAACTGTAGTGCTAAGGTTATCATATACGACTTTATACGAACAATTAGGTGTGGGAGCAGAAGCATGGCGATTAAAAGACTACAATCTATATTATGATTTAAATGTCTCTAATAAATTAAAATATAAAAGTGAAGTTTTAAGTGTAAAGCTTAAAAATAACTTATCTCAACTTAAAGCATATTATTTAAATGATGAGAAAATGATAACCGTAAAAAAGTCGGGTTGGGCCTTTTTTGAAAATGAACATGCAAACGGAACAATAGATGATTTAGGATTATATGCGGCAAAAAAACATACAATAGCATCTGATGCTTTAGTCAATGAGAATATACTTTTTTTAGATAAGCTAGTTCAATTATGTGACGATAAAGGTGTCAAAGTAGTTATAGTTACCTTACCTGCGTATAAAAGTTATAGGGATAATTTAAATGATTCTCAATTAGAAACGATTATTAACACAGGTAAAAAAATGAATAATAAGTATAAAAACTGTACTTATTATAATTTTATGGATGATGAAGCGTTTACCGCAGAGGATTTTTACGATGCAGATCACCTCAATAAAAAAGGATCTAAGAAATTTTCTTCACTCATTGATCGCTTAATTCAAAATTAGAATTATTTTTGATTGATGTCAGATTATAAAGTCAAAATATATAACTCTTCAGATAAAGAAATCTGGAATAATTTTTCGCTAAAAAGTAACCAAGATACCTTTTTGTTTCAAAGAGATTTTATGGATTACCATAGTGATCGGTTTCAAGATTTTTCTCTAATAATTTATAAAAAAAATAAGCTCGTTGCTTTATTACCAGCAAATAGAGTGGAGCATTCTTTATATTCTCATCAAGGGTTGAGTTATGGTGGCTTTATATGTATAAACACAATTAAAACCACAGAATATATAGAGTTATTTAGGGTTGCCTTAGAGTTTTTACATCAAAATGAAATTACTAATATCACTTTTAAGGAGCTTCCTGTTATATATTTACACAATATAACTAATCATCCTATAGCGTATGTGTTATTTAAAACTAAGGCTGAATTGATTAGAACAGATTTACATTCGGTTGTAGATTTAAAATATAAAAAGTATTCTAATAGTAGGAAAGAAGGCGTTAAAAGAGCGAATAAGTTTGAATTAAAAGTTGAAGAGTCTCTAACATGTGATTTGTTTTGGAATGAAATTTTAATTCCAAATTTAGAACATAAACACGGGGTAAAACCTGTTCATAATTTAGAAGAAATAACACTTTTAAAATCGCGGTTTCCAAATAATATTAGACAGTTTAACGTATACGTTAATGATAAAATAGTTGCGGGAACCACTATTTTTGAAACCAAAAATGTAGCGCATTGTCAATATATTTCGGGTAATGCAGATAAAAATGAATTAGGAAGTTTAGATTTTTTACATCATCATCTTATAGAAAATATATTTAAGGATAAGTTATATTATGATTTTGGAACGTCTAACATTAATCAAGGACAACAAATAAACCAAGGTTTATTATTTTGGAAAGAAGGTTTTGGTGCACGCTCTATTCCACAAGGGTTTTATAATATAATAACAGAGAATTATAAATTGTTAGAGGATATATTAATATGATTAAGTTTTTAGATATACATAAAATCAATAATCGTTTTCGAGATGAATTTAAGACTTCATTCTCTAAATCTCTAGATGATGCCTATTTTGTTCTGGGTAAAAACGTAACTAACTTCGAAAATGAGTTCAGTGCGTATTGTGGCACTAAATTTTGTGTTGGTACAGCTAACGGCTTGGATGCATTAACCTTAATATTAAAAGGCTATATAGAGCTTGGTAAATTAAAGAAAGGAGATAAAGTAATTGTACCTGCAAATACATTTATAGCAACTATTTTGTCCGTTTTACATGCAGAACTAGTTCCTGTTTTAGTAGAGCCTAATGCCGATACTTATAATATATCTATAGCAGAAGACAAATCTATTTACATCGATGCTAAAGCGATTATTATGGTGCATCTTTATGGGCAATTAGCAAATGCAGAAGGCTTGCAACATGTCGCAAAAGATTTTAATTTACTTTTAATAGAAGATGCAGCACAAGCACATGGCGCTATTTCTAGTTTTAATGCTTGTAAAGCCGGAAATCTTTCAGATGCAGCAGCATTTAGCTTTTATCCCAGTAAAAATCTAGGTGCACTTGGAGATGGAGGTGCTGTAACCACTAATGATTCTGAATTAGTAGCGGTCATTAAATTACTGCGTAACTACGGAAGTGAAAAAAAATACACTAACAAAATTATAGGTTACAATAGTCGTTTAGATGATATGCAAGCGGCTTTTCTAAGTATTAAACTAAAGACTTTAGATAAAGATAATCAACGTCGCAGAATAATTGCAAAGAGTTATTTAAAGGGGATTAAAAATTCAAAAATAAAAATACCTTTTTATGATGGTTCCAAAAATCATATATTTTATGCTTTTGTTGTAGAAGTTGATAATAGAACGGATTTTACGGACTACCTTACAGAACATAAAATTGAATGGTTAATTCATTATCCTATTCCTCCTCATAAGCAAGAGGCTTTAGAATTTTTTTCTCATTTTAATCTTATGTTAACGGAGAAGATTCATAAAAGAATAATAAGTTTACCTATCAGTCCTGTGTTGAATGATGACGAAGTTCAGACAGTTATAGACGTTATAAATAACTACTAATTGAAAAAGTTTTTTAATTATATAAACAGCCAAGTTTTAGTAAAAGCAGCCAATTTAAATATGGCTAACATTAGTATTAAAATTATAGCTGGTATTTTAATTTCTAAATTTATAGCTATTTATATCGGGCCTCATGGAATGGCGCTTATAGGAAATTTGCGTAATTTTTTACGTGCCTTACAATCATTGTCTATTTCAGGCCTTTACAAAGGTGTTGTGAAATTTATTAGTCAAGTAAAAAATGATAGTGTTGAGCTCACAAAAATATTATCAACCGTATTTTATTTAGGTTTTTTCTCTTCGGTGTTTTTAGCATTTCTATGTTACTATAATGCAGATTTTATTAATAATATCCTTTTTACTCAAAACTATAATTATGTATATGTGATTGAAACACTAGCAATCATTTTGCCTTTTTATGCATTAAATATGTTTACATTTTCCATTATGAATGGATTTTCTAAATATAAAAATTTACTGCTTATTAATATTCTTGGGCAGGTTGTTGGGATTTTAATAACCTTACTTTTAATACGTCAAGAAAATATTGATGGTGCATTATTAGCAATAGTAATTACACCGGCTCTTAATTTACTAATTACTATCGTTGGTATTGCATTTAGGAGAAATTTAATGGCATCTGTTAAAATCACAAAAATTAGTCTGTCTGTTTTAAATAAATTAAGTCCTTATATTATAATGGCATTGGTTAGTGCTATTGCGCTTCCAATAGTAATGATTATGATTAGAAATTATCTTATTGATAAAATAGGAATCAATTCTGCAGGTAATTGGACAGCTATGACCCGTGTTTCAGATTATTATCTAATGTTTTTTAACTCATTAGTTGCATTATATATTTTACCTCGATTTTCAGAAATTAATTCAAAATTAGAATTCAGAAAAGAAGTTTTTAGCTTTTATAAAACCATGATGCCTGCTTTTTTAGTTTTACTTTTTATTATTTATATCAGTAGGTCAATACTTGTAAATATATTGTTTACGGAAGACTTTAGACAAGTTGAAGATTTGTTTGGCTATCAAATATTAGGTGATATTGCTCGTGTACTTTCTATGGTAATTGCGTATCAGTTTTTGGCTAAAAAGATGTTTGCTCATTTTATAGTTCTAGAAGTATTCTTATTTGTTATCATGTATTTTTCTAGTATTTATCTTATAGATGAATTTGGACTTAAAGGAGCTGTGATGGGACATTGTTTAAGCTATTTTATGTACCTAGGTATAATTTTATTACTATTTAGTAGTTCTTTGTTTGGTGTTATTTCAGAAGAAGATATAGAAGATTATTAAAAATAGAAACGTGAAGCTCCCCAAATTTATTAGCAATAATTTAGTTCTTAAGATTACCTCTCTCAATGCGGTTGTTATTACAATCCGTTTAATTGTTTCTGCCTTTATACAGCGTTTATTGGCTGTTACAGTAGGTGAAGCAGGTATTGCAAGTATCGGTCAGTTAAGAAATGTTATAGCGATGGTTACAAGTACTTCTACTTTAGGTACGTTTAATGGCGTTGTAAAATACATGTCTGAATTTAAAACAGATCAGCCAGAGCTTTCTAAAATATTTTCTACCGTTACTGTTTTTGGAATCATTGGTTCGCTAACGTCTTCGGCAGTATTATTTTTTGGAGCGTCATTTCTATCTGATTACCTCTACGATTCTCAAGATTATATTTTTGTATTTCAACTTTTGTCAGTCGTTATTCCTTTCGTAGCGATTGGTCGTATTGTAAATGCTGTAATTAGTGGACTGTCTGATTATAAACGTTATGCTAAGGTTGAATTAATAAGTTACCTTTTAGCAACTGTTGCGCTAATTATTGGTGTTTATTCTTCAGAGTTAAATGGAGTGCTAATTGCTATAATTATAGCCCCTGTTATTCAACTCATTGTCTTGGCTTTTGTATTTGGAAATACCTTAAAAACGTATGTGAAATTCAAGTCGTTAAAACTTAATTTAATTTATAAAAACAAACTATTAGCATTTACATTAATGTCTTTTATTTCAACCTTTTTGTTGAATTACATCGAGCTTAATATTAGAACTTTAGTGTCCGAAGAAATTAATATTAATGAAGCTGGTTATTGGACAGCTGTTACTTTTATTTCAAAAAATTATATGGTATTTGCCACAGGTCTATTTACACTATACGTTTTACCTAAGTTTGCGAGTATACACAATAAGCACGATTTTAAAATTGAAGTGTTTAATATTTACAAGACCATTTTACCCATTTTTGGGTTAGGAATGATTCTGGTTTATTTCCTTAGAGACTTTATAATTCAAATTATATATCCCGAGTTTACAGGCATGGAGCCTTTATTTAAATGGCAGTTGTTAGGAGATTTTATTAGATTGGGAGCATTAGTATTATCTCATCAATTTTTAGCCAAGCGTTTGGTGAAGAGTTTTGTAATAACTGAAATAATTTCTCTAGGAGTATTTTTTGTGTTATCAAAAATATTTATTCCATATTATGGAACAGAAGGTGTTGTAATGGCACATTTTGTACGTTATATCATTTACTTTATAGTGGTAGCTTTTGTTATTAAAAGTTATTATAGTTCTAATAAAAGTGAATAAGATTTAAGAGTTAGAACTCCATATTTTTAAATATTGTTTGGCGCAAGCTATATGATCATGGTGCTCTTCTACAAATTTTCGTCCTTGTGTAGATATTTCAATTATTTTCTCAGGATTCAGGATTAACCATTCTAACTTTTGTGTAATTTTTTCAGCATCAGGTAAAGCATTTATAGCAATAGTGTCTTCCTTTATATTAAAATAGTCTAACCATTCTTGTTCTGCTCCAGTAAGGACGACTTTTCCTTTAGCCATGGCTTCTAAAGCATTGTAACCTTGGTCATAGGCATAAACCTGGTCTAATAAAATATGTGCTTTGTCAAAACTTTTAATGTAGTCTTTGTACGGTAGGTCTTGTGCAATAATAATTTCTACTTTATCCTCATATTTATGCGCTATAATAGCTAAAGCGGCTTCAAAAAGATCATTTCCTTTTTTGTAATAATTAGCAGTATTAATGCCGTGAAAAATAATTATTTTATCTTCAATAATAGGTGTTTTGTAAGTTAACTCACTTAAGTCAATAGCATGAGGAATCATTCCTAAATGCTTTGGATGTCCTTCTAAAGGAATGTAATAATCCATATCGTTAGAGATGACACCTTCAATTTTTTGATAGACATACCGATTTAGCACTTTAAAGCTTGGACTCATGTATCTAAGACCTAAAGAGTGATCTTTTTCAGGAACTTTACCTTCAAAATAAGGCGTTAAAATAGAATATCTAAAACGCTTATCGTGAGCGTAAGATACACTAGGATAATCTAACCCGCATGATAATAAAAAGAGTTTGGCATTGTTCCATTGTTGTAGCCATTTTAAAATTTTTATATGACTCTTTGCTTCAATATTAAAAGGAGATTCATTTATTAATTGAATGATATCGTAGCTTGAAAGTTCCTTTTTTTTCGATTTTATTTGCTGTAATATTAATTCTGATAAGAGGTTAATTTTAGTGAGTTTAAAAATTAAAATGCGAACTTTATTGAGTATTGGAGAATTAAAATATTCTTTAATTTCTATATCAACATCTACTTTTTTAAAACCATCGGTAGTACTTACTACAATAGCCTCGTGCCCCAAAGATTCTAAACCTTTTTTTATGTTTCTGTGAGCTCTATTATACTCTCCAATGAGTAAGATTTTCATTATTAATAATTACATTTGTTTCAAAGGTATTAATTAATGGCTAATCTCAACACTTTAAAAATTTGTATTGTTTTATCTTCTTTAAGTAATGGTGGTACAGAGCGTTTTGGTGCATCTCTTTCTAATATTCTTACCAGTTTAGGTTATGATATTCATATTGTTATTACGCATGATGCTGTAGAATATGATTTTTCAGGAACTCTTTTTAATTTAGAAAAAGAAGCGAAAAAAAGTGATAGTTCAATAAGTAAATTAATAGCTTTATCGCGGTATTTCAAAAAACAAAAATTTGATATTATTATAGATAACAGACTGAGAACACAATTTCTCAAAGAGTTAATTATGTACAGATCATTTTATAACGGTTCTAAAATTATAGGAATGGTGCATAACTATAAGGTAGAAAATTATTTTCCTGTAAATAAATATATGTCAAAAATCATATATCCAGAGACCACCACATTTATTGGTGTGAGTAAAAAAATAAAGGAAAACGTAAAGGAAACATATGGGTTTAAAAATGTTGATTACATGCATAACCCGATTAGTATTAATGAGATTACAGCCAAATCTAATAGCAATATAAAAACATTAGATTATAAGTATATTCTTTATTTTGGTCGATTTGAAGAAGTTGCCAAAAATCTAACTTTATTGATAGAAAGTTATAAGTTATCAAGTTTAAGAGCTCAGGATATTAAGCTTGTTTTAATGGGGAAAGGTGATGATAAAGCTATTATTCAACATTTAGTTTCTCAATATTCTTTAGAGGATGATGTGATTTTTATGGATTACCAACCCGAGCCTTTTCCTTTTGTGAAAGATGCTTTATTTACTGTTTTAACGAGCAATTATGAAGGTTTTCCTATGAGTATTATAGAGTCTATGGCTTGTGGTACACCTGTTGTTTCTGTAAATTGTCCCTCTGGTCCAAGTGAGGTTATTCAGAATAATATAAACGGAGTTTTAATAGAGAATAATACACCAGAAGCCGTATCTAAAGCTTTTAATTCTTTTTTGAGTGATGAAGATTTATATAATAAGTGTAAAGAAAACACAATCTCTAGTGTTAAGCATTTAGACGTTAGTGTCATTGCTAAAGGATGGCTGAAATTATTAGAAAATGAGTAGAAAAACTGTAGAAGATTGTCAATTATTAAAGATTCCCAAGGTTCATGATGAACGTGGAAGTCTTGGTGTTATAGAGAAAACTATAATTCCATTTTCTATGAAGCGTATTTATTATTTATACGATGTACCTAGCGATAGTTATAGAGGAGGACACGCACATAAAAAACAAGAATCTGTAATAATAGCGCTTAGCGGTAGTTTTGAAGTTGTTTTTGATGATGGTAAAAATAGAAAACGCATTACTTTAAATAAACCAAACCAAGCATTGTATATACCTACAGGAATATGGCGTGAAATTGAAAATTTTTCTTCAGGTTCAGTTTGCTTTGTAATTGCTTCTACAGAATTTGAAGAGCAAGATTATATTAGAGATTACAACGATTTTAAGTTATTTAAAAGCTGAAATGTAAATGTTGTTTTTGATTAATACCGTTTGAATTTTTTTGAGGACTACAAGCATAATTCTCGGTGAATAGAGAAGTAGCTTTTGTTTAAAATTTAAGTTTGAAAGTAAAATCTGGCGCTTCGCAGTTTTATAAATACTAAATTCTTTTAAGACTTTACATCTAATTGCTAAGGCATACCTGTTAATATCTAGATAGTGCTTTAATGCAGCGTTATTCGCTTCTTCTTTGCTATAACTATTAATGAAATTTAGACGGATTAAATTGGTTTCTTTCTTTGTTAAACTATCAGGGATATAATATTTATAAGCCATTGTTATAGTCGGATTAAAAGCCACTTCATATTTTAAAGCAAACTTTATCCATAAATCTAAATCTTCAGAAGTATCTAAATTAATATTGAATCCTCCAACTGCATCAAATTTATCTTTAGAAAATGCTACAGCTGATGTCCATGCAATTGAGTTAATAATATTTCCTCTAAAAAAGTCTTTAACAATTAGGCTGTCCGTACCATAATTAAAGTTGAAATTAGCATCTCGTTTGGTGTTTTTATCGAGATAAATTTCGTAATTATTACAATACAATCCCGCATTTGGAAATTGAGTTATTTGCTGTTTTAATGTATTTAGATGATTTTTATACCAAAAATCGTCCGCGTCTATTAAAGCGATAAATTGTCCTTTAGCAATAGATATTCCATTATTTCTAGCTACAGAAACCCCTTTGTTTTCTTGTTGAATTAATATAATTCTTGAATCCTTAAATTGTTTAACGATGTCAATACTTAGGTCTGTAGAACCATCATCAACAATGATAATTTCAAAATCTAAGAAGTCTTGGTTAATGACACTTTGAAGTGTTTCTTCTATAAATTTAGACTTATTATATAAAGGGATTATAACAGAAAAAAATGGTGTCATTTTTTATGAGAGATTAATGTGCAATAATAGCCCAATTTATAAAAATCGAATAATAATAGCGAAGGATGTGATGAGTTGAAATTTTTGATTAAAATGGGTTTAATTATATTATAAATAAGGATAACTAAAGAACTTAAACCGAGTGTCTTTATTTTAGTATGTGCAGCTACTATTTTTATGTCACGAATTAAATCCTTGTTTTTATTTGATAATAACACTAAATTTTTAAGTCCATCTTCGGTTTTTACAAGATATGTATTAGCATCTTCTTTTGCATCATGGATTACCGGATTATTGATGAAATTTAGATGATACCCATTAATTTTTAAATTATTGAAAAATATAAAATCTTCAAACCCATATCTTTTTATACTTTCATCAAAAGGATGAGATTTTAAAATCGATTTTTTAATTAAAAAGTTAGCCGAAGTAAATGTTGGATTGTGGTTTTTATCATCAAAAGAACAAGCTTCTCTCTTTTTGGTATAGAGCCACCTTAATTTATAAGGCTTCTTTGTTGCTGATGCTTTTTGAGTCATACCACCAACAGTTATGTTGTGTTCTAAGGTATTTAGATAGTTTGAAATGAATTTTTCTGACTTAGGAAAAGTACCCGCGTCAATAAACAATAAGTTTTCGTAGGTTGCTTCTGTTGCTAATAAATTACGAATAGCACTTCGTCCTATATTTTGCTTATTAAAGATTAATTTAATATTTGATAACTGCTTAACGTGATCAATATCAAATGGAATTTGAGTAGAAAAATCGTCTATAATTATAATTTCAAATACAATTTCACAAGATGTTGCCTGTTGATGAATTTCTTCAACCAATGGTTGTACATCGTAATTGTAAACGGGTATAAGTATAGATAACATGTGAGTCTCTCTTTATTGCAACAATAACAGTTTAGACTTTTAAGCCTTAATATAGTTGTACTTAATTTTTACGTTGTACTACTTCAAAAACCTTGTTTTCATCACATTTTAAGGTTTTACTTGGGTATTTTAAAAGCAAAGCATAATCGTGGGTTGCCATTAAAATAGTGTTTCCATTTTTATTAATTTCTTGTAGCACCTCCATTACCTCAATGCTGGTTTGCGGATCTAAGTTTCCGGTAGGCTCATCAGCTAAAATTAGCTCAGGATCATTTAATAAAGCACGAGCAATAGCAATACGTTGTTGTTCTCCACCAGAAAGCTCATGTGGGTATTTAAAGCCTTTTGTTTTCATAGCAACCTTGTCTAATACGGTTGCTACACGGTCTTTAATTTTGTCTTTTTCTTTCCAACCGGTAGCTTTTAAAACAAATTCTAAATTTCCGTTAATCGTACGGTCTGGTAATAATTTAAAATCTTGAAAAACAACACCTAATCGTCTTCTTAAAAACGGAATGTCTTTCTCTTTCATGGTTCTTAAGTCAAAATCAACAACAGATCCTTCGCCTTCTGTTAATTCTAAATCCCCATAAAGTGTTTTCATAAAACTACTTTTTCCGCTTCCGGTTTTACCAATAAGGTAAACGAAATCTCCTTTTTTCATTTCAAAGTTTACCTTAGACAGCACCATACTGTCACCTTGATAAATAGTAGCATCTCTAAGTTCTAAAACCGTTTCGGACATATTGTAGATATAAATAAATTGGTCACTGTAAATGTATTGCTTAAAATTTCAAATGCAAAACTTAAATTCTTAATTCCTTAATTTGCGTTAAGGATTGAAGCGGCATCCTTTTTGTTTTTTTATTTAGTGCGATAGAAATGAAAAAAAACAAAAAGATATAGTGGAAAGCCTGACATTTTACCATTCTTCAAGTTTTAGCTTGTAGGATGGTAAAATGGAACGCCCAAAATATTTTAAAGCTTAAAATAATCAATATAATTCTGTAAATCTTTATCACCACGACCAGACAAGCTAATTACTACAACATCGTTAGGTTTAAAAGTTTTATGTTTAAAAATAGCTAGGGCATGAGAGCTTTCAATAGCCGGAATAATACCTTCCAATTGGGTTAATTCTAAGCCAGAATTCATGGCTTCATCATCTGTAGCTGAATAAAATTCACCACGACCTGTTTTATATAAATGCGAATGTAAAGGACCAACACCTGGGTAATCTAATCCTGCGGAAATAGAGTAGGGCTCAGTAATTTGTCCGTCATTGGTTTGCATTAACAAGGTTTTACAACCGTGAATAATCCCTTCTTTTCCTAATACAGAAGTTGCAGCGCTTTCACCAGAATGAATTCCTTTTCCTGCAGCTTCTACAGCAATGATACCGACATCTTCATTATCTAAAAAGTGATGATACGTTCCTGCAGCATTACTTCCGCCACCGATACATGCCACAACGTAATCAGGGTTTTCTTTACCTTCTTTTTCTTTTAATTGCCACTTTATTTCTTCGGAAATTATAGACTGAAATTGAGTTACCATATCTGGATAAGGGTGCGGGCCAATAGCTGAACCAATAATGTAATGGGTGTCAACAGGGTTGTTAATCCAATCTCTAATAGCTTCATTGGTGGCATCTTTTAGTGTACGACTTCCAGACAAAGCAGGTACCACTTTAGCGCCTAACATTTTCATACGCGCAACATTTGGTGCTTGGCGTGCAATGTCAATTTCTCCCATATAAACTACACACTCAATACCTGTTAAAGCACAAACGGTTGCCGTTGCAACGCCATGTTGGCCAGCTCCTGTTTCGGCAATAATTCTGTTTTTTCCCAAACGTTTTGCCATAAGGATCTGTCCAATCGTATTATTGATTTTGTGTGCTCCTGTATGGTTGAGGTCTTCTCGTTTCAAATAAACCTTAGTATTATATTTTTCGGAAAGTCGTTTTGCAAAATAGAGGGGGGAAGGACGACCAACATAATCTTTTAAAAGTTGATTAAACTCTTCTTGGAAAGAAGGTTCAGCCATGATTTTTAAATAATTTTGACGTAATTCTTCTACGTTTGGATAAAGCATTTCAGGGATGTATGCGCCGCCGAATTCTCCATAGTATCCTTTTTCGTTGATTTTGTAACTCATGATTGTTTTATTATCGTCATTGCTAATCACGTTTTTACGTGATATGGCAATCTGTTTCTTTTTTCTTTTTGTTCATTTGCCTTGATGCAAACGAACCAAAAATCACAATCAAAATTAGGAAATCGCTAAAAGCGACATTCACTTTTAGAACTTCGTGCTTGAGGCTGCGCCTAGCATCTGCGTTCTTTCGCTCATTATTTCTGAATTTTGATGTTTCCGACACTGTCGAAATTTGGGACATTAATTTTTGCTGAATTTTGTTTTCTTCCCAATTTATATTTTAATTTTTTCTCACTTCTCACTTCTCACTTCTCACTTCTCATTAAAACTATACTATTAATTTATCTTTAAATAATTTCAAATCTTCAATGTTCTTCAATCCTGGTTCTATTTCAAACTTACTGTTAACATCGATGGCGTAACAAAGCTTAGATTCCTGGCTTTGCAGAAATGACAAAATGTTTTCAACTTCATTTAATCCAATACCACCGCTTAAAAAATAAGGTTTGGTTGAAGGGTAGTTTTTTAGAACATCCCAGTTGAAGGTGTAGCCGTTTCCGCCTGGTAATTTACCTTTAGTATCGAATAAAAAATAATCACAGACTGTTTCATAAGGTGCTAAATCTTTAAAGTTGAATTCGTCTTTAATACTGAAAACTTTGATGATTTCAATGTCACTTAGACCATGTTCAGTCTGACAATTTTCTTTCAATTTAGAACAATATTCAGGGGATTCTTCACCATGTAATTGTACGGCTTGTAAATCGAATTCTTTTACTTTTTCAATAACAACATCTAATGATTCATTGACAAAAACACCTGTCTTTTTTATAGATTTTGATAATTTTGGGATAAAACTATCAAAGTTACGTTTTGATTTTTCGTAAAATATAAAGCCTAGATAATCGGGTTGCAAATTAGCAACAGCTTCTAGGTTGTCTTTATATTTCATTCCGCAAATTTTTAGTTTCATATATTCTAGCAAAAGCGGGAATTTCACCACACTTTATATTTTTGTTATTCTTACCAAAGCAGTAATCTATTTATTTCTTCTTGATATCATTTTTCGTACTTCTAAAATCACTCGAAGTGACGATTATTACTTATTTAATGTTTCAATAAATGTTGTAGCACTTTTTCCTGGGTCATCTGTTTTCATAAAATTCTCTCCAATTAAAAAACCTTTATAACCAAAAGGTTGTAATTCTTTAATGGCTTCTATAGAGCTAATTCCAGATTCAGAAACCTTTACAAAATCATTAGGGATTAATTGACTTAATTGTTTTGAAGTATCTAAACAGACTTCAAAAGTTTTAAGATTTCTATTGTTTACGCCAAGCATATCTAACGATGGCATTATAGATTTGTGTAATTCTTCTTCGTTATGAACTTCTAATAAAACATCAAGGTTTAAGTGTTTTGCAAATTCTGAAAACTGTTTAATTTCAGCTCTTGTTAAGATTGCTGCAATTAGCAAAATGACATCGGCACCGTAAGCTTTAGCTTCAAGAATTTGGTATTCATCAATAATAAATTCTTTTCTTAAAAGCGGTAAATTAGAACTTGCTCTTGCTAATAATAAATCGTCTAAAGAGCCGCCAAAATATTTTGCATCTGTTAAAACAGACATTCCACAAACACCAGCATTTTCATAACCAGATGCTACATCTTGTACATTTAAGTTTTGATTAATAACAGATTTTGAAGGTGAACGCCTTTTATGTTCTGCTATAATTCCTGATGTGCTGTTTCTTAAATTAGCAGCTAAAGAAAACGTTGCTCGTGAAAACAATATAGACTGTTCTAATTGTTTAATAGGAATCAATGATTTACGTAAATTAACTTCTTTACGTTTGTCGAATACAATTTTATCTAGAATGTTCATGTTCTTTTCCTCTATGAGGTTAACTTTTTATTTTTTATTCTGTTCATTTTGTCTTGATACAAAACGAACCAAAAAATCACAATCAAAATTAGGAAATAGCTAAAGCATCACTCACTTTCAGAACTTCGTGCTTGAGGCTTCGCCTCGCATCTACGTTCTTTCGTTCATTATTTCTGAATTTTGATGTTTTCCGACTGCGTCGAAATTTGGGACATTAATTTTAACTTAATTTTGTTTTCTTCCCAAGTTATATTTTAAATTTTGCTTACTGCTTACTGCTTACTGCTTACTGCTTACTGCTTACTGCTTACTGCTTACTGCTTACTGCTTACTGCTTACTGCTTAC
>NZ_JABTEL010000010.1 GCF_013285155.1 Winogradskyella undariae | reverse complement strand
TTCCGAGGCTGCTTTTGCAACAGTTAATAAAGCGATATTTTGGTCTTTAGCAATCATTTTCTCGCATTGGCTACAACTGGTTATATCATCACAATAATAGTGAATTATCATTGAAATTTTCGGGATAACAGCAGTTTTTCGTTGTTATTATCCTTTTTAACTAAATTTCCAACTGTAACGTCTAAAGGACTCTTTATTTCCATTAAGCTATGCTGAGCCACATGAGTATATATCATTGTGGTCTCTGGTTTACTGTGCCCTAAAAGAACTTGAATATAGCGTAAGTCTACACCGTTCTCTAGCATATGTGTTGCAAAACTATGCCTTAATGTATGTGGTGTTACGCTTTTCGAAATATTCGCTAATTCACACGATTTCTTTAAAAAACTACGCACAGAACTTGCACTATAAATATTGCCTTGTTGCCCTTCTACAAAATAAGTTTTTGGCCGGTATGTACTAATATAATTATTAAGTAGAGGTTTTAAAACCTGACTCAAAACAACCGTTCTGTCTTTTCTGCCTTTACCTTGTTTAACGTATAATTGATTTCTGTCTAAGTCTATATCTCTTAGTTGTAAATTCAATAATTCTCCTATTCTTAATCCACTAGAATAAATTAGTCCAATAATAGCACGATGTTTTAGATTTTTGGTAACCTGTAAAAGATCAATAACTTCTTCTTTAGATAAAACAACAGGTAGGTATCTGCTCTTTTTAGGGCGTTCAATATTTTGAGAGTCAAAATCAGGAACATTACAAAAAGCTGTAAAATATTTTAAAGCACTAATGCATTGTCTATGACTGCTAATGCTGTAATTTTCGTAAGCGATCACTTTCTCTAAAAATAGCTCGAGTGTTCTTATATTCCATTCGGTTTTAGGAATCTCTTTGGTAAAATCTACAAAACGAAGTATAAAATGACCATAGGTAGATATTGTACTTTCACTTAAACGCTTACCTTTTAAGTAACCAATACATTCCTTAATAAGTATTCGTTTTTCTCTTGGTAGATTTTTGTAAAGTTCTATTTGAGAACTCTTAAGTATTTTTTTTGATTTTGTATTGGCTTTTGCTACAGGCTTTTTTAAAGCTCCATAATCCATATAATGCCCTTTTTCTCTTAGAAAATTATATATTCCTCGTCTGTGAATTGCATTATCTGGAACATAGAAAACACGTAGAGTCTTAGACCATTTAACAGCTTCGTATGTTTTTAATTGAGATTTTAATTCATAATTAAAAGCAAATTTAATCCCAATGATATCGAGGTTATTATGTTTTAAAGGTAGAAGTGTTATAGTCATGTTAATCGTATAATTAAATCACTTTTAAACACACAAACCTATCCGAAAATAAACAAATTTGTGTGTTTAGTGTTGATTATTAAACAATTAAGTTAAACTAAATATTTGAATAACTCAAAAAAAACATAACATTTTTTTTATATGTAAATGTCAATAATAATTAGGGTAAGAAACTATTCTGCAGTTTCTTCCATGGTATGATATACATTCTGTACATCATCATCTTCTTCTAATTTCTCTAGAAGTTTCTCAACATCCTCAGCTTGTTCTGGAGTTACTTGTTTTGTAACTTGTGGAATACGTTCAAATCCAGAAGAAATAATTTCAATATTATTTTCCTCTAAATAAGACTGAATACTTCCAAAACTCTCAAACGGTGCATAAATCAATACACTTGTATGTTCCGTTCCGTCTTCATCTTCATCGGTGTCTTCAAAAATTTCATCCACACCAGTATCTATAAGCTCTAATTCTAATTCTTCTAAATCTAAATCATCACCTTTAATTTTAAAATTACAAGTATGATCAAACATAAAAACAACCGAACCAGAAGTTCCTAAACTACCATCTGTTTTGTTAAAATAAGAACGAACATTAGCTACCGTACGGGTATTATTATCCGTTGCTGTTTCAACTAATACAGCAATACCATGCTGTGCATAACCTTCAAAAAGGACTTCCTTATAATCACCTTGGCCTTTTTCACTCGCTTTTTTAATAGCACGCTCTACATTAACCTTTGGCATATTTACAGCCTTTGCATTCTGAATTACAGCTCTTAAACGCGAATTACTATCAGGATCCGGACCACCATCTTTTACCGCCATTACAATATCTTTACCAATACGCGTAAAGGCTTTGCTCATAGCTGACCAACGTTTCATTTTCCTTGCTTTTCTAAATTCGAAAGCTCTTCCCATTTTAAAATTTATTTTAAGTTCTTGTTACAACAAGAATCTTGTTAGATATTATATTTTACTGCGGTATAATTGAAATAACACAAAGAATTTACTAGGTGAAATTTTTAACCATAGCAAATCTAAGAAATTATTGAAAAATGTTTGAATTCGAATGGATTTAAATACAAAAAATAACGGGGTAGAAGCTTAATAGGGCTAAAAACAAGTAATCTGAAGTCTTTTGAAGAAGAATTAGCGATTATATATTTTAATTTTAAATACTTTTTGTTAAATTTAAATTATATATGAATTGTTTTATTTGAAATAATCCTAGTTTAATAAACTCATTTTGCGAGTTCTTTAATGATTTCTTGACTCGTAATTTGAAGGTGTTTGGGTAACTTATTAAATTTTGGAAGAACCGCTAAATATCGATCTTCATTAGTGGTGTAAACTTGTTTTAAAACTACTTTTTTATCCGTTAAAATAGCAATGATTTCTTCAATAAATTCATTATGATATACCAAATCGGTACTTCCTAAATGTAAAACGCCATGCTCATTTCTGTTAATAATATAATGAATTTGTTGTGTTAGCTTTTTATCAAGCATCACATTCATTATTAAATTAGGAAATATTTCAACAGCTTCATTTTCTGTAATGGCTAGTTTTAGCTCTTCAATCCTAGGAGAAGCAGCACCAAATAGCATAGGGATTCTAATAATAGCCACTTGTTCTTCTGGAAGACGTAAAAATAAATTCTCTATTTTTATTTTAAAATGACCGTAAACACTATGACTTAATGTTTTATCTAATTCGTAACTTGGATATTTACTATAAGCATCAAAAACATTGGCAGATGATAGAAAAATAATTTTAGAACCAAAGGTCAAAGCATATTCTGCAATGTGTTGATGCGCAATGACCTGTGCATTAAAATTTCCGCGAAGCGCAGAGATAATAATGGTTGGTTTACAAGCCTCTAAAATTTTATAAACATCATCTTCCTCTAGGTTATAGTTGAAGAACTGTTTATTAATTTCAAAGGCTTTTAAAGGTGTTCTGTAAGTCCCAAAAGTTTTAAAATAAGGATTTAACTCTTTATAAATAGCATTTCCGATGTAGCCACTTGCACCAAGTATAAGTATACGATGCTTTTGTGAATCTAATTTCTTTTCTGTCATTAATAAAGCAACATTCTAATCAATTATCCTTTATAAAAAGGAGGTTTTACAACCGTTGCAGGAATCGCTTTTTTACGTACCTGAATAAATATTTTACTATCTACAGCAGCATATGCTTTAGTTACATATCCCATGCCAATACCAATACTTAAGCTTGGACTCATAGTTCCTGATGTTACCTCACCAATTGTTTGTCCTTCTGCATCTACAATAGGATAACCATGACGTGGAATTCCGCGTTCGTCAAGTTTAAAAGCTACTAATTTGCGTTCTGGTTTATTTTCTTTTTCAGCCTTTAAAGCTTCACTATTTGTAAATTCTTTGTTGAATTTACAAACCCAACTTAAACCTGCTTCAATAGGAGACGTAGTATCATCAATATCATTACCATATAAACAGTAACCCATTTCTAAACGCAAAGTGTCTCTTGCGGCTAAACCAATAGGCTTAATTCCAAATTCGGCACCAGCTTCAAAAACCTTATCCCAAACTTGTTTTACTTCTGTGTTTTTACAATAAATTTCAAATCCACCACTACCTGTATAACCCGTAGCCGAAATAATTACGTTTTCAATACCTGCAAAATCACCAACAATAAAGTTATAAAATTTAATAGCTGATAAATCATGACTTGTTAAAGATTGCATAGCTTCTACAGCTTTAGGACCTTGTATGGCTAATAAAGAATAATCTTCACTTAAATTACGCATTTCTGCACCAACATCATTTTTAGAAGCAATCCAGTTCCAATCCTTTTCTATATTACTAGCATTAACGACTAATAAATAGGTTTCTTCTTTTAATTTATAGATAATTAAATCATC
The DNA here is from genome assembly GCF_013285155.1 of Winogradskyella undariae. Lineage (GTDB taxonomy): Bacteria > Bacteroidota > Bacteroidia > Flavobacteriales > Flavobacteriaceae > Winogradskyella > Winogradskyella undariae. The sequence continues at coordinate 177,627 of NZ_JABTEL010000010.1, read as the reverse complement.
TACAACACCATTATCATCATTTGGTAAACAGCTGTATTGTGCGTTTCCAATGTCTAGTTTAGCAGCATCATTACTCGATACTTTTTGTATTAAAGCTAAAGCATTTGGCCCTTCAATTAAAAACTCTCCCATATGAGATACATCAAAAACACCAACAGCTTTCCTTACAGTTTCATGTTCGGCATTTACACCTTCGTATTGTACAGGCATATTATAACCAGCAAAAGGAACCATTTTTGCACCAAGTGCTTCGTGAGTAGTAGATAAAGCAGTATCTTTCATTATGATAAATTTTTAATTTTTAGATGTGCAAAACTACATAATTTTTACGATTTTCATCATAAATAAACTCTAATGAAATTAGACTACAACATTCATATCAGAAAAAATTCTATAACTTAATTGGTTTTAAAAATCAATAATCCAAGTATCAATCATTTTATCATCAGAACCATGTAAAACAGAAATATCTCCTGTAGATTCAAAAATTACCGCTTTTACTTCAGAAATTTGAATAACATTAGCTTCTCGTAATTTGGCTTTTACGTCAGATTCGGTCACTTTACATTTTTTAAGATTATCTTTTAAAAGTTGACCATTCTTCATTAAGAAAGTAGGTTTATTGTCTACTAAATCTTGAATAGGTTGCCATTGCCTAAATGTTGCAACCAACATTTGTAGACTATATATAATAGCTAAACCAAGAATTCCATATTGAAGCGATACCGATTTAGATACAATAACAGTAGCTAAAATGGAACCAATAGAAACCGTCATTGCAAAATCGAAGCTAGACATTTTAGAAAAACTACGCTTACCGCTTATTCGTGTTAAAATTATTAAAGCGATATAAATACCTATAGCAGTTAGTATAATAGATAGAAATCCATCTGTTGAAAATTTAAACCAATCATCCATATATTTTTTATTTTTTGTTCCTCTAAATATGTCATGGTTGGCTAGATTACTTTAACTCATATAATTTTTTAATTAATCGGATTAAATTACAGAGTTTAAAATAATTTGTGGTTGAAATAAGAACGCTAAATGCACTAGTTTTATTTTTTAATATTGAAAGAAATAGACTTCTAATCAAAATTTTTTAAATGGGTTAATTCTTTTAGCAAACGGAATACGTTCTTTTTACCATTTTAAAGACCTTAGTGGCAACATAAAATTTAACCACTAGAATCGAAAAAATGGCCATCTTAGGAAACATAATAAAAGGAGTAATTGAATTGAAAGACACATTTTCGTCTGAAATAATTCATGAAGAAGCACAAGAAAAAGTCTTAAAAGAATTACTAGAAACCGCTAAGAATACGCAGTTCGGTAAATTTTATGATTTTGAACATATATTAGAAACTTCTAATCCGCAAAAAAGTTTTGCTAAGTCTGTACCTTATTTCGATTATAATCAAATTAATAATAAGTGGTGGCATAAATATCATGAAGGCGAAAGCGATGTTACTTGGCCAGGAAAACCATCATATTTTGCTTTAAGCTCTGGTACTACAGGAAAAACGAGTAAAAGAATTCCGGTAACAGATGCCATGATTGAAGCCATAAGAAATGCAGGAATCAAACAGGTGTTTGCTCTAAAGAATTTTGATCTTCCTGCCGATTTTTTCGAAAAAGAAATTATGATGCTTGGTAGCTCAACGGACCTAGAAGAAAGCAATAATCATTTAGAGGGTGAAATTAGTGGTATAAGTGCTAGTAATATTCCATCGTGGTTTAAAGGCTATTATAAACCAGGCGAAGAGATTTCGCAAATTGAAGATTGGGACGAGCGTGTGCAAAAAATAGCAGAACGCGCTGAAGATTGGGATATTGGAGCTTTAAGCGGAATTCCATCTTGGATAGAATTGATGCTTCAAAAAGTAATAGACTATCATAATCTAAATAATATTCATGAGATTTGGCCAAACTTACAAGTATATACATCTGGAGGTGTAGCTTTCGCACCTTATGAAAAAAGTTTTAAGGCTTTACTAGGTAAACCTGTCACAGTAATTGATACCTATTTAGCTTCTGAAGGTTATATTGCAACGCAAGTCAGACCAGAAACTGATGCCATGCAATTAAATACAGATAATGGTATTTATTTTGAATTTGTGCCCTTTAAACCTGAATACATAAATGAAGACGGTTCTCTTAAAAATGAAGCACCAGCTTTAACTTTAGACGAAGTTGAATTAGATCAAGATTACGTTTTAATAATTAGTACCGTTAGTGGTGCTTGGCGTTATTTAATAGGTGATACTATTGAATTTACAAATATTGAACGTGCTGAAATTAAAATTACAGGTCGAACAAAATTCTTTCTTAACACCGTGGGTTCTCAATTGTCAGTAAATAAAATGGATACTGCCATGCGAGAATTAGAAGAACAATTTAATACTACAATTCCTGAATATACCATTTGCGCCAAACGTGGAGATGATGATGAATTTTATCATTATTGGTATTTAGGATCTGACCTTAAAGGTGCAGATGAAAAACAAATGGCAAATGCTTTAGATGACGCGTTAAAAACAGCCAATAAAAATTATAAAGTAGCAAGAAGCAAAGCTTTAAAAGGTGTAAAGGTCAAAGTAATTTCACCAAGTCGTTTTCACGATTGGAACGAAAGAAATAAGAAAAAAGGAGGGCAAGTAAAAATGGAGCGTGTAATGGGAGAAGAAAAATTTGCAGATTGGGAAGCCTTCATTAATTAACAATAATTAAGTCGAACGATTTAAGTATAAAAAAAGCTATTATTCAAATAATAGCTTTTTGCCTTTAACATATTTTTTATAAAAATAAACATTCATTAATCTCTAGCAAGAGATTTTTCTGCATCTCGGTGTTCTACCAATTCCATAATTTCTTCTGGAGACAGATAATATTTTATAATACGATCTTTATAAGATTGTGTAATATCTGCATGGTTTAAAATGAAGTCTTTAGTTTTTAAAATATAACCTTCCATGCCATGAGCCACAGCAAAACTATCGGCAGCACGCTCCGCTTCTATAATATGATTTTGAGATAAAAGATATTTTAAGCCAAACCAAACTAAGTTTAGTTTACTTCGATTTTGGTAATCCATCACGTGACCTAATTCATGACCAATCCACCCAATAAATATATCATCTGGAATATGACGTGTTGAAAATTCCTTATCTGCAATCTGAAATTTTTCACTTATCAATATCACATAACTTCTGTTTTTTCTGCTCTTAAAAAAACTACTAAGAACAGGCTGCGCTTGCATGGTCGATTTTTTTATACTTTTCTTAAACCGAAATTCAATTTTAGTATGCTCTAATTGCGGATAATAGTGCAGAGCCGTTTCTACGTTTTCTTTTATATCTTTAGGAATTATGTGCTGTGCACTCATATGTTGATTCAGGATTATTGCGATTAAGACTATGAATTTTTTCATAATAATTAAATTTACGTTTTACTACTAAAAGCATTTAAAGGATTTCCTAAAAATCTTAACCCATTTACACGTTTAAGAATTACAATTACTACTTGCTACAATTAGAAGCAACTTAAAGCTGTTATATGTAGTAGTTTTGTGTTTTACAAAATAAATTAAAATTTAAAGAGGAAAACATTTGTCATTTCAACGTACACAAGAAAAATTAAAAATACTAGCAGATGCTGCAAAGTATGATGTGTCATGCTCGTCTAGCGGAAGTAGGCGTGCTAATACCAACAAAGGATTAGGTGATGCCACAGGCATGGGGATTTGTCATTCCTATACCGAAGATGGTCGCTGTGTGTCATTACTCAAAATTCTCCTCACCAATCATTGTATCTTTGATTGTGCATATTGCGTTACCCGAAAAAGTAACGATGTTAAACGTGCGGCTTTTAAAGTGCAAGAAGTGGTAGATTTAACGATTAATTTTTATCGAAGGAATTATATTGAAGGGCTTTTTCTAAGTTCAGGTATCTTTAAAAGTGCCGATTATACCATGGAACGCTTGGTCGCTGTGGCTAAAAAATTACGACAAGAAGAGAACTTCAATGGCTATATTCATTTAAAATCTATTCCTGGAGCTTCAGATGAATTAATGCGTGAAGCCGGACTCTACGCAGACCGATTAAGCGTTAATATTGAAATACCTACAGAAGCAGGACTAAAAAAATTAGCACCAGATAAAAAACGAGAAGATTTTATTAAGCCAATGGTAAAGGTGAAAAATGAAATTATTCAATACAATGCTGAAAAGAAAATTATAAAAAGTACACCCAAATTTGCTCCTGCAGGTCAGAGCACACAAATGATTATAGGCGCGAGTGGTGAAAATGATTTTCAGATCATGCAAACGTCTAATCATTTTTATAAAAATTATAATTTAAAACGCGTTTATTATTCGGGTTACGTGCCTATAAGTTATGATAGTCGATTGCCGCAAATAGGAAGCGAGGTGCCAATGCTTCGCGAAAATAGATTGTACCAAACCGATTGGCTCATGCGTTTTTATGGTTTTGATGTCAGCGAAATTTTAAACGAAAAACATCAGAATTTAGATTTAGACGTAGACCCCAAATTAAGTTGGGCCTTGCGGAATTTACATGAATTTCCTGTAGATGTGAATACTGCAGACCAGCGTATGTTAGCCAGAATACCAGGTTTAGGCATGAAATCGGTATTTAAAATTATTAATGCTAGACGTTTTAGAAGATTAAATTGGGGACACCTTAAAAAAATAGGAGTTGCTTTAAATAGAGCGCAATATTTTATGGTGTGTGAAAGTAATCAGTTTGAAAAACGAGATTTAACACCCGAAAAAATTAAAGGATTTATACTTCAGAATTCAACTAGCAAATATCAAAAAACACTAAGTAATCAATTGAATTTATTCGGTTAAATGACAGCTAAAAACTTAATATATGATGGTACATTTGATGGATTTCTGTCTGCTGTTTTTTATGTGTTTGAACAGAAGCTGAAAACGGTAACAATTCAAAGTGAATTTACTGTACAACAAGGTTTGTTTTCAGAAAATGAAACCATTCATACAGATGAAGCTAAAGCCAACCGGGTATGGAAAGGCATAAAATCTAAACTATCCTCACAAGGAAGTTACCAATTATATTATGCGTTTTTAAGTGAACAGAGTGGAGTAGAAGACTTGCTTTTAGATTATATACAATATGCCTTTTCGCAGCATAAAAAAGTAGATAAAGATTATTCGCATCCGTCTATTTTAAAAATAGCACAAATTGCAAAATCTGTTGGGAGAGAAAAACATAGAATGGAAGCTTTTGTGCGATTCAGACTTACAAAAGATGCTATTTATTTCTCCAATATAGAACCCGATTTTAACGTGTTGCCTTTAATTGAAAAGCATTTTAAAAGACGTTATGCAGATCAAAAATGGGTGATCTATGATATTAAACGGAATTATGGAATGTTTTATGATTTGCAAAATGTAGAAGTAATGCAAATGGATTTTCCTGAGAATTTCGATTTCACCAAAACAAACGATGCATTTTTTGCCACACAAGAATTCGAGTTTCAAAAACTATGGCAAGATTATTTTAAAGCCACCAATATTGAATCACGTAAAAACATGAAACTTCATATTAGACATATTCCCAAACGCTATTGGAAATATTTAAGCGAAAAACAACCTAATTAAAACAGATATTTTTAGCATAAAAAAACCACCTCGTTAAAGGTGGTTTAATATATTATGTGCTATTGTTTTTTTAGAATTGGTATCTCACACCTAAGGCAATATCAAAATCTAAATCATCATTATTATCTCCAAAACCTAATTCAGGTCTAAAATCTAGAGATAGTAATAAAGGAAAGTCAAAACTGTATTCTAATCCTACGTCACCCGCAACAAAAACAAAAGTTTCGTCATAGTCGCTATTATCATTATAATAATTATCATAACTATAAGACCCTAGTCCTCCACCAGCACCTGCGTACCAGTTAAATCCACCTTCTATATTCCATATCCATTGGTATAAACCAGCTAATTTAAATCCATCATACTCATTACCACTTCTCCAACCCAAATCAGCTTCTAATCTATTATTACCTCCTAATGCATGTTGGTAAGAGATTTCAGTACCAAATCCATCACTATCTCCTAAACGAAGTCCAATTGCATTGTCAGCAATTTCTTGAGCACTTGATAATCCTATAAATCCAATGGTAAATAATCCTAATAAAAATAATTTCTTCATAATAATTTTACAGTTTAAATTCATAATTTTAGCATCTTGTTTAATACTAATCTTCATAACGTCAAAATTAAATCTAAATTGACTGATTGACCATTTTTTTAAGACAAATTTATAACTCGTTTCGATCGATTATTAACCCTTATGAAAAATGAAATGCGCTTAGAGTTTCAAACTTTAAAATCAAAATTAAAAGGAGAATTACATACTGATGATTTAATGCAAAAGTTATATGCAACGGACGCTTCGGTATATAGAAAACTTCCTTTGGCAGTAGCTTTACCAAAAGACAATAATGATATTAAATTATTGATTGCTTTTGCAAATAACAATAAAACATCTTTAATTCCTAGAACAGCAGGTACATCTTTAGCGGGTCAGTGTGTTGGTGAGGGGATTGTAGTAGATGTTTCTAAACATTTTACCAGAATTTTAGATATTAATGAAAAAGCACGGACAGTAACCGTACAACCAGGCGTAGTTAGAGATGAACTTAATAATTATTTAAAACCCTTTGGATTATTTTTTGGGCCAAATACATCCACTTCTAACCGTTGTATGATTGGTGGAATGGTTGGTAACAACTCTTCCGGAACCACATCTATTCAATATGGAGTAACTCGTGAAAAAGTTATCAATCTAAAAACTATTTTAAGTGATGGAAGTGATGCTGAATTTTCAAATTTATCTAAGGAAGCATTTCAAGAAAAATTAAAATTAGATAATCTTGAAGGCGCTATTTATAACAAGATCTATAACGAGTTGAAATCAGAAATTGTTCAGAAGCAAATTCAAGATAATTTCCCTAAGCCAGAAATACACCGAAGAAATACAGGTTATGCTATTGATGAATTGATAAAATCGTCAGCTTTATCCAATTCAGACGTAGATTTTAATATGTGTCAATTATTGTCTGGTAGTGAAGGAACATTAGCTTTTACAACAGAAATCACATTACAATTAGATGTGTTGCCACCAACAGAAAGTGCTATAATAGCTTTACATTTTGAAAGTATAGCTAACTGTTTAAAGTCTGTAGCAACTGTAATGCAATATAATTTGCATACGTGTGAGATGATGGATCATACCATTTTAAATCTTACAAAACACAATAAAACACAGCAAGAAAACCGAAAATTTGTAGAAGGTGAACCTGCTGCTATTTTAATGTGTGAATTAAAAGCAGATACAGAAGCGCAATTACATAAGGATATTGAACAATTTTTAATTGCAGTAAACACACTTCAATTATCTTATGCGGCGCCAATTTTAAAAGGGGAAGATATTGATAAAGCTGTAGAATTACGAAAAGCTGGTTTAGGATTGTTAGGAAATATTATAGGCGATAAAAAAGCGGTAGCTTGTATTGAGGATACGGCCGTGGCTGTTGAAGATTTAGATGCTTATATTTCTGAGTTTACAGCATTAATGAAGTCTTATCACCAAAACGCGGTGTATTATGCTCATGCAGGAGCAGGGGAGTTGCATTTAAGACCAATACTAGATTTAAAACAGAAAGAGGATGTTGTTTTATTTCGAAAAATAACAACTGATGTTGCCAAATTAGTTAAGAAATACAAAGGTTCTATGTCTGGAGAACATGGAGATGGTATTGTACGGGCAGAATTTATTCCTCTGATGATTGGGGAAGCTAATTATACCATCGTAAAACGAATTAAATCGGTTTTTGATGCTAATAATATTTTTAATCCAGGGAAAATTGTAGATGCTTATCCTATGGATAAAAGTTTACGTTATGAAGTAGGGAGAAAAGAACCTGAAATTGAAACTTTACTCGACTTTTCGGAATCTCAAGGAATTTTACGTGCAGCAGAAAAATGTAATGGTTCTGGTGATTGTAGAAAATTACCTGAGTTTGGAGGTGTTATGTGTCCGAGTTATAGAGCCACAAGAAACGAAAAGGATACTACTAGAGGTCGTGCTAATACATTGAGAGAATTTTTAACCAATTCCGAAAAAGCCAATCGCTTTGATCATAAAGAGTTAAAAGAAGTTTTCGATTTATGTTTAAGTTGTAAAGCTTGTAAAAGCGAATGTCCAAGTAGTGTAGATATTGCAAGTTTAAAAGCTGAGTTTCAATACCAATATCAGAAAGTAAATGGTGTACCAATGCGTACAAAACTATTTGCTTTTAATAATAAGATTAACGGTTTTGCAAGCCTTGTTCCTGGTATCACCAATTTTATGTTTACCAATAGTTTTACAAGTTCTATCATAAAATCTGTTGGCGGAATTGCTAAAGAAAGAAGTTTACCTTTAATATCATATAAGAGTTTAGAAAAAGAGTTTAAAGGTTTCAGTAATCAAGAATTTAAAGGCAAATTTATTAAAGAACTATATCTGTTCAATGATGAGTTTACTAATCATTTAGATACCGAAATAGGAGTAGATGCCATTTCACTTTTAACAACCTTAAATTATAAAGTAAACCTTATTTCTCATTCAGAATCTGGTCGTGCTATGTTATCTAAAGGTTTAGTGAAAGATGCCAAGAAAATGGCTAATAAAAATGTTTCGCATTTTAAAGATTTAATATCAGAAAACACCCCTTTAATAGGAATAGAACCTTCAGCTATATTAACGTTTAAAGATGAGTATCTTAAGTTAGCGGATGATAAAGAAGCAGCAAAATCTATCGCAAAGCATACGTTTATTATAGAAGAATTTATTCAGCAAGAAATTACGTTAGGACATATTACTTCAGATCAATTTACTAAAGAAGCGAAGACTATTAAATTTCATGGTCATTGCCATCAAAAAGCATTAGCCAATCAGAAATCTAGTTTTGATGTTTTAAACCTTCCTACAAATTATAAAGTCACAGTTATACCTAGTGGTTGTTGTGGTATGGCAGGAAGTTTTGGGTACGAAAAAGAGCACTACGATGTGAGTATGCAAATAGGTGAGCAAACGTTATTTCCTGCGATTAGAAAAGCTTCAGAAGATACTATGATTTCAGCAAATGGAACAAGTTGTAGACATCAAATTAAAGATGGAACAGGTAGAAAAGCAAAACATCCAATTACAATATTAAAGGAAGCATTACTTTAATTTTTTCTTTCTTTTAGGTTGCTCAACAATGGTAATAGCCGCAATGAGATCTTGTGTGTTCATCTCTTTAATGTCTTCATCGGCAAAAAAAGGACTTAATTTATCATTATTATAGTTGTAAATTTTCCAGCGTTTGAATTGGTATTCTAGCGCTGTAAAATTTTCAACCCAATCACCAGAGTTTAAGTAAGTTGTTTTTCCTAATTTATTCTCTTTAACAAGCATTTTTGGTTGATGAATGTGTCCGCAAATCACATAATCATAACCATTTTTAATAGCTAAATCGGTGGCAACTTCTTCAAAATCGTTAATATATTTGATAGCACCTTTTACACTATTCTTTATTTTTTTAGATAAAGAATAACGTTCTCTCCCCATTTTTAGCAAGCACCAATTAACACAACCATTAATTAAGATTAAAAAATCGTAACCCCATCCACCTAGTTTTGCTAACCATTTTGCATTCTGAATAGAGATATCAAACACATCACCATGAAAAAACCATGCTTTTTTACCATCTAAGTCTAAGACTAACTTATTAACGATTGATATGTTTCCGATTTCGGTATCAGTGAATTTTCGAAGCATTTCATCATGATTCCCTGTGATATAAACGACTTCAACACCATTTGCAGCAAAATCCATGATTTTTTTTATGACACTTAAATGTGATTTTGGGAAGTAACGTTTTTTAAATTGCCAGATATCAATAATATCCCCATTTAAAATTAGTTTTTTAGGTTCAATACTATTCAGGTAAGTTAAAAGTTGTTTTGCTTGGCACCCAAAGGTACCCAAGTGTACATCAGAGATAACGGCTATTTCAACTTTTCGTTTTAAATTCACAATGTGTTTTTTGAATATGTTACAAAGAACAAGGTTTCTAGTTAATAGACTGTAAACCAATGATTAATTTACTATAAGCAAATTGTTACTATTTTGTTATGAAAAATAAGTAAGTTAAAAACCATGTTAACATTGAAATAACACAGTAAAAAGCACTTTTCAATTTTTGTTTCTGTCTTAGAACATTTACATTAGCGTAAAATTATATTGTAATGGCAGGAAATTCATTCGGAAAGTTATTCAAACTCACCACATTTGGCGAGTCTCATGGAGCAGCAATAGGTGGTGTTATAGACGGTTGTCCATCGGGAATTGAACTAGATTTTGAAGCGATTCAGAATGAGTTAAATCGCCGCAAACCTGGTCAGTCTAAAATAGTTACACAACGAAAAGAACCCGATACTGTAGAGTTTTATTCAGGTGTTTTTGAGGGTGTTACTACCGGAACGCCTATAGGTTTTGTAATTCATAATACCAATCAAAAATCTAAAGATTACTCGCATATTAAAGATGTATATCGTCCTAGTCATGCAGATTATACTTACGAAAAAAAGTATGGAGTAAGAGATTATAGAGGAGGAGGACGTAGTTCTGCTCGAGAAACAGCTTCTAGAGTTGTTGCCGGTGCTATTGCAAAACAATTTATAGCATCAATTAAAATAAACGCATTTACGTCTTCTGTAGGAGAAATTTTTATAGATAAACCTTATCAGGCTCTAGATTTTAGTAAAACAGAATCTAACGCTATTCGTTGTCCAGATGAAGCTACTGCAGAGAAAATGATTACTAAAGTAGAAGAAATTAAAAAATTAGGAGACACCATAGGAGGGACAATTACTTGTGTTATACAAAACGTCCCTGTTGGATTAGGTGAACCTGTTTTTGATAAATTGCATGCTGAATTAGGAAAAGCCATGTTGTCCATCAATGCCGTTAAAGGTTTTGAATATGGTAGTGGTTTCTGTGGTGCAAAAATGACAGGAAGTGAGCATAACGATTTATTTAATAAAGACGGAAGTACAATAACTAATTTATCTGGAGGTATACAAGGAGGTATTAGTAATGGTATGGATATTTACTTTAGAGTCGCTTTTAAACCTGTTGCTACCGTAATTCAGAAACAAGATGCATTAAATAGTGCCGGAGAAATTGTAGAAATGCAAGGAAAAGGCAGACACGATCCTTGTGTTGTACCAAGGGCGGTGCCTATTGTTGAGGCTATGGCTGCTTTAGTCATTGCAGATAATATCCTTTTGCGTAGACAAGAGTCTAGAGATTGGTAAATTAAAAATTAAAGTGTGTTACTTTTTATCAAGTTGAATAGATATCACATTAAACCCTAATAAATATTGAAGAAATTCCTATTTTAAGAGGAATATAGCTTATGAAAAAACTAGCATTACACTGGAAGATTATAATAGGAATGGTTTTAGGAATCATTTGGGCTTTAATTTCAAGCACAATGGGATGGAGCCAATTTACTATTAATTGGATCGATCCATTCGGAACTATTTTTATTAATTTATTAAAGTTGATTGCTGTTCCGCTAGTTTTATTTTCTATAATAGGAGGTGTTGCTAATATTGGTGATCCTAAAAGTTTAGGCCGCATGGGAGGAAAAACTTTGGGGATATATTTGGTAACCACAATTATGGCTATTTCATTAGGATTAGTACTCGTAAACTTAGTTAAACCAGGAGAACTTATAGATGAACAAAGCCGAATAGACAATCGTATCAGTTACGAAATTTGGGCTTCTAATGAAGGACATGTAATTAAAGATGGGATTAACTATCTTCAAAAACCAGAATTTTTTGAACGTGCCCAAGAAATTTCAGAATTATCAAAAAGTCAATTAAAAGATGCGGCTGTCTCAGATAAAATGAAAACAGTTAAAACGCGTAAAGATGCTACTCCATTACAAGCTTTAGTAGATATTGTTCCTAGTAACTTTTTTCAATCGTTATCTAATAACGGTCGAATGCTTCAAATTATATTTTTTGCCATTTTCTTTGGGGTCTGTTTATTATTTGTGCCTTCAGAAAAGGCATCACCTGTACTAAATTTTGTAAATGGTGTTAATGAAGTTTTTCTTAAAATGGTGGATATTGTTATGCAAGGTGCACCATTTTTTGTGTTTGCTTTATTAGCAGGTGTGGTTAGTAAAATGGCTGGAGATGACATAGGTAAAGTTGTAGAGATTTTTAAAGGATTAAGTTGGTATTCTATGACTGTTTTAATTGGATTGCTTTTAATGATATTTGTAATTTATCCAATGATTTTAAAGATTTTCGTGAAGAAAATCCCATATAAAGGCTTTTTTAAAGCAATGAGTCCTGCGCAAACTTTAGCTTTTTCAACATCAAGTAGTGCTGCTACACTTCCTGTTACTATGGAATGTGTAGAAGAAAATTTAGGAGTCGATAAAAAAATAAGCAGTTTTGTATTGCCAATTGGGGCAACTGTAAATATGGATGGTACAAGTCTTTATCAAGCCGTTGCTGTTATCTTTTTGGCACAAATGCACATGATAGATTTAACCATAGCACAGCAAGTTACTGTTGTTTTAACGGCAACTTTAGCTTCTGTTGGTTCAGCAGCAGTACCAAGTGCAGGTTTAGTAATGTTAATTATTGTATTGAGTTCTGTAGGTCTTAACCCGGCTTGGATTGCTATAATTTTTCCTGTAGATAGAATTTTAGACATGTTTAGAACGGTTGTAAATGTAACTGGAGATGCTGCTGTTTGTTCTATCATTGCAGATGGGGAAAACATGTTAGATTATAAAGAACACGAGAACCCTTCAGAAACTTTTGACTTAGATTCTTAATTTGCATAACGTTGGATTCAAAATTATTTTTAAATTTATAACAATCAAATAAAACGTATAAATGAAATTTGAATTAGTATGTAGTGTTCAGTCTAATATTTTTAATAAATAAGATATTGAAAACAATCGATATAAGTTCTAACGTAGTTTCTGTAGAGTGGCTTAATAATCACATTAATTCTTCTAACTTAATTGTGTTAGATGCTACAATTAATAAAGTGATCGATACTAATTCAACCCGTATACCAAATGCTAGATTTTTTGATATCAAAAAGAAATTTAGCGATATTTCGGCACCTTTTCCAAGCACATTACCTTCAAAAGAACAATTTGAAAAAGAAGCCCAGTTATTAGGTATAAATTCTGAATCTGCTATTGTTGTTTACGATGACAAAGGGATATATTCAAGTGCAAGAGTTTGGTGGCTATTTAAAGTTTTTGGCTTTGAAAATATTGCTGTTTTAAATGGTGGATTACCAGAATGGCAACTTCAAGATTTTCAAATTGAGAATTATAACAATCAAAATTATAAACTAGGTAATTTTAAAGCTGTTTTTCATGGTGATTTAATGACTAATTTTGAAGGTATTAAAGCCTTTCAAAAAGATTCTGATGCATTAATTGTTGATGCGAGATCGGAAGCGCGTTTTAATTGTGAGGTAGACGAACCTAAGGAAGGATTAAGGCGTGGAACGATTCCTAATTCAAAAAATATACCTTACACACTATTATTAAATGGTTATAAATTACGACCAAAGGAAGAACTCTCAAAAATATTTAATATTTTAGTCGAAGAACAAAGTCCTTTAGTCTTTAGTTGTGGATCTGGTATTACCGCTTGTATTTTAGCATTAGCAGCCACAATTTGTGATTATAAACAATTAATTGTCTATGATGGATCATGGACCGAATATGGAAGTTTAACATAAATATAAAATGAACAGAATAGATTGGACAAGAGACGAACTCGTCGCTTACATTTTGCTTTTCGCTGCGAATGCAGACTTTAAAGAGTCTGAAGTAGAGCGTAAATTAATTATCTCTAAAGTTGATAAGGAATCATTTAAAGAAATTCACGAAGAGTTTGAAGATGATAATGATTATCAAAGTATTAAGAAAATTACAGCTAGTTTAGAACAACACCTCTATACTAAAGAAGATATCGACTTACTTTTAGAAGATATAAAGGCAATTTTCTTTGCAGATGGTGATTTTGATATTACAGAGCAAAATATGCTTATGTGTCTTACACGTTTATTTAAAAAGGCATAAAGCCTCAAGTCATAAAATGTAGTTATGTATAATTTAGAAGGGTAATCTTTATAAGTTATATGCAAATATTGTAATATATGATTTCATTATAAAGAAGCTTTATTACTTTATTGTGAAACCAATTCTATATAAAATAACAGAGCGTATCGTAAAACATTTTACGGTACGCTCTGCTTAATTATAATCAAAAACCTAATAGTAATTGATTGTGTTTTTTATTTCTAAAATAGAAATTACAATTTAAAACTTACAATACCACAATCCATTTCAAATATCTGACCAGACTGAGAAGCTGATTTATCAGATAATAAAAATGCTGCCATATCTGCAACTTCTTCTGGTTGTAAATACTTTTTTAAAGGATGGCGTTCGTTCATGTTTTCAATCATGCGCTCATTCCTTAAAAGTTTAGAAGCTAATTCTGTATTCGTTACAGTAGGAGCAATGGCATTAACTCTTATCGTTGGTGCTAATTCTGCTCCTAAGGATTTTGTTAGACCTTCAACGGCTGATTTTGATGCTGCTACACTAGCGTGAAAAGGCATCCCTAATTTTGTAGCAACTGTACTAAAAAGCACAATAGAGGGGTTATTTCCCTTTTTTAGTGCAGGTATATACTTTTGAATTGCTTTTACAGCTCCAATAACATTGATTTCAAAGTCATCCCTAAAATCTTCTATGCTTAATCTGTTTATTGGCTTCAGGTTAATACTTCCTGGGCAATATACTAATCCGTTTGCTTCTTCAATATGAGGTAATTCATCCGTTAAAATATTACAATTGTAATGCTTTAAATTGGGATGAGATTCTTCAGGTTCTGTTCTGCTTATGTTTACAATTTCATCATAAAAAGAAAGCAAAGATGTGACAATTGCTTTGCCTATACCTTTGCTTCCTCCAATAACTATTAATCTCTTCATCTTATATATATTAAGATGTAGCTGTTAAAGGTCTTCCTTTTAATCGTTTTTCAATTTTTTGTTTAATAACGGTCAAACGCTTCATAATATCCATAAGTTTAGCGTCCTTTTCTTTTTTATATAATTCGTTGACTTCTAATATTAAATCCTTAGCTTCTCTAGCTGCTAATATTCTGTCACTTGTTGTTTTAAATGAAAATTTTCTGTTTTCAAATTCTAAAGCCTTTTCTACTGTTTCCATAGCTTAATTTTTTAAATAGTTTTGTAATTCGACAATTTTTGAAGCGGTGTTAAATTCACCTCCATAATAGGTTGTTACTGTGGTAGAAGCATCATCTTTAACTCCTCTAGATGATACACATAAGTGTTTTGCATCTATTATTACAGCAACATTTTCGGTTTCTAAAACCGTTTTTAGTTCATTTGCAATCTGGTTTGTTAAACGTTCTTGAACTTGAGGACGTTTAGCATAATATTGTACAATTCGGTTTAATTTAGAAAGTCCTATAACTTTCCCCGAAGATTTGTATGCCACATGTGCTTTTCCTATAATTGGAACAAAATGATGCTCACAATTAGAGTATAAGGTAATATTTTTTTCGACTACCATTTGATTATATTGGTATTTATTTTCAAAAAGAGTCACTTTTGGCTTATTTTTAGGGTCTAACCCTGAAAATATTTCTTCTACATACATCTTTGCAACACGGTCCGGTGTTCCTTTTAGTGAATCATCATTAAGGTCCAAACCTAAAACATCCATTATTTCTGAAAATAATATAGCAACACGGTTTTTCTTTTCGTCGTTAGACATCTCAAAAGCATTAGGCTTCATTGGTGTGTCTAAATTGGTAAATAAATGATCATCTCCAATCGCTTCTGTAGAGAAACCATTAAAAGAATTTTCATTTGTTTTTGAAGTTGTATTTGTATTCATTAAATCTTTTTAATGTGCTGTATTTAAGTACTCCAGACTTAAATCAAAGCACGAGTTATCGTTTTGAAATAGAGTTATTTGTTATTGTTTTTTGACGTGAACACTTAAATCTGCCTTTGTCAAACGTTCTTTTTTTTATGTGTTTAGTAGATCTTCCCTGTACGCGTTTCCGCCACATTCTAAAACTACTTGGTTTTAACTCTTTTCTCATTAAGTTAATGACTTCTTGTTCTTTCAAATCAAATTGAAAGGTAATGGCTTCAAAAGGGGTTCTATCTTCCCATGCCATTTCTATAATTCGGTCTACAGCTCTAAGGTCTAAATTCATATTCCGTAGGGTATTGCATATTCTAAATCATAATTAATTTTTAGATCCATTAATTTATTAAAAAACGTTTTGTTTTCTTTAAATGTAATATTGTTTCTAAAATGTATAAAACGGCCTTGAGCATGAATGCTAGAGCCATTTGTTTTGTAAATTACTAATTGATAGAAAGGAATAATCCATGTGAAATTTTTTAATCCTTTATTTACCATTATTAAAATCCCTTTCGGTCTTAACTCAATATTTGCATAATTAGTATCTGACACTTTGTTCATTAACGACATCATATTTGGACTGACATTGTCAATAATCATGCGTTTAGAGCCTATACCCCTTAATCTCAACTTCTGTACCAAACTAAAAGGTCTGCCAATTAAGTCAGATATTATAGTTTTGTGCTCTGCGTTATAATGTGTTGTGTTTAATATCATATCTACTCAAATATACAAAATGTTTAACTTATGTTTTAAAAGGTTAAACAAAAATTAACACTTAATTATGAATAATGATAGATGCAATAAATTTGAAATAATTTGTTTAATTTTTTTAAACTGTTCTTTAAGTTTTATTAGTCGTTTTAACTTTCTTATGCTTTCATATATTATTATTATTATTATTATAAGTATTTCTATTTTAAAAGAGCACAAATTTTACATTTACTTTCTTTTCAAAGATTATAATAGGTTTAAAAACTGTTCTGCATTTTTAAAGTGTTCTTCTTTTTTGTTTTGCTTCATTTTATCAAAAGTTCCAATAAGCATCCCTAATCTAGGATTACTTAAAAAGAAATCTCTGTGTTTATCCATAAATGTCCAGAATAAACCATCCCATATAGGTTGCCAATCTCCTTTAGAATAATTACTCATTTTTAAGATGTAATTACTACTGCTTATATATGGTTTTGTAGACATTAAGCCTCCATCAGCAAAAAGACTCATACCATACACATTTGGTACCATCACCCAATCATAAGCATCTATAAAGAGTTCCATAAACCATTTGTAAACCTCATCTGGATCGAATTCACAGAGTACCATAAAATTTCCAAGAAGCATTAAACGCTCTATATGGTGTGCATAGCCTGTTTTTAATATTTTTTTAATTACGTCATCAATTGGTGGAATTCCTGTTGTACCATCATAGAAAGATTTTGGAATTTTTCTATTGAATTTCCAGAAGTTTTTATTACGCTCTTCAGTGCCTTTTACCTCATAAACGCCTCTAATAAATTCTCGCCATCCTAATATTTGTCTCACAAACCCTTCTGTAGAATTCAAGGGGGTGTTATTAGATTTGGCATATGCAATAGCTTCATCAATAACTTGTTTAGGATTTAATAGACCAACATTAATTAAAGGTGAAAGTAAACTGTGATTTAAAAAATGTTCTTCTTTTACAATAGCATCTTCATAGATGCCAAATTCATGAAATCGTTGTTCTAAAAATTGTTGAAACCAAGCTTCTGAAGTTTCAAAATCGATTGGATAAATAGAAAAATCGGTGAGTTTACCATAATGATCACTAAAATTTGAATTAACATAGTTTGTTGCTTCGGCATGAAAATCTGATGTATCAGGAAATTGAATACTCGGTGGTGTTTTATCCTTTGGATATTTCTTTCTGTTGTCAGCATCGTAAGACCATTTTCCGCCTTCAGGTTCATCAGAAACCATTAGAACATGATGTTTTTTACGTTGTTGCTTATAAAAAGAGGTTTGAAAGAATTTCTTTTTTGAAGCTTTAAAAAAAGTGTTTAAGTCTTCTTTTGAATTTATAAATAACGGATTAGTGTACCATTTAACGTCTAAGTTAATTGTAGCAGAATCAATTCGTTTTTGAAGCCAATTATCTGTAGGATCAATAATATGAAGTTTTGTAATGCCTTCCTTAGTCAATTCTGGAATTAGTTTTCTAATATCGCATAAATCGGAAATGGCTTCGATATAATTTACAGTTTTCCCCTTAGATTCTAAATAGGAAGCATAGGCTTTCATTGTAGCACGATGAAAAGCAATTTTCTGCTTATGAAACTTGTAGTGTTTAAAGAATAGAAATTCTTCAACAAGATAAATTTCATAATCTAAATCTAGAATCTCTGAAGACTTAAATAGTTGATGAGGAAAGATAATTGTAGCTTCTTTATTCTTCAATTTTATAAGTTTTAGTTTCTAATTATGTCTAATAAATTTCTATGAAATGAGAGTCTCAAAGATTATAAGTTCAGATAATATCAAAAAGATTTAGTTTTTTGTTTTCGACATTTATCACTGCAATACTTTACAGTTTTCCAGTTCTTTTCCCATTTTTTTCGCCATCTAAAAGGACGTTCACAAACAGGACAGATTTTAATGGGAAGATTTACTTTCTTTACCGTTTTCATTTTTCAACCAAAGCGTTAATCATTCCTTTAAAAACAAAGGCATGAAAAGGTAACACAGAATACCAATATAATCTGCCCCAAACTCCTTTTGGTCTAAATACAGCACGCTGGTACAGCTGACCTTTTTCAATTTTAAACTCTAACCAAGCTTCACCTGGCAATCGCATTTCAGCAAATAATAATAAACGTTTTTCTTTTTTGTCAGCGAGTAATACACGCCAAAAATCTAAGGGGTCACCTGCTTCTAAATACGTATCGTGTGTTCTACCACGTCTTAAACCAACACCTCCAAAAAGCTTATCCATATAGCCTCTCAGTTTCCATAATTTATTAAAACTATACCAACCATTTTTACCGCCAATGCTCCAAATTTTCTCTAATGTATAGGCTTCATCTATAACAGCTCTTTGTCTTGTGTCTTTAAAACAACCGAATTGTGGTAACTCTATATGTTTAGAAAGTTGGTCTTTAAACCTTCCGCTACTTACGGCATCTTTCCAGCTAGAAATAACGGCATTTTGTTCTGTTTTTTGAAATGCTAAATCTACAGCGGTTTTATAATCCATAGGTTCAATATCAATAACGTCATTAATGTTACTAGGTCTTCCTATGACTTCAACCTTCATACTATCAACTAATGCGGCTGCTAATTGAAACGAAGTAGAGGTTACAAAATATAACCAGTAGGACGATAGCTTTGGTGTTAACACAGGAAGCGTTACGATGTAGCGTTTTAAATCTCTTACTTCAGCAAATTGAAGTAACATTTCTTTGTAAGTTAGAATTTCTGGTCCAAAAATATCATAAGCATTGTTGTACAATTCTTTTTTACCTAAACCACCAGATAAAAAAGCAAGCACGTCTCTAACGGCTAGGGGTTGTGTCTTTGTGTTTAACCATTTTGGGGTAATCATAAATGGTAATTTTTCTACAATATCTCTTATAATTTCGAAAGAAGCACTTCCGCTACCCACAATAATTCCTGCTCTAAATGTTGTTAAAGCATAATGATTAGACTTTAGAGTTTCTTCAACTAAAAGTCTTGATTTTAAATGTTTAGAAAGTGTTTCTGCATTGACGATTCCGCTTAAATAAATGACTTGTTCGCATTCTGTTTTTGAAACTAAATCTTTAAAATTAGAAGCACAACGCTCTTCTAAACTTTCAAAATCGTTAGAAGATGTTGCCATTGAATGAATAAGATAGTAGGCAGCATCGATATCTTTAGGAATTTGAGCATTTTCTGGTTTTAAAAAATCTACTTTTATAAAGGAACAATTAGAATGCTCTTCTAGTTCATCCGGAATTCGATTAAGGTCGCGAACGCAACAAACTAATTCGTGATTTTGCTCTAATAATTGTAAGGCAAGTCGTTTAGCAATATAACCTGTTGTACCTGTAATAAGAATTTTCATAAACCATCGATGTTTTTAAATCTAGCTTTTAGGACGTTGATAGTCTAATCGCGTTTTTAACTTTGGTATGCTGTAACCGTCTAAACCATTTATAGCGGCTATTTTAGCTTTGGCTAAGTTAATAAAACCATCGTTTTCTATCAGATTATCAGCAACATATATTTTTTTAATGGCACCAATAATCAAAATTGTATTATTTGCTTTAATAGGATACTCTTCAACATATTCCATGGCTAATTGCAGTGGTGCACCTTTAACAAAAGGGGCAAAAAAATCACCTTTATATTCTTCTTCTAAATTGGTAACATCAAATTCTGAAATTTCACCATCATATTTAGCAGAAGTATGGTGTGCGTCTTCTAAAATAGCTTCAAAAATTGGGTTGATTGTATAACAACCTGTTGTTTTTAAGTTATGATACGTATTGCGCGTCACTGTTGTTGGTCTCATAAAGAAGCCTAACAACGCAGGATCTGACCCCACATGGGTTACGGAACTAAATACAGCAACATTGGAAATTTTATCTTCACTTTTAGTTCCAATTAGATTGGCAGACTTGTATCCAGAACAACTGTTTATAAGGTTTATTTTATATATATGTTCTAGCTTGTCAATGTCTTCTTTAGAAAATTCTGCCACTTATAGATTTTTGAAGTTATTTATTTTTACGTTTTCAGCTTTAAGATCAAACATTAAATTATAAAGTCCGAAAAAGGTTCTATTGATATAAATAAAGTGGGTAGAACCTCTATTTCCATTCATATTTTTAAGCTCAGTACTTTTTGAATAGCGTTGTCCCATTTCTGAAATCTGATTAAAGAAATCCGAACTTGAAAAATCAAATTCTTCAACATGAAATGGTTTAGTAAATAAACTTAATAACTCATGAAACATCGCGGTAAAGAAGGTTATTTCTTCTTCAGAATCATCTTTTCGTAATATTTCAAGTTCATAAAGTTTTTCTGTAAACAATTTAGGATTCTGAATACATTCTGGTTCCGCTAATTCAAAATAAGGAATATAGAAGTCTTCCGGAATGGTTTTCATACAACCAAAATCTAAAGCAATTAAGTCTGCGCTATCTGAAATTAAAAAATTACCAGGATGCGGATCTGCATGTACTTTTCTTAGATTGTGAATTTGAAACATGTAAAAATCCCATAAAGCTTGTCCTAATTTGTTAGACTTTTCTTGGTCTGTATTATGTGCTACAAATTCTGAAAGATGTTCCCCTTTCATATAATCCATAGTTATAATGCGCTCAGACGAAAATTCTTCGTAATACTCAGGAAATTTTAAATTCGGAATGTGTTTACAAGCCTCAGCAATTTCTTTACTCTGGGCAATTTCTAAGATGTAATTAGTTTCTTCTGTAAGTTTATTTTCAACTTCTTTGAAGTACTTATCAGAATCTTTTCCTTTAATATTAAACATTTTAATAGCAATAGGTTTTACTAAAGCCAAATCAGAAGCAATACTTTCTGCAACTCCAGGATATTGAATTTTCACAGCAAGTTTTTTCCCATCCTTTTCTGCCATATGGACTTGTCCGATGCTGGCAGCGTTTACTGAAGTTGCGTTAAAAGTATCAAATATATCTTCGGGATGTTTTCCGAAATATTTTTTAAATGTTTTTATAACTAATGGTGGTGATAATGGTGGCACAGAAAATTGAGATAAAGAAAATTTTTCTACATAAGCCTGTGGCAATATGCTTTTCTCCATGCTTAGCATCTGTGCAACTTTAAGTGCACTTCCTTTTAATGTTTTAAGACTATCATAGATGTCTTCTGCATTATTTTTATTGAGGCGATTTTTAGCATCTTCTTCAGAATTTACCATTTTATCTCCATAATATTTCAAGTAGTTAACTCCAACTTTTGCTCCTGTAGAAACAAGTTTAGAGGCTCTTGATATTTTTGAAATCGGAATACTGTCTAATGTTTTCATCCTAATTAGTTTTTGTGGATTTTTTCTTTGTATAAAAATTTACCAAAATCAATTAGGCTTTTAATAGGTGTAGTATCTATTAAGTCGAAACTAGCGGTTACCGATTTTTCTATAAAAATGTCTGTTTTTTCAAAAGAAATAGAGGTGTCGTCTAACCAGAATTTAATAGTTATCAACAATTGAAACCATGCAGATTCTTTAAGTGTTTTGTCCTTAATTTTCTCTAATTTTTCTTGTTTAAGATCTAACGTCTTAATATCTAAAAACGTAATGTATTTGTTAAAGCTATGTCTTAAATGTGTAAGTTGTTTTAAAGACTTTAACGGCTGTTTTTCTTTATTTAAAGCGTAAACCACATAACTTCTGTTAGCGGTTAAAACTTCGAAAAAAGTAAAATAAAAACTTAGTAATTTATTGCGGGCATCGAAAGATTGATACTCTTCGCTTTTTTCTAAAACATGTATTGCATTGCTAAAGAAAATTTCGAATATAGATTGCTCTAAAGCTTCAAACGAACTAAAGAATTCGTAGAATGTCTGCTCTTCAAAATTATTGTCTTTAGCAAATGCATATACTGTTTTTGGATTATGGTTGTGAGTTAACACATAATCCATATAAAATGATATTAAATCAGCTTGCTTAATGTTCTTCTTTTTCGCCATTGTACTTTATTTACAATGTAAAGATAAATAATGTTTAACTATTTTTAATTAAAGTTAAACAAAATTTAACATATTGAAAAAGAACATTTTCAAACTAAGCCTTTTTAGGTAAATAATACTTTTTACGTAACCAAAAAGAAACACGAACTAAAAGTATAAGAGCTGGTACTTCTACTAATGGGCCAACCACGCCAGTAAAGGCCTGACCCGAGTTTAAACCGAATACAGCAATGGCAACAGCAATAGCTAATTCAAAGTTATTACCAGCTGCTGTAAATGCAATTGCGGCATTTTTGTCATAAGTTGCTCCCATAGCTTTACTGACAAAAAAGCCAATAAGAAACATTAAAGAGAAATAAATAAGCATTGGTACGGCAATAATTAAAACATCCATTGGGATTTCTACAATCATTTCACCTTTAAGAGAGAACATTACAACAATTGTAAATAGTAAGGCAATTAATGTCATTGGTGAAATTGTCGGAATAAATTTCTTAGTATACCATTCTTCACCTTTAAGTTTTACTAAAATAACACGAGAAAGAATTCCTAATAAAAATGGAATACCTAAATAAATAGCCACGCTCTCAGCAATTGTTCCTATCGAAATATCAACTATAGCACCTTCAAAACCAAAATAGGGTGGAAGTACGGTAATAAATAGGTAGGCATAAAAACTATAAGCAAATACCTGAAAAATACTGTTTAGAGCAACTAAACCAGCACCGTATTCGCTACTTCCTTCAGCTAAATCATTCCAAACTAAAACCATGGCAATACAACGGGCTAAACCAATTAAGATTAAACCTACCATATATTCAGGATAATCTTGTAAAAAGATAATCGCTAAAAAGAACATTAAAACGGGACCAACAATCCAGTTTAAAACTAAAGAAATGGATAAGACTTTTACGTCTTTAAAAACCTTTGGTAACAAAGCGTAATTCACTTTTGCTAAAGGCGGATACATCATTAAAATAAGTCCTATGGCAATAGGGATATTTGTAGATCCACTGCTGTAAGATTCAATATACGCAGGGAATTCGGGAATAAAATTGCCGATACCAACACCAACTAACATGGCGATAAATATCCATAACGTAAGGTAACTATCTAAAAAGCTTAATTTTTTTTTAATTGCACTCATAATAATTATTATTTAATATTAGAAAAGACATATTTCATTTCAGTAGCAATTTGAAGACTACGTTCATTATATTTCTCTAATTGTTGTGGTGTATTATCAAAGGCTTTTGGGTCTTCATATGTAATAGGAATACGTTTTTCAGCACCAGAAATAAACGGGCAACCTTTATCTGCACTAGAACAGGTCATAATAGCAGCAAACTCTGAAGTTGGGTTAAATTCTGAAGTAATCGTTTTTGAAAAACATATCACCGGATGTGAATTTTCTGCGTATTTAATACTGTAAACAGGATTGTTTCCTGTTGAAAGTGTATGCACTTCAAAACCTGTGTTTTCTAAAGTTTTAGCAGCAACAGGAAATAAAGCTGTAGCCTCTGTACCTGCAGAATAACAGAATACATTATTGATTTCGTAATATTTAGCAGCAACTTGTGCCCATACTTGAGACAAATGACTTCTGCGTGAATTGTGCGTGCAAATAAAATCTAAATTAACTGACTTTTTTGCTGCTACTTTACTTTGAATAAAGTCTACAAGTGGTTGCAAAATAGTTTTACGTTCAGCTGAAATAGAATCCATATCTAAGGCTTCTATTTGATTCTTTATATTTTGGTATAGCATGATATTTTCTAAAATTTAAGAATTAACAACATCCAGAATCAGGTCCGCAACAAGATCCTTCTTGCGATAATTCTGATAATTTAAGTTTTGGTTTTTGCTCAGGAATGCCACATTTATCTTTTGCTAAACAATCTGTAAGCTTGCTAGTTAATAAAAAGTTTGTACCGTCAAAATCTAAACCGTATTTTCCAATAGTATCACTTTGGTATTCTACTTCGATTTCTAAGTCTTCAATGTTTAGGACTTTCTCAGAAAGCTCAATAATGCTCAATAATTTTTCAGGATGTAAGCGGTGATCATAATCATCTGCTTCCCATAATTGAAAGTTAGCGACGTTTTCAGACCTAACAGTTCCACCACAATCAATAAAGTTTTTGGTTATTTTACCGACTTCAGTAACATGAAAATGATTTGGAACTAAAGTTCCGTTTGGTAATTGAAACGCGATAGTTTCTAACGATCTTAATTTTGATTTAATTTCTGAAAGTTTCATATTTATATTTACTTTTTTAATTATTATTTAGCAACAATTGCCATTATCGTTTAAATCTTGATCCAGAAAAACATGTAATATGCTTTTCATTTTAGTCCAATTTTCTTTATTTATACAATAACAAACACTTGTGCCTTCAATATTTCCTTTAATAAGGCCTGTTTTTTTTAATTCCTTTAAATGTTGAGAAATTGTGGGTTGTGCTAGACCAATTTCATTAACAAGATCTCCGCAGATACAAGAATCTGTTTTAAATAAATATTGAAGAATTGCAATTCTTGCAGGATGACCAAAGACTTTAGCAATGCTAGAAATTTCATTTTGATCTGGTGAAAAAATTTCGGATTTAGTAACTCCCATAATTTTAATGTATTATTATATTGCAATATTACGATTAATGAGTGAGATTACAATTATTAATGATTAAAAACTTGTATTAAATAATTGTTAATTGATTTTAAGGAATCCTTAACATATACATTTTTATGAAGTTGTAATTTTACGATTCATAAAACAACTATAACACAATTAAAAATGAAGAAATTAGTACTTTTTACATTTGCTTTAACTTTAATGTTTTCAGTGAATGCACAAATTGAAACTCCACAACCGAGTCCTTTTACTAAAATAGAGCAGAAGGTAGGTTTAACAGACGTTACGTTAGAATATTCGCGTCCAAGCATGAATGGAAGAACCATTTTTGGCGATTTAGTACCTTACGGTAAAGTTTGGAGAGTTGGAGCAAATAAGAATACAACGATTACATTTAGTGATGCTGTAGTTGTTGGAGGTCAAGAGCTAAAAGCAGGTGCTTATGCTATTTTTATTACACCTTCTAAAACATCTTGGGATGTTATTTTTTACAGCGACACTAATAATTGGGGAACACCAAAAACAATTGAAGCTTCTAAAGTTGCTGCTAAAGTGACTATAGAGACAATGGAATTACCAATGAATGTTGAGACTTTTACAATTACTTTTGATAACCTTACTAGTGGTTCTGCTGAATTAGGTTTTATTTGGGAAAACACTATGGCTAACTTAAAATTTGAAGTACCAACAGACAAAACAGTTACCGCTGCTATTGATAAAGTAATGGCAGGACCATCTGCTGGTGATTATTATGCTGCAGCTGTTTATAATTTAACAGAAGGTAAAGATTTAGAAAAAGCAAAAGAATGGATGGATAAAGCAATGTCTATGACTAAAGAACCAATGTTTTATCAATTAAGAAAACAGTCTTTAATATATGCAGCTTTAGGCGATAAAAAGAATGCTATTGCTACAGCTAAAAAATCTTTAGCGAAATCGGAAGCAGCAGGAAATGCGGATTACGTAAAAATGAATAATGATTCTTTAAAAGAATGGGGAGCTAAATAATTATTTTTAGATTTCAGAATATATAATAAAAGCGCAACTGTATCAGTTGCGCTTTTTGTTTTTAATAATTTAAACCAATTAGCTGTCGAATAGTATCTAAAGTGCTAATGAGCTGTTTACTTTTATCAAAAGTCATAATGTCACTTTCAGTCTTGCCAGTTCTAATAAGTTGATTAAAATGCTCTATTTCATAGCTGTACCCAATTGTTTTACAATCAAAAGTTTTTGTTACCGAATTCCCTTCTTTGTCTGTTAATACAACAGTTGAAGGTTGATGAAAACGACCATTAATTTTAATCGTTCCGCGTTCACAGTGAAATAAAGCTTCGGTATTTGTTTGCGCTAATAATGTACTTTTTAAATAGGCTTTTGAACCTGAATAATTAAATACAATCTCACATTCTGAATCTGCTCCTGAATCGAAAAATTGTGCTTCTGCTTCAATAGAATCAGGTTTTCCTAAAGTTGATAAAGCCGCAAAAACAGGATAAATGCCGATATCTAATAAACTGCCGCCTCCTACAGATTTATTGAAAACTCTAGAGGTTTCATCATATGTAGGATGAAAACCAAAATCAGCTTCAAGCGTAGTAAGATTTCCAAAATGTTTACTTTCAATCAACTTTAAAACATATTGATAATGTGGAAGAAAAAGTGTCCACATGGCTTCCATTAATAAAGTCTTTTTTTGTTTTGAAAGCTGAATCATGGCTTCAACTTCTTCTAAATTCATTGCGAATGGCTTTTCGCATAACACCGGTTTTTGCTGATTTAAGCACAATATGGTATGCTCCTTATGAAAACTGTGTGGTGTGGCTATATAAATAGCATCAATATTAGGATCTAAAACTAAATCCTCATAGCTACCATAAGCAATATTTGCGTTAAAATTTTCTTTAAAAGCTTCAGCCTTTTCTATATTTCGTGAAGCAATGGCATAAAAATTACAATTAGAAACTGTATTTAAGTCCGTAGCAAATTTAGTTGCAATTTTACCTGCACCTATTATTCCCCAATTAATGATTTTAGATTTCAATAGCCGTTTTTTTAGGTGTCATGATTTGTAATAGGTTAGCGATAAAAATAACAACAACACAGCCAAATAAATTGAGCCACAGATAAGGCATCCAATCAAAATACCAACCAATAACAACGATAGCTTGAGTTATTAATGCACCAACAAATACAGCATTTCCTTTAATGTATTTAAAGAAGAAAGCTAGTAAAAAGATACCTAAAACATTACCATAGAATATAGAACCTATAATATTTACAAGCTGAATTAAGTTTTCAGCCAAATCAGCAAAACATGCAATAATAATGGCTACGATTCCCCAACCTAAAGTAAACCACTTGGTCATTTTTACCATATGGTCATCGTCCTTTTCTTCTTTTGTATTTCTACCATACAAATCAATAGAGGTAATGGTTGCTAAAGCATTAATTTCTGATGCCGTAGAAGACATCGCTGCCGATAAAATAACAGCTAATAACAAACCAATTAATCCCGTAGGCAATTGATTTAATATAAAGCGAATAAACATATAATCTCTATCATTGGTCTGCGTATCCTTTGCAGCATCTTTATAAAGCGAAGTTAGAGCTGCTGATTTTGCTAGGTAAATTTCACTTTCAGGATTCCTTTCTAAAGCTTTAACTTCAGAATTAAGAGAATTATATGCCGAAGTATATTCTGGATCAATAGCTTTTTTTATTAAAAACTTAGACTCTAAACGGTATGTTTTTTCAATACTATCTAACTGAAATAAGTCTTTTTTTATACTTGAATCTTTTGTCTTGGATAGGGCTAAACTTAATTCCTGTTTTTTATTAAATAAAATGGTTTGTTTATCTTGAAGTGCTCTATAGTCATCACCGTATTGGGAAGCCAAAACGGTTTCTGTAGATTTGTCTATAAAGTTTAAAGGTGAAGGACTAAATTGATAAAAGACAAATACCATAACACCAACTAATAAGATAAAAAACTGCATTGGCACCTTAAACAAGCCGTTAAAAAGTAAACCCATTTGCATTTCTTTCATTGATTTACCCGAAAGATAGCGCTGTACTTGACTTTGGTCAGTTCCGAAATAAGAAAGCATTAAAAATGTACCACCAATTAAACCTGTCCAAACGGTATATCTATTCTCTAAATCGAATGAAAAATCTAAGATTTCCATTTTACCAGAAGCGCCAGCAATATCAATAGCATCTTTAAATGAAACTTCTTCAGGAATTAAATTTACAATGATAAATAAGGCCGCAATCATACCACCAAAAATGACAAACATTTGCTGTTTTTGAGTGACAGTAACGGCTTTGGTTCCACCAGAAACGGTATAAATAATTACTAACACACCAATAATAATATTAAGCGTTACAATATTCCATCCTAAAACTACAGAAAGAATAATTGCAGGTGCAAAAATGGTAATTCCAGCAGCTAATCCACGTTGAATTAAAAATAGAATCGCTGTAAGACTTCGAGTTTTTAAATCGAAACGATTTTCTAAAAACTCGTAAGCAGTGTAAACTTTAAGACGATGATAAAGCGGGATAAAAACCAAACAAATAATTACCATGGCAATAGGCAGTCCAAAATAAAATTGTACAAATCCCATTCCATCAGAAAACGCCTGCCCTGTTGTAGATAGAAATGTAATTGCACTCGCTTGGGTTGCCATCACGGATAAACCGATAGTCCACCATTGTGAGGTATTACCACCTTTTATATAATCTTGAGCATTTTTTCGTCCTCTTGTTTTCCATGTTCCATAACCAACAATAGTAGCAAGTGTCGCTATTAAAACCGTCCAATCAATCCAATCTAAAGTCTGTGTCATAAATTAAGAGAATGAAGCTGTTATAAAGTAGAATATTATAATATAAAGTACATTAGCTAATAGTACAGCTGTGTACATATGGCTCCATTTTTGTTTAGGCTCAGGTCGGCTTTGGTTATCCATTCAGTTCTGTTTAAGCGGTTTTAGTTTTGTTTTATTTTTTAAGACTGATAGTGTCTTCTTTTTCAGCAGAAAGTAAGTTAGCAAAAAGGCGGTAAGCACCAGAAACTCCTGCAGGAAATTCTCTAAAGAAACTTAAACCTGTATAGATATAGTTTCCTTTGCCATATTTTGCGACTAATAGTGATCCTTTTTTAGATTTTTCACCTTTATCATGTGCAGCGAGTAGGGGGGTAAATTCTTTAGACCATTCATTTGGAAAATATAAACCACGTTCTTGTACCCAACCTTCAAAATCTTGAGATGTTATTTTGTTTGGATAATTAAGAATAGGATGATTTGGTTCTAAAATTTTAACTTCTGCGTTTTCGTCAGTAACACGATCTCTAGATAATTTTAAATTATAAGGTGCTAAATTATCAATTTTAATACCTCTGCTTGTATTGTATTGCACCACTAAATTTCCACCTTCTTTAACATATTCTAATAAGAATTTTTGTTTGAATTTTAAATCTTCAACAATATTATACGCTCTAATACCAACAACAATAGCATCAAAATTAGCAAGGTTTTCTGGTGATATTTGTTCGGGCTTAATAATGGTAACGTTGTAACCGATTTGTCTTAAACTTTCTGGTACAACATCTCCTGCACCTTCAATATAACCAATATTATTACCGCGTTTTTCAATATTTAGTCTTACCACTTTACTTTCGCTAGGTATTAATACCGTTTGAAAAGGAATATGTGCATAATCGATCTCTATTAATTCATCGGTATAAAATTGCCCATCAATATTAACCATTGGTGAGATTAAACCTTCACTCTGATTTTTAGGTGGAATAACGGTGAAAACAACTTTTTGGATATCTCCTTTGTTTGCAATTTCAATCTTTTGCTTTTCAGGAAAAATACTCCAACCTTTAGGGTAAGCCATTTGTACGTAACCACTAAGATTATTTTTACCAGCTTTTACAGTAACTTCAATTTCTTTTTGTTGATCATTTTCAAAAATAAATACCTTATCACTAATACTTGCAGATACGATTGGTATGATTTCGAACGGTCGGTATAATTCGCCCTTATCTGGTTTAGAATAGCGATAAACAACAGGCTTTTTAAAACTGATAGGTGTACCTTCAATTAATAAGTTGAAATCTACAAAAATAGCTCTTGGTGTTTCTGGTAAACCTATTAATTTTTGATCTTCAACGTGGTACATTCCTAATGAAGCCTCTTTGTTTAACCAATAAGGCGTTGTATAATCACTATTTTGAGGAATAGTGATACGTTCTTCAAAATTTAATTTTTGATTATTTTTTAGAGTTATTTTTTTAGAAGTCCCGTTTTGTAATGTTGATAAATGATAAGATAGCAATTCGATTTTTGAAGTACTTCGGTTTATAACTTCCATGTCTAAAGTTACCTCAGAGTTTGGTGCTGCATTTGGACTTTTAGCTGAAACTTCTAAATATAAACCTGCACAAGCTTCTATGATTTCTTTTAATTCTTTAGATTTAACCGTTTTCCAATGTTCGTCTTTTAAATTTTGAACCAGCTTGTAAGCTTCTAATAACTGTGGTAAATGTGATGCTGGATTTTTAAAATTGAAATTAGTTTCAACAGATTTTAATAACGTTTCAATGGCTTGTCCGCCTTCAACACGATTCCATGATGTATCGATACCTTCAAAAATATTTTCACTTCCGTTTAAGTCATCTCCTTTTAAAAATTCTATATATTCTTCTTGTGTACCGCGCTGTGTTAAACGACCAAAACCTTGGCAAAGGTGTTGACTGCTCGCTAAAGCTGCGACCTCATTGTTAGACATGCCTTTGCTAGGGTAATAAACCCCAACATCAAAATTAAGCATGTTACTTTTATCTAGTTTATCAAATTTTTCTTGACTTCCATAACGCCACCAAGAGGTATTGTAAAACAAACGCTTTGGTTGCCAAATTTCTGTATCCGTTAATTGTGATTTGTATTTAGAAGGATCATTAGCCAAATCAAAGGCTTCTACGCTTAACATTGCCGAAGTGGTGTGATGACCATGTGTTGTACCTGGTGTTCTGTGATCGAAACGATTGATAATAACATCGGGTTTAAACTCTCTAATAGCCCAAACAACATCTGCTAAAACTTCATCTTTATTCCAAATTTCTAAGGTTTCATCGGGGTGTTTTGAATACCCAAAATCATTAGCTCTAGTAAAGCGTTGTTCGCCACCATCTACACGTCTAGCGGCTAATAATTCTTGAGTTCTTATTACTCCTAAAAGTTCTCTAATTTCTGGACCAATAAGATTTTGACCTCCATCTCCTCGTGTTAATGATAAATACGCTGTACGTGCCTTAACTTCATTAGACATGTAAGAAATAAGACGTGTATTCTCATCATCGGGATGTGCGGCAATATAAAGTACAGAGCCTAAAACATTCAGTTTTTGAACAGCTTCGTAAATTTCTGAGGACTTAAGTTTTTTGGGTTGTTGCGCTTGTAAGGATACAATTGTGCTTATAAAAAGCAGTAGACAGAGTCTAATTTGGAACATGAGGCTATTAGTTAGTTGGATTCCAAATATAGCCAAGTTTGATACTTTTAGACTTTGTTTTAGATTTTTTTAACGTTGCGTTAATTTTAAGAAATCCTTATATTCTAAGTATTCAATAAGTAGTTTACCTATAACCACTTCTTCCTTTTAAAATAAATTAACAGCGCAATAAAGATGAGTAACATGACTCCTAAAAGAATAAAATAACCATTGCGATGTTGTAGTTCAGGAATGTACTCAAAATTCATTCCGTAGATACCCGCAAGAAAAGTTAAAGGGATGAAAATAGATGACATAATAGTCAGCACTTTCATTACTTCATTCATCTTATTACTAATGGTGGTCATATACATATCCATTAAACTCCAGATCATTTCACGATAGATGTCAATGTTTTCTGAGACTTGAATAAGGTGATCGTAAATATCTCTATAGTAGGTAATTGTCTTTGGGTAAATTAATGTGTGCTCGCCTTTTTCTACACGATTTATAATTTCACGAAGTGGAAAAATAGCACGACGAACTTTTAAGATTTCTCGTTTTAATTGTTGTACTTCAATATTTATGTTTTCTCTAGAATTCCCAGCAAATAAATCAGTTTCTAAATCTTCTATTTTATTACCTAAAGTCTCAATAATACTAAAGTAATTATCTACAACGGCATCTATTAGAGCATAAAGTAAATAATCAGATTTTAAGCTTCTAATTCTTCCATTTCCTATACGTAGGCGGTCTCTCACATTATCAAAAACATCACCTTCAGATTCTTGAAAAGACAAGACGTAATTTTCTCCTAATACAAAACTAACTTGTTCAATAACAATGTTTTCATCAGTATCATAATAAAGCATTTTAAGGACAATGAATAAATAATCATCGTATTCATCAATTTTAGGACGTTGAGTTGTGTTTACAATATCTTCTAAAACAAGTGGATGTAATTCGTACTGTTTACCAATATTTTCAATTTCATTAATAGCATTTAAGCCATCAATATTAACCCATGTTACTGAATTACTATTTTTAAAAGACTTAGCTTCTTGAATATTGGTTAATACACGTTCGTTTAGTGTTTCTTTAGTATAATCGAAAGATTCTATTTGAAGTAGTTTATCTGTTTTTACACCTGTATAAACTAAAGTCCCAGGGGCTTTTCCTGTATGCTTTTTATGGTTTTCTGTACGTTTTTTGATCGTCTTTTTCTTCATTGTTATAAAATAGTAGAATCGTCTAGAGCGTCTTTTTGCAATAAAGTTACTGCTTTTTGAAGAATAAGATTATTAGGGTAAGTCATTAAGTTTCCATTGTCTTCTCTTAGAATAAGTTGAAAGGCTCTAATGTCTTCAATAATAGCTTCTACAGGACAATCTTTATCGTGAATTTTTATTTTGTCTCCAACCTTATATGGAAACGAAAAAAACATGATAACACCAGAGGTAACATTACTTAAAATAGACCAAATGGCAAAGAGAGCAATACCGATAACAGCAAAAACAGAAGAAAAAACCAGAGTAACATCTCTAGTTTGTGCACCAAGAATAAAAGCCTCAATTAGTATGGCTATAAGTACAAGTGTTACTGTTGCATAACGCCCTATTAAACCAGCACGTGCTTCTGTTGTACCACTTTTTCTTCCTATTCTTTTTACAGTAATTACAATGATGGCTCTAATTATAAAAAGTACAATTAATAAAATTGTTGTAGAAATAATTTCATCTTGATAATTGTTAAAAATAGAGTTCATGTAAAGTATTGTTAGTCGATGAAAGATAATTTAGAATTTAGATAATTTATTGCAATTTTAAAATTTCTCTTAAGTTTGAATCTGTATTGCTTTTCTTATTCCAATAATCAGATTTTATAGTCTTTAATTTTGAAGCTTTTGTGGTTTGTGATTTAGCATTTGCACCTAAACCATGAATTGTAGTTTCTTCCCAACCTTCAATTTCATAAGGGAAATTTTGATTGAAATTTATTTTTAAAGTTCTACCTAATTCATCATAAGATATTGTGTAACTGTCATTTTTTAAACTAGCAAGTGCTTTATGAGGTTTAAAGGCTATATTATTTAATCTGATATATTCCATAGCCGGAATTATATCTATTTGTCCGACAGGAAGACTTTTAGGGTTAATTCTTAGCTTAGCCCATAATTCATTTTCTGTGAGTGCTTTTTCTATCTTAAAAGATTGATCAGCTTGGTTTTGAAAATAAGAATGCGACTGTATTTCAAAATTATCACGATTGTTGAGTTGCATATAAGTTTGCCCACACCATTCTTGAACCGAAGTCGTGACTTTTATAGCATGTTGGTTATCTACAACAGGATAAAACGTGCTTTGCATAATAGAGTAGGGGTAAATACCTGTGTTAAAATTCTTTGTTGCATTCACTTTTAAAACAGGTATGTTGTTCTCGCTATAATTATCTGCTTTGACTTGTTTTTCGGGTAAAAAATCTTCGGTTACAAAAACTAAAATAGCAGAACCTTCTCTAATTTCACCATAGCGAGCTTGCTCTAATTTATAAGATGTTATTTCTGCATCACCATTGTACCAATAATCTTTAAAGTCTTTAGATAATTTAGCTTTAGGTTTTAATATTTCAGTTTTAGCTTCAGTAATTGCAATTGACTCTGAAGTTGTAGTCTTATTTTCGTTACAAGACGTAAGGCTTAAAAAAGTTCCAATAAGTAAAACGTATGGTGCTTTGTTTTTTGTAATCTTTATCATGATATTCAGTATTTTAAATTCTCTTAAACACAAGGTTTTATCACAGAATGATAAATAATAATAGTCTAATAAAGATAAGCTTCTAAACTGCTTTAGCAATGCTATTTAACGTTTTGTAAAGTAAATGTGTTGGTAAGCCAACAACATTATTATAAGAACCCTCAATATTTGTAATTCCTATAGCACCAATCCATTCTTGTATACCATAAGCACCAGCTTTATCTAAGGGTTTATAGGTGTTAACGTAATACCAAATTTCTTCATCAGTTAGAGCCTTAAAAGTTACTTTTGTTGTGGTGTTAACAATGTGTTGTTCGGTTTTTAAAGTAAAACAAATTGACGTAACAACGTCGTGCGTTTTATGGCTTAGAGATTTAATCATATTAAAAGCATCTGTTTCGTCTTTAGGTTTACCAAGTGCTTTATTTTCTGACCAAACAATAGTATCGCTTGTAATAAGAATATCTTTATTTTGAAGGTTTTCGAGGAAAGGTTCAGCTTTTAGTTTAGCTAAAAAATCGGTTATTGCTTCACCTTTTAAATGCTCAGGAAAAATTTCTTCAACAGGTTTAAGCCTAATTTCAAAATCGAGATTCATTTCTTTTAAAAAAGCATGACGACGTGGTGAACCTGAAGCGAGAATAATATTGAAATCTTTAAGTGTATCGTTAATCATAATTATTTCAATATAAAATTATAAAGAAGTAATGAGAACATCCCTGTTAACATTACAAGTTTTAATATTAAGCTTATATGTTTGTATTGCGATTTTTGTTTTGTATTAAATAATTTTATGGTGACATAAATTAATGGTGCAATTACTAATATTAAGAAGTAAGCGACTACAATTTGTTGTTTAAATAAATAGGTAATAACATAATAAGTAATAGAAAAAATAGGAATTAGAGACAATGCTATTATCAACTTATTAGCACGATCTTTACCAATTAAAATAGGAAGTGTTTCTATTCCTGCTTTATAATCACCATCCATATCTTCAATGTCCTTAACTAATTCTCTTAAAAAGTTAATCATAAAAGCAAAAATAGCATAGTCTTTTATAATATTTAGAAATGTCATTTGTGTAGCTTTATTACTGAAGTTCATTGCCGGAATTATTTCGTAAATACCAACTAACAAAATACTTAATGCCACAACTAAAGACACCACAATATTACCAACTACAGCAATCTGTTTTAATGACGTAGAATAAATATAAAGTAAGGCAGAAGCAATAAAAAATGCAGCAAAAAAAGTAGGTTTTCCAATGCCATTAGCCAAGTAAAACCCAATACCAACACCAATAATATTAAGAATTATAAATAATGTTGATGCATTATTTTCGGTAATATATTTAGTTACAATAACTTCTTCAGGTTTATTTATTTTATCTGTTTCTACATCATATATATCATTAATAATATAACCACCAGCAGCAATGCATATCGTTGCGAAAACTAATAAGAAAAAATTAAAATCACTTAAGGTTGTTAATACACCGTGACTTTCTTTAAAAGGGATTAAAAGCGCATATTTAATTAAGTATTGCATTATAGCAATCATTAATAGGTTTTTCCAACGAATTAATTTAAGTATATGAATCATTTGAAATTTTAGTAAGATTATATTGTGATATATAAATAATAAGAAGTTAATAAAGGTAACGTTAGCAATTATAACGGTCTTATTTTGTCTTTAATTTTTTATTAATCGTATTTAGCGCTAAAATTCTTATTCCATTTGTTTTGAACTTTAAGAACTTGCTCAATAACATCTCTAACAGCACCTTTTCCACCATTTTTATGTGAAATATATTTTGAAATAGCCTTAATTTCTGGCACAGCATCTTGAGGACAACATGGCATTCCTACCAATTCCATTACAGGATAATCAGGAATATCATCTCCCATATATAAGACTTGAGATTTTGAAATATTATTTTCACTCAAGTAAGTATCAAGCTGTTCAATTTTATTATGTGCGCCTAAAAAGATGTCTTTAATACCTAAGCCAGCTAAACGTTTTCTTACGCCTTCATTAGAACCGCCAGAAATTATACAAAGGTTAAACCCTGTATCAATAGCTGTTTTTAGAGCAAATCCGTCTTTAATATTCATGGTTCTTAACATTTCACCTTCTGTTGTAACGGTTATTGTACCATCAGTTAGTACACCATCAACATCAAAAATAAAGGTGGTTATGTCTGCTAAGTATTCTTTATAACTTTTATCGTCGCTCATTATTTGCTGTTTTTTGTTGTTTTATTGATTCTTGTAGAATTAAATCCGTGTGTTCTTTTTATAGAAGACGTAAGTAATTTATAAATCGATTCGTGTTCTTCTTTTTCAATCAGTTTTAACTGTCGCTTAATGGTTTTTTTATCATTCCGTTTTGCAGGACCTGTTT
Source organism: Winogradskyella undariae (assembly GCF_013285155.1). Taxonomy (GTDB): domain Bacteria; phylum Bacteroidota; class Bacteroidia; order Flavobacteriales; family Flavobacteriaceae; genus Winogradskyella; species Winogradskyella undariae. The sequence continues at coordinate 140,522 of NZ_JABTEL010000010.1, read as the reverse complement.
GTGCCATAAAAGGAGACATTCCTTGAATTTTTTTAGCCGTTTCTTCAATTAAAGGGTGTAAGATGTTAAACTCTATATTTTTGGTTTCACAGATTTCGTGTCCAATTCTATACAATTGGTTTGTAAAATTATTTACAAAAACAGCTGCTAAATGAAGCGTTTGCCTTTGTTCTGTTGTTATTTTATGAGGTTTGCATCCAACGGCTTTTACTAAATCTTTTAATAATTGAAGATCTTCTTTGTCATATACTTCAATACAAATAGGAACTTCAGAAAAATTGATATCTGCATCTTTAGAAAACGTCTGAAGCGGATAAAAAACACCTATCTTATTTTTTTTATCAATATCATGCATGGCAACACTTCCTGAGGTATGCACCACAAACCGATTTGTAAAAGGTAATTCGGTAGAGAATTCTGCAATATTATCATCACTAATAGCAATAATATAAAGGTCTGCTTCTTTTAATTCCTCTAAAGAATCTGTAATGTCAACTTCATTTGCATACGAAGAAATTGAAGCACGTGTTCGATTATACCATTGTGTAATCGAAACATTTTCAGCATTCATAAATGCTTTATATAAGTGTGTGGCTACATTGCCTGCACCAAGTAATACAACTGATATCATGCCGTAAAAGTACTAAGATTTCTTTTTTTAGTACCACAAGAATAGGAATAAATAGAATAATATTTTTTGTTTTATTAACAATACTTCATAATTAAAAACTCTTACAAATTAGCCAAATGATTTTCTTTTAATTTAGGTAAATTGCAGCAATTATTTTAACATTGAGAACAACAGAAATTCACCAAATAGAAGACATTGAAAACTTTAAGCAAAACGCATTGCTTTGGAGTCAGCAATTTATAGATGTTGTATGGTTAGATTCCAACCACCACCAAGATAAATATAGTAATTACGATGCGGTTTTGGCTGTAGAAGGCTTTACGGCAATTCATACAGATTATTATGATGCTTTTGAACGTCTAAAAGAATACCAAACCACAACAAAAGATTGGATTTTCGGTTACCTCACTTACGATTTAAAAAACACAACAGAACGTTTAAAGTCGAATAATTTTGATGGTTTAGAATTTCCTGATTTGTATTTTTTTCAGCCTCAAAAGTTGTTTCTAATTAAAGGGAATCAAGTTGAAGTTCAGTATCTAAAAATGGTAGATGATGAAATTGAAAGTGATTTACTAGAGATTCAAAATTTATCAAATAAATGTACTGAAAAGCTTCAGAATGAAATTAAAATAAAACTAAGAATTCATAAAGATTCTTATTTTGAAAAGTTAGATAAAATGTTAGCGCATATTCACCGTGGAGATATATATGAAGCTAATTTTTGTCAAGAATTTTATGCAGAAGACAGTGTAATTAATCCACTTGAAACTTTTAATAAATTAAACGCAATTTCTAAACCACCGTTTGCAACTTTTCTAAAATATAATGACAAATACTTATTATCTGCTTCGCCAGAACGTTATATTCAGAAAACAGGATATTCAATTATTTCTCAGCCGATAAAAGGAACCGCAAAACGATCTTTAGATACCGTTGAAGATGAAAGATTAAAAACTGAATTAGCGAAAGATGAAAAGGAACGTAGCGAAAACATTATGATTGTAGATTTGGTGCGTAATGATTTGTCCCATACCGCAATTAAAGGCAGCGTAAAGGTTGAGGAACTTTGCAAAGTACATTCTTTTATGCAAGTGCATCAAATGATATCTACGGTATCTTCAAAAGTAACAGAAGAAACACATTCTGTAGATATTATAAAAACAAGTTACCCGATGGGAAGCATGACGGGTGTTCCTAAAATTTCAGCAATGACTATTGTTGAAGATTTAGAAGAAACCAAACGAGGTTTGTATTCTGGTTCCGTAGGCTATTTTACACCAACTGGCGATTTTGATTTCAACGTTATTATTAGAAGTATTCTTTATAATGCAACTAACAAATACATTTCTTATTCTGTAGGTGGCGCTATTACTGCTAAAAGTGATCCTATTAAAGAATATGAAGAATGTTTAACTAAAGCCAAAGCCATGCGTGAGGCTTTAGAGAATTAGATTTTAGTTTTAGCTTTGTTTTAATTATAAACCTAAAAGTCTTTGTGTACCTCTGTGTTTACTCTGTGAAACTTCGCGTAAAACTATCCAGTAAACAAACTGTTTTTACATGAGTTTTCACGAATCAGATCAAATATTTACAACCTAAAAGTCTCTGTGTATCTCTGTGTTTTTCTCTTTGGAAATCTGAGTAATACAATTCAGTTCACAGCGCTACACAAAGACTTCAAACTTTCAATCTATTATCCAATATGTCTTCTAAAAGTACGTTTCACTTTATTAAAAATTGAAATAATACGTTTAGTTTCTATATTTTTAATTTTAGCAATAGATTCAAAATCTAATTTACCAATAACATGTAAATCCACAATATTAGAAACATTAAAAGGTAGCCAGTTGTAAAGTTGTCCGAAGACTTGATCAGTTGGAGTAGAAGATAAATCTTCCACTTCAAATGCGTTTAATATAGAGATTTCTTTATCGGCATATAAATGCAAAGGTTCATTTTCGTTTTGATTATAAGAAATGTCATTTAATTCTGTGTTAAGAATAAAATCGAAATCGGCATCAATGGTATAATCTTGACTCAATTTAGACAATTCCTTATTCAAAAAAGTATCTGTACTTATGGTGTTTTTATGATGTGCTTCTTCTTTAAATAACCCATTCATGTAATTATCTACAATCTTAAATAACGCTAACCTAATAGCCGTTGCATCAGCATTTCTATCAAATTCTTCACTATAAAGAATAATAATACTTTCGTCTATAAGCCCATTAGAAGAAAACATGTTTTTAGGTAAAATACCCGTGGTTTCAGCAATATAAATTCTATGTTTTACATAAGGATGTAAATGAGGAAGAGCGGAAAGTACCTTTTTGTCAAAATTAGTTTGTGTATATTTTGGTTTTATATTATTTATAGTTGCCATAACTTCTAGATTTTAAATTAATTTAAAGATAACGATAATCAAATTTTTGAGATATGATAATTATCATTTGTTAGTGAGCTTAAAATCATATTTTATATTATTTTTAATAAGACTTCAATTTCAGAAACAATAAAATTCAATACCTTTGAAAGGTGTATAAAGACTTCAAAAATCATATAGAAAATAAGCTTTCTATTCTAAAAGAAAGCAAGCTTATTATTGCCATTTCAGGCGGAATAGATAGTGTTGTATTGGCCAAATTATGTCAATCTTTAGAGTTAAATTTCGCTTTGGCGCATTGTAATTTTAATTTAAGAGCAAAAGAAAGTGATAAAGACGAAGCTTTTGTAGTTGCTCTTGCAGAGCAGTTAGAAGTTGAGGTTTTTGTTCAGAATTTTGATACGTTAGCCTATGCAGATAAAAATAAATGTTCTATTCAGATGGCTGCGCGTGAGCTTCGTTACGATTGGTTTGCAGAATTAGCGCAACAATTAAACTACGATTATATACTTACAGCGCATCATGCTGACGATAATTTAGAGACTTTCCTTATTAATTTTACGCGTGGTACAGGATTAAATGGTTTAACCGGAATCCCGATGATTAACCGAAATATTGTAAGACCATTATTGCCGTTTTCTAGACATCAGATTGAAGCTTTTACCCAAGAAGAAAATATTACATGGCGAGAAGATGCGAGTAATGCCTCTCGTAAATATTTAAGAAACAAATTACGTCACGAAGTGGTACCCGTTTTAAAACAGATTAACCCAAATTTGTTAGATAGTTTTCAAAATACACTCACTAATTTAAGTGATACGGCAGCTATTGTAGAAGAAAGTTTGTCAGCCGTTTTAAAAAGAGCTTTAGTTTCTAAAGACGAAAATGGCAATACATACAGGGTTTCAGAATTTAAAAAACTTAACAATCCTAAAGCTTATTTATTTGAAATATTTAAAGATTACGGATTTACAGAATGGAATGATATCGTTGACTTATTAGATGCGCAATCCGGGAAATTAATCCAATCTAATTCCCATCGGTTAATAAAACATCGTGAGTTTTTAATTCTTACCGGCTTAAAGGATTCTGAATTAAGTGAAGTAAGAATTTTAATAACAGAACAAGATTCTGAAGTAGAAATTCCTTCTGGTACATTAATAATTCAACCTATAGAATCTATAGACAGTGAAAACGATAACGCCTTATATATAGATAAGGAAAAGGTAAGTTTTCCGTTAGAATTGCGACTGTGGAGGGAAGGTGATTTTTTTCAACCTTTAGGGATGAATGGAAAAAAGAAGCTGAGCAAATATCTTAAAGATGAAAAGTTTTCTTTAGTTGAAAAAGAAAATACCTGGTTGCTTACCTCGAATAAAAATGTGGTTTGGGTTGTTGGTAAACGTGCTGATGATCGTTTTAAAGTAACCAAATCAACGCATTCTATTTTAAAAATAGAGTTTAAATCTTAATATCTGGCGCAGACAGTTAAAGCCTAATAAAATTAATTATCATTCTGTATGTAATGCAGAAACCACATAGAAGTTATGAAATTAAAAGGAAACATCGTAGATATACAAAACCGTAGAATTTTTAAAGGTGAAGTTACTATTGAAAACGGAAAAATTAAAAGTATTGAAGAAAAGAATTGTAGTGAAAACCATTACATTTTACCTGGTTTTGTAGATGCACATATTCATATTGAAAGTTCTATGTTGGTGCCTTCAGAGTTTGCTAAAATTGCTGTAAAACACGGAACTGTTTCTACAGTTTCTGATCCGCATGAGATTGCAAATGTTTTGGGTGTTGTAGGTGTAGAATTTATGATTGAAAACGGTAAAAAAACACCATTCAAATTTAATTTCGGTGCGCCATCTTGTGTGCCAGCTACAAGTTTTGAGTCGGCAGGAGCGGTTATCGATTCTGATGACATTAAAACTTTAATGGCAAATCCGGATATTAAGTATTTGGCAGAAATGATGAATTACCCAGGCGTTATTTATGACGATGCTGAAGTATTGAAAAAAATAGAATGGGCAAAACACTATAATAAACCTGTAGATGGCCATGCGCCAGGATTACGGGGTGATGATTTAACGAAATATATTTCTGCGGGAATTTCTACAGATCACGAGTGTTTTACATTTGAAGAAGGTTTAGAAAAACTACAAAAGGGTATGAAAGTGATTATCCGCGAGGGTAGTGCGGCTAAGAATTTTGAAGCTTTAATTACTTTACTCGATGAACATTACCAAAATATGATGTTTTGTAGTGATGACAAACATCCCGATGATTTATTATTAGGGCATATTAATCAGGTTTGTGCAAGAGCTGTAGCTAAAGGAAATGACGTTTTTAAAGTGTTGCAAGCTGCTTGTGTTAATCCGGTAAAGCATTACGGTTTAGATGTTGGTTTATTGAATGAAGGCGATACCGCAGATTGTATTGTTGTAGAAGATTTAAAAGATTTTAAAACGCTTGAGACTTATATTAATGGGGAAGCGGTTTATGCAAATGAAACTTCAAAAATAAAGCATGTTGAATTTCAAAATTTGAATAACTTCAACACGGATAAAAAAGAAGTTTCTGATTTTAAATATGAATCTGAAGCTAAAGAAATTAGGGTTATTGAGTGTTTAGATGGCGAATTAGTTACTGATGAAATCGTTACGGCATCTACAATTAAAGATGGTAATTTAGTTTCTAATACAGAAACAGATGTTCTAAAAATGACCGTTGTTAATCGTTATAAAAATGATAAACCTGCTATTGCATTTATTAAAAATTATGGACTAAAAGAAGGTGCTATTGCAAGTTCTGTAGGTCACGATTCTCATAACATCATAGCTATTGGTGTTTCGGACGAATCGATTTGTAAAGCCGTGAATCTATTAATAGAAAATGAAGGCGGAATTTGTGCGGTGAGCGATACGGAACAGAAAGTAGTTGCGCTTCCTGTTGCTGGAATTATGAGTGATAAAAATGCCGAAATTATTGGTAAACAATATGCCGAATTAGACAAAATGGCTAAACAATTAGGGAGTAAACTTCATGCACCTTATATGAGTTTATCATTTATGGCATTGCTTGTTATTCCTGCTTTAAAACTGAGTGATAAAGGTTTATTTAATGGTGGTAAATTTGAGTTTACTTCTGTTGAAGTTAATTAAGGTTTCATTATTTGCTGTAATGTTTAGAAGTTAACAGCTATAAATTCAAAATATATATCTTTAAACCTTTCAAAAAATAAAACGTTATTATGATAAAAAGAATTTTACTCATTACCCTAATTGTATTCACTCTTACAAATTGTCAAGAAACAAAGTCAACAGATTCTAATGTTAAAGTTGCTCAAGTAGAAAATACGTTTGCTAAAGATAATTACACCAAGAAAGAAGTCATGATTACCATGCGAGATGGTATAAAATTACACACTACAATCTATAGCCCAAAAGATACCTCTAAGACGTATCCGATGTTAATGATGCGTACACCATACAGTTGTAAACCTTATGGTGAAGATCAGTTTAAAAGCAAAATAGGTCCTAATAAATACCTTATGGAAGAAGGTAATATTATGGTTTATCAAGATGTTAGAGGACGTTGGAATAGTGAAGGTGTTTATGATAATATGCGTGCTTACATTCCTAATAAAACAGGAAAACAATTTGATGAGGCTAGTGATACCTACGATACTATTGAATGGTTAGTAAATAATGTAGCACATAATAACGGTAATGTTGGGACTTACGGAATTTCGTACCCAGGATTCTATGCCACTTATTCGCTTTTAGATTCGCATCCTGCATTAAAAGCGGTTTCACCACAAGCGTGTATTGGTGATTTTTTCTTTGATGATTTTATTCATAATGGTGCATACATGTTAAGTTATTGGAGAGCAACAGGTTTATTTGGTTATATGAAAGATCAACCCACAACTGAATCTTGGTATACATTACCAAATTTACAAACAGAAGACCAGCATCAGTTTTTCTTAGATCATATGCCGTTAAGTAAATTAGATACATTCTACGATAGTACCAATGTGTTTATGGAGCAACTGAAAACACATGTTACTTATGATGACTTCTGGAAGTCTAGAGGAATTATTCAATATTTAAAAGATATAAAACCAGCAACAATGATTGTTGGAGGTTTGTTTGATGCGGAAGATTTATACGGACCTTTTAATACTTATAAAGCTATAGAAAAGAATAGCAATAATTACAATACCGTAGTTTTTGGACCATGGAGTCATGGTGATTGGGCTAGAAATAGTGAAAGACAAGTGGTTGGTAATATTCATTTTGGAGACGGTATATCTGATTACTTTCAGAAGAATATTGAAACGAAGTTCTTTAATCATTTCTTAAAAGGTGAAGCTAATGGAGATACTAGTTTAGCTGAAGCGCAAATGTTTAATACGGGGACAAAAGAATGGCAATCTTTTGAAACTTGGCCACCAGAAAACACAACTAAAGAAGATTACTTTATGCAACCTTACGAGCGTTTAACACAACAAGAAAATCGTATGATAGCAATATCTGATTTTGTTAGTGATCCAATGAAACCAGTACCATATACTGAAGATATAGGTGTTGGATTTACACCACGTAAATTTATGACAGACGATCAACGTTTTGCTTCGAGACGTCCAGATGTGTTAACTTTTGAAACAGAAGTTTTAGGAGGTGATGTTACATTAGCAGGTGATATTTTAGCAAAATTGAAGGTTTCTACCACAGGAACAGCAGCAGATTGGATTGTAAAAGTGATTGATGTATATCCGGCAGATACTAAAAATACAGAAGATGTTCAAGATCATCTAAAGCTTAGTAATTACCATATGATGGTGAGAAGTGAAGTGTTACGTGGTCGTTTTAGAAACAGTATGTCAGAACCAGAGCCATTTATTCCAAATGAGAAAACAGCAGTTAACATAAAGTTACAAGATGTGTTTCATACGTTTAAAAAGGGACATAAAATTCAAGTACAAATACAGAGTACATTCTTTCCTTATATAGATGCAAATCCACAGACTTATGTAGATAATATTTTTGAAGCTAAGGAATCAGATTTTAAGAAACAAACACATAAAGTGTATAATGACTCAGCAATTGAGTTTACTGTGCTTAAATAATATATAACAATCACATCAGAGTTGTCACTTCGAGTGATTTCGAAGCATGAGAAATTGTATCGAGAAGTTTTTAGTAATTAATGCTTTAAAATATTCTCGATACAAAATTGCAAAAAAGCAATTTCACTCGAACTGACGATAAGCAAGGTTAATAGAATAAACTCAAATACAGATAATAAAGAAAGATGCCAGTAATAGAATCTACCTACAAACCGCCATTTTGGGCAAGAAAAAGTTTTGTATCAACCGTGTTTTCAGGTTTAGTAAGAAAGGTAAAAGGCGTAGAGCAAACAAGAGAACGTATCATTTTAGAAGATACCGATTTTTTAGATTTAGATTGGAGCTATGCCAAGGAAAAATCTAATAAAGTTATTATTTTACTTCACGGTTTAGAAGGTCGTGCACAACGCCCTTATATTACCGGAGCAGCAAAACTATTTAATGAAAACAATATAGATGCTTGCGCTGTAAATTTTAGAAGCTGTAGTGGAGAGCCAAATAGGTTATTTAGAAGTTACCATTCTGGTGCTACTGAAGATTTAGATGCCGTTGTACAGCATGTTTTGTCTAAAGGACAATATAATGAAGTCTATATTAAAGGAATTAGTTTAGGTGCCAATATGGTATTAAAATACGTGGGAGAGGGTAGAACACTTCCTACGGAATTAAAATCTGTTATCGCTGTATCCTCACCTTGTGATTTAAAAGGTTCTTGTGGTGAATTACTAAGCTTGAAGAATAAACATTATGCGATTCGATTTTTAGGACATCTAAAAGATAAATTGAAGCCTAAGTTAGAGCAATTTCCTAATGATATATCTATAGCCGATTTTAATGCCATTAAAACTTTGAAAGATTTTGATGATGTTTATACGGCAAAAGCACATGGTTTTAAAGATGCTTTTGATTATTATGAAAAATCAAGTTGTTCACAGTTTTTACCTAATATTAAAATTCCAGCTTTAATCATTAATGCCCTTAATGATTCCTTTTTATCATCGGGATGCTATCCTGTAAAAGAAGCAAAAGAGAGTGCAAATGTGTATTTAGAAATGCCAAAATATGGTGGTCATGTTGCGTTTATAGATAAGGGAAATGTGTATTATAATGAAAAACGTGCTTTAGAGTTTGTGAAAGAAAACTAAGTTTTTTAAACAAAAGCATTTAATTTTATAATTGAAAAATATGTAACAGCTATCATTTTAGTATTAAAATTAGATTCAGATAATAATTTAATAATATAGGTAACATTATCATGTAGATATTATAATTATCGAATAACATTTACATAATAGTTTAAGGGTTTTAATTTCATTTTTTTGCTAAATGAAACTGAAACCCTTTTTTATAATCCAGATTTGTGCTTTTCTAATCTTTATAGCAAGAGCCTACCAATTTTATTTTTTCGGAGCACCTTTTAGAGCTATCCTTTGGGATGAAAGCTTAATGAGTCCTATTGTCGAGAATGTTTTTAACACAGCGTGGTATGATTATGCTACGAGTTCTAAAACAAACAAAGGCATAGCTAATCTTACCTTGTTTTTTAGTATCACATTATTTGTGTCTGCATTTGTAAGTCTCTTTTGGAAACAGATTCCTTATGTAAGACTTAAAAAGAGCATTATAGGATTTAGTTTATTCATCTTATTTATACTTGGTGTGTGTATGGTGAAAGATAAGAACTATGACTTCTTACAATTCTTTGAGCTTACCATGCAATTTGCGGCACCTTTAGTACTCTTCTTTACTAAAGATTTTGAAACACTTAATAAGCAGAAACTTATTTTTTGGTTAAAAGTATCTATCGCATTGACGTTTATTCCACATGGACTTTTTGCAATGGGATTAATATATGTACCAGGTCATTTTATAGATATGACCATTAAAATATTAGGTGTAACAGAAACTCTTGCTAGACAATTATTATTTGTGGTTGGACTTTTAGATGTAATAGCAGCTGCTTTTCTATTCATTCCTAAATTGGTGAAGCCTGCTTTTATTTACATCATTATTTGGGGAATTTTAACGGCGCTAGCAAGAATAGTTGCTGGTTTTAACTATGATTTTTTCCTGAACTCAATTCATCACTTCACTTATTTAACAGTTTACAGATTGCCGCATGGTCTATTGCCTCTGGCGACTTTAATGTTATACGGAATTTACGATAAAACCCTTAAAACTAAACACTAAAACAAAAAATGCTATGAAGTTAAAATTACCTCTAATGTTTCTTATTCTGCTTGGCCTAGTTCGCTTAGGTTATGCAAATAATGACAAGTACAGGCTCATTCTTTTAGATGATCCTGCAACTACAATTACAGTGGCTTGGAATCAAATTTCTGGTTCTAATGCTTCTGTTTATTATGATACCATAGATCATGGTACAGACTTTAGTGCATATGCTTTTAATAAAACAGTAGATAGAGAGACGTCAGCAAAAGGAATGACCAATCAGTTTGCAAGATTATCTGGTTTATTACCAAATACAAATTATTATTTTTTAATAAATGATAGCGAAGGTGTAAGTCAACAATTTTGGTTTAGAACAGCACCAGATGACGACAGTAGATTGTTTTTCATTGCGGGAGGAGATTCTAGAAATAACAGAACACCAAGACAAAATGCTAATAAATTGGTAAGTAAGTTAAAACCACATGCCGTTTTATTTGGTGGAGATATGACCAATGCTGATAGTGATTCAGAGTGGCAAGATTGGTTTGAGGATTGGCAATTAACTACAGCTGCAGATGGAAGAATGTTTCCAATTGTACCAGCTAGAGGTAATCATGAAAACACATCTTCTATATATGACCTTTTTGATACGCCAAACGCGGATTCTTATTATGCAATGACGTGGGGAAATAATATGATTAGAACTTACACGTTAAATTCTGAAATTTCAGTGCTTGGTGATCAGTTAACTTGGTTAGAAGATGATTTAAATACGTCTTCTGATTTAACATGGAAAATGGCACAATATCATAAGCCAATGCGTCCACATACTTCAGGTAAATCTGAAGGAAATGCACAATATGGAGCATGGGCACAATTATTTTATGACCAACAAGTAAGATTGGTTGTAGATTGTGATTCGCACATGGCTAAAACAACATGGCCAATAAAACCATCATCAGATCCAGGAAATGATGAAGGTTTTGTTATTGAAGAACAAGCCGGAACTGTTTACACAGGTGAAGGATGTTGGGGAGCACCATTAAGAGATAATGATGACGATAAGAGTTGGACAAGAAACTCAGGGTCTTTCAATCAATTTAAACTAGTTTTTGTTGATAACGAAAAAATTGAGTTACGTACCATAGATGTTAATAATGCAGATGAGGTTGCAGAAGGAAGTAATACAGATCCTTTTACATTGCCTGAAGCATTAAATATCTTTTCACCAGAAACAGGAAGTGTTGTTACTATCTCTAATTCTAATATAGATGATAATCCTTGTCCTGTTGTAGGTATAACTTGTGATGATGAAAATGCAACGACTTTATATGATGAAGAAGATGGTTTTTGTAATTGTGAAGGTGTGCCAGATTTTGAATTAGTAGAAGAAACTATTGCAGTACAAAATAGTAGTGATGATGCTGAAGAAGAAATAGGAACAGGTTTAGTTTATACGGAAAGTACAGATTTAGAGTTAATCTATGATGATATCGATCAATTGGTTGGTATTCGTTTTGAAAATGTTCAAATCCCACAAGGCGCTACATTATATAGATCTTATATCCAGTTTCAAACTGATGAAACAAGTACTGAAGTTGATGTAACTAATTTAATTATTAATGGAGAATTATCATTAGCTAGTGAAACATTCACTTCTAATAATAATGATATTTCAGTAAGACCATTAACGGTTAGCGCTGTAAACTGGAACGATGTTGCACAATGGGAAACAGTAGGAGAAGCTGGTGTTAATCAGCGTACACCATATTTAAATAATGTTGTATATGAACTTGTTTCTCAAACAGGTTGGGAAGTCGGTAATGCAATGACATTTATTTTATCAGGTTCAGGAGTAAGAATCGCAGAATCTTTTGATGGTTCGGCAGCACCAGAATTGAAATTATTCTATCAATTGCCATGTAATCCAGAAGGTACGACTTGTGATGACGGAAATCCTAATACGGTTTTAGATTTTGAAGATGGTAACTGTAATTGTATTGGGGTAGAAGAGTCGGGGACGTTAACTTACCAAGTGAACCATGCAGATGACGATGCCGAAGAGGCTGAAACAGGAGGGGCTATGTATACGGATAGTTCTGATTTAGAAATGGTTTATGATGCTTATGAGGATCAATTCAATCAAACTGTTGGTATGCGATTTAATGGCGTTACCTTACCACAAGGTGCTGTTATTTTAGATGCGGCAATTCAATTTACTACAGATGAAATTAATACAGAGTCTACAAACTTAATTATAAGAGGTGAAAAAACGATTAATAGTTTACGTTTTACTACGGATAATTACAATATAACATCTAGAGAAAAAACAGATGCTGTAGTGGCTTGGAGCAATGTTCCAGCTTGGGAAACAGTAGGTGAAGCAGGGGAGGATCAAAAAACACCAAGCTTAAGAACTATTGTTCAAGAAATTGTAGATCAACCAGATTGGTTACCATATAGTTCTATGTCCTTTTTTATATCAGGTTCTGGTGAAAGAACAGCAGAGTCATTTAATGGTGATTCTGGTGCAGCACCTCAGCTAATTATAACATATTCATTAGAGTCTAATGACTGTCCTACTTACGGTACACCATGTGATGATGGCGATGCGAGTACAATTGATGATGAAGAAGATGGTTTTTGTAATTGTAATGGAATTCCTGATGATGTTGTAGAAGCTATTAATGAGGTGCTTAATTCTAGTGATGATGCTGAAGAAGAAATAGGAACAGGATTAGTTTATACGGAAAGCTCAGATTTAGAGTTGGTTTATGATGGTATTGATCAAGTCATTGGTGTGCGTTTTGATAATGTAGTGATACCAGAAGGGGCTACTTTACATAGAGCTTATTTACAGTTTCAAACTGACGAAACAAGTTCTGAAGATGATCCAACTAACTTAGTTATAAATGGAGAATTGTCTCCTGCGAGTGCTACGTTCTCTTCAGATCTTAATAATGTTTCTTTACGTCCTTTAACTTTAACTTCAGTAAACTGGAATGATGTTGCACAATGGGAAACTGTAGGTGAAGCAGATATTAATCAACGTTCACCTTATGTTACAGGTATTGTGCAGGAGGTGATTACTCAAACAGAATGGGTAAATGGAAATGCAGTTACTTTTATAATATCAGGTTCTGGTCAACGTGTTGCGGAATCTTTTGATGGGTCAGCAGCTCCTATTTTAAAATTGTATTATCAAACACCTTGTGAACCAGAAGGAACTGCTTGTGATGATGGTGATGCTACTACGTTTTTTGATGTTGAAGATGGAAATTGTAATTGTGAAGGTATCGCTGAAACGGGTACTTTAACGTATACCGTTAATAGATCTAATAACGATGCGGAAGAAGAAGTTGCTAGTGGTGACATGTCTTTAGGGAGTTCAGATTTAGAACTTGTAGACGAAAGTGGTTCTACTAATCAATTGGTTGGTGTAAGGTTTACAGATATACAATTACCTGCAGATGCTACAATTACAAATGCTTATATTCAATTTACTGTAGATGATGATAATTCTGGTGCTACAAGTGTAGAAATAAGAGCAGAAGCTAATGCATATTCATTAGAATTCTCAAATACAGATTTTGATATTTCATCTAGAACACTTGGAAACAATGTGGTAAGCTGGAGCGATATACCTGCTTGGGAAACTGAGGATATTGGAGAAGCAGGAGCAGATCAGCAGACCCCAAATATTGCTTCATTATTAGAAGAGATTTTGGCACAAGAAGATTGGGAAATGTTTAATGCAATGACTTTTGTAATCAATGGAAGCGGAGAGCGTGAAGCAGAATCTTTTGATGGTACAGCAGGACCTCAATTAATCATTGAATATTCACTTTCTAGCTTATCTGTAAAGGATGAAAGTTTAGAAAATGCTATAACAATATATCCTAACCCAGTTACTGAGGTATTAAATATTGAATCTACTGTTGTTATTGATCAAATCACTATTTACGATGTAAATGGTAGACGTATCAATACCCTAAAAAAGAATAATGATTCATCAATCAATGTTGGTGATTTATCAAATGGAGTTTACTTTTTAGAAATTCAATCTGGTATTAATAAAACGATTAGAAGGTTTGTTAAAAACTAAACAATTTTAATATTTTATAACTAAAACCTTTCAAATTAATTTTTGAAAGGTTTTTTTGTATTTTTAGCATTTATTTAACATTGTACCTGTTGAAATCATTCAAAATAGAATACTAATCATAATACATGTATAAAGAGCATTATCAAAAATTACAAATCTGAGAATTCTAGAATTACCGCCTAGTTAATTGAACTTACCCTTTTTAAACCAGCCCCAAATGAATCTTCTTAAACTATCTACTACAATACTTTTATGTATTTTAGTTACACAATTATCTTTTTCTCAGGATGTAAATATCACTGATGTAAATTTTAAAACCGCTCTATTGACTCACAATCCTATTATTGATACCAATGGAGATGGTGAAATTCAGGTTACAGAAGCAGAAACTTACACAGGAAGTTTAAATTTAAGTTTGTTAGATATCTCTGATCTTACAGGTATAGAACATTTTGTTTCTATTACAGAATTGCAGTGTAATAATAATGGGCTAACATCAATTGATTTATCTAATAATATAGATTTACAAATAATTAATCTTGTAGCTAATGACTTGAGTGTTCTAGATATCTCTCAGAATATCAATCTACAAGAGTTAGCTTGTAATGGTAATAATCTTACAGAGCTCTACACAAACACAAATTTAAATCTTGAAATTTTAAATCTTTCAGCAAATTCAATTTACGATTTAGATTTGTCTGCTAACACAGCACTGAAAGACCTCAAATTAAATTTTAATCCTATCGTAAATCTCGATATTAGTGCTAATATTAACTTAGAAGCATTTAGTGCAACGTATTGCTATAGTTTAGAAAATGTAGATTTTTCAAATAACAATTTATTAGAACAAATTTCTTTATGGTATACCAATCAAAGTGAGATTGATGTATCTAATATGCCAAATTTAGGATCTCTATACCTTCGGAATTTAAATTTAACGAGTTTAGATGTTTCAAATAATCTTAACTTATATAATTTATATGTTACAGATAATAATATATCAGAGTTAGATGTCAGTTTTAATAGTAGTTTAGCGTACTTATCACTCGATGGTTTATATGTGTCTTCTGTAGATGTTTCTAATAACCCTAATCTAGAATGGTTAGATCTTGGAGGGTTTTTGTTAGAATCAGTAAATGCTAAAAATGGTAATAATACTAATTTAGCATATTTCAATATAGATAATGCCTCATCTTTAGGTTCTATTTGTGTAGATGATGTTGTTTATGCAAATTCAAATTTTACAATACCATTAACTAGTTATTTTAGCGAAATTTGTAGTCCAGATGATTGCGATGCTTTAGTCGTAAATGATACACAGGGTTTTGAAACCACAACACAACCTGGTATTGATGGGTGTTGGCGAAAATATCCACTTACATTATCTAATGTTTACTATGTAAAAACGGTTAGTTTAGGACATACAGGTAATAATTCCGTTGGTATGCGTGTGTCATCTAATAATGAAGCCTTTTTAATTACACCAGAATTGTCTGATTTTGATAGTTCTAAGCGTGTGTCGTTTTGGTTGTATTCGCCAGAAGTTACCAGTCTAAATATTGGGACAATTGTAGATCCTGATGATATTTCAACATTTGAACCTTACCGTGGTATTACTATAAATGATGGTGGAGGTAATCAATGGAGAGAGATTCATATCGATTTCGAAAATTATACAGGTACTGCAAATCATGTGGCGTTTAAATTAAGTGGCTATTATACGTTAACTTATATTGATGATTTTATTTATGAAGATTCACCAAACTGTATAGCCCCTATAAATGCTGAAGTCGTAACATATGCTACTGAAGCATTAGTAGATTGGACCAGTTTAGGTAACGCTGAAAGTTGGGATATAGAATATGGACTTGAAGGTTTTACTCTAGGTTCTGGTACCATAGTAAATACAACGTCAAAACCATTTTTATTAGAAGGATTACAGAGTGACACTGAATATAGTTTCTATGTAAGATCTCATTGTGATGGTGATGAAACTAGTGATTGGTCGCTTTTAAATCAATTTACAACGGCTTGTCCTGCACTTGTTGCAGATTATGCTTATAATTTTGAAGATGGATACAGCGGAGAATTTTATAATTGTTGGGAAGTCACAGGAAGTGTTTTTTTAACCCAAGATGGAAATACGTTAGAATCTTCATATGCTATTAAAATGTCAAATTATAATGAAGGGGCAGTTGTTACACCAGAATTATTTGAATTTAACAGTTCTAAACGTATCAAATTTTGGTTAAAAAATGAAGATGGTGCTTCTAACTTTATTGTCGGTACACTTTCGGATCAAAACGATTTGTCAACGTTAACACCGTATCAAACGATTTCTTCAGCTGATATGGTAGATGGTGAGTGGCAGCAAGTTATAATAGATTTTGAAAATTATACTGGAAATGATCGCTTTGTAGGGTTTAAACAAGTTCAAATAGATAATTATGCTGAATTTTATATCGATGAGTTTGTATATCAAAACACACCAGATTGTTTAGAGCCTGAAACTATTCAGCTAACTACAATAACAGATACAACTATAGATCTACAATGGTCAAATACCAACGGAGTTACAGATTGGGAAATAGAATATGGTTTACTAAATTTTGAATTAGGTACAGGAACAACACTCATTGGAAGTGGAGAAAGTACAACAATCAATAACTTGTATCCAGATTCAGCTTACGATATTTATATCAGGTCAAATTGTGGTAGCGGAAGTTATAGCGATTGGTTTAAACTTCAGGATATACATACTATTTGTGGTCCGTTTTCAGGAGCTTATATTCAGGAATTTGACGATAGCGAGTTTGCCAATTGTTGGTCTCGCTTACCAGTTGTAGATCCAGAGGTATATAATACAAATATTATAGATGTTTCTACTCAATATCCGCTTGGAGATAGTGGAAGAAATATTAAATTCTATAATTATGAGCAAAATGATGGACTTTATTTGATATCACCAGAATTTAGTGATTTAAATAATGGTAATAAACGTATAAAGTTTTGGTTACATACTAGATACAACAATGCAAATATGGTTGTTGGTACAATGACAGATCCAGCAGATCCAAGCACCTTTACGGCTAAAGAAACCATTGATTATACAGATATGACATATAGAGACTGGAAACAGTTTACGGTCAATTTCGATGATTATTCAGGGTCTGACAATTATATCGCATTTAATATGCAAATTGTAGATGAGCCAGTAGGAGGAACTTCAATTATTTATTTAGATCGGTTTGAATATTCAGATAATCCAAGCTGTCAGATTCCAACAGATTTTTCAAACACATCAATCTCTAATGGTAATATCGAATTGTCTTGGAATGATGAAAGTAGCGCTACGCAATGGGAAATATTATATGGAGAAGAAGGCTTTTGGTTTGATGATGGTACGGTAATTCAAGTGAATTCAAATCCGTTTAGTGTTGAAGATCTACCAACGGGTATTGTGTATGATTTTTATATCAGGTCAATATGTGATACCAATAACATAAGCGATTGGTCAGATAAAATAACCGTAGATATAGGTTGTGGGCAATCTTATCTTACGGGTTACACTTACGATTTTAATTCCTCAACTTTAGATGAATGTTGGACGGCTTATGAGTTTACTTCAAACCATTATACAACACTTTTCGAAATGGTTATTGATAATAATTTTGGAGACGATGGTTACTCAGCTTACTTAGAAGATACCAGCTCTTATTCTAGTTATGGAGTTATGCTAGTATCACCAATTTTTACAGATTTATCTAATGATAAAAAGATAGAATTTTATATCAGTAATTATGACGAAGGTCTGACGGTTGGTACTATGAGCGATCCTGAGGATTCTTCAACCTTTGAAGCCTTAGAGACTGTTACAGGAGGTGTTAATCCTAATGTTTGGGAAAAACGAACCGTATATTTAGCAGATTATAATGGTACAGATCAATTTATAGCATTTAGACAAAGGCGCCCTAATACTAATGCAGGTTATCAAGTGGTTATCGATGATTTTTCGTATTCACAATCTGTTTTGTGTAACGTTCCTACAGAGTTAACATTAAATAATATAAATGATACGAGTGTAGAAATCAGCTGGACAGCAGGAGAATCTGATATAGAGTATGAAATTGAATTTAAGATAATAAATGAGTACAATTCAGAAGAAACAGTTGTGGTAACTTCTAATAATTACGTCTTAGAAAATCTTCTTGAAGGTACTGAATACGGAATAAGAGTTAGAGCTAAATGTGATGAAGAGGGTTTATATTCAAATTGGACAGAAGTAAGTACGTTTTTTACAACTTGTCTTCCTGTTGAAGCGTATTACTTTGAGTCTTTTGAATTTGAAAACGCTATAAGTCCTTGTTGGACTAAAATAGTAGAGACAGACAATACGATTACTAATATTTATCCTGTTTCAGATTTTGCTGTAAACTATAATGGTGTAGATAGAACTGTATATCCTGTGACTGGAAATCAGTTTATTAAATTTGCTAATAGCTTTGATAATTCTACAGACCCATCAGATAACTTGTTATTAGTTTCAAGAGAAATTTTAGATATAAATAATGAAAAGAGAGTTAGAATTCATTTAATTTCCCGTCAAGGGACTTCAAGTCTTCTTTATAACAGATCTAGCTTACATATTGGTACAATGTCTGATCCAAATGATAGTAGCACTTTCAATTTGGTGCAAACCATTACACCAGAAGAAATGAATGAGTATAAAGGCTATCAGGTAGATGTTGTAGATTGGAAAGAGCACACCATCTTTTTTAATAACTATACTGGTAATGACAGTTATATAGCCATCAAACATGGTGATGAATTTGTAGGAAGTGAATTTTTTGTAGATGATTTTACATTTGAAACCATACCAGACTGTACAGAACCTTTATATCCAATTGTAAACGATGAACGTTATGACGCTGTTGATGTGAGTTGGGAATCTTATGAAAATTCAAATCCTACAGGTTGGGAAATTGAATATGGTTTTTCTGGTTTTGAAATAGGTAACGGAACCATTATTACGTCTTATGATAGTTCTTTCACAACAATTCCTAGTCTTTTAGAAGATACAGAATATGATTTTTATATCAGAGCAAATTGTGGAAGTACTTTTAGTAACTGGTCCGTAAAACAATCCTTTACAACCAAGTGTGGAGGTTTTGAGGTAGGTTATCAAGAGAGTTTTGAAAACCATCCAACAGGCTTTTTAGAGCATTGTTGGACAGGGTTGTTGCCGAAAGTAGGATCATCATATTGGGATGAAATAGCTCAGATAAAAGTCTATGATAATAGTGCTGTTTATACACCTGATGCCCGAACAGGTGAACATGCTATATGGTTTTTAAATGAATCTAATAATCCATTAAATGATGCCGTTTCGGAACAAAGCATCTTAGTGTCACCAAGATTAATTGATTTAGATAATTATAAAAAAGTGTCATTTTGGATGTATCCAATATCGAGTGCTTATGCAACACCTACAGAAATAATTGTTGGTACAATGACGGATCCAGATGATTATACCACATTTACAGCATATTTTACAATTACAAATGCTGCTGAAAATGAAGATACTTGGACACAATATGAGATAGATTTATCTAATTATTATTTAGAAGATGAGTATATAGGAATAAGACAAGCAAGTATAAATGAGCGTCAAGTAATTCTTTTTGATGATTTTGAGTATTCTGAAAATTCATGCATTATACCAACAGATTTAGAAGCGACACAAAGTGATTCTGGTGAAATAACGCTGACATGGCAAGATAATAATACACAACAAGCCCCTCAAAATTGGGAAATTGAATATGGACCTATAGATTTTAATATCGGTGAAGGTACAGTGGTGCAAGCCAATTCAAACCCGTTTGTTTTAGATGGTTTAAATACGTTTTCTAATTATGAATATCGCGTGAGAGCATATTGTAATGTCGAGAGTGGTTATAGCGATTGGAGTGTGCCTTATGCTTTTACTATAACTTGTGTAGAATCTGCACCTTTTTATGAGGATTTTGATAGTTATAATGCATATTATCAAAATTCAAATAGTGGTATTCCAAATTTCTGCTGGACAAGAAACGATCGTTCGGTTTCAGGGATTTACAATTCAGAAGGACTTGTGGTTAGCCCTAGTTCATCACCAAATGTAGGTTTTGTAAATTATTATGGTTCAGATACTTCACCTTTAGCAGGTGTTTTAATTTCTCCATTTCTATCCGATTTAGATGCAAATAAAATTCTTAAGATTTGGGTGAGAAATGAATCTACGGGTTCTACTTATAATCAATCCGGAATCATAATCGGTACCATGACAAATCCTTTAGACAGTGAAACATTTGTACCATTTAAAACCATTTGGGCAGAAGAGATTCCATTATTCGGGAAAGAGTTTTTAATCGATTTTGCGACATATACAGGGGATGCGCATCATATTGCTATTATGCATAATGAAGAAAATGATTATTCTAGAGTAATGTTTGATGATATAGAGTATAAAGAAAGACCAATGTGTTTAGAACCTATAAATGTCGATTTCTTATCGGTTTCAGATACAAGTGTAACGATCTCTTGGGAGAATTTAGGGTCAGGTGAAGCTTTTGATGTAGAATATGGTATACAAGGATTCACACAAGGAACCGGAACAATAGTTAGCTCAACAATCAGCCAAATAGAGATTAGTGGTTTGGATATTGAAACAACTTATGAGTTTTATGTCAGAACAAATTGTGGTTCATCAGGAAATAGTGAGTGGGTTGGTCCAATTAATGCCACCACAGCTTGTAATGTAGAATCTGTACCATGGGTAGAGAACTTTGATACTATGGATGCTTATGGTCAAGGAATATTACCAGACTGTTTTCAGAATGATGATGTTTGGGTGTCTAGTAATACTAATTTAAGTGCTTATCAAGTTGGAGATGGAGATACAGATTATCTCTACGCTATTTTTGATGAATATGGTATTGAAGCTTATATGATAACTCCAATGTTTAATTTACAGGCTGGTACAACATATACACTGTCGTTCAAAATGAGAAAAGAGCAAGGGGATTATAGTTCTCAGAGCGTTAAAATATGGACAGGACAAGGCAATACAACTGATGCCTTAGATAATTATATTAATTATTTTTCAGAATATAGTTATGGGTTCTATAATTATTACACCATAGAAACAACGTTTACACCTGTAGTAAATGGTGATTATTCCTTTTTATTAGATTTTGGGTATTCATCTATTGTACATACCATTTCAGTTGATTCCTTTAGTTTAGAAGGAGAGTATGAAGAACGCGTTGAGGTGCCAAGTGGTTCCGCTGTAAGTTATGATTTTGATAGTGGATATCTTGAAGGCTTAATTCTAGAAGAAACAGAAAATACCCAATGTAGAATTACGAATGATAACGGAGCAGATGTTATTATGATGAGAGGTGGTTCAGATAACACAGCCTGGTATAATACAGGAAATGCAGATCTAAATTGGTTAGAAAATCAAAACTTTATCTCTAAAGTGAATTTTGAAGTTGATGCCACAAACGTTTCAGAATTATTTATGAATTTCGATTTAAGACAAACATTTCTAAATTCTAATACTGAATCTGTGTTTAGAGTTGTAGTTAATGGTAATGAGCTTGTGAGTTTTAATGCAGATAATGCAAATGAATACGAGAATGTAGAAGTAGATCTTTCGTCTTATGCAGGAGCTGATTTAAGAGTATCCTTACAGCAACTTGGTAAAAATAATGATGATAAAGCTTATTTAGATAATCTTACGTTTGGTGAGGAAAGTACGCTTAGTGTAAACGACTACTTGTTTTCTGGATTTTCATTCCGTCCAAATCCGGTGAAAAATCAATTATTTTTAAATAATACTACAATGATAGATCAAATCTCTATAATAGATGTTACGGGGAGACTCTTGCAAACAGAAGTTATTAATAATGAAAATTCAACCATAGATATGTCATATTTACCATCAGCAATGTATTTTGTAGAGGTTAAGGTGGGTGAAGCAACAAGAACTATTAAAGTTTTAAAAGAATAGATTTTATTATTTACAATATGAAAACCTTTCAAAAGTTAATTTTGAAAGGTTTTTTTATAGGATTAGTTTTCTGTAGAACGGGTTAAACAACATTCAAAATCTCTATTTAGAAAAGTAAAAGTATAGAGGATTTGTTGGTTCTATTGTTAAAGATGAATGTGTATTATAACGAGAAATATACTTAGGAGCTTACTATTAACTTCTTATAGTTTAGATTTGAATTCAACTTAACATAATTATGAATAGATATACACTATTATTAAGTCTTGCTCTTTTGTTTTTTAGCTTTAATATAAATGCGCAATGCCCAACAACTCAAGTAAATTTAAGTACTCAGGCAGATATAGAGGCGTTTATATTAAATTATCCTAATTGCTCTGATCTTCAATCTACTTTATCCATTCAAGGTTCAGGAGTTAGTGATATTTCAGGTCTGTCTTTCATAAATTCTGTTCAGGGAAACGTGTTACTCTATTATTTAGACAATTTGTTATCGTTAGAAGGGTTGCAAAATATTACAACAATTAGCGGTAAGCTAGATATTAAATCTTTAAATGCGTCTACAGATTTTTCTTCTTTGTCAAATGTTACAACAGTTGGTGGTAATCTTTCAATAAATAATTGTGATTCATTAACAGATATGACACCTTTTTCTAGTATAACAGATGTTGGAGGTGATTTTGAATTAAAAGATAATTCAAGCCTTGTTCATCTCGATGATTTGAATGATGTAATTATAGTTGGTGGTTTATTCCTTATAGATAATAACGACGCTATGACATCTATAAATGCTTTTAATTTTATGTCAAATGTCATCGAAGATATAAGTATTAAAAATAATAACTCATTACTAAGTGTAAATGCATTTAATGCTGTGGCTGGAGTTCAGGGCAGTGTTTCAATAACTAATAACACTGGTTTAACTGAGTTTGTTGGTGCAAATAATTTGTTAAACATTTCTAGCAATCTTACCATTAGTGGAAATGCGATATTGCAGTTAGATAATGCTTTTAATCAATTGTTATCGGTGTCTGGTAATGTATTAGTTTCAACTAATAATCAATTACAAGATATATCAGGTTTTAATAGTTTAAGTGAAGTGCAAGGTGATTTTACTGTGGACAACAATGATTCGTTAACTGAAATCTCAGGATTTAATGTTTTAGATAATGTAGGTGGTAATTTTGTTATTGATGAAAATATAATGCTTGCACAAGCATCTGGTTTTTATCAGTTGCAAACTATTCAAGGTGATTTTGCGATAACTTACAATGATAATTTCCAAGATTTTTCGGGTTTTCAAAATTTAAGTTTAATCAATGGAGAATTTGAAGCAAGATATAATGATAGTCTTATAAATTTTAATGGGCTTAATAGTTTAACACAGATTAATGATGCTCTAAGAATAGGGAGTAATTTGAGTTTAGAAAACCTTGATGGTCTTGAGAACCTAACTTCATTAGGTGGATATTTAGGTGTTTCTAATAATACTGTATTAACTAATGTTAATGCTTTAAATAATTTAGAAAGTATAGGAGGAGGTATTGGTATTGGTAGTTCTTACAATGATTCTGTAGATGTAATTTCCAGTTTACCTTTTGATAGTTTAACCTTAGTTGATGGTAATATAAATATTAATAGTAATGAAGGATTAACAAGTTTATCTGGTTTTAATGCGCTTACACAAATAGGAGGAATTTTGATTATAGAAGTTAACTCTGCTTTGGAGGAAATTTCAGGTTTTAATGCCTTAACAAGTATTCAGGACTCAAGTAGTAGTTACAGAAGTGTTGAAATACGTTATAATGCCAATCTTTCTTCTGTCTCTGGTTTTAATAGTCTATCAGAAATAAGTAATTCGCTAATAATTCTAACTAATGCCCAATTGCAGAGTGTTACAGGTTTTCAAAATTTAGAGAGTATCAGTAATTATTTAAATATTAATGAGAATGATGTACTTACAGATATTACAGGATTTTCTAATTTAACCACCATTACGGGTGATTTAAGATTAGGTGTTTATGATAACTCTGGGTATAATTCCATTGGTAACCCAATGTTAGCCAGTTTAGAAGGATTAGAAGGGTTAGAGGTTGTTACAGGTAATTTAAGTATTAGAGAGAATCATGGATTAATTAGTATTGATCATTTAACTAGTTTAACTAGTGTAGGTGGTGATATTGATATCGTTTTAAACTCTGTTCTTCAGGATGTTCAAGGTTTATCTTCTCTTGTTTCTGTTGGTGGTGATATTGAAATTAATGCCAATTATAATTTAGCATCACTTCAGGGTCTTAATGCTTTAACTACTGTAAGTGGTGATTTTAGGATTTATCATACGGCTTGTGATGATTTTTCTGGTTTAGAGAGTTTAACAAGTGTTGGCAATTATTTGGCTATTAGTAATAACGCTGTTACAACTTTAAATGGCTTAGAAAACTTAGACCAAGTAGACCGTATTTCTTTAGGAGGCAATGATAATCTTGTAGATATTTCTAGTTTATCTAATATTGATTACTTAAATCTGACAGATCTTTATATTCAAGGTAATCCTCAATTATCGGCTTGTAATATAGCTAGTATTTGTAATTATTTGAGTTTAGATAATGTGTCTTCAAGTATTAATGTGTTTAATGGTGTTGGATGTCAAAATGAAGAACAAATTTTGAATCTGTGTGCTACAGAGACGAATCAAATAAGTGGAATAATAACTTATGACGATGATAGTGATGGCTGTGATGCTGGAGATGTAAACTTACAATCTATTCAGGTCAATGCAGAAAGTAGTGATAGTTTATTTGGAACCTTTACTGACCAAGACGGAGCGTATTTGCTATATGTTTCAGAAGGAGAGTTTACATTAAATGCTGAGGTGAATTCTGAAATGTTTTCAACTTCACCTTCGAATCAAATTTTTGAGTTTAATAATTTGGGAAATCAAATAGAACAAAACTTATGTATAGCACCTATAGAGCTATTAAATAACCTTTCTGTAGCTATATACCCATCATTTGACGACCCAAGACCAGGTTTTAACACCAAGTACCAATTAGTTTACAACAACATTGGCTCAACACAATTAAGTGGTTTGGTATCGTTTGAGTTTGATAATTCAAAATTAAATTTTCTTAGCGCAAGTGAAACTATAGCATCACAAACAACAAACACATTAACATTCGATTTTACAGACCTAAATCCTTTTGAAACAAGAACCATAGATTTAGAGTTCAACGTTTTTGCTCCACCAACCACAAACATAGATGATGTGCTTGAAGCGATAGCAGTCATAAACCCAGTTTCAGGAGACGAAACAGAAGAAGATAATGTGTTCACTTTAGAGCAAACCGTTATAGGATCTTACGATCCAAACGACATTACAGTTTTAGAAGGAGAAGAAATTACGATTGAAGAATCAGATAAATATTTACATTATTTAATTCGTTTTCAAAATACAGGTACAGCAAGCGCTATTAATGTAAGAGTAGATAATGTTTTAGATAATAAATTAGATTGGACAACTATGCAGTTAGAAAGTTTAAGTCATTCTGGTCGCGTAGATATATCTAACGAAACAGACGTGAGTTTTATATTTGATAATATTAACTTAGCAGATAGCACTAATGATGAACCTAATTCTCATGGCTATATTGCTTATAAAATAAAGCCAATAAATAGTGTTGAGATTGGAGACGTTATCAGTGGAACTGCAGATATATTTTTCGATTTTAATCCTGCAATAATAACAAATACAGTAAATACAGTAATTGTAGAATCTTTAAGTATTGAAAACTATGAAATGCAAACCATTCAATTGTATCCAAACCCTACAAACAGTAAATTAGAAATTACATCCAATCAAATTATTGATAGACTATCTATTGTTGATGTTAATGGTAGAGTGTTGAGTGATATTGATATTTCAAATCTAGATTATAGCTTAGATGTTATAACTTTAGTTAAAGGTGTTTATTTCTTGGAAATACAATCTGGCGAATCAAAATCAATCAAAAAATTTATTAAGAATTAAGATGTGATGTAGTGTGTGTAGTGATACTTATTAGAGTGTAAAAAACTCATTTATAAAAAATAAAAAACCTTTCAAGATTCAGTTTTGAAAGGTTTTTCTGTTTTCCTCAGTTTGTAAAATTAATTACATTCTACTCTATAGACTTCTCTTGCTTCAATACCTACAAGAGGTACTGAATAATTAGTCTCTTCTTGGCAATCAACTGACTCTCGTTCAGTTTCTGTGTAATTGAGCAACCAGGTTCCTGTGTTCTCCTGTTGGTACTTAGCTTCAATGTAAGTGACTCGTTCACATCCACAGACTTCTTCATCTAAATCAGACTCAGTTGAGCATCCTAAAAAGAGTGCAAAACCTGATGTAAGACAGATAGTTAACATTGTTTTTAATTTTTTTTTCATCGTTCAGTAAATTTGGGATTACAAAAGTATATGATATTTAATATTTTCCTATGAAACGTATTAAAAATTCGATGAAATGCATAAAATAGTTTATTTATGAGTGTTTTTTCTTACATTTAATGTTGATAACTCTGCTTTTTAAACAGTTTATTTTTATTTTTTAATTATTTCATCTGAAAATAACACCTAATTTTATGATTTCTAAGGGAGTTAGGAGAGAAATAATGATGATTTTGATGCTTAATTTGAAAAATTGAATAAAAAAAACTTCAATAGAATAAATTAGTGCTTTCCAATTTAAATTTTGAAAAGCTTTTTTATTTCATTGATTTTCTTAATTTTAATAAAATGAGTCGTTTATGCTTAAAAAAGTTTTTGCAAGTGCTGTTTTTGGAGTAGAGGCTTCTACAATAACAGTTGAGGTTAATATTGATAAAGGAGTTGGTTATCATTTAGTAGGACTTCCAGATAATGCGATTAAAGAAAGTAATTATCGTATTGCGGCTGCGCTTCAGAATAATGGTTACCGAATTCCGGGTAAAAAGATCACCATTAATATGGCACCTGCTGATTTGCGTAAAGAAGGTTCTGCTTACGATTTAACCTTAGCTATCGGAATTTTAGCAGCATCTAATCAAATTAAGGCGGAAAACTTAGAGGATTACATCATTATGGGAGAACTATCCTTAGATGGAAGCTTACAGCCTTTCAAAGGTGCGCTGCCAATCGCGGTTAAGGCACGAGAGGAAGGATTTAAAGGAATTATATTACCAATTCAAAATTGCAAAGAAGCTGCTATAGTAGACAATATTAAAGTTTACGGTGTTGAGAATATCACTCAGGTGATTAATTACTTTGATAAAGGTGAGCCGCTAGAGCAAACTATAATTAACACACGAGAAGAGTTTTATAAAAATCTCGATTTTCCAGAATTTGATTTTGCAGATGTAAAGGGACAAGAATCTATAAAACGTTGTATGGAAATTGCAGCAGCAGGAGGTCATAATATTATTTTAATTGGTCCGCCAGGTTCTGGTAAAACCATGCTAGCAAAACGATTGCCTAGTATTTTGCCACCAATGACTTTGCATGAAGCTTTAGAAACAACTAAAATACATTCGGTTGTTGGTCGTGTTAAGTCACATGCCGGATTAATGGCTCAGCGTCCTTTTAGAAGTCCCCATCACACGATATCTAATGTCGCACTTGTTGGTGGCGGAAGTTACCCACAACCTGGTGAAATATCATTATCTCATAACGGAGTTTTGTTTTTAGATGAATTGCCTGAATTTAAACGTGAAGTTTTAGAGGTGATGCGTCAACCTTTAGAAGATCGAGAAGTGACGATCTCTAGAGCAAAGTTCACGGTGACTTATCCTTCATCTTTTATGTTGGTAGCGAGTATGAATCCAAGCCCGAGTGGTTATTTTAATGATCCTGACGCACCGGTAACATCATCACCTGCAGAAATGCAACGTTATTTAGGAAAGGTTTCTGGTCCGCTTTTAGATCGGATTGATATTCATATTGAGGTGACTCCTGTACCATTTGAAAAATTAGCTGATGAAAGAAATGGAGAGTCTTCGGTAGATATCCGTAAGCGTGTCACCAAAGCTAGAGAAAACCAAACGGAGCGTTTTAAAGAATTAGAAAACATCCATTACAATGCGCAAATGAACACAAAGCAAATCCGAAAATATTGTAAATTGGACGAAGCTTCAATGTTACTTTTGAAATCTGCCATGGAACGCTTAAATTTATCCGCTAGAGCTTACGATAGAATCTTGAAGGTTTCTAGGACAATAGCAGATTTAGAAGGCTCTGAAAATGTTTTAGGAGCACACATTAGTGAAGCTATTCAATATCGTAGTTTAGATCGCGAAGGTTGGTTAGGTTGATTTTAAATAACAACACTTAATAGGTTGTTATTTAGAATTATAATTAATTTTACTTAATCAAATAGTTTACGATAATAATTAAAAAATATAAATGAAAAAACAATACATTTTAATAGCTATAGTGCTAGCGTTTAGTTGTGGAAATAATGAAAAAGAGCAGGTAGTAGTTAAGGAGAGTTTTGCAGAAGTTGAGGTTGTTGATACGCCAGTTTTAAACCTTGAGCAAGCTAACCGATTAGCGCAATTACCATTACATTGTATGGATATAGAATATCCAAATAAGCTGAATCAGACGATTGGTAATGCTTCCGATTTAAAAACACCTAAGGAATTACATCCTGCTTTTTACGGGTGTTTCGATTGGCATTCTGCGGTTCATGGGCATTGGAGTTTGGTTTCGCTTTTAAAACAGTTTCCAGATTTAGAAAACAGAGCAGGAATCGAACAAAAATTACTTCAAAATATATCTAAAGAAAACATAGCGCAAGAGTTACTTTACTTTGATGGTGAATTTAATTCATCTTTTGAAAGAACTTACGGTTGGGCTTGGTTATTAAAATTAGCAGAAGAGTTACACACTTGGGATAATCAGGTAGGGCAGGAGTTGGAAGAGAATCTTCAGCCGTTAACAAATTTAATCGTAGCTAAATATTTAGAGTTTTTACCAAAGTTAAATTACCCAATTAGAGTTGGTGAGCACTCTAATACGGCATTTGGGTTAAGTTTTGCTTATGATTACGCTTTGATAGTTGAAAATTCAGAATTACAAATCTTAATTGAGAATAGAGCAAAGGATTTTTATGATGATGATCAAGACTGTCCGATAGAATGGGAGCCAAGCGGTTTTGATTTTTTATCGCCTTGTTTAGAGGAAGCTGCATTGATGAAACGTGTGTTATCTAATGAGGATTTTAAGGTTTGGATAAGTGATTTTATTCCAGAACTAATTCAAACTGATTTTGATATTGCTGTTGGTGAAGTTTCTGATCGGTCGGATGGAAAATTAGTGCACCTCGATGGTGTAAACTTTTCTAGAGCTTGGAGTCTTAATTACATTGCACAAGATTTACCAGAATACAAACATCTTCAAAATTTAGCCAATAAACATATCAATTATTCGCTGCCAAGCATCGTTGATGATAGTTACGAAGGTGGTCATTGGTTGGGGAGTTTTGCTATCTATGCTTTAAATTCTATAGAGAAATAATACTTTTATTTCTCTATGTTTTTTTTGTGTATTATTGTAGATGTTAGAAGTCAATTTTAAGTTCTACTTAAATACAGTTAGTATTAATCTTATAGTTTACATTGTTGTTGTAATATTTTGATAATTAAAACTTTAGTTAACCTCAATTGATTTTATTAATAGTGTATTTTTCAACTGTGATTTGTGTATTTTGTTTTAATATTAGATCCTATTTTATAAACGAGTATAATCGTTTTAATTGTGAGATTTTCAATTTGTTTTTTTGTTTAAAGTTGAGGCGATTTATAGAGTTGACTTTTTAATGATTTGAATGTTTGATATTGATAATTTATATAAAAATGATATTAATTTTAAATTTAGAAATTGAAGTTACTTAACTTAAATAGGAATTAATAAATTAGTAAAGAGTGAATATAAAAGAGTGAATATAAAAGAGTGAATACATTTTTTTATAAAATTAAATTAATACTTTTCAGCGACTTTAAATTGAAACAAACATTCTTATGAAGAATATTGGATTACTTATTATAGGTTTTGTTGTTGGTGCTTTGGTTGTATTTCTATACAACAGCAACAATCATAAGACAGAAAAACACACTGCTAGTAAGCCACCATCAGGTGTTATTTCACCAGATGAAATTAAGATGCTTAGTCAAGAATATAATGAACGTTACAAAATTATTAACGATTCCTTGTTTAAAGATTCTAAAACAGGAGATAACAGATCATCTTGGTATAAATTAGAAGACATAGAGAATTATTTAGCCTATGCAAAACAGCAGGCCATAGATAATGGAAATACACTAGATGGATTACGTTTGTATTTAGGTGCGCATCCAGATACGAATGAAGAAGAAGGTTTAACAACATTGTTTTTTGTGCCTACAGGCTACAATAACACTTCTGAAGGAGGTTTTATAGCTGTGCAAGGTGTAGGAAATGACTTAAGTGACTCTGATGGCTTAAATGCAGGTAAGAATGGGATGCCTCCAAAAGCAAATTATCCTCAATAATAAGTTTTATGGATGATTTTCTCAAAGAAAATTATGGTCTAATTACGTCTTTGGTAGAATTATTTGCCGTAATTGTAGGTGTAATTACTTATAAAGCATATAAATTCACACCAGTTAAATATATCATTTACTTTTTAGCATATGCATTTTTTGTAGATTTAATTGGCGGTTATCCAAGTTACCTAAAGGAGATAAATTATTTCCATCTCATTGAAGGTACTTTGATTGAAAGTAATTATTGGTGGTACACTTTATTTTGGTGGATTGGCTTAGCATTCATTATGGTTTTTGTTAATTATAAAGTTGTCAAAACAATTCGGTTTAAACTAATTCTGAAATATGGATTTTATATCTATTTGTTACAAGTTATATTATATATCATATTTAAATTTGAAAATTTATTTATTTCCGATAAATTTATAAGTATTGCTAGCTTATGGGTCGTGATTTTATCCATAATCATTTACTTTTTTGAGACCTTAGCGTCAGACAGGATTGTTTTGTTCTATAAATCCGTGTATTTTTACTTTAATGCTACTTTTTTTATTTGGATTCTAATAATTATCCCATTATTATTTTTTGAATTATATTTTATAGAAGACGATTGGGATTATGTACTTTTAAAATGGAAAATTCACTTATCATTAAACATTTTTCTTTATATGACGTTATCAGCTGCGTTACTATTTTGCAAGCCGAAGGCCCGATAATTAGTACTCAGGCAGAACGGAATTTAATAATATATATGATTATTGTACTAATCATTATATGCGCGTTAGTTATTCTCTTTTTTGTCTTTTACCAAAAACGGAAAAATCAGCTTTTATTAAGAAATGTAGAACAACAACAGCGGTTTGATGATGAGTTGTTAAAAACGCAACAAGAAATACAAGAAGAAACCTTAAAACATGTTGGTAGAGAATTGCATGATAACATTGGGCAAATGCTCGTTATGTCTACAATGCAAATGAATGCAGCTTTAACAGCTGTGAATAACGAAGCTAAGATTAAAGTTAATAATGCAGCAGACACTCTAAAAAGCACATTAGATGAAGTGAGAGCTTTGTCTAAGTCGTTAAATAGTGACATCATCTTTAATTTAGGTTTTGAAGCTACTTTGAAAAATGAAGTGGCGCGCTTAAATAAATCAGGGCTTATCGATTCTACTTTATCAATAACAGGTGAGAAGGTAAATTTTGAGAATAAAAAAGATGAAATTATCTTATTTAGGATTCTTCAAGAATTTTTTTCAAATACATTGAAATATGCTGAAGCTGAGCATCTAAACATTACTTTGTCTTACCAAGAACAATTATTAAGAATAAAAATAGAGGATGATGGTAATGGCTATGATATTGAATCTGTAGCAAAAAGCTCTGGATTAATTAATATGAAAAAAAGAGCAGAACTATTAAGTGCTAAATATAACTTAGAATCTCAAAAGCATAAAGGCACGACACTTACGTTGGAATATCCATACAGAACAACCTAAGTATTGCAGGCATTCCAAAGAGGGTCATTTGGTAATGGTGCGGTAATAAATACCTCTTCTTTTTTTACAGGATGTACAAAACGTAAGGTTCTAGCATGTAAACTTATACTAGCATCTCTATTGCTACGATCAAAACCGTACTTTAAATCTCCCTTTATTGAGCAACCAATTGATGCTAATTGCACACGGATTTGGTGATGCCTGCCAGTTTC
The DNA here is from genome assembly GCF_013285155.1 of Winogradskyella undariae. Classification (GTDB taxonomy): domain Bacteria; phylum Bacteroidota; class Bacteroidia; order Flavobacteriales; family Flavobacteriaceae; genus Winogradskyella; species Winogradskyella undariae. The sequence goes on along the minus strand of NZ_JABTEL010000010.1, from coordinate 107,788 downwards.
TAAATCAACTTCTAAAAGATAAAAATTATCTAGAGTTTTGATGATTTTGTAATGAAGAATTGCTTTCTTACTGCCATCAACTTCTTTTATATATGCCGTAGATTTGTTGTTTTTCGGATTCTTTTTCAGCCAATGAATTAAGGTGTCGCTTGTTTTTGGCGGTTGTTCTTTAACTAAAGCCCAATAGGTCTTTTTCGCTGTTTTCTCCGCAAATAATTTATTAAGTCTAGGTAATGCTTTACTCGTTTTAGCAAACATTACAATACCTGTTGTTGGTCGGTCTAAACGGTGTACAACACCTAAATATACATTACCATCCTTATTATATTTATCTTTTAAATAAGACTTCACAACGTCGCTTAAAGGCTTGTCACCTGTTTTATCTCCTTGCACAATATCACCAGCTCGTTTGTTTACAATGATGATGTGGTTGTCTTCATGAAGAACTTGAAGATTATTTTTATTAGAAAGGATTTTAGACATATTAGATTTTTAGATTTTTAGATTACTCGATTTTTAGATTTAATTCAGGGTAGATTTAAATTTTGAAGTCATTTTTATAATAGAATTTAGCTCAAGTAAAAGTTTATCTAGTTCTTCTTTTGAAATAAAATTTAAATCAGAAGCAATTAATAATTGTGTTTCAACTTCATACGCAGAACCTAAAGTAATTTGAAGAAATCTGGAAAAATCTTTATTTGAATTTCTCGATGATCCTTCTGCTATATTAGAAGGGATAGATACAGATGCTCTTCTTAATTGATTGGTAAGACCGAATTTTTCAGATTCAGGAAATTTAGATGTTATACCATAAATAGAAGAACAAAATACTCTACTCTTTTTCCAAATTTCTAAGTCTTTAAAACGGTGCATAAAACTTTTTTTTGTTTTGAGAACTAGATATTTCAAATCATTAAATTTTTCAAGTTGTGATTAATCCAAGAATCTAGCAATCGAGTAATCTAACAATCTATAATTAGTATTGTTCATTATCATTAGGGAAATCTTCAGTTTTTACATCATCTGCATATTGAGAAATAGCCGTAGTCATTTCTTCATATAAATTTAAATAACGACGTAAAAAACGTGGCTGAAACTCATAAGTCATTCCTAACATGTCATGTAATACTAAAACTTGTCCGTCTACACCATTGCCAGCTCCGATACCGATAACAGGAATAGAAACACTTTCAGCTACTTCTTTAGCTAATGCAGCAGGGATTTTTTCTAATACAATAGCAAAACATCCTATTTTTTCTAGCATTAAAGCATCATGCTTTAATTGTTCAGCCTCTTGTTCTTCTTTTGCTCTAACTGTGTAAGTACCAAATTTGTATATAGATTGCGGTGTTAAACCTAAATGTCCCATTACCGGTATTCCAGCATGTAAAATACGCTTAATAGAGTCTTTTATTTCTTTACCACCTTCCATTTTAACAGCATGTCCTCCAGACTCTTTCATAATTCTAATAGCAGAGCGTAAAGCTTCTTTTGGATCACTTTGGTAACTACCAAAAGGTAAATCTACTACTACTAAACAACGATCAATAGCTCTAACAACAGATGACGCATGGTAAATCATTTGATCTAAAGTAATTGGTAAAGTCGTTTCGTGACCAGCCATAACATTACTTGCTGAGTCTCCAACTAAAATAACATCAATACCTGCACCATCAACAATTTTTGCCATGGTGTAATCGTAAGCAGTAAGCATAGATATTTTTTCACCTCTAGATTTCATATCTACAAGGCTTTTTACTGTAATTCTTTTGTATTCTTTTTTTGCTGTTGACATTGTGTTTTTATTAGTTTTTTGTAAAAGTAATAAAATAGTTAACTCAAGTCTATTTGCAGTAAAATTCATTTTATAAATTATTTTTTGGATTGTTAAAACTTTGTTAAATGCATACGTTTATATTAGTTAGTTAGTTTTAAAGAACTATTTCGTCTTCTTTATTAACCATTTAAAATCTAAATTATGAAAAAACTATTTTTGCATTAATTTGCGCATTAGGAGTCTTGTCATTTTCTTCTTCCAAAAATATAAATAATGACATTTTTGAATACGATTGTGATCAAAGTTACACGATAGATGGAGGTTTAAACTGCCCATTTAATGGTACATACCATGGTTGGTGTAGTGAAGCTGAGTTTGAACAATATGCTGAATCTGTTTACGATTCTGAAGGATGTGGAGATAGTATACCCAAGGAAAAGGTGGTTGTTATATCTACAGAGCCTTAATATATTTAATTAAAATAGCATAAATTTAAAAGACGAAATAGTTTAATTTTTAATACATTAAATAATCGTAACTATAATGAAGGGATTAACATTTTATTTCATTTTATTTTATTCATTTTGCTTCTCTCAAGAAACTATCAATTTAACTGAAGTATCTTATACTTTTGATGTTAATTTATCTAACTATACAGAAGGTATTCCATATAAATCTAGATTATACTATAATGATAGTACAAGCCTATTTATTTATAATAGAATAAATTTTGAAGGAACGGATAAATTTTTTAAAAAAGTAGGAGATAGAAAAGGTAGAGTTAATGGCATACATTTATTAAGAAATTATGATGAAGAAGGTTACAAATTTCATTTAAATTTTAATACTAAAGAGTTAACCTCACGTGAGGTATTAATGGAAAAATATGAAGTAACCGTTAAGGAGAAGAATATTGAATTTAATTGGGTAATTACAGAAGAATCAAAAAAAATAGGAGAATATGTTTGTTACAAGGCAACTACACAAAATTTTAGAGGTCGTAATTATGAAGTTTGGTTTACTTATGATATACCAGTGCCCACGGGTCCATGGAAGTTTCACGGATTACCAGGATTAATTTTAGAAGTACATGATGATAAAAACATAATAAATATTACTTTCAATAACATAAAGCAAAATAATAAAACAAAGGCATATTATGCTATACCAACCTCTAAAGAAGTTTATAATTTAAAGGAATATCTTAAAGAACGTTTTAGATTATACTTAGCTTATGTAAATAATAAAAAAGCGATGACTGCAACTGGGCAAATGAGAAATAGTGATCCTATTGCATATGTAAACATAGAATATAATGAAGAACAGATAAAACTATTAGATAAATACCAACAAATTGAATATCATATTTATGAGGAGTCACTTAAAAAAGATTGATGAGTTTGATATTGCATCTACAAGTCTTAAATTCTTTTTTTTCATAATAATTTCATTCAATATTTCTTATTCCCAAGAGTCAATTAAAATTTTTGGAGTTGTAAAAGATTCTATTTCTGAACCTTTAGATTTAATAACGGTAGTTTTATTAGATGAAAATAATAGGTATATCACTAATTTTAGAACTCAGAATGATGGAAAATATAACTTCGAAATTCCGGCTAAAAAGAATAGATACATTTTAAAATATAAATCCTTAGTTTATAAGGCAGATGATGTCATCGTTAATATTATAAAAGGGTTAAATGAATACCAAATTGATGTTACTATGTATGCTGACATCACAGAGTTAGACGCTGTGGTCGTAAAATCTCAACAGCCTGTAAAAATAGAAAAGGATACTATTACATTTAAAGTTTCTAGCTTTTTAACAAAGCAGAATGAAGTGCTTGAAGATTTACTTAAAAACCTACCTGGTATTGAAGTAGATGCCAATGGAGTTATTAAAGTCAATAACCAAGAGATTTCTAAAGTGTTAATTGGTGGTGATGATGTGTTTGACAAGAATTATAAAATAGGAACAAAAAATATTGATGCTAGTGATATAGAGGAAGTAGAGATTATTTATAATTTTGATGAAAATTCTGTATTGCGGGCATTGACTGATTCTGAGCATATAGCACTTAACATATCAATTAAAAAAGAAAGACAAGGAGCTATTTATGGTAAAACTAATATTGGATATGGTAATGATAAAAATTATCTCGCCGATTTAACACTATTTAATCTAAATAATAATTTAAAAACATTTTTGATTAGCAAAACTAATACTACTGGTAGAAAAGCAATTGAGAATCTTAATGGCTCAATGTTCAATAGGTCTGGTAATAATTATTTTGAAGATTATCGAGATTTTTCTGAGAATGTAATTAATACTGATGTAATAGCCTCTTCTGGTGAGTTAAATGAATCTTATATTAACGATAATACCTCGTATTTTAATTCATTACATCTTCTCACAAAACCAAAAAAAAATATTCATGTTAGAAGTATATTTTATTTTCTAAGTGATAATGTTAAACGACAAAATGCTTTTACTACTTCCTACTCAGCGCCAACAAACTTTATTGTATTACAATCAAAATTTCATAGAGAGAAATCTCGTGAATTCAATGCTGAATTAAATATAAAGAACGCAAACGGAAGTAAATCGTATATAGAATACAATGGCATACTAAACAATTCTAAAAATAGAACAAATATAGATTTAACTATAGATAACAATAGTTATTATGAAAATTTAGATATTGAAGATTACTATTTATCTCAACAGCTCAACACCACTTTTAGAGTTAACGAAAAAAGAGCTTTAAGTTTAAATTTCTTTTATTTACAAAATAAAAACCCACAAAACTACTCTACTAGTAATCCTATTTTTGATGATCAGGGCATTATAAATCAATCTTATGAAAATCCAATTAGACATTATGGTTTTAACTCAAAATTAGTTGGTGAAACAAGTGAATGGAATTTAGGATTTTTAAATAAGGATGAAAAAATAATTAGTAAAACTTTAAATGATGGCTTTGAGTTACAATTTGAGGATTTTACTTTTTCTAATAACTTAACTAATACGAGTAAAGATCTTTTCGTTTATAGGCGGTATTTGTTTTCGTTAGGGAAGAAATATAATTTAGCTATAAATGCAAAAGGAGGTTATAATAGCGTAAAATATAAAAATAATATAGAAGGACTGAGTTTTGCAGAAACAAACAGTCAATTATATGTTGAGCCTGAGTTGAAATTATCTAAAGAAACAAAAAAATATGGGAAGTATAATATTTCTTATAAATTTTCTATAAAACAACCTGAAATAAGCGATATATATAATGGACTTTTATTAACTTCAAATAGAGGATTTACTAAGGGAATAAATAAATTATTTAACCTATATAAACATAGTTCAGGAATATCATACTCAATATCAGATTTCAGGAAAAACATATTTATTAATGCATCATTAAGTTATAATTACAACCAAAATACATTTGGTTATGAATATATAAACACTTCAGATTTTGATGTTTTAATTAAAACTAGAGCAAAAAATAATAACATGACAATTGCATCTTTTAAGGTAAATAGAAATATTAGTTCCATCAGATCAGGTTTTTTTTTAGAGTATGGAGGCCTCTATCGGCGAAGTTATGTAGAGATTACAGGTAATGAAGAAATAGCTTCAAATTATGTAAATAATATAAGTTTAAGATATGGTAGCTATTTCAAAAGTAAAATAAATTTAAAGTCAGGTTTTAAAGCACAGTTTACCAATATAAAGACATCATTTATAAATAATAAAAATATACAATACACTAGTTTCCTTCAATTGTTTTACGAGATTAATGAAAATCTAATATTTTCCTTAGATACAAGGCAAATCTATCCTAGTAAATTTAATGAAATTGATAGGGTTTATAATTTTATTGATTTTGAGTTCAAATATTTAGCGATAAAGAATAAGTTAGATTTTAAACTAAGTGGTAAAAATCTAAGTAATATTGAAAATTTTCAGAATAGTTATACTTCTATAGTTTCTAATACTGTCACTAATATTTTTTTAAATAAATCTTTTGTAATACTTTCAGCGTCTTATCGTTTTTAATAATTAAATATAAATTAAAAAGTATAGCTAAGAATCCTTTCATAAGAGGAAAAGCTTCTTTCCTTAGAGAAGGCTAGGATGGACTTATTAACAATCCGTCAAATGAACTCCAACTGCCAATCCTCCTTCAGAGGTTTCCTTGTATTTAGAACTCATATCCTTAGCTGTTTCCCACATTGTTGCAACTACTTTGTCTAATGGTACTTTTACGTTTTTAGGATCTGTGTCTAATGCTAATTCGGCAGCATTAATTGCTTTTATAGCTCCCATAGAATTTCTTTCGATGCAAGGAATTTGTACCAAACCACCAATAGGATCGCAGGTTAAACCTAAATGATGCTCCATAGCAATTTCAGCAGCTATTAAAACTTGTTCTGGTGTTCCTCCAAGTAATTCACATAAAGCACCTGCAGCCATAGCTGAAGAGACTCCGATTTCTGCCTGACAGCCTCCCATTGCTGCAGATATGGTAGCTCCTTTTTTAAAGATACTTCCAATTTCGCCTGCCACTAAAAGGAATTTTTTAATATCTTCAAAATCGGCATCATGGTTTTCAATGACTAAATAATACATAAGTACAGCAGGAACCACACCTGCGCTTCCATTGGTAGGTGCTGTAACAACACGACCAAGTGCAGCATTTACCTCATTGACTGATAACGCAAAACAACTTACCCACTTTAAAATCTGACGGAATTTAACTTCTGTTTTTCGGATCGTTTCTAACCATTCTTGTGGATTATTATAAGTATCCTCTCCAATTAATTTCTTATGCATATCAAAAGCACGACGTCTTACATTTAATCCGCCTGGTAAATTACCTTCGGTATGACAGCCTGTGTACATACATTCTAACATGGTATCCCAAATGCGTTTTAATTCAAAATCGATAGAACTTTCATCTCTAATGGATTTTTCATTTTCAAACACAACACCAGAAATTGGTAATTGTAATTGTTCGCAATATTTTAAAAGTTCATTTCCTGTTGAAGTAGGATAGGGAAACGTACAATAGAAAATTATTTTATTAGCTTTAGATAGTTTTCGTTCTTCTTGTACAACAAATCCACCACCGATAGAGTAATAGGTAGATTTGTAATTACGGCCATTGATTCGCGCTGTAAATACCATGCCGTTAGAATGAAAGGGTAGAAATTTTCTGTTAAAGACAATATTGGTTTTAAAATCGAATGGAATGGCTTTTTCATTATTAAACATTAAAACATTGGTTGTTTTAACATCATTAATAATAGTATCAATATTTTCAATCGGCATACGTTCTGGATCCGCACCTGTTAAGCCTAAAATAACAGCGAAATCTGTAGCGTGTCCTTTTCCTGTTAAGGATAGAGAACCATAGAGGTCAATGGTAATGTTTTCAACTTTTTCAAAACGTTTTTTATCTTTTAATTCTTGAATCCAACGTTCGGCAGCTCGCCAAGGTCCTAAGGTGTGAGAACTTGATGGCCCTACACCAATTTTAAGCATGTCGAAAATTGAAATACACTCCATGAATAGAAACGGTTTTTATTTAACGCAAATATACATTTTGTTTAAATGAAGGACATAAAAAAACAGCTTTGGTTTTAACTCCGAAACTGTTTCTTGATTAGGTTTGTTTTATTAAGAAATTTATCGCTTTTGAAATTCCGTAATATTATAATGTGATATTACGGCATCTAAGTCGCTATAATCAACAGTACTGCTATTAGTTCCTCTACCAACATTGTCTGCAGGTACCACAACCACTCTAAAAATTTGATTTTGGGTCCAAACATCGTCTAACAGGCTTAGATTAGAACCTTCAATGAAAAAATCAACGTAAGTTTGTGTAAACTCGTAATTGTAGACTAAATCGTTTCCATCATCAAAAATTACAGTTTGTGGTACTAAACGCCAAATATTTTCGCCATTTTCTGTTAGCCATAAAACGTAAACTAATGTAACATCCGTAGGCCAAACATCAAAACCGTAATACTCTCTAACTCGATAGTTATTTTCAAAATCAACACTAGGGTTAAAGTCAATATTTTCAATTTCAAAGGCAGAAGAAGCAATAATTGCTCCATCTAATCCATCTCTTCCGTCTTCTCCGCTGCAGGAGGTTAAAATAAAAGTAAGAATAAGTAATGAGGAGGTTATTTTTTTCATGATGTAGTATTTTTTTAGAAAAGTACTAAAATATAATTATTCTATATCAAAAGGTATCGTTTTTAACTAAAATAGGAATTTATAATAGAAGTAATTATACCAAAAAAAACACCTTCATTTTGAAGGTGTTTAATTCTAAATACTATGTTTTTGAAATTCTTACTTGATTAAAAGCTTAATGCTCTCACCAGAATTTGTTTTCAAAATATAAGTTCCAGCATTTAAGCTAGGTAATTGTAAACTTATAGTACCTTCTTTAGACGTTATTTCACGACCTTGAATATCAAATAAAGCTACAGAAACAGTTTGGTTAAAATGAACCGTTTGGTTAGATTTAGTTGGGTTAGGATACATTTTAAAAGCATTAGATGCTAAAGTAAATTCATCCGTGTTTAAAGTGTCGTTATTAAGTGCATAGAAACTTAAGGTAGAACTTACTTCATTAGCCATAATAACTAAACCAGTGCCATTAGGACTGTTTTCTGCTGAGACATAGATAATACCTTCAGGACCTAAATCTCCACCTTCGTCATCTCCTAAGTCTCTGTTGTTAATGTATTTTTCAAAAACAGCATTGTTAGGATCTGTAATGTTGTATGCCATAAGACCACCAACACGTTCTAAAGTTATAAAAGCGTAAAACTCACCATTAATTTCTGCTACAGTTACACCTTCTGGCTCAGGACCTTTATTGTCACTTCTGTTTTTAAAGTTGTTATTACTGTTACTAGCGTTAAATAATTCGCCATAAATAGGATCGTTTGCAGTGATACGTTCAAAATCATCAGCGCTATCAAAAACTAAAGCACCAGTTACTGTATTCCAAATACTGAAAGAACGAGAACCAAATACGTGAATTTCGTCAATATCACCATCATTATCTAAATCACCAGTAGCTGTTGTAGCCGTTAATCGACCTAAGTTGCTATCTAATTGTAAAAATTCAGCATTAGGAAAAATAGTAGAGTCTAAGTTTAAATCACTAACACGCTCTTCTTCTGCATAAGTGTCATATTCTCTGGCATCACCTTCGTTGGCAGTTACTAAATAAGTAACACCATTAACTTCATAAGAAGCCATTGCATCTGGCATATACATTCCTTTTATTGGCCAATTTGCTAAGAAAATGAAACCGGTATCATCTGAAGCATCTAAAGTATTTCCTGCTAAAGCATGATCTTTTAAACCTAAAGGTAAAATATCAGTAATCGTATTTGTTGTTAAATCAATAACACCAACAGCATTGTTTTCTTGAAGCGTTACATAAGCGGTTTGAGAATCGTTAGAAAACGTAATGTATTCTGGTTCCATATCTTGAGAAACCGTAGCATTAGGTCCAAATACTCTAATACCTTCTGCTTGAAATGATGCTAATTGACTATCAAAACTATTAAAGTTGATGTTTAAAACATTGGTTTGAGAAATATTTCCTAATCCTCCAGTAACATCAATAACGGAAATACTTCCTTCAGGATCTACAGAGTAATCATCATTAGGTTGTCCTTCATTTGCTACTAAAAGTTTTGTACCATCCGGTGTAAAACCTACCATATCTGGAAGATTTCCAGCAGTAATCGTAGAAGAGATTACACCATCAATATCAGAAAATACTACAACACCATCTTCTAAAGGTCCTTTAGAAATACCAAGAGCTACTATATTATTCCTATAAGCAACACTTGTTGGGTCACCGTAAGTAGATAAATCAATAGAGCTGATTGTAGTAATGTTAGTGATGTTAGAGAAATCTAAAATCTCTAATTTTTGAGCTACTGAATTTAAAACGAATAAACGTTGAGAAACAGGATCGTGTGCTACAATTTCAGCAGAACCAGCATCATCTACTAAATAGCTAGTTACATATTCCATACCTAAAACATCTGTAGGAACAGGAACTATATTGTCTTCATCTAAAATATAAACTCCTGCAGTTTCATGAACACCAAGTGTTGCGTTAGTTGGATTAGAAAGTTCTAAGATAAAAAGCTCATCCATTTCAGCTAAAGCGTCATTTACAACAGGAATAGTAATTATAATTGCTTCTGTTGTGTTTGCTGGGAAAGTTAAAGTTTGGTTAGCAAAAGTGAAATCATCACCTTCAGTTGCTGTTAATAATTCAGTAACTAAACTAACATCTATAGAAACTGCATCATTAGGTGTTGCAGATAATTCTACAGTAATATCTATAGACGTACCGTCTTCACTAATTACATACGTATTTTCTGTAAAGCTCACTTGAGGCGTAACGTTGGTTACTGGTGTGTAACTTCCAGGTGAAGCAAAAACATCTTCACCTAAAGATTGACCTACTAAGTTTGTTGCAGGTGTCCAGTTGGTACCTTCATTAAAATTAGTATTAGGATTTAATAATTCTAAAGAAGGACCATCACCATCTGCCGTAGTTGGCCAAGGAGCATCATCACTATATTCAACTTGAGAAATTATAGTACCATCAGAATTTTTAATCTCTAATAATTCACCACCATTACCCATAGCGTTAGAAATTGCTTGTGGCATATCTAAAAAAGAAACACCATAAAAAGCATCTGCTGAAGCTTTGTCTGTTGCTAATAATACAATCTCACCAGCAGCAAGCGTCATTTCAGGGAAAGTAAAGTTGAAATTACCTTCGTCGTTTACTGTAATTCCACCTAAAGCGATAGAAGACGTTCCGTTATTATAAATTTCTAAAAATTCAAGCGCATCAGAATCATCAGAAGGTGCATTGTACATAATCTCCGTGATGATTAATCCAGACGTTAATCCATTGTAAAATAAATCGTCACTTTCGTAAGCGGTTGTCTGCATGTTAGATGATAAATCCTCTAAATTATTAACAGTTACTTTGTAAGCTATACCTTCAGTAAAACCTGAATGTGTAATAGTTGCTTTTAAAGAGCTATTATCATAAACAATAGTATTTATGGTTAACGCAGGATTAAAAACATAATTATTTAGCATTTCAGCAGAAGCAGTTGTTACGGCTTCTGTGAATGTAATTTCAACGGTGTTTTGATCTGTTGCTTCAACATTAGCAACATTAGGTGCATTGGTGTCAGAAGTAGAAATAACAAAAGCAGTAGTATTAAAAGGAATATCTGGTGCAATACCATCAATTCCCTGATCACCACTGCCATCTTGTAAGTCATAATTAGTCATGTCATTTAAAGCCACCAAATATCCGTTAGCTGTAAAACCAGTTCTTGGTCCATTATATTGAGCAATATCAGTTCCGTTAGTATAAGTGATAGCCGTTGTTCCTTCAGTTAATCCAGTTCCTATTAAACCTGTTCCGGCGCCATCATCATAAGCAGAAGAGGAATTAGAAGCAGCAGCAATAAAGGTTGTTGGTGTATCTACATCTGTACCTAGGTAAACAAAGATAGCTTCAGCGGAAGCTGACATTCCACCTGGAGAACCAATAATAGTTCCGTGAGATACATTTGGAGTTGAACTAATGGTATAAAATGTAATTATAGTTCCTGCAGTAATTACGTCAGTACCAGTTTGCCATTCGTAATTAGCTTCGCCAGAATTAAATTCAGTTTCTTCCCATTCTTTATCAGAAAAATAAATTGTTGTGTTTGCAGCAATATCAACAAAAGTGACCATTGAAAAATCATCATCACCATCGGCATTAAAAGCTGTAAAGGCCATATTTCCAGTCTCTAACTGTGCACTTATGGCACATGTAAAAAAAATAAAGAATAATTGTAAAATGTGTTTCATGTTTTGATTGTTTTAATTTTGCGTGAAATTATTAATCAAAAGTTTCGTGAGTATTCACAGTATGTTATAAAAGGATGAAGAAATTTTCAATAATGTTAAGTGAAGGTATAGTTAACGTTAGTAAATGAGATTATTACATAACAATTTATTAAAGTGACATCATGTCATATTTTTTGTCATGGCATAATCATTGACTAATACTAACCGAGCATAAAAAATTAATAACATTATAATTTTCGTGAGAGCGGAAAACTATTAACAAATAAATATTATGAGTAAGATTATTGGAATTGATTTAGGTACAACCAACTCTTGTGTTTCTGTAATGGAAGGTAATGAGCCAGTTGTAATCCCAAACGCTGAAGGTAAAAGAACAACACCTTCAGTTATCGCTTTCGTTGAAGGTGGTGAAATTAAAGTTGGAGATCCAGCAAAAAGACAAGCAGTTACTAACCCAACAAAAACAGTTTATTCTATTAAACGTTTTATGGGTAACAAGTATTCTGAGTCTACAAAAGAAGCAGAACGTGTACCATATAAAGTGGTAAAAGGTGATAATGATACACCACGTGTAGATATTGATGGTCGTTTATATACACCTCAAGAATTATCTGCTATGATTCTTCAAAAAATGAAGAAAACTGCTGAAGATTATTTAGGACAGTCTGTGTCTGAAGCTGTAATTACAGTTCCTGCATATTTTAACGATGCACAACGTCAGGCAACTAAAGAAGCTGGTGAGATTGCAGGTTTAAAAGTTCGTAGAATTATTAACGAACCTACAGCTGCAGCTTTAGCTTACGGAATGGACAAAAAAGGTACTGACCAAAAAATCGTAGTATTTGATTTTGGTGGTGGAACACATGATGTTTCTATCTTAGAATTAGGTGACGGTGTATTTGAAGTATTATCTACAGATGGTGATACACACTTAGGTGGTGATGATGTTGATCAACGTATTATCGATTGGTTAGCTGAAGAATTTATCGCTGACGAAAACATGGACTTACGTAAAGACCCAATGGCTTTACAACGTTTAAAAGAAGCTGCTGAAAAAGCGAAGATTGAATTATCTTCTTCTGCACAAACAGAAATTAACTTACCATACGTTACAGCTACAGCTAGTGGACCAAAACACTTAGTGCGTTCATTAACACGTTCTAAATTTGAGCAGTTAATTGACGATTTAATCAAACGTACTATTGATCCTTGTGCTTCTGCATTAAAAGCAGCAGGTTTATCTAAGTCTGATATTGACGAAGTTATTTTAGTAGGTGGTTCTACACGTATTCCTGCAGTTGTATCAGCAGTAGAGAAATTCTTCGGAAAAACACCAAGTAAAGGTGTAAACCCTGATGAAGTTGTTTCTTTAGGAGCAGGTATCCAAGGTGGTGTATTAACAGGTGATGTAAAAGACGTTCTTTTATTAGACGTAACACCATTATCTCTTGGTATTGAAACTATGGGTAACGTTAAAACAAACTTAATTGAGGCTAACACAACGATTCCTACTAAGAAATCGCAAGTATTCTCAACAGCTGCAGATAATCAGCCATCAGTAGAAATTCACGTTTTACAAGGTGAGCGTCCAATGGCAGCAGATAACAAAACAATTGGTCGTTTCCATTTAGATGGTCTTCCACCAGCAAGAAGAGGAACACCTCAAATTGAAGTAACGTTTGATATTGATGCCAATGGTATCATTAAAGTATCTGCTACAGATAAAGCAACAAACAAAACGCAAGATATCCGTATTGAAGCATCTTCAGGATTAACAGAAGAGGAAATTCAAAAGATGAAAGCTGAAGCTGAAGCAAATGCTGAATCAGATGCTAAAGCAGCAGATAACGCTAAGAAATTAAACGAAGCGGATTCTATGATTTTCCAAACCGAAAGTCAATTGACAGAATTTGGTGATAAATTATCTGATGATAAAAAAGCACCAATAGAAGCAGCACTTGAAGAATTGAAAGCAGCATACGAATCAAAAGATATCGCAGTTATTGAACCAGCTTTAGAGAAAATCAACGAAGCATGGAAAGTAGCAAGTGAAGAAATGTACAAAGCGCAAGCTGAAGGACAAGGAGCACCAGCAGGTGGACCAGAAGCAGGTGCAGAGCAACCAGCTGATGATTCTAGCGATGTTGAAGATGTAGATTTCGAAGAAGTGAAATAAGCATTAAGCTTAAAGTTGGAAACTTTAAAAAGTTAAAGACTAAATAATAAATAAAAAACGCAATCATTAATTTGATTGCGTTTTTTTTTACATTTATTTTAACTTTTTTTTAATTCTCATCCAACCATTGTTTATTTAAAAGCGTTTTTATTAATAGAAGGCCAACTTGAAAGTGTACTTCAATAAAAATTAATAACAAATTTAAAATACTTATTATAAGAAAAGTAAACTACATTTTAATTTTAGTCCTAACATTTAGTATCAATTTAGCTGCAGCTCAAGATAAAGATTCAGATACATCAAAATTTTCAATGGGTTTTGCATTAAATGAACAATTCGTAGGTAAAGATATTGGAGAAAATATTGAAGGATTTTTAGGTTACTCTATTAATTCTAATATGAGTATTTATTTGTCAGCTGCAAATGCAACGATGAGAAGTAAAGCTTTAGATACAAACTATGAATTAGATAAATATGCAATTCAAGTAACTTATGATTTTTTAAAATCTGAAAACACTAAACTTGAATCCTTATTTGGATTTTCATACGTTAATTTTGATGAAAAAATTCTTGAAGATGATAATAATGGACTTGGCATAGATTTAGGAATTCAAACAGTTTTTAATTTAAACAATAGACTTAACTATGGCTTAAGAGTCGTTTCAACTTATAGTAATTTTTCACCAGGTGGTATATTAAATGCAGGAATAATATTTAGATACAACATTTAAAATCAATAAAGATTATTGATATGCACACTAATTTTTAAAATTAAAAATTAAAGAAAATATATAAAAGACTAGCATATAAAAATGTCAAAATTAAGAACTATAAACCAAAGTGTCGATTTGCTTGTTGAACTCGCTAAGGCGTTCAATCAAAAAGCACAGTTGGCACTATATGATAAGTATTCAGAAAAGATGCTTGGGGTTTGTAGGCAATACATTAGGGATTTACAGTATGCAGAAGATGTTATGATTACAGCATTTCATAAAGCATTTCAAAATATAGAAAAATATGAACCCTATGGAAGTTTTGAAGGTTGGTTAAGGCGGATTATGGTTCGTGAATGTATTTCATATTTACGAATTCATAAAAATAAATTCAACGTTGTAGAAATAGGAGATTACCATTTTATACAGCCAGCTTCAAAAACTGAAGATTCAACTTCAGATGTTATTCAGAAAGCTGTAGACCAACTTCCTATAGGTTGTAAAACCATATTTAACCTTTATGTCATTGAAGGCTATAAACATCGAGAAATTGCAGTACTACTAAAAATTAGTATAGGAACTTCAAAATCGCAATTAGCACACGCTAAAAAGCTTTTAAAAAATAGTCTTATACAGTTAAATTTGAAAGAGAATGGAACTAAATAATATAGAAAACTTAATTAAAGAGAATTTTAAGGATCGAAGTATTGAACCGTCTTCTGAGGCTAGAAATCGTTTAATTGTAGCATTAAATACAAAACCTAAAAAGAAGAAAAGACTATGGTTAAACTATGCTGTAGCGGCATCCTTTATAATAGGATTGTTTTTAGGTGGTAGTCAATTCTTTTTGAAAAATCAAGATATAGAACAGCCAGTAAAAATAGGTTTCGAAAAAAACAAACCACAACTTAAACAAAACGATGCGCTAGATTTAAAGGATCAAAATAACGCTATTGTGTTAGAAGAGCAACAAGAATTGAAGTCCATAAAAACAAGAATTGAAAAAGAGAAATTAATTTCTAATTCAAAAGTTAAAACCTTAAAACAAGAGCTTGTTCAAGAAGAGTTTCCCTTTCAAAAAAAACAAGATTTTCTTGTTGAAAATAGAGTGAAACTATTTAAAGAAAAAGATTCAATAAAAGAGGAAGGGGTTGAGAGATTAGCAAACGATAGTAAAATAAAACCGTTTCAATATATTACGGCTGAAAAACTTTTGCAAGTTACAATGGCAGATAGTAGTTTAGAATTGCATAAAAATCACAATAAGCAAATAAAGACTTACCTAGAATCTGAAGAACTATTGGTTAAGATGGAAACAGAGTTATTTGATGAAAAAAATAAAAGTATTTTTAAAAAAGCAGGTAAGCAGCTTAAAGAACTAAAAGAAGCAGTTGCAAATAGAAATTACGAACACAACCATTAATCAATTAAAACTATTTTATTATGAAGCAGACAATTTTATGTATTGCCGTGTTATGTTGTACCTCATATTTAATGGCACAAACCAATACTTTTGAAGCGAAAGCAGCAATTATAGCCTCTAGAATTGATTCTATTACAAGTTCTGAAAAGCGTACTTTAAAAAAGGAAATCAAGAAGCTTGATAAAAAAGTAGAAAATAAAGAGATAACTTTAGAAAGTGCTGTGTTAGAAAAAAAGAAACTAGCAGCATATCATGCAGACCGAATTAATAGTGGTGTTTTTAGTCAGGAACAAAAATTACAAGCTTTAATTCAAGATAAAGTTGGTGGTAAACTAGAATTGAATGAGGATGATAATCAATGGGATACACCACTAATATCTGTTTTTGAAGAAGAAAACTTTTATAAGGATTCTATTAGTGGTTTAAAAGTAGAAAAACGCCTTACAACGCAATTTGTTTTAGCTTTTGGGATTAATAAAATATTAAACGATAATAGTGGTTATTACGGTAATGGATTCAAGTCAAATCTATTAGGAAATAGTGAGTTAGGTTTTACGTTTAAATATAGACTTAAGGAAGAAACAAACTTTTGGAACTTAAAATTTGGATTATCTATGATGGTTGATGATATAAGGCCAAAAAATGATAATGATATATTGGTAACCAATGGAGATGAAACAACGTATCAAGATATTGGCTATGACCTAAAAAGATCTAGATTAGATAACCTATCTATAGGTCTACCAGTACATTTAGAAATAGATTTCTCTAAGCCACAATATCATAAAAAAACAGGAAAAACTTATTTGCGTTCTCAACGTGGTTTTAGAGCAGGATTAGGTGGGTATTTCTCTGTAAGGTTACATACTTCACAATTTATTAGATATAAACAAGATGGAAGTAATTTTAGGTTAACCGAAACGGATGACTTTAATATGTATACCTTTAATTTTGGACCAAGTATTTATATGGGATATCGAGATGTAAGCCTTTATGTTAAATATAATGTGAACCCAATCTTTAAAAATAACCCTGAAGATATTAATATGCTTTCTATAGGTCTACGATTCGATATCAATTAAAAGGTTTTTATTAATGCAGTCTAGCTCTTGGTTTTTCTCTTTCCTTTGAATTCAAGAATTTACACGTAAAATGATAATATTCCTACCAACATAAGAATGCCAATATATTTAAGTTTCGTACTTTCGAAGCCTAAAATATAAGCATGTCTTTTTCAGATCATATTCACTCTAATTACACACCAAAACGACTAGCCGTAAAGCTTAATGCAAAAGGCGAACAATTCGTTGTTAAAGGACATCCATGGGTGTTTTCTAATAGTATTACTAAAATAAATGATGATGCCGCAACAGGTGATTTGGCTATTATCTTTAGTAAGAATAAAAACAAGGTGGTTGGTTTAGGATTTTACGATGCAGAATCACCAATCCGAATTAAAATGATTCATAATGCGGAAACAAAAGTTGAGATTAATGCTGATTTTTTTCAACATAAAATTGAATTAGCTTTTGAGAAACGTTCAGATTTACTTAAAACGAATACCAATAGTTACCGACTTTTATTTGGTGAGAATGATGGTTTTCCGGGCTTAATAGCAGATGTTTATGATTCTGTATTGGTTGTAAAAGTATATTCAGAAATATGGTTGCCGTATTTAAAACCCATTTTAGAAAGTTTACAACAAATATCTTCAGCCAAAACAGTTGTAATGCGTTTGAGTAGAGGTCTTCAAAATAGTGATAAACACAATTTAAAAGATGGAGAAGTTATATATGGTGTGTTAGAAAATGAAGTTGTGGAGTTTGTTGAGCATGATGTAAAATTTAGTGCAAACGTTATTAAAGGTCATAAAACAGGTTATTTCTTAGATCATAGAGCCAATAGAAAACGTGTTGGAGAAATGAGTAAAGGAAAAACAGTTTTAGATGTGTTTTCTTATGCAGGTGGATTTTCTGTACATGCTTTAGCAAATGGAGCAACGGAAGTAACAAGCTTAGATATTAGTAAGCAAGCCTTAGATATGGCACGCGAAAATGGAAAATTAAATACTTATTCTGGCAAGCATAAAACCATTTCTGGTGATGCCTTTGAAGAAATGAAGGCTTTAATCGCAAAAGGAAAAACTTTTGATGTAGTTGTTATTGATCCGCCAAGTTTTGCCAAACAACAATCTGAAATTGATTTAGCGAAGAAGAAATATGGGCAATTAGCAGAGTTAGGGGAGAAGCTTACCTCTAAAAATGGCCTTTTAGTTTTAGCATCTTGTTCTTCTCGAGTATTGGCACAAGCATTTTTCGATTTAAACGCTCAAGTTTTAAATTCTAAACACAGGCTTTTTGAGGTAGAACTTAAAACAAAACACGATAGTGATCACCCAATAGCATTTACAGAAGGCGCTTATTTAAAATGTGGTTATTATCGATTTTTAGAATAATACAGGCTCTTAGGTCTTATTCGTGTTAAATTTTAAATCATATCATTTTATGTGTATTTATTATTTATAAGGTGTAATATTGGTGTTATCTTATTTTTTTATGCGCTTAAGTTCTTAATTCGTAATATGATATTATGCGCGCATAATAAAATACAGTATATTTGTGACTATAAGCGATCTTAATATGCAAACTAAACTCACCCAGATTCTCAACTTAAAATTTCCAATTATACAAGCACCAATGTTTTTGGTGTCTAACGTAGCTATGGTTTCAGAAGCTATGAAATCTGGTATTGCAGGTTGTATTCCTGCATTAAATTACAGGACGTTAGACCAATTAAGGTCTGCTATTAAAGCGTTAAAAGCATCTAAAGTTGAAGGTGGTGCTTTTGGATTTAATTTAATTGTGAATAAATCTAATGTGAAGTATAAAGGACAATTAGAAGTGCTCTGTGAAGAAGGTTGTGATTTTATTATTACCTCATTAGGAAGTCCTGAAGCAACAATTAAACAAGCACATGCAGCAGGTATTAAAGTGTTTTGTGATGTTACCGATTTAAAATTTGCTAAAAAAGTAGAACAATTGGGTGCAGATGCAGCTATTGCTGTAAATAATGAAGCTGGTGGACACCGAGGAAACTTATCACCACAAGAATTAACCAATTTATTAAGTAAAGAATTAAGTATCCCTGTGATTTCTGCGGGAGGTGTTGGTTGCAAAGCTGATATAGATAGAATGTTGAGTTATGGTGCAGAAGGTGTTTCTGTTGGTAGTCCTTTTATAGCATCGGTTGAAGCAGGTGTTACAGACGATTATAAGAAAGCTTGCGTAGCATACGGAGCTAAAGATATTATAATGACTGAACGTATTTCTGGTACGCCTTGTACCGTTATTAATACGCCTTATGTTCAGAAAATTGGTACTAAAACCACTTGGATAGAAAGTTTATTAAACAAAAATAAAAGTTTAAAAAAATGGGTTAAAATGATTCGTTTTTCAATTGGTATGAAAGCTACAGAAAATGCGGCTAAAAAAGCAACCTACAAAACGGTTTGGGTAGCGGGACCAAGTATAGAACACACTACAGAAATTCTTCCTGTTAAAATGATTGTTTCAAAATTAACGACTTAAAATAATTATCATTTTTTAATATATAAAAAGTATCTCATTGATATTCAATGAAACGTATATTCATCTATCATTACACTATTAATTACAGTTTATTCTTCAAATTATATAGGTCTTTTTTATTTATTTAGAATTGGTCTTTATATAAATTAAGTACTTTTATTTTAATAAGGTATTGATGGATAAAATATTTTATTTGTCGTTCTTAATCTATTTGTAATAAATACTTTATAACTAATTTCAACTATTCGACCAAATGCATTTGTAATAAGATTTTTTTTGTATTTTAACATTTTATTACAATAAATAAAGTAAGCCCCCATGTCATATTTACATTTCTATATTTTAGATAATAGGCTTGAAAAAAATGTTTTATTATTAAATTATAGATAATCTTTTAATGAAGATATTACATCAATCAATCAAAAATAGATACATATTATTTGTATCCACTTTCATCATTATAATTCTAGCTCTGTTATTTCTTTTTCAACATAGCATTAATTCTCAAATTTCTGATGCACACTTAATTAATGTGTCAGGTAGGCAGAGAATGTTAAGTCAGAATATTACAAAGTTAACTTACGATATTGGTTACAATAATCTTTCAGGTTCAAATACTGAAAAAATTAAAATATTAGATTCACTTTTAGAGGAATGGGATAAACAACATAAATACCTTCATTTAAATAATACTCAAAATTGGAAAAATCACAAAATAGATTCATTATTAAATATTAATGAATCTTATCAAAATAAAATATTTACTGCAGGGAAAAACATTGTCAATAGCTATACCTTAAATAGTATAAAACCTAATATTTCTATTATTTCTTCATTAGAAAGGCTTTATCTAAATAACACTGATATTTTAGTATATGAATATCAGAAAGTGACAGAAGAACATCTAAAATTTTTAAGAAAAATAGTATATGTGTTCGCAATTATTGCCTTCATTATTATTTTAATAGAGCTTCTATATATTGTAATTCCAGGTTTAAAACAATTATTTCTAAGAAACCAGAAATTATTAGACTCAAATAAAAATTTAGCAATATCTGAGAATAAGTTAAAATCCAACTTGCTAGAACTAACAAAATTAAAATCAGAGTTAGAAAAAAGAGAAGTTTTTAACAAAGCTTTTATTGATCAAGCACCAACTGCTATTGCTATGTTTGATAATGATATGTGTTATATATCTGTATCAAAACGTTGGATAAAGGATTTTAAATTAGAAGGGAAAAGTATTATTGGGCGTTCTCATTATGAAGTTTTTCCGGAAATTGGAGAGGGATGGAAAAACAAGCATAAAGCATGTTTAAAAGGAGCTATTGATATTTGTAATGAAGCGCCTTTTATACGTGAAGATGGTTCAACACAATGGGTATATTGGGATACAAGACCATGGTATAATTCTGAAGGAAATATAGGGGGGATAATTATTCACACAGGAGATATTACTGAAGCTAAAGAAAAAGAAGACGCAAGAATTCGTGTTGAAAAAATATTAGATAAAACAAATGAGATTGCTAGAATAGGTGCTTGGGAAGTAGATTTAATAGAAAATAAAACTTTTTGGAGTGAGGTTGTATGTGAAATACATGGTGTAGCAGAAAACGATTTAGTAAATGTAGAAGAAGGTCTTAATTTTTATAAAGAAGGAGAAAGTCGAGATACGATTAAAAAAGTTTTTAATGAAGCAGTAACACATGGAACTCCTTATGATGTAGAATTAGAGCTTATTAATGCTAAAGGAGAGTCGGTTTGGGTACGTTCTATAGGACAAGCAGATTTTGTTGATGGTGTATGTGTACGTGTTTTTGGAGTGTTTCAGGATATAAATAAAATGAAGCTCTCTCAATTGGCTTTAAATAAGGCTCATACAGAGTTAGAAGCTTTATTTAATTCAGAATCTATAGCTATTGTAGCAACAAATACAGATGGTATTATTAATCAATTTAATAAAGGAGCAGAAATTTTAACGGGTTATTCTGCTTCTGAAGTAGTAGGATTAGAAAGACCTACACTTTACCATTTACAAGAAGAATTAGACAGGTTTAATGCAGATATTGCAAAATTACATAATAAAGACCCTAAAGGGTTTAGTGCACAATTTGGGTTATCAAAGACAAACGGCTATGATACTCGAGAATGGACTTACCGTAGAAAAGACGGTTCCCTTTTACCTGTGCAATTAACCTTAACTTCTATTAAAGACGAAAAAGGTGAGCTCATAGGTTTTTTAGGTATTTCTACGGATATTTCTGAAAAGAAGATTGCTCAAGATGAACTTTTAAGAAAAAATCACCTATTAAATTTTGCAGAAGAGATTACTTCAATGGGGAATTGGGAGTGGGACATTACTTCTGGTCAAATAGAAATCTCAAATAACCTTTATAATATTTATGGAATTGAGAAGGGGACAAATGTTGATGTCAATACTTATCTAAGTTATATTCATCCAGATGATAAAGAATATTTAATTAAATTTTATAATGATATAAAAAATAATGCAAGAGAAGGAAAGCGTATCAATAAGTTTACGCATAGAATTGTATTAAAAGACGGTACGGAAAAAACGATTAGAGTCTCTTGTGAAGCTATAACCAACGATCAAGGAGACATCATTGAATTAAGTGGTGCTAGCCAAGATGTTACTGCGGCTGTTGCAGCAGAAAAAGATTTGAATAATGCACATATACAATTAAAAGCTATTTTTAATTCTGGACCTATAGCTATCGTCTCCACAGATAATAACGGAATATTGAATCATTTTAATCACGGAGCGGAACTTTTATTAGGGTATTCAGCATCAGAGATGATAGGATTTAAAGAGCCAGAAATCTATCATTTAGAAGAAGAATTAGATAACTTTAGAATTGATATAGCTACAAAATATGGTATAGATCCTGAAGGATTTGATCCTTATTTAGAATTAGCAAAACGAAATGAGTATGATACTCGTGAGTGGACTTACAAAAGAAAAGACGGTTCTACTTTTCCTGTAGAATTAACCTTAACAGCTATTAGAAATGAAGAAGGTAATAAAATAGGATTTTTAGGTGTAGCATTTGATATTACAGAAAGAGTATCCTCAAGAAATGAAATTTTAAGAAAAAATCAAATTTTAAATTTTGCAGAAGAAATTACATTAATGGGGAATTGGCAAGTTGATGTCATTACAAATACCACAAAATGGTCAGCTAATCTTTACAGAATTTTTCAGCTTGAAGAAACTACAGCAACAACTCTTAAAACATATCTTCATTATACACACCCTGAAGATAAAGATAGGGTTTCAGATCATATGAACTTAACCCTTACAAAAGGTGTTTTTACAGATATTATACACAGAATTCAATTAACTGATGGCACCATTAAAAATGTACATCTCTTAGGGCAAGTAATAAAGGATAGTATAGGTAATGTTATAGAAGTCATTGGTACTTGCCAAGATGTTACAGCTCAAAAATTGACAGAAACAGAACTTTTAAGAAAAAATTATTTATTAAATTTTGCAGAAAGAATTACTCAGATTGGAAATTGGCAATGGGTTGTTGCCTCAGATACTTTAAAATGGTCATCTAATTTATATAGAATTTTTGAGTACGATGAAAACATAAAAGATTTAACTTATGATACTTTCTTTACCCATGTTCACCCAGAGGACAAAGAATATATTTCAGAGTTCATAAAAAAATCATTTGTAGAAAAAAAGTTTTCTAATAATTTTATACACCGTATAATTACAGGTAAAGGAACTATAAAAACTGTTCAATTTTTAGGTGAAGTAATCCTTAATGAGCAAGGAGAAATTATTGAAATGATGGGATCTTGCCAAGATATTACTGAACAGAAAATGGAAGAGAATAAGTTTAGAGGCTTATTAGAATCTGCGCCAGATGCTATGGTAATTGTAAATGAAGAAGGTAAAATACAGCTCATTAACAAACAATCTGAAAAATTATTTGGTTATACATCAGAAGAATTATTAGATCAATCTGTTGAAATACTTATTCCTTCAAGATTTATAGGTGATCATTCAACTTATCGTAATGAGTTTTTCTCTAGCCCTAGTATAAAAGAAATGGGGGTTGAAAACGCAAAAGAATTATTTGCTAAACATAAAGATGGTAAAGAAATCCCTATTCAAATAAGCTTAAGTCCACTTCAAACAGAAGAAGGGATTTTAGTCTCTGCTGCTATACGAGATATCACTGTACAGAGATTAGCACAAAAAAGGATTTTAGATGCTAAACAAGATTTAGAAGTTATAACAAAAAAGTTGATTATTCAAAATAGTCAGCTTGCAGATTTTGCTCAGATTACGTCTCATAATTTACGTGCGCCGGTAAGTAATCTAAATTCACTTTTAGGCTTATATGTTGCATCTGAAGATGAATATGACAAAAAGATTTTATTTCAAAAATTTGAAACAGTTATTAATCATCTAACATTTACCTTAAATACATTAGTTAAAGCTATTAAAATTAAAAGTGATAAGTCAAGGCATACAGAAGAAATTTTGTTTAATGATGTATTAAAAAAGACAACAGAGATACTAAGTGGAGAAATATTAAAAACGAATGCCGTAATTAAAGCTGACTTTTCAAAAGTTTCAAAAATTAATTACGATAAAATTTATTTAGAAAGTATTTTTCTTAACTTAGTCGGCAATGCTATTAAATACAAGTCAAAAGACAGAATACCTAATATTATTATAGAATCTGAAAATCTAGAAGGGAAAATAAGATTGAAGATTAGTGATAACGGACTAGGTATAAACTTAGATAGACATGGTGAAAAAATATTTGGTTTAAACAAAGTATTTCATCGCCACCCAGATGCTAGAGGTATCGGTTTGTTTATGACCAAAACTCAAGTAGAAGCTATGGGAGGTACTATTTTGGTGTCAAGTAAAGTTAATGAGGGAACAACGTTTACAATAATTTTTTAATAGATATGAATAACCACTACAATATCTGTGTAATTGATGATGATGACATCTACCAATTCACGATTACTAAAATATTAGAGTCTATAAAATTAAGTAAGAAAATACTTCTTTTTTCTGATGGTGAAGAGGCTCTAGATTTTATGGTAAATAATCTATATAATGACGACGTGCTACCTGATGTTATTTTTTTAGATATCAACATGCCCATAATGGATGGTTTTCAATTTATGGAAGAGTATGTAGAGATTAAACATAAATTGAATAAGAAGATTGTTATTTATATGGTATCATCTTCTGTAGATCCTGTGGATATTGCAAAAGCAAAAGAGATAAGTGATGTGTCAGATTACATTATAAAACCTATAAAAGCAGGACAGTTAAGGACTATTATGGCTGGACTTGAAAATAATGGTAGCTTACACTAAGCTATTAATGTAAGCAACATTAACAACGTGTTTGCCTTCAAAAGGAAGAAACTCAACTTGTTTTCCAAATAATTCAATAGCACGTTTAGATTCTATCTCTATACGAGCTTCGTTTAAGTATTCATCTTCGGTACCATAAATTAATTTTACTTTGGTTGCTTTAGATAAGTAAGTAAAATCATTAGCGGTTAATTCTACTGGTATGCCACCAGAATGTAGCACTAATTGATCACATTTTAATTGCCTTCTAACTAAATAACGCATAGCGACACTAACACCTTGTGAATATCCAAAAACGACAAGATTAATAGCTTTCGGGATTTGTTCTGCATCCAAAACAGCATCCATATAATTAAGAATATTATCAATACCTGTTTCGGTTTGGTCTCTTGTTAGCCAGTTGGCACCAACATGCATTCTTGGTTGAATATAAAATTTACTCGGTGCTTGTGGAGCAATGATGTAATTCTCTTTAGCGTCTAAGTTTTTAAAATACCTTAAAAAATAACGACTTAAGTAACCCATACCGTGACAAACAAGCCAAACGGTTTTAGTTTGTTCAGTAAGTGTATTTAAAGTAGAGTAGGAGTTACGTGTTGTATATGTGATTTCTTTCTCTTGCGAATTCATTATTCTAGGTGGTTTCTGTATCTTTGTAATAGATTCAAAAATACTGTTTTTATATGCAAATGACTAGAGAGGATATCTTAGCTAAAGCAAATGCAGCAAGCAAAAATACTTTAATGGAAACCTTAGAGATTGTTATGGTGGATTTTGGTGATGATTTCTTAGTTGCTAGAATGCCTGTAACCTCAAGAGTGCATCAACCCGATGGCGTTTTACATGGTGGAGCAACAGCAGCTTTAGCAGAAAGTGTAGGAAGTTTTGCCTCGCATATATTTATAGATACAGAAAAAATGTTTGTCCGTGGTTTAGAGATAACGGCAAACCACCTTAAAAGTGTAAAAGAGGGGTTTATCTATGCAAAAGCAACATTTTTGCACAAAGGTAGAACTACACAACTTTTAGATATTAGAGTTACAGACGAAGAAGATAATCTTATTTCTATTTGTCGTTTATCAACAATCTCACTTCCAAAAAAAAGTAAATAAATGATGAATGAAGATTCATTTTTTGAAGCATTAGAAACTCAGTATTCTAAACAATTACCTTTTGTCGTTTACAGTAGGCCAATCAATTCAGTTATAAAAAGTTGGTTACAAAACGATGCTACATTACATAAAACAGAAAACTTTACGGAAAGTGGATTTGTGTTTGCGCCTTTCGATTTTAAAGAACAAAGTATTTTACTACCAGAAGCAGATTGTAAATATTCTACTTTAGAAATAGAATATTTATATATTGAAGATAATTCTAAAAATGTTTCCATAGAAGCTTCCGAAAAAGAAGCTCATATAAATTTAGTTTCAAAAGGAATAGCTACAATAAATAGCGGAAGTCTTAAAAAAGTAGTTTTATCAAGATGTGAATCTAAGGATTTAGGTAATGAAAATCCTTTTTCAATTTTCAAAAAGCTTTTTAATACCTACAAAAATGCCATGGTGTATTGTTGGTATCACCCCAAGGTAGGTTTATGGTTGGGAGCAACGCCAGAGTTGTTACTAAAAGTAGAAGGCAAGCAATTAACAACTATTTCTTTAGCAGGTACACAGCCTTATAATTCAACTTCTAATGTAAATTGGACCACAAAAGAGTTTGAAGAACAACAAATTGTAACCGATTATATAGCGAACCAAATTCAGCCATATTCTAAACAAGTCAATATCTCTGAAGTAGAAACAGCAAGAGCGGGGAATTTACTTCATCTTAAATCTAAAATTACAGGTTTTATAGATGCTGCAGTTAATTTAAAATCTATAATTGAAGCTTTGCACCCAACACCTGCAGTTTGTGGTTTTCCAAAACAAGAAGCTAAAGATTTTATTCTTCAAAATGAAAATTATACCAGAGGATATTATACTGGTTTTTTAGGAGAATTAAATTTAAAGCAATCAAGGACACGAAATACAAACAGACGTAATGTTGAAAACAATGTGTATGCTGTAGTGAGAAAACATTCTAATTTTTACGTGAATTTGCGCTGTATGCAACTTAAAGATTCTAAAGCGTTAATTTATGTTGGCGGTGGAATTACAAAAGATTCTAATCCAGAAAACGAATGGGAAGAAACCGTTAATAAATCAAGAACTATCGGTGCTGTTTTAGATTAATTAAAACATTAAATGACTAAAAAAAAGTTTCTATTTGTTAAAAATAGGAAGATTGATTTTATGATATATTCAAAAATACCTTTATCACAATCCGTAGTTACTTTATGTAAAACGCATAATGTAAAACATATTGTTATTTCTCCAGGAAGTAGAAATGCTCCATTAACTATTGGCTTTACACACGATGATTTTTTTAATTGTTATAGTATTGTTGATGAGCGTTGTGCAGCTTTTTTTGCATTAGGAATAGCTCAGCAATTGCAAGAGCCAGTTGCAGTTGTTTGTACATCGGGTAGTGCATTATTAAATTATTATCCAGCAGTTGCAGAGGCTTATTATAGTAACATTCCGTTGGTTGTTATCTCTGCAGATCGTCCAAAACACTTATTAGATATTGGAGATGGACAAACCATAAAACAAAAAAATGTTTATGGTGAGCATGTTTTACATAACGCTAATTTAAAGCTAGATATTAAAGAAGGTGAACGTGAAAATATAGAAGAAGAACGTGCTATTTTAAAAAGTATAGAAAATAAATTAGAGCGTTTTTTAGGATTTCAAAAAGATATTCAATCTCATAATGAATCAGAAATTCATGATGCGCTAACAGTAGCCAAATTAAACTCAGGACCGGTTCATATTAATTGTCCTTTTGATGAACCTTTATACGAAAGAGTAGAAGAATTATCAATAAATCCGAAGCCTTTCAAAATTCAAAATAAAGATGAAAAAGTTGACGGTTTTGAAGTGAAAAGTTTATTAGATGTTTGGCACAATGCTAAACGAAAAATGATTTTAATAGGTGTTTTACAACCTAATTCTATAGAAGCGCAGTGGATACAAGAAATTGCTGATGATGATAGTGTTATTGTATTAACAGAAACGACTTCTAACGTACATCATCCAGATTTTTTTCCTGGTATAGATAAAATGATTGCTCCTCTAGAAGATGAGGATTTTAAAGCGCTTCAACCCGATGTTTTACTGACTTTTGGAGGTTTAATTGTTTCAAAAAAAATAAAAGCTTTTTTAAGAACTTATAAGCCAGAGTTTCATTGTCATGTTGATTTGTATAGTGCAAATGATACCTTTTTCTGTTTAGATAAGCATATAAAACTAAGTCCTAATACCTTTTTAAGTTCATTTTTACCACTGGTAACACATCATACAAAGAGTATTTATAAAAGTAGTTGGCTTGCAATACGCCAGAAACGAAGAAAATTGCAAGAAGAATATTTGCAGTCGCTTCCATTTTCTGATTTTACAGTATTTAATTCCATATTAAAAAACATACCAAAACAGAGTCAGCTTCAAGTAGGCAATAGTTCTGCAATTAGATATACACAATTGTTTCAATTTTCAAAAAGTATTGAGGTATTTTGCAATAGAGGAACTAGCGGAATAGATGGTTGTACAAGCACAGCAATAGGAGCTTCTATTGTATCAGAAAAACGGATTACCTTCATTACGGGTGATCTTAGTTTCTTCTACGATAGTAATGCATTATGGAATAATTATATACCTAATAATTTTAGAATTATAGTCGTTAATAATGAAGGTGGTGGGATATTTAGAATATTACCAGGACATAAGGATACCGAAAATTTTGACCGGTATTTTGAAACTAAACATCATTTAAGTGCAAAACAATTATGCAACATGTATGACTTTGAGTATGGTTTAGCTAAAGATCAAAAGGAGCTAGATGATCAATTAGATTCATTTTATAACGAAAGTAAACAACCTAAATTATTAGAAATATTTACGCCGTCTCAAACTAACGATAAGGCACTTATAGATTTTTTTAAATATATTAAATAATCAATCATAAAATATTAAGTTGTGACTCTTTCGTTTTTATTGTGTCTAAAAATTAGTACCTTTAAAGGGATAATTAATTAAAAACGACTTAAAATGAGCAAAAGAGATGATTTAATTGTGAAGTATGCCGCAGATTTAAAAGATAAATGTGGTGTAACTCCAGATATGGACTTACTAACTAAAGTAACCGTAGGTTTAGGCCCTTCAATATATAATGCAGATTCATCAACTGTTTCTGGTTCTGACCCTAAAGAAATAGCTACAGTTAAAAATAATTTTTTAATTAAGAAATTAGGATTAGCAGATAGTGAAGAATTAGATAAAGCGATTGATGCTGTGATTGAAAAATATGGTCGTTCTAACAGATCTAAATATAGAGTTGTTATTTATTATTTATTGACAACACACTTCAAAAAAGAATCAGTTTATTCTTAATTAGAATTAACTTTTTACATACACGCGTTATAAATTTATATTTATGACGCTTTTTTTTACTAAATTTATTCATTATCATATAAACTTCTTATTAAATCTCATAAAAATATATTTACCTTTGCTGCATGATATATTTAGGTGAATACAATACGTTAGAGATTTTAAGAGATACAGAACCAGGATTATTTTTGGGAGATGGAAATGAAGGGGAAGTTCTTTTACCAAATAGATATGTACCTAAAGTATTTGAAATTGGTGAAAAAATAGAAGTCTTTGTCTATTTAGATAATGAAGAACGTCCGGTTGCAACTACAGACCAACCTTATATTAAGAATGGAGACTTCGCTTTATTACGTTGTAATCAAGTTACTGAATATGGTGCTTTCTTAGATTGGGGACTAGTAAAAGAATTATTTTGCCCATTTAGAGAGCAAGCATTTAAAATGAAATCTGGTGGTTGGTATTTAGTACATTGTTACTTAGATGATGAAACACAACGTTTAGTAGCATCTAGTAAAACCAATCGTTTTTTAGATAATAAAGAATTAACAGTTGCTCAGTTTGACGAAGTTGATCTTATTGTTTCTCATCCTTCAGAATTAGGAATGAATGTTATTGTAAACAAAACACATTTAGGTTTAATTTTTAACGATGATATTTTTAAAGATATCAGTGTAGGTGACCGATTAAAAGGTTTAGTAAAGAAAGTAAGACCAGATAATAAATTAGATATTTCTTTAAATCAAATTGGTTATAGAAATATAGAACCAAATGCAGAGCACATCTTAAATGAATTGCATGATAATGGTGGTTTTTTACCTGTACATGATAAATCTAATCCCGAAACGATAAAAGATTTACTTCAAATGAGTAAAAAGAATTTTAAAAAAGCAGTTGGGTCATTATATAAAGAACGTCAAATAGAGATTAAAGAAGACGGTATTTATTTATTGTAAATAGCATTTTATTTTGATAGCGTATCTTCAATCCAAAGTATTGCACTTTCAAAATCATTAAATATTTTTCTGTTAAATTTAAAAAAGTGACTTTCTATTTCAATTATACGTTCCGTAAGTTCGCTATAAGTGATAATAGCATAACCTTTTAGTTGTGTGAATTTTTCATTAAATTTTTTTGCATCGTTTACATTAATTGAATACGAATTAAGTCTGTTTGCTATAAAACCAAAAGGCTCATCCTTATAGTTGTTTTTTATGATTAGAGAGAGTTCATCAAAATTTTTAAAATTAATATCAGCTCCTTCTTTAAACTCAGTTACCATAAAATTATTATAAACATACACTTTTCCTAATTTTATATTATAAATAGTATATGTTTTGTTAATTATATTAGGATTATAATTCATTGAAAATTAATAATTTGGCTGGCAAATATATTTCGTATAATTAATAAAATCAAATAAAAAAATGCACTAAAAGTATTATTATTAATTTCTTACTTTTGTTGCTTAAACATTGATAAATATGAGCCATATAGATTGGAAAGTTGCAAAGTCTTATGAAGATATAACTTACCACAAATGTGATGGAGTTGCTAGAATAGCGTTTAATAGACCAGATATTAGAAATGCATTCCGACCTAAAACCACATCAGAGCTTTATGATGCATTTTATGATGCTGGTGAAGATGTAAATATAGGGGTTGTACTTTTAAGTGCAGAGGGGCCTTCTTCTAAAGATGGTATATGGAGTTTTTGCTCTGGTGGAGATCAGAAAGTAAGAGGTCATCAAGGTTATGTTGGAGAAGATGGTTATCACCGTCTAAATATTTTAGAAGTACAACGTCTTATTCGTTTTATGCCAAAAGCTGTTATTGCTGTGGTACCAGGATGGGCTGTTGGTGGTGGTCATAGTCTACATGTGGTTTGCGATTTAACTTTAGCCAGTAAAGAACATGCAATTTTTAAGCAAACAGATGCTGATGTTACAAGTTTTGATGGTGGTTATGGATCAGCTTATTTAGCTAAAATGGTTGGACAGAAAAGAGCAAGAGAAATCTTTTTCTTGGGAAGAAACTATTCTGCACAAGAGGCTTTTGATATGGGGATGGTTAATGCCGTTATTCCTCATGAAGAATTAGAAGATACGGCCTATGAATGGGCTCAAGAAATATTAGCAAAATCACCGACTTCAATTAAAATGTTGAAATTTGCCATGAATCTTACTGATGACGGTATGGTTGGGCAACAAGTTTTTGCAGGTGAAGCTACACGATTGGCTTATATGACAGATGAAGCTAAAGAAGGTAGAGATGCATTCTTAGAAAAAAGAAAACCAAATTTTCCAAAAAAATGGATTCCTTAATTTAATCTAAATGAACAAAATTAAACCATGGCTTTCTGCCATGCGATTAAGAACCTTGCCACTTTCTGTGTCAGGGATAATTTTAGGAAGTTGTTTTGCTTATTATAATGGTCGTTTTAACATGCTAATTTTTATCTTGGCATTATTAACAACAATCAGCCTTCAGGTACTATCTAATTTAGCAAATGATTATGGCGATGGTGTTAAAGGGACAGACAATGACGAACGCTTAGGCCCACAAAGAGCTATTCAAAGTGGTGCTATTACTCCAGAACAAATGTTAGAGGGTATTAAGTTTAATATTCTCGTAGTTATTATAGCTGCAATGCTACTTATTTGGCTTGCTTTTGGTACCGATAGTTTACTTTATGCCATATTATTTATAGCATTAGGTGGTCTTTCTGTTTATGCAGCCTTAAATTACACCATGGGGGATTCACCTTACGGTTATCGTGCACTTGGTGATGTTTTTGTTTTTATATTTTTTGGTTTAGTAAGTACAATAGGAAGTTACTTTCTTTATATGCATACTTTAGATCATGTTGTGATATTACCAGCAATTGCTTTAGGTTTATTAAGTGTTGGTGTTTTAAACTTAAATAACATGAGAGATATTAAGTCAGACACTAATGCAGGGAAAATTACATTAGCAATTAAATTAGGAAAAGAAGGCGCTAAAAAATATCATTTTGCACTTATCATTGGGGCTATGTTATTGATTGTTATATTTTCAATTTTGTATTACGTAGAACCTTATAACTTTATATATATAATTGGTTTTATACCTCTGATTTTTCATCTTAAAAAGGTAAAAGCAGCACAAAATGCAGATGATTTTGATAGCCAACTTAAAGTAGTGGCATTGTCTACATTTCTTATCGCTATACTTTTAGGAGTTGGGTATATTTTATATTAATTTTAAGCTTAGTATCGCTTTTTAAATCATTATAACATGAAAATTACATTCTACGGACATGCTTCATTAGGTATTCAAATTAAAGATATTAACATTTTAGTTGATCCTTTTATTACAGGAAATGAAAATGCTTCTAGTATTGATATAGAAACACTAAAAGCAGATTATATATTAGTTACACATGCGCATCAAGATCATATTTTAGATGTTGAAGCTATTGCGAAACGTACAGGTGCAATCATCGTTTCTAATTTTGAAATCATTACCTATTATCAAAATAAAGGTTTAGAAGGTCACCCAATGAATCACGGAGGGTCTTGGGATTTTGAATTTGGAAACCTTAAATACGTAAATGCAATTCATACTTCTTCTTTTCCTGATGGTTCTTATGGAGGTCAACCAGGTGGATTTATCATTGAAGGAGAGCGTAAAACCATTTATATAGCTGGTGATACAGCTTTAACAATGGATATGAAATTGATTCCGATGCAGACCAAGCTCGACTTAGCTATTTTGCCTATTGGAGATAATTTTACAATGGGAATTAATGATGCTATTATTGCGAGCGATTTTATAGAATGTGATAAAATTTTAGGTTATCATTACGATACTTTTGGGTATATTGAAATTGATCATGAAGAAGCCAAACGCAAATTCTTTGATAAAGAAAAAGATTTAATGTTGCTAGAAATTGGCGAGTCTATGGAGTTGTAATTTAATTTATTACCTTTAGTTTTTAATGTTTTACTTTAACTCACAAACTAAAATAATGAATAAATTTATAGTTTTTATAATCTTGTCTATCGTATTACTTAGTTGTTCTAACGCACCTCAATATAACGATCCTATTCCTGCTCATGATAGTTTTGAGATAGTATCTAAATTATTAAAAGAAACAAGAACTATTAATGTTTGGACACCTCCAAATTATAATACTAGTAATGATTCTTTACCTGTCTTATATATGCCAGATGGGGGTATTGTTCAGGAGGATTTTCCACATATAGCAAATACAATTTCAAAATTGGTGGAAAATAAAAGTATACCTCCAATTATACTTGTCGGAATTGCTAATATCGATAGAAGAAAAGATTTATCTGGATTTTCAGAGGTTAAAGAAGATGAACAATATTGTCCATTAACTGATGGTGCTAAATATTTTAGGGCATTTATTTCAGACGAATTAATACCCGAAATAGATAAAAAATATAGAACAACGCGTAAAAAAGGTATTATTGGAGAATCTTTAGCAGGACTCTTTGTTGTTGAAACCTTATTATTACAACCAGAAACTTTCGATTTTTATATTGCCATGGATCCTTCTTTATGGTGGAATGATCATTATTTAGTCAAAAACACAGAGAATTATTTAGAACACCTCCCTAATAACACTAAAAGACTTTGGTTTGCAGGTTCTGATGTAGAAGATATTTCTATTCATACTAATAATCTCATTAAAATATTAGAGAAATTAAATCCAAAGCACTTAATTTGGAAGTATTCAGACGAACCAAATGAAAAACATAATACAATCTTTAGAGCAACAAAAGAAAAAGCTTTAATTTGGATTTTGAACACTAAATTATAATATAATTCTAAAATTTATTACCAAAACAATAAGGTATTATATTAAGAAAATTTAGTGTTATCAATTGCTTTTTGAGGTGAATTATACATAAATAATTGATATTTTTGATATCAATTATGAAAGCAACATATCAGAAGTATATTTTAGATTTTAAAAGACCTAGTGGAACATCGAGAGGTGTGATGACTACAAAAGAGACTTGGTTTATTCTCTTAGAAAATGAGAGTAAAAAAGGCGTAGGCGAGTGTGGTATATTAAGAGGTTTATCTATTGATGATAGACCCGATTATGAAGCCAAATTAAAGTGGACATGCAAAAATATTAGCTTAGGTTTAGAGCAACTTTTAATTGAACTTAAAGAGTTCCCTAGTATTCAATTCGGATTAGAAACAGCTTTTAAATCTTTAGAAAGTGTAGATCAATTTCAGTTATTTACATCAGATTTTAGTATAGGTCAAGCTAATATTCCGATTAATGGTTTGGTTTGGATGGGAAGTGAAGATTTTATGCGAACTCAGATTAAAGAAAAAATTAAGTTTGGTTTTAATTGTATTAAATTAAAAATTGGAGCTATAGATTTTCAAACTGAATTGAACATTTTAAAATCTATTCGTAAAGAGTTTTCTGTTTCAGATATAGAATTACGTGTAGATGCTAATGGCGCTTTTTCTCCTGAAGATGCTTTAGAGAAATTAAAACAATTATCAGAATATCAATTACATTCCATAGAACAACCCATAAAAGCGAAGCAATTTGAAATAATGGCACAGCTTTGTGAAACAACTCCTTTACCAATTGCGTTAGATGAAGAGTTAATTGGTGTATTTGAGCAAGAAGAGAAACTAAAACTACTTCAAACTATAAAGCCACAGTATATTATTTTAAAACCGAGTTTGGTTGGTGGTTTTTCAGGCAGTCAGCAATGGATTGAAATAGCAGAAAACTTAAATATTAAATGGTGGATTACAAGTGCTTTAGAAAGTAACATTGGGCTTAATGCCATTGCGCAATGGACGTTTAAACTAAATAGTAACATGCCACAAGGTTTAGGAACTGGAAGTTTATTTACTAATAACTTTTCTTCGCCATTAGTGGTAAAAAATGGTACTTTGCAATACGATTTAAAACAAAATTGGAAATTTAATTTATAGTATGAATTATATACAACAAGCCTTCTCTGTATTACATGATTGGTGGAGATATTTAATAGGTTTAATGATCATATTTATCTTTTGGCAAGTTATAGGAATGATTCCTTTGCTGATCTTTTTAGGAATAGAAATCATAAATGGAGCAGATGCATCAGCTGTAAGTGATATGACGCAAATGTCATCTTTATTAGGGAATAATCTATTTTTATTTTTAATGCTATTTTCATTTGCCGTCGGTTTAGCTGGTATTATTTTTACTTCAAAATTTCTTCATAAACAATCGTTTTTAAACTTAACAACGGCAAGACCTAAAATAGATTGGAAGCGTTTTTGGTTTGTATTTATCATCTGGGGAGTATTCTCAATAGGGACTACTTTTATATCTTATTATTTAGCACCCGAAGATTATATATTTAGTTTAAACCTAAAGCCGTTTATTATTCTTTGCGTTATTGTTATTCTCTTTATTCCATTACAAACTAGTTTTGAAGAGTATTTATTAAGAGGATATCTTATGCAAGGTTTTGGGGTTATATTAAAAAACAGATGGGCACCATTATTAATAACATCAGTTATTTTTGGTTTATTACACGGATTAAATCCTGAGGTAGATAAATTAGGACCAATTATGATGGTATTTTATATTGGTACAGGATTACTGTTAGGAATAATGACATTAATGGATGACGGATTAGAACTTGCATTAGGTTTCCATGCCGCAAACAATATTTTTACAGCATTGTTAGTGACTTCAGACTGGTCAGCATTACAAACAGACGCTTTGTTAACGTCTATTGCTGATCCAACAGAAATGGCTGTTTCAGAGATTGTAGCACCAGTATTAATTGTTTATCCAATATTGTTATTAATTCTTTCTAAGAAATATGGCTGGACCAATTGGAAAGAAAAATTAACAGGTAAAGTAATTGAGCCACCAAAAGAAGATTATAAAATAATAGAGTAGATATGACACCAACTTACGACAAAGTACATAATCGTTTTAAATTTAACGGACTCCATTTTAGTTATGATGAGTTAAAAGAAGTCGCTTATAGTCTTATAAAAGAAGGGGAACCTTATGAGAGGATTACTGGTGATTTTCTAATGGATTGGTTAGATCATAGAGATTATATGTATGTAAAAACTTCTGGGTCTACAGGGAAACCAAAAGAAGTTAAACTAATGAAACAAGCGATGGTAAACTCTTCCATTGCTACAGGTAATTTTTTCAAATTAGAACCAGGAGATAAAGCTTTGCATTGCTTACCTAGCCATTTTATAGCGGGTAAAATGATGTTTGTTCGTGCTTTAGTGTTAGGATTAGAAATTGACTTTGTAGAGCCGTTAGCACATCCTGTTTTTGATTATGATAAATGTTACGATTTTTGTGCCGTGATACCATTACAATTAAAGTATATTATTGGTCATGTTCATAATATGAAAAATATTATAGTGGGAGGCTCAAAAGTTACAAAGCCATTAATAGAAAAAATTAAAAATTGCGAGCCTAAGTTTTATGAAACTTATGGTATGACAGAGACTGTAACTCATATTGCTATTAGACAATTAAAATCTAAATCTGCAGAAAAAGAAGTGTATTTTAAAGCTTTAGAAAATGTAAGTTTTAATACAGATGAAAGAAATTGTTTAGTAATCCATGCTCCAAAATTGGTGGATGAAGATTTAATAACAAATGATATTGTTGAGTTAAAATCAGATACTAGCTTTCAATTATTAGGTCGTTTTGATAATGTTGTTAATTCTGGAGGTGTAAAATTATTTCCAGAACAGATTGAAGATAAACTTCAACCATTCATATCTCAGCGTTTTATTTTAGCAGGTGAAGATGATGCAGCTTTAGGTGAAAAACTAATTCTTATTATTGAAAATCCTATTGATCCTTTAAACGAAATTTTAGAAACTCTTAAAGGCTTAAAATCTTTAGATAAATTTGAAGTTCCTAAGAAAATCTATAGCATCGAAAAATTCGCTGAAACTGTAAATGGAAAAATTCAGCGTAAAAAAACTATAAAAACTGTTTTAGAGAGTTAACTCACTGAAATACGTACTTCACTCATTGTAGATTTTTCATAATAGTGTTTGTTTATAGGTTTACATAAACTTATAAATCAGCTATTATGAAAAATCTTACAATTATTTTATGCTTGTTACTGTCTTCTTCATGGCAGTTAATAGCACAAGGAAAAACAATTACCGGTACTGTTACAACAGTTTCTGATGGTTTACCACTACCAGGAGCAAATGTTATAATTAAAGGAAGTACTAATGGTACTCAAACAAACTTTGATGGTCAATATACTATTAAAGCACAAGTTGGAGATATATTAGTATTTAGTTATATAGGTCAAAAAAGTAAAAGCGTAATTGTAGCCGAAACTTCAATCATAGATGTTTCCTTAGAAGATGATATAACTTTAGATGAAGTTGTTGTTGTCGCATATAGTACTCAAAAAAAAGTATCTATTCTTGGTGCAGTTACTAGTGCTAGAGTAAGTAAAGCGCAGTTAAAAAAGAGAGAAAAACAAAGATTTCACAATCAAATTTCTAATCAATTAGCAGGAAAAGTTAACGGAATTATTACTATTAAGGGGACTAATACTTTAGGTGCAACTAATGTATTATATATCGTTGATGGTGTTCCTATTCAGAAAAACTACAATGGTTTAATAGATAAATTAGAACCAGATGTAATTGAGCATATCAATGTTTATAAATCAACTAAAGCAATTGATATGTTTGGAGAATCTGCAAAAGATGGTTGTATAGTTATAACAACTAAAAAGGGAAATTACCGCATTCAAAATGATGAAGATTACGCAAATATTACAGAAAACAATTTTGAAACTACAGAATTAGATCCTTTATCAACGTTTTCAATTGATGTAGATAAAGCAGGTTATAGTAATATAAGACGCATGATTAATAATGGAGAAAACATTCCTACAGATGCAGTAAAGATTGAAGAAATGGTTAATTACTTCAATTATAATTATCAACAACCAACAGATAAACATCCTTTTTCTATAAATACAGAAGTTGTACAAACTCCATGGCATAAAGAAACTCAGTTAGTAAGAATAGGTTTACAGGGTAAAAGTTATAAAAATGATTTGCTACCTGCTTCTAACTTAACATTTTTAATTGATGTTTCGGGTTCAATGGGCTCACAGAATAAATTACCATTGCTAAAAAGTGCTTTTAAATTATTAGTGAATCAACTTCGTAAAAAAGACAAAGTATCAATTGTTGTTTATGCTGGTGCTGCTGGTGTTATTTTAGAACCAACATCAGGTGATCAAAAAGAAACTATTTTAAAAGCTTTAGATTATTTAAACTCAGGCGGATCTACAGCAGGAGGAGCAGGTATAGAATTAGCTTATAAACTTGCTGAGAAGAATTTTAAAACGAATGGAAACAATCGTGTAATCTTGGCAACTGATGGTGATTTTAATGTAGGGGCTTCAAGTGATAGCGATATGCAAACACTTATAGAAGAGAAACGAAAATCGGGTGTATTTTTATCTGTTTTAGGTTTTGGATATGGTAATTATAAAGATTCGAAACTAGAGACTTTAGCAGATAAAGGAAACGGAAACCATGCCTATATAGATAATATGCAAGAAGCACAAAAGGTCTTTGGAAAAGAATTTGGTGGAACATTATATACTATTGCTAAAGATGTAAAAATTCAAGTAGAATTCAACCCTAAAAAAGTACAAGCTTACCGTTTAATAGGATATGAAAATAGATTACTTGCAGACGAAGATTTTATAGATGATGTTGTAGATGCTGGCGAATTAGGTAGCGGACATACTGTAACTGCTTTGTATGAAATTATTCCAACAGGTATCACAAGTGAATATATTAAAAAAGTACCTGATTTAAAATATACAAAACAAGAAGTAGCTTATAATTGTGAAGATGAGTTATTTACAGTAAAATTTAGATACAAAAAACCAAATGAAGATAAGAGTATTGAGATGGTTCATGTTCAAGATACCAAAATAGCATTAGCTTCAAACGATATGAAATTTGCTTCAGCAGTGGCTTTATTTGGAATGCAATTAAGAAACTCTAAGTATTTTAATGGTGCTTCTACAGATAAAGTCATTGAATTAGCACAAAACGGAAGAGGAGATGATGTTGACGGTTTTAGAGCAGAGTTTATTAGATTGGTTAAATCGTATAATAATTTACAGTAAAATATGTGTAAAAACAAAAAGCCCAATGCAAATGCATTGGGCTTTATTTATAATCTAATCTGTCAGAATTATTTTTCTTCAGATAAATTTTTCATTTCATTTTCAACCATTTCATAGAATTGGTCAATTTTAGGCATTACAACAATACGAGTACGTCTGTTTTTTGCTTTATTTTCAGCTGTATCATTTTCAACTAAAGGAACGTAAGAACTACGACCTGCAGCAATTAATTGTTGAGGGTTTACTTCTAAGCTCTCTAAAACTCTAACAACAGCAGTTGCACGTTTTACACTTAAATCCCAGTTATCTACTAATGGAGGCTTGTTGTATGGTACATTATCTGTATGAGATTCTACCATAGCTTCAAAATCAGGCTTGCTATTAATAACTTTAGCAACTTTAGCTAAAATTTCATTAGCTCTAGTTGTTACAGTATAACTTCCACTTTTAAATAATAATTTATCAGCAATAGAAATAAATACAACTCCTTTTTCTACATTAATTTCGATATCCGGATCGTTAATACCAACCGCTTTTTTAAGACTCGTTACAACAGCAAGTGTTACACTATCCTTTTTAGTTAAAGCGTCTTGTAAGCGTGTAATTTTTAAATCACGTTCTTTTAAGCTTTCTAAAGATTTTTCAAGATTTTCAGATCCTTTCTTAGTAAGGATAGTTAAATCACCTTTAGTGTCAATTAAATCTTGATTTGATTTACGTAAATCAGATAATTGATCTTTCATCGTTTCTACTCTTGCATTTGCTGCAGCGGCATCAGATAAGCAACTATTTAATTTTACAGTTGCTGTATTTAATAAATCTTGGGTTTCTTGTTGTTTTTCTTGAAGTGCTGTAAATTCCTTTTTAGACACACAAGATGCTAAAAATAATAGGGAACAAACACTTAATAACATTACTTTTCTCATAATTGAAATCTTGTTTAAATAGTTTATTTTAACTTAACAAAATTATGCAAAAGAATAGAGGTTACTATATGGATTAACAAAAACTTTAACAGTTTTAAATGCTTTTAAAATTGAACTTGCTTTTTTATAAAATAAGACCAAACAATAGATTTTTTTTGATAATATCCTGAACGTTTTGGTAGGTGTTTTCGTTGTTTTATAAGTCGAGGTAAATTGACATAAAAAGAGAAGTGTGCTTTTAAAATAGCGAAGAAAAATGCAAGTTTAAGTTGAAATAAAAATCTTATAGCAGCAATACCATCCAGTAACATTCTAACTAATATAATAGAGAGCACATTAGAATCTACATTTTTTAATAAAGTAAACAGATTATTTCTAAAGTTAAGGTATGTTTTTTGGGGATTTGTACTATTTAATGTTGCTCCACCAACGTGAAAAACAGTTGAAGTTCCAACATATTTTGTTTTATAATTTTTATTGAAGGCACGCCAGCACAAATCAATTTCTTCCATGTGAGCAAAATAAGAGTCATCAAAACCTTTTAAGTCTTTAAAGACCTCATTTTTTATAAAAAAACAAGCCCCAGAAGCCCAAAATACAGTTATCTCATCATTGTATTGTGCATGGTCTTCTTCAACGGTATCAAATATGCGACCACGACAATATGGAAATCCATACTTATCTATAAAACCACCTGCAGCACCTGCGTATTCAAACTTAGATTTGTTTTTATAATCTAAAATTTTAGGTTGAATTATAGCTGTAGTTTTATCAGAATTATATTCAGATATAATAGGTTGAAGCCAACGCTCAGTTACTTCAATATCACTATTTAATAAACAAAGTAGTGGAGCTTCAACATGTTTTAATGCATCGTTATAACCTTTTGCATAACCACCATTTGTGTCATTTTTAATAATTTTAATAGAAGGGTAGTTGGTTGCTATAAAATCAATAGAATGATCTGTTGATGCATTGTCTGCAATATAAATTAAAGCATCTTCAGAAAATTCTATTACAGAAGGCAAAAACTGTTCTAGCAAGGCTTTTCCGTTCCAGTTTAAAATAACAACGGCAATATCTTTAGTTTGAAACATTTATTTCTGGGTATAATCTGGTATATCTTTTAAAAACGAATATTGTTCTGCTTGCATATCCATTTCGCAATAATAATGATTTAAACCATTAGTAACCATTAAATAAGTGGCATTTAAAACAAGATTATAGCGTGCAATTTGATCAAAAGTAGTTTGGTCTATTTTTATGCTGTGCGATTTGCATTCTACAATCAAATAAATACTTCCATCAGGATTAAAGATAACAATATCATAGCGTTTTTTTAAGCCGTTAAGATTCAATTCTTTTTCAACATTAATCAACGATTTCGGATAGTTTTTTACGTTAATTAAATAATGAACACAATGCTGTCTTACCCATTCTTCAGGTTGAAGAATGATAAATTTTTTACGAATCACATCAAAAATAGAAACTTTATTTTCTGTACTTTTGAAGCGGTATTCAAACTTTGGAAAGTTGAGTTCTTGCAACACTTAGAATGGCTAATTTTCGTCAAAGTTAAAGCAGAATACTACAAATCACAATTTTCAATTCCCAAAATCTAATTTTTTAGGATTCATCTAAACGATTATAGTAAGAATTTGGAATTTTTAACTTGGAATTTTTTACAATTTGGACGAGATAAAACAATTAGTTGCTGCAATAAAAAAGGGAGACCTTAAACCTATTTATTTTTTAATGGGTGAGGAGTCTTACTATATTGATAAGATTTCAGATTATATAGAAGACAATGTTTTGGAGGAAACTGAAAAAGGTTTCAATCAAATGGTGCTTTATGGTCGCGATGTCACTATAGATGATATTGTGAGTAATGCTAAGCGCTACCCAATGATGGCAGAGCGTCAAGTTGTTATTGTAAAAGAGGCTCAAGATTTAAGTAGAACAATTGAGCAATTGGCTAAATATGCTGCAAATCCGCAACCTACAACAGTTTTAGTCTTTAACTATAAGTATAAAAAGCTAGACAAACGAAAAGCTTTATACAAAGCCATTAAGAAAATTGGTGTCGTTTACGAAAGTAAAAAGTTGTACGAAAACCAAGTGTCAGATTGGATTAGAAGGACTTTAGCAGGAAAAAATTATGAAATTTCTCCTAAAGCTGCTCAAATGCTAGTTGAATTTTTAGGAACTGATTTAAGTAAAATTGATAATGAGCTTAATAAACTTAAAATTGTTTTACCAGAAGGGACTCAAATTACACCAGAGCATATTGAAGAAAATATAGGAATAAGTAAGGATTATAATAATTTTGAATTACGAAAAGCTGTAGGACAGCGCAATATTATAAAAGCACATCAAATAGCGAAGTATTTTGCAGAGAACCCAAAAGATAATCCTATGGTGGTTACTGTAGCACTTTTGTTTGGATTCTTTTCTCAATTATTACAACTTCATGGTATGTCTGATAAAAATCCAAGAAGCTTAGCTACGGCATTAAAAGTCAACCCTTATTTTGTTAATGAATATATTGAGGCTGCCAGGAATTATCCTATGAAAAAAGTAAGTTTCATCATAGGTGTATTACGCGAGTTTGATGTAAAAAGCAAAGGAGTAGGATCTAATTCAGTTCCTCAAGGAGATTTACTTAAAGAATTATTAGTTAAAGTTTTAGGTTAATTTTCCGTATTTAATTTTAAAAATGTGACAAATGTTACATTCTGTTTAATTTACCTATCGTACATTTGCGATAAGAACTTAATAAGTTAATGTCAACTTATTAAATATTATAATTTTGAAAAGAAGTTTAGAAACCATAGTGTATAAGAAAGATACTGAAGCCTTAGCTAAATTTGCTAAAGTTTTAGGTCACCCGACACGTATTGCTATTTTAAAACATCTTGAGTCTGCAACTTGTTGTCATACTGGAGATTTAGTAGATGTTTTTCCTTTAGCACAATCTACAGTTTCTCAGCATCTTAAAGAATTAAAAAACGCAGGTCTTATTCAAGGAGAATTAAATCCTCCCAAAATAAAATATTGTATTAATCAGGAGAATTGGAATGTTGCAAAAAAATTGTTTCAAGATTTTTTTGATTAGCTTTTTTTTAAACAAATCAATCGTCTATTTGCGATTAACTAAATATTAATATTATGAGTAAAGTAATTAAAATTTTAGGGACAGGTTGTCCAAAATGTAAATCTATGACAGGGGTTGTTTCAGAAGTTGTTTCTGAAAACAATATTGAAGCTTCAATAGAAAAAGTTGAAGATATCGTGGAGATTATGAAGTTTAATGTAATGACTACACCGGCTTTAGTTATTGACGATGTTATTACGATTAAAGGACGTGTACCTTCTAAAGCCGAAGTTTTAGCATTGTTAAATTAAAAAGTAATGTTATGAATTACACTATAAAAGCGTCTTCTATCTTAAATGAAGACGCTGTTATTCATATTAAAAAATCTCATATAGATTTTGGTACAACTTCAATGTCTGCTGAAATTTTACCAAATCCGGCAGAAATATTCCTAGGTGCATTTTCGGCTTGTATGCTAAAAAATGTAGAACGTTTTTCGACTATGATGAAGTTTAGTTATACAAAAGCAACGGTTGATGTTAATGCAACACGTTTAGAAAATCCACCACGGATGGATCATCTAGAGTATAACTTAACGATTTACAGTAGCGATGATAAATTAAACCTAGACTTACTTAAAAAGAATATTGAAAAGTTTGGTACTATTTACAATACCG
This sequence comes from Winogradskyella undariae, assembly GCF_013285155.1. Lineage (GTDB taxonomy): Bacteria > Bacteroidota > Bacteroidia > Flavobacteriales > Flavobacteriaceae > Winogradskyella > Winogradskyella undariae. Next base: position 63,410 of record NZ_JABTEL010000010.1, on the reverse strand, counting down.
TAAAATTATCATGTACCATTTCGGGAACTATAAATAAGATTTAAAATGTTTGATTGGTTACAACATTTTGCCGATTGGCTCATATACAATGTCTTTAATGTTGGGGCAGAAACGCACTTAGGTATTGCTTTAAATTTCTTTATTTACGATACACTTAAAATTCTCATTTTATTATTTGTTATCGTATTTATAATGGGAATTGTAAATGCATATTTTCCTATAGAAAAATTAAAAGATTATTTAAATAAGAAAAAACTCTATGGTTTAGAATACTTTTTTTCTTCAATTTTTGGAGCCATTACACCTTTTTGTTCCTGCTCATCAGTTCCTTTATTTATTGGGTTTGTACAAGGCGGAATTCCATTAGGAGTCACTTTTTCATTTTTAATTACATCGCCTTTAGTTAATGAAGTTGCAGTAGCGATGTTTTTGGGGATGTTTGGAGTAGAAGCAACATTAATTTATGCCGCTTCAGGTATTTTATTAGGAACTATTGGTGGTTGGGTACTTGGTAAATTTAACCTTGAACCTTTACTTTCCGATTGGGTAAAAAAGATCCTTGAGAATAAAATTGAACAAGCCAAATTTGAAGAAAAAAAGAAAACATTTTACGACCGTTTACCCGAAATTACACAAGCTGCTTGGGATATTGTAAAAGGTGTTATCGTATATGTAATTATTGGGATTGCAATAGGGGCAGCCATGCATGGTTTTGTACCAGAAAACTTTTTTAATCAATATTTAGGAGGTGGCGAATGGTGGACAGTTCCACTTGCTGTAATTGTAGCCGTACCAATGTATGCAAATGCTGCTGGTATTGTCCCCGTAATTCAAGTTTTTGTAGCAAAAGGCGTTCCGCTTGGTACCGCTATTGCTTTTATGATGGGAACCGTAGGCTTATCTATACCCGAAGCAACTTTACTTAAAAAAGTAATGTCTTTAAAACTTATTGCTATCTTTTTTAGTGTCGTAACACTTTGCATCATCTTATCTGGATATCTGTTTAATATGCTTCTGTGAATCGAATAAATAATACAATTAAATATTCACGAAATCAATTTAAAATTAAAAACTATGCGTAAAACAATTAAATTTTTAGCCCTATTAACAATTAGCTTAATGCTAACGTCTTGTAACGGACAAAACAAAAGTGAAAAAGTATCTTTAGATCAATCAGTCTCTAAAATTGAGGTTTACGATTTTCATTCTACACACAGATGTATGACTTGTAATGCTATTGAAGCCAATACAAAATTTACACTAGATACTTATTTTTCAAATGAATTGAAAGACAATAAAATTACATTTCAAGTGATTAATGTAGATAAAAAAGAAAACAAATCTATTGCCGAAAAATTTGAAGCTGCTGGGACTGCTTTAATTTTAAATGTAATTAAAGATGGTAAAGAAACTAAAATAGATTTAACTGACTTTGCTTTTATGAATGGTACTGATCAAGACACTTTTTCTAAAGAATTAAAATCGAAACTAGATACTGAATTAAAAATGCTTTAGATGGATTTTTTACAATCTCTTATAGAGAACTATAATATTCCTATTTTATCAGCATTTATACTCGGATTAATGACAGCCATTAGTCCGTGTCCTTTAGCGACCAATATTACTGCAACAGCTTTTATCTCAAAAAACATATCGAGCAAACGAAAAGTGTTTTTAAGTGGTTTATTGTATTCTTTAGGACGCGGGTTTAGTTATACTGTAATCGGACTAATTTTATATTTTGGAGCAAGTAAGTTTCATATAGCCCGATTTTTTAATCAAAATGGAGAAAAATATTTAGGTCCTTTATTAATTATTATCGGATTAATAATGTTGAATGTTATTAAGCTAAATTTTTTAGAGAAATCTAATTTTCAAGAAAAATTATCTGATAAATTTAAAGATAAAGGCTTGTTAGGTTCTTTTTTAATTGGTGTTGTTTTTGCTTTAGCATTTTGTCCTTATAGTGGAGCTTTGTTTTTTGGAATGTTAGTTCCTATGACAATTGCATCTGCAGACGGACTTTATTTGCCTATAGTATTTGCTTTCGGAACAGGACTTCCAGTTATTCTTTTTACTTATTTACTGGCTTTTACTGCTGGTAAAGTAGGTGTCTTTTATAATAAAATAACAAAAATTGAAAAGGTAATGAGAACTGTTGCAGGTGTTGTTTTTATAGTAACAGGCTTGTATTATGTTTTAATTTTTACAGGACTTTTATAAAAAAAAGAAATAATAAGAATATAATTAACTTAAAGCTAGTGTAACCATATATTCTTTGCTTAGGTTTTTTACCTTTGTGGTCTATGAAGACTATAAATTTTTCATTTATTATTCCTGTTTATAATAGACCTGATGAAATCAAAGAACTCTTAAACAGTTTTTTGAATTTTGAAGGTGAGCATAATTATGAAATAGTAATTGTTGAAGATGGTTCTAAAGACACTTCAGAATTCGTTGTTAATCAATTTGCCAATCAACTTGTTATTTCATATTATTTTAAGCCAAATTCTGGTCCTGGAGATTCTAGGAATTACGGCATGGAAAAAGCGAAAGGTAATTATTATATCATTTTAGATTCTGATGTAATTTTACCTTCAAACTATTTAAATGAAGTAAAACAGTTTTTATCAGCATCTTATTATGATTGTTTTGGAGGTCCAGATGCAGCACATAGCTCATTTTCTAATCTTCAAAAAGCAATTAATTTTGCAATGACCTCTTTTATAACTACCGGTGGTATAAGAGGAGGAAAGCAGAAGGTTGATGATTTTCAACCCCGAAGTTTTAATATGGGCTTGTCTAAAAAAGCATTCTTGGCTTCTGGCGGATTTGGTAAAATTCATCCCGGTGAAGATCCTGATTTATCGTTGCGTTTACACGAGTTAGGGTTTAAAACTACTTTAATAAAAAGTGCTTTTGTGTATCATAAAAGACGTATTTCTTGGTCTAAATTTTATACCCAAGTTAATAAATTTGGTATGGTTAGACCGATACTTAACCAATGGCATCCAAATTCTAAAAGCATCGTTTATTGGTTTCCTACTTTATTTAGTTTAGGTTTTATAATTGCTGTAATAATGGCATTGTTTAAAATTAATTTACCACTATATTTATATGGATTTTATTTTGCTGTAGCTTTTGTATTGGCTTTAATTTCAAATAGAAGTTTAAGCGTTGCTACTCAAGCATTATTAGCAATTTGTATTCAATTTTTCGGATATGGTTTTGGGTTTTTAAAATCTACTTTTAATATGGTGATTTTAAAAAAGAATCCAGAAAAAGCATTTCCTCATCTATTTTTTCAAACGAACAAATGAACTCTAAAAACACGAATAACATAATTAATTATTTAAAAAAGAAAAACTTTCAAAGGTTCTGTCTCTTTTTTTTATTTGCGTTTGTGTTTCTAATTTTTTCAAAATTATCTAACGATTATAAGCAAACCATAAAGTTAAATGTGCATTTAACACATGTTGATGATGAAGTTTTAATTAAAAATGATACTTCAAATTATATTCAGGTTTATGTAGAAGCTAAAGGATTTTCATTGATGCCTTTCGCTTTTGATAATTCTAAAGAATTAACGGTTAATGCTAAAACTGATGTTGCACTAAACTCACGTTATTTTGTTTTTGATGTTATAAAACACCAATATCTTATAGAAAGTCAATTGGGGAGTTCTTATGATTTAATTTCTGTAATACCAGACACCTTATTAATTCCGTATGCAAAAAGAGCTTCAAAAAAAGTACCTATAAAATTTAAAAAGGATATTGCTTATGCTGTGGGTTATGATTTAAAAGGAGAATTTAGCTTAGATATAGACAGCGTAAAAATTGTTGGGTCTTTAGATGAAGTCAATAAAATTAATGCAATAAGTACAGAAACATTAATATTAACAGATACAAAAAGTGATATTAAGAGCACTGTAAATCTAGATATTTCAGACTATAGTAATATTGAAATATTTCCCAAATCTATAGAGGTTACAGGTAAAATAGGTCGATTTACAGAAGGTATTATTGAAGTCCCTATTACAGTTACAAACCAACCCGAAAATGTAACCATTAATTACTTTCCTAAAACGGTTACACTTTCATATTATGTAGATTTAGATAATTACAATGCTATAAAAGCATTAGATTTTAAGGTTGAATGTAATTATTCAGAATTAGAAGACAATCAAACATTCTTAATTCCTAAAGTAGTTAAATCATCAGAATTTGTTAAACATGTTAATATTAGACAAAAACAAATAGATTTTATTCAATTGTAATATGATTGTAGGATTAACCGGTGGAATAGGAAGTGGGAAAACAACGATTTTAAAATACTTTAAATCATTAGGTGTTCCTGTTTATATTGCAGATGATGAAGCCAAGGCTTTAATGCATCGTTCTAAGATTATAAAACGAAAATTAATAGAACTATTTGGAGAAGAAGCATATATTGATAATACAATAAATAGACCTTATTTAGCTTCAAAAATATTTAATGATAAGGCTTTATTAGCCAAAATGAATGCGATTGTACATCCTAAAGTTGCTGAGCATTTTAAAAAATGGCATAAAAAACAAAACTCACCATATGTTATTAAGGAAGCTGCTATAATTTTCGAAAACAATCAGCAGCAATACTACGACTTAATAATAACTGTCATTGCAGATGAGTCTTTACGAATAGAAAGAGTAATACAACGTGATGGATCTTCAGAAGAAAAAATAAAATCAATTATTAAAAATCAATGGTCTGATATAGATAAGATTAAAGCATCTGACTTCATTATTTATAATAATAATTTATCAGAAGCAAAAAAACAAGCCCTTAAAATTCATAATTCCATATTAGAAAAGTTAAATCACTAATTGTGGGATAACTTTTGTTAACATTAGGTTAAACCTAATTTACACTAAATGTTAAAATGTTAAATTTGGGAAATGAACAAAAAACTATTTGTGATATTGATAATTTTAATGAGCTTATCTCTCATTGGAATCATTTTTGTGCAAGCATTTTTTATAAACAATAGTTTAGAAAATGAAAACAAAAATTTTACGTTTAGCGTTAGGCGTTCATTAAGTTTAGTTAATCAAGCTATTGAAGATTATGAGTATCGTGATTATTTCATGAAACTTCAACCTTATCTAAGTCCAGATAACAAAGCAGATTCATCTATAATAAAACAATTATTTATTGCTACAGAAGATGACGTTAATGATAAAACTATTATTCACAGAAATACGGTTTTAGAAGAACGTTTTAGAGTGCCTTCTCTATTTTTTGAAATAGATGCAGATAGTTTTAATGTTAGTAAATTATCTAGTGAACGTGTTACTGAAGTTTACAATAACACAACCATTGATGGTAATAGAAGGATAGATCCAGAAACAAAATTACGAGAGTATTCTTCTTTAAGTAACTTAGATAAACAATTTTATGAAGATAGTTTTCAAACTTTATTAAAAGATAAGCCTGTTTATAAACGAATTACAGCGACACAAGTAGAAACTTTTTTAAGAAGAGAACTTAAATCTGAAGGAATAGATCTTGATTTTGAATTTGGTATTTATGATGATGATTTAGCGACTAAAGTGAGGTCTGAAAATTTTGAATTAATTAAAGGTAAAGCATTTGGTGTTCCTGTGTTTTTAGATAGTAATAATCAAAGTAGTTATAATCTTTGGGTAGATTTTACAGGTAGAAAAAAGTATTTAATATCAACTATATTATGGATGATAGTACTTTCTATTGTATTTACAGGTATTATCATTATAGCCTATACAAGTGCCATTTATCAGTTAATTAGACAACGTCAAATTTCACAGATTAAAACAGATTTTATAAATAATATGACGCATGAGTTTAAAACACCAATTGCGACTATTAATTTGGCTCTAGATTCTATTAAAAACCCTAAAATAATAAATGACCAAGAAAAGGTTTTACGTTATTTAGGAATGATAAAAGAAGAGAATAAACGTATGCATGCACAAGTAGAAAATGTATTACGTATTTCTAAGTTAGATAAAAATGAACTTAATATTAGTAAGGAACGTCTAGACTTACACGACTTAGTTGAAGACGCAATTACACATGTAGAATTAATTGTAGAAGATAGACAAGGATATGTTAAGAGCCATTTAGAAGCAGAACATACTTCAATTTTAGCAAACGACACACACTTTACAAATGTGGTTGTTAACATATTAGATAATGCTATAAAATATTCAGACGATGCGCCTAAGATAGATGTATACTCAGAAAATGTAGGAAACAGTATTATTCTAAAAGTAGTAGATCAAGGTAACGGAATGAATAAAGCTGTTGCAAAACGAGTGTTTGAGAAGTTTTATAGAGAACACACCGGAAATGTACATAATGTAAAAGGGCATGGGCTAGGTTTAGCTTATGTTAAGAAAATAATAGAGGACCATCAAGGTCATATATCAGTAGAAAGTGAAAAAGGAAAAGGCAGCACTTTTATTATAAAAATGCCGTTAATATCATAAAAAACGAATTATGGAAGAGCAAAATAAAAAAATTCTTTTGGTAGAAGACGATCCAAATTTTGGAACTGTTTTAAAAGATTATTTAATGATGAACGATTACGAAGTTGTACATGCTAAAAATGGTATGGAAGGTTTTGAAAAGTTCAAAAAAGATGATTATGATCTTTGTATCCTAGATGTAATGATGCCTTATAAAGATGGTTTTACATTAGCAAAAGAAATAAGAGAGAAAAATGAAGATGTGCCAATTATTTTCTTAACAGCGAAAGCCATGAAAGAAGATGTACTTAAAGGTTACAAAGTAGGTGCTGATGATTATCTTAATAAACCATTTGATAGCGAAGTTTTATTAATGAAAATTAAAGCTATTATGCAACGTAAGGCTAAAGATACGGTTGCAGAAAGCAAACAATTTGAATTTAAAATAGGTCGTTTTGATTTAAACTCTAAATTGCGTTTCCTTAAATTTGATGAAGGAGAACCTTCTAAGTTATCTCCTAAAGAGAATGAATTATTACGTTTATTGGCTTTACATGAAAACGATTTAATGCCAAGAGAGTTAGCTTTAACTAAAATATGGAGAGATGATAACTATTTTACATCTCGTAGTATGGACGTTTACATTGCTAAGTTGCGTAAATATTTAAAACCAGATCCAAATGTTGAAATTTTAAACATACATGGTGAAGGATTTAGATTGGTAATTAATAATAAATAAGTAAAAGAATTATCCATATAAGTAAAAAATCCAGCTCATTTTGAGCTGGATTTCTTATATCTGTTGGTTAATATACGAAACAATAGTATCTAAATCAGTTTCGTAATCAAACCATTTTATCGATTCGTCTTTTCTAAACCAGGTTAATTGTCGTTTTGCAAAACGTCTCGTATTTTTTTTAATTTCTGAAATTGCAAACTCTAAAGTTATATTCCCTTCTAAGTATTGAAACAATTCTTTATACCCTACAGTATTTAAAGCATTAAGATCTTTAAAAGGCAAAAGGCTTTTAGCTTCATCTAATAAACCATTTGCGATCATTATATCTACACGTTGATTAATTCTATCATAAATAATAGAACGTTCAGCATTTAAGCCAATTTGTATGGTTTTAAAATTGCGTTGTTTTTCTGGTCTTGTTAAAAATGAAGAATATGTTTTACCTGTACCAATACAAATTTCTAAAGCTCTAATAACACGCTTAGGGTTATCAATGGCTATTGTATTATAAGTTTCAATATCTAACGTTTCTAATTGTTTCTGTAAAGGAAGTAAACCCTCTGTTTCAAATCTCTTATTAAGTTCTATTCTAATCTTTGGATCTACTTCAGGAAAATAATCTAATCCATTGGTAACAGCTTTCACATATAATCCAGAACCACCAACCATAACAGCAAAAGTATGGTCTTTATGAAGTTTTTTAATTTTAGAAATAGCTTCACGCTCAAAATCTCCAACGTTAAAAGCATCGTTTATGGATTTATTTTGAATAAAATGATGTGTTGCTCCACTTAATTCTTCAGATGAAGGTACAGCGGTTCCGATAGTCATTTCTTTAAAAAACTGACGTGAATCTGCTGAAATAATTTCGGCATTATAATGTTGAGCAAGTTTAATACTTAGCGCTGTTTTACCAATTGCTGTTGGTCCAACAATAGAAATTATAAAGTTTGAAGGTGTTATCACCATATATAAGTTTGCAGTTTAAGGATGGAGTTCGTTTCCACAATTATAACAATATTCAGCATTATCTCGATGATTAGAAACATGACAATTTGAGCAATGTTGAGAATTTAAATGTACAATGATATCTTCTTTAGTTACATTTTGCTGTTGATTATTATGATGAGCGATTAAAGCTTCATTTTCTTCATCAGATTTTTTACCCGCTCTAACATACTCTGCAGAAACAATTCCTGTAGGTACAGCAATAATACCATAACCTAATATCATTATAAAAGAAGTGATTAACTGTCCGAGAGCCGTTTGAGGTGCAATATCACCAAAACCAACTGTAGTTAATGTTACAATACACCAATAAACACTTTTAGGTATATTATCAAAACCATTAGCTTCACCTTCTACTAAATACATAATAGTTCCGAAAATAACGGAAGTGATAATCACGGCAAATAAGAAAACTAAAATTTTAACACGACTGGCAACTAAAGATGCTTTTAGATGGTTTGAAGCACCTAAATAACGTGCTAATTTTAAAATTCTAAAAACTCTTAGTAATCGCAATGCTCTTAATGTTACCAAAGCCTGTGAGCCAACAAGCACAAATGATAAATACATTGGTATTGTAGATAATAAATCTATAATTCCGAAGAAACTAGTAACGTATTTAAGTGGTTTTTTTACAGAAATTATTCTTAAAATATATTCAATTGAGAATAAAACTGTAACAACCCATTCACATATGTATAAAAGTTGATGATATTCTCTATCAACACTAGCAATACTTTCTAGCATCACTAAAACAATGCTAAAAATGATAAATATTAAAAGTAGAATATCAAAAAGTTTACCAGAAGGCGTATCTGCTTCGTAGATAACTTCGTGAATTTTATGTTTCCATTTCTGTTTTTGTTGAGAATCCATAGGCATTAAAAGTACAAAAAAGTATCACTATTGATTTTCTAAAACAATTACTGTATTGTTTTGAAGTTCTACAACCTTATTCATAAATATTTTTAGATAAGGATAAGATTCTGGTAAATAAATTGGTTTATTAAATTTTATATTAAAATAAAGCGTTAATACATTATCGCTCAGATTTGTATTAAATAATATTCGTCCTCCATTATTAGGTAATGCATAATTTACAGAAGTAGGCATTTCTACAACTTTTAAATTATCATTCAGATCTATTTTTAATCTATAGTTAAAAGTGCTTTTGTAGCCAAAATCTATAGGGTATGTTCTTTCTTGTAATTGAAAAGGGTTCTTTTCAAAAAATTTTAAAATAAAGGGATTTAAATAAATTTTGTTCCCTATAATCTCAGGCTCCATAGAAAAATCTAAAGTTTCATTAAATTCCGACTTTGTTTTATCGTAATCAATAACTTTATGATCATTAATTTTAATATTAGTGTAATCGTCAATGGTATTCTCTTTATAGTTTAAAGAATCTTCATCAAACTGTTTTTTTTCTTTGTACGAATAATAACCTTTAGATTTACTTTTTATTCTTCCTATAAAATGGTCATCTTCATATGAAGATAACTCTATACTATGTGATTTAGCAGAGACATCATTAACAATGATAGGTTCCCAATAACTTCCATTATCAAAATCTATAAGTCTTCCATATTGATTTAAAGTTCTAAAAGGTAATTCTCCAAAAGAGATATAAGGATCAGTAGCATCTAAATAATAGTTTTCTTCATTTATTATAACTTTTAGTATTACATAGTTAAAGTCGCTAAGTACAGGATAAATTTTAGTAATTAAACCATTTTGTCTAGTCGATATTAAGATAGGGGATGCTTTGATACCTTCAATATTTAATAAATTTTCTAAGAGTAAATTAATTTCAAATGAACTTCCTACTTTCTCTTTATTTAACGTTTTTATTGAAACATCATACCTTTCAGATTTACCGTTCCATTTATAATTATCAAGAACAAATTGATAAATAGCTTTCGCTTTGGTAAGCTTATCTGAAATTAGAGAAATTGACTCTGGCAATATATTTTTTACAAGACTCTTTTTACTAATCTGTCTTCCAAAATCTCCATCTGTCTCTAATTCTTTATCAGCATCTTTCCATGTTTTGGCTATTTTGTTAACCACACCATCAAAGCCACGAAAAACACTTAGTTCATATTCTATTCTAGAAATATAATTTAATTCTGTAGTGGCATAATCTTCCAACTTATAGGCGGGTATATCCTTCATCACATATTTAGAAATCCCACAGTCAGAATACCCGTTAAGTCCCACTTCTAAACATCTTTTTTCTAAACTAACATCATTGGTTTCTAAAGGAACACCACCAACTAGTTTTACATGATATTCATAATTACCAGGAATACTAGTATTGTATTCGCTGTACATCACAGGATCTGGTCCTTGGAAATACCACGGCTGATATTTAGACATAAACCTAGATTGTGTTTCATATCTAACAGTTAAAACACTCCCTACTTTTACTTGTGGCAAAACAAACTTTACTAGAGTATACTTTTCGTTTTCTTCTTTAAAAATTGCGTCTTTAGATAAATGACTTTTAACAATTTTACCGTTAACTAAATTGTAGGTCGTAGCACTAATGTTTTCAATTTTTTCTTCAGAGGATTTTCCTTTATAGAGTTTAATTTCAAATTGGCCTCGTTCTATTCCTTCTGGTCTTAAAATTTTTATTTTTTTTTGATTTTGTACTCTAAGCCAAAATGTATTTTTATCCACAAAACTTTTACCATAATCGTATATAACTAGAGCATTTGCAGTCGAGTCTTTACTGTAAGAGGTTAGTTCTAAATCACTTTTAAAAACAGACATAGCAGTATTATATTCTTGAGAAAAACCAATAATACATATAAAAAATACAACTATACACAATCTTAATTTCATAAAATCTAATTTAAATCTACTATTTTTAACCTTTTATTACGTCTCATATAATTTTGAATAATATGCTGTGCATCTCTATTATTTTCCATAGGAGTGATAATTGAAGATAAAATGGCTCTATTATTTATTTGATGATTTAAATCAAAGAACCCCATACCTTTAAAAATACCATTTTCAATTAAAAACACAGTTTTTTCTTCAATAGTTCGTCCTTTATCAATGATAAGCATGTCTTTATTCTGGTAACTGAATTTTTCAATTAACTCTTGTACACGCTTATTGTAAGAATCTGCAGATTCTTCATTAACACAAGCACCTTGGCATTCTTTTACATCATATTTAAAACAGTTTGTTTTTGTAGTGTATAAGCCTGTTAATTTCTGACAAAGGTTATAAGTATCAACAGCTTTAAATAAAAAGTTTTTAGCACTTAATCTTGTGGTGAATGTTGTAATAGGCATTTCTTCACTATCAGATGTGTCAATCTTTAGATTGATATAACCATTTTGGTCGGTAAACTGATATAAAGCATGTGTAAAAATACTTTTGCGTAATGCTCTATTAAAAATAGGTTTATTAGCTTTAATTTCAGCACTTTCTTTTAGAAGAGCAGCTAATTCACTTCCTGTTTTTTCGTAAGTAACGGTGCTTACAAATTTTTGAAGTTTCTTAGATTTTGAATTTGTACCCGTAAAATGTTGAATAATTCTTTTTCTAATATTATTACTTTTTCCAATATAAATAATTTCACCATCGGCATTGTGAATGTAGTAAACACCAGTATCTGCAGGGAGTTTATCAATGATATCTTTTAAATTAGTTGAAATTTTAGATTTCTGTTCAACTTTAATAGCATTCTTTACAATTACCTTATCTAAATCTTTATCGAGTAGCATTTTAAACAACTTTACGGTTGCCATTGCATCTCCATTAGCGCGGTGTCTATCACTAATAGGTATACCTAAAGAGCGTGTTAGTTTACCTAAACTATAAGAAGGCATATCTGGAATTAGTTGTTGAGAAAGCTCTACAGTACAAAGCGTTTTTCGTTTAAAAGGAAACCCTAAGCGTTTAAATTCAGTCTTTAAAATTCTATAATCAAATGAAGAATTATGAGCGACTATGATGCAATCTTCAGTGATTTCTACAATGCGTTTTGCAACCTCATAAAATTTGGGTGCATTCTTAAGCATACTTGAGTTTATGCCTGTTAAATTGACTACAAAGGGCTGAATTTCGCGCTCTGGATTAACTAAAGATATAAATTGATCGGTAACCTCATGACCGTCATAGCGGTAAATTGCAATTTCTGTAATTCCCTCTTCATTAAATTTTCCGCCGGTGGTTTCTATGTCTACTATTGCGTAAATAACGTTGTATTATTAAGTAAGTTAATTATTATAATTTCTAGTTCCAAAAATACTGCTTCCAACACGGACCATAGTACTACCATTTTTTATTGCCAACTGGTAATCTCCACTCATACCCATACTTATTGTTTTAAGTTCGGAATGAAAAGCTCTTAGTTCTGTAAAAGTATTTTTTAAGAATTGAAATTCTTTTTCAACCTGTTTAAGGTCATCTGTAAATGTAGCCATTCCCATGAGACCAACAATGTGAATATTCTTTAAATTTAAAAATTCTTCAGATTGTAGTAGAGTAGAAGCATCACTTGCAGACATTCCAAATTTGCTATCCTCTTCAGCAATTTTAATTTGAAATAAACAGTTTATAGTTCTGCCGTATTTTTCGGCTTGTTTATTAATTTCATTGAGTAGCTTAAAACTATCTACACCGTGAATTAAATCTACAAATTCAGCCATATATTTTACCTTATTTCGCTGAACATGACCAATCATATGCCATTCTATATCTTTTGGCATTTCTTCGTGTTTCTCAGCCATTTCTTGGATTTTATTTTCTCCAAAAATGCGTTGCCCTGCATTATAAGCTTCCATTAAATCACTTACAGGTTTTGTTTTCGAAACGGCCACTAAAGTAACGTGTTCTGGTAAAGTAGATTTTATATGATTTAAGTTGTCTATGATACTCATTTCAATAATTTATTAAATTGTTCAATATTCATATATGGTTATTCCACTTCGTAATTTTGGTAAAATATAGGTGCTTTTTGGAGGCATGGTTAAACCTTCGTCTGCTATTTGCTTCATCTGGTTTACATTTGAAGGAGGCATGCCAAAACCAACTTTAAATTCGCCACTATCTACACTGCTTTTAATGGTTATCATTTCGTGTTGACCATTAACGTACGAAATTCTATTATCGTTACGTAAATCTTCAATACCTAAAATAGGCTGAAGAATGGTTTTAAATAATATTTGAGCATCTAATTCATCTAAAGCGGTATGAAACTGATAAGCTGATTTTCTTAAAAATAAAGAATAAAACTCACCGTCTAAATACATACTAAATTGATGTGCATCTTTTGGGTGATATGGAATATTGCCTCTGTTTTCAATACGAAATGTTTCATCTAGCTGAATTAAAAAAGCTTCTTTGGTTAAGCCGTTCAAGTCTTTAATTAATCGATTAAATTCTTGGATAACCAATTCAGATTCCGGAATTAAATACGACATAAAGAAGTTGTAAGACTCACTACCATTATGATTAGGATTCTTTGCCTTTTCATCTTTATATAACAGGTAAGAGGATGCAGATCTATGATGACCATCGGCGATATAAATGGTTTTCATTTTATTGAATTCCTCTTCAATAATAGCAATAGTGTTTTCATTATCTACTTTCCATAAATAATGAGTATCTCTGTAGGTCATTGTAAATTCAAACTCAGCATAACCCTTTTGTGTTTCCTTTATAATTTCAGAAATAACAGCATTATCAGGATAGGTAAGTAAAACTGGTTCTGCATTAAATCCAACAGTTTGGATATAAGTTTTAAAGGTTTCTTCGCGTTTAGCAATGGTATCTTCATGCTTTTTTATGACATCCTTTTCGTAATCTTCAGCACTTGTCGCGGCAATGATTCCGTTAAATTCATGACCATGTCTGTTAACTATTTTATAAATATAAAATGAAGGCTTTTCATCTTGAATAAAAATTCCATCTTCCTTAAATTCAGAATAACGATTCTTCACTAAACGATAACGCTCTTTCCCTGTAACTTCCTGATCATATTTATAACCAGGATTTACAATATGAAGAAAACTAAAAGGGTTATACGCCATCCTCGTTTTTCGTTCATTTAAAGTATAACTCTGATAAGGGCGTGCGGCAACAAGGCCAACAATAGCTCTTGTTGGTTTTACAGCTTTAAATGGAATTATTTTTGCCATTTTTTACTTAGAAAACTGTTTAGAAACTACTTCAGCTTTTCTGCTTTCAGCATAATCATAAAAACCTTCACCAGATTTTACACCTAGTTTTCCAGCCATAACCATATTAACTAATAAAGGACATGGTGCATATTTAGGGTTTTTAAAACCATCGTACATCACATTTAAAATAGACAAACAAACATCTAAACCAATAAAATCTGCAAGTTGTAAAGGTCCCATTGGGTGTGCCATTCCTAATTTCATAACCGTGTCAATTTCTTCAACACCAGCAACACCATTGTAAAGTGTTTCAATAGATTCGTTAATCATTGGCATTAAAATACGATTGGCAACAAAACCAGGATAATCATTAACTTCCGTTGGCACTTTACCTAGAGTTTTAGATAACTCCATAATCGTTGTTGTAACGGCATCGTTTGTACTGTAGCCTCTTATTATTTCTACCAACTTCATAATTGGCACAGGATTCATAAAATGCATTCCAATAACCTTTTCGGGTCTAGAAGTGACTGCTCCAATTTGTGTGATAGAAATTGAAGACGTGTTAGTCGCTAAAATAGTATGCTCACTACATACAGCATCGAGTTGTTTAAATATTTTTAGTTTTAAATCTAAATTTTCTGTTGCGGCTTCAACGACTAAATCAGCATTTTTAACACCTTCCTCAGTATTTATAAATGTTGAAATATTCCCTAAAGTTTCAGTCTTATCAGCTTCAGTTATTTTTTCTTTAGCAACCATACGATCCAAATTACGGGCAATGGTATCCATACCTCGTTTTAATGAAGCATCGCTAATATCAATAAGGTTGACTTTAAATCCAGATTGTGCAAATGTATGAGCAATTCCATTACCCATAGTTCCTGCACCTATTACAGCTATATTTTTCATAAATAAAAAAGCCCAAATTAGCCTTCCTAGAGCGAAGGAATTCTTACGTGGGCAAAATAAGAATTTTGTTAATGCTCAGTTTATATTAAAGATGAGCGTTTATTTAGTTGAAATTATATTTGAAACGAGATTCCTTTTTATAATTTAAAAAAGAATCTCGTTTAGTATAAGTAAGTTGAATTAAAACTGATTAATAATCATGTTTGCAACACGTAAAGCTTCAGTTCCATCGTGAAGTGTAACAACTGGTTTTGTGTTGTTTTTAACGGCTTCAGCAAAAGTTTCTAATTCATCTAAAATGGCGTTATTATTTGCTATTTCAGGATTATCAAAATAGATTTGTTTCTTAATACCTTCAGCATTTTGAAGAATCATATCGAAATCACCAGGACTTTCTGGAGCATCTTTCATTTTTACAACCTCACATTTCTTTTCTAAAAAGTCTACAGAGATATAAGCGTCCTTTTGAAAGAAACGAGTTTTACGCATGTTCTTTAATGAAATTCTACTTGCTGTTAAATTTGCAACACAGCCATTTTTAAATTCAATACGTGCATTAGCAATATCTGGTGTTTCGCTTACCACAGAAACACCACTCGCAGAAATATGTTTCACTGTAGATTGTACCACGCTTAGTATAATATCTATATCATGTATCATTAAATCTAAAACAACTGGGACATCTGTACCACGAGGATTAAATTCAGCAAGTCTATGACATTCAATAAACATCGGATCTTTAATCTGATCTTTAACACCTGTAAAAGCAGGATTAAAACGTTCTACATGTCCTACTTGACCTTTAACGCCATGTTCTGCAACTAAGGCTCTAAGGGTTTCAGCTTCTTCAACCGTATTTGTAATCGGTTTTTCTATAAATACATGCTTGCCTTTTTTAATAGCTTGTTTTGCACAATCGTAATGTGATAGAGTAGGCGTTACAATATCTACAACATCTACAGCATTTATTAAGTCGTCAATAGAATCGAAATATTTGTAACCAAATTCCTCAACCACACGTTTTGCATTTTCAGCATCTGCGTCGTAAAAACCAACAAGATCATATTTGTTAGATTGATTGAGCAATCTCAAATGAATTTTACCAAGGTGACCAGCACCAAGAACACCAGCTTTGAGCATATTTTCTGTTTTTAACAAAAATAGGCGTTTTCGCTCAGAAATTGAAATAAGAAAATATAAATTCCTGTGAAATTGATAATCATCAATAGGAGAGCATCTGTCTAAGTTGTTATACCTAATATTGATAGGAATTATGAAGCAATTTTAGGAGTTTAGTTTTTGTAATTTGAACTTTTAGAGGTTGTATTTTGCCTTTCTTTACTTTATTTTAGCGGAAACTAAACTACGCTTTGAAAGATACATTTAAGCATCATGGGATGCGCCAGCAACTTGTTGAAATCCTCATCAATAAAGACATTAAAGATAAAAACGTTTTAAAAGCCATTGGTAAAATTCCGAGACATTTGTTTATGGATTCTGGGTTTATTGACCATGCGTATCAAGATAAAGCGTTTCCTATTGCTGCAGATCAAACCATTTCTCAACCTTATACTGTAGCTTTTCAATCTGAATTATTACAAATAACTCCTGAAGATAAAGTTTTAGAAATAGGAACAGGTAGTGGTTACCAAACTGCAGTACTTTTAGAACTTGGCGCTAAAGTTTATAGTATTGAACGCCAAAAAGAGCTTTACAAAAAAACCTCTACATTTCTACCTAAAATTGGTTACAGAGCTAAGCAACTTATATTTGGTGATGGTTATAAAGGATTGCCAGAAGAGGCACCATTTCAAAGTATTATTGTTACAGCAGGTGCGCCGTATGTACCAAATCCATTATTGAGCCAATTGGCAATTGGTGGCCGTTTAGTGATTCCTGTTGGAGATAAAGTGCAAGTTATGACCTTGTTTATTAGAAAAGGGCCTAAAGAATTTGAAAAGCACGAATTTGGTGATTTTAGATTTGTACCTATGCTAGAAGACAAAAATTAAGAGATAGAGACTAACTTTATTTTTATATTAAACTCCTAAAAATGTAACTTATAATTACAGTTTTAGGAGTTCTTTTTTTTAACTAGTTTTTAGTAATTTTATGCTCCCAACTTACGCCACTAATATCTGTCATTTTTAAAGTGTATTGACCACTAGGTAAATTCTGAATTTCAGAATCATTAAAATTCATCTTTGCTTTTGTACCTAACGGAACAATTAAACTGTGTTTTCCTGGTTTAATTTTCGCGATGTAATAATTAGCAATGTTCTGTTTGGTTAAGGCAGCTAATTTATCTTGAGTATAGTTTAAAATAACTTTTTCTTCTGAATCTTTAAGCTCTAGACCAATAATCCATGCGCCATAAACATCTACACCTTCAACCCTAAAGACATCAAAAGAAAGGTTTGTATTCGTTATTTCTCCTGCTGTAATTTCAAGTTTAGGTTTTACAGATTTATTATGTAAAGTTCCCCAAAGACCACCGTGAAACACTTGATTGGTAAATAACGTTAACCCTAAGATGAAAAATGAACCAATAATAACAACTTTTGAAAAAATACCATCTCTAATAGGAAGTAATCCTGAACCTAACCAAGCAAATCTTTTCTTTTTAGTGATAGATGCATTTTTAGTCATTAAATAATTATCTAATGAAAATCGTCCACTTCCTGTTAGGAATAAGACAAATCCTGTGGCAATACCAAGCACACCAATCTGCCATTCGTCTAAGCAAGTTGTACCAATCCATCCTGAACCAAGAAGAATGCCCATTGCCAATCCAAAGACGCCAATACTCATTAATCTTGTAAATAACCCGAAGATTATAAAAAGTCCAACAATTCCTTCAATAATAGTAAATGCAACCATATTGTACCAAAGGATATCTGGGTTTTCAACTAGATATTGAATAATTGGTTTTATGCCTAAGGCATTTGGAAGGAAGTGATTAAATTTTACGCCAATATAACCAGCAATTTCAGGATCTAATTTATCAGCTAAAATGGTACGTCTAAAGAATGCTGAAAAGTATGTCCAACCAACAACCATACGAAGTGCAAGGGCAAGAAAACCCGAGTCGTTTTTAATATTTAAATTCATTATGTATATCTATAAAAAGTAATTAATAATTTTCTACTAGCAGAGATTGCTAGGTTTTAAGTCTGAAGAAAATTAATTATAGATATGCTTTGTTATTTTGATAGAGAATATAGTAAGGTGCTAAAGGCGGAATTTCTCCTCTAGCACTATAATTTTGAGATATTTGTTTTTTTGAAGATGCAATTACAGAAGTATTAAAAATTGATTTTTTAGATAATACTGCCTGAGAAATCTGAAGGTTATTATAAGATTTAGAAATAACAATTTCTGCATCTATAGAAACATCACAAACTCTATTTTTTAAAGATGAAATGCTTTTGTTAGAAACCTCCGTTGTAGGGAGTTCAAAAATATTTTGAAATGAATTTCTAACCTTACAAGGTGAAAATACCAACAACAGAACTAACCCTATAATAGATAGGGCAGAAGTTGCTTGTTTTATGTGGTTAGGTATTTTCATTTCACAAATATGAAGATTCGTTTTTTTAAATTTTCAAAAAAAGTGTTAATTGATGTTTATTCCTTCTTTCGTAAATGTGGTTTAGGCATCGGTTTATTCTTTGATTCTTGTGCCCAATACAAATTGATTATCCACCAACGAGTTCCGTCATTAAACAGTTGTATGCTGTTAACACCTTTTAAAAAAGGTGTTTCATCACCTTTAGTTTTATAAGACTCATAACTACTAAACACGTGTGTAATACTCCCAAAAGTTTCTACAGTTCTTTGAGTCTCTTTTTGGTAAAATCCATTTCTATCAAACCAATTACCAGACGTTGTAATATATTCATCTGATGACATATAACGAACCGCTTTTTTACCTTCACTTGAAGTGCCTGCCGGAATTAATTTAGCATTATTATGAAATAAATGTTTAAATAAAACCCAATCACGTTTAACCCCTTTTTCACCAGAAACTACAGTATATAACGTTGCAATAGTGCTATCTAAAGTTGCTACGTTTGCAGAATAATCTTTTTTCTCTTGGGCAAATAAACCTATAGAAAATAGGCTTATTATAAATACAATTTTTTTCATAATGTAAAATTAAAAGAATTTCAAACCAAATACAATGGCATCACTCTGAAATCCGTTTTGATAAGAACGAAGATAATCAACTCTTAAGAATTTCCATTTACCCCAACCAATATTATCTATACCAATAGAATATTCTTGATAAGGTTTAAAATCTGGCTTAGCTAAAAGGTGTGCTCCAACAACTAAATTAAAATTCAGCTTGTTAAGTAATGGTAGTTTTCCGAGTAAAAAACCATTAAAATCGTGTTCTATATGCCCTTCAAAATAAGTATCGTTTGTACTTGCAGAATAATAATCTAAATTATTAAAAACATTGGTATAATTACCTTCTGTACTTACATGAGTAAGATTACCATTAAAGTGTTGGTAGTCCATAAATGCAATATTTTCAGCATTAAAAAACGTTCCTGATTTTAAATTATAGATTAAACGCCCTTTATCTTTTACATTGAAAGCTTGTGTAAGACTTGCTTTAATTTGGCTAAAATTATAATCGCTATTTGTTGCACCAAAACCTGTTTCGTAACCTAAGTAAAGTGTTGGGTAATCATCATTACTCACGTTATATTTAGCGTCAGGATAACTTAAATACTCTTGTCCAAAATTAATACGGGCATCAACGTTTCCTTTAATAATATTATGAGTTTGAAATGTAGCAACACCAAAGGCAGTTTCATTTAAAGGATTATTGCTTGTGTAAGCATCATTTTCATCATTAAAAAAGGTTTGATCTGTAGTATTAAAAAGTGTTTTTCGTCTTTCGTAACTTAGTCCGGCATATAACCTAAATCCATTAAAAAGCTCTTCAGAATAATTTAATGCTACAAAACTTTTATCATATAACTTTATGTAATTATCTTCAAAAAACAGGGTGCTAACGGAGTTAATGATTGGTTTAATGGGATTAAAAGGGCTAAATTGTTCAGCTGAAACACCACCAGATAACATTAAAAACGAATTACTAATGCTATTAAATTTATAAACTAATGAACCTTTTGCACGTAAGCGATCGTCTGAAACCCCATATTGAATATCTCCATTAACTCTAAAGTAACGGTTATAGTCATCATAATTTTTTGAATAGAATACATTAGCATTTGCAGTATAACCTTGAACCGTATTAAATTGAACTGCACTAAGAATTGGGATGTTGAATCCTAAGCGATAATCTTTATGAGAGTTTTGATAAGTATAACCAAGTATGTTTCCTACTTTAAATTTATTTCTTACTGCATCTATAGAATCTAAGTATGGTTTAGACTCACGTAAAGTCTGTATACTGTCTTTTTTTGTATAATCTGTACGCTCTTCATAAGTAAGAGGAACAGGTCTTATAGCATTCCAAAATAACGAATCTTTTTTATTGGCTTCTTTTTCATAAGAAACGATTTCTCTGGTAAAATCTTTTCTAGTAAGTCCGGTATTAAATTCATAATTACTATAAACAGCTGTAAAACGACCTTCGCCTATAATACCTAAAAGCGCATATTTAAGATCCATACTTTGTGATATAACAGCCCAAATATCATTGGCTTCAGAATAAGAAAAACTTTGCTGTAAAGAAATAATATCTACCATTGGGATTTTGGCTTGAGACCCTGATATATCTAATTCAACAGCATAAATATCCCATTGATCTTCTATAATATAAATAAAACCAGAAAAAACAGGATCGTTTTTACGTTTCGGAATCACTTTTATTTTATTAATAAGGTTTCCTCTATCGTCATAAAACATACCTTCAAGCTTATATTTATAATAACCAAAAGCGTTATTTGCAATAGGTGAAATAATTTCGTTACCCAAGCTAATTGTGCTTTTGTAGAAATTATAATCAACATCTAAAGCGCTATTAAAACTAAAGCCATTACTATCTCCACTAACTTTTGAAGCCGTAATTTTTTCTTTTAACTTATCAGGATTCAAAAATTGAATTTTAGAAATTGTTTCTGATAAATAAATAATCCCACTACGTGTAGAATCTAATGCACCACCTAAATCACCGATGTCTTGACCCATTATTTTTTTGGGAGCATCAACAATTTTAAGCAATCCTCTTGAGTAGAAATCGGCTTTAAAGGATTCTATTTTTGCCAGATTAGCTTCTCTATTAGCTATGGCTTGACGCATAATGTCGTTTGCCGGATCGTTTTCTGAATTAACAACAACTTCATTTAAAGAAACAGATTCTTCAACTAGAGACATATCTAATTGATATGGAAACTTAGTAATGTTTACTTCCTGTTTTACCGTTTTATAACCTAAATAGCTAAAAACAATAGTGTATGTTTTTGGTGTCGAAATATTTAACTCATAATAACCATCGTCATTACTTGTTGTCCCTTTATAGGTGTTTTCTATCAAAATATTTACAAACGGAAGTGGCTCATTGTTTTGATCTGTAATATTTCCTTTTATTTGAGCGGAAACAAGTGTGGTAAAAACAAGAAAAAGAATACTGAGTAGTTGTTTTTGCATAGTGTTATGTTGATTGATGAATTTTATAGAAACGTTAAGGCACGAATCATTCTGATGAGAGCATCAAAAGTTATGCCTTAAAAATATCTAATTTAAATTAATCCTTAATATCATGAATAAGGACTTTATAAATATAGACGAAAGTTTAAAGCAAATGGTTGCCTGAGTTAAATAAAACTTAGGCTAATATAAAATGTGGAGTTGTGAAAGAATTGTAAATTCTTAGAAATTTTTCTTAACGCGGTCTAAATCTCTTTTGTTATCACGATCTTTAATCGTTTCGCGTTTATCGTAGAGTTTCTTACCTTTTCCTAGTGCAATAACAAGTTTAGCTAAGCCTCTGTCGTTAAGAAATAAACGCATTGGTATAATGGCGTTTCCTTTGATATTAACTTCTTTTTCGAGCTTTTTTAATTCTTTTTTATTCAATAATAATTTACGCTCAGCCTTTGCTTTATGATTGTAATAACTACCAAATTTGTACTCTTCAACCGTCATATTAATAACAAAGAGTTCGCCTCGCTCATTAAACTCGCAAAAACCTTCAGCAATGGAAGCCTGACCAGATCTAATAGATTTGATCTCTGTACCAGAGAGTACAATACCTGCTGTGTATTTGTCCAAAATTTCATATTGAAACTTGGCTTTTCTATTGAGTATGTTAATGTTCTTTTGCATGGACGGCAAAGATAAGAAAGTAAGTTTGAAGTTTGAAGCTAGAAGTAAACAAAAATTTAAGATCTAAATCGTTTGCTTATCTCACAGATTATATTCCTTTAAGTCGATTTTGTGATATTTCTGTAATCAAATCTTTAATTTTGCGACATAACTATTCATAAAAAGAATATTTAAGATGAAGAATTACCTTTTACTTATCAGTTTTGTAGCCATTTTTGCTTGTAAGAATGAAAATTCAAAATTAGAAAACACTAAAGTTATTGAAACAACTAAAAAGACCTTAACGGCTAACGATATTATTGATGAATCTATTGCTGTTTCTGGTGGTGAGCGTTTTACAAGTTCTAGTCTTAAGTTTGAATTTAGAGATGTCTATTACCAAGCATTACGTAAAAATCACGAATATTTACTCGTTAGATTAACAGTAAAAGATAATGATTCTATATTCGATATGTTAAGTAATGTCGGGTACGAACGCTATAATAACTCAGAATTTGTTCAACTTGAAGATTCTATAGCACAAGCATATGAGGCTTCAGTTAATTCTGTGCATTACTTTTCTGTATTACCATATGGGTTAAATGACAAAGCTGTTAATAAATCTTTATTAGGAAGCGAAAAAATAAAGAATAAAGATTATTATAAAATAAAAGTCACTTTTGATCAAGATGGTGGAGGAGAAGATTTTGATGATCAATATATATACTGGATAAATAAAGAAACATTTAAGTTAGAATATTTAGCGTATTCTTACGCTGAAGAAAAGGGTATAGGAATGCGTTTTAGAGAAGCTTACAATGAACGTTACCGTGGTGGATTAAGGTTTGTAGATTATAATAATTATAAAACAGGAGACAACCAGACTATTGCATTAGAAAATTTAGGAAAAGCTTTTGAAGCCGATAAGCTAGAATTACTTTCTAAAATTGAACTTAAAAATGTAAAAGTAGAATTAGTTAACAACTGATACTTTAGATCTTTTGGTGTCTTTTGTTAATGTAACCAGGTATAGATTCGCATTATTATCGTCAGCAATATCATCATATTTTTCTTCGCCTAATAATTCATTTACAAACTTAGGCGTTGTATTACTATGACCAACAATAAGAACTGTTTTACCTTTTGTTTTTTCTAAAAATGCCTCAATCTTTAAATCAGATGGATCATAAATTTGAAGCTCTATATTTTTAGACTTTACAGTTGGCATTACAGTTTGCTTAGTTCTGTTATAATCTGTAGAATAGATAGCATCAAAGTCTATATCTTTAAAATGCTTAGCCCAATTATCAGCACGTTTTAAACCTTCATTTGTTAAATTAGGGTTTCTGTTAGTGTTATCTGAACGGTCTTTTTCAGCATGTCTAATTAAATAGTATGTAGATATTTCATCGCTTTGTTTTTCTGATTTTTCTTTACAAGATGCAAATATGAAGAAAGAGAAAAAAGTAATTAGAATGAGATGTTTCATGTTGAAATTTTAAATGATGTATATTAAGCTAATTCTAAAGCCACTTCAATCATACCTTTAAAAGTCGTTTCGCGTTCTTTACTTGTAGTCGTTTCGTTTGAAACTAAAGAATCAGAAATAGTTAATATTGCTAATGCATTTACTTTATGTTTAGCAGCAACAGTATATAAACCTGCAGCTTCCATTTCTACACATAGCACACCAAATTTAGACCATTTTTTAAAGGATTCTTTATCGTCTTCGTAAAATTCATCTGATGATAAAACATTACCAGCTTTAACCGGAATATTTTTAGCTTTAGCAGCGTTAATAGCTTTCATAAATAAACCAAAATCAGCAGTAGGAGCGTAGCCTGCACCACCAAAACGTAATTCATTTATACCAGAAGTAGAAGAGGCAGACATCGCCAGAACAATATCTCTAATTTTTACATCTTTCTGATACGAACCAGCGCTACCAACTCTAATAAGGTTTTTTACACCATATTCTGTAATAAGTTCGTTAGCGTAAATAGATATGCTAGGCACTCCCATACCAGTTCCCATTGTAGAAATACGTTTTCCTTTATAAGTTCCGGTATAACCATACATGCCTCTAATTTCATTGAAGCAAACTGGGTTTTTAAAAAAAGTTTCAGCAATCCATTTAGCTCTCAAAGGATCTCCTGGTAATAAAATTGTTTCTGCGATTTCGCCTTTTTTGGCTCCTATATGTACACTCATGTAACAAAGTTAAGCAAAGTGTTTTAATTAATATACAGCCTTTGAAGGTATATTATTCATCATAGCAACTCCTGCAGAAACACCAAGTCTATCGACTCCAATAGCAATATATTTTTGAGCTGTTTCAGCATCTCTAATTCCACCTGAAGCTTTTATTTTTAACTGATCTCTTACGGTTTTACGCATAATTTTCACAGCTGTAAGTGTTGCTCCACTTTTAGAGAATCCGGTTGATGTTTTAACAAAATCAGCTTTTGCATCAATACAGATTTCACAAGCTTTTACGATTTCATTTTTAGAAAGTTCACTTATTTCAAGAATAACTTTAAGTGTAATGTTACCAATAGCTTTTTTAACATTGCTAATGTCTTTTAATACTGCAAGGTGATTTTTACTCTTAAGTCTTCCTATATTTATCACCATATCGATTTCTGTAGCACCTTGATCTATAGCGTGTTTGGCTTCAAATATTTTTGCTTCTGTAGACATTGCTCCGAGTGGAAAACCAATAACAGAACAGATTTTTACATCAGATTTACCCAAAGCTTGTTTAGCAAGTAAAACATTACTGCTGTTTACACATACAGAATAAAAATTGTATTTTAAAGCTTCATCACAAAGTTGTAAAATTTCTGCTTCAGTAGCAGAGGCACTTAATAAAGTGTGGTCTATGTATCTATTTAAATTCATTGATCAAATAAGTAGGGTTATTATATAAATTTTTTAATGCAATTTTATCTACAAGTAGATGGGGGATTGCAAAATAGTTATAAAACGTTTGAGGGGTTTGGGTTAAATAGTTCGACAAAGTTAAGTGTTTTACCGATAAAAAGCGTGTTTTATTTTAGTTTTTAACATCAATTTATTCAATAAAGTTGTTAATAAAAATATAACCTGTTTATTTTAAGTAGAATAAATTGATGTTTTCTTAAGAAATATTTCTTAATATAATAATATTAGAAATGTTATTTTTATTACCGATAATAATGATTTACCTTACTAAGTATTTCACGTTTATTTGAGTAACGTTTTAAAATTGAATTAAGTATTTATCATAGTCGAAATTTCAATATGCACTTTTTGATATATAATTTATCTAAAAAAATAAATGTTAACATCTGTTTATTTCAGCTTGCTTAATTAAAAATATATCATCTGACCAGAACATAGCTTCATCAATTGTATTAAAAATCTTATAAGCTTTATTAAAAAAATGTTTTTCTTTAGTATTCTTGTTTACAATTTTGTCGGTAGTAACAACAGCAAAAGCGATAAGGTTATTTATTCCTTTAATTTCAGTATAATCTGAGGGATTTATTGAATCCGAAAAAACTCTATTTGTGATATAAACAAACGGTTTATTGTAATAATACTTATGAATTATATTTTGCATTAAATCGTTAAAATAAGGTTCTACATGGACACCTTCTTTAATTTGGTCGATAATATAATTATCAAATAAAAAAATCTCTGAAATGTCTAAATTATAATATCTAACTGCTTTCATAACTATTTGTTTTTAAATTATTTATGTTAATAAAAATACAAAAAAAAGCAATACATTTAAAAATATTTGAATGTATTGCTTTAAACGATCTTATAACCTTAGTTTATTAGAGCTCTTCAGCAACCAAATTACCTTGATTTCTAAAGACTAATTGTCCATCAAACGCATCTAGCAGAATAATACTATCTGTTGTTACTTTTCCAGATAATATTTCTTTACTTAATTCATTTAAAACGTCTTTTTGTATCACACGTTTTACTGGTCTTGCACCATATTCTGGGTTATAACCTTTATCAGCTAAATAACTTACGGCTTCTGGTGTAGCATCAAACGTAATTCCTTGCTTAGCGATCATTTTAGTGATCCCTTTTAATTGTAGACCTACAATGTCTATGATATTACCTTTAGACAAAGGCGTAAACATTATAGTATCATCTATACGATTTAAGAACTCTGGTCTCACGGTTTGTTTTAACAAGGCTAAAACATCCACTTTGGCAGCTTCAATGGCTGAAGGAATATCTTTAGTCGCTTCAAAACGCTCTTGTATAATCTGACTTCCCATGTTTGAAGTCATGATAATAATAGTGTTTTTAAAGTCTGCTACACGACCTTTATTGTCTGTTAAACGTCCTTCATCTAATACTTGTAATAAGATATTGAAGGTATCTGGATGCGCTTTTTCAATTTCATCTAATAAGACTACAGAATAAGGTTTTCTACGTACGGCTTCGGTTAATTGTCCACCTTCGTCATAACCAACGTATCCCGGAGGCGCTCCTACCAATCTACTTACAGCATGACGTTCTTGATATTCGCTCATATCAATACGCGTCATAGCATTTTCGTCATTAAATAGATATTCTGCCAAGGCTTTCGCTAACTCTGTTTTACCAACACCTGTGGTTCCTAAGAAAAGGAAGGTTCCTACGGGTTTATTTGGGTTTTGAAGTCCTGCTCTAGAACGACGTACAGCATCACTAACAGCTTCAATAGCTTCTTCTTGTCCTACTACACGTTTGTGCAATTCATCTTCTAATTTTAGTAATTTTTCACGATCACTTTGAAGCATTTTAGTTACCGGAATTCCTGTCCATTTAGCAATTACATCTGCAATATCTTCATAAGTCACTTCTTCTTTAATTAAAGAGGTGTCTTGTTGTGCGTCTAATTCTTTTTGGAATTTTTCCAATTGCTCATTGGCTTCTTTTATTTTTCCATAGCGTATTTCTGCAACTTTTCCATAATCTCCATCACGTTCTGCACGTTCTGCTTCCGCTTTAAAGTTTTCAATTTCTTGTTTTATATTCTGAACGTTTTCTACAACTTCCTTGTCAGATTTCCATTTGGCACTAAGCTCATTACGTTCTTCTTTAAGATTTGCTAAATCAGCTTTTAAACTTTTTAGTTTAGTTTCATCTTTTTCACGTTTAATAGCCTCGTGTTCAATTTCTAATTGCATTATTTTACGATCAAGAACATCTAACTCTTCGGGTTTAGAATTAATTTCCATTCGTAATTTAGCTGCAGCTTCATCCATTAAATCAATAGCTTTATCTGGAAGAAAACGGTTAGTAATATAACGTTCCGATAATTCTACAGCGCCTATAATTGCTTCATCTTTGATTCGTACTTTATGGTGTGCTTCGTACTTTTCTTTAATCCCTCTAAGGATCGATATCGCACTTTCTGTATCAGGCTCGTTAACAATTACTTTCTGAAAACGTCGCTCTAAAGCTTTGTCTTGCTCAAAATATTTTTGATATTCATCTAAAGTGGTTGCTCCAATGGCTCTTAATTCGCCACGCGCTAAAGCGGGTTTTAAAATGTTTGCGGCATCCATAGCTCCTTGACCACCACCTGCGCCAACAAGCGTGTGAATCTCATCAATAAATAATACAATGTCTCCATTACTTTCGGTTACTTCTTTGATGACGGCTTTTAATCGTTCTTCAAATTCACCTTTGTATTTAGCCCCAGCAATTAACGATCCCATATCTAAGGCAAAAATTTGTTTGTCTTTAAGATTTTCAGGAATATCACCATCTATAATTCTATGTGCTAAACCTTCTGCAATTGCTGTTTTACCTGTTCCTGGTTCTCCAACTAAAATCGGATTGTTTTTTGTTCTACGGGATAAAATTTGAAGGATTCTTCTAATTTCTTCATCACGACCAATAACCGGATCTAATTTGCCATCTCGAGCTAACTGGTTTAAGTTTTTTGCATACTTATTTAAAGAGTTATAAGTTTCTTCTTGACTTTGAGAAGTCACTCGATCTCCTTTTCTTAATTCGTCAATAGAAGCTTGTAAGCCTTTTTCAGTTACACCTTGATCTTTTAATATTTGAGCAATTTTACTTTTAGATTTAAAAATAGCTAATATTAAATGTTCAATAGATACAAAGTCATCATTCATCTTTTTAGCGATAACAGATGCTTCGTTTAAAGTTTTACTTGCTTCACGAGAAAGCATAATATCTCCGCCTGAAACTTTAGGAAAACTTTCGAGTTCTTTGTCCAATACTTGTTCTAGCATGGATACATTAACATTCAACTTTTTTAAGAGGAATGGTAATACGTTTTCATCAACATTGAAAAGTGCTTTAAAAACATGTTCATTTTCTATTTGCTGATGACCAAAACCTTGAGCTAGCTGCTGCGCTTGCTGTATGGCTTCTTGCGATTTAATAGTGTAATTATTAAAATTCATCTTTATAGTGCCTACAAAAAGTAGGTATCTTATTTATGTTCAACTTAATTTATTCACTAATACTGCTGTTTAAATATTTTTAAATTGAAACTATTTATACTTTAGTATTGTGCAACACCTTTATGATTTATAACTGTGTTTGACTATCTTTAGACAAATATCTTACCAATATAAATTTGTAAGAAATAAGTGACAAATAGTCTGTTTTGATTATTTTTTAAATGACTTTTTGACACTGTAAGATTAATACTTTATTACGACTTATGTAATGATGTAGATCAGTTTAGAGGATAAATAAAAATTAAAATTATGTTTAAGAAATTATTCGGTTCGTCAGAACCTAAAGAAGAAAAAATATTGCCTTGGCAAGCGTTAACAGATATTTCTCAGTTAGATACCATTGCAGAGAAATCTAAATCAAAAACACAAGTTATTTTTAAACATTCTACGCGTTGTGGCATTAGTAGCATGGTGATGAAGCAATTTGTATCTGATTACAATTTAGATATAAATATTGATTTACATTATTTAGATTTGTTAAGTTACAGAAATGTTTCTGATGAGATTGGTTATAAATTTCAAGTAATGCATCAGTCTCCTCAGCTTATTATAATAAAGAATGGAGTCGTGGTATCACACACCTCTCATGGAGCTATAAATGAAGTAGATTTAGAACGTTATGCTTAACTAAATTTATAAAACACAAAATCCTCAAGAATAAATTATTCTTGAGGATTTTGTGTTTTACTGAGAAGATTTTTTACTCAAATAGAGTAGGAACCAATTATAGATTTTAATTTCAGCTTTAAATCTTCTCCTGTATCATAAACCATATCTTCATCAGAAGGAAAAGGCACCTGTCTTTGATTTAAAATAGTTCTATCATCTGCATTTAATGCGCGTCTATCACCTTGGTATCTTCCAAAGACATTTTCAAATATAAAACCACTATCAATGGGGAATGTATCAATAATTTTATTTTGCTTTAAATCCGTGTAAACAACATCTGCTAATACTTGTGTAGATTTTGTTTGTAAGACTTCTGTAAAACGTGCTTTTATATTTTTAATTTTATCAATTTTAATATCATTTCCTAGACTGTCTTTTTTAACATTTCCAGAATGATCTAATTGATATTCCCAACCATCAACAATTTCTCTTTGTCTTAATATTTGTCGCTCACTAATACGCTCTGGTGAAACATTGATTTGCTTCAACTGTAACTGCATACCATAATCGTAATCTAAATTTTTATCTAACGAAGCATGATAAGTGGTCCAAAATTGATCTAAACCATAAGTATCAAAATCCAACAATTCAGCCTCTAAACGTTGTGGAATTATTTGCTGTGTTTGGTTTTCTATAGATACATAAATAAAATCCATTCCCTTTTGGTGGGCTTCCGCAATTAGGCTTCTATTTTCTTCAAAATTAGGGTTTATAGTTTCTATATAATTAAAAATATTATGAGCTTCTCTAGCCTTATATTTATCATTAGAATCTAAAAGTGCTATCCCTTGGTCTATTAGATAATCTGAAGTTTTATAACGGTATTCAACAAGGAATTTGCTATAATCATTAAACTTAAAGTTTATAATTTCCCCATCAATCTCTAAAGGCATTACTCGTTTTATAGCTGTTTGCCTTGCTTCTAAATCTACATAAGTATTATAAATGGTTTTATATTGCTCAGGATTACCATCTCTTTTAAGAGACTTTATGGCGCGTAAATCTTCATCTAAAACCTTATAATAAGCCTCTTCAAGTAAGGCAATGTATTCTTGCTTTCTTTTTTTTTCCTTGTTGTTCTCTAATTTTTCGAGAGCATCATTTATAGCTACGTCATAATTACCAGTGCTAATAGCACTTTGAATTTGTTTTTTTGCACTACAAGATCCGAGTGCTAAAAAAAGTACTGATAAGAGTAAAAATTGTTTCATAATCTCGAGTTTTAAAAGGTTACTATTTTAGCAATTCCAATTATAATGCCAAAGTAAATAAAAATATATGAGTTCAATTGATTTTGAATGACGAAGAAATTATATTAAAAGGTATTCAATACAAACAGACGATTACTGGACATTTATATTTTCGTTTCTTTGCAAGTCAATAAAAGTAAGATATGTTTAAAACGGAAAATAGATATTTTCATCCATTAGAACTAAGTGATTCGGTTAAGCTACCAAAACAGTTTACGTTTCCGTTTTTATATGTACCACATTCAATTTGTATTGCTGCTGCAAATGAAGTTAAAGCTTATTTAAATACTCAAAAAGATTTTGAACATAACTTTGGTTTAGATACCACAAAAAAGGGTTTAGAAATAGGTAAAATGTTTGGTGTTATGATTGTTAAAAGCATTGAAGGACAAATTGGTTACATTGCTTCTTTTTCAGGTAAATTAGCTGAAAGCAATCATTTAAAAGGGTTTGTACCGCCAATATTTGATACTTTAAATCAACAGGGGTTTTATAAGGAAGGTGAAGCTTATTTGAATAAATTGACAGTTGAAATTGAAATATTAGAAGAAAATCCAGAATTAGAGCTAACCAAATTAAAGCTAGAACATAAGAAGCTTGATAATAGTCAGAAACTTGAAGATTTTAAGAAGAATGCTAAAGTTGAAAAAAAGCAAAGACAACAAAAAAGGGCAGAGGCAGAACAGCAATTAACGGATGCTGATAAACTTTTGTTTTTTGAAGACTTAAAACAACAAAGTATACAAAGTAATATTGATCTTAAATATTTAAAGTTAAAATGTGAAGCTGAGCTAGAATTGGCAGAACGTAAATTATCTGAATTAGTAGAACCGATTGAAACTTTAAAATTAGAACGTAAAACGTTATCAGCAAAACTTCAAAAACAAATTCATGAGCAGTATCAATTCTTGAATGCAAATAATGAGACTAGAGATTTAATTTCAATTTTTAATAGTACAGATTTAGGATATCCTCCAGTTGCAGCAGGAGAATGTGCAGCACCAAAATTATTTCAATTTGCATTTCAAAATAAATTAAAACCATTAGCAATGGCTGAATTTTGGTGGGGAACTTCTCCAAACATGGAAGTGCGTCGTCATGAGCAGTTTTATCCATCTTGCCGCAGTAGATGCGAACCTATTTTAGGGCATATGATGCAAGGTTTAGATGTTGAGCCTAATCCTATTGAAACGGCAGGTGTATTTAATGGTGAATTAGAAATTATTTATGAAGATAATTTTCTACTCGTTCTTAATAAACCACATGAGTTTTTGTCCGTGCCAGGAAAAACAATAATAGATTCTGTTTTAACACGAATGAAAAAATATCTACCAGATGCCACAGGTCCTTTATTATTGCATCGTTTAGATATGTCAACATCAGGATTATTATTAGTCGCTAAAAATGAAAGGACACATAAAAACCTTCAAAAGCAATTTATAAATCGCACCATAAAAAAACGATATGTTGCTTTATTAGATGGTGTTATTGAATCTAAAACAGGAATTATTGATTTGCCCCTTAGAGTAGATTTAAACAACAGACCAAGACAATTGGTTTGCTACGAACATGGTAAAAAAGCAATGACTAAATATGAAGTTATAGAGGTTAAAAACAATAAAACAAGAATCCATTTTTACCCTATATCAGGTAGAACTCATCAACTCCGTGTACACGCAGCACATTATAAAGGCTTAAATACACCAATTATTGGTGATGATTTATATGGAATGCCTTCAAATAGATTACATCTTCATGCAGAAACCTTAAGTTTTGAGCATCCAATAAAGAAGGAGTGGGTAAGTTTTACTTGTAAAGCGCCTTTTTAGTTTTCTTTTGTTTATAGTAGCAAAGTCTCTAAGTTTCACAGTAGCTAAGCAAGAAAATAAAGTGTATTCATCACAAAGAATTCAAAATCTAATTATAAAATAAAACCGCTCTGTGTATCTCTATGTAAACTCTAAGAAACTTCGTGAAATAATAATGGAGTATCGTTGAGTGTGTTTTAGCTTCAAAGTCTCAAAGAAATAAAACCGCTCTGAGTATCTCCGTGCCAACTCTAATAAACTCCGTGAAATAATTGAGAGTCAAAGTAGAAGGGCTTGATTTCTAATTAAACAAAAAAAAGACTAAAGTAATTAAACTTCAGCCTTCTTTATATTTTTAAAATTTATAGCTTAGCGCTTTAAGCTTTGTATTATTTCTTTTTCTTCGGATTAAAAATAGGTAACAACTGAGTTTTTACCATTCCAAAACCAATACGAGTACCATCATTTTCACAATGACCTCTCATAATTACAGTATCGTAATCGTTAATAAAATTACGTTCTGTACCATCTTTCATAGTAACAGGTTTAGTACCGTTCCAGCTAATTTCTAACATAGATCCGTAAGAATCTGGTGTAGAACCAGAAATTGTTCCGCTTCCCATAACATCACCAGAATTAACAGGGCAACCATTAACTGTATGATGTGCTAATTGCTGAGCCATGTTCCAATACATATACTTAAAATTAGAGTTACTTACAACAGTTTCTTTTGCTCCTTTTGGCTGAATAGCAACTTCTAAATTAATATCAAAACTCTTTTTTCCTTTTATTTTTAAATAATCCAAAGGTTTAGGATCTTGTTTTGGACTTTCAATTCTAAAAGGCTCTAACGCATCTAATGTTACAATCCAAGGTGACATTGAAGACGCAAAGCTTTTCCCTAAAAAGGGACCTAGTGGTGCAGATTCCCATTTCTGAAGATCTCTAGCAGACCAATCATTAAATAAAACCAATCCAAAGATGTATTCTTCTGTCTCTTCAATAGGAATTGGTTCTCCTAAATCATTAGCAGCAGTCGTAATAAAAGCCATTTCTAATTCAAAATCTACTAATTTTGAAGGTCCAAAAACAGGTTTATCAGCTCCTTCTGGTAAAGTTTGACCTTGAGGTCTATTTACAGGAATTCCTGAAGGAATAATAGAAGAACTACGGCCGTGATAACCAACAGGCATGTGTACCCAGTTTGTCATCAATGCATTTTCTGGATCTCTAAACATAGTACCAACATTTGTAGCATGATCCTTACTAGCGTAGAAATCTGTAAAATCACCAACTTGTATAGGTAGTTGCATTTCTATTTCATCTAAACGAAATAAAATAATCTCCTTATGAGGAATGTTATTTTTTAAGGTATCATTTTCGACATCAAAAATCTCTGCAATTCTATTTCTAACCAATCTCCATGTTTTTCTACCGTCTGCAATAAAATCATTTAGCGTATCTTGAAGAAAAATATCATCAGTAAGTGGTATGTCTTTAAAATAACCTAATTGATGTAAAGCACCGAGATCAATGGCAGTATCACCGATTCTAGACCCTATAGTAATAATATCATCTCTGGTTAAAAAGACACCAAAAGGAATGTTTTGAATTGGGAAATCTGAGTCTTTACCTACATGTAACCATGAGGCACGATCTGGATTGTTAGCAGATATTGGCATATATTATTGTTGATTAAATGTTCATTAAATTCATTCAAACCTACATAATTTTTGATATTTAAACTAATGTATTCACTATTTTTGTATCGATTTAACAAACACTTTATTTATGCAACGAGACGAACAAATATTTGAACTTATTCAAGCTGAAAAAGAACGCCAGATTGATGGTATAGAATTAATAGCTTCAGAGAACTTTGTGAGCAACCAAGTGATGGAAGCTGCAGGTTCTGTATTAACCAACAAATATGCTGAGGGTTATCCTGGTAAACGCTACTATGGTGGCTGTGAGGTTGTTGATGAAGTAGAAAATATTGCTATTGAGCGTGCTAAAACTTTATTTGGTGCTGCCTATGTTAACGTACAACCACACTCTGGTAGTCAAGCAAATACTGCGGTTTATCATGCATGTTTAAACCCTGGTGATACTATTTTAGGTTTTGATTTGTCTCATGGTGGACATTTAACACATGGTTCTTCTGTAAACTTTTCAGGTAAATTATACCGCCCTACATTTTATGGGGTAAAGAAAGATACAGGGTATATTGATTACGATATGTTAGCTGACCAAGCTAAAAAAGAAAAGCCAAAATTAATTATCGCTGGTGCTTCTGCTTATTCTCGTGATATTGATTTTGAGAAATTTAGAGAAGTTGCAGATAGTGTTGGTGCTGTTTTATTAGCAGATATTTCACATCCTGCAGGATTAATAGCTAAAGGTATTTTAAATGACCCAATGCCGCATTGTCATATTGTAACAACAACAACACATAAAACATTACGTGGACCAAGAGGTGGAATGATTATGATGGGGGAAAATATTGATAACCCTTTCGGAATTACTTTAAAGAATGGTAAACTTCGTAAAATGTCTAGTTTATTAGATTCTGGTGTTTTTCCAGGAAATCAAGGTGGACCATTAGAGCATATTATCGCTGCTAAAGCAATTGCTTTTGGTGAAGCGTTAACGGATGATTTTATGCATTATATGTTACAAGTAAAACATAATGCAAATGCAATGGCTAATGCTTTTGTAGCAAAAGATTACAATTTAATTTCAGGCGGAACTGATAACCACATGATGCTAATTGATCTTAGAAATAAAAATATTACAGGTAAAGATGCTGAGAATGCTTTAGTAAAAGCAGATATTACAGTAAACAAAAATATGGTTCCTTTTGATACAGAATCTCCTTTTGTAACTTCTGGTATTAGAATTGGTACTGCTGCTGTTACTACTAGAGGATTAAAAGAAAGTGACATGCCTTACGTTGTAGATTTAATAGACGAAGTAATTACTAACTATGACAACGATACTGTTTTAGAGGGTGTTGCTAAAAAAGTAAATGAATTAATGAGCGGACGCGAATTATTTAATGCTTAAATATCATTTTTATATATTTTAACTTGACTAATATAGTCTGGTTTAAAACTAAAAGCCTTTCAATT
Organism: Winogradskyella undariae; assembly: GCF_013285155.1. Lineage (GTDB taxonomy): Bacteria > Bacteroidota > Bacteroidia > Flavobacteriales > Flavobacteriaceae > Winogradskyella > Winogradskyella undariae. The sequence goes on along the minus strand of NZ_JABTEL010000010.1, from coordinate 27,481 downwards.
TATTTTGAAAGGCTTTTTATTTTCTAGCTGCATCATATTGAAATTTAGCATACTGACATATATCATATAAGCTAATGCAACTTTATTTGTAAATTTATGACACAAAATAGAATACAATGGAAAACGAATATGATAAATGGTATCATCCTTATAAACCAGCAATAGAATACAATAAGAAAGTCGCTTATTTTAGTATGGAATTTGGTATCGATCAATCTTTCAATATTTACTCTGGCGGACTTGGTTTTTTAGCAGGCTCACATATGCGTTCTGGCTTAGAACTTAAACAAAATATGATTGGTATTGGGATACTTTGGAAATATGGCTACTACGATCAAGCAAGAAATGATGATCAAACTTTGAAAACTGAATTTAACGAAAAGCATTTTGATTTTCTTGAAGATACAGGTATTGAAGTCGAGGTAAAGCTTCATGATAATCCACATGTAAAAGTTAGAGCTTATGTTTTAAAACCTGAAGTTTTTGGAACCGTACCAATGTACTTTTTAACTACTGATGTTGAAGAAAACGACTATTTATCAAAAACGATCACCAATTATTTATATGATAATAATGAAGTTACTCGTGTTTCTCAAAGTATTATTTTAGGTATAGGAGGTGCAAAAGTGGTAGAAGCTTTAGGTGGCGCAAATACATACCATCTAAATGAAGGGCATGCTTTACCTGCTTTTTATTATTTAAGAGATCAGGGGGTGAAAAAAAATCAGATGGTTTTTACAACGCATACACCAGAACGCGCTGGTAATGAAGAACGAGAAGCGAGACATTTGAATAGATGTGGATTTTTTGGTAGATCACTTTCTGAAGAAGAATTACAAAAAGAAACAGTTAATGGTGGTATGTTAAATTATACCATTTCTGCATTACGAATGGCAAAAAAAGCAAATGGAGTATCTAAACTACATGCAATCGTGGCAAATGACATGTGGAAAGAGTATGAAGGCGTTAGTGAAATTATACCGATAACAAATGCACAAAATCAGAAGTTTTGGCAAGATGAAGAAATCAAGAAATCATGGTTAGCCAAAGACGATAAAACATATAAGACTAGAAAAATAGAATTAAAAAAAGAGTTATTTGAAGAAGTTTATAAACAAACAGGAAAAAGATTTGATCCTAATGTATTAACCTTTGTTTGGGCAAGACGTTTTGCAGGCTATAAAAGAGCAGACTTATTATTACACGATTTAGAACGTTTTGAAAAATTAATTTCTAACGAAAAATATCCAGTTCAAATTATTTGGGCAGGTAAGCCTTATCCTTATGATTTTTATGCAATTGATACATTTAATCACCTTGTAAATCACTCAAAAGGCAATAGTAATTTAGCTGTATTAATAGGTTATGAAATAGACTTATCTAAAAAATTAAAATGTGGATCTGATGTTTGGTTAAATACACCAAGAATTACTCGTGAAGCTTCTGGTACTAGTGGAATGACTGCAGCTATGAATGGTTCTGTAAACATGTCTACTAATGATGGTTGGATTCCTGAATTTGAAATAGATGGAGAAAATAGTTTTGTCTTACCAGAATTAGATCAGTATTTACCAGCTTGGGATCAAGATAATGTTGATGCCGGTAATTTGTACGAAATATTAGAAAATAAGGTAATTCCAATTTATTATAATAAGCCTAAAAAATGGCAAGATATTGTTTTCAAAGCTATGGATGGCGTTATTCCTGAATTTACAACGACTAGAATGGCAGATGATTATTATAAAAAATTGTTTTAAATAAACCTAAACTTATCAGGTATTTGACTGAGAATAGTCGAAGTCAAAACCTGTTATATATTAATATAGAAAGCCTTTCAATTTAGTTTGAAAGGCTTTTTAGTATAGATTTTATTTGGGTCGAGATAATTTTCTAAAAGTTTGCAAAGAAAAAATAAGACGTTGAAATTTGAATAGTTGTTTAATTGAAATTTTTAAACAAGTCTTTGATATAATCCCAAAGTGATTCAACGTTTATAAAAAGTGTTTGCGACTTTTATGAGTTCGACTCCTCTATAGTCGTAATTATTAGCGGTAAATTTTGTTACAAACGTTCGATACCTATGGCATCTTAAAGCTTTTTAGTATGGTTTTAAAATTTTAGATATAATACTAAATGTGACTATAGTTTAACAAATAAGTCATTTAAAGACTTAAAATCTCGTATTTTATAATTTGTTCCTTCTCTATCATTCAAATAATTTATAAGATCTTTTTTTGGACCTGAAGTCCAGAAGTTCCAGGTATCCGTTATAATGTTATTTTCTTTAACAAAAACTTTCCCAACTAAGGAATTATTTTGCGGACTATCAGAAGAGTCATAAATACTGATTTTAGAATTTTTTTGATAAACTAATCGGTATAGTTTCTCATCCTTATTTAAATTTATAAATTTGGTTTCTACTGTTATTTCATTTTCATGATTGATAATTTCAACTTCTTTTATCATTTCATTATCTATGAGTTTATACGCATAGTTTTCATTAAGAACAGTAATCATTTTATTATCGAAATGGTGATTTACACTTATTCTCCCTGTCAAAATAGTAGAATCTTTTAGGATAATTTTACCATCATAAAGAGGTCTGTCAATATTTAGAGTTTGTGAACATTCACAATTAGAACTATTGTTTATACTATTTAATAATTGCAGACTTGCATTAATAAGTTCTAAATTTTGAGCTTTTATATTATGGGAGTAAACTATTAAAAGAAATATTAATAAAAAGGAGTGTATTTTTTTTGAGATCATGACTTTTAAGATTTAAGTGTTTACTCATTAAAATTCATCAATAATTATTCCAAAGCTAATTTTTTAATCTAAAAATTAATAGCTTTTAGAGCTTCAGTTATAGGTTATATAAAACAATGGGAATATAAGTCTGAATAAAATTATATTTAGATGGAAGAGCTTTTGTTTTCATTCATAAAAGCTAGTACACGTTTAAAATACGCATCTCCACCCACTTTCCAAACATTAGAATGATTGGCAGAATCTACCTCAATAAACTGTTTTTTATCACTTGGAATTCTTGAAAAATTAGCTCTCCCGTATTTTATATTTATACGTTCATCTTTATTTCCATGAACGATTAAGATCGGCTGATTTACATGTTCACAATATGCAATGGGCTTGGCATCATTGGAATCAAACTCTGCAATTTGTCCAGTTCTGTTAACTAGATAATTAGAAAATGGAACATAACTAAAACCTGCATGAAGGTCAAAATAATCGTTAACTATAGTTCTAAAATCTGAAAATGCACTTTCAATAATACCAAACTTAATTCTTTCGTCGTAACCCATGGCTTGCAAACCAATTGCTCCACCTAGGGATTGTCCCCAAACTCCAAAATGATTCAGATTTTCATGTTTGGATAAATAATTAATAAGAGTTTTAACATCTTTTTTCTCATTGACACCAAAGGAACAAAAACTACCTTCACTTTTACCATGAGCTCTAGAATCTAATGCTACCGAATTGAACCCCTTTTCTGCTAAAAACTTGCTTAATTCTTTAAAGTGATCTTTATTAGAGCGAATGCCATGTAATAGAATTATGGTTGCTTTTGCTGAATCTAAACTAGAGTAGGTTAATCGTGCTGATAATTTGAGACTATCAAACGAATTAAAATAAAATTCTTTTTGGTTTAATTTTGACGCATTAGTTGAAGATACATCAAAGCCAACATTTTTGTTCCGTTTTATTAAGCTAACAACAGGATTTCTCATTTCAGAGATAAGTCGAGGTACAAAAAAATGTATAATTAAGAATCCAAGAATTATTAAAACTATAGAACTCCATTTTATGATTTTTATATTTTTCTCATTTAACATTACTTAATCTTCAAAAGAAGTATTATTATAAGCCCCTGCATCAATAGAACCTGTTCTAGGATCTCCAAGAATATCATTTGTTACTAAGAAACTAGAACTACCAATTCCTATAGCTCCAGATTCAGCACCGATTCTCATCTTATTTTCAAAAGCATCTTCAAAATCTGGATTTTCATTAAATACATTATCGACATAAAATGTAGTGTCTTCAAAATCATAATTTCCAATGCCTTCTAGATTATTGTTGTCAAACCTTAATAAGCAATTTGAAAATTTATAATTAAAAACATCACCTTCATTTTCTAATAAAAATTCAGGATTATCATTTCCGTAAATAATACAGTTGTTAAAGTTAGCTTCCGTTAAATCATTAACGAAAACAATATTATTTTCATCTACAATATAATCGTTTAAGAGTAGGGCAGGGTACTCTCTAAAACTACTATTCCAGTAATTCGCAATTGTACAATGTGTAAAATTATATTTTCCTCCGTAGGTACCAGCAAAAGAAGACTGTCCTGAATTATTTATAACAAGATTTTCTGCTTTAATAGACGTTGCTCTACCTAAAATACCAAAACTACTTGTATTGTAAATTTGAGAATTTGTGATCGTTAATTTATCATTTGTTGCATTTGGATCTCCTTCAGATAGAACTCCAATAGTTGCATTTTTTATAGTCGCATAATTAATGATGTTATTTTCACTTCCACTATATAACCAAATGGTTCCCCATTGCCCAGGGACATCTTCGTATAAAGGTTCTAAACGGTCACCTTCTAAAATAACTTGGTTTTCTAAAGCTTCTTGATCAGAACTCAATGCTCCATTAATATTAAGTGTAGCATTATCGGTTACTATAATACCTGAATCTGCATGAAAGTGAACTCGTGCACCAGCTTCCATTGTTAAGGTTTTACCTGAACCAACACCTGCATAACCATAAATAACATAAGGTTTTTGGTTGGTAAATGTAAGTTCTTCATCTGTAAGAAAACGGCCTTGAAGCGTAGTTTCATCTTGTGTACCATCTCCATCAACATCAAAAGTTAGAGTTTCAGTAATGTAATTGTCTTCAATATCATCATCAATCTCATTTCTACTCGGATATATAAAAACGGCATCTTTAACTAAAGTAATAACGTCTATATCTTGTTGGTTACTCCCAGAATCAAATAAAATTCTATCGGTATATAAAAATTGATTTTCTAAGATTCCTAAATCTGGAGAGGCAATATCTATTGTTGTTTCAATAAAAATGAACAAACTATCATTGGCTAATAATTCTACATTTTCGAAGAATTTACCAACTTGATCATCATTTTCCACTCCTGTAGAACCGTCAATATTCATTCGGTAAAGAGAACTTTCACCGTTTTCTAATTGTATTGTTGGGATTACAATATCATCATCACTACGATTATACACTTTTAGATTATAAGTGCTAGAACCAATGGTTGAGAAAACCGTATCTAAATAAATGGTGTCTTTAGCAAATTCTAATTGTCCTATGCTTGGTGAAAATTCAAAATCGTTACGACAAGAACTCCAAAATAATAAGATTCCAAAACAAAGTAAAAAGGATAGCAATCGCTTCATAAATGATAAATATAATTAAGCCTTAAAAATATAACTTTTGAAGTTAGGATTTATTATAGTTAACGATAAATTACGTTATACTTTTCATTACTAAGAAAGAGCAATTAATCTTTCTGTAAGGTTTCTTCTCCGTATTCTTCTAATAAAATTAAGAATAACTGGCTACTTACTACTAGCTCTTCTAACAATTGCATTTTATTTTCGTCTTTAAGTAATGCTAGACTGAGTTGTTTTGCTGCACAAAACTCTAAAAAAAGATTTTTATGTGTTTCAGGAATTTTTAGGTCTTTGGTTAATAATTGACTGTTAAAAAAAGGACTAGTTTCAATAAGTTTAGTGAAGTTTTTATAAGTTATTGTTTTCTCTTCTTCTTCAACCTTTTTAGGCTTTTTAGATTTTAATAAATCATAAAGCTTTCGAGATAAATAAACAAAGTCCACACCTTGATTGTTTCCTAATGGTGCATATTTTTGTGGATTATTTTTTATATCATTTTGTATAATATTTTGAAGTTCTAAATTATAGGTTTCTTCAACAAATATAGGCTGCTCAACTTCTGCTTTTACTTCAACTTCATCAAGCTCCGTTAGTATTTCTTTAAGTTCAAATACCGAAGTACTTTTAAGATGAAAATCTTTTAATACTACTGTTTTTTTATGATAGAATAAAGATTCAAAAGAGATGCTATCATTTACTTTCGCTTCAATAGTAAAGTCACCTTCATTATTAGTTAAAGTGACTCTCTTCTGAGTTTTATTAAAGACTTTTATGTTTTTTAGGACACTTTTGGTATCGTACACTTTTCCGTTTAAAGTTTGAGAGAAATGTAAAAAGGGAATAAAGAAAAGAAAGCTAGCAATAGTAATTTTACGCATAGTCAAGGTTGATTGATGCGTTAAAGAAAAGGTTTTAATATTTAAAGTATAAAGGTGTTAAAAAAACTTTAACCTAAATAAATGTTAATTAAAAAGCGCAGCTATTTCGGGTGTTATACGAGCAGGTCTAGATGTTTTAGAATCTATTAAGCACCATTTAGCTTTAGACTTTACTATTATTTTTTTGGTTGTAGCATTTATAATGTCTACATGTCTTACAGAAGCGACACCTTCTGCAGAAGGTACATAAGTTTTTAAAATTAACTTGTCGCCAAGTAAAGCTTGGTTTTTATATTCTATAAAATGGTTAACTAAAAACCAAGCATATTTTTTTGTGATTTCTGAAGTATCAAAAGAAGCCCAATGATCTTTTGCGATATCTTGAACCCATTGCACATAACGTACATTATTAACATGGTTAAGATCGTCTATATCATCTTCGCAAACAGTAATTGTTTTTTCAAATACTTGCATGATGTTGTTATTGCTTTTTAATTTTAACTTCAAAAATCTTATCCCAATTTTTTCCTGTTACAAATATAGTTTCACGTTCTGGGTGGTAAGCTATTCCATTTAAAACATCTAACTGAGGGTGTTGTGTTACTAATTTTCTTAAAGGAGTAAAGTCTATCACGCCTTCAACACCTCCTGTTTTTGGATTTATAATGGCAACTCCATTTTTTTGATAAATATTAGCAAAAATTTTACCGTTAATCCATTCCATTTCATTCAAATTAGGAATTTTACCCTTTTCAGTATAAACTTCAATATGACTTTTTTCATTTAAATTTTCAGGGTTTAAAAGATATATTTTTTCTGTTCCATCAGATTTATAAAGTGTTTCTCCATCATTACAAATTCCCCAACCTTCTTTACTTGTTCCGTAATTAAAAGTAGTAAGCTTTTCAAAAGTATTCACATCATATACAAAGCCTCTTTTAGCTTGCCATGTTAATTGATAAATCTTATCATTCAATATTGTTAGCCCTTCACCAAAATAAGCATCATCTAAATTGATATTTTTTAAAACCTCACCAGTTTCAAAATTCACTTTTCTAAGTTTAGATTCTGTTCTTTGCCCTGTGCTTTCGTATAATTCACCATTATAAAACTCTAATCCTTGAGTATAAGATGTAATATCGTGAGGGTAGGTGTTAATGACTTCATACTTATAATAAGAAGGTTTTTCGTTATTATAAATTTGAATGGTTTTAGAAAGTGTTTCCGTTTTATCACCAACCGTTACTTTAGCGGTAATTGTTTTTTGACCTAAAGTTATATGATCTAAAACACTTTGCTTTTCAATAGCCTTACCATTTAACTCATAACTAACATTTGTGATCTCTTGTTGCTGCGGATTATTGATAGAAAGGGTTAATTTGTCTCCCAACATTAAAGATTTAGCCTCTATATTTATAGATAAACTAGATTTTTTTGAACCATTTGTATCTCCACAATTTGTAAGAAGTAAACTTAAGGCTGTAAGAATGAAATATTTATAAATTTTCATGAGGTCTATTAGAATTTTTAGCAAGTTATTAAATTAAATTCAGTTTAAAAATCTTTAAATAAATGATTGTAAAACTAATTAAAGTTTATATCTTTGCACCCGGCAAGTCCTACACAACTAGCTCCTGTTGAATCCTCCAGGGCGGGAACGCAGCAAAGGTAAATGGTTGTAGCAGTGTGATGTAGGTAGCTTGCCTTTTTTTGTACCCAAAACTCAAATCTTGAAAGCCTCGGCGAATCGAGATTTTTTTAGTTTATAGACCTTCTAATTAAAGGTTTAGGGTTTTATAAAATATTCTACCAATTTCAGAATTTGTATTTTCGAAATTATAATTAATAATATAGTATGTCTAAAGTTGTATTAATAACAGGTGGTTCTTCTGGAATAGGGAAATCTGTTGGCGAATTTCTTCAAGAAAAAGGATTTAAAGTTTACGGTACCAGTAGAAGTCCTAATAATTATCCAAATAGTAAATTTCCTATTGTAGCTTTAGATGTTACAAAACTTGAAACCATCTCTGCATGTGTTGCTGAAGTTTTAAAGGTCGAATCTAAAATAGATATCCTTATCAATAACGCTGGTGCAGGAATTACGGGACCGATTGAAGAAATCCCTGATGCAGAAATAAAGCGAAATTTTGAAACTAACCTTTTTGGACCTATCAACGTAACAAAGGCCGTTTTGCCTAGTATGCGAAAACAAAACTCAGGTCTTGTAATTAATGTTACTTCTATTGCTGGTTATATGGGTTTACCTTATAGAGGTGTTTATAGTGCGAGTAAAGGAGCTTTAGAGTTAATAACCGAAGCTTTTAGAATGGAGCTAAAAGCATTTAATATTAATATGGCTAATGTTGCACCTGGAGACTTTGCAACTAATATTGCTGCGGGTCGTTATCATGCACCAGCGTTAGAAGATTCTCCTTATAAAGATACGTACGGAAAAACATTAAGTCTAATGGATGAACACGTAGATAGTGGTGGAGATCCTAAAGAAATGGCAGAAGCTATCTATAAAATTATTGAAGCTAAAAACCCAAAGATTCATTACAAAGTAGGTGCTTTTCTTCAGAAATTCTCTATTGTTTTAAAACGAATTCTTCCAGATTCAGTATACGAAAAGATGTTAATGAATCATTATAAATTATAATTGGTACATTGTATTGCTAAGCTTAAAGTTGTAAATTCGTCGCGACTTATACACAACAACTAAAAATAAATTTTATGAAATTTTTTATTGATACTGCAAATTTAGAGCAGATTAAAGATGCTCAAGATATGGGTATATTAGATGGTGTTACAACTAACCCATCATTAATGGCTAAAGAAGGTATTACAGGAACAGATAATATAATGAAACATTATGTTGAAATCTGTAACATTGTAGAAGGTGATGTTTCTGCAGAAGTTATCTCTACAGATTTTGAAGGTATGGTAAGAGAAGGTGAGGCCTTAGCTGAATTACACGATCAGATTGTAGTTAAATTACCAATGATTAAAGATGGTATTAAAGCTTGTAAATATTTTTCAGACAGAGGAATTAAAACGAATGTAACTTTAGTATTTTCTGCAGGTCAAGCATTATTAGCAGCTAAAGCAGGTGCAACTTATGTTTCTCCTTTTATTGGTCGTTTAGATGATATTTCTACAGATGGTTTAAATCTTATTGCTGAAATAAGACATATCTACGATAATTATTCTTTTGAAACTCAAATATTAGCAGCATCTGTACGTCATACAATGCATGTTATAGATTGTGCTAAATTGGGTGCTGATGTAATGACAGGTCCTTTAAGTTCTATTACAGGTTTATTAAGACACCCATTAACAGATAGTGGTTTAGAAAAATTCTTAGCAGATTATAAGAAAGGAAATTAAATCAATTTCAACAAAATATATTAAAGAGCATCTTGTGTAACAATAAGATGCTTTTTTTGTAATAAATCATCAAGTGTTGATTGAAAGTTTGAATTAAAAATACTAGCGTTAGAGTGTAAAATCATACCGTTTTCATCAACAATAATACATTTATTCAAATAGTTAACAGCTAATGTTTTCCTTGCTTGATTAGAATTCTTAAACTTGAACTCATTAATGGTAGGGAAGTCATAATTTTCAATAATATTCTTCCAAAACTTATCATTATTGTCATTCACGTTAATTGAGATAAAATCCATTTGTGGAAAATTCGATTTTAACTTATCTACCATATAATGACTATTTCTATACTGAGATTTAGAGTTAGAGGACCAAAAATAGATAATCGTTGGTTTGGTAATAATTGAATTTATAAAGTGTTCCGTATCGTTATAATTAACAATAGAAATATTTGGTAGTGGATTACCTTGGCGTAATAATTTTAAAGAAGACACCAAGTCATTCATATATAATTTATCTTCCTCGTTGGTGCTTTTAGTTAAATAATGCTCAAGCAATTCATTGGCTTCAGCTTCAGTATGATTATAACTTATATATTCTCTTGCTTTATATTTTAATAGATTATTTTTAATAATAGGATCTGAAACAATGCTATCAATTAAATCTAATTTATATTTATTATAGTCCATAGCATGCCTATCAAATTTACTGTGGTAGGGATGATTTTCATAAAATTTATGAATTGCTAAATTATCTATATTAGAAAATAAGAAACGATTGTAGGCAAAGAAACGACTTAAGTAAGTCGCATTATAATCGATATTTTTTCTGTGGCTAAAAAAATCTTCTGGAAGATCTTTAATATGAATAAGCTTGTTATTTCCAAAATATGCAAAAGGATAAATCTCTTTATCAGCATAAGAATTATAATTAATGTTTGCTTCAACAATAGATTTAAAGAATTCTGATTCTTCGTTTTTTACTAAAAATTTATTAAAGTCATCAAGCTGTTTTTGTCTTCGCTTTTCAACAAAAGCTTTAAAAGCTTCAGGTTCCATTTTAGAATAGCGAACTAATTTTTTAGCTTCTTTTTCACCTAATAAATAAGTTTTAAGTAAATAATTATTTTTTTTAGCGCCATGCCCTGTAAATACTAAAGACTCATCAAAGTCAAACGTATTTAAACGAAACATAATACTATCGTTAGGTTCTAATAAAAACATCTGGTATTCTCCACCATGTGTAATGGAATGTAAGCCAGAATGAAGATTATCTACCTTAAATATAAATCTGTTGTTTTTATCTAAACTAATAGAATCTATAATTTTACCACTCGTATTAAAAAGAACTACACTGTTATTTTTTGGATTAATAATTTCACCACCTATGTAAGCATAGTCACCGGTCTTTTCGCCTTTAAATTGACAACTAAAAGCAGAAGACATAATGATTATAGCAAAGACTATACGTAGGTTTAGCATAAGATATTAATATATAATGATATGACACAAAAATAGAAGAAGCTTATCTTAACTGTTGTTAATACCTCGTTAAAACTTAGCATTACACCTTTTAATTAGAATAAAAATAGATAGAAGATTATCTTGATAAAATCTATTTATTTGTAAATTAACACATTAAAAATATTGTTCAAAGCTATTTTATGGTTTAAATTAATCTCAGTTAAACAAAAAAGTACTAAAACATAAGGTTTTTAGTGTTTTTAATATTCATAATGAAGTAATCTAATAGATTCTGCTTTTAATTTTCTACTTTTGCAATCTCAAAAAATTCGCCTTCAATATATAAGGTTAACAGATTAAAATTTTAAAACATGTTATCAGTTTCTAATCTTTCGGTTCAATTCGGAAAACGTATACTTTTTGATGAAGTAAGCACCACATTCAATAATGGTAATTGCTACGGAATTATTGGTGCCAATGGTGCCGGAAAATCTACATTTTTAAAGATTATAGCAGGTAAAATGGACCCAACTTCAGGAAGTGTTCATTTAGAACCCGGTAAACGTATGTCTGTTTTAGAGCAGAATCACAATTTACATGATGAAGACACGGTTTTAGAAACCATTTTAAAAGGAAATAAACCTTTATATAAATTAAAGTCTCAAATTGATGCACTTTATGCTGATTATACAGATGCAAATGCTGAAAAAATCGGAGAACTTCAAGTGCAATTTGAAGAAATGAATGGTTGGAATGCTGATAGTGATGCTGCAGCCATGTTATCTAACTTAGGAATTAAGGAAGATTACCATTATACTTTAATGAAAGATTTAGATGGTAAGCAAAAAGTACGTGTATTACTAGCACAAGCTTTATTTGGAAATCCTGATTTGTTAATCATGGATGAGCCTACCAATGATTTGGATTACGAAACTATTACTTGGTTAGAGAATTTCTTAGCAAACTATGAAAACTGTGTGATTGTGGTTTCTCACGATAGACACTTTTTAGATTCAGTTTGTACACATATTTCTGATATTGATTTCGGAAAAATTAATCACTTTTCTGGTAACTATACGTTCTGGTACGAGTCTTCTCAGTTAGCAGCAAGACAGCATGCACAACAGAATAAAAAAGCAGAAGAGAAAAAGAAAGAATTAGAAGACTTTATTCGTCGTTTCTCAGCTAACGTTGCAAAATCTAAACAAGCAACGAGTAGAAAGAAGATGATTGATAAATTAAATATTTCAGAGATAAGACGTTCTAGTCGTCGCTATCCTGCTATTATTTTTGAACGTGATCGTGAAGCTGGAGATCAGATTTTAAATGTCCAAGGCTTAACGGCAAGTTTAGAAAATGATGTTTTATTTAGCAACATTGATATAAACTTAAATAAAGGAGATAAAGTTGTTGTTTATTCTAAAGATTCTAGAGCAACTACAGCTTTCTATCAAATATTAAATGGAAAAGAACAAGCTGATAGCGGTAAGTTTGATTGGGGAGTTACAACGACACAATCTTATTTGCCTTTAGATAACAGTGAGTTCTTTGATAATAAATTATCTCTTGTAGATTGGTTGCGTCAGTGGGCACAAACAGAAGAGGAGCGTGAGGAAGTGAATATTAGAGGTTTCCTTGGAAAAATGATTTTTAGTGGAGAAGAGGCGTTAAAAACATCAGATGTTCTTTCTGGAGGAGAAAAAGTACGTTGTATGTTAAGTCGAATGATGATGACAAGAGCTAACGTTTTACAATTAGATGAGCCTACAAACCACTTAGACTTAGAAAGTATTACAGCATTCAACAATTCTTTAACTAATTTTAAAGGAACTATTATGTTAACGACTCATGATCATGAATTTGCTCAAACTGTTGGTAATAGAATCATAGAATTAACACCAAATGGCGTTATTGATCGTTACATGGCGTTTGATGATTATATGGGAGACAAAAAGATTAAAGAACAACGTGAAAAAATGTATGGTGTTGCATTATAAGAAATTATATTTCTGACATTAACTATTATAAAATTATAAAGTGCTAGTATTAAAAATACTAGCACTTTTTTTTTATGTAAAAAGAGGTTATAATAAATAGAAATAATTACGCTATAAAAACTAAGCCTCCATTTCTACCTTTACACGGTTAACAATAACCATAGCTTTTTCTAATTCCTCATTATTTACAAACACTTCTTGATAACCTTGGTTCATAGAAGCATAACCCGCTAATCTTTGAGATTCGCCTTCGTCTTTAATAATAGGAACAATTCCTGCATGTTCTAATTCATCTTTAACACGTGTAACCAATATAAAATTACCGTAGTAAACTTTTGTATATTCTGAAGTGCTCATAATTGTATGTTTTAAATTTTAAATTAAGGTACGAAATTTTTATAGATATATTCTTTAAAAATCCATATTTTAATACATTTAGTCAATGGTGTTTTATTTAGTTATAGCTTTTAGCTATTGAAATATATAATAATAAAATAAGATAAATTAAATTAAAACGTCAATATTTTATATTTTTATAAAAAATTAAAACAAAAAATACAATATATGGAAAACTCAGCTAATAATTCTGCAGATTCAATACATGCAGAAAATCAAGAATTAAATCCACATGGAGGTTCTGGTACAGGTAAATGTCCTTTTATGCAAGGCGCAATAACAACTACCGAAAAAACAGTTACAGACTGGTGGCCCAATACTCTTAATTTAGATATTTTACATCAACAAGATTCTAAAACTAATCCTTTAGGTGCAGATTTCGATTATCAAGAAGAATTAAAAAAATTAGATGTAGAAGCTTTAAAAAAAGACGTAAATGCATTTATGACAGATAGTCAAGATTGGTGGCCTGCAGATTGGGGACATTATGGTGGATTAATGATTAGAATGGCATGGCATGCAGCAGGTTCATACAGATTAGCTGACGGACGTGGTGGTGGTGGTACAGGAAATCAACGTTTTGCACCGTTAAATTCTTGGCCCGATAATGTGAGTTTAGATAAGGCAAGACGTTTACTTTGGCCTATCAAGAAAAAATATGGTAATAAAGTAAGTTGGGCAGATTTAATAATTCTTGCCGGAACCATTGCTTATGAAAGTATGGGTTTAAAAACTTATGGTTTTGCATTTGGACGTACAGATATTTGGCATCCAGAAAAGGATGTGTATTGGGGAGCTGAAAAAGAATGGTTAGCACCAAGTGATGAGCGCTATGATAATGTAGATAATCCTGAAACCATGGAAAATCCATTAGCTTCTGTACAAATGGGATTAATTTATGTAAACCCAGAAGGTGTAAATGGGAAATCTGATCCTTTAAAAACAGCATTACAAGTTAGAGAAACATTCAAGCGTATGGCTATGAATGATGAAGAAACTGTGGCATTAACTGCTGGTGGACATACTGTTGGTAAAGCACACGGAAATGGAGATGCTAGTATTTTAGGTCCAGATCCAGAAAGTGCAGATGTAGATGCGCAAGGTTTAGGTTGGGCAAATCCAACAAAATCGGGTAAAGGAAGATATACCGTTACAAGTGGTATAGAAGGAGCTTGGACTACAAACCCAACAAAATGGGATAATGGTTTTTTCGAAATGTTATATAACCATGAGTGGGAATTACGTAAAAGTCCTGCAGGCGCTACACAATGGGAACCAGTAAGTATTAAAGATGAAGATAAACCTGTAGATGTAGAGGATTTAACAACAAAATTAAATCCAATGATGACCGATGCAGATATGGCTATGAGAATGGATCCTATTTACAACGAGATTTCATTAAAATTTAAAGACGATTTTGATGCGTTTTCAGATGCATTTGCGCGTGCTTGGTTTAAATTAACGCATCGTGATATGGGACCAAAAGACCGTTGGTTTGGACCAGATGTACCACAAGAAAACTTAATCTGGCAAGATCCAATTCCTAAAGGAAACTACAATTATGATGTTGCTGCAGTTAAAGCCAAAATTGCAAGTACAGATTTAAGTCTTTCAGAATTAGTGTCTACGGCTTGGGATAGTGCAAGAACGTATAGAGGATCAGATTTTAGAGGAGGAGCAAATGGAGCTCGTATTAGCTTAGCACCTCAAAATAAATGGGAAGGTAACGAACCTGCTCAATTAGAAAAAGTATTAGCTGTTTTAGAGCCTATTGCAACTGAATTTGGAATTAGCCTTGCAGATACTATTGTATTAGCTGGTAATGTTGGTGTAGAAAAAGCAATTGAAAATGCAGGTATTAACGTTAGTGTTCCTTTTACTTCAGGTAGAGGTGATGCTACGCAAGACATGACAGATGTAGAATCTTTTGAATCTTTAGAGCCACTTGCTGATGGTTATAGAAACTATCAGAAAAAAGAATATGTTGTAAGTCCGGAAGAAATGTTACTTGATCGTACACAATTATTGGGATTAACAGCAGGGGAAATGACAGTTTTAGTAGGTGGTATGCGTGTTATGGGCACCAACTATGGAGGTACAAAACATGGTGTGTTTACTGAAAACGAAGGTGCTCTTACCAATGATTTCTTTGTGAATCTTACTGATATGATTTACGAATGGAAATCTCAAGATGACGGCACTTACGAAATTAAAAACCGTCATACAGGTGAAGTGAAGTACACAGCAACACGTGTAGATTTAGTATTTGGATCTAATTCTATTTTACGTGCGTATTCAGAATTATATGCTCAAGACGATAGCAAAGAGAAATTTGTTACCGATTTTGTTGCAGCTTGGACAAAAGTGATGAATGCTAACCGTTTTGATATTTAAAACGTATAAACACTGATATTTTGAAAAGGAATGGACTTTATAGGTGCATTCCTTTTTAAATAAAACTTTATAAATTATGAAAAGAGATACAGATGTTTTATTTGAAGCTATAAAAGCAGGAGATAAAGATCGATTAAAAGCATTGATGTGTATAAATCCCAACTTAGTAAATGAAAAAGATGCACGTGGATTTACTCCTCTTATTTTAGCTACCTATTTTGATAATGAAGAAGCTACTAGTATTCTTATTGAAAATAACGCAGATATTAATGCCAAAGATGGCTCAGGTAATACAGCGTTGATTGGAGTAAGCTTCAAAGGAAATACGTCCTTGGCAACGACATTATTAGCAAATGGTGCAGATATTAATGCAGTTAACAAAGATGGAACTACGGCTCTAAGTTTTGCTACCCAGTACAACAAAATAGACATTGTAAAATTATTGTTAGAACATCATGCAGATAAAACTATAGAAGATAATTCAGGGAAAACGGCTTTAGCGCATGCCGAAGCAAAAGGTTTTACTGAGATGGTCTCACTTTTAAAATAATAGAACTTTATTCAAATATTAAATACTTGTAGCTTTTGTTAGAAATTAATAAGAAAACACCTCAGATAATTCTGAGGTGTTTTTAATTTAAGATAAGTTATGAAGAGTAAAAATCATTAAAATTCTTCCTACGATAATGTCATATTTAACATAGCACCGGTCACATTACTAGAACGCATAGTCTGTTTTCATATTGATTAAATTTTTCACCACTCGTTCATGAAGAGTAATATTTGAAAGTTGTTACTATTTAAAATCAACAAAGCCTCAAACAAATAGATGTATGAGGCTTTTAATGTTATTAAAAATAGCTGTTACTTCAAGAAATTCAATAACGGTTTAATAAAACTATCAAATTTTTCAATGTGAGGTAAATGTCCCACATTTTCAATTTCTACAAGCTTGGCATTTGGAATTGCTTTTTGTGTTGTCTTACCTAATTCACTGTATAACCCCATTGTTTTTCTCACCTCCTCACTTACTAACGGTTTTCCTAAAGCCGTACGATCTCTAGTGCCAATAATTAAAAGGGTAGGTGCCGTGATATTTTTAAACTCGTACACCACAGGTTGTGTAAAAATCATATCGTAGGTTAAGGCATTATTCCAAGCAATAGTTTTGTAGCTTGAATTTAGTGTCCAACCCGCTAATAAGTTCACCCATTGGTCGTATTCAGGTTTCCATTTGTTATCGTAATAATTGACTAATTGGTATTTTTTAATGCCTTCATAGCTTTTTTTAAGCTCGTTGGCGTACCACCACGTCACCGGTTTGTAGGGTACTTTTAATTTCCAATCTTCTAAACCAATAGGGTTTTCTAAAATAAATTTATCTATTGCTTCAGGATACATTAAGGCAAATCTTGTGGCTAACATGCCACCCATAGAATGTCCTAAAACCGAAGTTTTACTCACATTTAAATTATCTAATAAGGCTTTTGTGTTTTGTGCTAACTGCTGAAACGTATAATGAAAATGTTCGGGTTTAGACGATTTTCCAAAACCAATTTGGTCGGGTACAATAACACGATAACCTACTTTTGTTAAAGCTTCAATAGTCGTTTTCCAGTAGGCTCCATTAAAATTTTTACCGTGAAATAACAGGATGTTTTTACCGTTGTAATTGTCTGGTTGTACATCCATATATGCCATGTCTAGCGCTTGGTTTTGTATATCTAATTCTAAAGTGGAAACAGGAAAAGGATAGTCATAATTAGCTAACTGAATATCTAACCATTGTAAGTTGTCTGTTTGAGCAAATGTCAGTTGCGTAGCAATCACAACTATAGCTAGGGAGAGGATCTTTTTCATTTTTAAAATCGTTTTTGTCTAACGAAAATACCCAATTTAATAAAGTCGTTGCCTTAAAAGTATGCTAAAGTTTAATCCATTTCATAAATGGGAATACTAGCTATTGAGTTTGAAATTAAAATCGCATAATCTAAAAAATCTGTGGTAGACATGCCTTTCATTTGCATATCATTAAATTCTTAGTCTTCAATTAAAATGAGTTCTATATTTATTTCTGTACGCCTACAGAACCATTTGGAGAAGGTTGAAGTTCATAGGTAAATTCAGGGTGAATATTAGCCTCATCACGATGCGCTACAAATAAGATACTGGTCTCACTTTCTTTGGCGATTTTGTTTATTAACGCTGAAACAAGTGCTCTACCTTCATCATCAACATTAATTAAGGGTTCATCTAAAATCAATAACGGTGGATGTTTAATCATCGCTCTTGCAATTAATATCAAGCGTTGAACAGCTGGCGATAATTTGAGAAACGAGGTGTTTTTTTGGTCGCTTAAATTTAAGACGTTCATCCACTGAGCAGCGGCACGTATTTGTGCAGTTGACGGTGTTTGATATAAGCCAATACTATCATAAAAGCCCGAAATAATCATTTGCTCTACAGTATAGCTACGTTTAAATAGCTCTAACATCGCAGGACTAATATAGCCGATTTTCTGTTTGATATCCCAAACACTTTCACCAGAGCCTTTTTTTTGACCAAAGAGATATACCTCTTGACCATAGCCCTTGGTATTGTTCCCATAAATCATGGATAGTAATGTGGTTTTACCAGAGCCATTAGGGCCTATTAAATGCCAGAATTCCTTTTTTTTGATGATCCAGTTGATATCTTTTAGAATAGTACGATCGTCATAACTCACCTGTATATTCTTAAGCTCTACGAGCACTTCTGGAATATTGGTGTAGGTTGTTATTGCGGTTGGAATGTCTTTATCAAAAACAAACTCTTTTTTTCTAAAAGCATAGTCTTCGATAGGCACCACTGCTTTAAGCTCCGCTTTTTCGAATGTAATGGCATGCGTCATTACAGGTAATACATCATCCTGTCTGTTGAAAATAAAAACGATTGGTAAGTCTTTAGACAAGGCTATTAATTGTTGTTTTAATGCAGACACAGACGCTTTGTCTAAGGTTTCATAAGGATTATTTAATACTATAAAATCTGGGTTTTGTAGGAGTAGATGAGACAACAATGCTTTCTTTTGTTCACCAGAAGATAATGTTCTAAGGCTTCTATTTATTCCTGATGTTAACTCAAAATTATCGTGTTTATCTTCTTCTTCAATGTGTTTTTCTAAAACGGAATTTGAAAACAAAACACCTCTTTTCCCTTCTAAACCAGGTAATTTATAGGCGCCATTAAGTAAGTGAGATAGCCAATGTTCTTGCGGTGAACGCGTGGTATCTTCAATGGCATAATGTTGATGTGATGTTTTCATTATTCTAGTTAGAAGTGTTTTAATATTTGAGCTGTTCCTAATCCTAATTGATGTGAATAGCCATTGTTTTTCAACGCTGATTCAATGGCTCCAACCGTTGCTAGTAAATCATTCTTGTTTACCGATCCCATGTGTCCAATTCTAAAGTAATTATTTTTTAATTGCGGTAAAAGACCTCCAGCTAGTATGACGCCTTCTTGGTTTACTGACTTTAAAAAAGCGGCAGTGTCCATTTGGCTTGGATATAAGGGAGCTGATAAGGTGTTTGCAGAAACGTGTTCGTTTTTTGATAATAAGTCCAGGCCTAAAGCTTTGATTGCAGCTCGCATAGCTTTTCCCGCTCTTTTATGTCGGTCGAAACGATGGTCTAGCCCCTCTTTTGAAATGAGTTGTAAACTTTTTTCTAAAGCAATTACAAGATTCACGGCTGGTGTTCCAAAATAAGAAGCTTGTTTATTTTCATAAGCTTTCATTATTGGTAACCAATTGGCCCAATCGCCATAGTAATTAGCAACAGGACTTGTGCGTTGTTCAAATGCTTGCATTGCGTTTTTAGAAGCCACTAAAAGCGCGAGTCCTGGAGGAACGCCTATTGCTTTTTGGGATGCTGTAAGTACAACATCAATTCCCCAATCTTCTTGTTTAATTTCTTCGCCAGCAACAGAACAAACACCGTCTAGAATGGTTAATACGTTGTACTTTTTACCTAAGGCACCAATACGTTTAGCATCATTTAAAACAGCTGTTGATGTGTCAACATGTGTAAACGTTAACAGTTTATAGCTTTTAGCTTTTAGTTGTTCTTCTATAAGTTCTAAGGGTACAATGTTACCGACTTCAGCTTCAAGGATATCTACTTGAGCGCCATATCTTTTTAATATTTCGGCATAACGTAACCCAAAGTAGCCTGTCGCTATTACAAGTGCTTTATCACCGGTTTCTATTAGGTTTGCTGCTGCCATGTCCATAGCAAGTGTACCTGTTCCTGATATTATGAATGGTTGACCAGAAGGGCATTGCCAAACGTCTTTCATTAGTTTTAAACTATTGGCAAAGCAGTCTATAAAATCTGGGGACAGATGGCTAGGCGTTGGTACTGCCATACATTGCATCACTTCACTTTCAAATTCTATTGGGCCAGGTATCATTAATAATTTTCTCGATTTCATCTCTTGCGTGTTATCGTATTGCTAACTGTTTTATTCTATTTTTTTGACTGTTTATGGTCACTAAAATTCTAGTATTCTACCTTTGACTTATTCTTTAATTTATTTTCTAGGATAGGGTATAGGTTGTACGTTGGATAAATTTCTGTTGTAAAAGCTTTCCATGCCGTTCTCTCAATTGCTAAATTTACAGCAGATAATTTAGAGGCAGGAAGTTCTAACACCACCACTTGGCCAAGTCCCATAACCACAAACCAATTCACTACAGAAGTACCTTCTGGAGGGAGATTTTTATAAAAGCCTTTATCTGTTCTTATTTTTTCAATCTCATTTAAAGTCATACTTTGATCATGTTTAAGAAAGATGGTTAATAGCAACTTGTCATCTTCTTTTTTAGAACTGGGTTTTGCATCTAGCGTCACTTTTGACTTATTTTTCAATTTGTGTTTTATGATAGGATACAAATTGTAAGTTGCATACATTTCTGTTGTAAAAGCCTTCCATGCGGTTCTTTCAATGGCTAAATTTACAGCAGATAATTTTGAAGCAGGAAGTTCTAACACCACCACTTGACCAAGTCCCATAACCACAAACCAATTCACTACAGAAACACCTTCTGGAGGGAGGTTTTCGTAAAAGCCTTGATCCGTTCTTATCTTTTCAATCTCATTCAAAGTCATACTTTGATCATGTTTAAGGAAGATGGTTAGTAACAACTTGTCATCCACTTTTTCAGAGCTGTTAAGGGTATTAGTCGGTTGTGCATGAACAATCATTTGTAGTAAGAATAATGGGAGTAATACTGCGTATTTCATGTTTTTAATTTTTAGATGTTTGTTTAAAATAAGACAGAATAATCTTTAAGTCATTATTTTATAGTGTAATGCCATTAACAAGTTCTGGATTGTTTATCATTTAATTGATATCAAATTGTGTTCTTTTGAAAATTCCATAATAGTATTGCTATTCGTCATTGTTCCGTGGTCATTCATTCCTGCATTTAGATGACACTTTAATAAGGCTATGAAGGTCGCAATTTGGCTATGTTTATTAGTTGTCTACTCTTCTATACGTCTAAAAATCGTACAAGTTTAGACCCGTGTCCTCATCATGATAACGATTAACGGTTCCATCAAAACTTTCTATAACAAATTCTGCAGCACCATTAATTTTGGCTGTAAGCAAGTGTCCCGCTAATGCCGTGTAATCGTTACGTCCAAGAGTTACATGCATGTGTATGTAGTGCTTATCATTTTGTTGAGATATATTGCCTGTTAAGTTGGTAATTTCCATTTGTTCGGAAAACGTTTTATCTACAAATTCTTTAGTAGCTGGATCAAAAAATCTTAAAGTAGCTTCATTAACAGCCCCAAGACCTACAATTGTTCCTGCTTTTATATCATGCTCTTTCACAAACTCAGTGATTGCTTTTGTAATCTCAGCATGGTTTTGAATACTTATAACATACTTGTTACCAATCTGTTTGTAAGTGTACAATTCAGAATTTAATTGAGCATTTGCTAAAAAAGATACTGCGATACACAGTATTACAAAAATTGACTTTTTCATTTTGTATACTTTTAAGTTATAAAATTAATAAGAGGCTCTTATTATATCTATCGATAAACTATCGGCCTTTTTTCCGAGTTCGTTCTTTAATATTAAAAAATGATCTGTTTGATTATGAAAGTCAATCGCTTCCTGAGATTTCCATTCTTCTAGAATGATAACCTTTGCGCTATTATTAATATCTTCATGTAATATATACGAGATATTACCTTCCTCTTTCCGTGTGGCATCCGTTACAGTTTTCAATATATTAAAAACATCTTCCTTAAATTCGGGTTTTACAATAATTGTAGCTATAATTTTTAATTTGCTCATAATAAATACTTTTAAATTATTTTTTTGGTATATTTTTCTTTTTTGAGTCCAGATCATTCATCTGAACTTTTAATTGAGGTTGAACAATTTCCGTTGCATTTTTTTTATCTATTTCATATTGTATAGGATGTTTATTTTTCAAAAATAGCAGTTGGTGTTCGGTGTTTTTATTCTTTATTTTTTACTAATAATTAATTAGATTTTATTCTACTTAAGGTTTCTTGTGATATATTGATATAAGACGCTACAATTTTATTAGGTAACCGCTTAACTATATTAGGATTTATTTTAAATAACTGATTATAGCGTTCTGAAGCATTTAAAGTCGTAAAAGATGTTAATCTTTTTAAATTATTTACATATGCTTTTTCTAAATATATATTATAAAAATCCTTCCATTTAGGTATGATTTTCATAAGATGCCTAAAATCATTGTGCGTGATGTATAAGAGCTCACTATCTTCAATAACTTGAATTGTTTCTTGGGCAGGTTCCTTGGTTATAAAACTAACAAGTTCTGTTGCTAATTGATTTTCAAATGCAATATAACGGGTAACATCTTTTCCATTATCATCAATAAAAAATAACCTTAGGCACCCTTTTTTTACAAAATAACTAACTTGACTAAATTTTCCTGTGGAAAGTAAAATCTCATTTTTCTTTTTTTTTATAATTTTAAAATAAGACAGAATGATTTTTAAATCTTCATCTCCAATTTCAATGTTTTTTTTAATAAAATCAGTGAGTTCTATGTAATTTGTCATTTATATAAAGTCTCTAACAAATTTACGATAATGAATAATATCTTCTATTGATAAGACCATTAAATCGTGTTCCATAGCAAATTTTGTAATGGTGTCCATTCTTGCCATAGTTCCATCTTCGTTCATTAATTCACAAAGAACCGCTTCTGGCTTTAAGCCTGCTAATTTCATTAAATCAATACTTCCTTCTGTATGCCCCTTTCTGTCTAAAACGCCATTATTTCTACCTCTTAAAGGAAAAATGTGTCCAGGTTTTGCTAAATGATGGCTTTTAGCATTTTTATGGGAAGCTACTTGGATGGTTGTTAATCTATCCTTGGCAGAAACGCCGGTAGTTACACCATCTTTTGCTTCTATAGAAATGGTAAAAGGGGTTTGAAAACTACTGGTGTTTTCCTTTACCATATAAGGTAAATCTAATGCATCTGCTTTTTCATTAGTTAAGCATAGGCAAACAATACCACTACAATTTCTAACCATAAGTGCCATATCCTTATTAGTCATGTTATGGGCAGAGAATACTAAGTCTCCTTCGTTTTCTCTGTTTTTATCATCTATTAAAATAACTCCTTTACCATTTCTAAGGTGTACTAATGCTTTTTCTAAGCGTTCTTGACTTTTAGTACTAATTGTTTGTATGGTGTCTAATTCTGCTAATTCCATTTTAAATTATGTTTAATTTTTCGATAAGCAAAATTAATATTGTTTGAAGTCAGATTATTTGACGTAAGTCAATAAATTAATTTTTTATTACTATAAGTTGTATGCTTTGGTCTCATTTGACTTATGAGATGCTATAAGCTTGTTTTAAGTATTTTATAAGCATGCTATAACCACGCTATAACCTGTATTATATTTTTTTTTGTATATTGCTGTATTGTAGGTGTTTAACTTAAAATGTGATGTTATGGCAAAACAGACCGGAATTATCCATTTAGTAGGGACGTTAAATGGTATTAATTTTTATTATTTGAATGGTAAACCGATTGCACGAAAAGCGGGTGGTGGGTTTACTAGAAAAACAATAAAGAGCAAGGCTAGTATGCAGCGTGTGCGCGAAAATGCCAATGAGTTTGGGCATTGTTCTGCGGTGAATAGAGCGTTTAGATCTGCTTTGAATCCATTTTATAAGGGACATAAGTTTACGCATTTTCATAGTCGTTTGATGGGCTTGTTTACGCGTATAAAGGTTTTGGATACGACACATAAACGTGGGGAACGCTGTGTTGCTAATGGGATAGGGCAGGCGCATGGGCTTCAGTTATTACAACAGTTTAACTATACACCAGGGTGTGTTGTACGGCAAGTTTTACCCTTTGCGTTAGATGTTTCTAGCAGTGATTTTGTGTTAACACTTACTGATTTTGATATTGCTCAGGTGGGTTTTGTGGAAGGTGCTACTCATATGGCGTTAACGTATGGTGTTTTGGATTTTGATTTTGACCATTTGAATTATGCCCTGCATTTAGCTCCTCCTTTGGTTTTAGATCGTTCTTATGCTGGTTCTACTTTGACTTTAGAGCCTGATACTTTGCCAAGTGGGCTTGGTACTGCGCTATGTGTGCTTGGTGTTCGGTTTTACCAAGAGGTGGCTGGTGCTTTATATGTCTTAAATGCTAAAGATAGTGTGGGTATTGCGGTTTTGAAATGTTTGTAGGGTTTAAGCGATTGCGACTTTGTTTTACTTTATTTTGAGCCACATTACTTTGTTGGCATTTTGTTGTTTTTGCTATTCGTTATTTTATTTTCTTCCGTTTGTTTTTTAATGTTGTATATATTCATTATTGCCATAAATATTCCAAATATTATTGCATTTAATAAAAATCTCCAAATTCTAAAATCTAGTCCGTCAGAATAATCAAATCCAGCCATAATACTGGCATACGCTATTCCTCCAATTAAGCCTCCGATTATTATTGTTTTAGTTTTTTTGTTCATTTTGCTATTAAATTTGGTTGATGATTTATTCCGCAAACTTTATTAATTCTGATTGAGTGAATAATTGTGCAACGGGCTAAATTCCGCAATCCATTTGGGTTTTGCTTTTCAGTTCAGTTTCCGATTCCGGAAACGAGCTAAAAATCAAACGTTTTGTTTTAAATCCTTCTTTTTTATATTTCTTATGTTCAATATTTTTCTTTTCCAAAATTCTGTAAAATTTTCGTGGCGAGATTTTTAGGTCTTTTGTTATTTCACTCACTTTTCTCTTTATACAATTTTAAATTTTCATTTACTTTTTTGTTAAAGTAGTGTTTTTCGAGTTTCGCAACAATTTGTAATTCAGTCAGATTTGAGTGTTTCGCATATTATTCAATTTTTGATTTAATGTCTTTTAAATTACTCATGAATTTTATTTTTGACGGTTCTGCTCAATGGATGCCAATGTGATTGTGTATGGTTTACTTTGTCTGTTCGCTGCGCTCGGGTGTTGCGTGGTTTAGCACGTAATTTAGCAAATAAAAACCGAATAGAAAATCCGTTAGGATTTTTGTTAGTAGGCTAGAACTAGCAATAAATAATATACTTTTTTAGCTAACGTTTTTTTAATTCATTCAGTTTTTCTGATAATTGTGCTTTAAATTCCGCTTTATTTTTTTCTTCGTTTTCAGTGTCTTTTGGAATCATTTTCTCAATTTCAACGATTACTAAATCTTTATCTAAAATTAGCGTCTTTGGATAACCAAACGTTCCAAAAGTTTTTATGTAATCTTTTGAATCTACAATATGAGTAAAGTCAAAATCATGTGTTCTTAAAAATTCATTAACTTCATTCTGATTCTGGAAGGTCATTGATATAAAATTTACTTCATTTCCAAATTCAGACTTAATTTCGTTTAAAAGTGGCATTTCTTCAATGCAAGGTGCGCAATTACTAAACCAAAAGTTTATTATGGTTGGTTTGCCTTTTAGAGATTCCGAATTGATTTTTTTTCCACTCAAGAGAGGCAATTCAAATTTCGGCAATTCCTTTCCTTTAAATTCATAAATAGTTTCTTTAAAAACTTCACTAGATTTTATTTTTTCTAACATAGCGTTTTTCAGGGAATCAGTGGCTTGCCCCAAAATTATGTTAGAAGTAAATACAATAATTACTAACAGAATTATTCTTTGTGTTCTCATTTTTTTAAATGTTAGCTAACGGTTGGTGTGTATGGTTTACTTCGTCTGTTCGCTGCGCTCGGGTGTTGCGTGTTTCAAGCAACTAATTTAGTAAATAATTACCGAGCAAGAAAGTCCGCGAGGACTTTCGAAAGTAGGCAAGAAGCTAGCAATAAAATATATACGGTGTTAGCAAACGTATTTTTTATTTTGTTACGCCAATATAATTCATTATCAATGAGCTCACTTTGTCTTTTGGAATTTCAACCATTTCCAATGTTCCATCTTCTTTTAATCTTTGATGCTTTATTTTTTTGGAAAGATGATTTTCTTTAAGAAAATAAATTATTATATAACCATTTATGATTATTATATAATAAGTCGAATTATCAAGTTTATATCGAATAGGTTGTGCAATAAAATTTGAAAATCCTGCTGTTGGGTCTAATTTACTTATTGTAATTATAGTATCATCATCTGATCCAGGATTTTCATTTAATATTGATTGTCCAATTTTGTTAGCATAAGGTCCTAAATCAACATTTTGATATTCATCTCTACTCGATATATGAGCTCTCCAAAGAAGGGAAAGTAAGAATAATTTAAGAGAGCTATAATTTAAATCTGATAATTCTATTATTGTTCCTTTATCTTTTGAGTGCTTTATATTGCATTTAATTTTTTCGTTCTTATTTAGTTTCTTGTTCAAAAGTTTGGATACGTAAGATTCGTATTTTCCAATAATTTCATTGTCACATTTTTTACAGAGCAAATTACCTTCATATGCTCCAGAAGAAGGTCTTGAAATTCTCGGATTAGTTTTTCGTAATTCTTTTGGGTCAAAAGCAATTAACTTATGATTTTCGTCGAATATTTCTTTATGAAGAAATTCCGATATAATATGAGACTTTTTTATTAATGACTTTTTTTCTTTGCAAAGTTTACAAGTTGATTTCGTCATAATATGTTTGCTAACGTGTTTGTATATGGTTTGTTGCGTGGTTTAGCACCTAATTTAGCAAATAAAAACCGAATAGAAAATCCGCGAGGATTTTCGTAAGTAGGCTAGAACTAAGCAATAAATTATATACGGCTTAAGTTAGCATTTTAATAAAACACTAAATTTAAGCTATATAATTAGAAAGAACAAAAGAGAGGAATAAGGTTAATATATACGCGGAGACTACAGATCTCGTCAACATTGAAAATCCCCTCTCTTTTTCTACACAGATTTCGTACAGTTCTATGAGGCGTTTAGACCTCGATTTTAAGTCGTTGAAACTCGCGTAGCTTGTCCTT